>JACNKX010000058.1 GCA_014381825.1 Planctomycetota bacterium
TAACGAGTGTAATAATTACACTCGGACCAAAATGCACCCACGCATTTAGGTAGTTGTAAGACGCAGCCACCGAGAACCCGCACTCTGGGTCAATCCACTTTTGAAACGCACCATTCTTGTAGTTTGGAAACGCGACAATTTTGGGCGGGTGGCATCCCTTTGCGGTTCACTCCTCCTGTACCAATGTTGCACGTCTATAGTGTTGCACGTTGGGTATCCTCTCCCATGCCTAGCTTCGCTAGATTGACATACGACATTGCTGTGCGAACTGCCCACACTTGCTCAAAACACTAGCTCGACTCATCGCCTTTTGGGGACGCATCGTTGTCTGATTGCGATAGCAACTCAGCCAACTGGCGACATTCATCAACCGTCAAACGGTCCCGCAAATCGGCGGCAATTTGCTCCAAATCTGCTTCGCTGGTGCAAGCAGTAGTGCAAGCGGTCCCATCGCCGTTTGTAAGTCCTTTGGTATCGTCACTTACGATAGGGGACTCACTCGTTGACATCGTGGAGGTCGCTGGTTCGAATCCAGTACCGCCCACTAGACTAAGCTCTTCTGGTAACATGATTTACAGAGAGCATTTATTCTGACCGCCGATCCCAAGTGGACGGTATAGTGGACAGAATAAAGCCCCGAGGTGGCTGCCTCGGGGCCGAGAAAGACCTTCCCTGGTCAATGCAGTTTTTCAATTAAAGGGAGGGTCGACGATGTCTCGTCAAGCAAAACCGTGGTTCTATAACCAAACCGGCTGGTGGATGGCATGGATCAATGGCAAGAAAGTCAAACTTGCCAAAGGTCGACGCAGCAAGAAGGCTGCCCAAGAACGCCTTGAGGATTTGCGAGTTCTCGCTCGCCACAATCCATCGCCTGAATCGCACGAGCAGACTGTTGTATCGGTCATTGAACGGTACATCGAAGTGCGTTTTCCTCCGCTCGCGAAGAGTACCGTCGCTCAACGCAAACCTTACTTGCAATCCTTCGCAGAGATGCATGGTTGGCGTGAAGTAAGGGAGTGTAGAACAGATAATCTTGAAGAATGGCTCAACTGCCACCCTGAATGGGAGAGTGACTGGACAAAACGGGACGCAGTGATGGCTGTACATACAGCCTTCAATTGGGCTGTAAATGCGAGGCGAATCGCCGCCAATCCGTTCAAGGGATTTTCGCAGAAGGCAGGTTCGGCTCGCCGCGATATAACGCCAGACGAATTTCAAGCACTGCTGCGCGGTACTGCTAGCCGCCACCGGCGAAAGCCCACACCTGGTGCCCGCTTTCGACAAGTACTGTTCTTTCTCAGTTTCACCGGATGTCGCCCGAGCGAAGCGAGGCACCTTCAATGGGCAGACGTGGACTTTGAACGACGTACAATCACACTGCGATCGCACAAGACGATTCGAATGCAGCGAACGCCGCGACCACGTATTGTTCCCTTGCACCCGGTCGTTGTGCGACTGTTGCAAGCAATCACCTTATAGTACTGTGCTCCGTCTTCATTTCGGTTCTTGAATATTTTGGCCGAAACACCGTGAGCACGGAACACTTTCACGGGCTTATTGACCTCCTTTGTAATTTTCATGTTTGAGTGGGGAAACGAAATATAAAATCCACACCAGAGTTCCCGCTGGTCATCCTGCGCTCTCGATTACCCTGATTCGAGAGTGGAGCCTGATGAAACTAGCGAAGAGCCCTGTGGTTGCGTGGTGATGGGCGCAGCATGTTTCGCGGTTGGGTTGTTTACACTCACTTCAATCAGGGTGACGAAGTCCTTACATACTCGGGCCGGGACGCCGGATTCGACGAGAAGTGGCAGAAGTGGCTGCGCGATGGCAAACCACACAGCACGAAACCGATGAAGCACAAATATGTCAAAGGCTATCATCGAGGACTCGAACTCTATGGCCAGCACGCCTCGCGACTCAAAGAGCCAGCGGTCGTCCAGTCACTTAAACGCCACGGTCTCGTTGTCGTCGAAGGCATGAACGATGTCATTCGTCTCGACACACTCGGAGTCGCCGCCGTCGGACTCTGTTCGAACCGAGCAACCGACGAACAAGTCGCAAAGATCGTCCAATTCGCCAATCAGGTCGCAAACAATCGAGTCGTCCTCATGCCTGACTGCGACGAAGAAGGAGAAACCGGCTTCAAAGAGCTACTTTGGCGAATCGCCGAGTATGGAATCTCCGTCCGCCTCGCATGGAGTTCCCAGATCCAAGACGGCAAATTCGCCAATCGCCAACCTGAGTCCATTACAGCGGAAGAATGGAAAACAATCGCTGGGCGTCTGAGGTAAATCTTTCCCTACGCTCAAGCCGTCCATTGTCGACCAAAACACGTCTCATTTCGCCTAATATCTGGGTCTCTTCAGAGCCGTGGACCAGCAAATGCAGCGGGACGCGTTAATCGCCGTCGATGTTGTACCTTGGAATCGATCAACATGCACGACAGCTCACTATTTCGTTGCGTGATGACAGTGGCGATGTCTTGCAGGCTCGGCAGGTGTCGACGCGGTCGGAGAAAATCCATGAGTTCTTTTCGAAGCTGACTCGGGAACGCCTCCGTGATGGTGAGTCGTTCATTGCAGTTGTGGTAGTGTGCGGCTTCAACGATTGGTTGATTAGGTTGCTGCAAGACTATCGTTGTCACAAGGTAATTGTGATTCAGCCGGAAGAACGGAAGAATCGTAAGACGGATCGACGAGATGCTGCTGCTCTGAGCGAACTCTTGTGGGTCAACAGGGATCGCCTTCTGACTGGCAAACCGGTACGTGGTGTCCGGACAATCGATATTGCTGCTCAAACGGATCAAGAGAATCTGCGACTGAATCGCATCGAATTCACGTGTAGTAGTGCCAACTGTATCGTGTGATGTTGCTTGCTGCAAGCAATTAGGGAATCGGGCCGCCCAATAGCAAACAATGGTCAGATCAACTAGCGGATTCGTTCTGCCGAATTGTCACCGGTAATTTCAAAGAATCCAAATATTTTCGTCCAGAAACATCTCTAGTTTTCACCTTTAGTAGTGCGGGACCGTGAACTTGCCCTAACCCTTGATCTGGAGACAAGTTGCCGGCGGTCCTTAACACAAACTTTGGCACCATCAGGATGCCCGCACTCACCTCACTTCTGGAGAAAGTCATGTTGAAAACTGCATTCCGTTTCCTGCAAACCTTTGTATCCCAAGTTGTCTCGTTGGCGACGGCTATTAAGCCACCTTCGAATGCCCGTACCAATCGATCGCGTGGTCAGTCCTTTTTGGTGACTCGCCGATTGTGCTGTGAAGCGTTGGAGGACCGTCGCGTGTTCGCTGGGGTAGCAGAAGTGTTACCGAGCGCTGACACTTTGGCGCGATCCCATGTCCAAGAGGTAGCAGAAGTAATTCCGGGCATGGAAGCGGAGGCCACTTCGTGCTTCATCGGCGTGGAAGAGTCGGCTTGTCTCGACGTGCGAGAACAGCTTAATAGCAGAATCACGACTCTTGAAAGCCAGATCTCCCAATATGGCAGCAACTACCGATCCGAGACGGTTGTGTTTCATGACGACTTTGGCCAGTGGAACGCCGAGATGGAACGTGTGAGCGGCAGAGCATCGATCAGCGGTGGATCCTTGATGCTTGCAGGCAACGGCGTCGTGAAAATACCGCTTCCCGAAGTCGAAGATGGACAGACTATACGCGTCTCAACGGAAGTCGTTATTGGAGCATCGGATCGCGCTATCTTGTACTACGATCAACGCGACGCGTCTGGATTGACCGGCTATACGTTGGATGTGAAGACTCATGATGCAGCTAGAAGTCATGTCGCATTGTCGACACGACTGAAGAACACACAACTTGACGGCGACAAGCAAAGTAAGGCGGTCCTTGCGGGAACGCACCAATTGATCCTCGAAGTCACACCAGACAACGTTCGTGGAACTGTCGTTCGTCCTGATGGCGTAGTTCATCAGATCGAAACCAACGTGCTGGACGCCGCATTCAAGCCAGCCATTCATCTCTACGGCTGGAATGGAGCTCGCTTCAACGATTTCAAAGTAGAAGTGGCTGGCAACGTTTCGCTCCAAGAAATGCTAGATGAAAATCGGCGAGCCGTCGAGATCGTCGACAAAACGATTGAAGAGATCTACGCCATGGCTGATACGACTCCGGACCTTGTTAACCTCGCAAACGAAGGTGCACTTTCCCCATCATCTCCCATCGATGCGGTGGTGCACTTCACTGCGAATGACATCGTTGGCAGCCTCTCAGGATCGAACGATTCTTTAAGCTGTCTTTTGGGATCTTCGGCAACCGCGAGAGAGAACGCCTGCTTATCGGTTCGAGATGATCTGAATGAAGAAATGGAAGAGTTAAACAGCCAAGTGGCGATTCATGGTAACGACTTCCTCCCAGGAACGGTTGTGTTTCATGACGACTTTGGCCAGTGGAACGCCGAGATGGAACGTGTGAGCGGCAGAGCATCGATCAGCGGTGGATCCTTGATGCTTGCAGGCAACGGCGTCGTGAAAATACCGCTTCCCGAAGTCGAAGATGGACAGACTATACGCGTCTCAACGGAAGTCGTTATTGGAGCATCGGATCGCGCTATCTTGTACTACGATCAACGCGACGCGTCTGGATTGACCGGCTATACGTTGGATGTGAAGACTCATGATGCAGCTAGAAGTCATGTCGCATTGTCGACACGACTGAAGAACACACAACTTGACGGCGACAAGCAAAGTAAGGCGGTCCTTGCGGGAACGCACCAATTGATCCTCGAAGTCACACCAGACAACGTTCGTGGAACTGTCGTTCGTCCTGATGGCGTAGTTCATCAGATCGAAACCAACGTGCTGGACGCCGCATTCAAGCCAGCCATTCATCTCTACGGCTGGAATGGAGCTCGCTTCAACGATTTCAAAGTAGAAGTGGCTGGCAACGTTTCGCTCCAAGAAATGCTAGATGAAAATCGGCGAGCCGTCGAAGTTATCGAACGGATCATCGAAGAGATCCGATTGCCTGCCGCTGATTTTCGAGAGTTTCAGCGGCCCGAACTACAAGTAATAAAAATGAAAGGGCCGAATCTGATCTTAGCCGTACGATCTGATGTCGACCAGTCACGAGTCCGGATTGAGGGAGGTGGCATCTTTTCTTCGGGGACTCTTTCACACCCGGGAGGCACAATCTTGTCCGCGATCGAATTGACACTCAACACAAATCATCGCACCGGTATTTACGAAGTTGTGTTAGAGTCGGAGGATGGAAAGAAGCTAGATTCGTTAAAGGTTCGCTGGGACGCGAATCATCGTTCCTTGGCTCTTCTGGACCCGACTGACTTGCTGACCGAGGCGGAGTTGGACATGGATTCACGAGAGCTCGTCGACCTGATTTCGACGAACGGCAATGGCCATGAATCCGACATCACGGAAGCTAACCGATTGCGTGACGAGCTACTTGTTGAATTTAACGAACTCTTCGCAAGCGGCGACTCCGTTCTCGACGCCAATATCTCTGTTGGACACCTGCGAGATCGCCTCAATAAGCATCTCGCTAATGAAAGTCGGTTTGCAGTAACTCCATCTGAAGCGGAGCGACTGCTATTAGCAGCAGAGCCTGACATCGACCCAAAGAACCTTTCGACGGCCGTGGAACGGCTACACGCAGAGAATCCGACTTGGGGCCGTGGCCAGCTTCAAGATCGATTAACATCGCGACTATCGGACCGACTGACTCGAATGCGTCGAGCCCTCGGCTACTACGAACAAGCGCTCGGGCAAGCCACTGCTGATGCGGTCAATGCAATCGCCCGAGTTGTCTCCGGAACACCAGAGCGAGAGGCATTTGAACAGTATTTGGACAATCCGAACTGGCCGATCTTCTCAGGGCATCGAGCTGCACCGCTACCACCGGGATTCCCAATTCCAACTAATCGCCAGCTGTTGGATGAAGTCGTGTCGCAATATAAATCGCAGGGACTCCAGAACACACTCAGGTTCTGGCACGGCGAAGAGGCAGAACACTACCAAGAGGCGGAGAGGGATTTCCAACGCCACCTTAACGCTACTTTCGCTCGCATGATCGAAAACCAATCGACATATCGCCAAAGCGATTCAAACGCGGTATTAATTGGTGTGACACACGGTGCGGCCTGGGAGCAAACGCCAATTCTGGTGGCGAGCGCAGGTGAGTCCGACAGCGTCTCTCATTTGGGCGTTTTCATTGACTATGTTGGTGCCCCACTGGTAGAGGCAGGCGGTGAACTTAATGCAATTGGCAAGCATTTTAAAGCAATATCGCGAGTCACCGCGACGCATTCGCTAATTCAAGCCGACTCAGCCAATGAATTCCAGAAGATTCTCCAAAAGGAGCTGCTGACGAAATTCTATCAAGATCGACTCAAGACAGTTGGTTGCGTAATCCCAACCGCTTGTGCGGCAGCAGGTTCATTCGGAGCTAGCGCGACTGTTGACACTTATTACTTCATCGATGGGCAAGTCGTACCAATGCTCACTGATGCTTTGCAAACGATATACGATGGAGGACGATACTTGCTCAACGTAGTCGAGTTTCGCTAGAAACGATGCTTTAATAACTGCTACGTTGGACGCGACCGGTCGTGAGCGAAGATGCAACTCGCAACTTGCCTTAACGCCTGGACGATCGCTCGCACCGTCGCGTCTGACGAGCAGTAACAAAGCATGGAAGGATTTGCCGAAGTTCCCAAACTCGACCTAGAGCTTTAACGTCAAATCAATTCAATGACACCCGAACAATATCATCAGGCAAAACAATGCTATTTCGACGTCATCAACGCTAAACCAACCGACCGGAAAGTCTTGCTGGCTGCGATTGATGACCTGGAAGTACGCGTTCATGTTGAAAAGCTAGTTGCGGCCGACGGAGAAGTGGGCAGTAACGACGAGTTTTTGGCGCCTATCACTACCAACTTCAGTGAGATCAGAAGTTCGCCCATCGATCGCGACTTGCTGATTGGAAGAGAAATTGGCGAATATCGAATTTTAGAGCGGCTAGGTGAAGGAGGCTTCGGGAGTGTTTACCGCGCCGTCCGCACTGACTTCAAGCAGGAAGTTGCACTCAAGTTGATTCGCGGCGATCAACACATGCGTGGAGATATTGTCAGACGGTTTCAGCATGAACGACAGTACTTGGCTATGCTCAGCCATCCACACATCGCCCAAATCTTCAACGCTGGCATTACGAATGAAGGCGGCCCTTATTTCATCATGGAGTTTGTGCGCGGTGCCAATGCGATCACCACGTACTGCGATCAACAGTGCTTTACTATCTCCGACAGATTAAAGCTCTTCCAGTCGGTCTGCGGCGCGGTTCAACATTCGCACAATTGCGGGATCATTCATTGTGATCTAAAGCCGGCGAACATTCTGGTATCGGAGACTGGTGAACTGAAGATCGTAGACTTCGGCGTGTCACGGATGGCGAGCAACCAGCAGCAGGCAGACTATACAATCTCTGAGCTACCAGGTGCATCACCTCTGACCCCTGAGTACGCTAGTCCCGAGCAACTTCGCGGCCATCGGCCCACGACCCACAGTGACGTGTATGCCTTGGGCGTAGTGCTTTACGAACTGCTCGTAGGCACTCGCCCATTCGCATTGTCAGGACGAAGCTACGACGAGGCCATAGGAATTCTTCGCGACGAGTTTCCGAAACCTCCGAGTGAAGCACTATCGCATGCAATTTCAAGCCGCTCATCAGAGGGCGGCAGGCAGGGCGTTGCCAAGAGAGCTGAACTGCGTCAATCGGAACCGAAAGACCTTCGACGTTTCATTCGCGGAGACTTGGACACGATCGTCATGATGGCGATGCAAAAGGAAGTAGATCGCCGATATGCGTCGCCAAAGGATTTGGCCGATGACATCGTTAGGTTTTTTAAGAGGGAACCTTTGCTCGCGCGCCCCGACTCTAGCGCCTATCGCATTCGGCGTTTTGCTGAGAGAAACCGCTTGGGCGTGGCGGTTGGCACGCTGGTCATTATCGCAGTGTTCGGAGCATTGTTTGCCGTAAGCTACGGAAAACATGTAGCGGAAGCGGCTTTGGCAGAAAAGTCTCAATCCCTCGTGGAAAGAGACGCCGCGTTTGACAAAGCAGAAGAGTTGCGGCTACTGGAGAGTCACCAGCGATCTCTAGCAGAAAAGAGACTCGGGTTGGCAGAGGCGCGCCGCCTTACCGCGACTGCCTACAACTGCCTTGCTTCGGACGTTGTGTTGGGGCTGCTGCTGGCCCGCGAAAGCATTCATCTGCAACAAAGCCAAGGCAACGGCGAGATGCCGGAAGCTCAGGCGATCCAATTCATGATCGATACTCTGAAGCACCATGGCGGAACGCTCAGATATGAATCGGACGAGCCGATCGCTTTTCTGGAACGAGTTCCGAATCGCGGTGCGATCGTCGTCGGTACACGGTCGGGCGAGCTTCGAGTGATTGCAATTTCGCCGAATGACACGTTGGAAAATATAGAATCGTCGTTCAAGGTGAATTCGACGGTCGACCGCGTTGCCATCGCAAATAACGGTCGTTATCTCGCATGTCTCGGCCAAAGAGACAAAGAACGCGTGATGAACGCGATGGACTTGAATTCTCATTCGCAGACACAACGTCACATTCGATCTGGATACGGGGATCACGACAAGATTGTTTGGTCAAGCGACTCTGCGAATGTCTTAGTGTCTCGGGCTGGTGGGGAGATATCGTCCCTAGCTTTCGATGGTGAAGAGCTTAGCCCGGCATCTGTGATATTCAAGGCGGAGGATGTTGATGGTCTAATGGGTGGACTAGATGTCTGCATTGTTGCAACGACGCCACTGTTGGTTGCTGCCCTGGGCACTCAATCTGTCAAGGTGCATCGACTTGAAGGGCGGAATGCGGAACTATTGACCGACTTTCGTGACGAGAGTTTTTTCCCTCAACAAGCCATCGCTTCGGGCGACGCAAGCAGCTTTGCGATATGGGGATTCACGGATGTGCATTGTTTTTTTGACAAGGGCGAACGCGGGTACTCTAAGCCACTCGCGAAACTAGCTGTTTCCCCGTATCGCTCCGATCGCGACATGAACAGAATTACGGTCGTATCTTACATGAGTAATGACGAGTTCTTAGTCGTTGGAACAAGCGAAGGAGATCTGCTTGCGTGGTCGCTGGTAAACATCGATGATGAAAATGTGGCGCCATTGTTCAAGTCGCATGTGTCAGGAGCCGTAACTTGCCTCGATTATGATGACGCAACACGGTGCATCGTTGCAGGGACAACCCAAGGGAAACTATACGCTTGGGTAATCGACGAAATAATTGGGGCCCGCACTACTCCCAATGTCATCTTACAAGCACACCCCGGTCCCATCCAAGACATCAAAATCATTTCCGAGGAAGGAATCCTAGTGTCGACTGATGATCACTACGTGCGCAAATTCCGTTTGAACGCACCCGTTCCCAGTGAGCTTGATGAGCAAAGCTATTTCGGACCATATCGCACAGATTTCTCGCGCGTTCGCGCTCCGGCAATCCAAGCCGCAATTCCGATTCAAATGTCAATTCCCGACTACAGCCTGTCATCTAGCGAAATCTATTTCACAGACGGCGACAGGTGGATTCAAAATACGGCGACAGGCGACCGCGACCAAAACGATGTTGCACTGCAAAACAATGCAGGATTCCCGTACGGTGCTGTTCGTGTTGATGGTCATCAAGGCTTGTTGGAGTGCTGTCTGAGTAAGCGTCCAACGCCCACAAACGCGGCCTTCGCAGTTACACGCAACAACGAGTTCACGTGCAAGATGAAAACGCAGGAACCGGCAACCTGGATTGTTGAGTCTTCAGCTCATTCGAAGGTGCTAGAACCGGTGTTGTCGTTTCCTTTTGGGGCAAACTTACACATCAGACTGGGCCACCCAATTCTTTGGAACAACTGGCTTCTTCGCGGTAGCGAATTGTGGGACATGTCGTCGTCAGAGTACGCGCCAATTCAACTTGGCATCGAGAGCGTAGATAAAGGTGTGGGCCTAGCATTTAGCTCTGACAGGCAGTGGCTTGTTGTGAATGACATGCAAGACAATTGCGTTGTCTGGAAGCTGTCGACGATTAGTCATGACATCGTTCCATTCGCCAAGTTGCCCGAGTTAGCTCTCGGATTTAGCCCAGCCGGCGATTTGGTCACATTGCGTGAAGACAGAATCAACCTATGGATCGCAAGCGAGGATGGCTTCCCAAGAGAGCCCACTTTAACGATCGATCGTGTGAAAGATCCCCACCTCATAGTTTTCAACGACGATTCGTCCCGCATCGCGATCGTCACCAGACAATCTGAAGCAAAAGTGTGGAGCATCTCGAAGTCGACGTGTCATCTTCAATTCACTGCCAATAATGTCACAGCTGTGACATTTGCCAAAGACGACTCAGTCTTTCTCGGAACAAGCCATGGGAAATTAAGCCATTACGATTCCCATGGCCAACGGCTCAATCTCATAGATACATCTGTGGACCGCCCGATACATTCGGTTGCAGTCAATCCTGCAACAACTCACGCGGCCGCAGCCAGTGGTAGTGCAATTTTCCACTTCGATCTGCGTAACTCATCAGTGTTGGAGTTGCAACAAAACGCCTCAAACATTCGATCGATTGCTTACTCGCACGACGGGCGCTGGCTAGCGGCACTGCATGAAGGCGGCAGGCAGAATCTTTCGGTTTGGCCGGTTGATCTCGAGACTCTATTGACGATTGCTAGTGAGACAGCAGGTCGGGAGCTTACGGCAGAAGAACGCCAGACGCATCTTAAACTCGATTAACAAGCTTTCATCGCCAATATCGCGTTCACGAGTCGTGCCGGCTAGTTCGCTCGTCGATCATCAACTTTAGCTGAGATTTTGCCGCCCGCCATTCGCTATCTGCCGCTCCTTCGCTTAGACCGAGCACTCCAGCGACGCCTTTGAGAGTCATGCCCGCGAGAAAACGCATCCAGACTATCTGTGCGCCTTGTTCATCCAGAATCGCAAGTTCGTCGATCACATCGCTCAGTTCCCCGAAACCAAGGCCATATTGGCCACGGACCTGATCCAAAAAAGTGTCCAATGGCTCTGGAACTTCGCGTGTGCGAGTATCATCAGACGAGAATTGGAGGGACTCGTCCGCGACAATCTCAAGTACCACATCTGGAAGACGATTTAAATCACCGCCACGTTTGTTTGCTGACCTTGCCCGTTCATGCTCAATCAGCAATTGACGCATCGCTCGCAATGCTGTGAAGTAAAATAATCGCGAGTTCTCCGGATGCCTTAGTTCATCCCTTGCTACTAGCCGCAAAAACACCTCGTTTACCAATGCAGTTGGCTGCAGCGTGTGATTTGCTCGTTCACGCATCATTAGCCGTCGCGCTTGTTTCCTGAGTTCATTGAAGACTCTAGAAAACAGTTGGCTAGTCGCAGATTCGTCGCCCTGTGCCAAGCGATCAAGGAGTTGTGTGACGCTATGCTCTTCGCTCATCTACAGCTCCGTTGCCCTGGTCTTTTGTCTTCTGCAAATCTAAACAATTGTCGTCGCCAATGTCACAGTTGCCGACCGTCTGAAAGTACAAATCATCATTAGTAACGGCAGTTGCAGCAAGCACACAGGAGCCGATGTTCAGACTACGTCCGACGCAAAGCATGTGAATTTCGAGCAAGCGAGTCAGCCGTCGACTTGCCAAAGCCTCCAAACTTACCGATTCTGAGCTCAGATGATTACATGCCCCTCCCTCCTGCGCTGGCGTGCGGGACGAGATGAAGATGATGTGTCCGGGATTCCGGTGACAGCCTGCAAAACCAATATGCGATCGTGTTTCGGCGTACCGCCTCGTTAGTCTTCAGACACGGCACCGAAGGCCCACGTTGCTTGCTGTATCGCATCGTTGATCGCGGAGTACAATTCGTCCGAGATTTTCTGATAGCGGTTACTCTCGGAGCCGGATTCGATGTATAGATCATTCCACGCCCCCATCCCACCAAATACCCAAGCGTTATAGGCTGCTGCAAAGAGACGCCGGCCGATTTCTGGTTAGGAGTTGAGGCACATGAATTCAATATGGTCTGGGAATGAAATCGGTTGCAGCGTATCGAGGGCGTCCATCGCCGTTTGAAACCGACTGGCCCACGCGTCAAGTTGATGTTGCGCTGCGAACTCTTGCGTCGCAACTAGAGCAGTAACCAATCGCGAAGCGGCTACGTCTAGGTCTGGGCGAGGTGTGTGAGAGTGCTCGCTGGAGCCTTCAACACAACCATACGTGCCGGCCCAAATGCGCCTGTCAGGTGCACGTTGGTTGGTAACCTCCCAACGAGCCGTCCATATCTCGGTAGAAGACCCGGTTGATACGACAAGTCGCCAATCACCGCCACCACCCACGAACGCCGCCAGTTGATGATTGGGTACGTCGTTATCACTCTGCGGCAAAAAGGTAAGCCATGTTTGAACCGCATGGTTTTGCGAAAGACATTTCAACCATTCATTCGGATCATTCATTCGGATCTTTGTGGCGCTCGACTTCTCGGTACTTGCCGAACAGTCCCTTCTTAAGATCGACAAACCGCACCGAATCGCAGAATCTGAAGTCAGCGTGATTTGGGTAGAAGGTCTTTGGGCCAAAACATCCTGAGAGAACGCCATTCGCCGCCGACGTCAGTGTAACTAGTTGTGATAGTGTCCCAATCATTCAGTTTTGCTCCTGCCGAGTAACTCGTCGCTAGTCCGTTCATGCTAATAGGTGATCAATCTGAGCAGATTCACGATATCGAGGGGAGATGAATGGGACAAGCATCTTCAGATCTAGACGTCCATGGTCCGGCGAGCCTGTCGAATGTATTAGTCGCTGATTCTACGACGACTTAAGGATCACGACTCAGATAGGTGGGACGCCCATCGACGAACTCAACTGTTCCGGAAATGTAGCGGCACGGGCGTTGCGCAGGACAGACCGAGTCGTCGCAGCCCCATGGTGAAGGTCATCTCAATGTTTGACAGTCGCTGCGAAGTGTTGAGAATGCTGGTAGCACAAATGCTTTTCATGAAAGAAACTCTCATGTCAGTCGCCCACACCAGCAGAATCCAGATTGCCAAGCACGAAGGACCGCACCGAACCGCACGGATTGAAGGATTTGACGAACCACTTCACTTCGGCATTCATGGTGGTATCAAGCACTTCTATCAAGAGAAGTACGGACGCGAAATCATTGGTCCCGAGTATCCAGCCACACTTGATCACATGATTGCCGGTGTCGCCGGATGACTGCTCGGCACCTTCGGAGCCGCACTGGATGTGCGGGAGATCAAGTCGGCTGAAAATCTCATGGCAGATGTTGAAGGAGATATCGAGGAAGTCGACGGTGTGCTGAAGATCACGAAGATTCATCTTCGCTACCGACTTAAGATTCCTGTAGGGACTCGTGATAAAATGGATCGAGTGTTGGCGACGTACTCGGAGAAGTGTCCAGCGTATCAGAGTGTCAAAGGCTGTATTGAGTGCAACTGGGACGTCGAGGCCACGGAGGAGTAAGGTAACTCGCACCTTGTCTGCCTACGAGTCCCGCTCGCACATCTTCACGCATCCATCCAGAAGTTCCGACGATTCTCAATCGAGATATTGTGCAGCTTCTCATTGGCTCCCGGCTGTAGTTGTTTGGGAAGCTTGATGTTCCAATGGTCGACAACCAACCGACCCCATGCCGTCGATGAGGCAGCATCTACGCAGTCTAAGGCCGCAGTACCATCTGAAAACTACGGACGAATCGTCTGATAGAAGGTGCATAAAGTCGCAAGAAAGCCGTTCGGAGGGTTGCGTGCAGGGCGACATCGGGCACAAAATCCCTTTCCGTAGAAAAGTTACGAGCCGACTGAGTCAGGTAGCGCAGGAGCATCTTCGACAGTGGAATCAAACTGTTCGTCCGAGGCCTCGTCCGCGGGGAATTTTGAAGCCCCACATCCGGGCGCGAAAAACATGCCGCGTTGGGAAACCGGCAAGTTGATCGAGACGCCGACATTCACCTGGAAGAACTGGTTCGCGCTTCTCGGTCCGGGCTTGCTGATGGGTGGCGCGGCGATCGGCGGTGGCGAGTGGCTAGTTGGCCCCAAGGTGACCGCCGTCTATGGCGGAGCGCTGTTGTGGTTGGCGACGCTGTCCGTGCTCGGCCAGGTGATTTACAACATCGAAATCAGTCGATACACGCTCTATTCAGGCGAGCCGATTTTCACCGGAAAATTTCGCACGTTGCCGGGACCTCACTTTTGGTTGCTGGCATATCTGCTTTTCGATTTCGGTTCCGTGTTCCCGTACCTGGCCGCGAACGCAGCGACGCCCGTCGCGACGTTGATCAAAGGGGGCGTCGTGCCGCAGCCCGAAGAAATTGCCAGCGACTTCTGGTTAATGAAGGGGCTGGCTTACATTATCTTTATCGGTGCGCTAGTGCCTCTGCTATTTGGCGGCAAAATCTACAACTCGCTGAAAGCGGTGATGACGTTTAAAATCGTCGTCGTTTTCGCCTTTCTGCTGTTCTTGGCCGCGTTCTTTTCGACTCCCGATACCTGGGTTGAGATCATGACGGGATTCTTTAAGTTCGGCAGCGTTCCGATCGAAGTCGCGGATGCGCCTACCGTGCGAGGCAGCAATGTTGACAACATCTTCGTTTCACTGGCCGAGGGTCGTGGGTTTCCCGACATTGACTTCACCTTAATCGGTTTCATCGCTGCGCTTGCCGCGATCGCCGGTTCCGGCGGCCTGTCCAACACGCCCGTCAGCAACTATACGCGAGATCAAGGTTGGGGAATGGGTCACCATGTTGGTGCGATCCCCAGCGCAATCGGCGGTCAGAACCTGGAACTGTCGCACGTTGGTTGCGTCTTTGAGGTCAATGAAGAGTCGCTCGTGTGGTGGCGCAAGTGGTATCGGCACGTCATGCGGGATCAACTTGCCGTTTGGCTCCCGGCGTGTTTCATCGGCCTGGCATTGCCCGCCATGTTATCTGTTCAGTTTCTGCCGTATGGCACACAAACGGATAGCTGGACCTCGGCCGTCATGACTGCTGGCGGAGTGCAAGATAGCGTAACCGCAGCATCGGGAGTGGGCTTGGGCAAGTTCTGCTGGTTTATGACAATTTTCTGCGGGTTCCTGGTGCTTGCCCCGACCATGTCGACGTCCGCCGACGGTATCATCCGTCGCTGGGTCGATGTGTTTTGGACCAGCAGTGGGCGGATGCGGAAAATGGACCCCAAGGCGATCAAGGTCGTCTATGTCCGCGTACTTGTGGGATACTCAGCCTTCGGTCTCCTCATGCTGTCGCTCGATCCGGGAGCCTTAATTCAATACGCCACGATGTGTTTCAACATTGCCCTGGGATTCAGTTGCTGGCACACGATCGTGATCAACTCAACCTTGTTGCCGCGCGAGCTGCGGCCCGGCTGGTTTATTCGAATTGCCTTGTCCCTGTCCGGCGTGTTTTTCTTGTTGCTCGGTTCACTGAGTGTTTACAAACAAACTGGCCCCGTGGTGCTGGCGATTATTCTGAGCATTGTCGCCATACTGTTGTTTCTTCTGATCTTCCTGGCACGGCGAGCGGCGGCGGAAACTTCTTGACACGCGTCGCCGGCTGCATCACGTCGAATTGTTTTCGCGACACGATTCAACTTGTCTTACAGAATTCGACGGCCGTTAGCGCATAGACCAATGCGACCCGAACCAGTTCATCAGCGGCGACTTCCTCGTGCAGCGTATGTGCCCCTTTTGCATCGGGACCGTGAGTGATTGCCGGGATGCCAGCACGATTGACGAATTCGTTACCGTCATCGACGAATGGTTTGGCACCAATCGACAGTGTGTTGCCGGTCGCCATTTGATGTGCTGATTGGAACGCCGCGACGAACGGCTGCGAAGTATCGATCTCATAAGCATCGCGAGCCACCTGAAAGCGCCCTTCGATCTGCACTCCCCACCGTTCAGCGACCTCGGCGAGAATCTGCCGATACTGATCTTCTGCGTCTTGCATGACAGTGCCGGGCAACCAGCGCCGCGTACCCGCGAGGGTGCATTCGATCGGTGCTTGGTTATAGATTTCGCCTGCTGTGATCTGTCCGACGAACAGGCTCTCGCGTCCCGCCAGCGGATGCGAGAGTTGCTTCAGTTCTTCATCCAATTCCGCAAAGCGTTGTACAACTTCGGCAGCAGCGCCGATAACGCTCGGCTGTTCGCTGCCGCCAAGTACTTCATGAACGGGGTCTCCTGCGCGTGTAATCTTCACATTCAACACCGACAAACCGCGGCCGATTATTGGCAATGGATCGGCCAGGTACTCCGGCAGCAACACGGCATCGCCAATATAGCCTTCATCGATTAAGCCATTGACATGAGTCCCGTCGCCCCAAGGCGTTTCATGAAGGTCATGGGCCGTCAGCAGAACCGCGCCGGCCGTCAACAGGCCCGTCTCGCGCAACGCCCGCATCGCCTCGACACAAGCCGCGATACCGCCCTTCATGTCCGAACAGCCGCTGCCATACAACAAACCGTTCTCGACTCGCGGCGGGACAAACGGCAAGTGTACCGTATCGAGATGCCCGTTGAACTGCAACGTCTTGCCCGGCTGTCCGCTTTCGTAGCGTGAAACAACGGCGGGGGCCTCCGGCCAACCTGCCGGTGGTCGCTCGACGGAGAACTCCTCTGCTTGCAGGATTTCGTCCAATCGATTCAACACATTTGCTGCCGAGCGTGTTGGGCTGGGAACTTCGACCAACCTGATCGCAGTATCCAGCAACCGATCATACTGAATCGCTTCGGCCAGTTCTTTCGTGACGTCTTGCATAGGAAGTCTCTTTCGATGTCTCGGATTCTCTTGATTCGCGCAGTATGTTATGCCCGGTTGTGAATCGAGATGAAAGCAGACAACGGTGATCAAGGGCAAAAAGTGATTGATGCCACGTGTCAGTCGCATATACTCGGAGGGAATTCTGCCCCCGACCTGTGATCCCAGAGAGGACACCTGATGCGTGCTTCTTTTTCCGCAAAGCTGCTATCCGTGTTTTCTGTCGCAGCGGTTTCACAATTTGCGTTGATGGCCGCCGACGAGGATCGTTCCTTTGACATCAACAAACGTATCCCTTGGACTGACTCGCGAATCAAGGGCACCCCTGATCCGCCGCCGCCATACCGGACAACCGTGGCGTTCCCCAACTTGAAGTTCGAGGAACCACTGGCGATGACATCCGCGCCGGGAACGGATCGGCTGTTCGTCGTCGAACGATATGGAAAAGTCCGATCGTTCCCGAACCAACGCGATGTTCGACAAGCCGACGTGCTATTAGACCTTGGCAAGGAGAAGCCCATCTACGGCTTGGCCTTTCATCCGCAATTCGCTGCCAACGGCTACTTCTATATCACCTATCACGTCGACCCCAGCAAAGAAACTTTGCGCGGAACGCGAGTGTCACGATTCCAAGTTCATCGCGGCGATCGGCTCAAGGCCGATTCCAATTCAGAGCAAGTCATCTTTGAATGGCGATCCGGTGGCCACAACGGTGGCTGCTTGAAGTTCGGACCCGATGGATACCTCTATATTGGCACGGGCGATTCGAGCGGCATTGCGGATCAGCTTCTAACTGGGCAGGACATCAGCAATGTGTCGGGAGCGATCTTGCGTATCGACGTCGACGAAGCGAAAGAGGCGAATGCGTATGCTATTCCGTCAGACAATCCGTTTGTGGCGAATGACGAGGCACGCGGCGAGATCTGGGCCTATGGCTTGCGCCAACCGTGGAAGTTCAGTTTCGATCGCGCTAACGGCGATCTGTGGACAGGCAATGTGGGACAGGATCTGTGGGAACAGGTTTTCCTGATCGAGCGAGGCGGGAACTACGGCTGGAGCGTAATGGAAGGTAGTCATCCGTTTCGACCCGAGCGCCCTCGCGGCCCTTCGTCGTTCGTCGCACCAGTCGCCGAGCACGATCACGCCGAGTTTCGATCGATCACCGGCGGGTTCGTTTATCACGGCTCGAAGTTGCCGGAGCTAAAAGGCGCGTACATCTACGGGGACTACGACACCGGAAAGATCTGGATGCTTCGCTACGACCGCCAGTCGAAGCGAGTCTCGGATCATCGCGAGCTATTCGATTCAACGTTGCGTCTGGTCGGGTTCGCAGAGGATCATCACGGCGAGTTATATCTGGTCGACCATATGCGAGGTTTAATTTTCGAGCTGGAGACGAATCCAAACGTTGGCCGACAAGCAGACTTCCCGCGTAAGCTGAGCGATACTGGACTGTTCGCATCGACAAAAGATCATCAACCAGCGGCGGGAGTGATTCCGTATTCGGTGTCGGCGCCGCAGTGGACCGATGGAGCGACCAAGGAACGCTTCCTGGCTTTGCCCGGCGAATCAAAGATTGAATTCGACGGCATCACGTACCCGCAACCCGCGCCGGGCGCACCACATGGCTGGAAGTTTCCGGACGGCACTGTGGCGATCGAGACGTTGTCGCTGGAGCTTGCGCCTGGCAAACCGCGACGGCTGGAAACACGGATTCTGCACTATGAACAGCTGGCAGGAGGCGAAGATGTCGGCGATCAGTTTTGGCGAGGTTACACGTATGTTTGGAACGACGAACAAACCGATGCCATCTTGCTCGAAGATCCGCTTGGCAAGGACCAAGCGTTTACGATTCAAGACGCGTCGGCTCCCAATGGTAAGCGTCGACAGACGTGGCACTTCCCAAGTCGCACCGAGTGTACCGTGTGTCACAACATGGCAGCGAAGTATGTACTCGGAATCAACACGCTGCAAACGAACCGCGATCACGACTACGGTAACCTGACCGTGAACCAGATTGAAACGTTTCAGCATCTAGGACTGTTCACTGACAAATTGCCGTCGGATCCCATCGATTTGCCAAAACTGGTCGACTACCGCCATTCGTCACACGATCTCAATCAGCGAGCCCGATCGTACTTGCATGCAAATTGCTCGCACTGCCATCGCAAATGGGGCGGCGGCAACGGTGAGTTCCTGTTGCTGGGAACCGTCGAGTTGGAAGAGATGGGGATCTCGAATGTCAAACCAGCTCATGGCGGCTTCTATATCCCCGGAGCGAATGTCTTGACGCCAGGGGATCCGTATCGCTCGGTACTCTTCTATCGTGCGGCAAAGCTCGGCCCAGGACGCATGCCGCGGACAGGCTCATCCGTCGTTGATGAGGTCGGTTTGAAGTTGCTGCACGACTGGATCGCACAACTCCCGAAGGATACTCACGTCGATCCGGCAGCGCCGTCCGGCAGCAAACTCGACGCGCGATTGTCGACCACCAACAGTGCTCTTCAATTGATGCAAAGTTTAACGGGCTCTTCCGATCAAGCGCTGCGGGCGCAAGTTCTGGCCAGAGTCAGCGAACAACCGGCTCACATCCGTGACCTATTCGAGCGATTCTTGCCCGAGGAACAGCGAACCAAGCGGCTCGGAAGCGTTATCCGACCCGAGGCGATTCTGGCGATGAAAGGGGATGCCGAACGCGGCAAAGCTGTCTTCTTCCAGACGAGTGGCGTGCAATGTAAGAGCTGTCACAAGATTGGCGGAGTGGGAACAGAAATTGGCCCCGACCTCAGTCAGATCGGCAAGAAGTATGATCGGGCGAAGATCCTCGAAAACATTTTACAGCCTTCCAAGGAGATCGATCCCAAGTATCGCGTTCATCTGGTGCAGACGGTCAGCGGACAGGTTCACAGCGGCCTGCTGATAAACAACGAACCCCGCGAGTTCGTGCTAAAAGATGCCAAAGGCAAGCTAATCAGCATTCCGTCGGCGGATGTCGAGCAAATGGCCCCACAGCAACAATCGATGATGCCGGATCTTTTGTTGCGAGACCTTACGGCAGAGCAGGTCGCGGACCTGATCACTTATCTCAGCTTGCTGAAGGCTAGTTGACCGAGAACTAAAGTTGGCAGCGACGAAGATTGGCTTGGCGGCACGATCGCGACAATGTTCGCGCTTCGCCAGAGCCGCACGCTCTTGCGAACGGTGGCTGTCCATCTGAGCGGATGGCTTCTTTCGCTCTTGTCGTGGCTTCACGCCAACGCGGTTCGAATCGCGTATATTCCGAGCAAGACAATGAATCCGACAACCCCGGCGTATTTGTGGTGTTCTAACATCGTGGCACCGGCCAACACTGCGGCGAAAGATCCCAGCGCGTAGCAGGTTAAGCCGCTAGATCGTACTGCTGCCAGTGCGAATCCAAACGCTGTGAATGCGAGAAACAGTTGGACGAGACCGAATTGAACTCTTGAGTCTGGCATAGCGGTTCGATCGTAGCACGTTCGCAGTGCTACGGCACAGCGACCGCGAACACTTACTTACTGATTCGACACGTGAGGTGGGGTTGCTCCAAGTAACACAGCAAGTTCCAACATCAGTCGTTCGACGGGGCTCATCGAGGCTCGTTCGGCGAGGACGCGGCGAGCGAGAGCCGGGTGATCGGTGATGATGTTGTCGACGCCTCGACTGATCATGACGGACATCGCAATCGAATCGTTTACGGTCCAAACGAATACCTGCTTCTGCTTTCGATGGGTCGCTTGAATGAAGGCAGGAGTTGCGACCTTCGTGTTGACCGCAAAGAAGTCGGCGTCGGCGCGAGTCAAGTCGCCTACCGCAACGGCGGTCAGTAAGCCGACACGCCAATCAGGTCGAAGTTGTTTGGCCTTTCGGATACCGCGCGATTCAAGGGACATGAGGACGACATCTCGCTGCATTTGATGTTGTTCGACGAGGTCGATAACGCGTTGTTCCAGATCTTCGTCATGACCGTAGTACTTCAGCTCGATGTTTAACATGGAGCGCCCTCGACAAGTCTCAAGAACTTCGGCCAGCGTTGGTACTCGTTCGCTCGCGAAACTCGGGTCGAAGTAACTGCCAATATCGATGGATTGCAATTCCGCTGCGGTGGTGTCCCAGATCTTTGTGTCGACACCGGAAACTTTCTTCAGATCGCTATCGTGGGCAACGATTACAACGCCGTCTTTCGTTTCTTGCACGTCGATCTCGACCCAATCCGTTTGATCAGCGATCGCTTGGCGAACGGCGGCCAGCGTGTTCTCCGGTGCCTTTCCGGAAGCGCCGCGATGTGCCGTAATTTGGACATGATCTTCCAACTGGATGCCGTGAATTGCATGAGAGCCGACGCTAATCGCAATGACGCAACCGATCGTAAGAGCAGCTGCTATTCGACCTCGCGTCAGATGAACGGAAGTGCCGCCGCCGCTTGGCAATGCCAATTGGACTGGCCGTTGGTCGCCGTTGGGAATTGTTAGGTAGAGTCGAATCAGTACGATCGAAAACGAAGTAACCGCGACCGCGTTCGTCAATAGATTCAGCAACGTCCACACGAGTAGAAGGAGCCCAACGGCGAGGACTGCACTCCAAAGTGATACCGTTGCCCACCTCACCATAAGCTGACCGACCGACACCACCACACTCGTCAAAAATGTCGAAGCGATGGCATTGCAGATTAACCAACCTGAGATCCATGAGGCGATGCGAAACCGGTGTCCCTTAGCAAGACGGTTGCTGGCTGCAAGGCATTCAGTCGGAGGCCGGTTCTCGAACAGAAACAGCTGCAGTGCGAATACCGAGCCGGCGAGAAGACGCAACAAAACAAAGGACATTACGCCGAGTACGCCGCCGATCAAGGAGGCAGCAATCCAAAATATCGGTGGTTTTTCAGTCAAGTAAAAATTGATGTCATATTCGGTGAGCAGCGCGAAGTAAATCGCTTCTGCGGCGAGGACGAAAGGCAATGCAACGAACAGTACGCGCGCAACCAATCGCCACGTGATCTGGAAAATGCCGGCTGCCCGAGAGGCAGTGAAACGCAACGACGAGACCGTTCCGATACTTCGCCCCTGGGATGTTGATAGAACAATCGTCATCAGCGAGGCTTGTCCGATCGCAAGAATCGCAACCATTCCACCTCCTACAACGATCGCCGCCAACCATCCAATTGGATGCAGCAAGAAGGAGGCGATGTCTGCGTCCGCTAGAAAACGACGACGGGAGAATGCGAGAAACGCATTAAATGCCAAGCCGATGAGCGGGGTGAGTAATGCGAACGCCACTCCTTTCATCACGAGATCGGTCAACAGTAACGCACGCCAATTCGCGCGAAAGTCATTTAGCACCGTGCGAAACATAGGAAAAAATAACTTCCTCGATTAGCTGACATCGCCTTTCTGAAGTGATCTTCGGCGACTCACAAGCAAAAGAATAGCCGCTAGGGAACCTGTCGTGGAGGATTGCCCCGCAAGCAGATTCTAGCGATTAGGAGCTTCAAGATGGATACTACAAGATGTTAAGCTCGTACAAAGGGATGCGGTTCTTATTACTCAGTGACTACCTTCAAACATCCGACTTACGAAACGCAATGCGAACAAATACGTGACGACCCTCATTCTCACTCCAACTCCGCTGGAACTTGACACGCTCGAGCCCCTGTTGTCACCATCGGTGCGCGAGCTCGATGGGTGGTTCGAGCTTTGTGGGTTTGGGCCAGTAGCAGCGGCGGCCCGAACGATGCAGCTGCTTGCCAAGCATCAGCCAACACAGGTCATCTTGGTTGGCATCGCCGGAGGTCTGCAACCGAGCCTCGCGGTTGGAACCGCGCGATGTTTCCGACGAGTCGCGTGTGATGGCATTGGCGCGGGGACTGGATCGAGCCACAAGTCTGCAGGTGAAATCGGCTGGAAACACTGGGCACCAGTCAGCTCAGCCGGCAGCGCAGGACAGACGAGTCTTGGCGATGCACTTCCGCTTGCGCCCCAGTTGGTGGGGCCGAGTGAACTGGGTGGCGTGTTGCTGACAGTGTGCGCGGCGTCGGCCAACACATCGGATGTCGCGATGCGGCGGGAGCGGTATCCCGACGCTAGCGCGGAAGACATGGAAGGATTTGGCGTGGCGGTCGCGTGTCATTTCGGCGACGTCCCTCTACAAATCATCCGCGGCATCTCGAACCACGCTGGCGACCGGGATAAGAACAACTGGCGCATTCATCAAGCTTTGAACGCCGCGAGTGATTTGACTCTAAAGATCTTATCGACCTAACCGAACGTGCTTCTACGGTAAGTGAGGATACGAGTGGCGCAGCGAATTCATCTTGGGATTTCAACCTGTCCGAACGACACTTTCACTTTTCACGCGTTAATGACGCGTGAGGTTGACTGGCGCGGGCTCGATCTTGAGATCGAGTTGATCGACATCCAACAGCTGAATGATCGACTGTTTGCCGGTGACTTCGATGTCGCGAAGACAAGCTTTCACGCGGCGATGCTGTTAGCTAACAAAACGGTCGTCCTTCCGAGCGGCTCGGCGCTAGGGTTCGGTGTCGGACCGTTGTTGTTGGCTGCGAAAGCAGACACCCATCCGAGCGACCCGCATCAAGTGACGTTGTGTCCCGGGCAACATACGACCGCTTCGTTGCTGTATGCGCTTTTCTATCCAAAGAAGACTCGCGTTGAGCACGTTGTTTTTTCCGAGATCATGCCGAAGCTTCAGCGACACGAAGCAGACTTCGGCGTTTGCATTCACGAAGGTCGTTTCACCTGGCAAGAACAAGGACTCGGATTGGTGGAAGACCTTGGCACACGTTGGGAGGCGGAAACGAGCTGCCCGCTGCCTCTTGGCGGGATCGTCGCGCAGCGGCATCTACCGCCGAAGGTCATCGCGACGGTTCAGGCCGTGATTCGAGACTCGCTCGAATTCGCGCTGGCCGATCGTGAAGCGCCGATTCCGACGATGCAAAAGTATGCCCAGGAGTTTGAAGACGACGTGCTCATGAAGCATGTGGATCTCTATGTTAACGATTGGACTCTCGACCTGGGAGACACGGGGTGTGAGGCGTTAACACTTCTCTCGGAGCGAGCCACGGCGGTTGGTTTGATCGAGCGTGGAAGCGCGACGATTGAAGTGTTCGCCGGTGCTTTTTGAGCGTGTTGGCAGGAACATAACAGTACGGTAGTTCGATCGATTTCGACGAGTTCTATCGGTTGTATCGAATTGGACAAACTGCTTGTAACCGTAACAGCCCACACAGGCGGAATCGTTTGGCAAGATCAGGATAACTTGCTTCGCCGTTGCCGATGGTTCAATGCTATCAGCTCATAGGTTCGCTTGTACTTCTCCGACGCAAAAAGAGAGTGGTAGTCGCGAAACGGGTTCAAGCTGGCGGGGTGCAGCCGAGACCATCTAGTTCATACGGCCACTGACTCAATCACGGAGGATGATACGAGCAATGGGTACAGCAACCATTCTGTTGGTGGTAGCGGGCGTCGCCCTAGCTGACGTTCTTCCGCGCGAAGAAGTCGAAAAGCAAGATTCGACATTTCAAGAACTGTGGGAGACTGAGTTCACTTGGAAGTTTGACGATCTTCCATTGAACGGTGGCGTGGCGAGTGATCGCATCCCCTACTCCGGCTACATTTATCCCGATAATGAGGGCGGGACCAGTGACTCGCTACGTAAGTATGATCGGGCGTTCAACGGTGGGCGATTGCTCGCAGCAGATCACGAAAAGTGGGATACGACTGCGTTCAAAGAGCCCGTCGATGGGTTCTTTGGAAAGCTGTTCAAAATCGAAGAGACGCCCGACTGGTATGGCCATTGTAACGGGTGGACCTCTGCGGCGATTCGACACGCCGAACCAGTGAACAGTGTCATCAAGAACGGAGTGACCTTCTCGCCCTCCGACATTAAAGCGTTGTTGGCTGAACTCTACATCTACAACGAGCATGTCGTGCTGGCGGGCGAGAACGAGGAACCGATCGGAGCCGCAGCATTCCACGCACTCATTACGAATTGGATCGGTCGTGGTGATCATCCGCTAGGTATCGAAGCCGAGCCGGGTGAAGAGAAGTGGAACTATCCAGCGTACGCGTTTGCCGCGTCGGCCGCCAAGCATTCGCCACGTCGGGTCGAAGTCAACATGAACGTTGTCTACGCGTCAGATAGTCATGCGGAATGGGACGAGAGCCCACGCATTGAAGAGGTGAAGTATTTCCATTACATGTTGGATCTGGATGCGAGCGGAAAGATCGTCGGTGGATACTTCTTTCGCGACAGCTCAGCGATCGACATGCTCTGGGTGCCGTTAAGCCCGAAAGAACCGGGCGAGCACGGTAACGAAATCGGCAACCCCTATATCAAAGCCAAGGAAATTCTATCGTTATGGCGCGAGTCAGTGCCTAGCGAAAGCCGAGCAGCCTGGCTGAACGTTGATCCAACAGAGATCATCGATCGCGATCGCTTGCAATCACCAGTTGTCGAGGTTGTCGTCACGGAAGATGAAGAGTCAGAGTCAATCGAGCTCGAAGTGCCAACTTGCGTTGTACCGCGAAGATTCTCCACGATCGGCTCCACACTTTCACGATCGGGCAATTGCTACAGCGCCGATCAACAACGCATGACACAAAGTTTTGACGAGTTGCTTGGTCGCCAAACAACCGACATGGCGTCACGCCGAACAGAAAGTTCGCTGGTTCGTTGAGTCACTCGGCACCGGCCAAATCACGGACAGTAGCAGTGGCCAGACAGCCCGCCGTGGCTCCGCTGCCGAGATCCGTTTGAATCTTTATTTGCTGCGAGATCTGACCCGTCGCATCGGCTGTAAAAGCCACCGGGATAAAGTGCAACTGCTTGGCCGCGTCACTTGGCGGGTCGAAGGTGAAGCAACCGTCTTCGCAATCGATCTTGAGAATTCGAAATGGTCGCTTGCCTCGCACGATCAGTTGTTTCTTAACGGTTTGTCCCGGTTCCAGCGTGCCGAGGATTAATGAAGCCGGGCTGACCGTGAGCGGTGATACGATGCTGCCCTGGACGAGGACCGGAATCGACTTTGATCGTTGATCGTCTGTAATAATGGTCAGCTGATCTTGGAAGTAGCCGGACGGAGCTGCTTCGGTCAATCGAACGAGCATGTCGTACGAAACCCGACCGTTGCCTCGCGCAGTTTCGGACAACGTAACTTCAAAGTGTTCGTTCGCACTCCGAACATCTGTGATCTTCCAATCGGAACGGCCCGCGTAGGTCACAGTCAGCGTCTTCTCGGCCGGAGAGAACTGATCCACTTCACCGAAATTCACCTCACCCGGATCGAATACAACGTCACTGCGAATGTAGCCATCGACGCTCAATTGGACTTCGGCATAGTACGGCTTGTCGAAGACGACCGTGACCGTCGCGCCCTTCTGTCCGAGGAAGGATCGAGTGTTGTACTTGGTGACGATCTGCGA
The DNA here is from genome assembly GCA_014381825.1 of Planctomycetota bacterium. Lineage (GTDB taxonomy): Bacteria > Planctomycetota > Planctomycetia > Pirellulales > Pirellulaceae. The sequence goes on from JACNKX010000058.1 coordinate 26,286, forward strand.
CTTCTCAAATGTCCTGAGATCGCGTTTCGTGATCGTGGGTGAAGTGCAGCCGCAGCTGCTTCGCACGCTAGCGACTCGCAGCGGCTCTTCGTACAGATTCTCGAATTCGAACGAGAACTCGGCTTTCGCACCGCGGGCAACCGACCCGAAGTCGTGCGTTGTCGTTTTAAACATCTTCTTGGCCCATTCTTGAGCCGACACGTCGATCGAACCCGCGCAGATTGCCAGCGCCAGCATCGACATCAAAACAATAGTCCGACGGTTCACAACAACTTTCCCCTACACTGGAATCCGTTCGATAGTTTCACAATCACCTTCGTACCTGGAGACCCGCGTCCCCAACGAGATTGGCTTCGCAACTACTGACAGCGTAACGGTTTCGATCCGCAGCGTACGGACGGCGGCGGATTCTGTCAACTTTTCCAATTCGATGGATAAGTCGGCTTATTCCGATTCTTCGGCTTGCGGGCACCTGTTTGTTCAGCGTCTTCGCCGGAAGTTGCGGTCAAAAAATGTGGAATCCAGCGCATTCGCGTCCCAGATCGAATCGCCACGAATGCGACGTGTCCCAGCAGTCTCGTGATTCACCGGAAGGCTTCAGTTAGTTACGATGGCGTTGAAGCAAAGTGCTTACCTACCTTGTACTTAACTTGCGAGATGCTTGAGGAGTTGGCCCCGATGCTCAGTTACCTGCACGATTCCCACCTGCGGCGGATTCTCTGTTTGATGGTTGCGATCACCGTAACGCTGTGTGTGCCTTCGCAAAGCGTCGTGGCGCAAGACCAACCGGCTGCCGCGAATCAGGAGCCCATTGAAAACCCCTTCGCCCGGCGAATCAGCATCCCCGATTTTCCAAAAGGCATGCAGTGGCTAAACACCAGTAAGCCGCTTACGAAGGAAGACTTAAAGGGCAAGTTCGTCGTCCTCGATTTCTGGACGTACTGCTGCATCAACTGTATCCACATTTTGCCGGAATTGAAAAAGCTCGAACAGGCCTACCCGAACGAGCTTGTTGTGATCGGAGTCCACTCGGCAAAGTTTGAGGCGGAAAAGAAGACCAAGAACATCGAAGAAGCGATTTTGCGCTACGAGATTGTGCACCCAGTTGTCAACGACGCGGAGCATCGCGTCTGGGACATGTTTGGCGTTCGCAGCTGGCCGACCGTTTTGATGATCGACCCCGAAGGCAACGCCGTCTGGGGGACTGGAGGAGAAATCGAATTCGAGACGGTCGACGAAATACTCAAGGCTGGAATTCCATATTATGCACAGCAAAAAACGCTCGACCGAACGCCGATGAAGTTCGACTTGTTAGCCGACAAGCAAGATCCGACACCGCTGCGCTTCCCCGGCAAAGTTCTCGCCGACGAGGCCAACAAGCGACTCTTTATCGCAGACAGTAATCATAACCGTATCGTCGTAGCATCCCTCGACGGCAAACTGATCGACACCATTGGGTCGGGGGCGATCGGTCACGATGACGGCAGTTACAGCAAAGCCTCTTTCGATCATCTTCAAGGCATGGCGATTGTTGGCGAGACGCTCTACATTGCCGATACTGAAAACCACTCGCTGCGGAAGGTCGACCTGAAGAAGAAGGTCGTCACGACGATTGCTGGAACCGGCGTGCAACGACGAGGTTCCTGGCCTGGGATGGAAGGCGTCGAACTAGCAAGCGATCTGCCTCAGCGATTCGTTAGCAAGCCGCTTGAAACTGCTATCAACAGCCCTTGGGCTTTGTGGGTCCACAAGGATTCGCTTTACATCGCGATGGCAGGGCCGCATCAGATTTGGAGCATGCCGCTCGACGAGTCCGAAATCGGTCCGTTCGCCGGCAACGGTCGAGAAGACATCGTCGATGGTCCGCTGCTTCCGCCCGTCCCGTATCAGGAAGGTTACTCTTCGTTCGCCCAGCCGAGCGGACTAGCATCCGATGGCAAGTGGCTCTTTGTCGCGGACAGCGAAGGCAGCTCAATCCGAGCGGTCCCATTCGACTCAGAGCAACAAGTCCGCACGGTCGTCGGAACGTCGGAACTGCCACACGGTCGGCTGTTTGAGTTTGGCGACATTGACGGAACGAAGGACGAAGTACGGCTCCAGCACTGTCTCGGCGTTGCCTATCACGACGGCAAGATCTACGTCGCAGATACCTACAACAACAAAGTCAAAGTCGTAGACGCCAAATCGGGCGATACCAAGACCATTGCTGGCACTGGCGAACCCGGTTTAGCAGACGCACCAGCTCAGTTCGACGAACCCGCCGGCATCGCGTACGCCGCCGGGACGCTCTTCGTCGCGGACACCAACAATCACCTGATCCGAACGATCGATCTAGCCACTGGAAGCGTCCGACGGCTTGAGATTCAGGGTCTAACTGCCCTGGCCAAATAAGCCAAGCCAGCTTCTCGACCCCCAACCGAGGTCACTGATCCGAAATGCATTCTTTCGTTTCGATGGTGTCACCCTGGTGTAGCGATGTTGGGCTGCAACTCGTGATTCTGTCGAGTAGGATGGTTCCGGAAAGTTTTTGGGAGACGTTCTAGAGATCTAACGAGACGTGCGATATGACGCATCCACTCAACTCTTCGCACGCGCGTGAGTTGATAAAAGCCGCCAAGACTGGCGACCGAGATGCCATGGGCGAACTGCTAGGTGCGTACCGCTCCTATCTCCGGGCAATCACAGAAGCGGAAATTGACGGGGCACTCAAGGCTCGTGTGGACTCGTCAGACATCGTTCAACAAACGTGCTTGTCGGCGATTCAGAAAATCGGCGACCTTGACGGTTCGAACCAAGGCCAATTTGTTGCATGGCTCAAGAGAATCCATCTGAGGAATGTTCAGGACGCCATTCGTCATAACAGGGGCACGGAAAAGCGCTCGATCTCGAAGGAGCAACAACTACAGAATTCGAGTTCCGCGCCGCGAGAGCCACCACACCCTCTCGGGGACACACCGAGTCAAAATGCTATACGGCGTGAGTCGACTGACGAGCTCAAGACAGCACTAGCGCGACTGCCAGAGGATCAGCGTGAAGTCGTGCAACTCCGCTGTTTCGAGGTATGGGAGTTTCAGCGAATTTCCGAACATCTTGACCGGACTCATGATGCTGTCGCGTCGCTGCTTAAACGTGGCCTTCGGAACCTCAGAAAGTACTACAACACGATCGATCCTGAAGGCTGAAGTTGCTGATTTGCGGATCGTCGCGTGATCCCACCACCAGACTACGGAGATATTCTGACAAAAGCGTAAATCGGGCCGCCCGATTCGGAACTCTTTCGAGCCCTTGTAGGAAGAGGCCGAGATTTGCGAGTTCCTTCCGAGCCACGCCGAACAGGATTGACGATGAACGATGAAGCAACGAGCGACGCTGACCGCGAGCAGCAACTTAACCGAATCATTGCGGACTATGCGTTCCGAATCGATGCGGGAGAGCAGGTCGATCGCGCTGCGCTGCTAGGGCGATACTCCGATCTTGCCGATCAATTGTCCGAGCATTTCGCGGATCTAGATGCGGCCGAAAGGTGGCGCCAGCTGGCTCAGCCGGACAACGCACTCCTCGATACCGACGTTTACCGCACCATGAAGGCGACAACTCCGTCACCTGACGCGCCCGCCGAGCTGTTCTCCGATTCGGCGATGCCGTTAGATCAACGGTCGGGCGACGCTCCGTTCGGTCGTTACCAGGTTGAGAAGACCTTGGGCTCAGGGGCAATGGGAGAAGTCTATCGTGCGCTGGATACAAAGCTGCAACGCCAAGTGGCACTCAAAGTTCCTAAGCGTGAGCAGAACTCGAATACAGAACTGATGGAAAGGTTCCTGAACGAGGCTCAATCGGCGGCCAAGCTTAGTCATCGAAACCTCTGCCCCGTCTACGACACCGGAGCAATCGATGGCTGCCATTACATCACGATGGCGCTGGTCAAGGGCAAGCCACTTTCAGCGTTCATTCAACCGGATCGAGAGATAGCCCAAAGGACCGTTGCTCATCTCGTTCGCAAACTCGCCTTGGCCCTCACGGCGGCCCACAAGGAAGGTGTGATTCACCGCGACCTGAAGCCCGACAACATCATGGTTGACCAGCATAGCGAGCCGGTCATCATGGACTTCGGGCTGGCGCGTCAACTCGGCGGGAAAGACACCGAACGACTCTCCGTAAATGGAGCTGTTATCGGAACTCCGGCCTATATGGCACCGGAGCAAACGCTTGGAGACACGAGCCACGCGAGTGATATCTATAGTTTGGGAGTCATCTTTTACGAGTTGCTGACTGGGAAGCTGCCGCTCAAGCTCAGTGGATCGCTCACCGAGATCGTCATGCAAATCTCGGGGTCTGAACCGTGCGAGCCAACTGAACTGCGACCTGATCTCGATTCGCGACTACGGGAGATCTGCCTGAAGATGATGGCGAAGCAGATCGAGGATCGTTACGACTCGATGGAAGACGTAGCTGCCGCCCTAACCAAGTACTTAAAGAGTTCCAGTAAGCAGACGACAAGCGAAACCGCGACCGTCAAAAAGGACGACGAGGCACTAGCGCAATTGTTCGCTACCACGACGCCCGGCGCGCAGTCAACGCGAGCTACAACGACGCAATTGAAGCCTCCCGTGATTCCTCCACCGCGCAGCGATGCTACTCGTCTCAGTCATGTCCGAGCAAGTATCAGCGACGCATGGCAAAATGTTCCGCCGACGACTCGCTGGACAGCAGCGGCGGCAATGGCAGGGATGCTAATGGTGCTGGCAATTGTCATCTTCATCGACGGCGACAGGATTACGGTGCGAGTCGACATTGACGAGCAGCTTCTTGCCGATGGGACGGTCACGCTCACGGTCGCAAATCAAGAACTGGAGATCGCAGGGTTAGGAGAAACAATCAAGCTAAGACCGGGGACGCACCACTTTGAAGTTTTGCGCGGCGACAGCCGCATCAAAGCCGACGAGTTTACCGTCGTTAAGAATGGCGATAATGTCCTGCGAATTTCGATCCTTGATGGACCGGTGCCATCCTGGCCGCGCGGAACAACCACGGCGACAAGTCTGTTCGGTCCGAACGCGCCGTCGATTGCCAAAGCTACGTTTGATGAGGCACAAGCCCGCGCGCACCAGCAAGCGTGGGCGGACTACCTTGATGTGCCCGTCAAGTTCACCAACAGCATCGGTATGAAGTTCAGCCTCATTCCACCCGGCGAGTTCCTGATGGGATCTCCGGAGTCCAGTTCCTTTGCCGGAGACTCGGAGAAGCCACAGCACTGGGTGCGCATCACCAAGCCATTCTATATCTCCACGACGGAAGTTACGCAGGAGCAGTACGAGCTGATCACGGGAAAGAACCCCAGTAGTCATACCGACCGAGGCCAGAATGTTCCGCGCGCGCCAAGAGCTTCGCGGGCCGTCGCCGGCAAAGACACAACCCAATATCCCGTGGAATCGGTTACGTGGGCGAAAGCGGTCAGCTTCTGCGTGCGCCTCGGCGCAACGGAAGATGCGGACACTTCTCTATTCGGCAACTACTCCCTTCCTACGGAGGCGCAGTGGGAGTATGCGTGTCGCGCGGGTAGCAGCACGGAATGGCACTTTGGCGACGACATCAACCGGCGCAAGGAGTATGTGTCTAGCAGCGATGGCTTAGAAGGAGGCATACGTGCCGTTGGCGTTGAGAAGCCGAATGCGTTCGGTCTCTATGACATGCATGGCAACGTAAGTGAGTGGTGTGCGGACTGGTATGGGCCGTATGATGCCCCGACGCTAATCGACCCAATCGGTCCCGCCGAAGGAACTTTTCGAGTTCACCGAGGAGGTCCGTGGAGCGCTACTGTGTTTCTTGCACGGTCAGCCGCACGCGAAGCCAACAAGCCCAAAACACCCACGACCGGATTCCGCGTGGTACGGGCGATTTCTGCAAAGCCCAACAGCGCAGAGCTTATCGCGTCAGATCGAGCCGATCCTCCACGCATGCCCACCTCGGACGGTTTGGCAGGTCTGGTTCATACTTTCGAGGGTCACATCGAACCGCTGCACTGCGCGTCGTTCTCATCCGATGGTCGCCGAATACTCTCCGGCACGACACAAGGAGGCGGCGTCCGTCTGTGGGATGTTGAATCCGGAGAACTCCTCAAACATTATGCGACTAGAATGAGTTGGTGTACAAGCGTCTTATTCCTGCGCGGCGGAAAGCAGGCCGTTCTGGCTTCCTCTCCGCCGGGCCAGATTTGGATTCTCGATCTCGAATCCGGCGACGTGATCCATAGGATGCATCCGGGAAAGACTGGTCACGCAACTCGGCTCGCCCTAACCAGGGACGGGACAAAGTTCACGGGCATATCGAGCCGAAGTGTTCGGGTCTGGGAGGTCGACGACTGGGCTAAGCTGTCTACATTCAGCATTAAGAGCGCGACCCGCCAACAAGGTCGCGCGGTCTCGTCCGATGGCAAACATGCATTGATCGGTAGCGAATCTGGAGAACTCGTACTTTGGGAGCTCACCGACGGTAACGAGGTTCGTCGCTTCAAGGTACACGATACCGCGATCTACTGTGTTGACATCTCGCCTGATGCCAAACGCGCAGTCAGCGGAGATACCAACGGCACCATTGTGCTCTCAGATTTGGAAACTGGCACCGAAATCCGTCGCTTCTCCGGGCAACGCAGTACGGTCCACTGCGTGCGATTCTCTCCGGATGGATTGACGGTTCTCTCGTCAGGCGGTTGCCAGGGCAGAAACTCTGACGGAGCCCTTAGAACCCCAAACGATGATTACGCAATTCGTCTGTGGGACGTGGAGACGGGGCGTGAGATCACTCATTTCGACGGGCATCGCGATACAGTCCGTCACGTCGAATTCTCGACCGATGGTCGCTTTGCACTTTCCGCAAGCTGGGACAAGACCGCGCGTTTGTGGCGTTTGCCAGAAGACTAAACGGGGAGCTACAATCCGAGCCATCACGAACGATCAATAGGAATCAAGCTCATGCGCGCAACGACAACTCTAGGCATCGTCGCGGTTATCTTGATCGTGATACCACTTCACCGATCAAGTGCAGCGGAGCCCGTCGAGATCGATCTGGATATCCGCGGAAGCCATGTGGTCTTTGCGCCGGTTGATAACCTTCTCGCTGTGGCTCCCCCCGACCGAGAAGGAGTGATCACGTTTGTCGATGTGAAAACAGGCAAGACCTGGAAGAGTGACACGCCTCGCGAATCATTCAGTACGGGCGGGCAGGCCAAGATCGCTTTCTCGCCGGACGGCAAGCTGCTGGCGTCGGCGATTGGTTCCTCTTCCAGAGGCGGTCTATCGGTGTGGCGAGTCGCCAATGGATCTCTTTGCGAAGGGTTTGCTGAAGCAAAGGAAGGTCTCAAGTCATTCGCGCTCGGCATCGCATTCGCTCCGGACGGCAAAACGATTCTGACCGGTAGCGACCGCGTTCACCTCTGGCGACTGAGGGATGATGGGAGTCTCGCGTCCGGCCCGGACTTATCGCCGATCGATTCGGGTGTAAGAGAGCGGCCGATAAGTTCGCTGGCGTTCTCGCCTACTGGTTTAGCAGTCGCCGCCGGAAATTGGCGGCAACACTTTAAGATGGATCCATCTCGACCACGCCTTTCAGAACGATGGGAAGGGCGGATGCTGCTCTTTGTCTCAACCGGCAATACGATGGCGGGCGTTCCGCTGGCACTCCCTCCCGGCAATCTTTACGATACTCACTTCTCTCCAGATGGCAAAATGTTGGCTGTCCTGACGGGAATCGAGGCCAGGGCGGCGACCGGGCGGTTGCCGGCTGGCAGGCCAAGTCGCGTAGCGCCTCGCCCAGCAACACCATCGAGTTCGGCGTTGACGATTTGGAGCGTTCCGCCCCGTGGAATTCCCGCCAGTCGTAGTGACAAGGCAACAAATGTTGCGGCGTTGCTGGCTGACGTTGTCGATCGCGCCGATATCATGGTCCGAAAGTACGAACCGGAGCCAGATGGTTTCGGAGAAGCCCTCGCGCACGCGGCGCTCGGAGTGATCGGCACTAGCGACGAGGCACGCGTGGAAGGCGGTGTACTGAAGGTCACGAACTTGACAACGATCAACCAATTTGCGGGCCGTGCCAAACGTTCGATTTCGTTTGCCGGCGAGCCGCCCGCGAATTGGCAGCGCATGAAACCAGAGCTGCTGTTCGAAACTCACTTCAGTAAAGTCGTCAGCAAGCCGACGTCCACCATGACTCTCGACAGCCTATTGACCTGCTTTGCATTTTCTCCTGACGGGGCGATGATCGCCACGGGAGGTGAAGACAAACTAATTCGTCTCTGGGACGTCCGCAAAAAACGCGTCGTCACCACGCTCGAAGGCCATTCCGAAGGCATCCAGTCGCTCACGTTTTCAGCCGATGGAACGATGCTGGCCTCGGCCGGCGGCGAAGTGAAGGTCTGGTATCTCACCGGCGCTCCGCGCATCGCCGCGATTCCTAAGGACGAACCGGAGCCGGACAAGGCAAAGCCCGACGTTGCTGAAACTCGGGACATGCTTCGCAGTTGGACTTACGCAGCGGGAAAAATCGAAGTGAAGGCGCGTGTGATCAGGATACGCAATGGCAAGCTGACCCTGCAGAAAGAAGACACCAGTACGATCGTGATTGCGATCGCGAAGCTAAGTGAAACAGACAAGGAGTTCCTAAGCCGCACAAAGCCCCGCACGAAAAAGAAGAAAAAAAAGAAAAAGAGCTGATCTTCGTGCGACACTCGGTTCACATGCGGATCGAGTCTAGAGGGAAGGTAATCGATATCAGGCTAATCGACACGATGCCCGGCCCGCTGGTGAACGATTGCCAACAAACCACATTGTCCGAGAGATCGAAAGCCTCGAAAGTTCTTGCATAGCGGGCATTTACACACTCGCCTCTAGCCCGCTAAAATACGCGTTTTCTCTGCCCGGAGCGATGCTCGGGGGAGAGTGCGTAAGTCCTTTGGACTAAAGAGATACAGCGGCCTGATGTTCGAATCGCTTCAAGACGGTATGCGCTCTGCAATGAAGTCCTTGCGCGGCAAGGGCAAGTTGACGGAAGCAAATATGCGCGATGGCTTGGCGATTGTCGAGCAATCGCTGCTGGAAGCGGATGTCAGCTATGACGTCGTGAAGCACTTCATGGCGGCTGTTTCGGATCAGGCGTTAGGTCGCCGCGTCTTGCTCTCGCTCGATCCGAGTGAAGAAGTTATCGGCATCGTCCGTGACGAGCTCGTAAACATCCTGGGGCCAGTCGACCCGTCGCTGCATCTTCGCGGCGAATTGACGATTGTCATGCTCTGCGGTTTGCAGGGATCGGGCAAAACGACGACTTGCGGCAAGCTGTCGCAAATGCTGCTAAACAACAACGTCAAGCCAATGCTAGTCGCGGCAGACCTCCAGCGTCCTGCCGCTATCGATCAATTGCACGTTATCGGCGAACAACTTGGTGTACCGGTTTACTCGGATAAGGGTTCGCAAGACCCTGTCAAAGTTTGTCAGGATGCTGTCAAGAAGGCGAAGCAAGACGATGTCCAAGTCGTCATCCTCGACACCGCCGGGCGGCTCGCGATCGACGAAGAATTGATGCAGCAATTGCAGCGGATCGATTCGCGTGTCGGGCCGGATCAAGTCTATTTCGTCGTCGATGGCATGACTGGCCAGGACGCGGTCAACAGCGCCAACGCTTTCAATGAAGCGTTAGAACTCGATGGCGTCATCATGACGAAGCTGGATGGCGACACTCGCGGTGGCGCGTTGATGTCCGTCAAGCACGTTACGGGCGTCCCCATCAAGTTCATTGGAACAGGCGAACACCTCGACGCGCTGGAGCCTTTTCGGCCTGATGGCATGGCCAGCCGGATCCTTGGGCTTGGTGATATCGTCGGCTTAGTCGATCAAGTCCGACAAGTCGTTGATGAGGAAGAGCAACTGGCTCTTGAAGCGAAGATCAAAGCGGGCGAGTTCACGCTCGACGATTTTAAGACTCAGTTGGAGCATTTCGCCAAGCCCGGCTTGATGCAAAAGATGATGGGCCTGATGCCTGGCATGGGCGACATCTCGAAGATGATGGGCGATGTGGATGCCGAAGGCGACTCGAAGCGACTGATAGGCGTCATTAACTCGATGACCCAAGCGGAACGCAGGAACCCCAAGGTAATTGACCCCAGTCGCCGCAACCGTATCGCGGCCGGTGCTGGTGTTCAGCCCACTGAAGTCAATCAGCTCGTCAAGCAATACGATATGATGGCCCCGATTATGAAAGGCATGGCGGGGCAAGGGATGGCGGGACGGATGAAAGCCATTCGCGAGCTGCAGCAGAGCGGCGCGCTCGATCCCGGGGGCAATATGATGACGAAGCCGAAAGGGACTACCGGCAAGCGTCTGTCGCCGAAAGAGAAAGCAAAACTAAAAAAACAACGCGAACGTGAGATGCGTCGTGCGAAACGCAAAGGTCGCGGAGGCGACGGCGATTTCGAAGGCGGGAGTCCGAGTAAGCATTAAATAAGTAGTCGTAAGGTGGGCTGAGCCCATCAGAATTAAGAATAGCTGTCGGTGGGCAGAGCCCACCCTACTAAGAGAATTACGGGAGATTTTATGGCAGTCAGACTTCGAATGAAAAAGATGGGTCGCAAGCATCGACCGTTCTTCCGCGTTGTCGCGGTTGATCAGCGTGCGCCACGCGACGGAAAGGTGATCGAGTACCTTGGTCACTACGATCCAATGCTCAAAGAGACGGATGCACGAGCGTCGTTGAATTCCGAGCGGATCGATTATTGGTTAAGCGTCGGTGCTCAGCCGAGCGATAAGGTTGGCGTGCTGATCAAGAAGTACGGGAGCAGTGGCACGCACCTGGAGCAACAACGCGACGCGGCCGCGCGAATGCAGGCCAACAAGCCGACCGCACCACCCGCCGTAGCGATTCCGAAGCCAAAGGTAGAAGAACCTGCGGCAGAAGCGCCTGCTACGGAGGCAGTTGCGGAGGAGAAACCTGCGGCAGAAGCCACCGCAGAGGTTACGGAAGAAGTCGCAGCTGAACCCGCCGCTGAAGCAGCCAGCGAGGAGACAGCAGCGCCTGAAGCTGCTGCCGAGCCCGCCGAAGCCACGGAACCGGTCGCAGAAGAGACACCCGCTGCCGAAGAAAAGACTGAGTAGATGCGATTCGATGTGCTGACTCTGTTTCCGGATATCTTCGATGGATATCTGGGCCAAAGTTTGCTCAACAAAGCGATTGAACGCGACTTAGTAAAGGTTGCCGTCCATGACATGCGGCGATGGTCAACGGATAAGCATCAAAAAGTCGACGATCGACCGTACGGTGGTGGTCCCGGTATGGTACTGCGTGTCGAGCCAGTCATCGAAAGTGTTGAAGAGATACAACAGACGGACGACGGCCCTGGCCGTGTCGTGATGCTCACGCCTCAGGGTCGAAAGTTAAACCAGAAAGTTATCGAGGAACTAGCCCAAGAGAGACGATTGTTGCTGCTGTGTGGCCGTTACGAAGGTTTCGATCAACGCGTTACCGACATCTTACAACCAGACGAGATCTCGATTGGAGATTTCGTTTTGAATGGTGGCGAGGTCGCGGCAATGGTTTTAATCGACTCTATGATTCGTCTGGTTCGGGGAGTACTCGGCGACGAATCAAGTGCGGTCGACGATTCGTTTTCGGAGGGCAATCGATTATTAGAGTTTGCACAATACACACGGCCTCGTGAGTACCGTGGCCATGCAGTGCCCGAGGTGCTACTTGGCGGGAATCACGAGGAAATTGCTCGTTGGCGTTGCGAGCAAAGTTACTTAAAGACGCGCGAACGGCGCTCCGACTTGTTGGATGAATAGTCCGTCGGCCACTCGCGAGCTGACAGCCGCAAGATATTGAAAACACACAAACGATCGTAGCGAAAGGGTCAAGTCATGAGTCAGGAAATAATGAATCTGGTCGAGAAGTCCAGTCTGCGCGAAGATCCGCTGGACTTCCAGATTGGTGACACCGTCGATGTCCACACGAAGATTTTGGAAGGCAACAAAGAACGGATTCAGGTGTTTAGCGGTACAGTGATTGCCCGCAGTGGTGGCGGATCGCGCGAAATGTTCACGGTTCGCCGCATCGTCGCTGGCGAAGGTGTCGAACGCAAGTTTCCCGTACACTCGCCTCGTATCGCGAAAGTTGAAGTTAAGCGTTCGAGCGTCGTTCGTCGCGCGAAACTGTATTTCCTCCGTGATCGCGTCGGCAAAGCAGTTCGGCTCAAGGAACGCCGCCGCTAATTCAGCCTCGTTCGGGGCAACGAAACAACATGTCGTGGCTTCAACAATTTCGTAACCGCGTCCAAAATTGGTCAGCACCACCGCCGCTCGGTGTGCGAGGCGAAAGAGCGGCGGCTCGCTTCCTGAAGCGTCAAGGCTATATTATCGTCGTCCATAGCGAGCGTGATCGGATCGGTGAGATCGATCTCGTCGCGATCGATGGAAAAACGATCGTGTTCGTTGAGGTAAAGACACGCACTTCACATGATCGCGGGCATCCTGCTGAGGCGGTGGACCAGGAGAAACAGCGCCGCCTGACTCGAGTCGCGTTGAGCTATCTCCGCCGACACGACTTGCTCGAATACAGCGCCAGGTTTGATGTCGTTGCAATCACTTGGCCTGCCAATCAAAAGCAGCCAACGATCGAACACATCAAGAACGCGTTCGAAGCTGTTGGCAGCGGTCAGATGTTTAGCTGAGACGTTCGGATTGACTGGACACAATAAAATGGAAAACGCCCCTGCAAAGTCGTGACTTTGCAGGGGCGATCGATTTGTCGTCAAGAGCTGACTTCTCTTAGCGATCTTTGAAGTCGAGCTGCCACCAACCATCGTCCCATTCGAGCGTCACTTTCCGCCAGCCAAGTGGGACTTGCGGATAGGGATAGAAAGGACCGATGTAAGGCCAGGCCTGTGCCGAATATTGCTTCGGATAAGTTACCGCACCATAGTTAGGATGAGCGGCGTAACTCGGCCAAGCATAACCCGGTAGCTGCGGGTGATCGTAGCGAGCGGGTGCAACTCCGACGCCGTGACCGCCCATCATGGGAACGGGTTGGCCGCCAGCTTGCATCTGCGTGTAGTTCACCGGACGAGCTGGAGCAAACGCCATCGGCATTTGGTTGCTCACCGGTCGAACGTACTGCTGTGCCTGCGGTTGGTTACCACCAACATTCACAAGAGCCCAACCAGCAACCTGGCTCTGCTGGCCCACTGGCAGGTAGGACAGGCCGTTCGGCAGTTGCGAAGCGGGTTGAGCTTGCGGAGTTGGAGCGGCTTGCAAAGCTGGCTGTGCAGCAATTTGCGGCGCGAATGCTGGACGCAACGGCTGCAGACCTTGCGGTTCGACAGGAACTGAAGGGTCAGCCGGGACCGGATTAGCTACAAACTGGGCAACCGTTTCCTCAGCAGCCGCGGTGATCGTCAAGTCGTTCACGACCTGCTTGACGCCAGGAACAAATCGAGCCATGTCGAGTGCCAAGGTTCGCTGTTCGGAATCAGCAACGTAGCCCGACATCCACACGACGCCTTTATCAACTTGGACATCGATACCAAATTCACGCAGAGCACCGAGTTTCTTTTGCGTTGCCAATCGACTCAATACCTCGTCGGTAATCTGCTCCGAATCACTCTGCTTCGCTACGGGTTCGGCGATCGGTTCAGGTTCGGCGGTTGCGATTGGTTCGACTTCGGCCTGACGTCGCGATGTCGTTGGAGCTAGATGTACTTCGGGCTCCACCGCTGGCGTTGGCTCTGCAACGATCTCAACCGTCTCAATCGACAGTTCGTTGACAACTTGCTTGACACCGGGAATGCGGCGTGCAATCTCGAGAACGATGTGGCGCTGCGATTCCGAATCCAAATTGCCCTTCAGCCACAGCGTACCCTTGTCAACTTGGATATCAATGCCGAATCGCTTCAAGTTGCCCGCTTTCTGTTCGTCGCGCAACTTAGTGACCAGTGTTTGGGCAATGCGACGTGACACTTCTTGGCCGTTGTCGAGCGCTTCTTCGGACGAAGCAAGCTGCGTCGTCGTCTGTTGCGGTTGGACGGCTTGGGTGGGAGCAGTTCCAAGCAATTGTGCTTGATTGACACTCCGGCGACTCGAGGATGCCACCGCTTCGGATTCACTTGAATCTTCCGCTCGGACCTCGATCTGATTGAACACCTTTTCCACACCCTCGACACGTCTTGCGATATCCAGCGCAATCCGCTCTTGCTCAGGTTCGGAAACGTGGCCTTTGAGCCAAACGGCTCCCTTATCGACTTGCAGATCAATATTGAAGCCTTGCAGTTCGCCAGCGGCTTTGCGCTGTTTGAGGCTTCGTACGATTTGCTCCGCGATTTGGCGATCGTTGGCACGAGCACCGAAAGGCGCAAGCGCGATGGCGATCAGCGCCAAAGTCACAAAGAAACGTCGCATGGTTCCCCCTCCTGAAGTCATTTAGTGTGTGCGCTTGCGTTCTGCGATCCTGTCGAACGTGTCACGTCTATTCTGGGTGAGACGTGTCGCTTTCAACCGGGCTCCTGCAATGCGGGAAATTCTCTTAACCAAATTCGCTGACGAGACGCTCCGAAGAGCGGGTCACATCCGACCTGGCAAGGACTCTGGAGAGGAGGACGAATCGCTCGCATCGGCGTCCCTATGCGGGCGATCATCGGTTACGACCTTTCCCCCCAGCGCAACCTTGGTTCCAGGCAAAAATGTGCCTGGTAGTAATTGATCGGTTACGGATCATGCCGACGGAAAGTTTTTTTCCGATTTTACCGGTCTTCGCGAACATTCCTTCTGCAACTTTTGTGAGGCCTGCAAAGCAAGGTTGAGATTACCGATTAGCGTTCGCCGAAACCGCTCATATGGGGCATTCAGGAGGTCAATTGACGTCTTACGACAACTAGAATTCAGAGCGTCTAGGCAAATCGCGAAGTTGACAGGCTACCTATACGACGAGTACTCTTGTATTAGGTACTCAAGTTCAATCACCTCTACATCCAAAATTGAAATCGCCGAGCGGTTCTCGCAAGGCAATCGTAATGTGATGAGTCACGGGTCAGTACCGTTGGGGCCATTACATTTGGTCACTTTGCTAGTGATCATCGCCCGCAGCTAGCGGGTTTGTATCGGAGAAAGATGCTATGTCGAAGCGTGCAATCGCCCTACTATTAGCAACGGTCACCGCAGTTGCGGGGACTAGTCAACAGGCAATCGGGCAAACGGCAGGAGGGGCAAGTTCCCCAAAAAAGCCAGCCGAATACACTGAGTTCCCGGTTAATCCAAATTTCAAACCCATTGATCCAGCAATCGTGGCGTCGAACCCAGCTGCGGCCGCTGCCGACTCGAAAAGGACGAAAGCTCGGAACGCCGCATATAACAATGCCCGCAAAGTGATGGCACGTCAAATCCCGGCGGATGACGCCGGAAAATTACTGCTGGACGAATGGTACAAAAAATACTATTTGCCAAGTTTTACGCTACCGGAAAATCGGGGTAAGTTGCCAGAAATGCGGCACGCATTGCTCAGCAAGGACTTTCGGACTGCGCGATCCCCTGAAGCGGTCGCCTATCTCCGGACGCAAGTGTTGAATTACATGAAGGGATACGCCCAGAACGCCGGGAAGTACAATTTTCATCCTGCGGTTCGCTACAACGCAATGTTGGTAATTGGCAGCCTCAACCAGGTTGAGCATGGCGCTCGCTACCCGGACGATTCGAGGGCCTTCGTTCCCGACCCACTGCCCGCTGCGCTGGATCTGTTAATCGCCGAATTCAAGAGTCCGACCCAAATCGATGCCGTCCTCGTCGCAGCCCTCGTCGGGATCGATCGACACGTCAAACTCGACCTGGCGCGCCCGCCGGAACGCCGCATTCCCGGCCCGAAGAAGAAGGTCATCGTTGACGCAATGGTCGCCCTTCTGAATTCGCCCCCACCAACTGGCCGAACCGCTTCCGGCCATGCATGGATGCAACGTCGAGCGATCGATATTTTAGCCGCACAGGGTATGGTTGGTGTCTATGCGCAAGCAGACGCCGCGCTCGAAACAATTGTGGCGGACAAAGACGCGCCAATCTCATTGCGTTGCACGGCATCCGAGGCGCTTGCTCGATGGGCTCCCACCAGCAAGGAAAAGATTGACGCCAGCGCGGTCTCTCGAAACCTGGGCCTGATCGCTGTCAAAGCTTGCACGGATGAACTTGATCGCATCGCAGCACTGTTAAAGCAAGAAGAAGTGATGGAGCAGCTTCGAGAGCTAATTAAGAAGCCCAATCCGGTAGCCACCGGTCAGTTTGGTACATCCGCCGCTGGAGGCAACCGCTACGGTAGTGGCGAGAACATGTATGGGTCAGACGATTCCGGCGATGATGAAGAGACGGAAATGGACAGCCAGTACGGTGCGAACATGTACGGTGGCGGTAGAGAAATGTACGGGGGAGGCGGGTTGCCAGGTGCCGAAGGCGCGGTCGCGACTGATCCGCGCATTGACTGGTCACGCCGACGCCTCAAGTATCAACTGACTTGTGTAAAGCATGGCCTTGATGGAATGGCAATCGCCGGGAAAGCTAGCCAGCACGAGAAAGTCGTCTCACAGGTCGCGACCGCAGTCGACCTAGCGCTCGACCTAACCGATCCGCCGGAAGAGAAGCCCAACCTGGAGGGGCTCACCGAATCGATTCAAAAGGGCTTGCGCGGATTGGCGTTTCTCGTTCCCAAAGCTGCCGATCCATTGACTGAATTGCCTGAGTCGCCAATCGACGATTTAGCACCAACGCCAGAGGCCGCGTCACCAGCCGAACCGGCTGCGGCGGTGATCGATCCTGCAGACCCGCCAGCTGCCGAAGGTGATGCTCTCCAAGATCTATCCGCTGGCGAGGAATAGGACCCAATTGGCGAATTGGTCCCGAATTCAGAGTTATTCGCTGACGGTTTGCGGCGTTGTTTTCCTTGCCGCGGCGAATTTCGTCGCTAGTGCGTATCCACCGAATAAAACCGTGGCAAAGCAAAGATCGCCGGCCAGTGTGTAGCGAAAGAATGGGATTGCTTGCACATAGCAGTGGATGATCCCAGCAACCGTTTGCTGATATGTGCCGTACCACAACCACGCACCAAAGTTGCTAATCACGAAGAACGAGATCGAGGCACTCAGGCTGCTCGTAAGAAGCCCTGCCGAAGCGAGAAGGGGGGTGGCACTGTTATCAAGCGAGAACCATCGCCGCAAAATGCCTCTTGCGAACACCGGCAGCATTAAAGCGCCATAAACAAGCGCCATCATGTGCCAATCGTAGGAACCGATGTAGAAATCACTAATCCCCATCACGGCCAGTGGCACGAACAAGGCCACGGTTCGTAAACGGAAGAAGTAACCGGCAAATAGCGCGATTGCGGCAACCGGGGCAAAGTTCGGCAAATCGCTCAGCAGCACGCGTGCCAAGGCACCGACTAGTACCAAGCCGCAAAAGACGGCCAACTCTACTTTGTCTCGCCGATTCATCGCGTCACTCCCAAGCTAACTCTTTCTCTTCGAACATGCCCCAGATCGCCTGAGATTCTACTGGTACTTGTCAAACTTCCACAAGACGGCGTCCCCCGCCTTTAGTTCAAAGACGCCCATGCTGCGGTCTCCCGGATCGCCATTTACACGATATAACCAATTGCGCCCCCGGCCTTCGTTGGTAACGTCGTCGATCTTGGTCAGCAACGCGGTCGCTCCCTTGCCCTTATATTCAAAGTGAATCCCGCGCGGATGCTTCTTGGCAGCCAGCATCACATCCATGACGGTCATCCCTCGCTTCCAAGCAAGGGCATTGAAGTGTTTTTCGACGCCGTCGTTGTAATCGATGACCAACCGAACGGTCTCCGCCTTGTCAGCGGCAATCGAATACGGCCCACAACATAGGCAAGCTACAATGGCCATCGTCAGTCCGAACCACCAACGACGCGTTGACTTTACCGGCGTGTTCATCGTCGAACCCTCGTTTCATTGTTAATCCAAAGGATTTGCGGCCCCAACCACCAACAGATTCTCGTGCCAGTGGCAATCTGTACCGATTAACTATAACGGCAAGGGGTTTTCCGTGCTGCCCTTCCAGGCTAGCATTCGCTGCGCAGTTACCGACGTCGCTGTGCGGCAACCAGACGTTGACGTTACTAATCTCGCCAAGTTTGCAGGACTCAAGCAAATGACTGCCGAGACACTCTCTTTATCGATGGCAGAACCTGACATCGCAGTTTTGACTTTCGACACTCCGAACAAAAGTGCGAACGTCCTTTCCAACTCAGTACTCGACGAACTGGCTAGTCATCTCGACGCGCTGGAGCAACGATCGGATGTTGCAGGTCTGATCTTTCGTTCCGCCAAGTCAGGCATCTTCATCGCCGGAGCCGATCTCCGCGAATTCGTCCAGTCGCTCGGTGCTCCCGAGGAGCAAGTTGTCGCGATGTGCCGCCGCGGGCAAACGCTATTTGGCCGACTGTCAAACGCTCCGTTCATATCCGTCGCCGCGATCAATGGCAACTGTGTTGGGGGCGGTGCCGAATTGGCCAGTTGGTGTGATCGCCGCGTGTTCAGCAACAACGCGAAAGCCGAATTCGGATTCCCCGAAGTCAAACTCGGACTGTTTCCAGGTTGGGGAGGCACTGTTCGCGCTCCGCGCATCGCCGGCCTGAGCAACGCTGTCGAGATGGTGACCGGCGGTGAATCGATTTCGGCAGATGCAGCTTACAAAATGGGGTGGGCTTCCGACGTCGTTGGCGATGACGACTTGCTGTCGGCGGCAATCCAGATGGTGCGAGCGGAGCAAGCCAGCGAGGAATATCTGGTGGATCGGGAACGCTGGAGTGGCCCCATCGAAATCACGGAGACGGAGCTTGGCTTCCTTGGTGCAACGGCCTCGGCAGTGATCCGCCAGCAAACGAAGGGACACTATCCGGCACCAGACGCGGCGCTCGAAACCATGCTCGAATCGGCGATGCTTGATTCTGAAGCGGGCTGCCAACTCGAAGCAAATCGCATGGCGAAGCTGTTTGGATCGTCGGTCAATGCCGCACTGCTAAACGTCTTCTTTCTGACGGATCGTAACAAGAAAGATACCGGAGTCGACGGAGAGTCAATTGCGCCGCGATCGATCAGATCCGTCACGGTCATCGGCGCGGGGATCATGGGAAGCGGAATCGCATCCGCCAACGTGAAGCGACAACTGACCGTCGCTTTGACCGATGCCGCTCGCGAATCGCTCGCCAAAGGCGGACGGAGTGTGTTGGAAGAAGCAGCGTTTGATCGCAGGCTGAAAGGTCCCAACCCACAGCGAATGCTCGATCTTGCACCACTGCTGAATCTGACGACCAGCGACGAAGAGGTAGCGGCAAGCGACTTGGTGATCGAAGCGATTATCGAGAATGAAGAGATCAAACGATCAATTTACTCTCGGCTTGAACCTCAACTTCGCAAGGACGCAATCCTCGCCTCGAACACCTCGACGATTCCCATTACAAAGCTGGCCGCTGGACTCAAACACCCCGAACGTTTCTGCGGCATTCACTTCTTCAATCCTGTCCGTCGAATGAAGTTGGTTGAAGTAATTCGCGGTGAGCAGACTTCAGACGAAACGATCGCCACGGCGGTCGCTTATGCGAAAGGGATTGGCAAAATGCCAATCGTCATGAACGACGGTCCCGGCTTTTTAGTGAATCGCCTCCTCTTTCCTTATATGCATGAAGCGATCGAGTTGCTCTGTGACGGGGCCGAGATCAAGGCGATAGAACGCGCGTCAAAATCGTTCGGTATGCCAATGGGTCCAATCGAGCTGTACGATCTTGTCGGTATCGATACCGCAGTCTATGCGGGGCAAACGATGTTCGAGGCTTTTCCGGATCGAGTTGTCTCGTCGGCCCTATTGCCGGCAATGGTCGCAGCAAAGCGGCTTGGCAAGAAGACAGGGCGCGGCTTCTATTCGTACGGCAACAGAAAGGGACGCGCCGAACCGGATCCAACGCTTAATGAAGTGATCGAGCCGCACCTCCGAGAGAAACGCTCCGTCACTCCCGATGAATTGACCACACGCCTGTTCCTTCCAATGTTCCTGGAAGCGACTCGCGTCCTCGAAGACGGCATCGTTCGCGACCCACGAGATATCGACCTCGGCCTCATCTTTGGACTCGGATTTCCTCCGTTCAAAGGTGGCTTAATGTTTTGGGCCGACACGCTGGGAGCTTCGGCCATCGTCGAGATGTTAAAGCCGTTCGAATCACTCGGTAACCGCATGGCACCGACGACCTTGTTACTTGAGATGGCAACCAGCGGAACTAAGTTCTACAAGCAAAAGTAGCCGTCACGCTCCGCCGTGACGAGCGCTGTCCGAGAGGACGCAAGGAACTCAGTACGCAATTCAAACTAAACGATGAAGGCCTCATCACGGCGGAGCGTGATGGCTACTTTGGAGCATCGCTATGAAAACCGCCGTAGTCGTCGATTGTCTTCGCACGCCAATCGGTCGTGCTCACAAGGATCGGGGCTTGTTTCGGGACGTTCGTAGCGATGACCTCGCCGTCGCCTGCGTCAAAGCGCTCATCGAACGAACCGGGATCGATCCATCGGAAATCGAAGATATCCTGCTCGGTAACACGCAGCAGACGATGGAACAGGGTCTAAACGTCGCACGTCCGATCGGTCTCATGGCAGGGCTGTCGATTGAATCTGGCGGCGCGACGATCAATCGCCTGTGCGGTAGCAGCCTGCAAGCTCTTCATCAAGCGACGCACTCGATCATGGCCGGCTTCGAAGACGTTCATGTCGTCGGTGGCTTGGAACACATGCAGCACGTGGCGATGGATCACGGCCTGGACTTGAACCCAAAGCTCTTTCATCGCACAAGCAAGGGAGCTTTGATGATGGGAGTCACCGCCGAGTTCCTGGCCCAAACGCAAGGCATCTCGCGCGAGGACCAAGACGCTTTTGCTTTACAAAGCCATCAGCTGGCTGCCGCTTCGCAAGCCGCCGGTGAATTCAATCGCGAGATCGTTCCGATGTATGGTCGTGACGAGCAAGGGCGTCGCATTTTCGCAGACGCGGATCAATGCGTTCGGTCAGACACCAGTCTCGAAGCCCTGTCCGCCTTGTCGCCCGCGTTCATGCCCAAGGTCGGCACCGTGACGGCGGGTAACAGTTCGCCACTTAACGATGGTGCGGCAGCGATGCTCGTGATGTCGGAGGAAAAGGCAAAGTCACTAGGCCTCACGCCACTGGTCCGCGTCAAGTCGACTGCCATCGCCGGCGTTGAGCCCTCAGTCATGGGCACGGGCCCTGTTCCAGCAACCGCCAAGGCGTTGACGCGCGCTGGAATGCAACTCGCCGACGTCGACGTGATAGAACTAAACGAAGCCTTCGCCGCGCAATCACTGGCTTGCATTCGCATGTCGAAGTTCGACGCGGACAAAGTCAACGTCCGCGGGGGTTCTATCGCCATCGGTCATCCGCTCGGAGCCAGCGGCGCTCGCATCGCCACAACACTGATCCACGCCATGATCGATCGCGAAGCCAACATTGGCCTCGCAACCATGTGCATCGGCGTCGGACAAGGTATCGCGACCATCTTCGAGCGTGTCTGATCGTGGGCAACGCTGATCGTCGCTGATCGACGCTAATAAAACCGAAGAGAACGTGTGTGCGACAAATCCATAGGCTTCTTCCTTGCTCTGATTAGTGTTAATCAAGGTCGATTAGCGTTCCCACCACCTGTCTGTAACCCGAACCCGCCTCTACTCGATAAAAGTTCCCCTCTGCTCCTCCAGGCGTTATCATGTGGTCGTGCCGCATTCGCGGCTTCCGACGTTCGATCGCTTGACGAGAGGAGGCAAACCATGTCGTCAACGAAGCCAATCGAAGCAGGAAGCAAACCGTCGCTCGCGCCAAGCCGCTACGATCGCGTAGCCAGTCTGCTAATCTCGATGGTTATCCTTTCGGGTAGTAGCGTCGCTGTGCTTGTTGTTCTGTGGCTGGGCACGACCAGAGAGATCGACAGAGAATACCGACCTCCGGGAGATGGTAGTGCGCTGGCTCGCCGAGATTCACCGGAGCCTACGGAACTGGAAACACCAAGCCAGTTGGAGTTAGCGCAACTCGCGCTCGCTGAACCGGTCGTCGAACTTTCTACGCTACTGAGCCACGAGGCGATCGCCACGGCCAGCGAGATCGAAATCGAAGGGCCGCCTGGCGA
This sequence comes from Planctomycetota bacterium, assembly GCA_014381825.1. Taxonomy (GTDB): domain Bacteria; phylum Planctomycetota; class Planctomycetia; order Pirellulales; family Pirellulaceae. The sequence continues at coordinate 48,503 of JACNKX010000058.1, forward strand.
CCCCCGCCCTCCGGGCGATCCAGCCCCGTCCGAGGACGTCCCACGTTGGGAACGATGGGAGATTCGTTATGAGTCATCCACACGGCAGGGATATGCGAGACAGCTCGATTTCTTTGGAATCGAACTGGGCGCGGCGGGCGGAAGACCTCATGTCGATTATGCGTCGGAACTCTCAGAAATATCGCCCGCGACTCGCTCCGGTCAAGGCAGTGATGAAAAGCGTCTGTACCTCATTTGGCGAGGAGGCCAACTTCAGCGGATGGACCGCCAATTACTCGAGAAAGCTGGCGTTGACGTGAGCGGACGTATTGTCATGCAGTTCTATCCGCAAAAAATCGAAGATTCACTCGCACGGCTCGAACGTGAACACACCAAAGACGGGCGGGTCGATAAGCTGCGCAAGACGATATTCGGCGTCCGACCTACGGGAGATGGATACGAGTTCTTTATCATCGAACAGCGGTAGCGATGTTTACGACGTACGAGTCGAATCAAGATTTGTTCGAGCGGCTCGAATCTCCTAGAATCTAGACTGAGGGTTCATCCCAGGCTCTTCTATCGGAAATGACCATGATTCGATTCGGAACGGTCACGTTGAGTATTGTATTTGTCGGGCTATCGTTGTCGGCATCTGCGGACGACTCGATCAATGAGCGTCGCGCCGAAATGATCGCTCGCATCGACACCCTGCTGTCCGAGCAATGGGCCGCGGAAGAAATCCAGCCAGCCAACCGGTCAAACGACAGTGAGTTTGCGAGGCGCGTGTATCTCGACCTGACCGGCGTGATACCGCGTGTCGCTGAAATTCGCGAGTTTCTGGAAGACGAACGAGCCGATAAACGCAATCGACTTATCCAGCGGCTGCTCGCATCGCCTCGTTACCCGACGCATCTAGCCAACACATGGCGGCAGGTCATGCTGCCAGGTGGCTTGGACTTGGAGCAGTTACAGAATGTTGCCGGTGTTCAGAATTGGCTCCGAAAGCAGTTCGCACAAAACATGCGGTACGATCGCATCGTATCGGATTTCCTCGTGGCAACCGGAGGCGGAGAAGCGGGGCCTGCACTCTATTACACTTCGCTGGAGGTAAAGCCGGAAAAACTCGCGGCGAGCACTGCGCGAATCTTTCTTGGTTTGCAGATCGAATGTGCTGAGTGTCATCCCCACCCGTTCGATCACTGGAAACAAGAAGACTTCTGGGGATATGCCGCTTTTTTTGCTCAGCTAGAACAATCCGAAAACCGTCGCGGTCCTGCCAATGTTGGTTTGGTCGATCTGGATTCGGGTGAAGTCACGCTCCCTGATTCTGAAACGATCGTCCCGCCTCGCTATCCCGATGGCAACTTGGTGACGGCTGCAGCTGGCGGAAGTCGCCGCGTGCAATTGGCGATTTGGATGGCCTCTCGTGACAATCCTTACCTGGCGAAAGCCGCCGTGAACCGGATGTGGGCTCATCTGTTTGGCCGCGGATTGATCGAACCTGTGGACGACATCGGCAAACACAATCCGCCTAGCCATCCGGAGCTGTTCCAAGCGCTAACCGCTTACTTTGTTGACACCGGGTTCGATATCAAAGAGCTGCTTCGCACGTTAACCAGCACGAACGCTTATCAGTTGAGTAGCCGACTCGACCGCGAGCCTCATGCTCAGGAGTTGTTCGCCAATATGGCGATCAAGACCATGACAGCCGAACAACTGTACGACAGTCTCAATCGCATCGCAGGAGGACGCCCGGCGAACATCCCAAACTTCTTTGCTATTCGCAGTAACCTTTTCGATCAACAGCGACTCGCCTTCATCGGCAAGATGCGAATGCAAGGTAGTAACGCGACCGAATTTGATGCGGGTGTCCTGCAGGCATTGACGCTGCTGAACGGATCAAACATCAATGCTGCCAGCCAAGCGGACCAGAGCGGTGTCCTGATGGCGTTGGACAGCCCGCTGTTCAGTCCCGAAGAGCGACTAAAGTCGCTGTTCTTGGGAACGCTCTCGCGACGACCGACGGCTGACGAATCGACGGCGTTTGTCGCGCACGTCAGCGACTCGAACGAACCGCGCGAAGCGATGGGCGACGTATTGTGGGCGCTCTTGAACAGCGCCGAGTTCGCGTTGAATCACTAATGGCTCGTTGGCGAAAGGGAAACAGTGCGGCATCTCTATGTGGTAACACTGATGTTGCTGATTGGACTGGCGATTGGCTGCAAACGGCAAGTCGCGAAGCCTCCGGCCCCACCGCAATCCGCGACGAGCGTCGTTGAAGCAGCGCCCGATGCCCTCCCGAACGAGAACGCGGCATCTGAGATTGAGCGCCCGGTGGACACGAACAATGTCGAACAGTCCGTGGCCGACGAATCGCCTATTGACAACTTGGAGGAGACAAGCGAATCGACGACCTCCGAAGTTCCCGAGAACGAGCCAACGGTCGAACCCGTCGCTGATCTTGAAAAGGCTCCAAGCGAGCGTTTTCTGCTGCTAACACGAGACGGACCGTTGGTGATTGATGTTGTTCTGCGGATCAACGACCAGCCATACACGAACGCTTTGGAACAACTTGTCGAGAGTGTTTTGAAGGACATCGAAGGAGATGAAGGGGAGCAGGAGACTTGGGCCGAAATGATTGACAATCCCAAGTTCGCTTACGGCCAGTTTGGCAACTTGGCACCTGAAGACGCCGATCAGAAAACTCGGCTAGTCGATATGTACGATACGAATCAAGACAGCTTTGTCGATCGCGACGAGTTGCCGCGTTTCTTGACGCGTAACGTCGGCGGTTCACGTCCGTTCTCGCTCCGAAGTTCGAATGAGTTTCGAGGCGATAATCGCACGCGCTCACCGGTCCGACGCCTCCTGGATGTGGATCACGACGGAGCCATCACGGCTGACGAAATGCAATCAGCTCCGAGCAGACTCTTCGAGCGCGATGCGGACGACGACGAGATTCTCGTGCTTGGGGACTTTAAAGATTCGATTGCACTTGAACAACCGCAGATGTCGAATCAACGACGAGTCAACGCGCCCGACACGGCGCTGTTGATTGGCGAACGGACGCGATGGGGTTATGTTTCCTATGCGTTGCAGGAAACCTATGCCTATGGCGACCGTGTCGCAGCGGACGACATACCGCTAACGCCCGAATTAGTGGAACTGCTTGATGACAACAGCAACTCGTTGATCGACAACAACGAAGTGCAAAAGCTGACCGGCATTCCACCACACCTCGTGCTGGAAGTGGCCTTCTTCAATGGCAAGGACGCGGAAACGTCGACGACGCCGAGTATCCGAATCGTCTCTGCGTGCGAAAGCCTATCCGCGGCGCTCGATGTGGCCCGTCAGCATCCGACACGTTTGTCCTTCGCTCTTCCAGGTGCTGACATCGAGTTCTTCGTCAATGAAGATCCGTCGCTCGCCAACACATCGCAGACGGTCACTGCTCAATTCTCGATGCTCGACGGCGACAACAACGGTTACCTCGACGTGGACGAGTATTCGGGCCAAGTCCTTGGCATCAACATTCCGTTCGAAGCACTTGATGCCGACAGCGATGAAATGGTCTACGAGAAGGAAGTCGGCGCATTACTCGAGCAAAGCCAAGCCGTTGTTCGGGCGCAGATTCGAGCGCGAGCTGCGGACCAGGAGGACGCCTTGTTCACGGCGCTCGATACGAACGGCGATGGACGCCTTACGGCCCGCGAGATTTACGGAGCGCCGAACATTTTGAAGGAGTTAGATCGCAACCAAGACATGCAACTACAATCGCATGAAATCCCTGGCACGATGGCGATCGGCTTCGTTCGCGGAAACGCACAACAAGACAATGCTTTGCTTGTCATGCCAACGGTATCGCGAGCGAACAACGATAAAGAACTTCCCGCGTGGTTTACTGGAATGGACTCGAACGGGGACGGAGACATCAGTCCGCGAGAGTTCCTCGGAGCAAGCGACAAGTTCCGTCAGCTCGACACGGATGGCGACGGTTTCGTAAGCGGCGACGAAGCGAAGCAGATGGAGAGAAATGCCCGTAGCTGATCTCGTAAGAGTTCAGAAGTGTTCTGAAGTTTTGCAACTTCAGCTATCGTCTTGAAACTGCTCTAGTCAGCCATCCCATATCGCATAATGCAGTAGACTGCATTCAACGCGTCGCGAATGCCGATCTTCTTACCTTCCGCATAGCCACGTGGCTTATATGTACTCGGCGTTTCCGTGACGCGATACTTGCGACGCGCGATCTTTGCGGTGACCTCGGGCTCAAAGCCGAAACGATTCTGCTTCAATCGCAATTCGCGAATGACGTTCGTTCGGAAGGCCTTATGACATGTCTCCATATCGGTCAGCCGCAATCCGGTGAATAGATTCGAGGCGGTCGTCAACACGCGATTTGCCAATCGATGTAAGAAGGAACGATCGTTACTACGGCGATAGAGGTATCGCGAGCCGTAGCAAACGTCTGCATCGCCGGCGACGATCGGGCGAATTACGGTCTCGATATCACGCGGATCGTACTCCAAATCCGCATCTTGTACGACGACGACGTGACCAGTCGCAGCTGCGAACCCCGAGCGAAGTGCCGCTCCCTTACCTTCGTTCTGATCCTTGAGAATCAGCTTCAGTCCGGGGGCCCCGCGAACAGTCTCCAACCACCCACGAGTGCCATCTGTACTGCAATCATCGACAACGATTATTTCAGTCTCAAACGGAAGAGCCTTGACGCGGGCGATCACGTCGAAGACGGTCTTTTTTTCGTTGTAAACAGGAATGACAACGGAAACACGCAGGTCATCGGGCAAGGCAAACGGGTTGGCCGGCTCGTCGTCGATCTCCATCAGATCCCACAGCGATTCCATTTCCGCCAACTTCTTCTCGACTCGACTCACGACATCTGAGGCGGGAGGACGTTCGAGGGCGGGAACAAAGGGAATGGCTGGAACGCTGGAGGGCACATCGTTCAGCATCGCGTTTGTCATCGCAATTTCCTATTGCTGGAAGTTATCCCAAGGCGAAACGGCATTCGTCATGGCGACCGAAGCGGAGGCGTGTTGGTTCGTGGGGGGAGTGGGCGGGATCGCTTTGAGAGTCTGGCGGGCGGGGACTAGGCGGGCGATGGATTGAACCGTTTGGAGTGTCGGTAAACATCGCCCTGTAGAAACATAGCACGCAGTTTGCGCCGCGAAGAAAGTTTTCGCGATTCCTTTGGATTACCAAGGCGTTAGGAATCGCTCTGTGCCAGTTGTCGGTGTCGCCGCGACCGTACCGGTAACGCGGGCCAGGGAACGGTCCCCGTTTGCTCGTCGTCTGTGATCTTTCGCCGATGCGCTGCCAAGTAATCAACGCTGTTCGGATCGTCATACTTCGCCGCCAATCCCCACACTTGCGCGATGCGATCTTGATAGAGAAGCGTCCAGCGGTCCTGATTCCGGAACATCACGTTCACACCATGGGGCTGTTCGCGGTTGATCAAGACAATGTTGGGATCGCCAAATTCGAGGACTCGCTCATCATCAAACGGCGGCGACTCGGAGCTGCGATAACGTGGCTCAAGATCGCCAAGGACGAAATCGAAGTTCATATCGATCACTTCCTGTGGATAACAGGTCCGGAAGCGACCGTCAAAACTGATCGAGAGGCCGTCCTCTGTATGATCGCGCGCCCCAAATGCTGCAATCGCGTACTGAGCCCAATTGAATGTCACGACCATGCGACCTTGAAGTTCTTCGTCGGCGACATATTGAAACGCAGCAACGGGGTAGTCCTTTCGTTCGACAGGCATCTCGCTAAGCCGCACGTACAACCGGAACCCGAGCAACATAAACGCAAAAGCGAATACCGTCGCGAAAGTGCATTGCATTCGGCGACTCATTTTGTTCGCCGATTCCTGCTGCTGATCCGTTTCGTCGCGAATGACATTGAAGCGTCGTAAGACAGATTCGATATGAATCGCCATCCAAAAACCGAACGGAATCGCAAAGAACGGTATGTGCCGAACATGCGACAACGACTGCCATAGTGTCAGCGACATGATCACGACATGAGTAATGTCTCGCGAGCGACGAGTGAGCAACAGCACGGCAAACCAACTGAACATGATCAACCACAGCGGCAGCATTAGCGTCGAAAGCATTTCCGGCGCTCGCCATTCCATGATCTCAGGTCGCGGAGTGCCGAGCGATTCGAGCATCCAAAGATGGAGGCCAGGTCCATAAGGGTTGATCATTGTGGCCAGTCCACCTGCGACGATCATCATTGCGAATCGGCGGAGCACACCGAATGCCTCCCGACCGCGGCACGCGAACGCTTCAGCCCCGCGCAGCCCGAGATACGCGACGAAAATGCAGTATCCCGCGACAAAGCCGCCGTGCGAGTTTGCCCACACGCACAGAATGACTGGCGCGAGCCAAAGGAAGCGCATTCGAAAACTCGAATACGCCGGCTCGATCAAGTCGGTGTCTGGATCTCTAGGCTCCAACCATCGTAGCCAGCCACGCCCTTCCCATCCCTGAAAGCACCATGAAAGAAGCGCCAATAGAAGCGTGTAGCATAGCCAACTCAACAGCTGCGGTCGCATCGGCCAGAAGTACGTCAAATTGATTGCCACCAGCATCGATGTGACACAGATTGTTATCAGGCCTAATCCAGCTCGCTTTGCCCGCCACATGATCAACCCGATCACACCGACACCCGCCAAGCACTTGGCTATCAACATGCCAACCGGCCCAAGCGTATCCATCCCCGAGGCAAGGACTAATTCTGCAAGGTTCTCGTGGTTGATCCAGCGATAGCCTTCGGCCGTATAGGCGTAGGTGGCTGTCGTGTGGAAGCCTTGTGCGAGCCAGTCGCGACCATACTGAACGTGCCCCCAAAGATCTGGGTCTGGGACGTTCGGAGCGAGCGCAATCGCACAAGTCAAAAGCGTCGCGCAGAGTACCGCACGGTCAAGCCATCGTGTCGGTCGACGTCGTTGCGCCGTGTCCGCTTGCATTCGATCACACGCCATGCCCTTTGCCTCGTCAGCTTGAATCGCGCCCTCTATCTCGAAAAACTCTCGAAAGTATAGGTCACGTCAAAGAGACGCACGCTCGATACAACCGCTACAACTTGTCGATCGAACGGATTTAGATTCCTACCTGCACGTCACATCGATCGACCGAGGGTCGTCGACTAACGCGCCACTATGAAGCTGACCATTCATCGCCGACTCGCGCCAAGGGCCTGGCGCATCGAAGTAGCTCGGGTCAATCACCATATCCGTGATCAAAACACCAGGCTTATGCAGCGAAAGTTTGCCAACGATTTGCCCGTCAGGTCGCACGGCGAAACTACCCCACCGAGAAGGGCGAGTCGTACTATTGTTGGCACTGATCCAAAAGTGATTCTCGGCAGCTCGACACGACATCGTCGCAGGTACGATCGTCTTCCAGATGTTGTACTTGGGGTCGTCGACCACCATCGATCGGGCGTTGTGAAACGACTGAAAGATCGCTTGCACACCCTGGCTACGATACTCACGATACAGCTCTGGGAAGCGATAGTCGTAGCAGATCAGCAAACCGCAAGTGACTCCGTTTACTCGAAACGTCACCGCTCGATCGCCGGGCGAGTAATGCGATAAGTCAAGCGTCGGTCGCTTGCCGCCAAGTCCCGTGCAGAATCGTTTGTCGTAGCGATCGACGATCTTACCACGCGGATTGATCACGTAAATCGAGTTGTGCGGTTTGTTCTTTCGCGACAAACGATGGGTCGATCCAAGGAGTACCCACACCTTATGGTTCTTCGCCGCCGACATGATGTCGCGTGTTGCGGACTGAAGCTCGTCCCAGTCGAGCGAATTGACATCAGGAATGTCGACTCCAAGGTATCCGGAGAGCGCACACTCGGAGAAGTGAACAACATCGGCATTCTGGTTTGCAGCTTGGTCGATCTGTCGCAACACAGCACGGCGATTGTGCGAAATCTGAGGCTCGACCGAGAACTGGCAGGTCGCGACACGGATCGACTTCATTGTCATCATTCCTACTGTGTGGCTTCACGATGTGTTCGTTAGCGTAGGGTGTCGGCATCAGCCGCACCAATTGATTGCACGCAATCCCAAGAACGCTTTTTTGGTGCGGCTGATGCCGACACCCTACTTATTTACCTAGGTAGAACGTCCGGGTAAATCGCAGAGTGGAACACTCGGGTTCGGGTCGGCGAGGACTTCTGCAAGCGTCGTGCTTCGGAACGCATCTTCGACCGCTGCCAAGGCATTATCAAGCCGTCGATGCAACGCGCACAGATGAACTCCGTGAACCTTCAGTCCAAGCGGACAACTCTCGATCCTGCCTATCGGTTCAACCGCATTGACGACATCTAAAATCGTCAGCTCTTCCGGCGCGTTGACAAGCGACATGCCGCCACCAATCCCACGCTGCGATCGCAAGACCTTGGCGCGACATAATCCTTGAAGCACCTTGGACATATAAGCCGGCGGGACGTGCGTGGCTTCTGCGATCTGGCTCGTCGTTCGAGCATTCGGCGATTGGTCCGCCAAGTAAACGACGGCTCGCAATGCGTACTCAACAGTCTGGGACAACATAGTGGGAATCCTAATTGGATATTGACATCCAATTTACCGGTAGTATACTCCTAGCAATAATTGGATAATGGTATCCAGTTTAACAATCGACGCACGTAATCTCCAGCAGTCTCAGAATTCGATGTGGGAGCAGCACCAGATGAAGCAAATTGATGAACATCAACTTGAATCGGATCTTGCCTATCGTTTTGGTTACCTGACCGAGTTTATGGGCTTCGGCGAAGACGACATTGCGGCGATTCATGGAGCCGCCGCCCACTTGGCTCCATTAGTTCCTTCTTTAGTCGACGCGGTCTACGACAAGTTGTTTTCGTACAGCTCAACAAAGCGACATTTCGTGCCTCGGCAATCCGGTTACGAAGGCGATACTCCCGCCGACATCGACACGCTGACACAAGACCACGAGATGATCGAGTTTCGCAAGCAACATCTCGGTCGATACCTGACGGCATTGGTCACGAAACCGTATGACGGCACGATGCTCAACTATTTGGACGTCGTCGGCAAGATTCATACGCCGAAAGCCGGTAGCGCCGAACTTGACGTTCCACTTGTACAGATGAACGCACTGCTGGGATTCGTATCAGACGCTTTAGTAGCGACAATCTTGGGGCTCGGTCTCGATGCCGAAGCACAAACACGAACCTTGCGGGCGTTCAACAAGCTGCTTTGGTTGCAAAATGATTTGATAACGCGTCATTACCAAGCGGCATAGAGCGCGAATGACGAGGCAATCAAGTGAAATATCGTCGCCGAAATCACAGCTTGTTCACATTGGTCGCAGCTTTGGTCTTGCTGTTCGCTGGATCGGCGTTCGGACAGCTGGAGTTTGAACGCGATCCGATCAACTATTCGAGCGCAACACCGCACGATCGCGTCGCTCAGCTGAAAGAAAAGATCGACGCCGGCGAACTGACACTGGAATATGATGGCAAGCATGGGTATTTGCCGGCATTGATGAAGTATCTTGAAGTTCCGGCGTCATCGCAAACGTTGGTGTTCTCCAAGACCAGTTTTCAACGAAGTCGCATCTCGCCACGAACGCCTCGTGCACTCTATTTCAACGACGACATCTATCTTGGCTGGGTACAGCAAGGTGACGTCGTCGAGATCTCGGCAGTCGATCCGCAGCTCGGTGCGGTGTTCTATTCGCTGGACCAACATAACACGTCGCGAGCGGTCATTACACGGCAATCGGATCACTGTTTATTGTGCCATGCGTCGAGTCATACGCAGCGCGTGCCGGGTCATATCATGCGGTCGGTGTATTCCGATGCGAGCGGCCTCCCAGTTCTCAGCTCTGGAACTTATCGAACTAACGATTCCAGTCCGCTCGCCCAGCGTTGGGGCGGTTGGTATGTCACCGGCACACACGGCAAACAAAGACACATGGGAAACGTGATCGTCGACCGTAGCGGCGGCCCAGAGAATATTGATGTCGAGGCTGGCGCCAACGTCACGGATTTGCGAAATCACATTAGAACCTCGCCATACATCACGCCAGACAGCGACGTCGTCGCGCTGATGGTCCTAGGACATCAGGCATTCGTTCACAATCAACTTACCGCGGCAAACTTCAGCGGTCGCGTCACCGAACGTGACGCCGACGTCATGAACCGAGCGCTTGATCGACCACGCGAGTTCGAATCGGATTCGACGCAACGGCGTTACGACTCGGCTGCAGAGAAAGTCGTCGAGAGTTTACTAATGGTCGACGAACATCAATTCTCCGATCCAATCGCCGGGACAAACACTTTTGCCGCCGACTTCTCCGCGCAAGGTCCTTTCGATAGCCAAGGCCGAAGCCTCCGACAGTTCGATTTGAAACGGAGATTGTTCCGATACCCTTGCAGCTTCCTGATTTATTCCGACGCGTTCGATGGCTTACCGGGTCGGGTTCGCGAACAAGTTTATCAACGCCTTTGGGAGATTCTTACTGGCGGGGATCAATCTCCGCAATTCGCTCATCTCACGCCCGTCGATCGGCATGCCATCTTGGAAATCCTCCGAGAAACAAAAGAAGGATTGCCGGAATCCTGGAATTGAATGGGGCAACCTTAATCGTATCGCGCCGCTGGCACGCAACTTCTCCCTAGGAGCAGGCTGCGCGTTTGGGTAGAATCCCCGCCCACTTCTTCCTCCCCTCTCTCGATGGAGCTTGGACGATGCGTCAGGGACGACGAATCTTCGTGGTTGCTTTAGCGTTGCTGCTCGCCCATTCAGTTCGGCGAGAGGCTCTCGCTCAGCCTGCTAGCACGCCTCCCGAGATGCTACCCGATGCGGCGCTGCACGATGTCTTCTTCCTCGACGTGGATCGCGGTTGGGCCGTTGGGGATCGCGGTGTGATCTGGACAACCGACGACGGCGGTCGACATTGGCGATTGTCGGATTCACCTGTCAACTGTTCGCTGCGATCTATTCACTTCGTCGATCATCAGAACGGATGGATCGTTGGCGGTTGGACGCACCCGTACAGCCACCGAACCAGCGGCGTCGTGTTGCGAACGGAAAACGGTGGGAGACGTTGGACGCAAGTCTCGTCGCCGACCCTGCCAACGCTGAAGCAAGTCAAGTTCTTTGACCGGCGACACGGTTGGGCGGTCGGCACGCCGTCGGCGATGTATCCCGCAGGAGTCTTTCGTACCGAAGACGGTGGTCGCAGCTGGTCTTCATTCGGAACTGATCAGCAAAATGAATGGCTCGCCGCAGACTTTGGCGATGTGAATCACGGTTTGGTCGTAGGTCGTGGTGGTGCCGCCGCAGTCGTTGGCGCAACTTCGCTGCAACCACTCGTTAAACCAAACACCGGCATCCGGCATCTGCGAGTGGCGCATGCAACCGACCACGCTCGGATGCAACTGGCCGGAGATGGCGGTCTGCTGATCGTCACGGACGACGCGGGACGCTCGTGGCACTCGCCAGAGCTACCGCTGCCACCGCAAGTCGCCGACAAGATCGACTTCCAGGCGTTCGCGGCAGTTGACAACATCTGTTGGCTGGCGGGTAACCCGGGCAGCTGCATATTCCGAAGTCGCGATCACGGTCGATCGTGGGAAATGCTTCGCACCGGAAAGTCCTTGCCCATTCGTGCGATGACGTTCGTTGATGCGCAACGAGGTTGGGCCGTTGGAGCGTTTGGCATGATCCTCGCCACGCGTGATGGTGGCGAAACGTGGTTAAATCAACATACCAGAGGCAGTCGCGCAGCGATGTTGGGGCTGTTCGCTGAAACGTCGGAAGTGCCTCTCGAGTTGCTGGCTCGCTACTGCGGCGATGAAGGCTATCTCGGTGTCATCGAATCATTAACACGCCGCGATGTCGAGGCCGCATCGCCAACGATCGCAAGCGATGAGCAGCGGCTCGCTGCCGGAGTCATCGCCGCAAGTGGATCGTACGCCAACACGACATGGAGATTCCCGCTACGGCAAGCGGGCCTAAAGATGACGGCCATGTCGATCAAACGCGGCTGGAGCGTCACCAACGGGACCGAGGGTGACACGGCTCTGGAAGAGTATTTAGTGATGCGAATCCGGCAGTGGCGACCGGACGTTGTCGTAACCCGTGCGAGCAATCCGCGGCAACAAGATCCGCTTGCACAACTAGTTAACCAGTCGGTCCTGCGTGCCACCGAGCAAGCAGCTGACCCTTCCGTCTACGCCGACCAGATTCGTATCCTTGGGCTCGAACCGTGGCAGGCAAAAAAGGTTTGTGCCGTGGCCGATGGCGAGGGTAGCGGTCCGATGTCGATCGACACCTCACAGTTGGCCACGCGACTTGGCCGTTCGATCAAAGAACATGCCTCACAAGGCTACACGATGTTGCACGATCGCTGGTCACCGACCTTGAGGCGGCGCGGTATCGAATTGTTGTCGAGCCAAATTCCAACTGCAGCCGCGAGACGGGACCTGTTCTCTGGCGTCGCGATCTCCTATGCGAGCGACGCGCGACGTGCCGAGGGACACCCGCAAGCGACCAGTCTGGCCTCGCTCCGGCTTGTGACTCAGAAACAACGCGTCATCGAAACCTTGTTAACTCGGGCCACCAGCGACGCGGACAATTTGGCGGGGTGGTCGGCACAGATCGACGACCTGACTCGCGAATTGACACCACAAGCGGGCGGTGACATTTTGTACCAGCTGGCCCAACGCTACCGTGACATCGGACGCTATGAACTGGCTTGTGAATCACTACAACAGTTAGTTCGCAAGTACCCCACGCATTCGCTCTCCGAAGCGGCAGTCACTTGGTGCATCGAGTATTTGTCCAGCGAAGAAGTCGCTACCGCATTCGGCATGCAACCGGCCGTCGGCAGCCATCTGGTACAGCAAGTGTCGCGAGCCGAAGCGTTTAACGCCGCACTTCCGCCGAATCAAACGCGTCGCATCGAAGTGACACGTTACGACTCGCGTGCTCAGCGCGCTGGATTCGACGCGCCCAGCGACGCCACCGATCCGCTGGAACGACTCCTCTTTCAAGTTGACAACCTACAGCAATTGCGACCGGCTCTGTTCGCTGATCCGCGGCTCCGATTTGCCATCGCTTCAGCCAATCGCAAGCAAGGCCGTCTCCATGCAGCCAATCGTCTGTATCAGCAAGTCGCTGGCAGCCAACCATTCGACGGTTGGCGTCGGACGGCGCACGGCGAGCTATGGTTGACGTCGCGAAAGGGGCATCCTCCCAAACCGCTGCTTCCATGTCCAAGCGTGCCGGAGAAACCGTTTCTGGATGGTAAGTTCGACGAAGAGTTTTGGGCGAGTGCTGTTCAGGCCGAGTTGAAAAGCCAACTCGGCGACGATGCCGACTGGCCATCGACGATTCGGCTGGCGCGCGATGACGAGTATCTCTATCTGAGCATTCAATGTCGCAAGATCAAAGGTTTGACATACGCAGCGGCGGATGAAGAGCGAGGACGTGATCCCGATCTTTCCACCCAGGATCGCGTCGAGCTGTTACTCGACACGAACCGCGACTACACCAGCTATGTCAAGTTGACCGTTGATCATCGCGGCTGGACGGGCGAGACAGCATGGGGCGACGCTCGCTGGAATCCAGAGTGGTTCGTGGCGACTGAGACCAGCGAAGACACGTGGAGTATTGAAGCAGCGATCCCATTCGCCGGACTCGGTCATGAGCATATTGCCGAAGGCGACGTCTGGGCCTGTGGCGTGCAACGCATCGTGCCTGGCGTAGGCTTTCAATCCTGGACACAACCCGCCTCGGTCTCTGGTTCGCCGGAAGGTTTTGGCTTCTTGTCGTTCGACTGATCGGAAATCACCATTCGGAACCCAGCAGCACGCGCAAGGACGGCATAGAGCACAATCGCTACAACGGCTTGGCCGTGCCACACCAGTGAATACATCACTGCGTCACCAACATAATTCCAAGTCATCGCTGGGGCAAAGTTCTTGTTCTCGAGAACGAACGGAGCGATCAGCCCGAGTGCAATCGGTTCAAACGACGCGACGAAGATCGAGAAGCAACCGACGATTGCAATTCTCCAAGTCGGCCGAAAGACGGCCAGCAATACAGGTGTGGCGGTCAGACATGGGAAAAATCCGAGCCACGCCCGGATGACCAGAATATCGTGCTCATTGCCGAAGGGGTCGGCGGGCGCAGTCATCGCGGATCGTGCGACGACACCTGAGACTGCGAATGCCGCCGTCAACGTCAGCAGCGTTCGCAGACTGAGTTGCCGGGCGTGGCCCACAGAAAGCCGGCGGAAATGCGTATCAAACGTTATCCATGCGCCCGTACACCAACGATGCAGCCCGAAGATGATCAACGGCGCGAGGGTTCCTGTTCCCACGAGTATCGCTCCTGCCGCCAGCGACGTTCTTCCTTGCGTCGAAATCAAATTGAGCGTCGACAGAGTAAATCCGATTGCTAGTCCCCATGCCATGACGAATGGCATCCGCACTACGAAACTGCCTGGCCCGTATTTGGCGCACGACACAAGCAAAATGATTTGCATGAGGCAGAAAGTGTGAAGCCAATCTCGAATGCCCAAATAACTCGTTCCCTTGGCATTCATCCCAATCCAAATTGTTCCTACGAGGAGCAATAGCAACAAGGCGAACGCAATCGTTCGGCGAATCGTCGTGAAGTTCATGCAAAGTATCTTCAATGGTCGGTGGTGGTTTGTCTAGCGATACCAAGCTTCTTCAATTTGAGCCTCTGATCTTCCTGGCCCGATACTCTTCTGACAAGGTTTTCACGAACGGCCGCTCGTAACAACCCCGTGATCTGGTATCGTCTTGGTTCATGTTCACCTACATGGTTCACGAGTGGAGTTCACTTGACGCTGCTGATCGGTACCGACGAAGCCGGATACGGTCCGAACCTTGGACCGCTGTTGATTTCGGCGACAGCATGGCGCATTCCGGATGACGATGAAGGCACGGACCTCTACGAGCGACTGGCTCACTTTGTGCGAACACAGGTGTCAAGCGATCTTCACGTCCCCATCGCCGACTCGAAGCAACTCTATAAACCCGGCGGCGGGTTGCAGCACCTCGAACGAGGGTTGTTCGCCGCGTTGTCAGCCTGTAACTCGAACGTTGAAAACTGGCGCGACGCTTGGAAAGTGCTGGCCTCGATCGACGCCGACCAGTTGCAACTCGTGCTTTGGTACGCCGATTACAACGCGCCGCTGCCAATCGATCTCGACGCCGAACGGCGCCGCTCCGATCGTTCCATATTTGCGAAGGGGCTTCATTCCACAAACGTTTCTCTCGAACGAGTCCGATCAACCTCAGTGTTTCCCACGCGATTCAACGAACTGGTGGATCGTTATGGGTCGAAGGGCTCGGTCTTGTCGCTTGCAACGCTTGAACTCGTGCGCGATGCCTTAGACCAACATGACGACTCGAATGTTTTGATCCAATGCGACAAGCATGGTGGACGGAATCGATATCTCGCCGTTCTTCAAACGGTGTTTCCGGACGAGCGAATTACGATCATTCGTGAGAGTCGCGAGACCAGCGTGTATCGATGGACCAGTTCGAATGGACGAATCGAAATTCGGTTCACGGCCAAAGGCGAGAGCTTTCTGCCAGCGGCACTCGCATCGATGGCATCGAAGTATCTCCGAGAACTCGCGATGAAAGCGTTCAATGCGTTTTGGCAGCAACATCTGCCCGATCTGAAGCCGACCGCCGGCTACCCGGTCGATGCAAAGCGATTTAAGGCTGAGATTGAAACCGTTCAGCGGAAGTTGAATATCGATGATCGCATGCTTTGGCGAACCAAATAACTCGCCATTTCCTCTTTGGCGGCTAGCGGGTATTGTTGAGTCTGTCTTGATCCTTGCCCGTAACGAACATTTACCGCCATGTCCGAATACGATTTACCCGCTTCGTCTGATCCGGAACAGACTCCCGAATCATTCCAAATCCAACTCGCTTCACGCGTCCTGCGATTGCCACCCTATTTGTTTGGACGCATCAACGGACTGCTGTACGAAAAGCGACGAGCCGGAAGCGATGTGATCGACTTGGGAATGGGCAACCCTTCCGATCCACCCGATCCACTGGTGATCGACAAGTTGGCCGAGGCGGCTCGCGATCCGAACAATCACGGCTACAGCAAATCGAACGGCATCCCGAACTTGCGGCGCGAGATCGCCAGCAAGTACCTGAAGAAGTATGGCGTGCGACTCGACCCAGATACCGAGGTCATCACCTGTCTTGGCTCGAAGGAAGGCTTCAGCCACATGTGCCTCGCGCTGATGGGGCCGGGCGACACGGCCATCGTCCCGGCGCCTTACTTCCCCGTTCACATGTACGCAGTCGCTCTGGCCGCCGGTAACGTGATCGCCCTCGAAGTCGCGGACAGCGAGAAGTTCCTTTCCAACATCGCGTATACCTGTCAGCACTTGTATCCCAAACCCAAGCTGCTGATCATCAACTATCCGCACAATCCTTCTACCGTCACGATCGAATCAGAATTCTATGTCGATGTCGTCAAGCTGGCGAAGAAGTATGGCTTTATGGTCATCAGCGATTTCGCCTATGCCGACGTCGCATTTGAAGGCTATCAACCGCCCAGTTTCCTGACCGCCCCCGGTGCCAGTGACGTCGGCGTCGAGTTCACGACGATGAGCAAAGGCTACAACATGGCCGGTTGGCGAGTTGGTTTCTGCAGCGGAAACGCCGAGATGATTCGCGCGCTGGGTGTGATCAAGGGTTACTACGATTACGGCATGTTCCAAGCGATACAAATCGCCGCCATCGTCGCGCTGCGTGATACCGAAGCGACCGTCGAAGCTCAATCCATGGTCTACCAAAAGCGACGCGACGTGTTGGTCGAAGGGCTGCGTCGCATCGGCTGGGACGTCGATCCGCCACGAGCTGGCATGTTCATTTGGGCCAAGGTGCCAGAGCCTTGGGCCAGTCAGATGAATACAATGGATTTTGCCATGATGTTGCTAGAGCAAGGCGACGTCGCCGTCAGCCCTGGCAGTGGGTTTGGTCCGACCGGCGAAGGCTATCTGCGAATGTCCCTGGTCGAAAACGAAAACCGACTCCGACAAGCCGTCCGCCACATCGGTCGCGCATTACGAACCGCAGCAACGCCAAGCGACTGAAGGTCGCGCGTAGAAGATCTTCACCGAGTCCACCCGACTCGGCGACAACCATAATCGCAGCTCTTTTGACATGATTCTAACTGCGCGCGGCAATCGTCGATCTACAACGGCTCACGCTCCGTCGTGCTGAGCCGACGCCATTGCCGGTCATCACGCGGAGAATGATGGCTGCGGCTAGTTGTTCGCAACGGTCGCGTCGTGATTGTCAAATGCTTGCACAGCGATGAGGAACATTTCCAGTTTCTTGGCATCGAAGTATCGATGCAGAAGGTTGTTGCCCGCGTGATCAACGACGCAGACCTGCTTGGAGTTGGCGTCGAGACCAATTCCGCGTTAGAATTCGTTTTGTCGATTAAAGAACTTCAAATTATGTTCTTCATGGAGCGAGTGGGCTTGAGCCACTAACATTTGAGAGGGTCACGATGAACTTACGATCGTTCGCTGTCGTTGTCGCTTTTGTCACGCCAATGTCGTCCACCATTGGCGACGAAAGTATTACCAAAGAGAAATCGTCGGAAGCTCGTATTGCAACCGAACTTGACCAACATGAGACGAATGTCCGGTCGCTGGATCGACGGTTCCAGGAGGCGATAATTCGCTTGGAGGCGTCTTATACTGCAGAACGAGAATTAATGCATAAGAAGCTTTCCAAAACGTTAAAGAATGAGAAGAAGGCCCTTACAGAGAAGGGAGAACTTGACCAGGCGATTCAGATCCGCGATCAAGTCGCAAGGATCGAAGCAACAGAGATTGTTCCGCCATATCCGAAGGTGACAAAAACAAACGGCCCTGGCTCAACCAAGCCTTCCAACCGCGGAGGAATTCTGGGAACGTGGCGCTGGAACAATGGCGTGGATATCAGGAATCTCGACGATGGGAAAACAAATGGAAACGGCACTTGGCAATTGGTCGATCCCCGAGAGAACATTTACCAATTCCGGTGGAAACGAATACCGGCGGATCGCGTGAAGCTCTCCCCTAATGGTCGCGTTTTAGAAGGCACCAAGGCCAATGATCTAAGCTTTCGAGTGTGGGCCGTTCGCATTGACTGAATTTCGGTTTGACACAAATTTGCGTAACTCTCGGTTGCAACGGGATGGCGATAAAGCGGGACAATATTGTCTGCGTGACTGATTGACGGGGTGTAGGTGAATTGCCGCGGTGCATCCGAATTCAATCACGTCAACACGCTCTCTCTAATCACCTTCGGCCACCACCAAGCCCCTGCTGACGCTCTCGGCACGCGCCAATGGCAACGTGCCATCTCTCCCACAACCCTGCAGTCAGCCAACCGTTACCACGGTGCCTCATCCCAGCTGTCACTTCGCTCAACATCAGCTTGCTTGGCAACTGCGTTCCCCATTAAACTAACGACCGGCAACTTCATGCCGTGATTGAAATCGCATAGCCAACTTCACACGCGAAGCAGCGAAGTTCAACGTACCAGCGGGATGTCTCTTTTGAAGACGCAATAAAGGCGAAACTACGTGATGGCTGACATTTTCCTCGCATACTCGCGCGCCAACTCACAAAAGGCCGATCAATTTCGTGCGGCCTTCAAGAAAGAAGGCTATTCCGTGTTTGTTGATGTTAACACGCCAACCGGTGCGCGTTGGCGGGAACATATCGAGACGCAGCTCAATGCTTGCGATGTGCTGGTTGTTCTGTGGTCGAAGACTTCAGTTAAATCAGACTATGTTAAGGAAGAAGCAGACGTCGCGAAGGATAGTAAGAAGTTGTTTCCGGTTATGATAACAAAATGCGATTTACCCTACGGCTTCCGAAGCTATCAAACGCTTGATTTGACCTCGTGGCGGGGGGATTTAAATGCTCCACAGTGGAGACGCTTGATAGAGGACATTCGCAGTAGGAGTTAGAACGGTACATGATGCTGCAAGCGGTGTGAGACAAACGCCATTGGCATGAGATCGTGAATTCCGCAGTCCGCACCCGTTGGTACGCGAACCCCGGCACTGACTAAGAGCTTGCCGCTGCAGCTCCTCGGCGACTAAAATCATCGATTCAAACAACCCGCACAAGCGACAAAGTTCAGCTTACGACTTATCCGTCTAAATACAGCCGGTAAGAGCGCACTTTGTTTCGAACGCATAACGATGACTTTGCCGTTCACGATTCGCACCGCTGCCACGACCGACGCCGACGAGTTGCTGGAAATTTATCGCCCTTACGTCGAAACGACCGCCGTTTCGTTCGAGCTGGAAATTCCTACCGCGGCGCGGTTCGCTGAACGTATCAAAAGGGCTGTAGAAAAGTGGTCGTGGCTCGTAGCCGAGATCGATGAGCGACCCATTGGATATGCGTATGGTTCCGCCCACCGTGCGCGGGAAGCGTATGCATACTCGGTGGAAACCTCGGCCTACGTTCACGCGTCTCACCACCGCGATGGAGTTGCGCGTGCGCTGTACACGGTGCTGTTCAGACATCTACGAGAGCTCGGGTACGGAAACGCCTACGCCGGGATCACACTGCCGAATGAGCCCAGTGTGGGTTTCCATAAGAGCTTCGGTTTTGAGCCCATCGGCGTGTTTCCGAGGGTGGGGTACAAGTTCGGCAAGTGGCACGATGTGGCATGGCTTTACCGCCCTATTCGGGAGAAAGACACTGACGATGATCGGTGAAGTGTGGCGTCGACGGGTGAACAACCGTTGGTCGCCGTCTTAAAATCGGCTAGGTTAAAGGTCGTGGTTGATTGGGCATCCGTTCGGCTTCTGGCTCGCTGGTAATCGAGGACAAAGCTATGTTCGCCTGCAACACCTTCCTGAATTCGTGGGCGCTGATCGCCGCCGCAATCGGCCTAGGTGAACGCATTCAAGTGCAAAAGGCTGTGAACATTTCGCAGCATGTTTCAATTAGAGCGTCGGAGGAAGAAGTTTTGACGACGCTCGGCGAGCCGCTCTTTCAATGGGAAGCTCAGAAAGGGTTTTTGTTTTTCGGCAGCCATCCCGCCCAGTCGATCTACGGAACCACGATCGACGCCGCCTCTATCGTCATCCCCTATCTTCCCTTTCCAAACCCGCTGCCGCTCAAGATCCGATTGTTTTCCGCAGACACCGACGACTTAGTAATCGATTGGACGCAAGACCGCCGGGTTGCCCACGTGGCGCGACCCGAGCTGACTATTCCGGAGGGCGCAGAGGATTATTTTGAACCGATCTTTTGGATCTCCGAAGTAACGTCTCTGTTCTTCAAATCATGAAGTTGAAGTATCGAGTTGCTTTATAGCCACAGGAACTCGGCGTCGTGCTATACCGCGTTCTCGAGAAAGTATTGACGATGATGAAGACACCGAATCGCTACACCGTCTTATCGCTTGTTTGTGCAATAGCTATCGTCTTGGTGAGACTTTGTTTGTTGACGGAGTTTGCGTCGGCTGACGATTCGACTGAAATCATCGACATCGGATCGCGGCGCGAGTTGTTTGTTGACCGAGTGATCGTCGGCGAGTTGAATGGGGCTTCGCTCAAGCTTCATACGCCGCAACTCGGTCCACCAGTTTCGCCACCGAGGCCGCACGGCCATTACGCGACCGTGCTCCGCTCGGACGATAAGTTTCAGTTCTACTACCGAGGCGACACAAAACCCGGCAATCATTGGAAGAAAGGCTGGGAGCAGTACCACGAAGGCGAAGTGACTCTTTACGCCGAGAGCAAGAATGCCATCAACTGGACATTGCCAAAGCTGGGCATCTATGAAGATCATCCCACGTTCCCGGATGGTAATGTTGTGCTGATGGACGAGTTCCTGGTGACACACAATTTCACGCCGTTCATCGATACTCGACCTGATGTACCGGCCGCGGAGCGATACAAGGCGCTCGGTGGTCTCGCGTATCAGCCGCACAAAGAACATCTTGAAGTGCGCGAACGGCGAGGCCCCGGTGGATTGAAAGCATTCACGTCACCCGATGGCATTCACTGGAAGAAGCTTAGGGATGAACCTGTTATTCCCGAAGAATGGGGCAAGTACTTTGATTCGCAGAATTACGCGTTCTGGTCGGATTCCGAGCAAGCATACGTCTGCTATTTCCGTCGCTTTATCAAGGGTTATCGCGGCATCGCGCGGACGACATCGAAGGATTTCGTGAACTGGACTCCCTTCGTGGAGATGGAAGCGAATCTCCTCGATGAACACCTCTATACACCGTGTACTCAACCGTACTATCGCGCCCCACATATATACATTGCACTCCCCACACGCTTTATGGCGAATCGCGGCGCGGCGACGGACATTTTATTAATGAGTACGCGAGGCGGTTCGCGGTTCGATCGCGAATTCACTCAATCCTTCATTCGGCCGGGGATTGGCAGCGCGGGTTGGGCGAACCGAGCGAACTACGCCGCGATCGGTATTCACGAAACAAGCCCGACTGAAATGTCGCTGTTTCTGACTGGGGGTCGTCGATACGCGCTGCGAATTGATGGTTTCGTCTCGGTGAACGCTCCACTTGCTGGCGGCGAGCTTATTACCAAGTCGCTGAAGTTCTCTGGCAAACAACTCGAGATAAACTATTCGACGAGTGCTGCGGGCAAAGTTCTTGTCGAGCTCCAAGATAACCAAGGCCAGCCAATCTCCGGATTCACGCTGGACGATTGCGAGCCGATCTACGGTGATCACATCGCGAGAGTTGTTAAATGGAAGGGTGGCTCTGATATCGGCGCTTTGGCGAAGACACCAATCCGGATTCGCTTCACCATGTCGGACGCCGATCTGTACTCGCTCAGATTTAAGCAAAACTAAGGCCCCACTTGCGCCGCGAAGCGAGTTCTCTTGCGATTGATCGGAATTGTCGGGTATCCTGCGGGATGTCTTACAAAACGTGAATGAGGTTCTACGCCTGTGGTTCCGTGGAATTTGAAGCAGTGGTTCTCGTTCGTTGCGGGCGCAGTCCTATGCGCCGGCGTTTCGCTACGAGCAGCTGACGATCGTGAGACGTCTCGTCAAGAACTAGACGCAGAGATTACAGGACTGATCGAGCAGCTTGGTTCGTCTCAGTTTGCCACGCGCGAGAAAGCGCAGTCGCGCATCCAAAGCCTGGGGCTCGCTGTTTTTGATGCTTTGTTGCAAGCTCAGCATCACCGCGACATCGAAGTGGCGCGCCGCGCTCGATATTTACTGCGAGGTATGCCGATCACATGGAGCATCGACACCGACCCGCAAGAAGTCCGAAGTTTCCTGCGAAACTATGGCCAGCAAGGGAGAGAGGAACGTCTCAGTCGTATCGAATCTCTGGCAAATTTGAAAAATTCGCAGGGCGTCGTCGCACTCTGCCGGATCATGCGATTTGAATCAGATGTGGTACTCTCGAAGCAGGCCGCGCTGCAGCTCATGTGGCACGACGCTTCGGTCGATCTGGAAGACCGAAAGGTAATCGCCCTGCGAATTCAGGAAGCCGTTGGCAACAGTCGCCGACCGGCATCTCGTTGGCTGCGGACTTATGCAGAAAGTTTAGTCTCGTCCGAACCGACGCTTGATGAATGGGAACAGATCACACGGGATGAACTTGAGATGCTGGCCAGTAAACCAGACGAGACGCAGCGCTCGGTGGCCCGTGACTTGCTGCGGTGGTACGTCGATCTGCTGCGAGGCTTGGGGCGAGGCGAGCAAGTTCAGGCTAACTTTGCGCGCATCGTCGAACTCGTTGAACCGGATCGCGAAGAGTTATTTGATGTCGTCGATTGGGCGCTGGAGCGCGAAGCGTGGTTCGTCCCTGAACTTTTGGCCGAGCGTTTTCCTGCCGAGTACTGGCAACATGCGCTGCTTGTGTATCGATTGGCTGAAGCGAGACGCAAACGCGGTGACGAGGCGGGGGCCAAGGAAGCGGCTGCTCATGCGTTGGGGATGAACCCGACTCAGTACAACCTTCATTTTGCGGCCGCGCGTGACTTGCGCCGCGAGCGGCAAATGTTTGATTGGGCGGAAAGCGAGTTTCGGCAGGTCATCGAGGCGTCGGGTGACTTGCCTAAAGTCGAACTATTCTCTCGCGAGTTGTTAGCGCAGATGTTGGCTGACCTCCAGCGTGAAGGCGACGCTGCCGCCGCGCTCGAACCAGCGTTCGAGATTGGTGAAAAGGATCCGGGTGCTCTGGCTGCGGTCTACGAAGCAATCTACGGGCGAGCCTTCACGCCTCCGGAACTGCGTGCCAAGATCAATCACTTTCTCGGAATTCATCACGGTCGAGAAGGAGATATCGAGAAGCAAAAGACGTTTCTCGAAAAGGCGATGGCGGTCGATACTGAGAACATCGACATCGTGATTGCGTTACATGGGATTAAGGACGGCGATCAAGCATGGCGAGAGAAGGTTGACAAGATGCTCGCCGAGCACGTGCAACGCATCGAGTCGGGGATGCAGGAGCTAGAACAAAGCATGTCGACGACCGAAGACCGAGACGTGCGGGCGTTACTGGGCGAAGATCTCGCACAGAGGAATAACGAGTACGCTTGGTTGGTTAGCAATACCGTTGGCGACTATCAGAAAGCAGTCGCTTGCAGTCGGAAATCACTCGAACTCGTCCCCGCCTCCTGGCCCTATCAGGACACGCTTGGACGATGTTACTTCGCAACCGGTGATTATAAGTCGGCGATTCACTTTCAAAAACTCGCCGTTGCTCAAGCGCCATACCTGCAACAAATGCGACGCCAGCTGAAGCTATTCGAAGAGACGCTTGCCGCCACCGAATCTTCAGTGCCGTGAGTCCCAAGCACGGACGTCTAAGTTAGGGCACGTCGAGTCGTCGGATCGCCGCTGATGCAAACTCCACCCGTCAATCCGAATGCAACCGCGCCGGCGGCAGATCACGGCGACGTCGCGCAATCGCAATGCGCACCCGATGCAACTTTTCACTGGGTCTTTCTCGGTATTTCGTCGGTGGTCGTGCTGTTAGCCGTGCTGCTACAAGTTCAAGGCGAGGAGCAAGTCGTCATCCCAGCACTCGGTGTTCCGCTACCCGGAACTTGCACCTTCAAGCAATACGTTGGAGTCGACTGTCCAGGCTGCGGACTGACTCGCTGCTTCGTAAGCATGGGACATGCTCAACTGGAGCGGGCATGGCACTTCAATCCCGTCGGAATCGCCTTCTTCGTGGTTGTGGTCAGCCAAATTCCGTTTCGGGCGTTTCAATTGTGGCGGCTGAAGCGCGGTGTCGGCGAGATTCGCTTGGGTACGTGGGGCTACTCAGTGATGGTCTTCGTGCTAGTGGGGCTGCTCGCGCAATGGATCGTTCGCATGATCATCCGGTTCACATGAGGTTTTTGATGAACACCGTCAAGCTACACGACGCGACGTTGAACATCGTTGATGAAGGGAGCGGCCCTACGCTGTTACTCGTACATGGATTCCCATTGGACCATACGATGTGGCGTCATCAAATTGAGGCGCTGAGCAACAACTTCCGAGTTATCGCGCCCGATCTTCGCGGCTTCGGAGCCAGTACTGGAGCCAACGATAGGATTACGATGGAGCAACTTGCCGACGATATGGCAGAGTTGCTTGATCGTCTGGACATCGCTGAACCAATCACGTTCTGTGGCTTGTCGATGGGCGGTTATGTCGCGTGGCAGTTCTGGCAACGGCATGCGAGTCGACTTGCTCGTCTGATTCTTTGCGACACACGAGCGGTCGCCGATACGGAAGAAGTCGCGAGCGGTCGGTTAATCATGGCCGAACGTGTTCTAAGCGAGGGCGCGTTGATCATCGCCGACGCGATGCTTCCCAAGTTGTTCGCTGAGCAGTCGGTTCGCCAACAGCGCGACATAATTGAGGCGACCCGCGAGGTGATCCAAGCGACCGCGCCAGCGACGATTGCTGGCGCGTTGCGCGGCATGGCGCGGCGATCCGACATGACTAGCGAACTACCAAGTGTCCATGTCCCAACGTTAGTAATTTGTGGTGAGCACGACTCGATTTCGACCGCCAACGAAATGCGTTCAATCGCGGATCGCTTACCAAACGCGAACTTCGTGGAGGTCGCCGGTAGCGGTCACATGACTCCCCTTGAAGACCCACATTCAGTCACGAGCGCCATCCGCGTCTTTCTTCTTTGACAAGAGCTCGATGGGTCCTCGGGCGTCCACGCTTGCGATCTGAGCTGAGTGGCTGGGGCTCCCAGGCGCTTGTTCAAAGCAGGTATTGAAACGACTTCTAGCTACCAAACAACAATGCTGGCGTGCTAGCAAAGTGGCGTTCAGATATCTGCGCGCGAAAGACGTTTTCAAACTCGTCAAAATGCTGTTGACCGATGACGGCAGACGGATAGATTGAGACTTATCAACGTGTTCATGGTGGATAAGTTGATCAGGCGATTTTCGGTGCGATGTCCACGCCACTCAGCGAAGTGAGCTGGATCGATCGTCACCGCAATGACGCCTTCGACGCGAGGGAAGCAAACGCGTCGCATGTGGCTATGACGGCTGCTGGAGTAAATGGAAGTTAAGCTTAAACCAGCTAGGAGGAGCCGAAGCATGGCCATGTCTACTAACCCAAATAGTGCGACCGATCAGGACGAACCGTCCGTAGCGTTCGATGACATCGAAACGGAGATCAAAGAGAAACTTCATTTCACGCAACACGCCGCGTTGCGACACATAACGTACCGCGTCGATGGCGGCACGGCGGTGCTCTACGGACGCGTCCCGTCGTATTACCTCAAACAGTTGGCGCAAGTCAAAGTCACTTGCGTTGCCGGAATCGAGCGCGTCGATAATCGAATCGAAGTGGCAGTGTCGTAGGCGGAAGCGGCTTCGTTACGGTTGCCAAGGTTCGGGGCCACCTTCTTTCGCGCGCAACATCTTCGCATCCACATCCTTGTACCACGTGTGGAGACTCTTTCGCATTTGATCAACGCGATCAGGCATCATGGCCGCCAGATCGTTCCGCTCGCCGATGTCGTCCTTGAGGTTGTACAAGTGAACTCGTCCGTCTTCGTAGCGTTCAAGCAGTTTGAAATCGCCAACTCGAATGGCACCACCGGGGAACCCGCCCTGGTTCGCGTAATGCGGGTAGTGCCAATAGATCGCGTCTCGCTCGATCCTGCCGTTTTGTTTCAGTAGTGGCGCTAAGCTGAGGCCATCTTGATGCTGGTCCGGCTTCGCCGGGAGATCAGCCATCTCCAGCATCGTCGGATAAAAATCAGTACTGACGACGGGCACATCGCACCTGCTGTTCGCTTTGGTCGTGCCAGGCCACTTGATGACAAACGGTTCGCGAATACCACCTTCATACAGCCAACCCTTGCCACCGCGCAGCGGTAGGTTCGAAGTCGGCGATCCTTCCGAAGTCGACAGGCCTCCGTTATCCGACGTAAAACAAACGACGGTGCTATCGTCGAGTTTCAACTCTTTCAGCTTTGCCAGTACTTTACCGACAGCTTGATCCATCGCTTCGACCATCGCTGCGTAGACCGCGTGTTTTTGAAGAGTCCGAACCTGACGCTTCTGCTCGACGGGCAAGACTTGTTCTTCGGGCGCGAACTCTGGCTTGCCGATCAATCCCAATCGTTCAGCCTTCGCTTTATACTTTTCAACAAGATCGGGCCGACCAATCAGCGGAGTATGTACGGAGTAGAAAGCAAGGTACGCGAAGAACGGTTGATCTTTATGCGCCTCGATAAAGTTGGTGGTCTCCGTCGCTAAACGATCTGGCAAATGCTCGCCATCTGGACCATCAGAAAGTCTCGGATTGCCATAAGGCGAGAAGTACTTCTTTCCGCCATAGGGACCACCGCGACTGAATCCGCCGCGATTGAAGTCGAAGCCTTGCTTCTCGGGCCAGAAGTCTTCATTTGGTCCTAAGTGCCACTTGCCCGCGAATTGAGTTGCGTAGCCCTGCGCCTTGAGCGCCTCGGCGATTGTGACCTCTTCGAGAGGCATCCTGTCATGCAAGACCGCTGGCCGGAAGCGACCGGCGCGAGCACCCGAAAAGAAATTCGTGGCGTCAACGCGCGACGGGTACTTGCCGGTCATGATGCTATAGCGAGTCGGGCTGCAAACGGGATTCGCAGCGTAGCCGTTCGTAAATCGCATTCCTTCCGACGCAAGCCGGTCGACGTTCGGAGTTTCGTAAAATGTGTCAGCGTTGTTGGCGCCGATGTCCATATACCCGAGGTCATCCACCAAGATGAAAACAAAGTTCGGTGGCTTGGCTTCGATCGCTTCCGAGGCAAGACACAAGGACGCGAAGGCAAGGACGGTAAGTGTAGAAATGCGCATGTTGGCTCTCTGAAGATTGCCGGTGATTCTCGCTGCCATTATTTCTTCTTTTGTTTTCGCTTTGGTGCCGAGGCGCTCGCCTGTGCAGCCTGTCTTTCGGCGGATTCGTTTGGCTGAACCGAATCACCGCTTTCGACATCTGCTTTCCAATTCTCCAACGCCGCCAGCATCGCTACGGCGCGTTTCAGTTCAGTACTCGCCAAGTTGCTCTTCTCGCCAAGGTCGCGGTCCAGGTCGTACAGCCCAACCTTCTCGCCTCCCTTTCCGTCGACGATCAATTTCCACGAGCCATTGCGAATGGCTTTACCGTTCCACACCAGCTTTCGATCTCCCAGCTTTTGACCATCCGCCATGACCGGAAGTAAATTAACGCCATCTAGCTTATGGGCATCCGGCGTCGTGACTTCCGCAGCGGCAAGCAACGTCGGCATGACATCAAGAGAAATCGCTAGATCATCACAGACAGCGCCCGGCGCGATCTTATTTGTCCAGCGAGCGATACATGGGACACGGTGTCCACCCTCCCAATTGCTTCCCTTCGCTCCCCGCAACGGCCCGTTATCTCCGTTCTTGTTCGCACCATTGTCGGAGAAGAAAAGGATGAGCGTGTTCTCGGCCAGACCAAGTCGCTGGACCGCATCGACGACTTCCCCGACTCCTTTATCCATCTCCTGCACCATCTCGCGATACGCATCCTTAATATCTGTGCGTTCGCCCTGAGTGTCGAAGGCACCGCCGACAGATCTTAACTTGGGATCATTCGGGCCTTGATAAGGATAATGCGGGGCTTCGTGCGGCAAGTACAGGCAAAACGGTTTACTCTTATTCGCCTCGATGAACTCGACCGCATGTCTGGTGATCAGATGAGTCGTGTACCCTTCTTCGACAGCATGCTTATCCTGGTGCCACCAGTCGTATGTGCCTGCTTGATCGACATGTGAAATGAAATCCACATTGCCACTCACATAACCGCAAAACAGGTCGAACCCATGATGGATCGGGTTGTACTTCGGGTAGTAACCCAAGTGCCACTTGCCGAACATGGCCGTCGAGTATCCAGACTCGCGCAGCAACTCGGCAAAGGTAAGTTCGCTTGTCTGCAAGCCATGATAATGAACCGCACGTGTCGGGTCTGCGAAAACAACACCTGGGATTCCGGCCCGCTGTTGATAGCGCCCGGTCATCAAACCCGCGCGAGTAGGACTGCACACATTTCCACTCGAATGAAAGTCGGTGAACTTCATCCCCTCGGCGGCAAGCTTGTCGAGACGTGGCGTTTCGATCCAACCGCCGTAGCTACTCAAGTCCCCATAGCCCAGATCATCGGCCATGATGACGACGAAGTTAGGGTGAGCTGCCGCTTGAAGCCTTCCTGCATGAGAACATAAGCTCGACATGAGGAATGCGGTGCACATAAGAAGCATACTTCTGAACATTCAAATAACTTTCTAGCAGTCGAGTGATTTGTTTCCGATTAAAGGCCTTTGCATTGGACCACTAGTATCGTTGCACGAATTTAGAAATCCAGGTTGGGCGGGCTTGGCTTGCTTTCAAGTCCATCACCAATTCGTAAAGGATCCATCCGGTCGCGTCAGTCGCGGACAGTCGCCTCCCTTAAATATTGGATAATCGGCAACTGCTGCTTCGTCCATCTCGACGCCCAGGCCGGGGGCGGTTGGCGGTAGGAGATACCCGGCCTCAAAGGAAACTTGTTTCGGAAACAATTCGGTTAACACCTCTCCCGGAACGCGAGCGACTTCCTGCACCGCGAAGTTGCTGATTGCAAGATCCAAGTGCAAACACGCAGCCGTCGAGACCGGCCCCAGCGGATTGTGAGGAGCGACGTTAATCGAATGCGTTTCGCACCAATGTGCGACTTTGATAGCCTCCGTAAAACCGCCGACGTTACAGAGATCGATCCGCGCATAGTCGATCCATTCGTTCTCAATCGCTTCGCGGAACTCCCACTTGCTGGCGTACTGCTCGCCCATCGCGATGGGAACAGTTGTCTTAGCATCAAGCCGCGCCAGTGAACTCGCGTTCTCGCAGCGAATCGGATCTTCGACAAAGTACGGTCGAAGAGGCTCTAACTCGCGACACAGGGTAATCGCATCGACAGGATCGAGCCGCGTGTGTGCGTCGAGGATGATCTCGATCTCTGGGCCAACTGCCTCTCGTACCGCAGTGACGAGCTCCACGCCTTCCCGCACTGCCGCGCGGCGATCGAGATGCTGGCCCTGTTGCGGCAAGTTGAATCGAACGAACCGCCAACCTTCGTTTGCTTTGACTTTCGCAGCGGAAACGACTTCGGCGATTGTCCCATCGGGGACATGCGGGTAACAGACAACTCGATCGCGCACGAGGCCACCGAGTAATTCATAAACAGGCACACCGAGCTTCTTCGCTTTGATGTCCCACAATGCGATGTCGATTGCGCTGATCGCAGCCGCACCGACCCCACCGGCCGGAAAGAAACCGCAGCGATACATCAGCTGCCAGAGATGTTCGGTCCGCATCGGATTCTGGCCGATCAGCGAAGGCGTTAACGCCTCGATAAAACCGGCCATCGCCTGCTCGCGCCACGAGATTCCTCCTTCGCCAAGGCCGCATATCCCTTCATCCGTTTCAACGACAACGAAGAAAAAGTTGCGAACTTCTCCAACGATATAGGTGCGGATCGCGGTGATCTTCATGTTTCGTTCCTACTCGGTCAATGTCTGAGCCTGGACTTGAGCCGAACGCGCTAGCGTCGGATTCTTCGCTGAGCGAAGTCGTTCTGCCGTGCTACCCGCGGCTAGCGCCGTCGGCTCAAGGCGTGTTATAGTGGTGCGTCGCTCACTCGACAACAAGACGCTTTGCGAGACACATGATGAAAGACCAGCACTCAGTCGCCAACGACCTTCCGCCAATCCGCGGTGAACGTCCAACCAGAGTCCGTTGGCTGGTCTTTGTCCTAGCGAGTGGAACGTCGTGGATGCTGTATCTGCACCGGTACAGCTGGAATTTGATTCGGCCGGCGCTTATGGAAGAATACGATTTCAGCAACTCGCAAGTCGACGGATTGTACACGGTGTTTAACGTATCGTATGCGTTCGGCCAGATCCCGGGTGGCATCATCTGCGACTTTTTCGGGACTCACCTGTTTCTTGGGATCATTATCGTGCTGTGGTCCGTCCTGTTGCCGTGCTTCGGACTGACCGGCAACTTTTACGGTCTCGCCGGTCTGCGATTGGGATTTGGCGCGGCGCAGGCGGGTTGTTACCCCAGCCTTTCTAAAGTGACCCGCGTCTGGTTTCCGTTGCGAACGCGGACGATTACCCAAGGTCTGATTGCGAGTTTTTTCGGGCGCAGCGGAGGCGCGATGTCTTCCATCATCATGGGCGCGTTGCTGATCGACACGTGTGGGTTCAGCTGGCGAGTCGCCTTGTTGATCATGGGGCTTGCGGGAGTCCTGTTTGCCAGCCTGTTTTTCTGGCTCTATCGCAACGACCCAGAACAAGACGTACGCGTGAATCGAGCCGAAGTGACCTTGATTCGCGAAGGGGAAACCGACGAGACGCCCGACGGGCCTCGAGTGTTACCGTTCCGTCGCGTGCTACGCAGCCCAAGCATGTTAGTCTTCATCGTTCAACAGTTCATGAATGCCGGTGCAGACGGCATCTATGTCTACCTGATGGGCAGCTACTTTATTACAGCGCGCCACTTCGACATTGCAACGGCCAGCTTGCTTATCAGCTTGCCTTTATGGGGCGGCGCCATCGGCGGGGTCGTTGGCGGCTTTGTCAATGATGGATTGATCCATCTAACCGGCAGCCGGCGCTGGTCGCGAACGACCGTTGGCTTCGCCGGCAAGTTCGTTGCCTGTTTAATGATGTTCGTGGCGATTCAGCAGGTCAGCGGCGTCGCCGCCGCGTTCTGCCTGTTCGTCGTGAAGTTCTTCAGCGATTGGACGCAGCCGACCGTGTGGGGTGCCTGCACCGATATGGGCGGACGCTACTCGGCAACTGTGTTCAGCATCATCAACACGTCCGGCAGCGTCGGAGGGATTTGCACGCCACCGGTCTTAGGTGTCATCCTCGACATGAACACAACCAGGGAGATCGTAGATGGAAAGGAGGAATTGATCACGAACTACACACCTATGTTTACGATTGTTGCCGCGATGTATATGGTGAGCGCGTGCTGCTGGTTATTCATCAATTGCACGCGATCGTTGGATCGGGGTGAACTGACCACGTAAGCCAATCGCAATCATGCCGTTAGCTCCACTTTCCGCTGCCGTCGTTGCAAGAGTTGAACTATCATCGCGTTGGTCGTTGTCCTCTACCCGACCTGTCTAGGGTGAAAGCGAGGAGGCCAGAAGATTCCACCGACCTTTACCGCAAAGCGGTTACATTCTAATAGCCCAGGGTCGCGTCTTCGCGCACCCTGGGTTAATTGAACGACTGGATTGCATACGCTGAAGGCGTTACACAAATCGCCGCGCCGGTGTACTTTGTATAACGCCTTCAGCGTAGACGATCGTTTGCTTTGGTAACCCAGGGTGCGCGAAAACGCGACCCTGGGCTTCGATGTACAACCGCGTTGCGGTAATGAGGGACAGCACGAGATTGATTCGGCTTCCGTAAAATGGCCACTGGAAGATTCTGCACTGATCTATCACTACACCCAACCTGCCTCACGAAACCTATGCCATGACGATGTTCTTTGCGGTCGGTTCCACATCGACCGAACTATCTGATGACGATTTACGCGCCGGCTTGCAGGAATCGTTTGCCAAACTCGGCGAGCGGCATCGGGTGTTGGCATTGCCTCCGGACTTTACACGCTTTAACAGTCGAGCGGGTCTGTTGACTTGTCAGACGCATGATTACTACGGCGAGTGGCTCGTCGACGTGATGCCGGCCCTGGGAACGCACGTTCCGATGCCCGCGTGGCAGCTCGATCGGATGTTCCCTTCACTGCCCAAAGAATTGATCCGCGAGCATCGTTGGCGCGATGATGTGCTCACGATCGGCGAAGTCCCTTCGGAGTTCGTGTCGGAAGTCACCGAAGGGATCTGGGACCGACCGTGGCCCGCCCAGCTGAACAAGCTGGTCTGGGAAGGCGATCACGATCTGATTTTGTCCATCGGCCAAGTCGTTCCGCACGAAGTGATCGGAATGGCCAACTATAACAAGAACGTTTTTGTCGGCACCGGTGGCCAACGCGGGATCAACGAAAGTCACTTCATCGGTGCGGCATACGGCATGGAGCGAATGATGGGGCGAGCCGACACTCCGCTCCGCCGAATTCTGAACTACGCTCAAGACACCTTCTGTCAACACCTGCCGCTGGTCTACGTTTTGACCGTCGTCGGCACGAACGACGCGGGGCAACTTGTCACGCGAGGGTTATTTATTGGTGACGATCACGAATGCTTCGAGCGAGCTGCGGAACTTTCGGTCGAAGTCAACTTCGAGATCCTGGACGAAGAGATGCACAAAGTCGTCGTCTATCTCGATCCCGAAGAGTTCCACAGCACTTGGCTCGGCAACAAATCAATCTATCGCACTCGGATGGCGATCGCCGACTGTGGCGAGCTGATCGTGCTGGCTCCCAAGGTGAAGACCTTCGGCGAGGATCCGGAAATCGATCGCTTGATTCGTAAGTATGGCTATCGCACGACACCAGAGATCATGCGTTTCGTGGATGAGAACGAAGATCTGAAGAACAATCTTTCGGCCGCCGCGCACCTGATTCACGGCTCGTCCGAAGAACGTTTTACTGTTAACTATTGCGCGGGCGAGTTGACACGCGACGAAATCGAGGGCGTTGGCTACGAGTACGGCGACCTCGCTGAGATGACAGCTCGTTATGATCCATCCGTACTGAAAGACGGTTGGAACGACATGGCCAACGGCGAACGGATTTACTACGTCAGCAATCCGGCACTCGGTTTGTGGGCGCACCGAGATAGACTCGGCTAGTTGGACAACGACTTTGTCGAGGTCTCAATCCATTCCCGGAACCCAGAGTTTCGACTTCTCGCCGCCACCAGTTGCAGCAGGGGCGTCGGGAGTCCAGAGCTTGGTGTCAGGTTCCGCGCCAACGGCGGCCATTTGGGGGACAGCACCGGGAGGTGGCGGTCCGGCGGGCGTGGCTTGTGGCGAAATAATTCCGTAGCTGACGAGAATCTCGTACAAACCTTGAGCCACCCCGGGTTCTTGCATGTAACGAGTTTGAATGGTTTGAACGAGATTCTGGCACTCCGCGGTGTCGGCTCGTGAGAGTCGAATGGACAGTTCTGCCAGCAACCAGCGTGCTGGCGACTCATCTGCATCGACCGCTGTCTGCTTGGCATCGGCGACGTAAGCCAAGGCATCATCCGCGTCGACAGCGGTGCGAATTAACAGGTCGTAGGTCTCGTTCTTGTCGACTTTGTCATTCAGGCTGCTGCGGTGAAGCACTTCCTTTGCCAGATGTCGAATCGCCTCGGAAGCGTGCTTCAAGACGACACGACGATAGAGCATCAGCAGGTCTTCGTCAGACAACTTGGCGACGTCGATTAAGGGGATTTGGACGATCGAAATCTTCAACGGTTCAATTCCGACTGGATCGATCGTGTCTCGTGTCGGGAGATTCAGCGCCTTGCGTAGTTGGTTGAAGTCGAATTCGTTGCCGTTTTGCTCGTTACCAAGTTCCAATAGCAAGATCGCTGCAAGCGTCGGGACCTTCATCGTAGGATCGGTCGCAGCTTCGCGAGGAGTTTTGCCACCAAGCGCGCTGAGTGTCAATTCGGGCCATCGATTCAACATGACTTCGGCACGTTGCTCGGAGACCAACTCGCGACGCAGCGCGGGAGGTGTGTCGTCGGGTAATCGCCAGCGCCAGGTCAATGCCGCCGTGACTTTCGGGATTTGACCAGCAACGTCTTCCGTCGGCGAGTCGTTTACGAAGTCTTGGAATACCTCAGCGAGCGCCGATTTCGCTGCGTCGAAACTGTCATCCTGCAAAACAGTGAACTCGATTCGAGCGTCTCGATCGGTCTGTTTCCCGAAGATATACATTTCGCCCAACACGTTCGGAATCGCATCGCGTTTCAATTCGGCGCCACTCTCCGGAACTTCCCGATCAAGTAACCAGAACGCTGCCTTCGGTGGTGGTTGTCCTTCGGCGCTCAGCTCCTTCAAGTCGACGGGCATTTTCGAAACGCGTCGATCCGACAGGCATACCTCCATCAGTTTCTCAATGTCGGGAACGGTATAGGTGACGGCGACTGAATCGATTTCGTCAACTTCGGCGGCTTGGTCAAGCATCTGAGCCAATGCTTCCGCCTCGACCGCCTCGTCGACAGGAACATCTTCCAGTTGCGCGTACTTCCGCCAAGCGACAACGGCCTCGTCCCGCTGGCCGACCCATCCGCTGAGGATCGCGATGTTGCGAAGGATCGCTGACTGTCCTGGATGCTTCTCTTCCAACGTGTCCAATGCTTCACACGCGGCGATCCACGCACCGCGCAGAGCTTGCTTCTTCGCTGCCTCAAACTCATCGGCCCATTCGACGCCTTCTGGGCAGTCGGCGTACGCGTAGTCCTGCTTCAACAATAAAGGTACTTCTTGGAGCATATTGATTCGCATGAGCAGACGAATCGGATTCTCGTCTTGATCGCCGGCCAAACCAGCTTGCATGAGAAGATGCCCTCGAGCCGCGAGGACGTCACCCGATTGAAGCAACGTCTGAGCAACAACACCGATCGCGCTGTAGACCGACGGAGCGAGCATGCCTTCGAGATGTTCCATCGCCTGTTGAAGATCTTCGATCGCACTCTCGAGATCGTTCTTGCTGCAAGCGTGAATCGCCGACAGGGATAGGGCAACAGGGTTATCGGGCGAAGCAGATAAGAACTCGTCGATGGTTGCGTCGGCGTCATCGAATTGGCCAAGCGACAACTGCACATCGGCTTTGATCGCCAAGAGCGCGTTGCGCGCACCTTTATCAGCAATTAATTTGTGTACGTGATCGAGCGCGGACGCGCGCTGTTCGCCTTGCACGGCGCGGATGACTTTGTCGAGTTCTGTTGTGATGTCCTTCGAGCAACAAAACTTGATCTTATTGCCGCTGCCACAGGGGCAGGGTTGATAGGGATCGAGAGACATGAGACGGCCTTCATGGTGAATTGCTGGTGGATTGGCGACGCGCTCGTGGCGTAGCGAAATTCGCAGGAACTAGGGTCGACAAAATCCGTTGTCGGTGTCCAAATGCCTGCGAATTCGGCTACTTGGGCCCGCAGAGCGGTACTCTGCAAGCGACGCGTATCGTAGCAGAACCCAGTTAAGTTGACGACTGGGTGTTGAGAGCGTCGATCTGCGCTTGGACTGCAGATTGCATGCGTTTTGTAAGGTCCGCAGCACTTCGACCGGACTTGCCGGGCGCGAGTTCTATCGGCTCGCCAAATCGAATTTTCACGTACCGCCTACCACGCACGGTCGGGTAGTCGAGTCCCAAGACATCTTCTTCAAACTTATCGATTGTCTCGGCCAGTCGCTCGATGCTCGGATGGCCAGCTAAGTAATCACCACGATAGCTGTACAGCTGCATGGCGAAGAACAGATCTTCCATATCGCAGTGAAGTTGGCGCTCTTCGCGGCTGTCAATCGCTGGTGGATTCTCTTCGTCCTCCAAACGACGAATGATCGCCTGCCGCAGCGCTTTCACACGTTCCGGTGGAGTGCCGCGAGTGTCTCTTACCGCATGTCGCTGTTCGAGTCGCGAGATGACTGTTTCCAACAAACCTCGTATACGGTCGCGCAATCGTCCGCTGCAAGTGTAGCCGAGATAGTCCAGTTCCTTGAGCGCAAGTGCTGCTTCGGCAAGTCGACGAATTCGATCGGGCAGTGGCGAATCAACAACGACTCGCAAATGCAACCGCTCCTCAATCTGTTGCATCGTTGCGAGCAGGCCGTCGCGCGGATCGTCGATGTACCAGAACTTGATGCCACACGGCACAATCACAGTCGGTCGCTTGCTTCGCTTTGCCGCGGTCATCGCAATTGCGGCTGCACCATCGCGGAACGGCGTGACGTAGTCCGTGGTGTGATAGACGTCGCCTTCGGGAAAAATGAGTAGCGGATGCGGCTCGTCTTGCAACACGTGAACAGCTTGCTTGAAGGCCTGTCGATCCGTTCCTTCACGATCAATACTAAAACAGCCGAGCCGCTGCATCGCCCAGCATTCGAATTTGGACGACATTGCGAAGACCTGCCAAGCGGTCATCGTGTAAATCGGCTGTTGCACGCTGTCGAATGCCGCGTACAGCGAGGGCGCGTCGTAGTGAACCGAGTGATTGGGAGTAACGAGCACGCCCTTGTCGGCAGCTATTGCGTCCGTGACGACCTCGACGTTCTGCGACTCGATGTCGACCAGTCGTTGCCCGCTTTGTAATTGGCGACGACGATAAGCTCGCGAAAGCCTCACCCACCACGGCGTTAGCGTCGCTGGCCATGATCTCGGGGGCGTGCAATACGGTTGTCGATTCATCGGGGCACTGTGGTGGCGATAAGCAGTGTTAAGAAGCCGATCCGTGCGTCAGAGAGTTTCGTTTCGTCGTGATCAATTCTAGGAGAACCTTTTGCGGATCGGCGAACTTTTTCAGGCCTTCTTCCATTAAAACCCGTTCGAGACGCGCGAAGTCGACTTTCGCATCAATTTCCGCGAGCACGTCATCAGGTGGAAAGTTTGCCACGTCGGCGGTGAACTCACGGCCACTGTCGAGAACGGCTTGGTTAGTCGTGGGCGGATTTGTCTGTATGTCGCTCCCCGCGAAAGCTGCGACGTATTTCCAAGCCGGATCTTCTGGCTTCTTGGTTCCGGTACTCGCAAAGATGATCTCTTGCGCAAGTGGCAGATTCTTGTCTTTCCAGTAGGCGACATTGTCAGTCCACAAACGCTTTGCGTTGACAATCCCGACTTGCCCCTGAGCGGCCTCGGACAGTTCGGGTACATGCTTCTCCGTGTAGACGTCCAACCGAGATACAAAGATGCTATAGACGCTTTTGAAGCTAGTGAGCTCTCCGCGCCGCTGTGCCCCGCGCCAGACGGCTTCACGAGCAATGTGATACTGGCGCGTCGAGAAGATCAGCGTGACGTTCAATGTAATGCCCGCCGCGACGAGTTCTTCTAAGGCGTCGAGTCCGGCTGGTGTGGCAGGAACCTTGATCATTCGATTGTCGTGACCGGCGGCCCATCGCTTGCCGAGTTCGATATAGCGAGCAACGCGCTCGTGGTGTGGCGGCCCAAGTTCTAGATCCTCTAGAAGCGGGTCGAGTTCAAAGCTCACGTAGCCATCGTCGCCCTTTGTCTCTAGCCAAACAGGATGGAAGACGTCTTGCGCTTGTTGAACAAGCTGGTCGGTCATGGCCCACGCGATTGCTTCGTCGTCCAGGCCTTGGCTGTGAAATGCGTCGAGCTGTTCGTCAAACCGACCTGTCTTCAGCAAATTGGAGACGATGATCGGGTTCGACGTCGCCCCGGTGGCTCCACGCGCACGGTTTTCGGCGACTAGATTTGGGTCGATCGAATCGAGCCACAGCTTCGTTCCGCTTGCGACAAGTGACGTCAGTGAATCAACCATGATGCACCTTCCTTGTTGATACATTCCATTGAATCTGCAGCACGACGGCGAAAGGAGAGTCGTTTTGGGAAGAATAGCAAATCGCGGCGAGTTCACAAACTGCGAAGTTTGTGCCGGCTGACGACGCTAGAACTGTTGCTCCGGTTGTAAGGTCGTCGATGAAGTTATAGGTCGCTGGCGAGAGGGCTTCCATCGCTCGTTTGCCGTAGACGCCCAGGTTACCGGTAGCTAAGGTTAAGTTTCGTCATGAATCTAGGAACGGGACGTTGTTGCAACGTCTTGTCTCATTTGGCTTTCTGAATGGCATTCAGGTTTTTCGACCGACGCGTGCGCTTCTTCGGCAACCGAGCCGTGCTGGTGCTGTGTGTCATCTTCTTTCTTGTCCCTTTCGCCATGCGCGGCGCGCGGAAGGCGACCGAGCACCTTGAAAACAACATCAAGGACTGGCTGCCAGCTGACTTTCCTGAAACCAAAGATTTGGAATGGTTCGGAAAGCACTTCATGGACGAGCGCTTCGTCCTGTTGACGTGGCCTGGTTGTACCGAAGTGACAGCAGAATACGGGATGTTCGCGGAGAAAATCAAAGGCGAAATTGCTCCAAGCGAGGAAGAGATTGCTCAGTTCTCACCCGAGGAAATGGAGCACGAAAAAGTGCGTCAACTCGGCGATAAGCTAGGCTTGTTCGCTGTGTTCGCAAACGCTCGCGAAGATCAGTCGGCCCGCTATGAGTACTACGAGAATTGGGGCGGAATCGGCGAAAAGTGGTTGCTGGGCCACGATGACAAGTGGTATTTCATCAAGCCAAACGGCGAGCTGTACAAATGGGATGGCGACCAGAATGTGGGCAACTATGCCGTCCGCTCTGTCAAGAAGCGAACGGGGCACGAGATCGCAACCGGCGAACTCATCGCGACCGTGGGCGAAGCGATTCCTGGCATTCCGAACGAGTACCATGCTGATCCGCGAAAACTGACGGCTCGATTATTCAACACGGTTCGCACCGGACCGGAGTTGCTGGAAGAGTTGGTCTACGAAGATGGGCCGCTTTGGCCGCGCACGACGGATGTCGCCGACGAAGACAAACCACGGGTCGCTCGCAAGACCGCATACGAACGACTCACAGGCACTTTGTTCGGTCCCGCCATTCACAAGGGGTTCAGTTGGGAAACTCACGACTTCCGGTCGGCCCTGAAGCCAGAGACGATTGCACAGTTGCCTAGCGATTGGGAACAGCGTTTCAAAATGTTCGTTGATCGAGTCGCGGAGAATCAGTACGGTGGTGATCGCAGCAAGCTCGTGAATGCTTCGTCGGACCAGCAAACAGCACATTGGGATACGCTGTTCACTAAGCTACGCGTCGACCCGCCACCACGTCAGACTTGCTTCATTATCACGATGAGCGAAGCTGGCAAGCATGATCTGGCTCGAGTGATCGGTCGCCCAATGCTTGGCAAACCGCCCGGACGCGTCCTCGCATTGGCCCATGAAGCGGGTGTGATTCCAAATCTGGGTGGCGATATCAATCCGAGTGCAGGAGTCGACGAACGAATCCTCAATCTCAAGATGGGCGGACCGCCCGTCGATAACGTCGCGATCGATGAAGAGGGCACAATTACACTGGTTCGACTCGTGGGCTATTCGGCATTCATTGGGATTAGCCTCTCGTTGATCTGTTTCCGCAGCATCAAAGTCACCATGA
Source organism: Planctomycetota bacterium (assembly GCA_014381825.1). Classification (GTDB taxonomy): domain Bacteria; phylum Planctomycetota; class Planctomycetia; order Pirellulales; family Pirellulaceae. The sequence continues at coordinate 88,190 of JACNKX010000058.1, forward strand.
TGGTGTTCTTCGTGGGAGGCGTTGCAGCCATCGCTAGCCTGGCGATTGTGTTCTGGAGCGGGAGCGTTCCCGGCATGGCGCACCTGTCGTCAGTCGATGCAGTGCTCATGTCGATGCCAGCGCTAGTGTACGTGCTGGGACTGTCAGGCGCGGTCCACATCGTGAACTACTATCGCGAGGCCGTCGAAGAGCAAGGCGTCGAAGGCGCTGCCGAACGAGCTATCGGCCACGCCTGGGGGCCATGTACGCTCGCCGCTTTCACAACCGCGCTTGGATTAGTCTCGCTCTACTCCAGCAACTTGATGCCGATCAAGAAGTTTGGACTGTTCTCGGCTCTTGGCGTGATGGCCACGTTGGTCCTCTTGTTCTGCTATCTGCCGGCAGCGTTGACCATTTGGCCCTTCCTTACAAAGAAGCGAGATGAGGACGAAGGCGCTGGATTCGCCAAGCTGATCGAAAACATGTGGTTGGCGGTCGGGCGCTGGATCATTGGCCATCATTGGCTGGTAACTGCCGGTTGTATGGCGCTCATGTTCGCTGTTGGCGCAGGGCTGTTCAAAATTAAGACGGATGTCCAGCTTCTGAAGCTGTTCGATTCCGGCGCGAAGATTATCGGTGACTACCACTGGCTCGAGGGCAACATCGGCAAACTAGTTCCCATGGAATTGGTTGTACGCATGAAGCCTGAATTGCTCCGACCGCCGCTTCAAGAATTGATCGCGTTGTCACAGAAGAGTCCCAAAGCCTATGAAGAGGCGATGTCAACGTCGCAATTCCAACTGACGTTGCTCGAACGAATGCAACTGGTTCACCGCATTCAAGAGGTTTGCGAGTACGAGTTTGGCGAAGCCGGACAAGACAAAATCGGCAGATGTATGTCCGCCGCAACTTTTGTATCGGATCTTCCTGCTGCCGACGCCGGCAAAACGACGCGAGGTACCTTCAACACGCAACTAGAGCGTCAACGTGAAGGCCTGCCGACAGATTATGTTCGGACCGACACACGCAACGAGTTGTGGCGAATTAGCGAGCGGCTAGGAGCATTGAACGACGTCGACTACGGCGTGTTTATTCACGAGCAAAAGGTTGCGGTCGAACCAGTACTTACCGCCTATCGTTTTCGCGACGAGATCCTGCGAGAACTCGTTGCAGCGAAGAACGGGGGCAGCGTTGCACGTTCGAAGATTGGCTTCTTAGGAAGCGCTGACCCAACTGTCAAAACAAACGAGCCAGTGCCTGATGCGGAGAACTCTGAAGCAGAGCAATTGATCGATCAGACGAAAATATTCAGCTCGATCATTGAGAAGTTAGTGACCGAACTCGGTTGCCTGAAACAATGGCATGACCCGGTCACCAAGCCACTCGCAGAACTTGCCGACTCGAATGAGAAGTGGTCACGGATTATCGGAAGTTTCGACTGTGTCGTACTCATCGAGGATCACACGGACTACGACGTTGATTTTATTCGCGAAAACGCCAAGATATTCATCGACGCTCGTGATCACAAGTTTGAACTAGGTACGTCGCTGACTGCAGCCGAACGTGATGATCCGATTCAGGTGGTTTACACAGGCGTAGTACCAGTCGTCTACAAAGCACAACGCACATTACTTAACAGCCTCGTCGTCAGCATCGGCCTGGCGTTCGTGATGATCGCAGCTGTAATGATGGTCTTGCTACGAGACTGGCGAAGACGCATCAGTCCTCTTAATACAATCAACGTAACGGCGGGAATGACGTCGATGGTTCCGAATGTTTTCCCAGTCGTCGTAATATTCGGCGCGATGGGACATTGGGGGACGAAGATCGACATCGGGACAATGATGTGCGCCAGCGTCGCAATGGGCGTTGCGGTCGACGATACGATTCACTTTTTGACGTGGTTCCGAATCGGATTGCGTGAGGGGATGACTCGAAACGGAGCGATTCTCGAAGCTTACCGTCGTGTCGGGACGGCAATGACACAAACGACGTTGATCGGCGGTCTTGGTCTGTCCGTGTTCGCTCTGAGTACTTTTACACCGACGCAGCGTTTCGGTGTGATGATGGTAACGTTGCTAGTTGCTGCGTTGGCTGGCGATCTGATTCTTCTGCCTGCTGTACTCGCAGGCCCGCTGGGCCGATTTTTCATGGTGGCGAAACACGAGCGTTCGTCTGAAAAAAAAACGGAGGGTGACGTAGCGGTTATCCCAGACGAATCGAATGCGCAAGACGCACTCGAAGATCCGGCGTTCGATGATGGCGGCGAAACGCCCCACTCGAAGACTCGCCGCACGGGCAGCGGCACGGTTCGTGCGGATCGAAAACACGGATGGCCTCGGCACTAGGTCTAGCTGGCGACCAGTTCTTGCCAGCCACCAGCCTTGATTGTGTTGCGCGTTCGGTCTCTACTGGCTGTCTATGAATATTCCTTCTAGACAGATTACCGGAGCTGCTGACGGGCCAAACCTGCTCATCACGGGCGGCGTTCATGGCGACGAGTTCGAGCCGATGGCGGCCATTCGCCGTTTGATCAAAGAGATCGATCCAGCGAACCTTCGAGGTCGATTGACGCTGGTCCCTGTTGCCAATGAAGCCGCGTTCCTTCACGGCGCGCGAACAGCCGAAGATGGTCTCGACCTAGCGCGAACATGCCCCGGCGCGCCCGACGGATCGGTTACCGAGCAGACAGCTTATGCCTTAAGCCAGATCATCCGCGCGGCTGATTATTACATCGATCTGCACACCGGCGGAACCATCATGAGCGTGTTGCCGCTGACCGGTTACAAGCTCGTTCCGGATGAAGCGGTTCGCCAGACGCAGCGTCGGATGGCTCACGCATTCAATTTGCCGCTCGTCTGGGGCACCGATTATCGGTTGGAAGGAAGGACGCTGTCAGTTGCTCGTGACGCTGGCGTACCTGCGATCTATGCCGAGTATCTTGGCTCGGGATTGTGCGATCCGGCGGGAGTGGATGCATACGTCGAGGGTTGCCTAAACGTGATGGCGGAACTCGATATGTTCGATCGCGAGCAACCGCAATCGCGCGTCGAACACGCTATCGATGACTTCCGAGAAAGTGCGGGGCACATGCAAATTCGCAACCCGGCACCGATCACTGGTTTCTTTGAACCGCACGTCCAACTGGGCGACATGGTCACGACTGGCGATTCGCTCGGAGTAGTCACTGACACGCTCGGCGAGAACGTGATCGCGGCTCCGTCGCAAGAAACCGGCCAAGTCATCGTGCTACGAACGTTTTCGCGAGTCCATGCTGGCGATACGCTGGCCGTGATTTTGGAAGAAGTTTAGCAACGTTACGCGAGTCGAATCCATGAGCCAGAAACCTGTTGCCCTGATCACCGGTGCTGCCCGCGGAATCGGTCGCGAGACGGCGTTCGAGTTCGCTCGACGTGGTTACGACCTCGGCTTGTTGGATGTCTTGCAAGACGAACTGCAAGCAACATCGAACGCGGCCGTTGCATTTGGCGCGGCGTGTGTCGCGAAAATTTGTGACCTCAGTTCGTTGGAAGCTTCAGAAGCTTCATTGCATCAAGTCGCTCGACACTTTGGCAGACTCGATGTGCTCGTCAACAACGCCGCGTGGCGTGAGATCAAGACGATGCGAGAGATTTCAGTCGAGTCGTGGGAACGGACGATCCGGATCTGCCTGACGACTCCTGCATTCCTAGCTCGTTGGGCCGCCGAGGTAATGGAGCCGCAAGGCTCCGGTGTGATTATTAACGTGTGTAGCATCATGTCACGGCGAGGGGGCGGAGTCGCTGCGGCCTACCCCGCGGTGAAGGGCGGCATCGATTCGCTTACCTACGAACTCGCCTCGCTTTACGGGCGCAGTGGGATCCGAGTACTTGCAGTGAGCCCTGGTGCGATCGATACCGAATTGAGTGGTGACTATCCCGGTGGCGACGGCCAATCGGTCGACGCTCAGCTGCGAGAATGGAGCACGAGCGAGATTCCTCTAGGACGCTGGGGCGAGGCTACGGAAATCGCTCGCGTGATCGCGATGCTATCGAGCGAGGACGCCAGCTACATGACCGGCACGAATGTGACTGTCGACGGAGGTTGGTCGCAGGCCCACTTTCCGCGTGACTTGCTGAAGCGGATGAAGCCAGATCAGTTCTGACATGCGAAACGACGTAGCGGTGGAGGATCGACCACGTTAGTACCGGGCCTCTTCCGCGTCCGCGTCAACGATCGCTTCGACAACTTTCCAATCGGTGACTACGGCAGCGACGTGTGGCTCGAAGACTCCCTTCACACGAATCGGCATCGACGCAACGCGACCGGAAACTCGTAATACATCTCGTTTGCGAAGTCCCTTCGCCATCTCCAACGAGATCTCATCGCCGATTCGCAATCCAACTGGCTTCGCAAGCATATTCCAGTAGTCGGCCGAAGGCTGAGCATAGTACCACACCGTCCCTCGATTGCCGAAGAAGGGAGGTGCGGCGTGTTTCAAGATCATGCGAGTGCGTCCCGCATCCAGAGCCTCGACAAGCACCTCGCCAGCAGTCACACGTCTGACCGTCAACAGGACTTCTACGGTCCCGCCTTCCATTGCGATCGCCGCCGCGGTTAGCTGTTCTACTCGCGCTTCGTATTGGTAGAAGTTGTCTCGATAAAGATCAACGCGAGCCACCGCGTCACCCAGCTCGGTGAGTTCTTCCTGCTCGATCTGTCGAACTTCGATAACGGGTCCGGGAGCAGCAGCTTGTGCTAGACATACGAACCCGAAAACAGCCGCTGCAAAAATGATCCAAGATGAATTGCGCCGCATCACTATGTCCCTCGAGGTCGATCAATGTTTCAACTCGCTCCATTGTAGTTGGGCGGCGACACGTTATCAGGAACATCCAAATGTCACTTAACGGCAAGCCGTGGGCGACTGTGACACGGACAACACCTTCGCCGGTGGCTGGCCGTTAAACGACGCAAGGGGAAGGACTTACTGTCGCGATTCTGGTCGCAGTTGCCCAAGCCGCAACGCCTTCCGCAGCCTAACTGTCTTGTCGATGTCTCGAATTTCCAAGCTGATCGTGGGATCCACTGCATTCCAGTCAACGGCGATGACGCCGTAATTCTCGCGATGAAACGTGTTGGCCGACGCACGATGCTCGTTCTTGGTAGGCGTTCCGCGAGGGTGGAGTTGGTTTAAGCTGCTCGATGTCAATTCGTAAATCGGATACGGAGCGGACTCTTCCAAGGCAGACAGCTCCGACCAATGTCGATCACCACTGATCATCACGACACCGTTCGCCTTCGTCGATTCGATCAATTGCAGCAGACGGGCTCGCTCCAAGGGAAGATTGGCCCAAGTCTCCTGGCCCGATGCGGTCGCCAGTAGCTGAATGCTTGTGGCGATGATTCGCAACTCGGCTGGCACGCGTAGTTGCTCTTCAAGCCACTTCCACTGTGCTTCGCCAAGGACAGTCCGGCTCGGATCATCAGACGGCAGATAGGGACCTCCGACTTTTCGATCGCCTTTCGAGAGCTGGCTGCGAAAGTATCGCGTGTCGAGCAGGATCACCTGAACTCGCTTGCCGGGTGGACCAAAAACGGTCGCATCGTAGACGCCGTCGCGAGCGCGTCTTGGCGAATCGGGCGGGTCATTCCAAAAGTCGACGAAGATCTCTTGCGATTCAATCTTCTTCGCATAGTCCGCGCCGCCATCGTTCACGCCGAAATCATGGTCGTCCCAGGTCGCGAGGATGGGACATGCTTTGATCAGCTTTGCAAATCCTGCGTCCGCTTTGAGCTTCGCATATTTGGCACGCATGACTTGCATGTCCGTTGTGTCGGCATAGATGTTGTCACCGAGAAAGATGAACAACTCGGGTTGCTCGTCGACAATTGTCTGAAGGATCGGCATCGGTTGCTCTTGCTTGATGCAGGAACCGAACAGAATCCGAGACATAAGAGTTGCATCATCCGCGACAACTGGCGAACCGATGGCGAGTGCGCAGCTCGTGGCAATCACGACCGACAGAATTGGTTTTCGCTTTGTTCGTATCATGCAACACATTGTAGCGTCGCAAAAAGAACTATGCGACGTTGCGGAGCCACGATTCAGGATCGACATCTTGGTGTGGAATGCGCCGCTCGTGCAACTTGAACGACAATCGTGACCACCAAGTCGGTCTGCGCCCTGGTGCAACGAACGGAATCAATGGCGTCAGTCGCTGGTAGAGCGCTGCCTTTTGATCGTAGAACTTGCTCGCCTGAGAGGGATCGGCATGATACCTGGCCCACGCAATCGTCCCGCAAACCCCGGCGGCACCAAAGTGATCGTCGAGCAGGATATCTTCCGTAAACACGACCAAGCCGCCGTCGCGTCGCTTTACAGCGTTCTGAAAAGCGACGATGCCGCCGTCCGCCAAGTGCTCCGAGTATTCGTCAAAGTCAGTCTCGGCACCCTCGGGCGAATGCTCAGCATGCAAGAGCAACAGCCGCAACGGGCGATCCCAAATCTCGCTGATTTCGTCAGGAAAGACTTGATGAAAGTCAACGATATCATCAACTCCCGCGCCGCGCAGATTGGACTCAACCGTTTCGAGTTGCGTTTGGTAGAACTGCGTTTCGAGCGGCTCGATGGTACTGACGCGAGTGTCGCCCGCCAACCGAGCGGCTTCGGCCAAGACGATCGTCGATTGTCCGGTGCCACAACCGATAGCGAGGATCTCCCCTTCGGCAAGTGGGCAAACACCGATCAGCGCAAGAAATCGCAACTCGCGATCATTGATCTGACGGGGAAGGTTCTTTACAAGTCGGGGGGCGGAGGCGACGAAGTCCGTGATGGCTGGATCTAGCATCACAATTTCCTTGGCGGGACGAGCATAGGGGCACGTGAATTATCGTCGGAATTTTGCTGGCACAGACTTGAGAGAGCCATGCAGTAATTGTCGATGCTAGCTCTGCCAGCGACCAGATTCGCTTGCGTTTCGATCCGGGCAACTCACTTTGAGATCGACTTTGGCCCCTCGCCGAGCACCTTGTCGTACGTGCCATCCCCTGACTTGACGTATTTCGTAAAGCCAAGTCGTTCGAGCTTCTTGTCGTCCGCCAGGTTGCGATCCGTCTTCATCGGCGCGTGCTTGCCGGCCACGTGGAAAGGTACGAACACGCGCCGAACGGTCTGGCCCGTTTCTGGATGCGTCGACAGTGGTTCGTCCGACATAAGCTCGACGACCTCGAACCGCTCGCCCGGATTTCCGTCTTCGTCGAGAATTTCATACACATAAGTCGGCACTGTTATTACTCCGTCAATAGCACCACGGTGATCGGTGATCCCCGCGTCAACTGAATTCTCGCGTACTCACCTATTCTACAACAAGGATCGTCAACATGAATGAGCGAGCTTTCGCGATTATAATTCGCCGATCCTCTCTGACGCTGATTGATTCGCCGATCGCGTACGTAACAAAAGGCTTTCAAACAGTTTGCGATCAATCGCACGATCCGAAACGAGCGGCATTTACCTTGCTGTTCGGTGCCAGCCGATATATAAAGCAGGGTTGATGCGTTTGTGCTGCCTTTCATCGGAGTCTTTGTATGAGTCAGCAGTGGGATCAAGGACGGACGTGCTCCGAGTTTCGGCGTAACGAGATCAGTCGCCGTGGCTTTGTGAGGGCAGGAGCGTTGGGCGCGGCTGGCCTGTCGCTGGCCGATCTCCTTCGCGGCGAGGCGCAGGCTGCACCGGCACAAAGCAGAGCCGTTAACTCGGTCATCATCCTTTGGATGCGAGGCGGACCCAGCCACATCGACATGTGGGACCCTAAGCCAGATGCGCCGATCGACTACCGTGGCGAGTTTGGAGTCAGCGATACGAATGTTCCCGGCATCCAATTAACCGACATGTTGCCGATGTGCGGTCGCGTGATGGACAAGTGGTCGATCATTCGTAGCTTGCACCACGGCAACGCAGGACACTCGGCAGGAGACCAAATCTGTTTCACCGGATATCCGCCCGGACCAGCGCCTGATCAGAACGTCATGCCAAGTTGTGGGTCAATCGTCGCCGAGCAGCTTGGGCATCTAAATCCTGAGTTGCCAGGCTACGTCATGATTCCGCGCCAAGTCCCAGGAACCGACTCGGCCTATCTCGGCGTCGCTCACAAGCCCTTCGAAACCGGCGCCGATCCAGCACAAGCCGGGCCGTTCAAGTTGCCGAACTTCGAGATTGCCTCCGGACTTACCGTTGACCGACTCGACGGTCGTCGCGAGTTGCTGACGGGCTTCGACCGCTTGCAAGCAACCGCGGATCAAAGCGGCCAGATGGACGCGCTCGACCGCTTTGGCCAGAAGGCTTGGGATATCCTTTCTTCACCGGCAGCAAAGCACGCTTTCGATCTCGATAGCGAGCCGCAAGATCTGCGCGAGCGTTACGGATTCATGCCTGCGTTCGACCCGATGGCGTCAAATCGCTGCGGCGCTCCCGCGTGGAGTCAACGAATGCTGCTTGCTCGTCGACTCGTTGAAGCGGGTGTCCGGCTAGTGACCGTCGATCTTCGGTGGTGGGACACTCACGTTCAAGGGTTCGACTCGCTTCGTCGAGGCTTCCTGCCACGCTTCGATAAGGCGTACTCAGCGTTGATCGAAGACTTGGAACAACGCGGCTTGATGGGGTCGACACTGGTTGTCGCGTGGGGCGAGTTCGGTCGCACGCCACGCGTGAATAAAGACGCTGGGCGCGATCACTACCCGAACGTCTTCAGCGCCGCCATCGCCGGCGGCAAAGTGCAGGGCGGTCGCGTCGTCGGCTCGTCCGACGCAAAAGGAGCCTTCCCGAAAGACAACCCGAAGACACCTCAAGATGTGTTGGCAACGATCTACGATCACCTGGGTGTTGATACCAGAAAGCAGTATCTCACTGCCTCCGGTCGTCCAGTACCGGTGCTTCCGCACGGTGAACCGATACGAGAACTGTTTTCGTAAAGGTGAAATCGGTTCATCCGCTTCGAGACGATCGAAAAGCATGAGCGTTGGGAATTCCTAAAGCTTCCACAAGTTCTGTTTACGCCTTCTTCAGACATTCCTTTAGATAATCGCGAGAGCGATTGATCTCGTCGGTAACGGCATTTGTTGTTTCGAGTATCGGAATGCCACGCGGCACTGGGTGCATGAAAATCTCGGTCCAACCGCGATAGTCGATTTCTTGCAGTGCCGCAACGAGTGGAACGAAATCGAGCGTGCCACGCCCGGGCATTTGAAGCAACTCTTGCTCCTTGGGCAACTTCTTGCTGCATCCCATCCCGTGCTGCCAGGCATAAAACATGGCAATGCCATCGCCCAGCGTTCGGATCAGATCGCTAATCAGTTTCTCGTCTTGTGGAAGATGATACGGAGCTAGAGCGACCGCCAGATGCTCCGACGAGCGTAGTTCGACAAGCCACTTCAACGAGTCGGGCGAATCGATCAGGTTGTTGCCGTGGTTCTCAATCGCAATCGTGACGCCGGTGTCCTCCGCCACCTCCAGATGTGGCTTCATCTGTTCGATGAACTTTCCGACGGCTGCCTTGAGTTCATTGCCTTTAAGTCCGACCGGCCCTTTGCCGCCACAAACGATCGTCGGACAGCCGAAGCGCTTCGCAAGTCGCATCTCGTTCTGAACGCCAAACGGACCGAGTTTGTATTGAGTGATGCATCCCAGCGAGACGTCATGCTGTTTGAGCAAGGCAGCAAACTTCTCTTCGCCTAGCTCATCGAGTTGCTCACGCTGATTACCATGCACCTTCGGCCAGATATCAAATGCGGCCGCGCCGGTCTTTGCAACTTCAGGCATGATCTCGGCAACATCGGTATAGCCATACATCGACGAGCCAACGATGTAGCGGAAAGTGAAGTCTTTGTCATCCGCATCGACGGTGTTGTCGTTGGCGGTTGTCGGCAGCGCTGCGACCGTTGCCGCTCCAATTAACGTTTTATTAAATTGGCGGCGATCAAACGGTTGTCTGGTCATGCGAGGCTCCCTGTTGCAGATCGATAAACGTTCTCGCCGTTGTCAAGAAACGGAACGGCGAGGTGCATTGGGTCATTCGTGTTGGGCTTATAGATCGGAGCGGGCGAGTATTGAGTCACGTACGCTCGCCGCATTTTGTCAGTTGTGTTCGCACCACTTCGATGAAATGTCAGCGAGCTGAAAACGACAAGGCTCCCGGCAGGTACGATTGCTGGAATTCCAGGATTCTCTCCAAAGTAACCGGTCTTGTCGCCGGTCGCCGGATCGCGAATGTGTTCGACCAACGATCGAATGCCGATTGTCGAGAAAGGCATGACTGACGCCGTACCATTCTCAAGTGTCATATCGTCGACGGCCGCCCAGACCGTGACATAGGGGCGATGCAAGAATCCAAGATAGCCGCCATCCTGATGCCAGGAAAACTTGATACCTTGCTCGGCGGCCTTCACGACGTATTGGTCGTAGAATAAATACGCCGTATCGCCGATCGTGGCCTTACAGACTTCGGACATGAGATCGCCGAAGACATACTCATCAAGCCGCGGTGCTTGGTGGTACTGCTTGGCAATGTGGTAACGCTTGCCTCGGTGACTGATGTGGATGTGGTCGGTGCCTTGCCGATCCATCTCCGCGTGCATGATCTCGATCAAATAGTCACAGGCATCTCGCATGATCTGCAAGTGCTCGTCGGAAATCGCTCGCTCCAGGATGAAGAATCCTTCGTCGATGTATTGCTGCCGTTGTTGATCGGTTATCATCATCACTCGATCCGATAAAGCTTGGAATCCGATCGCAGCAACAACGTCGATCCCAGCACCGCAGGTGATGCCATCAACTTGCCATCGACGTGGCTCTTGGCAAGCTCGATGTATTCGGGCGCAGCTTTGATAACCGTCGTGTCACCTTCCTCGCTGAACAGGTAAACTCGATCTTGTGTCGCAATCGGCGAAGCTGAGTACGCACCTCCGATCCGCTCTTTCCACAGTTCCTTGCCGGTGTGAGCATCGAAGCACGACGCGATACCGGTGTCGGCGATGACGAATAGCAGATCCTCGACCAAGACTGGCGATGGTTTAGCTGAAATCTGTCCTTTGGCGCGCCACGCGACATGCGTTTCAGTCACGTCGCCGCTTCCGTCAACTCGAATCGCCCATAGCTGCGGCTTTCCGAATCCGGTGCAAATGAAAACCATGCCGTGCCCATAGACAGGCCGCGGCACATTAGAGAACCCTTCGCCGTGATCGACGCGCCACAGCTCCTCTCCGGTCACCGGGTCGTACGAAACGACCCATTGAGCGCCGGGAATCACGTACTGATCGCGGCCATCTTGCCGCACAAGCAACGGTGTCGAATAGGCTTTTCGATGTTGGCCGTCTTCGTTGCGAATTGGCGGACGAGGGGTCTCCCACAACGTTTTACCGTCTCGTTTGTTCAGTCCGGTGATGAATTGTTTGTCGATGCCATCGCACACTAAGACAAGGACGTCGTCATAGATGACTGGCGAACTCCCAGCGCCAACGCTGAAGTTGGTAGCAATCGTTCGCTCCCAAATCACCTCGCCGCTGGCGGTATCAAGACAAGCCGTGCCGTTCGATCCGAAGTGGCAATAAACGCGGCCCATTTCAATGACTGGCGTCGGCGAAGCGTAGCTGTTCGCCGTATGAATGGCTTCCGGGGACTCGATGTCAAACAATCCGATATCATGCAGAAGTTCACCGCTCTTCCGATCGACGCTTACCGCACGTAGCGAAAGCGTGCCATGAACTTGGCGGCGTTCAAATTGCTGACGCGTCAGGCCCGATTCTTGAAACTGCTTCTCGATTTGCTCAGGCGTTGGTTCTCTTGTGACTGCCGTCGTCAGCCACACCTGATTGCCAAGCACGACTGGAGACGACCAGGCTTTCCCATCAATGTTGGTTTTCCAAGTGACGTTTTCTGACTCGCTCCAAGTGAGAGGAACTTTGGCATCACCGACAAAACCTTGTCCGTTCGGGCCGCGAAACTCCGTCCACTCGGCTTGAAGGTCGATGGCTGAGGCACAGCAAAGCAATGTCAACAAAATGAAGAACACCCGCATGAATCGCTCTCACTATCTGTTTGGTCCGTCGTCCGGGCTTCAGCCGGCTGGCACCGCATAAAAGCGGAACATACGAACGATTAAACAACTTCATAACCGGAACGTTGTTCGCGGCTGAGCCATGTGTTGGCTTCTGCGTCACCTGGAAACTCTTCTTTCTCAGCATCCCACTTCAAAGGGCGACCGACGCGCATCGAGATATTGCCGAGATGACATGTGCTAACGCTTCGATGTTGGCTCTCGACATTCGAGATCGGCTTCTTTCGAGACTCGACACAATCGAAGAAGTTGCCCATGTGATTAATGATCGCGTCCAGCTTTCCGGACCGCTCGGGGCGATCGAGATTGTCGAAGTCGTAGACCTTGAAGTCCTCTCGTCGCAGCGGCTTGGTCGCCAACTCTTCCACCGCCTTCCCCGACACGGTGCCTCGATTGACGAAGATGCGTCCTTCAGTCCCCGTATACATAATGCCATTGCGGCCGGTATCGGACACAGTCATCTCGACACCATTGGCGTAACGATACTTCGCAAAGAAATCGATGGCGACGTCATAGCCGTCTTTCACCGTTGGAAACTTAGCCGAAGTTTCTATTTCGACTGGCAAAGAGTTGATACCCCATTGGGCAATATCGAGGTGGTGGGCTCCCCAATCGGTCATCTGCCCGCCGGAGTAATCGTACCACCAACGAAACGTATAGTGACAACGCTCTTCGAGGTAGGGCACCGCAGGCGTCTGGCCTTGCCACATATCCCAATTGATGTTGCTTGGCGGCTGCCGATGAGTGAACGGTCCACCGACCTGATTCTTGCCAAGCACGACTTCGACTTGCTGCAATTTGCCGATGCGTCCTTGGCGTACTAACTCGACAGCCGTTCTAAAGCGGTGGTCACTTCGCTGCCAGGAACCAACCTGAACGACGCGTCCCGTCTTTTTGACGACGTCCGTTAACAACTTGCCTTCGTCGATGGTAAGCGTCAGTGGTTTTTCACAGTAGACGTCTTTGCCAGCACGACAAGCGTCGATGACCATCTTTGTGTGCCAATGATCAGGTGCACCGATCAACACAACGTCAACGTCATTGCGTTTCAGCAAATCTCGGTAGTCTTCAAAGATCCGAGGCGTGCTGCCGAACGCTGCGCGGGCTTGCTCCCGGACGTGTCGGTCAACATCACACAAGGCAACGATGTCGCCGTACAATTGCGCCTTATGTGTGATCACTGAGCCTTGGTATCGCAAGCCGATACCTCCGACTCCCAAGCGAGCGTTGGGCGAACGCGGTTTGTCTTGGGCGATGGCAGTTGAATGAACCATCGACGGTATCATGGCACCGGCGAGTGCTGCCCCGGAACTTGCTTTGAGGAATTCGCGGCGATTCGTGTTGCCAACTGACATGGATATTGCTCTGAGATGAGGATCGAGTGTGGGATCGGGGCGGGCACGTATTGTAACCAGAATTGGCCCAAGTTTGCACATCGCGGTGACCGCGTCGGGTGACTTAATCGATCGCCGCGCGGTGAGTCTGAAGTTATCGGACGCGGCAAAGCCCGAATTGATCGCCGTTGCGAACAGGTTTGTCACCCACGAAGTCAATTTCAAGCACCTTCTCGCCTTGCACGATTCGCCCTTCTTCGTCTGTCAGCTGAGTGACAAGCCCTCGCGTCTTGGTATCAGAGACATCGCGGGTTGAAGATGTGCGTTGCTTAGGATTGTCCAGGAAATAATTTCAGCATCTTCGTTTAACGGCGAGCCGAAGGCGTCGGTAAGCGGCTCAAAGTCGCCTCCGGCTTGCCGTTAATCGATGAAGTAGTTCTCTGCGTGGTTCTTACCGAGCGAGCCGTTCGATAAGCGAGGAAAGCTCAGAAGGGATCGGCTTATGTTTCGTATAGGTGTCTTCGAAGAGTGTAAGCCGTGGCTGGCCGCCGATGACGCCAGCCATGACGCCGGTCTGACCCGCCAGAATGGCTCCCACCGCCGAATCGCCGACAGAGCTGGCAAGGATTCGATCTTCTGGCGACGGCGATCCTCCGCGCTGTAGATGCCCGAGGATAACACAGCGGGTCGAGAAAGGATTGCCGGCTGCTTTCAAATCTTCGTTCAACTTAGCGGCGTCGCCTTCTTCGTCCCCTTCGGCAACGATCATCATGACCGATGTTTTTCCACGAGCCTTCAGTTGGTGCAAGTCTCGCACGATGGCCGGAATGTCCGTCTTCGTTTCAGGAACGCACACGCACTCGGCCCCCGCGGCCAACGCCGTATGAACCGCGATGAAGCCGCTGTGGCGCCCCATGACTTCGACCAAGAACATCCGTTCGTGGCTTTCGGCCGTGTCGCGAATCTTGTCAACCGCTTCGACCGCCGTTTGTACAGCCGTTGAGAAACCGATTGTGAAATCCGTCCCCATCAAGTCATTATCGATCGTGCCTGGGCAGCCGACGATTCGGCCGTTCCAAAGCTTGGCTAGGTCAACAGCTCCGTGAAACGTGCCGTCTCCACCAATCGGCACTAACGCATCGATCCTATGTTTCTCCAAGATCGACACAGCTTTCTTGACTCCTGCTTCCGTACGAAACTCTGCACTTCGACTGCTGCGAAGAAACGCTCCGCCGATTCGAGACCATCCTGAGACGCTGCGCAGGGTCATCAGCGGCTCGCCCATGGCGTTGATAAAGAAGTCTTCGTCGAGCAAGCCTTGATAACCTCGGTTGATACCGACGACATCATGCCCTTCGGAAATCGCACGCCGAACGACGGCTCGGACACAGGCATTCATGCCGGGTGCGTCTCCGCCGCTACAAAAGACTCCGATTCTCACCCTACACCTCTTTCTACTTACAACTTTCGATTGACAGTCCGCTTGCGCTTCGTTAAACCCAACTCGGTTCTACAGTGACACAACCCATATTTCAACGGCGCTAACCATGAGCATTCTCGATCGATTTCGACTGGACGGTAAGAGGCTGTTTATCACAGGCGGCAGCCGCGGGCTCGGGCGCGAGATGGCGTTGGCAATCGCTGACGCCGGAGCGGATGTGATACTCGTCGGACGGGACGAAGACAGTCTCAACAAAACGGCTGCTGACATTCGCGCGTTTGGTCGCGAAGCGATTCCGCTACAAGCTGACATGAACGACATGTCGGCATGTGAAAGCGTTTGCGAGAAGGCCATTGCCGAGTACGGTCCGATCGACATCTTGATCAACAATGTCGGCGGACGTCGCGAGAACATTCCGACCGAAGAGATGTCTTTGGACAAGTGGCGCGAGCTAATGGATTTGAATCTGACGAGCGTGTTTCTGTGTACGAAGATCATTGGTGGAGCGATGATCGCTGAAGGTCAGGGAGGCCGGATCATCAACATTTCATCCATCAACGCGTTCGTGGCTGGTAAACTCATCCGAGGCCGACACTACGAAACCGCGAAAGCGGCAATCGTCCAATTCACACGCGCGACGGCGGTCGACTGGGCCGAGCATAACATCACGGTCAACGCGATTTGTCCCGGCGGATTTATGACCGAACCAAACGTACGGTGGTCAAAGCTTCATCCGGAAGTTGTCGCGAATTTCCGGCAACAGATTCCGATGGGTGATCATGGTCAGCCGGAAGATCTCGGTCCGCTGGCTGTCTACCTCGCGAGTGAAGCGTCGCGATATATGACCGGTGCGTCGTTGATTATCGATGGCGGGTATACGTTGTGCTGATCTGGCAATTACGTCGCCGTTTGCTTCGCGAAAGGCATTCTATTCGCGGCGTCAGAGGCCAAGTTCAGCCGCGGCTGGCCAACAAGAATTCGCCTGGGAAAGTGATGCACTCAAGCCTAGAAGGCATTGCCACGCGTATTCACTGACAGGATTACTCACTGGCACTCAAGCCATGCCACGTTCACAAACTCTAGACTGCCGAACATCAAAAGGTCTACGCCAATGACACGATTCGAAATTGAAAGACGAGCGTTCCTTTGTGCGTCCGGCGCGATCACCGCGTCAGCAGCGATTGATAGTTTAACTCGGTTCGCCGCCGCCGACGAAGTTCCAACGCTCGGACAAGGCGAGTTCAAGTATCGTCCAGTTCCTGGTTGGGGAGTTCTCGATGCCAAGACGCCGGTCAAGAATTGCAGCGCGATGGTCACCGATTCGCAGGGCCGCATCTACTTGCTGACCGATCACACGTCGAACAACGTGATCGTCTATGACAAAGAGGGGCGGTTGATCTCGAAATGGGGAGGTCGGTTTACCGGCGCTCACGGGTTGGAAATCGTCGACGAAGGCAATCGCGAAATCCTCTTCATCACCGATCTCAGTCTCAATCGTGTCTTCAAAACAACGCTGGAGGGTGAGATCTTAATGGAGCTGACGTGTCCTAAGTCGACTGGCAAGTACGCCGTCGAGAAAGAGTATCGCCCGTCGTGGACATTGCATCTGCCTGACGGTGACTTCTTCGTGTTAGATGGATACGGTAAGGACTACATCTTCCGGTATGACCGCGATGGCAAATTGCTGAATTACTTCGGTGGCCCAGAAGGAGGCATCGACCATTGGGGCCCGCATGGCGGCGTGATCGACACTCGTGGCCCCGGCGACCCGGAAATGATCATCGCAATGAGCGATCAACAATCGATCAAGCGGCTCTCGCTCGACGGCAAGCTGATTGAGACGATCCATCTTCCCGGCTCGAATCCTCGCATGATCCAAATCGTCGGCGAGTACCTGTTCGTCCCACACCTCGCGGACAACTGGCCAAAAGATCGCGAGAGCCGTGGCTACGTCTCAGTCCTCGATCGCGACTATCGAATCGTCTCGAACATCGGAGCAACAGCTCCGAACTACGTCGACGGCAAACTACAGCCAATGCACGAGCAAGGCGGTTTGTTTCAACATCCCCACGATCTAGTCGTCACCGCCGACGGAGCGATTTACGTCCCACAGTTTGCTTCGGGGAACACATACCCGATCAAATTGTTGCCTGCGTAATGTGACGGTCTATGCAAACGGAAATCGTTCATCGATCTCGGCGTTTGATAGCTCAACGATGAAACCGCCGATTCGTTCGACGAGCACTTCCATCACTTTGCGGCCCTTGTCTGCGGTTGCGGCGTGAGGGTTTCCCGAACCGGCGTTGGTGGTCAGCAGGTGCCAGGGGCGAGTGATAGAGACCCAGCCTTCATTGATGGCGGTGAAGCGGCTGGGTGCGGTGTCGCCTTGGTCGGCCATCAGTGTTCCGTCGGCGTTCTTTGCTACGAGGTGTGGGTAGTAGGCCATGATCAGTGAAGTTTCCATTTCGCCGGCGTGGTCGTCGCGGTTCTCGAAGATGGGGCCGTACAGATCGGCAATGATCTGATACCAATTGCACAAAAAGATCTGAACGCTCGTCGTGCCATACAATTCACGTAACAACGGCTTAAAGTCAT
This sequence comes from Planctomycetota bacterium, assembly GCA_014381825.1. Taxonomy (GTDB): domain Bacteria; phylum Planctomycetota; class Planctomycetia; order Pirellulales; family Pirellulaceae. Next base: position 105,631 of record JACNKX010000058.1, read on the forward strand.
TGCCGCCGTGGCTGTTCAACAGCAAGAGCTTTCTAACACCCGACTTCTCCAGTGACGCAACGAGATCTTTAATCACGTGGGACAGAGTTGTTGGGTTCAGATTCATGGCAAGCGGGAATTCCCGCATGTTCGTCTCGGTGCCATACGGAATGGTTGGCAACAGAGCGACCTTTGCTCCTTGCTGATGAGCCGCCTCGCAGATGTGCTCGCCAATCACGGTTCCCTCAAAGACGTCCGTGCCGTAAGGCAAGTGCAGATTGTGCGGCTCGGTCGCTCCCATCGGTAGCACGGCGACTTGGTAAGGGTTCTCCTTCGTGTAAGCGTAGTTTGCCTCTGCGAGAACCCACGGCCGGGCGTTTGACTGCTTTTCCATCTGTCGATCCAATATTCTCTATTCTCGATTGAGTTGCGGGAGCTTTGCCTTTAACGCAGCTAGCCCATCTGCCGTGACGTTAGTTTGGCCTACTTCGAGGAACTCGAGATGCGATAGCTCTCGCAGACCATCAAGGCCCGTGTCGCTGACATCCGTTCCGGTGAGCCACAACACTTTTAGCTTTTTCAATCTGGACAAGTGAGCTACACCCGCGTCGGTAATCTTCGTGCCAGAGAGATCTAGCTCTTCGAGCAGCGCGAAACGCGAAACGATCTCAAGCGACTTGTCGGCGATCGCGGTACCTTCCAAGTTCAATCGCCGCAGATCGATCGCACGCGCGATATGAGCGATTCCCGCATCGGTCGTCTGCGTGAATGATAGATCTAACCACTGAAGTGATGAGAAGTCGGCAAGACGCTTAACACCGCCGTCCGTAATCTCGGTTCGACCGAGCGCCAGACTCTTAACGACGGTCGGCGGATTTAGATTCGCAAGATCCTCATCTCGCACGATAAGAAATTTTGCATACTCGTTATCGAGCTCTTCCAATTCAATACTGCATCGCGATGCCAGCGTAGTCGGTCCGGCGCGACCAAGATACAGCATCGTGACGAAGTCAACTAATGCGTTGCGATACTTTCCGTTCGCGCCGTCCATCAAGTAATGAGCCATGCCGGCCGCTTGCGTGTAAAGACGACGAATGTCCTCGTGGCGTTGGAGTTCTTCGCGCCCCAATCGCACAAGTTCACTAAGCGGCATGTAAAACTCGCCCGTTAATACCCGGACCCTGGCGTATTGCATTCGTTCCGCATCGACCCCACCAACCGTCATGTAGCCACGGTGCGCTACGAGCGACTCCATATAGACTGCGATTCCTTCGACGATCCAGAAGTTCGAGACTTCGCCAACGTCTGCGATCGAATCGCCTAACTCCTGAAAAAGCTGATGCGTCGCTTCGTGATACCAAGTCGGCTCGACGCTCGCGTCGCCAGCGTAGAAGAAGGCAGTCTGCTCGCCCTTCATGTAGTAGCCCAACGATATGGCGATTTGCGATTCGTACTTCTGAAGTTTCTCAACGTATTCATCGCGGTCGGCGAACAAGACGACGGCAAGTTTTTTGCGGGTTCCCAAGCGAGCGTTGCCGCCTCGGAATCGTTCCGCTAGTGACTCGTCGGCACTCCAGTAGCGAAAGAACACTTGCTGCCAGACCGAATGAAAACGCTCTAGCTTCTTTGCGAGTTCGACTCCGGCTTCGGCGCTCGCACTGGTCGTGATGCGATAGTGCTGCGATTCGATTTGCCAGTAACGACCGCGTCGCCAGCCAAAGTCCGGATGATTTCTGGTTGCCGTCCGCCGAGCGATCCGAGTTGATAGCGGCGAACCCAGACTGAGTACCCGGCGCGCATCCGCGTTCGTCGGATCGTGTTGCAGAACCTCATGCAAGAGCCGGTACGCAGTCGTCCCATCGCCCTGCTCGGCAACCTCGCGGGCCAGCGCGAATAATTCTTCGGCATGATCGGCCCGCAGTTGCATAAACTTGCGGTGCCAGAACTTGACGACATCGGAGGCGTCGCCCGATGGCAGGTGCGCGTCGACATCCTGCGGCACGAACAAATACTGTCGATCCGCGCCACGCTCAACCAGCCAATCTCGCGTGATCTTCGCTTGCGCGTCGAGTTTCAACTCGTCACACTTGCTCGCGAGCTGAGCCAGTAGTTGGCCGAAGTTGGCTCGCAACTCGATCTGTTTGCTTTCCAGTGCCGCCTCAGCACGACCGGTGCTGGTTACGACAATAAGCAAGACGATGGCGAATTGCTGTCCAGATTGTTTGTTCAAGATGAGAATCTTCCTTCCAATCAGCGCGTTCGCCTGCCTCTATCCAGTGTAACGCACGTCATTTCGCTGGCGACCAAGCGACGCGCAGGTGTCCGACCGCCTTCGGAAGAATCTCTTCCGAAAGACTTAATCGCCTTTTGGATAACGAGTTACGTTGCGACCAAATGCGTGACCCTCTTGTCGAGCAGTGTTAAAATACAGCGTACAACCCAAATCGCTACTCCTCATTCTTCGGAGCATTGGATGTCTCGCAGGCATCGGACACGAACTCGCCGCCGATTTCTCTCGATGGAAACGCTCGAGGGCAGGCGACTACTCGTCGTTGGTATCGTCCCGGCTGAAGCCCCTCCGCAAAACTTCGCGAATCCTGAGGACGCAAACTACGATGGCTCTGTTAGTCCCGCTGACGCTCTGATTGTCATCAACGAGCTGAACAATCCGAATACGAGCGGTTCGCCGACGTCAATCTCGAAGGATATCGATGGCGATGGGGTAGTGACGCCGCGCGATGCACTACTGGTCATTAACCGGCTGAACAGCCGCAGTGATAAGAGCAGTGTCCCGCCTCAAGAGCGTGCGATTGGGCTGCGCAAAGCGCTCGACGCTGGATACCTTCCGCCGAACATGTCGCCAAGCGATGCTCAAGAACTGTTGGAAACGCTCGAGAACGGTGGACACTACGAAGCTGGCGAGCGGTATCGCGATGGGCAAATGATCAATATCAAGCTTCAGCCCGAGAGTGCCGAGAGTTCTGACCCCTTCGTCGAGGCAGAAGGTAGCGATCCGAGTCAGCAATCGGTTGGTTCGACGACCGAAAACCTTGTCCCCGAAAGTGGTTCGCCCCAGTTGGTGGAAGAAGAGGATCCATTTGCCTTGTTCGATTCGGCAGACGAAACCCTTTCCGAACCGATTTATGACTCGACGCTCTGGAATTCACTGCTCGATTCAACAGACATCGATCCGTCTGAATATGTAGATCGCCTCGCCGCAGAGATTGCTGAATCGCTCGTTTCGGAAGACGGTCGCGAACGATTAGCACAGGCAGTTTCCGACGCTCTGGAAAGCGGCGACACGACCGTCGAGGACATCGCCAACGAGTTGGCGGCAATGCGGGCAATGCTCGGAGATACTCATTCGCAAGTCTCACAACTATTTGCGAACCTGGATATCGAAGCGATTATCGAACAGCTTGGCATCGATTTAGGCACGTTAGCCGAAGCCGTTCTTTCGCATGATCTTTCAGACCCATCCGAGCGAGAGGCAATCTTTGCTGACTTCTTGGGGCGAGAGTATCTCACCGCGTTGAGCGTGATTCTGCCGTAGCGAGCAATCCTTGGCACGGTTATTGCTTCTCGAATCACGGAGACGAATTCTCCGATTTCGACGCAACCTCGGCGCGTGATCTGCCGATTAATTGCTTCTGTTCGACGACTCAACAAGATTCGTGAAGTATACTTGAGCAGATAAGAATCCTCCGGTCTGCATTCCGGCAGAGGGACCAATTTTTCGGATTGACCAAGATCAACTTACGGCTAGTGCAGAAGCACGCCTGATCTTTGTCTTTCTTCCAGCGACTCCACTCGCTGCAATCGACCGGAGGTTCCTTTTATCAATCAAGGTGCTAAGGCTTGTTAACTCGGCAGAGCCAAAGCCTGGCCCTTATCGGATAAAAAAGCCGCCTGTTTCGCAGGTGGCTTTTTCTTTTCTTGGGGCATCGATGATGCATCGCCCACCTCAGATCCTCTACGGTCCTTACTTTATTTCAGCAAGGCTGATCGGACTGTGGTTCTTATCGGATTCCACGACTGCGGCAAGTACGCGCTGGACGTTGTAGGCGTCGGCAAAGTCCGGCAGCGGAACCAAGGCTTCGCCGCCTCCGATCACATTGAAGATATCCGCCGCTTGGTTGACGAAGCTGTGTTCGTAACCCAAGACGTGCGCTGTGGGCCACCACGCCCCAGCATACGGGTGATTCGCATTGCCGTTCGTCACGTTAATGGTCGACCAACCTTGCAGCTCTTCGGGCAACGTTGCATCGTACCAATCCAATTCGTTCATCCGCTCGAAGTCGAATCGAATAGCACCTTTCTCGCCGTGGATTTCGAGACGGTTCGCGTTCTTGTATCCGGTCGAAAGACGCGTCGCTTCAAATGTAGCCAACGCGCCGCTGTCCATGCGAGCTATGAACAACACGATGTCGTCGACCGTACTGGCCCCCCTTTTCTCGCTTGTCGCAGCACCGCGACCGGAGATCTCACCACCGGTCGATTCGAGAACGACTCGCTCTTTGATCACCGTCTCCATGGTGGCGCCGGTCACTTCGCTGACTTCGTCCCCGGTGATAAACCGAGCAGTATCGATCGTGTGGGCGCAGAGATCACCCAACGCGCCGCTACCTGCCACTTCACCATCGAACCGCCACATCAGCGGTGTATCTGGTCCAGCCCAATCCTGTAGATAACAGCCCCGGATCTGATAGATGCGGCCTAACTTGCCTTGTTTGCAAAGCTGATGTGCGAACGCGACGGCTGGGCAGCGGCGATAGTTGTACCAGACGAACGTCTTGCCCTCTGCCTTTTCAGCAGCTTCGACCATCTGCCTAGCGTTGTCGAGCGTGTTCGCCAAGGGCTTTTCACATGCGACGTGCTTGCCGGCTTCCAGCGCGGCGATTGTGTGGTCGATGTGGACGTTGTTGGGCGTCACTACGTCGACCAGATCGATTTCCGCATTAGACACGGCAGATTGCCAATCGGTCGTTGCATTCTGCCATCCCCAGCGCTGCGCGAAGGCTGTGGTCTCTTCTTCGTTGCGAGCGGCCACGGTGTGCATGACCGGCGTTACTGGAAGATCGAAAAACTTCGCGGCATTTAGATAGGCGTTCGAGTGCGCGCGGCCCATAAACTTCGTGCCGACAAGCGCTACGTGGCACTTTCCATCTGACATGATTCAACTCCTCGTTGTCTTACTTGTAACGGTCGAACTCAGAAGTACCGCAATTCCAGCGGCGATTCCGATTGGGACTTAGTAATTCACTTCCACCCAGCTCTGAGCTTTTTGGCTGGCCAGCACGGCTTCACAGATGGCAACTTCTTTATGGCCGTCTTCGAACGTGCTCCAATCTGGATCGTCCGGCATCCCACCAGCTTCGACGGCTCGATACACGTTGCGGAACAGATTCTTGGGACCGTCGGGATAACCTTCGGAGTGTCCGCCCGGGTAATGGGCATACTCGCGAGCTGCTTCGTGAAGCAAGGAAGGGTCCTTCGCCAAGACTTCATTCGCCTTGTCTCGATAGCCGAGCCACATTTCGTTTGGATTCTCTTGGTCCCAAGACATCGCGCATTTGGAACCGTCGATCTCGAAGTACAAACGGTTCTTCCGACCGGCGGAAACTTGGCTGACGGTGAAAACTCCATGCGCGCCGTTGGACAGTTCGACCAACACCGACGCATAGTCTTCGGTGTTGATTTCTTGCGGTTCATAGTCCTCGGGGGCGAGTACTTTGCCAGCGTAAGTTTCGACTTCCTTCTTCGGCTTCTGGCGTGTCTTGTGAATGGTACGCAGATCGGCGAACACTTTGGTAATCGTCAGCCCCGTGATGAACTGCAGCAGATCGCACCAGTGGCTGCCAATATCCGCGATCGCGCGGCTGTCGCCGGAAAGTTCGGGAATCAACCGCCAATTCCAGTCAGTCTCCTTAAACATCCAATCCTGCAGATACGAACCGTGGATCGCAAAGACATCACCAACATCGCCTGCCTTGATCATCTCACGAGCGTGCTGAATGAGCGGGTAATAGCGGTAGTTAAAATCCACCGCATGGATCAGCCCTGACTTTTTAGCAAGTTGGACAAGCTCGCTACTTTCCGCCGTGGTCATGGCAAGCGGCTTTTCGCTGATCACATGCTTCCCTGCCGCCAGGATGTCTTTGTTTACTTGATGATGAAGGTGATTCGGCGTGCAATTGTGAACGACTTGAATATCGGAATCAGCCAGCAAGTCTTGGTAGCTACCGTAAGCCTTGGGAATGGACATAGCTGCGGCCTTTGCCTTCGCCAAGTCTTCGTTCGCTTCCGCAACCGCGACGATTTCGACGTTACCCAATCTTCGTGCGGCTTCGACATGGGCTGGGCCAATGAAGCCAGTACCAATGATTCCGGCCGAGATCTTCGATGCCATGCTGAAACTCTCCATCTGAAATTAAATGCCGTAGCGCGGTTGGACCACCAACCTGAGCGTGGTAGAGATCGGCTCGCCGAACCCACGATTGGTTAGTGCGAGAACATCGATTGAATAACAGGAATCTCGCTGACAACTGATAGTAGCGTCACCGCTTAGGAGACGGAATTCTATCTCTCGGAAGATGGGGTTCGCAACCGGGCCCATAGATCTTCTTTTCAGCGGGTCGAGGCGGAGTCTGCTGGAGTTTAGGACGACGCATTGAACACGAAGGCATCACTACAACCGAGCTTGACGCTGGCGCGATGCGTGCGGATACTGCCCCGTTAGGCGGAACGTCAAGGAAACTGGTGCTGCTTGTTTCGGCGAAGGATCGGCGAATTATGACCATCGTTGTGTTCGAAGATGAACACGTGCCGCGATTGTATCCGGTCACTCTCGGGCGACCGGCGTACGCGATCACTTGCGGCGCTTTTCGCTTGTTGGATTGGTTGCAGCAACTTGATTGTCCAATCCACGGGATCGTTCGTTCGCATCTCGCCGACATCCAAAGATGCGATTACCCTGACTTGGGGAATGGGCACTTGGACGATTCCCAATCGATCTTGTTTGTAAGCGCTCGCTTGGTGCCCTCGCGCACGGTGTTTCAAACATTAAAGGAAATGCTCGCTTCCGCCCGACCCGGCGTGGTTAAGCACAATGGAGAAGTCGCCGCAGTCCTGCTCACTCGAAACGTCGATGTCCCGAGCGATACGCTGACTGCCGCGAAGATGCCAGAGTTCTTCGCGAAGGCAGGCGTCGAACAGCTCGATCCGCTGGATCACGAACTGCCTCTGATGCAATACCCGCACGACATCGTCCGCTACAACATTCAGATCTTGTCGGAGAATCTCGAGTATCGGTTGTCGACGGGATCGTACCAAGAAGTCGCCGATGGAGTATTCGTTGGCGAGAACGCGAAACTCGGAGACTATGTGGTCACCGACACCTCGTCCGGTCCGGTCATCTTGGAAAGCAACGCGATGACAGGTCCCTTCTGCTACTTGAATGGTCCCGCCTATATCGGGCACCGCGCGAAGTTGATCGAACACGCTGCCGTGAAAGACGCAGTTACCATCGGGCACACGACGAAAATCGGGGGCGAAGTCGAGGCGTCAATCATCGAGCCTTACACCAACAAACAGCATCATGGCTTTCTGGGCCACAGCTATCTTGGCAGCTGGATCAATCTCGGCGCAGGCACTTGCAACAGCGATCTGAAAAACACGTACGGAATGGTGAACGTTGATCACCAAGGTGTAAAAGTCGCAACCGGGATGCAGTTCGTCGGGTGCATCATCGGTGACTATTCCAAGTCGGCCATCAACACCAGCATCTTCACGGGCAAGACGATTGGCGTCTGTAGCATGCTGTATGGTTTCGTGACCACAAACGTGCCGAGCTATGTCAACTACGCCCGGCTGTTCGGGCAAGTCACCGAGTTGCCACCCGAAGTGATGATCGCAACGCAACAACGAATGTTCAATCGTCGCAAGGTCGAGCAACGACCGTGCGATGTGCAACTGCTGCACGACATGTACGAGTTGAGTCGAGACGAACGACAACTTGCTGGCGACCCTCTTTCGCTATGACCTTGCGATCGTACGAAGAGACTTAGACGGCTAGCCAACCGAACTCCGATTGCTAGAACTACAGCATGGCACTCACCAAACATTTTGGCCCAGGGAAATTTGGCCTCTCCTTCGAACTGTTCCCACCGAAAACCGATGCTGGCGAAGCGGCGATGTATCGGAATGTGGACCAACTGGTCGAGTTCAAACCAGACTTCATCACTTGCACTTACGGCGCGGGTGGATCGACACAAGAGAAGACGCTCGGAATCGTTGAGCAAGTTAAGCAGCGATACAACTTGCCGGTCGCTTCCCACCTGACGTGCGTTGGCTCGACGGTCGATCAGTTAAGGGCGTATCTGACGGAAGCGGCTAGACGCGGGATTGATTACATCGTCGCCTTGCGAGGCGATCCGCCGCGCGGAGAAACCAGCTTCAAGGCGGTTGAAGGCGGACTCCGCTACGCCAATGAACTCGTCGATTTGATTCGTGGTGAGTTCGCCGACTTTGGAATCGCCGTCGCTGGATATCCTGAAACGCACCAGGAGGCTCCGAGCCCCGAGACCGACTTAGAGAACCTGAAGCGAAAAGTTGATTCGGGAGCGGATATCGTCGTCACTCAGTTGTTCTACGATAATGCCGATTTCTTCCGCTTCCGCGATCGGTGTGACGCGGCGGGGATTCATCTGCCGCTTGTTCCAGGCATCCTTCCCGTGACAAGTCTCGCGCAGATTCAGCGGATCACTTCGATGTGTGCTGCGCGGCTGCCGGAGGCCTTTGTCCGCGATCTTGGTCAACGTGATGATGAAGCGTGGCAATTCCAAGTTGGAATCGACTTTGCGACAGCACAGGTTCAAGCATTGATCGAAGCGGGCGTGCCTGGTATTCATTTCTATGTGCTGAACAAGTCTCAAGCAACTTCTGCCGTGTTGAAGGCGATTCAACGTCCGGAGTGAGAACGATGCTCGCAAAGTCATCCAGTCGTTTTTGCGCTCTTTCCTTGGTTGGCTTCGCCGTTCTGGTCGGCCACCCCGCTCGTGGCGAGGACATACACACGCTGCGCGGCACAATCGTCGATGCAAAAACGAATAAGCCCATCGCCGCGCGGCTTTACATCCAAGACGAACAGGGGAAGTCCTTCCACGCGAAATCTGCCGCAGCGGACGGCTCGGCCGTTGATTATAGCAAGACGCGCGGTCCGCAGAGCAGCGAGATTCATACGACGCTTTCAGCCCATGCCTTTGTCGCGCAACTACCATCCGGTAAGTACAACCTGACGGTCGAGCGAGGCAAAGAGTATCGTACGGCGACCGCGAGCGTCGATCTCACCGCGGGAGACGGCGACGTCCGTGTCGCACTATCGCGCTGGATCGATATGAGTTCGCTCGGTTGGTACTCCGGGGAAACGCATGTCCATCGCTCGACGGACGAATTGCCCACCGCGATGTTGGCGGACGACTTGAACGTCGCCCTTCCGCTCACGCACTGGGTGACTCGCGCGTACACACCGCCGAGCCAAGGAGACAAGAATTCGGCTGCGGTTGCTGCCGAGTTGGTCAAGGTTGATGCGACGCATGTAATCTATCCGCTCAATACGGAGTACGAGATCTTTAGCGTTGATGGCAAACGCCACACGCTCGGTGCGATCTTCGCGCTCAACCAGAAGACCGTTCTGACAGAAGGCGTTCCGCCTGTTCGCAAGATCGCAGAACAAGTTCACGGTGAAGGGGCTCTTCTTGAACTGGACAAGCACAACTGGCCTTGGTCGATGATGTTGGTTCCCGTGATGAACGTCGATTTGTACGAGTTGACGAACAACCACATCTGGCGAACAGAGTTTGCCTTCAGGACGTTTGGCGAATCACCCGCCGCCTACATGAACGTCGAGCAAGACGACGAGGGCGTGACCGAACAAGGTTGGCTCGACTTTACCTTTCAGAATTACTATGCGTTGCTGAACTGCGGATTTCGACTAAGGCCAACAGCAGGAACAGCATCCGGAGTGCATCCAGTTCCGCTTGGGTTTGGTCGCGTCTATGTTCATTTGCCGGACGGGTTTTCTTACGAAGCCTGGATGAAAGGACTCGATGCGGGTCGCAGTTTCGTGACGACAGGTCCGATGCTTGTTGTTACGGCGAACGATCAGCCACCGGGAACGACGTTTGGATTTCCGGCTCCAACTCCCCGGAAGGGGCTGAATTTCGGTACGGGCGCAATCGCGACGCTTCGAATTCAGGGTTGGTCAGAAAGTGAATACCAGCTCTCGCGAATCGAAGTTGTTGGCGATGGCGGTGCCGTGGCAGCAATTCCGCCGACTAACAAGAAAATCGCCGCCGGCAGCTACCGGAGCGAGTTCGACGTACCTGTTCCCTTTCACGGTTCGGGCTGGCTCGCGGTTCGGTGTTTCGAGCAACTGCCGAACGGTCGCGTGCGATTCGCACATACGGCTCCTATTCATATCGATGTCGCTGACAAACCGTTGCGCCCGCGCAAGGCCGAAGCTCAGTATCTCGTCGATCGAGTGCAACGTGAAATCGAGAGAAATACCGGTGTACTGTCCGACGACGCCCTCGCCGAATTCCGCCAAGCACTTCAAGCTTACAAAGCAATCGCCACGACGGCGGAGTGAACTGATTTGAGAAGCGTCGTTCTCAGGCACTCTTCTCGGCCAGCATCGAAATACGAACGTATCGGTCATAGTGACCGGTAACAACGTGCAGTCCGTCTGGTGTGAGATCCAAATCACGAGCGTTGTTCTTCAGCTTGAACTGGTGGAACTCTTCTTTCCCGTCTGGCTTCCAAAACAGAAGAAACCCGCCACCACCACCGCCAGAGACCCCGATGACGAAGTTGTCGGGATGAAAGGCGACTCCCCAGCCAACGCCTTTCAACTTTCCCTTTGATACGTGTTGGATCTTTAGTTCGCCAGATTCCCAGTCGTAGATGACGATCGTCGGAACACCGACGCCAGCGAATGCGTTCGTCACCTCTGTGATGCCGCTCCCGGCAAGTTGCTTTCCTTCTAAGTCGAAAGTCAAGCCGCGGAATCCACCGATGTCAGCGCGAAATCCCTTGTCGTACTTGTAGAGCGCCTTGTCGGTGATCTTGCGAACTTGCTCGCCGGTTTCGATATTCCAATGGATGAGATTGGCTTTCAAGTCGCCCGACACGATACTCTTGCCATCCGGATGAAAGAGGACGTTGTAGATGTGGCAATCATGGCCAACGAACTCTTTGACAAACAAACCGTCAGTGAAGTTCCAGAGCTTTACCTTGAGATCGTTACCGGCGGTGGCGACGAGTGATCCGTCGGGGCTAACCGCAACCGAGCGCGCCCAACCATCGTGAGCATCCACTACGCGAATCGGTTCCGGTTTGTCAGCTGCAACCGGCCACCAGACCACCCGTCCGTCATACCCAGCGGTTAGCATCGTCTCGCCATTTGGGTGAAACACGATTCCGCGGACCCAAGCACCGTGGTTGTACTCGACCTTTGCCTCGCCGCTCCATTCCCAACGCCAGACCTTGTAATCCTGCGAGCCGAAAAAGACGTATTTGCCTGCCGGATCAAATCGGCATGAGATGACCGGGCTGTCGTGCTTCAACTCTTTCGCGACGTGTATCTTGGTGACGTCGATCGTTGTCATGGTCGTGTTCTTTCGTGCAATCGTTAGTACTAGTTCCCTGTACGATCAGCCCAAGCGAACCAATCGACCGCCATTGTCTTTGCTCGATCAGGATGGGTCTCGGCCAGATCATTTAACTCGGTCCGATCCGCGGCGACGTCGTAAAGTTCCCACTTTTTAACGAGCTTGTCCCAGACGAGCTTCCACTTGCCTTGGCGAACCGCGCGATTGCCACTCCACTCCCAGTAGAGCGACTCGTGATCGACTCGCGTGTGGCCTCGAAGTATCGGCGCGATACTGAGGCCATCGAGCGGAAGTATGTCATGGCTGGCGTAGCTTTGTGGATACTCGGCGTTACCGACATCAGCGCACGTTGCCATCAAATCCACGAGGTGAGCGACTTGATCGGTCATCGTGTCGGGTTTTACGACGGCTGGCCAGCGCGCGATAAACGGTGTGCTGATCCCTCCTTCGTGAACCCAACTCTTGTAACGCCGAAACGGTGCGTTCTGTGCCCAACCCCAAGCCGGCCCCACCGCCGTATAGAACTCACGCGGACCAGGAATCGCTTCGGGGTTCCGACCGCCCGGCTCTTCGGCACAACCACCGTTGTCAGACAGGAACATGACGAGCGTGTTCTTGGCAACACCTTGCTCGTCCAAAGCATCAAGGATCCGGCCAATGTTCTGATCCATGCTATCGATCATCGCGGCATAGACGGCCATGCGAAGGTCTTCCCAATCTTTATTGGAAGTTTCCCAGTCATAACTCTTCGAGTCGGTGTCGGACAATTGCCAGCGCGGGTCGAGCAAACCCATGGCGAGTTGCCGCTCGTGGCGTCGGTGTCGCAGTGCTTCCCAGCCCATCCTGTACTTGCCGCGATACTTCGCGATGTCTTTAGGCTTCGCATGAAGCGGATAGTGGGGTGCGGTGTAACAAACGTGAACGAAGAACGGCTTATCTGTCTTTGAGAACTGTTCGATGCTTTCCACCGCATGGTTCGTGAACGCGTCGGTGGCGTAGTAGTCGTCAGGAAACTCCGTGATTCGCTGATCGTCCTGGCCAAACTTGCGAGTTCGTCCACCCTTGAACTTCGGATCGGGCTGCACAGGGTTAAAGAAGTTGCTGCACCCATCAAGCAATCCGTAGTATCGATCAAAGCCACGATGAAATGGATGAGTCGTTTCGCTGTTGCCGAGATGCCACTTGCCGCTCAACGATGTGTGGTATCCCGCCTCGCGTAACACTTCGCCGATCGTCACCATGTTTTGCTTCAACAACCCGCCCTTGGGTCGAGGGTACAGCCCCGTGATGAGAGAAGCTCGCGTCGTCGTACACTTTGCGTTGTTGTAGAACTGCCGAAAGCGAACGCCTTCTTTCGCCATGCGATTCAAATTGGGAGTATCAATCTCGCCCCCGTAACACCCGATATCCGAGAAGCCCAAGTCGTCGGCCATTATCAACACGATGTTCGGGTGACGTGTTGAATCGTCGGAAGTCGTTGCAGGGACTTGTGGTTGCGGCAAGCGGCTCAATGTCAGTGCAGCAGCGATTGCACTTACCACTTTCACCAAGTATCGAGGACACATCGGTTGCAGCCGATCCCGATCGGTTAGATACGGACTGGAAATCTTCATGCTCGGCAACCTCTCTTGCCATTGTTCCAACTTGCTGAAGGTGGAATCTCCGTGCGTAAAAAAAGACCAGAGGGCACGGGGTTGCAGCCCCATGCGGGCACTCTGGCTGGCTAGACACCCGGAACCGGCATCAACTTTCATCTTACCGTCTGGTTGTCGCAAGACCCAGACTAGAGGAGTTTTTCAATGGCTGGACAACGAAAAAGATGAGCTAACGGCACCACATGGAACCGCAAATTCGATGATTGCTGGTACGCCACCATCGGCGGAAAGCGGAGTAAACTTCGGGATGAAGCAGGGCAACCGATCAAGGGCAAGGACTTCCGTCAGCGAGTGGAGCTGGCTGTTGCTCGTGTGAAGCTTCAAATTGAACCTGTCGCGGCTCCGGGCGAGGTTCTCAATCGTATCACGATCTGGCGTAACGCGCGATGAACGATTTCTGTTCATACTGTGGTGGCCTTGCTGCATCAGAGTTGAAGAAAAAACACGGGCGTGATTGGGTCGCTTGCGGGTGGGTTGGCCTGGCGCAGTCGCGTCACTCGATGTCAGAAACAAGCCTAGCTGGTGTATAAATGTGTAAGGAGCGTATGCGCTGATGACGACACCGGAAACTCGAGGGAGCCTGTTGATCCGCGTCCGTGATCCCGCAGATCATGCGGCTTGGCACGAATTTGGCGAGATTTATCGGCCCGTCATTCTTCGGTTGGCGAAGCAACGAGGGATGCAAGACGCAGATGCAGAGGACATCGCGCAGCTCGTGCTAACGGCGATCAGCAAGGCAGTACAGCAGCGGGAGCATGACCGAGAGCGGTCGAAATTTCGCACGTGGCTGCATCGAGTGACGCAAAACGCGATCCTCAACGCAGTGACTCGTGGCAAGCCGGATCAAGGCTCGGGTGACGGTAGCTTCCTGGCGCTGCTGCACGAGAGTGAGTCTCACGATGGTCCTGACTCAGACCTCTTGCGACTAGAGTATCAACGTGAAGTTTTCCGTTGGGCGGCTCGTCAGGTTCGCAAGGAATTCCAACCCGCGACTTGGGACGCCTTCTGGTTGACCGCGATCGACGGTCGCGACTGTGAGACCGTGGCCAAAGAACTCGGAAAGAACTGCGGAGCGATCTACGCGGCACGCAGTCGGATCATGCGCCGGATTCAAGTCAAGGTCGCCGAATACGATGAGGATGTCTAGCTGATGCGACTGAGTGCGTGTCAGATCCTAGCGGTCGTGGTGTATAAGTTGTTGGAGAGATCATGACGAACGAGCAAAGAACCTGCCAGTCAGAAAGCGTTGAGCCGTTCCTCCAGCAGCAGCTTAGTGATGAAGAGCAAGTTGCGTTTGAGTTGCACTTGGACGACTGTAACGAGTGTCGCCGTCAGCTCGAAGAGGCAGCCGCCGGCGACGATGTCTGGATCGCTGTGCGAGATTCGCTGCTCTCGGAGAGCTCAGGCACAGATTGTATCGACGACTCAGCCGAAGGCGGTGCGGAGACTACGTTCGGCACTGATACTGTGTTGGAGCTACTAGCACCCTCCGACGACGAGCGCATGTTGGGCCGTCTCGGGACTTACGAAGTCATCGGCATCATCGGGGCGGGCGGAATGGGGGTCGTGCTTAAAGCTCTCGATCCATCGTTGAACCGATACGTCGCGATCAAAGTGTTGGCACCGCATCTGGGTAACAATGGTGCAGCAAAAAGACGATTCTCGCGGGAAGCCGCAGCCGCAGCTGCGGTCGTTCATGACAGCGTCATCGAAATTCATAGCGTTGCACATGCGGGCGGTCTGCCCTACCTGGTGATGCCTTACGTTCGTGGACGCTCGCTTCAGAAGCGACTTGATGAGGATGGTCCGTTGCCGACGGTCGAGATACTGCGCATCGGAATGCAGGCGGCGGCTGGCTTGTCTGCGGCTCACGCGCAAGGTCTGGTCCATCGCGACGTTAAACCAGCGAACATTCTGCTCGCGGATGGTGCGACACGAGTCAAGTTGACCGACTTTGGTCTGGCTCGCGCGGCGGACGACAGTAGCTTGACCAAGACCGGAGTCATTGCGGGCACACCTCAGTTCATGTCGCCCGAACAGGCTTGCGGCGATGCTGTTGACCAGCGAAGTGATTTGTTCAGTCTCGGCAGCGTCATGCACACGATGTGTACCGGTCGACCGCCGTTCCGCGCCGAAACCAGCTACGGCGTCTTGCGGCGAATCACTGACGACCCACCGCGGCCAATTCGTGAGATCAATCCCCAGATCCCCGAATGGCTGTGCTTAATCATTGACAAATTGCACGCAAAGTCGCCGGATGACCGCTACCAATCGGCAACGGATGTCTCTGACCTGTTGCAACATTGTTTGGCTCACGTCCAAACACCTAACACACCGCTGCCGAAGGAGCTGCGAACGATGCCCAGACGGAATTGGCTGACACACGTTTGCGTTGTTGGTCTGGCCGGAGTCCTGATCGCTCTCGGCGCGTTCGCGTGGCAATTCAAGGGCGAACGCGATCCCGCCGCCGACCCTGCAATTCGTGCCAAGCAAACCGCTGCGCCTGAAAGTGACAATCAGCCGCGATCCGACGACACAAAGCGGGACGACGTCGCTCGCCTGCAGGGAACATGGGATTGCGTCTCGTTCATCCAATCTGGAAGGCGGCTTCCCGAGGATCGGACGAAATATATCTCGATCAGTTTCTTCGGTGATGGTGTCTCGATCGACGGCCCGATGGGAGCTATTGTCGGTACGTTCGCTTTGGCCACCGATGGCGACGCAAAGTCGATCGACCTTCAAGTAAAAAATGGAGATGAGCATAAGACGCGGCACGGTATCTTCAACTTTCGTGACGGGCAGCTTTGGTTGTGCTTGGCCGACGAGGGAAAGCGTCCCAACTCCTTCGAGTCGAAGCGGGACACAGGACGGGTTAGCTTGATGAAGCTTGCAGCCCATGAACCTGAGCCGGCCCCCGACAACGATCCGAATGAGACGCTGGCGCTGCTGGAGTGGGCCAAGCATCGCGAAGGCGCTGGCGTAGCAGCGACCTTCTCCTTGAGTATTCCGGGACGTCAGCACTTGGAGAAGCGCAGCTTGCACGCCGGAACGAGTCCGATTGAGCGTCTATCGGATATTCCGGCTTTCCCGAACGACACGTTCACATTGCGTTATGTCTTGCCGAATCTGTCGCCACGTGGAATGGAGTTCCTCGCTCGCAACAGCGTGTTCATGAGCGTTGGTCTGGAAGAGTTGAGCGCAGCCGCTGATGGAAAGCGCATCGTGCGGGCATACTACTTTCCGGACGACGAGCCGGAAGTTAAGAGTATGCAGGGCATGCAATTGCAGGCATCTGGGCTCAACGTCGGACTTGATCAGTCCCAGTGGCTCGCGGACGTAGACGAACTCGGCGAGATCATCGTCGCTTATGAAATAACTTGTTCACCGAAGGCCCGTACGCTGACAAGGAAGGCCCGTACTCTGACAAGCCCTAGTAACGCGAATGACCCTCGCAAAAGACACCCTAACCGCTGGCGGCAGCTAGAAGCGACACCTGCGGATGACGTTGAAGCAACACCTAAAGAGACTGAGCGTAGTTCGTTAAAACTCAACCCCTTAGCCCCCGCCGACAGTTCGTCCGAGCCGGCGCGGAGTGACTCAGATTCTAAAACAGGGAATTGACCCGCTTGACGTGGCTCTACCAATGAGTCGTCATGCGCCAAGGCTCATGCCCCATTTTCCATTCTTGCGTAACCAAATGACCGCTAGTCCAAAACCTTCTGCTGGTCATCCAGTTGCGGCAGTGCCTTCGGTCGCCCGCACTGTCTTGCCTATCGTGGCGTGTTGGATCGCCGCCATCGTTTCTGCCGGGCAAGTGGTATTCCTCACACGTGAGTGTTTCGTTAATAAACGATCGCTGGCTGGACAGGCGCTGCTGCTGGCGGTGATTCTTGCTTCGATAGCGATGTCCTACTTGCTATTCTCTTCCGGTCGTCTGTTCATGACTCAGACTCAATTGGCAGGCGGCCAAGGTCGGCTATCCCGACGCCGCTTTGGAGTAATTGTACTGGCCCTTTACGCTCCGTTTGTTTGGGTGGTTAACGGAGGCTGGATCGGTACATGGCCCGTATTGCCAGGACTCCTCGCCGGCATGTTCTTCAAGAACTACGGGTACGGTGGCGTCGTCAGCGGTGTTAACACGATCTTGCTTCTCATGTCGCTTCAGTTGATCGGTATGCGATTCCGGTCTGGCGTTTTGTTGTCCGTTGTTGGGGCGCTGGTGATCTCAAGCCTGACATCCTATTTCGCATATCATGCGTTTCGTTGGTAGGTGGCGATTGGCGCTATGCAATTCAGGCTACTCAAATCGCTGTTGCTCGTGGTTTTGGCGATTTCAATCGTTCTATCTGTGTACCGAGTTGCGCCGACTCTATGTCTATCTGTCCTACTATTGGGGCCGCTTCCTCTGTACCTCGTGTTTCGGAGCTGGATCAAGAGATCGCTCGTTCGCGAGAAGTTCACCGCGAGAACTGCGGTGGTTACGGTCGCGTCGATGGCGTTTTACCTCGGAAGCCTCGGACCAGTGACTGCCCTCGCGGTTGCGCCAGAAAGCTGGCGACTAGCTCGTCTTCAGGCGGCAATCGCTGAACCTACAGCGATCATCTTCATACCGGCTGAATTGGTAACCCGAGTCCCATTGATTGGGCCTTTGTTGTCAACCTATCAGGCGGGATGGATCGCTCTCACGAAGGTACATTAGACCCAGTAGGTTAACACTTAGTCATGATGCAGAACTTGAAACTCACGAAATGGAATTTGCTGTGCTGGGCTGCACTGCTGTTGTGGGGATATATTTTCGTCGGTCTCAACATCCCCTACGCTGAACCTCCAATTCCCGTTGAACTCGCTGAAACATTGGGCGATGGGACACGTGTTGCTATATACGATTCTCATTATTTAGTCGGCTGGCCCCTCACCTACATTGACTTCCATACGCGAGCGCGAACCACTACCCGAACCACATCGTATCACCCAGTCAATCTACACCTCAACATTGTAATTATCTTACTGACGCTGTGCGGGGTTGTGATTACGATTCAAACCTGGATGCCAGACTTCTCGGTTCGCACTTTGCTACTCGTAACCGCTTTCACTTCCGTCATCATCGCTGTAGATCAGAGGCTGCTTTCAACTGACCGAATCCGATTGGAAAGGGCGTTCATTCTGCTACTTTACTTTGCACCGTTAATCGGGGGCACAGTTGCATTAGTTCGACGTGGCAATCTGAAACGCGGGATTAAATTGAGGCAGGGCGTCCGTTGCTGACCGGCCCCACACCGCCCTCCTCTACACCGCATAGCAGGCGCGTCTGTACTAGGCGGTTCGCCGAGCGGTAATGCCAACAGTTGCGAGCGGAAACGTTGGTTGTTCTCGCCACTGTTACGGCAACCAGGTGTCAGCGCGGCACCAATCGCAAGCGCCAAGACGATCATCCGCATCTAAGATCAGTTCGCGGACGAACTTACCGAGATCACGCGCGGTACGACAAATACTTTGAGTGGTTCGACGAGAGCCGGTTTGGAGTTTGTTTCTTTGACGATTCGATTGCCGCCCGACGGTTTCGTTCCGGAGAGCAGGTCTTGCAGTCGCGGGAGCAACACCGTAGCTGGTTCCTCGTGCGGATCGCTGATGACACTTGCACTTATTGTGAGCGTCACGTCGTCTGTTGCCGTTTTGAACGTGGCGGCTTCCGTGTTCTGCCGAATTGTCTCCATCGCGTGAACAGCACCGGTGTAGTCAGAGTCTTCAAGGAACGCGATATACTTTGCCCCACCGAGACGGACCACGGTTGCCTTTTCACCCGCATCTTGAAGTACTTCGTCGATGAGATCGCGGAGATGGTCGACGATCTGGTCGGCGACTCGCGTTCCATGGCGTTGGTTCACGGTGGTGAGCCGATCAACGTCGAGATAGGCGACAGAGAGCGACGCGTCTTCGGATTCTTTACGCCACCGGTCGACGAGTTCAGTGATCTTTCGATAGGCCAACTGCTGCTCTGTACTCTTTGCCTCGCTGTCCTCGTGATGTCGTCCGGCCTTAAAAAGAGTCTCCGCCGTGACGTCGCGGAGATCATGCGCCGAGCGAATCAGGCGAAAGATTTCATCCAGCAAAAAGCGACGATCTGTCGATAGCTCTCCCGAGAATTTGTGATTCGTCAGGTTGTTACAAGAGGTTTCGGTTTGTGCCGTTACGTTCAACACGACTTCTTCTAGCGCCGCCTCGATCTCGTTCATGCTATCCATGTTATCTAGCAGCGACGTGCATACTTCTTCAAGCTGTGACAGCCACGACTGATTGAAGTTACAGAGATCGGGCATCAACTGTTCAGGCGTCTCGTCGCCGGTTCGTGCTCGTTGTTCAACCTCGATCAGTTGTTGTAGATAGTCGTCAACGCGAAGTTTCAGAACTTCGGCGCAAGCCGCGAACTCGGCACTCACTAGAGGCTCTTCTGGCTCGGGCGAATCCGTGTTTTCTTCCGCAACGAGACCTTCCGGTTCTTGCTCAGCCGTCTCGGCATCTTGTTGATCGGGTGCGACGTTGGCACAAGCGGGAGTGTCAGTTTGCGAAGGCTCGGACTGGTTATGTCTTTGGGCTACACGAGATTCCCACAACTGCCAGACCACGTAGCCGATAAGCGTATTTGCGACGAACACGTTGAGAATCGTGATCGCAGTCACGTATTGATGCATCATGGGTGAACTCCGTATCTCATTGGCCAGAGCCTATTGTGCTTTGTCGTATCCTACGCGCGCGGACGTTCAGCGAGTCCTTTTCCTGGCGGTCGCCCGCTGCCTAGCGACAGATGCCGCAGCGTCTTGCCAATGCTCGATTTTGAACCGCGTTCGTTCCAGCGAATCGACTAGCGGCTCGAAGCCGTCCATGGGCTTAAAGAAACAATATTCCGCTCCCGATGATAGGCAACTGACCACGGTCGTTAGCGTGCAGACCGCCGTCACGACAATCACTTGGAGCGTGCGGTCAAAGCGTTTGATGTCTCGTAGGACCTCGATTCCAGGGTAGCCCGGCATGTTCATGTCGAGCAGGACGATACGATGCTGGCTGATCGCATCACACCACTGGGCCGGGTCATTGAGCGAGTCAACATCCCAGCCATGTGTTGCAAGAACCCGTGTAATCAAACTCGTAAAAGTCGGATCATCGTCGATGTGCAATAGAGTATTGGAAATCATGATTCGATCACGTATTGAGGAAGTTGCCGCGCTGCCCGTTGCATCAATGATGCCATATAGAATTTTACGGGCGATCGTACGTCGATGTGATCACAATCGAAACGAGATAGTGGTGATCGTGGGAGACCACGTATGGATTATTCAGATCCAGGACTCTGCGCGGCGAGCGGATACGCCGCCTTGCAAACATGAGAGCTGACGACGCTCTTAGACAGGCCATCGCCGCGTCTGTCGATTGCGTCAATCTGTCGCTGTGGAGTGCCGCCAGACGCACGTGGAAAACCACTAGACCTTCGCCTGCACCCTTTCAACTACGCACGCCTTTCGGGCGCTTCACATGCCCTAACGACGCTGTCGGTTTCGCCCGCGCGACCGCCTGTTAACCCGCATGCAACGCCTGCCTCTCATTGGCAAGAGCGTGCAGAAACGCTTGCTTTCGCAAAGATTCATACGGTTCAGACACACTCGCCACGATTAGCGAAAGTGGTCGTCTGATGGAAGAAGTGCTGGCGGTGCGGACAGTCGGAATAGTTGCAATGGAACGAAGTGAGGGAGTGGGAGGGGCTACGTAAGAATTGCAAACGACCTTTTGCTCGATGCCGAGTAGTGACCTAGAAGTCATTGTCCGTCAGGGGAAGAAGCAACGAACTTCGTAGATGAGAGGAGATATCAACCGTGTCTACCGCCACACTTGAAACGCGACTAGAAGGGCAGCACAGCAATGATTCCGCTGGCTCGCTGCAACTGGTTAGCTTTCAGCTTGCCCAAGAAGAGTACGGCATCGAGATCACCAAAGTCCAAGAGATCATCCTCATGGGCGAGATTACTCGCGTGCCACAAACACCCAAGTACATCAAAGGTCTTATCAACCTGCGAAGTACAGTCATCCCGATTGTCGACCTCCGGCAACGCTTTGGCTTGGAAGAGCAGGAGGCCGCGGACGAAAGTCGCATCATGGTCGTCAACGTCGCGGGAAAGACGATCGGAATCATCGTTGACGCAGTCAGCGAAGTCCTCCGCGTCTCACCGGATCGCATCGCTCCTCCTCCACCAACAGTGGCCGGATTAGGGCGTGAGTATCTGACCGGTTTGGCGAAACTCGAAGACCGGCTTCTCATTCTCTTGGACATCGACAAGATCCTTGTCGAGACCACGGAGGAAACTCTCGACGCCGCGACATCCGTCACGGTATGACAAATCGCGACGTGACATTTTAACTAGGTAGACGCCTGCAATGATTGCGAACCGAAACGCCAACGGATCAATAAACAACTCAAAAGGGGAGAACCAGAAGATGACAACCGCCACCGAAAAACGGACGAAACCGACTGCTGATCAAACGGAACTCGAACAGTTGCGCGACCAACTAGGTCAAACCGAATCCACGCTCGATCAAACGCAAGCCGCATTGGCGTTAAACCGGGCGATGGCAGAGAACTCTCCTATCAATATCCTGCTGGCGGATACCGATCTCAATATCACCTACGCCAACCCGGCCAGTGTGAAGACGTTGAAGACGCTGGAACAGTACCTGTCATGCTCCGCCGAAGAGGTTGTCGGCAAGTCGGTCGACGTATTTCATCAGAACCCGGAGTTGCAGCGCCGCATTCTCGCGAACGACAGGAACTTGCCGCATCTAGCCGTGATTACGATTGGCGAAGAGAAGGCAGAGTTGTTGGTGAGCCCCGTCTATGATGACGATGGCCGGTACTTGGGCCCGATGGTGACGTGGGAAGTCATCACGCAGAAACTGAAGAACGAGGGCGAGGCGGCGGAGAAGACCGCGATCGTCGAGAACGCTCCGATCAACATTATGTTGGCGGATACGGATGGAACGATTATCTATATGAACCCAGCGTCCTCCAACACGCTGAAGGCGATCGAGAGTCAGTTGCCGATTCCAGTCGACCAAATCGTCGGTTCGAGCTACGACGTGTTCCATCAGAACCCCGCGCACCAGCGGAAGTTATTGTCGGATCCGAGGAACCTACCGCATGAAGCGGAGATCGCAGTCGGCAAGGACACACTGTTCCTTAGTGCGTCGGCGATTTTCGACGCCGATGGTAACTACTCTGGGCCGATGGTTGCCTGGGAAGTGATCACCGAAAAGAAGGAAGCCGAGCAGCGGGAACGCGAAAACCAAGAGCGGGAGCGTGCCGCTCAGGAGGAATTGCGTCAGAAGGTGGACGACCTGCTGGGAGTCGTTAACGCGGCGTCTGGAGGTGACTTGACGAAGGAAGTCACAGTTAGCGGCGACGACGCAGTTGGTGAATTGGCCAGCGGTTTGCGAAAAATGATTGGTGACTTGCGCGATGTCATCTCGCAGGTTGTTGAAGGTGCCGACCAGTTCACGGAAGGCTCGCGAGTTGTTGCCGAAAGCGCTCAGTCACTCGCTCAAGGAGCCCAGACCCAAAGCGCTTCGGTCGAAGAGATGAGTGCATCGACGGAGGAACTCGCCCGCAGTATCGAAGCGGTCAAAGAAAACGCGGGCAGTGCCAACCAAGTCGCGAAGGAGACAAGCGAATTGGCGGAAGAGGGCGGCTCTGCAGTGCAGAAGTCGGTTGAGGCGATGGAACGGATCAAGACTTCTTCCGGACAGATCGGCGAAATCATTCAAGTGATCTCGGAAATCGCGGGCCAAACCAACTTGCTCGCGTTGAACGCTGCGATCGAAGCCGCTCGTGCCGGTGAGCATGGGTTGGGATTTGCCGTGGTGGCCGACGAAGTCCGCAAGCTGGCTGAACGTTCGAGCGAAGCCGCGAAAGAGATTTCGACGTTGATCAAAGAATCGACTCAGAGAGTCGAGGAAGGTGCCGTGTTAAGCGAACAAACCGGCCAGGCCTTGCAAAAGATCATCCAAGGAGTCGACGGAACAGCAACCAAGATCTCGGAGATCGCGGATTCCACCGTCGAACAATCTCAAAGTGCGAATGAAGTGTCGACTGCCATTCAGCAGGTGTCGCAGATCACGGAACAGTCCGCTGCGGGCAGCGAAGAGATGGCATCCAGTAGCGAAGAGTTGGGGGCTCAGGCCGCATCACTTCGCGACTTGGTTAGTCGATTCAAGATCTGAATTGGCTCGTTACGCTAGGGCAGCCCGTTTCCCTGGGAGGCGGGCTGCCACCCTAGCGCTTGTAACCGAAGTCGTGAGACTTCGGAACCGGAAGTCTTACGACTTCAGCTACCGGTAAACTCAACGGGCGACGGATCGCTACTACCGCTTGCAAGGAATCTAACCCACTATGTCCACCGCCCTGTCGATACAAGAAGTCACCGACGCCCAACTGGCTCGGTACGCGAAGTTGATCTACGAGAGAACCGGTATACACGTCTCTCCGCAGAAGAAAACGCTGCTATCAAACCGTCTGCGTCGCCGACTGCGGGCGACGGGCATCGACAGCTATGAGATCTACTTCAAGCATCTGCAAGGATTGGCTCCCAACGACGCAGAATGGGACGCTTTCCTGCAGGAGATCACCACACACGAGACGTATTTATTTCGAGACATGGCGCAATGGGACTGGTTTCGAGATGTGTTCCTGAAAGATATCGCATCCGTCGCGAGGGCAGGGAAACGTCCCAAGACATTACGTATCTGGTCGGCGGCGTGCAGCACGGGAGACGAACCCCACACGATCGCGTGCTGCATTGCCGATCGGATCACGGATGCGTCTCGGTGGCAGATAGAGATTCTTGGGACAGACATCGGTACGGGCGCCGTCGCCCATGCCAGGATGGCCGAGTTTGGACAGCGCGCAATGCATCTTGTGCCCGACGGCTATCGACGCCGTTTCTTTTCCAAGGCCCGCGATGAAACGCTTTGGTCGGCAAAGGAACAGCTCCGAAGCTGGACACGGTTTGAGCTGCACAACTTGCTCGAACCGTTGAACGAGCAGCCATTCGATCTGGTGTTCCTGAAGAACGTCCTGATCTACTTCGACAGTCAATCGAAACAGCGAGTTATCGACAACATTCGTCGCGTCTTGGCTCCCAAGGCCTATCTCGTCACGAGTGCCGCGGAAGGTGTTGCGAACCTACTCAAAGATATGGAACATCTGTCCGGCTGGTTGCACCGCACCGGCAAGAGTCAGTCAGCATAAATCATTCGAGGAAGAGGCAGATGATGGACAACGAATTTGTCGACGATATGCTGGCCGACTTTATTGACGAATCGGATGGCTTGTTGCGTCAGTTGAACGAAAACCTGCTCGGGTTAGACGAGTGGGTCAAGGCGTTGGACGACGGTCAATCCGCCAAGTGCGATATCGACTTGCTGAATGAGATGTTCCGCTCCGCACACAGCATTAAGGGGCTGTCGGGAATGCTCGGCTTGGACGACATCAACGCGCTAACTCATAAGGTAGAAAACGTTTTTGATGCCGCACGCCAGGACGAACTCGCTGTCGATCGAGATGTCGTCGACGTGATTTTTCAAGCCGTCGACCGACTTTCCGAAATGGTCGAGCGATTGAAGGAGCACGACGGAGAGGAAGTGGATTGCCAAGCCGTCGTCGAAAGGATCCAGCAGATTCTCGTCGAATCGGGGCAAGACCGCGAGCAGCGTCCCACCGACAGTGTCGAAGGGGAATTTGCACAACTTCTGCAAGCGAACGAACCCGAGGAAGTTCCGCTTTCAGAAGCAGGAGACGAGTTGCTGGCTGGAATTCAACCGATACAAGGTAGCGAAGACGACTTCGCGGATGTCGTCGACGAACAGGATGTTTCCGATAAATACCTGTCGATTTTCATTGCCGAGACGGATGAGTCACTGGACTTGCTTTCGGAACTACTCGTATCCGACCACACGATCGATGCGATCGAGCCGCTGCTCGTGACTTGTCATCGCATCAAAGGATCTGCAGCCTCGTTGGGCCTAAACCGGCCAGCCAAGCTTTCTCATTTGATGGAAGATGTGCTTCAAGAGGCACATCAACAAAACGCGCCGCTTGACAGCCACTCCATCGATGCGCTGCTGGCGTGTACCGACGCGTTGCGCAGCTACGTCGAGGCACTCAAGAGTGGCACAAACGAAGATACCGAGGACGCCTTTCAAGCTGCATACTGTCAACTCAAACAGGCCGTTGCTTGTTCGACACCTGCCACGCAGATCGCCGCACCGGATAAGGCATCCGACGTGATAGCCACAACAGGCCTGACGCGAGACCTCCGCGCCGCCGTGCTTAGTGTGGCACCAGCCGGTAGTTCCGGCTTCGTGGGCGTCGTTGCCTTTCGGGAAGGGCTTCCACTCGTCGAACTCAAAGCTCGTCTGGTTTACGAAAAGTTGGATCGCGTCGGAGCCGTATTCCATTGCGATCCAGCTGAGTCGGAGATCGACGATGCGACAGATCTGATCGCGTTGACGTTCGGAGTTGTCACCGACGGTGAAGATGCGGATCTGCGTTCCCAATTATCCGTCGAAGGCGTCCAGAGTGTAGATCTGTCGCTGTATGAGATCGACGAAACAGCCGCGGAACCCGAAGCGCCAAACTCAGACATCAATGATCAGCAGCCCGATGCCTGTCCGAATACTGCGTCGACCGAAGGTTCAACTCAGGCACAACCGGAGACGACGCCAGTGATAGAACCTGCAGAATTGAAACCAACCAAGGAACAAGCAGGAAGTAACGGCAACGGCGCTCGGACCGCAGGCAAGGAGAACAAGAGTAAGCCTGCCGAAACGCTGCGAGTCGATATCGAACGGCTCGACCAGCTGATGAATCTGGCCGGTCAATTGGTGATCAACAAGGCGAGATTTGGACAGATCGGCGATGGGCTGCGAGGTCTGACCTCGTTCAAGCAAGCCACTCACTCGTTAGGCAGCGCGATCGATACGCTAGGACGAGTTCATGGAGAAATAGGCTCCCAGCCTGGGTCGAATCGTGCCCCGGACTTGGAGAGTGTTCGCCGCCACGTGGGTCTGATTCGCGATGACCTGGAAACGGTCCACCGCGCGTTGGCACAGGTGGGAACGGTGCGCGCGTTAGTCAACGAACTTGGCGAAGCCGTACATCAGCTCGATCGTGTCTCGGACGGAATTCAGAAGACCGTGATGGACACTCGCATGGTTCCGATCGGTCCGCTGTTCAGTCGTTTTCGCCGCGTTGTCCGCGACATCACGCAAGGCAACGGCAAAGAGATCCAACTGGTCATCCGTGGCGACAAGACAGAGTTAGACAAGCGGATGATCGACGAGCTAGGCGATCCGTTAATCCACATGATTCGCAACTCGTGCGACCATGGCATTGAACTGCCAAACGATCGAGTCTCGGCGGGAAAATCTCGAGAGGGAGAAGTTACATTGGATGCCTTCCATCGCGGCAACCGCATCGTGATCCAGATCAAGGACGACGGGAAGGGCCTTGATCCCGACAAGATCTGCGACAAGGCAATTTCGCGCGGTCTCGTCTCTGCGGCAGATGCCGAGAAGCTGACTTCGCATCAAATCTACCAGATGATCTGGGAGCCTGGATTTAGCACCGCCGAACAAGTCACCGAGGTCTCTGGACGCGGCATGGGGATGGATATTGTCCGTTCCAAGATTGAGAGTCTCAATGGCACCGCCGAGTTAGATAGTGAACCCGGCAAGGGCACGACCTTTACCATCAAACTACCCCTGACGATGGCGATCTTGCCAAGTTTGCTGGCCGAGATCGAAGGAGACACCTTTGCAGTTCCCGTTGAATCCGTTGTGGAGATCGTCTCCGTCGAGCGAAGCGATATCAACACGGTACATGGCGTCACGACCGCTCACGTACGCGGACGTGTGATTTCAGTCGTCGACCTTGCCGAATTGTTCTCTTGGAATCAACCTGCGCGAGAAACACCATCGCTTGCAAACGATGACACGACACTGGTCATCGTCGGCGCGGATGACCATGAGGTCGGGGTGATCGTCCATCGACTGCTCGGTGAAGAAGACATCGTCATCAAATCGCTGGCTGAGAATTACGAGAATGTCACCGGTGTCGCAGGCGCAAGTATCCTCGGCGATGGACGGGTCTCGCTGATTCTCGATGTAGCGTCTCTCTTGGAGATGTCGTGTTACGGGAGTACGCACCATGAAACTCCAGCGGTCGCAGAATAACAATTTGCGTGAATGAGTAAGAACGAACTTTTGAGGCAAAGCAATGATCGAAGAACATCTCGTTGACCCATCACTAAGCCTGTTCAACCAGCTCTTCGCAGCGGCGACGCGGAGTGCGTCGTCGGCAATGAGTCGCTGGACGAGCGGCGAGATCATGTTGACCTTAGACGAAGTTCGCGACATTCCTTTGGAGGAAGTTGTTGGCGAACTAGACATGGGGTTCGATCTGTTAACCATGGTCGTGCTGACGCTGGAAGGTGATCTGAGCGGTCAGCTGATCCTGACGTTCGACGAGGAAAACGGACGGCGCATGGCGGCATCCTTGTTGAACCGAGACGTTAACACGGATCCTCAATGGAGCGCGCTCGAGCAGTCGGCACTTTGCGAAACCGGAAATATCCTCGGATGTGCCTACATCAATGTGTTCACCGACTTGCTCGACCAGGAACTGGTGCCCTCGCCACCGATGTTCATTCAGGACTACGGGGCCAGCGTATTAGAACAGTCAATTATGTCGCAGGCCGTGACCAGCGAACGAGTCATCATCTGTCGCACGCGATTCAGCCGCGAGGGGCAAGAACTGGATTGGAACGTGTTCTTCGTCCCCAGTCAGACGCTTCTAGAACGGTTAGAGCGCGCGATCGAGTCGTCGAATGAGAACAACTAACAGCAACGCGTTCCGATCTAGAGTCGTGAACAACAAGAGGAGTTCAACATGAGTAGCGTCGCGGCAGCCAACAAGCAGCTTCCAATGGTTGGCATGGGACAGATCGTGATGGTCACCCAACCGGAAGTCGCTCGCGCTGTATTAGGGTCGTGCATCGGAGTGACTTTATACCATCCCCGAGCTCGAGTCGGCGCGATGGCACACATCGTGTTGCCTCGTTCGAGTGGTCGCACTGGACCGCCGGGAAAATTTGTGAATACCGCGGTCCCCCACATGATTGAACTGCTGGAGGATGCAGGCGCAAAAGTGTTCGGCATGGTGGCCAAACTAGCTGGCGGAGCGAACATGTTCAAAGCAACTGGCCCCATGCAAGTGGGAACAGCGAATATCGCGGCCGTGAGGGAATTGCTAAGCGAGCTTGGGATCCGTATTGCTGGCGAACATTTGGGCGGAGCAAAGGGACGACGGGTCACGTTTGACCCCGTCACCGGAGACGTAATCGTCGAAATCGCGGGCGAAACACAAGTTGTCCTTTAGAAACTTAGAAACGAGGGCGAGATCAATGTCAAAAAGATTGTTAGTTACCGACGACGCTCTGATCATTCGGGAAATGATTAAAGACGTTGCTCAGGAACATGGCTGGGAAATCGCCGGTGAAGCATCCAACGGTGCCGAGGCAATCGAGCGATTCAAAGAACTACGGCCGGACGTTACAACGCTTGACCTAGTAATGCCAGGCACGGACGGACTGCACGCGTTGGAGGGCATCCGCAACATCGACCCCGATGCCAAGGTCCTCGTCGTTAGCGCGCTCGAACAACGCACTGTTCTCAAGGACGCGCTAACGAAAGGGGCGGCTGACTTTATCGTAAAGCCGTTTGACAAGAAACGATTGGCTGAGGCTCTGGACAAGCTACTAACCGCAGCACAACTGTTAAACACGGAGAATTGAAAATGGCCAACGTCGGCAACATCCTGCTGGAGAAGGACATCCTCCTCGAAAGCGGAACAAACGAAGTCGAAGTGTTAGTTTTTGGAGTCGGAGGCTATACCTTCGGCATCAACGTGGCCAAAGTGCGCGAGGTGCTGCCGTCTCAGACAATCACGGCGCTGCCAAAGTCACACGCGTCCGTCACCGGCTGCTTTCGCCTCCGCGATCGTGTGATTCCGTGTGTGTCATTGCATCGGCATCTTGAAGAAGAGTCTGGTCGGAAAGACGACGAAGTCACGATCATTCTCACCGAATTCAACCAGTTCCAGATCGGCTTCGTCGTCGATGTGGTCGAACGCATTCATCGAATCAGTTGGGACCGCGTGATGGCAGTTCCCTCGGTTCTCACGAATTCCAACTCGCCGGTAACAGCGGTGGCAAACATCGAAGACCGGTTGGTAACGATGCTTGATTTCGAAATGATCGCCGATCAAGTATCGGAACAAGAAAGAATGACGGATGCCGTGCCAAACTCGCATGGTGTGCCGCGAGATACCGCGCGGATTTTGCTCGCCGATGATTCCGCCACAGTACGCAAGGCGGCAGCCAAAATCCTAAGAAACAGTGGCTACACCGATTTGAAGTTGTTCGAGGATGGTGAGAAAGCTTGGAATTGGATTCGGCAGAAGCTTCATGAAACAGGTACCGCCGACGAAGTTGCGAGCCTAGTCATCAGCGACGTCGAAATGCCACGTATCGATGGTTTTCGTTTGACAAAGAACATCAAGAGCGACCCACAACTTTGCGACATTCCCGTCATGCTGTACTCCTCGATCCTGACCCCCGAGAACTTGAAAAAGGGTGAGTTCGTCAAAGCTGATGCGCAGATCACAAAGCCTGAACTAACGCGAATCGTCAAGAAGGCAGACGAACTCATTCTGGCACGGCGAACGACACAAACGCTCGAGCTCGAAACTGTGGGAGTATCAGCATGACGACGCAATCGCTCACCCGATTCGCTCGCTACGCCGGCTTAGCGCGATCCGCGATCCGCCTTCGTTTGACCACCGACGAAGCTGTTCGCGATCGAGTACGACAACATCTTGTTCAACGAATGGGAAAACTGCGCGGGTTACCACAGAAGCTCGGACAAATGATGAATTTTTCGGCAATGGCCGACGAGCAGCCTGTCAACCATTTCGAGACGCTCTGTGAGAGCGCCGAGCCGCTGCCGCTGAACATCGTGCGGCCTGTCTTGGAAGCAGCCTGGGGTTTTCCCCTTGAAGACATCGTCGATGACATCGAGGAGCATGCGCGAGCTGCTTCGCTCGGTCAGGTTCATCGCGCTACGCTGCGTGATGGTCGCGAAGTTGCCATCAAAGTGCAATATCCAGGAATCCGGGACGCGATCCACACCGATCTGAAGATGCTGGGTTGGCTCAGCGTGCCCGTCGGCAATCTAAATCGCGGCTTCGATCTGAGCGCCTATCGTCAGGCGATCCTTGATGATCTCGACGAAGAGCTTGACTATGGTCGCGAAGCCGCGCGGCAAGAACACGTCGCGCAGTGGACACGCGACGGAATCTTCGCGGTGATCCCGCCTGTGATCCCGGAATTGAGTACTAAAACGGTGTTGGTCAGCGACTGGGAAGACGGCGAGTCTTGGAACGACGTGCGGACGACGTGGGACGAGGTCAGTAAACGTAAGCTCGCCAACGGAATGTTACAGTTTTTCCTGCGAGGCCTATTCCTGCACGGCATGATGCAAGCCGATTGGCACCCAGGCAACCTTCGCTTTCGTCGCGTCGGTAGCGACGTCCAGATGGTGATGTACGATCTGGGCTGTGTTTATCAGCCGAACACCGACAAGCGATTAGCTCTGGCCCGCTTGATTCACGCAACGCAGCGTGGCAACGAGTCGCCGTGGCCGCTGTTGCTGAAGTTGGGTTTCAACGAAGAACTGCTTGAGCCGCTGGCTGGCAAGTTGCCCTCGCTTTGCCGCATCCTGTTCGAGCCCCTGTGCGTGGACCACCCGTATGATCTCGCGGACTGGCGTTTGGCGGAACGAGTGGGCGATGTGTTGGGGGATGATCGCTGGAACTTTCGCATCGCAGGATCTGCGGATCTGGTCTTCTTAATGCGTGCGTTTCACGGCGTGAAGTATTACCTCGAACAGCTCGGAACACCGATCTTTTGGGCGCGTGCTTTCGAGCCGTGTGCTGCGGCTCTACGGAAACCGTGGGACCAGCTTGTCTTTCCGCAGAAGCGTCCGCCGGAATGCACTTTCGATAGTTTGTCGCGATACCTCAAGCTGCGTGTTAGGTCAGGCGGTCGGACGACCGTCGAACTGACTCAGCGCGCGGCGAGTATCGATAATTTGGACAGCATCCTCGACAGCGAACTTAAACAGCGCATCGAACGCCAGGGATTACGCCTAGACGAAATCGTTGGCGACGTTCGGCGTCGAGGCTATGCGCCAGGACCGGTGTTTGCGTTAAACGAAGAAAACAAAGACATCAAGGTGTGGTTGGAGTGAATTCCGCCATAACGCAATCCATGAGTAATGCAACAATTCGCGTATTGGTCATCGACGACTCGGCATTGGCCCGGGAGCTGATCAGCGACCAGATCAATGCAGCGCCCGACATGGAAGTTGTCGGAGCTGCTCGCGACGGTCTCAAAGGCCTTGAGCAGTTGGAGCGATTGCGCCCCGACGTCGTCACGCTTGACGTCAAGATGCCGAATATGGATGGCCTGGAAACGCTTGACGCGATCTTTGACAAGCACCCGGTGCCCGTCATCATGTTCAGTGCGCTGACTCAGCGCGCCGCGGATATCACGCTGGACGCTCTCGATCGAGGTGCGCTCGACTACGTCGCGAAACCTGAAGGCGGTCGCGCGGCCTTGGAACAGGCGGGTGATGAGCTGCGGAGAAAGATTCGATGCGTATTCGGGGCTGATGTCAAACGCGTATTGAAAATTCGCAAAGCACGAAAAACACGCCTCGCGGTCCAAACGCCTTCCGGTGGCACAATGTCTTCGGCGCAGTCGTCAATCAGCTTTCAGAATTGCTGCATCGCGCTCGGCATCTCGACTGGCGGGCCGCCTGCGTTGTCGCAGTTCTTTCAGACGCTCGCACCACCCATGCCACCGATCGTCGTCGTCCAGCACATGCCGGCTCAATTCACAAGGCCGTTTGCTCAGCGTTTGAACACGTACTCGGCTCTGACGATCAAAGAGGCCGACACGGGAGACACGCTCGAACCGGATCGCGTCCTCATTTCGCCGGGCGGAAGACATCTTCATCTCGAACGGCAGGGCCGAAAGGTCGTTGCCTTGATTCGTGATGGCGATTTCGTCAGCGGGCACAGGCCTTCCGTCGACGTGATGATGAATTGTGCATCGGAGGTTTTCAAAGGCCGCTGTTTGGGAGTGGTTATGACTGGGATGGGGCGCGACGGATCCGATGGTTGCGGTGCGATTCGCGCGAGAGGCGGGTATGTACTCGGACAAGACGAGGCCTCTTCCGATGTCTACGGCATGAACAAAGTCGCGTACGTCGAAGGGCACGTTGATCGGCAGTTCTCTTTGGAGGATCTGCCGAAGCTCTTGACGAAACAGACGCAAAAGATGTTCGCGAGCGCAAGACTTCAACCGACATGAACTTGCCGATCAAGAATACGGAAGCAACGATTGTTGACTTTGGCTCGAACCGGGACAGCGGCTCGCATGCTCGCCTCCTAGCGACAGCCACATAAACACGGGGTACAAGTCTAAGGAGACGTCAGATGTCCACCGCTACACTCGCACCGCCTTCTCGCAACGTCAAACAGATCGACGAAGCACGACTCGAATCCGATCTCGGCTACCGTTTTGGCTACTTGACCGAGTTCATGGGGTTTGGGAAGGACGAGGTCGAGGTGATTCATGCGTCCGCCGAGCTGCTGGCGCCTCTTGTGCCTGGACTCGTCGACGCGGTCTATGACCAGCTGTTCCAGTACAGCGCCACGAAGCGTCACTTCTTGCCGAAGGGCGCGGGATATGACGGCCCTGTCACGGACAATCTGGACCAACTGACGACAGACCATGAGCAGATTGCGTTCCGTAAAAGCCATCTCAAGAACTACCTCGTTAAACTCGTGACCGCCGATTACGACGAGAAGCTGGTGGCCTATCTCGATCTAGTTGGCAACATCCACACGCAACGTTTGGGAAGCCGGCAAGTTCACGTCCCGCTCGTTCAGATGAATGCCCTGATGGGTTTTGTCGCGGATGCGTTCCATGCCACGATCCTTGGGTTGGATTTGGAACCGGAGACACAGGCGCGGGCGATCCGTGCCTTCAGCAAGTTGCTGTGGCTACAGAATGATCTGATCACGCGCCACTACGAAGGCGACACCTCAGGCGAGTCGACGAACTTAAAGGCCTTGATCGAGAATGTGCCAGTGAATGTTCTGGTTGCAAACATGGATCTGGACATCACCTACATGAACGAGGCGAGCGCCAAGACGCTAAAGGCGATCGAACACTTGCTGCCGTGCCGAATTGACGAGATTTTGGGACAGAACATTGATCTGTTCCATCAAGACCCAGTGCAAGTTCGGCGCGTCTTGGCGAACGAGCAAAACCTTCCTCATCTCGCCATTATTTCTGTCGGTGAAGAGAAGTTGCAGTTGTTGGTAACCGCTTGCCGCGACGAAGCTGGCAACTACCTCGGACCGATGGTGACCTGGGAAGTCGTGACGGAGAAGTTGCAGTTAGAACAGGCCGCATCCGAAAAGTCCGCGGTCGTCGAAAACGCTCCCATCAATATCATGGTGGCTGACCGAGACTACACGATCACCTACATCAATCCAGCCTCGAAGAGAACACTCGAGACCATCGAAGATCGATTGCCTGTTCGGGTTGATGAATTGGTCGGAACCAGTATCGATGTTTTCCACAAGGATCCAGCACGCGTCCGCACGCTGCTGAATGATCCGAAGAACCTGCCTTATGACGCCCAGATCGAAGTGGGCGAAGATACTTTGTCGCTATCCGCCAGTGCGATCTACGACGCGGACGGAAACTACGCCGGTCCGATGGTTGCTTGGGAAGTAATCACGGATCGAATCGATGCCGAACGGCGTGAACGAGAACAACAGGAACGAGAACGGCAATCACAACAGGAGTTGCGCGACAAAGTTGATCGGTTGCTGAGCGTTGTCGATGCGGCCGCACAAGGCGACCTGACACAAGAAGTCACGATAGACGGCAAAGATGCGGTCGGTGACTTGGCGCATGGGCTCAGCAAGATGATTACCGATCTCAAGCACTTGATTGGCGAGATCACGGACAGTTCGGCTCAGTTCTCCGAAGGCG
Organism: Planctomycetota bacterium; assembly: GCA_014381825.1. Lineage (GTDB taxonomy): Bacteria > Planctomycetota > Planctomycetia > Pirellulales > Pirellulaceae. Next base: position 140,167 of record JACNKX010000058.1, read on the forward strand.
CTCGAGTGATCGCTGAAAGCGCACAGTCCTTGGCTCAAGGGGCGCAGCAACAGAGCGCCTCGACCGAAGAGATGGGAGCCACCATCGAAGAACTCGCCCGCAGTATTGAGAGCGTCAAGGGCAACGCCTCGGCCGCGAATGAAACCGCCGCCAAGACGTCGCAACTGGCGCAGGACGGCGGTGCAGCCGTGCAAAAGTCGGTTGAGGCGATGGAGCGGATCAAGACGAGTTCGGATCAGATCTCCGAAATCATTCAGGTAATTTCAGAAATCGCCAGCCAAACAAACCTGCTGGCGCTGAACGCCGCGATCGAGGCGGCTCGGGCCGGCGAGCATGGACTTGGCTTCGCCGTGGTTGCTGACGAAGTCCGCAAGTTGGCCGAACGGTCCGGCACCGCCGCCAAGGAGATCACGAACCTGATCAAGGAATCCAAGACACGTGTCGATGACGGCGTGATTCTCAGTGAACAGACAGGAAGTGCCCTCGCAAGCATCATTGAGGGCGTTGAATCCACGGCGCACAGGATTTCCGAGATCGCCACGGCGACGGTCGAGCAGGCTCAAAGCGCTGCGGAAGCGGCGACGGCCGTTCAAGAGATTAGCAACGTCACCGAGCAATCAGCTGCGGGCAGCGAGCAAATGGCATCCAGTAGCGAAGAGCTCGAAGCTCAATCGGACACGCTGCGACAACTAGTTGGACGATTTCAGATCTAGCGACCCGCGACTCGCAGTTCTGCAACAAATGGGAACACCGCCGCGACAAACCGAATTACCTGGGAGGACATGTAAGATGACGAACTTTCCACGCAACAGCAGCAAACTTTTGCTGATTGATGATGACCCGACAATGGTCCGTTTACTATCCACAGTCATTGAGAGAAGGCTCGGCGCGGATGGTGTAGAAGTCGAGTCGTTGACCGATCCGCAGCAGGCCCTTACACGGCTATCGAAAGAAGTAGTCGATATCATTGTCACGGACTTCGATATGCCGAATGTCAATGGCTTGGACGTACTGCGTGTTGCCAAACAGCGCAACGCTTGCACGCAAGTATTGTTTATCACTGGCGCGTCCAGTCAAACGACGTTGCTGGAGGCGATGGAACAGGGCGCCACGGATTACTTGCTGAAGCCAGTTGACCAAGACGAACTAATCGAGTTAATACGGCAGGCGCAAAGCCGTCACCTTCGCTGGCGGAAAGCCCTCGCGAGCATCTGGCAACAGCAACAGATTCCGGCGGAGGCGACTCGATAACTCGGTACGAGATCGAGCCTGGTGCTCGTGCAAGTATCGTTTACAAGGCTCACAAATAGTTACTTAAACCCAATAGATAACAGGAGCATCACAATGGCCAAAGTACTTGTTGCCGACGACTCGGGAACCATGCGAAAGATCATCATTCGGTCGTTGAACGCGGTCGGCGTCCAGGACATCACGGAAGCTGCGGATGGACAGCAAGGCTTCGACAGATTTCAAGGAGATGAGTTTGATCTCGTGTTGACCGATTGGAACATGCCCAACAAATCCGGGCTTGACCTCGTCAAGGATATTCGAAGCATCGGTTCGAAAGTTCCCGTCGTTATGATCACGACCGAAGGCGAAAAGAGCCGAGTCGTGGAGGCAATCCAAGCGGGCGTCTCGGACTATCTGCTGAAACCATTCACAGCAGATTCCCTTCGAGAGAAGCTCGACAAATTCAGCATCGACTAGCACCATACGAACCTTGTCCGAGACTCGCAATTTCATCCAGTTTGCAGCCGCCAGTGAAGAATATGAAAGCCGAATATATCAACCCGTTCGTTACGTCGACCGTCAATGTTTTTTCAACGATGCTGGACTGCGCGCTCGAACGTGACCCACTGTGCACGAAGGCTTCGTTTGCACCACTACACGAAGTTAGCGGAATCATCGGACTGTCGGGGAAAGCAGCGGGAACGGTCGTCCTCAGTTTGTGTCGAGAAGTTGCCTTGCAAGCCACGGCGGCATTGTTGTTGGGGGAACGACCCACTGAGATCGACGCCGACGTCATCGACGCCGTCGGCGAACTTGCCAATATGATTGCAGGGAATGCCAAGATTCATCTTGAAGAGCTTTCCATGAGTGTTAGCCTGCCTAGCGTAATATGCGGAAAGAATCACAGCCTCACGTTTCCTTCGCAGGCCACACCCATCATCATCCCGTTCCGATCGCCTTGGGGGCCCTTGTCGATCGAAGTTGGTCTGGTGGAGGTCTTAGAAAGCTGTTCCGGGTAAAGATGTCCAACTAGATACTGGGAGTAGTCACCGTTTCCCGTCGCAGCAATTTCCCGGAGCAGTGCATCGCCGACGATCGCAAAGTGACTTCCCCAACACCAATTGATGCCTTGATTGGAGAACTTAGGCCATAAAAGTGGAAAACCACACTTCCGGCGAGGTGATAGGACTAATCGTGCATAGCTGGCGAAGACGATAGATGCTGATAGTCTTCCCGATTGGGAGCAACTTGGCCCTGTCTTGCATGGTGCTAGCGTGTGTAACTCGTTGCGTTACATCATCCAGTTCGTGGTCGCTAATAGTCCCCAGATTTCAAAATCCAGAATTCGCCTGTTTCTCCCATAGCCAAGATCGAATGACGTTAAATTGAGGAATCCTGCTAGCACTCTCCAAGCCGGCCAACGTCACTCGGCGCGAGGATCAATCTGATGAAGGATAGTCAGCCGCTCTTACAGGCCCCGCCTCGTCTCGACCAAGCTACGACCCAGCACTCGCCGCACGTGCACGATGAACAGCAGCGTCGGGAGATCGCACCAGCGGACTACGGCGAAACAGCACCAGTGGTCTTCGTCGTAGATGACGATGAAGCTGCTCGAGAATCAGTTTGCGCGCTGGTCGCCGCCATGGATGTGGACGTTGAGGCTTTTGCGTCGGCCACGGAGTTCCTAGCATCGTACGATGGGCATCAACCAGGTTGTCTGGTGACGGACGTCCGGATGGCGGGTATCAGTGGACTCGAGTTGCAGAGGAAACTGAATCGAGCCAATGTTCGTCTGCCGGTCGTCATTGTCTCGGCGTACATCGATGTCCGAGGAACCGTTGTGGCCATGACGGACGGCGCGGTCACCGTCCTCTCGAAGCCCTACGAAGAGCAACGGTTGTGGGACGCGATCCAACGAGGCTTGAAGCTTTGCATTCGATGGCTGGGTGAGGACAAACGCCAAGTCGACCTATTGAATCGCCTTGCCGAACTAACTGACGGCGAACGCGAGGTGCTTGATCTTGTTGTCGATGGCGCGCCTAACAAAGCGGTTGGCCGACGACTCGGCATTAGCATCCGTACCGTGGAAGATCGACGCGCGCGAATCATGAAGAAACTGCGAGTTCATTCCTTCGCAGCCTTGCTCCATCTCGTCCACGAAGCACGCGCGATTAAGGAACGTACGTCGATCGAGACAGGTAGCTACATCGCTTAGATCCTGTATCGCTTGAATTACAGAATTGCGCCGACTCGCTGTTCCCCATCACAAACGGCAGTTAATGTCGGCTGTGAACACGGGTCGGCTTCCATCCCGATCCGATAGAACCCAGCCCCCAGACACTCCGTCCAACGGATCTCTCCGTGGATGATGAACTGTTCGTCGCCATTGGTGATTGTCAGTTGGACCGAGCCGTGTGTCGGTTCGACGGTCGCCAACAATCCAACGCCGGTGGAACTAAAATCGTTGGTGACCGCGGAAAACGCCTTTCGGTTGTCAGGTCTGCCAGCCACGATTGGCACGATCGTCACACCATGTTGCAGAAACGCACGTCGACTACCACGGTGATCTCCATTGTAGTCCCGCGCGATCGACCCGGCTCGTGCCGCGAATCCGTTAAGCAGCAAGGCCGTGGATGGCATCAGATCGTTATCGATGGCGTGACGGTTCAGGTACGAAGCTACGAGCCGGATGAGTTCATGTCGACGGATTGGTTTGGTGGCGAATTCGTCACATCCGGCATCGAGACATCTCTCACGATCGCCGGGCATCGCATGGGCGGTTAGGGCGATAATGGGTCTCGTGTAGCCGTTATCGCGTAGTTTCCGAGTGGCGGTGTATCCATCCATGACAGGCATCTGCATATCCATCAAGATCAGATCGTATGGCCGACCTTGGACGGTTGCAGTAAGTGCCTGTTCGAGAGCAAGTTGTCCATTTTCAACGACCGTCACGTTGGCACCGGCCTTGGTCAGTAAGAACGAAATCAGTCGCTGATTGTCGATGCCATCCTCCGCCAACAGAATGCGGCCACCGAGCGTTTCGCTTGGCGGCTCTGGCCAATCACATTCCAACGTAGGGATTTCAGCTGGCGTCTCGATTATCTCCACACCTTCCATCGACGCAACTGGCAATACAAGAGTGAAACAGCTGCCCTCGCCAAGTACGCTTTCCACCTTGATTTCGCCTTCCATCAAGCGCGCCAGACGCCGACAGATCGAAAGCCCCAATCCCGTGCCGCCAAAGCGTCTTGCCATGGAACTGTCGAGTTGACTGAAAGGATGAAACAACTCGTCGATCTTTTGTTCTTCGATTCCGCAGCCTGTATCAAGAACACTGACACTTAGCATTGATTCCGCATCAGCTGACCTGTCGAATCGAGCGACCAGCTTCACCGAACCGGAATCGGTAAACTTGATGGCATTACCGGTCAAATTCAGGAGGATTTGCCTGAAACGATTGGGGTCCAGGGGCACGCTGCTCGGTATCGCACCATCGTACTCGATCGTGAGGGGCAGGCTCTTCGCACTAGCCGGCACGCGCATCAACGAAACGACATCTGCAAGTATCTGCCCCGGCGAAGACTCGACGTTTTGGATATCAATCTTCCCTGCCTCTATTTTCGCCAGATCGAGAATGTCATTGATCACAGTAAGGAGGAATTCGCTGTTGCGTTTGATCGTCTTGACCGCGTGGATATTATCCGGAAGCCTCACATCGTCCAATAGAACATCGGCATACCCAATGATCGCTGTCATCGGAGTGCGAATCTCGTGGCTCATGTTTGCCAGAAACTCCGACTTCGAAGTCGTCGCTTCCTCCGCCTTTCGCCGAGCAACTTCGAGCTTGTTCAGCAGTTCGCGCTGGCTCGCCAAATGGCGTACTCGTGCGCGGATTACGTTGTCGGCGAAGGGCTTGGACACGAAGTCTGCTGCGCCCGCGTCCAACGCTTGGACGGTTGTCCTCGGTTCTGTGTCGGCGGTGACCATAACGACCGAAGTTCCTGCCGTTCGTGGATTTTCCTGCAGGCGGCGAAGCACCTCGAATCCGTCCAATTCACGCATTCTCACATCAAGCAAGAGGATGTCCGGCGGTTGATGTTCTGCCATTTTGAGCCCGCTCGCTCCATCTTCGGCAGTCCGGACATCATAGCCTTGTTCAACGAGCGCATCGTGCATCTGGGTCCGCGCCAACTCAGACTCGTCGACAATCAGAATGCGTATCGGTCGTTCTTCAGTCACGGTGCGTGTCGTCCTTTCGAATCTGGGACCAGTTGTCTCCGTGATTTGGCGTCCCCCTTCCAGAACCATCTTGTTGGGCCGTACAGAACGATAGGTTTCCATTGCGGTTCTAGACGCGACGTGCGCCGAAAATTGCGGTCGTCACGACAGTCGACGTGGTGAACCACGGAGTTGCGCAAACGCGACGCAAAGTGGCAGGTCAAGATGTTTCACGCAATGTCAGAGGAGCCCACGAAGTATGTCGCGTCGCGGCGAGTAAACCTATCGTTATGATCTGGACGATCACGGCGCGGGCGTTCGCCAAGAAGAAAAAAGCGGACCGAGAGGACTAGTGTGCGGAATTGTCCCTCGGTCCGCCCTACGATGATTGCCTGCGTGCAAGAAACTTGCGTGGGTCGAGCCAGCTCATCGCCCCTTCGGATGAGCCGCAAGTTCTAGGAGGCAACCGGCGAGTATTCCAAAGCTTGGGTGACGATCTCGACAAACTCCTGGGCCTTGAATGGTTTGGCCAAGTAGGAGGTGCAACCGGCTGCGCGCCATTCGCTCTCCGTATCACGGTCACCGTGAGCTGTGATGGCAACGATTGGGCCTTCAAATCCACGCGAGCGCAGCCGCTTGGTAGCTTCAATTCCGTTCATCCCGGGCATCTGTAGATCCATTAGAATTCCATCAAACACTTTGCCGTTGGTTTGGGAAAGTAGAAACTGTTCGAGAGCTCCTTCCCCATTGCACTCGAGGATCACCTCGGCACCGGCGCGGGTCAGAAGAAGTGCCATCAGACGTTGATCGTCGGGAAAATCCTCGACCAGCAAGAGACGAGTTTCCAACAGTTTGTTGGCGGAGCCTTGATTCATGGGTTGTGTCTCCCGTAGCGATGTTAGTCAGCTTCCGTCTCACGTGCGACGACTGGGACGCTCCGCCGAGCCAGCGGAACTCTGCCCCTTCCCAGAACGCGCACATGACGTGAAAGGTCTGATTACGATTTCGGCGAATCCACTTCCTCCCCATCATCTTGTCTGCCCGTTCACAGACGTGGTTGCCCACACAGGAGGAGTGCGGCACCGATATCCGATTGAACGTTATGGAACTTGGAGAGCTCGTCGTGCTGGGAGGAACGTCCGGCTAGTGCCAATTCTACAGTTTGGAAGACGGCTTCTTTGTCACTCACTGCCTTCGATTTTCGACCCTGCGGACGCTAGCGTTCAGCGATCTTGCAATGTTCCAATTTGGCGAATCTAGTACTCGACCGCGGCACTCATTCTGATTCATTCGCGATTGGTAAGGTTACATGGAAGGTAACACCTTCCTTCTCGTTCTCAGTCACCCAGAGTTTGCCGCCGTGGGTCTCGATAATGCTGCGCGAAATGGCAAGTCCCATTCCCATCCCCTCGGACTTGGTGGAATGAAACGCGGCGAATACCGTTTCGGGAACTACGTCTCCTAGCCCGTGTCCACGATCATGCATCGTGATCTCGACGATGTCGCCCTTCTGGCGAGAACTGATGAGCACTATACGGTTGTCGCTTGGGGTCTCTTCCATCGCATCAAACGCGTTCTTAAGAAGATTGACGAGTACTTGATGGATCTGAACACGATCCGCCAAGACGCACGTCTCGTCCGACGTCGGCTCGGCTTTCACCTCAACTTGCTTGTGTCGCGCCTCGAATCCGATGATTTGAATCGACTCGTCAATGATCTCATTGACTGAGACCGCCGAGTGATCGATGGTTTGCTTTCGCAGAAATCCACGTATTCGGTTGAGGATAGATCCGGCTGTCGTCGCCAGGGCGTCAATACGTTCAAACCGACCTCGCAGCTGCTCGGACGACGACCGACCCTTGTCGAGTTCAATGCAGGAAGCCTTTGCGAAGTTGGAGATCGCATACAGAGGTTGATTGATTTCATGAGCGATTTCGGCAACCGCCTCTCCCAACATGCTCAACCGACCAACGTGGGCTAGTTCCGCCTCGCGTTCTTTCAATGCTCGTTGCACACGTCGCCGCTCACTGACGTCTCGAAGAGTTCCCGTAAAGAATCGCTTGGATCTTCGAATGTGCTCCCCAAACGACAATTCGGCGGTGATAATCTGACCGTCTTTGCGAAGTCCTGAGACATCGAGGGAATCCAGCGGATCATGCCCTGCCGCCTCGACAAGCCGACGTAATCCGGAAGCTTGCTGTGATCGCAGTGACTCGGGAACCAGCATCGTGACTGGTTTGCCAATCAGTTCGTCAATCGCGTAGCCGAAGATCCGTTCCATCGCGGGATTCGCGAACACGATTCGTCCGTCCTCATCGATTGTCAGAATTGCCTCCTGAGCCGAGTCGGTAATGACTCGATACTCCTCTTCGCTGTCGCGCAATGATTGTTCATCCTGCTTCCGTTCGATCGCAATTCCCGCCAGATGTGCCGACGAATCGATATGCATTATTTCGTCCGTGGTCGGCACGCGCGGTTCGGAGTAGTAAAGCGCGAGCGTGCCAAGGACTTTGCCCTTCTTAGAAGTAATGGGCTGGGACCAGCAAGCCCCCAAACCGAACTGGCTCGCAACTTCGCGGAACGGTGCCCAAAGCGGATCAGTGTGAATGTCTTCTACGACGACGCGGCGATTGTGGAAGGCTGCCGTGCCACAAGATCCAACCGCGGGGCCGATTTTCAAGCCATCGACGATCCGGTTGTATTCATCAGGCAGACTCGGTGCCGCGCCATGCCACAAGCGTTCATCATCCAAAAGCAACACGGATGCCATCATGCCCGGAATTTGACCCTCGATCGAGCGCGTTAGAGTTTCGAGTACATGCTCCAGAGAACTTCCGGTTGCCAGTTGCTCCAGCATCCGATTGCGATCACGCATCTGGTCTTCCGATCGCGTGCGGAGCGTGATATCGCGAGCCACGGCCAGAATATACTCATGTCCTTCAATGTTCTCATAGGACAACGCAACTTCGACGGGGAAAGTAGTGCCATCCTTTCGCCGGTGCTCTCCCCGTAGAATCACAGGCTCCTTCGCGACACGGATTCTTTCAACGTGCTCCTCCCACTGTTCGAAACTAGCTTCCACGGCCCCCACCTCGATGCTTTGCACCGTAAGCCCTAAGAGTTCTTCACGTGTGTATTGCAGCTCGCGGAGCGCAGATTCATTGACGTCGAGGAATCGCGCGGAACTCGGATCGACTACGTAGATCCCCTCGCCCGCGTGATCGAGAATCGTCCGAAATCGTTGCAGGGCAGCGTCGGTACGAGCCCGCTGGATGGCGACGCCGGCGATATGGGCTCCCCATTCCAGAAGCTGTTCGTGCAGCGGCTCTGGTGTTCGTGGTTTCGCATGTGAAATCGCGAATGTCGCGACAACCTTTCCATCACATTTGATGGGCAGCGACCAGCAGGCTCCGATGCCGAATCGCTGTGCAACTTCTTTGAACGGTTCCCAGCGAGGATCCGTCGCCGTGTCGGTGACGATCGCCGCTTCACCGGTGTGCGCCGCCGTTCCGCAAGACCCGGCGAATTCAGCCGGCTGCAATCCGTTGAACGCTGCGATTATTTCGTCGGTCAGAGACGGAGCCGCTACAATGTTCAGGCAGTTATTCACTTCGTCCAGTTCCATCAACGAGCAAGCGGCGCCTGAAATGCAGGACTCGACGTGTCTGCAAAGCTGATCGAACACCTCGACCAGCGGGCTTCCCGTGGCGATCTCTTCCAGCATGTCGCTTTGCAGCTGCACTAAATGATTTGTTTGATGCTGTTCGGTGATGTCGCGATAGAACCACACACGACCGTAACGCTCGCCGTCCGGTGATTTCACGGGCGCGCTGTGCCGATCGATCACACGTCCGTCTTTCATAATCAGCTCATCGCGACTCGCCTCGTCCGGATGATCGTACAGGTACTCGGTTTGATCCACGAACGCGTCGGAATTGACCAACTGCCCCTCGGCCCAACGCACTGATTCGACGCTGCTGCGCCGTTGAGTTAACTCGTCGGGAATTCGCCAGATATCGAGAAACCGCTGATTGTGGATCAGCCATTGTCGATCGGTGGATACCACGAGAATCCCGTCGACAGATGCCTCGGTTTGCGACTCCAAAACGCTCTGTCGGAATCGCAATTCCTCTTCCTGCTCGTGGCGTTTCGTGACGTCCCGGGCGATGGCCAGTAAGTACTCCTTGCCGTCGAGTCCCTTATAGGACACCGTAACTTCCACGGGAAACGTGCTACCGTCTTTTCGCCGATGCACACCTTGGATGAAGCTCGAGGTATCCAGTGTTCTGAGTCTGTCGACAAAGGTAGCCCATTGGGAGCGTTCTACGTCGGAGGCGGCGACTTGAATGTCTTGGACGGTAAGTTGCAAAAGCGCGTCACGAGAGTACTGAAGATTGCGCGTTGCACTGGTGTTGCAGTCGATGATACGCGCAGTCGTTGGATCGATCACAAAGACGGCTTCGCCAGCTTGGTCGAGAATGTCCCGGAATCTTTGCAGGCTGAACTCAAGTTCACGGCGAGAGCTAATGTCCTCGACAACGGCCAGCGTGCATCGTTGCCCTTTGACGGCAACCGGTGCGATGCTCATTAACGCATGAAAATGTGTTCCATCCTTGCGCCTCAGGGCGACTTCCTCCGCCCTGACGAATCCTTGGGCCATTAGTTTCTGGAGTACACGGTCGCGATCCGTTGCGTCGGCGTAGAACTCCGCGACGCTTTTCACATCGACGTCTTCCTTGTCGGAGTAGCCTCCCATATTGACCATTGTCTGGTTGAGATCGAGCAACGCTCCTGTCTCGTCCGCGATGCCGATGCCGACGGGCGAGTTCTCGAACACCGTCCGGTACTTCTGCTCGCTCTCGCGCAGCGCTTTCTCCACTCGCTTTCGCTCGATGGCGACGCCGGCGATGTGAGCTCCCCACTCCAGAAGTTGATCGTGCAGCGGCTCTAGCGATCGCGGTTGCGCATGTGAGACCGCGAAGGTAGCGACAACGTGACCATCGCATTTGATAGGAATCGACCAGCAGGCTGCGATACTAAACTGCTGGGCGACATCTATGAAGGCTGTCCAACGAGGATCCGTTGCCGTGTCGGCGACGATCGTCGATTCACCGGTGTACGCGGCCGTGCCACACGAACCGGCAAATTCACCCGGTTGCAATCCATTGATCGCATCGATCAGTTCGGCGGTCAGGGAAGGCCCCGCTGTGACGTTTAAGCAGTTTTCTGATTCGTCCAGTTCCATCAGCGAACAGACGGAGCCGGTTATGGCTGACTCGACGTGATGACAAAGTTGCTCAAGCACGTCCTGTAGCGGGCTCCCGGTGGCGATCTGCTCGAGCATCTCACTCTGCAGGCGGACCAACCGCTCCGAATTATACCGTTCTGTGACATCCTGCCCCGTGGCGAAGAAGCGGTTCCGTTCGAGGTCGGGAACAGCGCTCCAGATGACATGCCGCTTCGTGCCGTCGCTGTGCAGCATGCGAAGTGGAAATGCGACGGTGGTTTCGCCGCTTGCCAATCGCTCGACCTCTGCAATCGCGCGTTGGTGGTCGTCGGCATGAATGAACTTCAGGTACGATTGAGCAAGCACTGCCTCACGCTCGTAACCAAGCATTATTTCGAAAGCAAGGTTTGCTTCGTTGATCATTCCATCGAATCCAACGACTGCCATCAGATTGAGCGGTTGTGTAAAGAAGCGGTCCAAGTCGTCTTGGGCCTGCTTGCGATCGGTAATGTCCAAGGCGACACCAAGTACCGCTGGTTCGCCCATGAAATCAATACGAGTAGCGCTAAAGTCAATCCATCGTTCTTGGCCTTTCTTGGTGAGTAGTTTGATTTCGTACCGACTCTCGATGTCTTCGCCTTGCTGGCAGGCCAAGCTCCGATCGCGAACGGTCTCACGGAACTCCGGATGAACGTATTCAAGAAAACTCATCTTGAGCAGTTCTTCGCGCGAGTATCCTAAGGACGATTGATACTGCGGGTTGACATACAAGTGTCCGGTGCCTTGAAAGATCGCCACGAGCGCCGGATTTGAATCCGCGAGGCTGCGAAACATGGCCTCACTCTCTCGGAGTGCATCTTCGGCCCGTTTTCGTTCGGTGATGTCAGTGCGGACGCCAACAATTCCGCCGTCCCGCGTCTTACGTTCTGAGACTTGCAAACACCGCCCGTTACCCAAGTGCTGAAAATAGAGTCCTTGAGGATTCCGATGCTGTTCAATGCGTTCGCGCACCCATTCTTCTTCGCGGCCGATGGCAGTCGTGATCTGCCCTCGATAGGCCGCCGTCCGAATGTGTTCTTCAAACTTTGCGCCAGGCACAAGTAGATCGTCGCAAAGGTCGTATGCGTTGCGATAGTTGGTGTTGCAAACCACGAGGCGATCGTCGGGATCATAGAGTGCAAAGGCTTCGGTGAGGCTTTCAATAGCTTCGATCAGCTGGTTCTTCGTTCGAACTGCCTCTGCCCGGCTGCCTTCGATTTGTTGCGAGGCTAGCCGCCTGTCAGTGACGTCTGTCGCGATCCCCAAACAACCGGTCACCGCCCCTGCACTGTCGTAAAGCAGGACCGATGAATCGGCCAGCCAAACGATGCGCCCATCTGCCGCTTCGCATTCCACATCGCACTTCCATACCAGCAATTTTCCCTCGCGGAATTGCTTTTTCGCCTCGAGGTGCGAAAGCGTGCTTCCTGCACCTCGCATGATGTGTTGTCGAACTTTGCGTTCGGCGAGCGCCGGTGTGATTTCATCCGCCGAGTAACCGAGCAAATCCTCAATTTCGTTGCCCATATACGTGTAAGTGTCGGTAGCAAAGTCAATCTGATAGACCACTGCGTTTGCTGCACTGATCGCGTTGCGATAGAGCTGGTCGCGAGTTTTGAGCGCACTTTCCGCCTGTCTTCGGTCCGTAATGTCTTGGAACGATCCGGACATGCGAGTTGGTAAACCGGAAGCGTCTCGAACGGAACGTCCACGTGTTTGGAACCAGCGGTATTCGCCGTTCTTCAGTCTCATGCGATGCTCGACGTCGTAAGGAGTGTCATTATCACGATGCCGTTGCGTCTCTTCTTGGAGCTGTTCGATGTCATCCGGATGGATAATATCTGACCAGAACGCAGAATTTTCCGTTTGCGCTTGGGCTTCATATCCCAACAACTCCATGCCTCGGGGCGAAATCCACACGCTACCGTTCGCCATATCCCAGTCCCACAAGCCATCCGACGTACCACGCACCGCCAGCTCGAGGCGTTCCAGAACTTGCTTCAGTTCCGCTTGCGATTCGTGTAGGGCGCGCTCCGTTCTACTCCGTTCAATTTCGGTGGCGGCTCGCTTGGCAAAGATCTCCAACAACGCCCGCGTTTCCGCATGTTGCGCGAGCGGACGGTTATCGAGAGCTGCCAGTATGCCAACGGTCTCGCCTTTCAATCCGATCAACGGAGTGCCTGCATAGCTTTCGACCGCCATGTCCGCGAGCAGCGTGTCGTCGGGGAACAGTTGTTGGACACCGGATGAATAGACGCAATAGGATTGTTCAATCACATTCGCGCAGGGGGTTCCCGCGAGTTCGTATTCAAAGTTCTCCGCATGGTGATCGCCTGACCAGACGGCTAGTGTTTTCGCGTGTTGCCGGGTGTCGCCTGTTATCTTGGCGAGGACTACGTATCTCACGTTGAGCGCTTCGGCAAGATGCTCGACCAATGCGGGATAGAAGTCCTCGCCAGCGACCTTTGAAGTCTCGTCAACCACGTGCCGCAAGGCCTCTTCCGCACGCGTTCGTGCCGTGATGTCCCGAGCGATTCCAATGAGTCCGATGACGTTACCAGAATCGTCTCGCTGGGGAGATTTCACGGACAGATACGTGGTCATCTCACCGGCGGAATTCTCAATGCGTTCTTCGAGTGTGACTCGCTGGCCTGAGTTCATAACACTTAGGTCGTGTTTCCAAAGTTCACGTGCGACGTCTGGCGGGAACAGGTCGACATCTCGTTTCCCAATTACCTCGCTGAGTGACTTTTCTAGCACGCGCACACACGCGGAATTCGCCATGACGTAACGCCCTTCACGATCTTTGACAAAGATGGCGTCGGAAGTTCCTTCGACAACGGCGCTCAGAAGTTCATGGGTTTCCTGCTGTTCTTTGGCGGCTCGCTTGCGTTCGGTAATGTCAAACGCCGTACCGAGGATTTGGCGACAACCTGGCCCCGACGAGGTCTCGAACACGACTTCTCTGGCCAGAAACGAACGTACGCTCCCATTGGCGGTGTCAAAGTGGTACTCGTCTTCACGTACGTCGCCGATATTCAACGCCTTCCACTCCGCGAGTACTTGCTCCAAGTGGCGATGCTCCTCCGGCGGCATGAATCCAAGAATTTCGTCCATCGATGCGGGCAATGACTTGCCATCTTCATACCCCAATTCTGCCGCAAGCGAACGATTGAAGTAGGTGACATCGCGTGACTCAGCATCAATGACGTAGAGAAAGTACGGCGTCGCAGAAGCCACCGCCTCAATAAACCGACGGTTCTCATCAAGAGCATCCTCCGCCAGTTTGCGTTCGGTAATGTCTCTCGCGAACGAAACAGCAAGCTCTTGCCCCTCGAAGGTAATATGCGACTTGCTGATCTCCACGTCAAACTGACTGCCATCTTTGCGCTGATGGATCGACTCGAATTGTTTTGTACCTTCACGTTTCGTCTTGTCCCAGTGGGCCGGCCAAGTCGCCAGTGAGAAATTCGGATCAATGTCGCTGACCGTCATTTCGCACAACTCGTCAACGGAGTACTGCAACGACTCCGCCGCGCGTTCGTTGACGTAAGAGATTGATCCATCAGGCCGAATCCAATACACGGCATCTTGGGTTGTTTGCATCGTGTGTTCCGTAAGTCGCACGCGCTCTTGTTGCGCACGTCGCTCGGTGACGTCGATGGCGCAGACAGTGAATCGAACCAGCTCTCCGTCGAGCAAGACGGGACCGATTCGTCCTAAGTACCAAGCGGGCTTGCCGCCGGCTCCGATCGATTGCACTTCACGCTCTTGAGCGGTGTGCGTCTCGCGCACTTGTTGCATCGCATCTCGTAGCTGATCCTGCAGTTCAGGAGGTACAAACTCCAGAACGCTCGTTCCGATGACAGTTTGACGTAGAAAATCGGGGAGCGTTCGATTGATGTAGAGGATGTTTCCTTCGAGGTCGAGCGACAGGATAAAGTCGGTTGCTGTTTCGAGTACGCTGCGCAATTGTGTTTCGGAGTCACGTTGGGATATTTCTGCCTCTTTGCGTTTGGTGATGTCGAACATCGTGCCCACCAACGCAACCACGCTACCACCGGAGTCACACACAGGTTCACCGACGGAGTGAATCCAGCGGATCGAACCATCAGGTCTCACGATTCGGTATTCGTAATCAAAAGGAACTCCTTCGGCGCAGCTGCGCTGGACGACGGCTTGGGAATGCGCTCGATCGCCTGGGTTAATGATCTGGTTGACGTAGCGATCTCGGGAAGGCATTCCATCCGCCGGGTCGAGTCCGAGAATGCGGAAGCATTCGTATGTCCAAAGAACTGGCGACAGCGAAGGCACAGCAATTTCGTAGCTCCCGACGTGCGCAATTTCCTGAGCCCGTCGCAGGTTGTATTCGCTCTTGATAAGCCTCTCTTCAGAAATCCTGCGCGTCGTGATGTCTTCGACAATCACGATATGTTGTTTTGGTCGTTCCCCATCCTCCCAGATCGCGGACACCGTCAACTTCACCCAAATCAACGAGCCGTCTCGATGGACCAATCGCTTCTCGATCGTAAAGTCGGAGATCTCGCGTGCGAGTACGCGGTCCATGTGATCGATGTCATCACGTAAATCGTCAGGGAACGTGATCTCCATCCAAGTCTTACGAACCATTTCCTCTTGCGAGAAACCGATCAGCTGAGTGTACTTGTCGTTCACGCGAAGGAAACGCCCGGTTTCCGACTCAATCAATCCGACCGCAACTCCGGCCTGCTCGAAGATTGAGCGGAACCGTCGCTCGCTCTCTAGCAGTGACTTCTCTGCTTGCTTACGTTCTGTGACATTCGACGCACAGACCGTAAACCCAGTGACCACGCCTGCGTCGCAGGCAACTGCCAATCGAGCCGTGAACCATGCCGTCTCGCCGGTAGGCATCGTGGCCTGCAACTCGTGTTCGTAGGCCTCACCCGTTTCTCGCACCTGCTGCATCAGTTGGCGATGCTCGTCGTGCGTCTCGGGTGGCAAAAAGTCGAACATGCTGGCCCCGGCCACTGATGGAGTCTGATTGATGTAGAGAATCTTTCCATCCAGGTCCAGCGACAGGATCACGTCAGATGCGGTCTCGAGAATGCTGCTTAGCTGAGCTCGCGAGTCGCGTAAGGCTTGTTCGGCGTGTTGGCGTTCTATTTCCGCACCCGCCCGCACTGCAAACACTTGCAACAATGATCTCAACCGCTCGTCGTCCTTGAGCGGTTTGTCGTCAAGGACACACAGATTGCCCAACGGCTTTCCCTTGGAATCGTGAATTGCAAAGCCAAAGTAACTCTCCGCGCCCAACGCCACGATCTCTTCGTTGTCAGGAAACTCCTCTTGCAATCCGCGATCGCAGAAATACGATCCGTTCTTGATCGCTCGATCGCATGGACTACCAGCTAGCTCGAACCGTGTTAGCGTGGCCGCCGCGCCATTGCACCAGAAGCCCAGCGATTGCAAGCGATCGCCTTGTTCTCCGGCAATCTTCGTAAGCAGTGCTACGCGAACGCCCAACGCTTGGCTGAGATGATTGACGAGGGTGGAAAAGAACTCGCCGCCTGTAACCGCCGCCGTACCAGCGACGATTTCTCGCAGCTGCTCTTCCGCCAGCTTCCGCTCGGTGATGTCTCGTACGACGACCAGGCCCAAAGCGCGGTCATTCGTGTGAATGCGGCTAACACTAACATTGACCGCGAGACGCTTTCCCGCAGCCGTGTTCAGCCAGTATCCATCTTTTGAGTGAAACAGGCCGGTCTTTTGAAACGCACGAATGACGTTGTCGAGCGACCCGCCGTTTTCCGCTGTTAACAAGTCCCGGACGTGGGATTCTTGAAGCTGCTTCTTTTGGAACCCTGTCAGCCGCTGGGTCGCTGCATTAACGTCCAGGATGCTGTTGAATTCCGGATCGACAATCAGAAACGCATCGTTCGATTCGTCGAACAGACAACGAGAGAGTTCCGCATGGTCAAGATCACGGATTTCGGAAAACTGACTGGATACCATGGTTCATCCTTGATTCTTCACGTTTTACTCGCAGTCTGCTTCCGCGAGCGTTATTGTCGGCACCGACTTATCGATTTGCGTTTACAGCTGACTCCGACTCGAAAGCGAGGAGCAAATCACGGAGTCCATCCGAAGCGACCAAGTCAGCCGCCGCTTGAGAAGTGGACCACGTGCGCGCTCGAAATACTTCCGGCCACGCTTCCAATTCCAACTCCACGCGAACTGGATAGACGCTCACTCGATAGTGCTTCTCGTTCCTTTTGTACGTGTAGCTGCCGATTGAAGTTGGACTTGCAACTCCCCGGACTCCCGCTTCCTCATACGCTTCCTCGGCAGCCGCTTCGATTGCCATGATTCCGGATTGGTTCGTCGCTCTCGGAATTGTCCAATGGCTGTTGCGGCGAGTTCGCACGAGTAAAACCTGTACTTCCCCATCTCCGAGGCGATAAGGCAACGCACCTGTTTGTTCGATAGTGCGAGGCTGCTCGTTGACCGATCGCGGATTGCGTGTTGATTTGTCCGGCACGTGTTGTTCCAGGTTGCGCGAAGCGCCGATGACGACGACGCAACCGAGTAGTACGACCGACGTGATCCCGAGAACGCCCGGCCACCAACGGGTCTGGTTTCCGTTGCCCTTGTCGATCGCAGCACTAACATCACTGCACGAGTCATTCGTGATTGGTTCGCCTTTGGTCGTAACGCACCTTTCCAGACTCTTATCAAGCTGCTTAGAGAACTCTGCGACTGTTCGAAAGCGATCGTCTGGCTCTCGTTGGAGACCACGAAGTATCACCGCGTCGACTTCCTCGGACAGTTGGGAATTAAGTGTCGATGGTGGTTCAAAACTGCCTAGCGGCTTGTGCCCCGTAAGCATCTCATAAGCGATCGCCGCCAGTGCAAACTCGTCAGCTCGCAGGTCGACCGGCAGGCGGTGTCGCTGTTCCGGAGCCATATAGTCGATGCTTCCTAAAAACTGACCGCTTTGCGTTACCGCGCCAAGGTCCGCGCACATGGTAGCGATGCCAAGGTCCCCGACCTTTACATTGCCTTGCTGGTCCACGAACACATTCTCTGGCTTGAGATCACGGTGCAAGATGTCCCGGTCGTGCAGATAATTCACGGCTTGAGTCACCGAACGAAGCACTGATCGCACCCTTTCCAGTCCCATCGGTCGAGCGGACTGCAAATAATCGCGGAGTGTGCAACCCTCGACGTACTCCGTTACGAGGTATGGTTGTCCGTTTGTCACGCCGCGATCGAACACGGTAATAATGTTGGGGCACGTCAAGTCGGCCAAGAGTAGTGACTCGCGTTCGAAGCGAGCGAACTGGCCGGATTTCTCGGCGGCGGAAACTGGGCGGAGGAACTTGATCGCGACACGACGGTTCAGTGACAGCTGGCGAGCCAGATAGACCTCGCCATTTCCGCCACAGCCGATCCGTTCCAGTATTTCGTAGCCGGTGAGCGTAGGGATATCAGCCATGACAAAAAGTGATTCCTTCGGCCTGCCGTGACAAGCCAGTCCTCGATTGGCAGTAGTCTAACCTGATTTAACCAGTTTCCCCAATGCAGATTGAGACTATTTGCCCGTTGCCGCCGTATGCGGAGCTCCCTCAAGCGACGTTCTGATCGCTAGTCGCCTTACGTCAAAGAGCACCTGCCGTGTCGTCAACTAGAGGCTGCTCCCTAGACGCAATCAGCGGGACGTTCGGTGACCGATCGTTGTGACGTGAGGACGGAATCGAACCCTCCGCGAACGTCATCAAGAACGATACTAGCGGTGCCGGGAGAAAGTTCTTGCGGAAGGGCCTCGGATGATTCTCGTTTTGGAGACCTGGAACGAGCTCGAATTCTTTGTAGGCCTCTCGTTGTCAAACGGAGCTGAGTAGCTCTGCGGCGATTGACCTGCAATAATCCGACGTGTCACTCTCCCAGGCACTCGTCTTCGCAATTCGCAACTCCAACGCAGGTCGCCGTCAGCCATGAACCTGTCGCTCCATATTTACCACCAACAAAAACCTGTCTACTCGACGCGGTTCGATGTCCCTGTTGAATTGGGTCGCCAGCAGGCGGACGAGCCGCCGTGTTATAACCGTGTTGCAACTCAGGATGGAGTCAGGGTTGTCGTGGCGAATCAGGCAGAGGTGACGTTTTCTCGGCGGCACGTGCTTCTCGAACCGAAGGCCGATGGGACAGTCGTCGTTCGCAACTTGAGCGCCGCTGTGCCGATCGCAACCGATTCGGCCGGAGTCGTTGGTCCGCAAGATCAGCGGGACCTCACGCCGCCTTTTGTTCTTGTGGTCGGTGACCGTTCGATGCGCGTCGAACCCGAGCTGCAGATCGATGCTCAGATGGTGAGCCTCGCGAATGCCACCATGGCGCCAGGACAGCAACGACCGCCGTCTACGCGTATCAGGGCGATTGCCGCGGCTGCCGCAGGCGACGAGCATGGCGAGACGCTGGTGCAGTGGCTGCAAGCCGCCATGTCGGTGTTTCAAAGTGCTGCGAGTTCCCCGGACTTTCTCGAACGCGCAGCAGAGGCCGTCGTCGAATTGGTTGGACTCGACACGGCTTCCGTCGTGATTTGGGACGGGACGATCTGGGATCCTCGGAACGTCTATACGCGCAGTGGCAATGTCTCGGAGAATTGGCAACCGAGCAGGACGATTCTCGAGGCAGTGCGAACCGAGCGCCGGACCTTTCGGCGTGCAACAACGCAGGAATCCGCAGCCAGCTTAAAGGGTGTCGAAGCATTAGTCGCCGCGCCGATTTTGGATTCGCAAGGCGAAGTGATCGGAGCGCTTTACGGCGATCGTCGGCAACCCGCCGAGGATCGCGACTCGGTTGACATCACACAGCTGGAGGCCATGCTCGTCGAACTGCTCGCTTCTGGTGTCGCCGCCGGACTGGCTCGAATGGAACAAGAGCGAACGGCGTTGGCGGCGCGTGTTCGGTTCGAACAATTCTTTACGCCAGAGTTAGCGCAGCAATTGGAAGCACATCCCGACTTGTTGGAAGGGAAAGACGCAGAGATTTCGGCACTGTTCTGCGATGTTCGCGGCTTCAGTCGAATTAGTGAACGGCTGGGCGCGACGCGAACGTTCGCTTGGATTTGCGACGTCATGGAAGAGTTTTCGGAATGCATCCAGCGATACGACGGAGTCTTGGTCGACTACATTGGCGACGAAGTGATCGCGATGTGGGGCGCTCCAGTTGAATCCTCCGATCACGCAACATTGGCTTGTCAAGCGGCGCTGGAGATGGTTAAGAAACTGAGTGAGTTGAATGATCGCTGGACCGAAGAGCTTGGGGAGCCGATCGGAATTGGCGTCGGAATCAATTCGGGAATGGCACGCGTTGGCAATACAGGTTCGACGCGAAAGTTTAAGTACGGACCGCTTGGCAACTCGGTGAACCTCGCAAGCCGCGTTCAGGGTGCCACGAAACACTTGAAGTCAAAGATTCTGATCACTGGCGATACGGCCGCTAAGTTGGGTCCCGAGATCAATCGCCGCCGACTTTCACGAGTTCGAGTTGTCAATATCGACACGCCGGTGGACCTTTACGAGATCGTTGCGACCGCCGATCAATCGTGGTCCGAGTTGCGTGATCGGTATGAAACGGCCCTGGATGCCGTCGAGCGCAAGGAATTCTTTACTGCTACAAAACACTTGGGCAACTTAGTTTCGGACTATCCTAATGACGGCCCATCGCAGTTGTTGCTCTCGCGTGCGGTGAACGCCATGATCTCACGCGACGACTTCGACCTGGTGTGGGAGTTGGACGGTAAGTAGATCGAGCTAGGCTTGCATATCGCTCAGTCCGGCGTTTTGATCTTCGGCCAGCGACGCCATGCCTCCGAGTTCGATCACGTCACACTCGTAGCCAAGCATTTCGGTTAGCGTCGAGAATTTGTTGATTCCGGAGCTGAATTCAATATCGTTTCCCTTGACTTGGCCAGGGTGTTCGTAGCCCGCCGCGTGAGCGAGTGACAGCACTTCTTTGCGATAGGCTTTGATGTACGTGGCGAACCGCTTGGCCTTGTCTTCCACATTGATTCCGGCCTGCAACCATTTGTTTTGTGTGGCGACTCCCGTTGGACAATGTCCGGTGTGGCATTTCAACGCTTGAATGCAACCGATGGCCAGCATGGCCTCCCGTGCGACCTGGATCATGTCGACTCCCATCGCGAACGCGATTAACGTGCGATCTGGAAAACCGAGTTTACCGCTGCCGATCCAAACGATTCGCTTCGATATCTCTGCCTCCAAGAAGATGCGGTAGACGCGTTCAAAGCCGATCTTAAACGGTAACGAAACGTGATCCGCGAACGTCAGCGGTGCTGCACCAGTACCTCCTTCACCACCGTCGATCGAAATGAAATCGGGACCTTTGCCGCGAGCCTTCATCTGGGCGGCGAGTTCATGCCAGAAGTCAATTTTTCCGACGGCGCTCTTGATGCCGACCGGAAGGCCCGTCTTGTCGGCGATCGATTCGATAAAGTCAATCAGTTCATCGACGGTGTCGAACTCGCTGTGTGCATTCGGCGAGATGCAGTCCTGGCCGACAGGGATCCCACGAATCTTCGCGATCTGGGGCGTCACCTTGGCTCCTGGAAGAATTCCTCCCTTGCCCGGTTTTGCGCCCTGTGACAGTTTGATCTCGATGGCGCGGATGTTTTCGTTTTCGCTTGCCTTCCGCGCTATCTCGCTCACGGAAAATGTTCCATCCGCGTCCCTTGCGCCAAAGTAACCCGTACCGATCTGCCAAATGATGTCCGCGCCCAAGCAATGAAATGGGCTGACGCCTCCTTCGCCCGTGTTGTGATAACAACCGGCCTGTTTCGCTCCGAGGTTGAGCGCTGAGATGGCTCGCTCGCCTAGTGACCCGAAGGACATGGCGGAAATGTTAATGATTGAAGCCGGCCGGTAGGGGCGTCTTCGACCGTGCGCGGCTCCAATGACCTTGAGGCAAGGAACGGCGGTCGGGTCGCCATTGATTGGAACGGCATGGCTCTCGGGGAAGGGAAACGCAGCGTGCTTAACAATGGGATAGCCAGCTCCGTACATCTGCTCGCTGCTTCCGAATCCGAATGTATTGTTGGCTCCCTTGGCCGATGCGTAGATCCAACTGCGCTCGTCTCGATTAAAGGGCATTTCTTCCTTGTCGTTGGCTACCCAGTACTGACGCAATTCGGGTCCGATGGTTTCCAGAAAGTATCGCAGATGCCCGACGACCGGAAAGTTGTGAAGTATCGTGTGTTTCTTTTGCGTGACGTCGTACAACGCAATGATTACGCCTACGACCACAAAAGTGATGATAGCTGCAAACAGCCAGTGATTGACGACAAGTTCAAGCATGATGGTATCCGGGTGATGCGACGGGATCGAATGTTGGCGAAGCGTCAGAAACGGGACGGGAAATCGAATCGCGCGTCGACCCGAATCGCTGCCTCATGGGGGCATTGATCGACGCAAGCCGGTCGTTGACTGCTAAGCGAACTGCACAGATCGCAGACAACAGCCTGCTTTTTGACTAACTCGACTTCCAGATCAACTCCTTCACCAACTGTCGCGAGTGCCAACTCGCCAGCCGCAGGAAGAGGATCGAGTCTCGCGGACAGAACTAACTGGCCGTATTTAGGCGCAAAACATTCCCCATCCTCCGCGGCGACCGGACAAATCTCTATGGCCAATAAATTGGCACCCACACGTAGCTGGGACGATTCGATCTGCGCCTGCAAATCGTCGTCTTTACGTTTCTTTTTCGGATTCGCGGGCGGCAGCGACGTGATTGCCTGACCGTTGATCCAAGCGCGAACGACAAGTCCCTTCGAGGTAGCTCCGAGCGCGAACGCCTTGTGGGCGAGCTGTTCTCGCGAAAGTTGAAACTCGTGACGAAAACAAATCGATTCCGGAATCAGACCGACGATTGTCTGCCACGAGCCGGCGTCAGTCGAACTGGCGAGCGCTTCAAAGAAATCGATTGTCCAGTTGAATGGTGCGACTCCGACCGACCAGCCGCTAGGTCGATAACGACGATCCTGCCAAGCTGCGTCGCCAACTTGACTCGTCGCCGCGAATTGCCACCCGACAGATTCTTCCGCGATAATGCCGAGATCATGCATCTGAATCGAATCGTACGGACATTGGCGAGCGCACAGACTGCAGCCGATACACCAATCTCGAATTTCGATTTGGCCGTTGGCTCCGCGTTGGATCGATCCCACGGGACAACCGATCATACAGGACGGATTCAAACACTGGCGACAGGCGGACGGCACGAGAAAACGATCGAAGCGAGGACCGTCCAGGAACAGCCGCGAGTAGCCGTCATCGTGTGTATTGACGCAAGCTCGGACGCAATCGCCGCACCGAGTACATCGATCGAGATCGATCAGCAGCAGGTTCTGACCTTGAGCGAGTCCCTCGTCACGAAACTCTTCCGAGTGAGTCAGCGCTGTGTCCGTATCGCCCGCTTGCCGCAGGTCGCTGCCGACGATATCGGCATACCGCTTCGATACGAGTTTGTCAACCGAAGCACGCAACGGCGGCGAATCGTCCAACAACTTCTGAAATGCCGCGCGTTCGATTCGCACCAGCTCGACCCTGCCGGGCTTTCGGTTCGAGTCGTCGGTCGGATGATCGTAAGCGATACACGTCGCTTGTCTCGGCACGTCCAGAACCGCCGCCATCTCGCCAAAGCAATCTCCTCGCGACAAGTACGCGAGAATATCGGGTGAGCTAGTTCGCCCCGTCACCTTGGACAGAGTCTCGCCCAATAGCTCGCGAAACGCCAACGCGCCGGCGAGACGAACTTCCAATTCGGACCACTGCTTTTTGGCTCCCGGAATTCCCTTTGGAAAAGAATCGAACGTTGCTCGGGCTGTAGACTGTTCTATGACTGGCAATATATCTGCTGACGAGACGAACTCGCGACGACGGATGAGTTCGTTGACCGCTTGCACCACCAGCTGACGATCTCGGTCTGAAGAGGAATTGTCAATTGCGACAGCTCGAATCGAAGTCTGCACGCGAGGCAGGAACCAGGACCAGACGGATTGCTTCGGGTCGCCGAGTGACTTCGGCGCTTGTGCGACCAAGACTGAAACCAATTCGTCTGCATCGGACGCGTCGGCGGTCGTGGCTTCGCGAGATGCTGGTTTCTTCGCGGCAGCCAAGATATCCGCGACCGAAGCCGATACTGGTTTATCATTGCCGACTCTGTCCGACGCCGTTCCCTTTCCGCGAGCGGCAGCCGACTTGGCGGAGGATTTCACGGCTGGTTTAGTCAGCGCGGATTCGTCGCTCTCGCGGTCTTTCGTCGCGTCACTTTCTAGCAGCGATTGGCAAAACGCCGGCCAATCAGCGACATCGCTGACGCGAAACGCCACGTGAGCTCCCCGCACGACCTGGACCACACCGCTACGAATCAGGTAGACGCTGTCCGACTGATCACCTTCGTTGCAGATGACGGTTCCCGGCTCGACCACTTCAAGGTGAGATGCCTGTCGCAAGACTTCGATTTGCTCGTCGGTCAAGTCTTGGAACAACTCCAATCGCCGCAGATGCGTGCTCAAGACGCGTGTGGCGTAGAGTTCGTCGGTCTTTTGTCGATAGCCGACGTCGCGCTGCATTTGGTCGAAGATGTTGCGGAGGAACTCGACCATGTAGCAATCTTCGTCGACAACGATCGTGGCCGAACGCGGCGCCAGCGTCATGCAGCTCATCTCGCCAAAGACATCTCCTTCGCACATTGCGGCCTGACGCGTCGCGTAGTCGATGTCGGTTGGTCCGTCGTTTGGTATGAACTGCGATTGCACCTGATCCGCGCTCTGCGAACTTCGCGAAAAAAAGTTCGAAAGAAATCCGGACGACGCTTTCGTCTGACCGCTCAAAATATATGCAGTAGCGACTTGGTGATGTGATGCCTCCACCTTATCGCCGTCTTCGGAGGTCGTTGGCTCGGCGATTGCACTGTCGGCTTCAGGACGCGCGCGGAACTCGCTCAACCTTCGCAAGTCGTCAGCGTGAACGATATAAAAGGCGCTATGACCTCGATCGCCTTGCCGGCAGATGACTTCGCCTTTGCGAAACTGGCGCAGCACGATCGAGCCGGGGAATTTTTCGACGGAGATAGGCTTCTTGAGCTCGCCGAACAGTTCGAACTGTTTCAGTTCGTCCGAATGAAGTATGTCGTCCCCGTCGCGTGGCGCAAGTTCCGCTTCCGGCTTGGCTGAGATCGTTGCACGAGTTGTCGCGGTCAACGAAGTGATCCTTTGCTCGACTGATACGTAGGTCGGAGTTGTACTCTGACCGTTAGGGGACGGAGTACAACCCCGTCCTACTAATGTCGCAACAGATGCGGCCCGTCGGTTTGGTATGATCCGTTGTTACGTGGCTCTCGATGGCCATGCAACCACTGAAGCCACACCTGCTTCTTGAACAGGATACCCGAATAATCAACGCCCCACGTCCCCTCGTCGGCAAATCGGGGCTCGCCCCGAAACGCTGCGCCTCCGCCAACGTAGCCGTATGAGTAGTGTTGGTTGAGTGACGGTTTGGCAAATCGGCTCTGCGTTTCGGGGTGACCTGATCGGTGAAAGGGGTCGATGCAGTCGTGCGAGATCGCTTTGGATCGAGGATTTGCGATCTGCTCGCACGAAGCGCAACCGGTGCAGATATGTCCAGAGGCAATCGTCGTTTCTGAGCCACGACTGACGGTTGAAGTCAGGGCGATTGAGGGCAATAACACGCCGATGTAAAAGCAAATCGCTTTCATCGTGCTGATCGAGGTCTTTGTCATCCGTGACCTTTCTATAAGTCGTTTAACCTCGGGGATTACGTAAGAACTTTTGGAATGGTAGGCGAACGTCGCGCACGAAGAATTGATCTGCCCGCAGTGCGTCAGGGACTTCGAATCCGACGGTTGCCGAGAACGTAACGACATCATCCTGATCGACGCCGTCGCCGCTTGCTCCGAAGCCGCCGATCAGCTTGCCATCCCTGTAAAGCGGTGCGCTGCCGGGGAAGAACACGATTCCGTTCTGGTTCGCGATGTCGTCGGGATCTCGGAAGTTGCGACCTGGGTTAAACGCGTCGAATCCTAACCCACTTGTATCGCTTGTTGAGTAGACGGATGCTGGCAACGCTGGACCCATGTTCTCGCCGGTTTCTGGATCGATGCCGGGATCTAACAAAATCGAGAAGGCTCCAGCTTTTGAATCCTCGACGCCTGACGGATATCGCGGCTCGCTCAAGAAGCGATACGTGCGATTGGTGAACGCCGTCCCTGCAGGTACGTTCGGGTCGGCAACTCCGTCACCATTATCGTCGACTCGGTCTGCATCGAGTACAGCCGTAGCATCCGCGTGGTAAGCCGTGTTTCGCGACTTGGCAACAGCCACGTCGATCGAGAAGACCGTCGCGTCTGGCATTCGAAAGAGACCGAGTACGTTGCCATCGCGATCCGCAACGGAGAAGACCATCCGAGTGCGGCTGCCGATCGGCAATCGAATACCCGCGCGAACAAGATCCGCCTCGACGATTGCATTCTCGATGATCGTTCTGACTTCGTCTTCGGCGATCTCGGGTGTTGCGTCGTCGTTGAGCAACGTCGAATCGCGAGGTTCGACTAGCCAGCCTTTGGGGACTGCCACTCCATCCAAATAGAGATCGCCGGGAGCCACGATTTGGTCAGCGCCGCTACTGGCATCGCCGATACCGACTTCGGAACCCTTCGCCAGAAGTGTCACGATGCCGGGGTGCGGTTGCGCCGATGTAGGATTCGGACCGTAGATCTCCAGCGTGATACCCACCAAGTCAATCCGCCCGAATGGTAAATCATAACCCGCGGGACAGGCGACACTATCGAGTTCGCCGATCGTGGCATCCACGCCGATGGTTCCAGCAGCTGTCGAGCTTCCGCATGCGGCCGCGAACGCGATCCACTCCGATTCGAGAACTCTCGGTGCGTTGGTTCGTTCGATTTCCGTTTGACCGATCTCGGCAGCGAAGGCTTGCTCGTGAGTCGCATAGCCGTCCGACCCTGGAAAGAAGACGCCGATGCCGCCGACTAGAACCGGCGCTCCGGTGTAAGGGTCAGCTTTGTAGAGCGGGATGCCGCCTGGCAGCGTAGCAATGCCGCGCGGTCTTGCGTCCAATTTGCGTTCTGAGACGAAGCCGTACGATTCGGGTGCCTCGATCGAAACGCCGGGTGCAAAGTCGGCACCGAATCGAGTTCCTAGATCCCCTTCGCCCTCGTCCGCAGTTCCAAGAATCGCGTCCTTCCCAGCGTGAAGCACACTGTCACGGTTTGTGTGTTCGATCGCGAAGAGATCCACGGGCGGTGTGTGCTCGACACCGGGAGGGAAGTGGCCTCCCAAACCGATCGGAGCGACGAAGCCTGGGCCCCGAACTGTTGAGTCCAGATCGGCGATACTGGGATTCGATTCGACTTCGCGTTGTGTAATCGTTGACTGGCTTACAAATCGAATAGTCCGCGATGTCAGCGGCCCAACTACACCGCTACCGTCGCCGTTGGCAAAGAATCCGGCCGTGCGAGCTTTGGCAACAGCTCCGTCGATAGCGAAGACAAAATCAGCGGTCCGTTCGTCAATAGCCCCGACTTTGTATTCGGCCAAAACATCGGCCTCGGCTCGAACGCCGAGGATCCTGCCGCCTCGATCGACGATCGCGATAATCGCATCTTCGCTGGACGACGCCGCAGCCGCGCGGGCCAAAAGCGCTTCCACGTCTGCTTCGGTGAGAATCGCTCCCCCGCCTTCGCCTTCGGCGTTCAGCACGTTGATAACCTGGAGGGCATCGACCGGACTGATGAACTGATCTCCGTTCACGTCCACAAACTTTGTGACTTCGGACGCAGGAGTCTCGCCTTCTCCTTGGACAAGTTGCCGCGACCCGTTCGCGTTCAGATCATTCACGACGAGCAGCGCATCAATCGGCGCGATCGCCCCGTCGGCATCGACATCGGGCGGAAGGAAACTGTTGTGCCAAGGACTCGCGGCCAGCAACAGACGGCTCTCGAGTTGCTCGACGCGCGGTCGCCACCGGGAAGCCGTCGAATTGCGAGTTCGGTTTTTGGCTCTTCTAGCCATTACGATGTTCGTCTGGGGTGGACCCAGCCACGATGACTGCATTACAGCGAAGCTAGCAGAGCGCGACCAATAAATTGAGCTAACCATCCCAGTTTACCTAAGCCGAGTGCTTGATTCACTTATTTGGCGTGCATGGGCATTTGAAAGCGCAGAACAAGCCCCTGGAGACTAATTCGGCACGCAGAATCCGCATGAACGGCTTTAACGGCAGAGGGCACATAACCGATACAACCAGAAGACTTTACCACTTCGCGCGAAACTCTGGTGGTGATTCAGTTAGTGTCTGGTTTGACGGTCCTGGCCAAGCGGTTTGGCGCTGTGGTCAGCGGGCGTGGTTCGCTCGCTCGATTCCGATGCTCCAGTCTGATGCTCGCAGCCCTGTGCTGCTGGGTGATCGGAGTCCATGGTGCAGGTGTCGCGATACGCGCACTCGTAGCGAGCGAGCCGACCGAGTTTCAACTAGTTCCCGGTGATCTGCCAACTCGATTGCGGCGCCGTATGACGCGGCTCCCATCGACCGACTATGTCGTACCGCGTGAATCGTTTGTGCGGACTCGTACTGCCGAGCCGATCGCGACACACGGCTCGATCGGAGAACGAGTTGATCTTACAACTTACTACCAGTCGTTCGACGACGATCTACCCTCGCCCGCAGAGATTATTACTCCCGGAGACGCCAGCGCGCTAGAACAGATTCGTCCTGAAATTCTACGGCTGCCCTCCAGATCAACTGGTCCCGAAGAACTTCCCGGCCGAGGCTTCGAGTTCGAGCCTCTGCTTGATTGGGCATCGGATGCGCCGCTTGGTTACTCAGGTCCGTCGAGCGTGATTCCGTCTGATGTGCAACAGAGCAGCCACTTCGTACCGATGGAAGACCGTTGGCGCATCGGCTTTCCAGAATGGGATCGTGATGAGGAGCCGAACACGTGGATGACGGATTCTCCCTATACGCTCGGGCGGTTGATTGATCCCTACAACCAAAACGTGTTGAAAGGTGATTATCCAATCGTCGGTCAACACACATTCCTGAACGTGACTGCTTCGACGAATTTGTTGCAAGAGTTCCGGCAAGTACCAACTCCAACAACACCGTTCGAGGCGACTCGCGACCCCTTTAGCGAGGAGTTCTTCGGCGATCCGGATCAGTATCTATACACCGAAAACTTCCTGGTGTCGTTTGATCTGTTTCACGGGGATACTTCGTTCAAACCAATGGACTGGCGAGTGAAGATCAGTCCAGTGTTCAATTTGAACTACCTGGACGTCGACGAGCTGGCGGTTGTCAATCCAGACGTGAACGCTGGAACGACTCGTGCCCGTCACGACTTTGCCTTGGAAGAATGGTTCGTCGAAGCAAAGTTAGCTGATCTAAGTCCGAACTATGATTTCGCTTCAGTGCGAGCTGGCTCTCAATTGTTCGTCAGCGACTTTCGGGGTTTCATCTTTGCCGACGTGAATCGAGGCGTGCGTCTGTTCGGCAACCGGCACGCGAATCGCGACCAATTCAACGTCATCTGGTTCGACCAGACGGAAAAGCAAACAAACAGCCTGTTGAACACGTTCGAAGATCGACAGCAAAACACGGTGATTGCGAACTACTATCGACAGGACTTCATCTGGCCTGGGTACACCACCCAGCTCAGCTTTCATTACAACCGCGATCAGGCGACATTCAAGTTCGATGAGAATGAATTCCTCGCCCGTCCTGATCCGGTCGGAGTCTTTCAACCGCATCGAATCGACGCCTTCTATTTGGGTTGGGCCGGTAACGGGCATATTAATCGAGTTAATATCAGTCACGCTTTTTATTGGGCGTTAGGGAAAGACGAACTGAATCCGTTGGCAGGTCGTGAGCTGAGCATCAATGCACAAATGGCGGCAATCGAATTGTCTTATGATCGAGATTGGGTTCGTTTCCGCAGTTCGCTGTTTTGGTCGTCGGGCGACGACAACATCAACGACGGCCAGGGCGAAGGCTTTGACGCGATCTTCGATAATCCGAACTTTGCGGGCGGCGAGTTTAGTTACTGGCAGCGTCAGACAGTGCGGTTATTCGGCGTGAATCTCGTGAATCGGCAGAGTCTTGTCCCGAATCTGCGAACGAGCAAGTTCGAGGGGCAAACGAACTTCGTAAATCCGGGGCTGTATCTGCTGAATGTCGGTATGGATGCAGATATTACTCCGCGATTCAAGTTGATCGGCAACGCCAATCTTCTCTGGTTTGAGCAAACCGAAGTGTTGGAGCAATTTGTCTTTCAAAGCGATATTGGCAACTTCATTGGCGGCGACTTGAGCCTTGGCGCGGAATATCGACCCTATCACAACAACAATGTGATTCTGGTCGGAGGCATCTCGGGGCTTATCCCCGGCGAAGGATTTCGGGATCTTTACGATCCAATCGCTGGGAATGTCGATGGACTTTTCGCCAGCTTTCTCGATATCATCCTGACTTATTGAGCGGTTCGTGGTCATGCAACCCACGGCTTCAAACAAGGATGTTGTGAAGTGGCTACCTGGTTCAGGCGACAGATACGATTTGCGTTAGCCTCCGTGTTCGTCTTAAGTGCGTTCGTAGCGATCCTCCAGGGACAGCGGCCCGAGCCTCTTCCGGCGGCCGCTAGCGTCAATCCGTTTCCGATACCGGCTCAACTTCACGGCGTCGATCTTCGGCGACAGACTCGTGAACAGGCTTTGGCCAAGAGCGACGGCTGTGTGCAGTGTCACGCCGGGGCCAAGGACATGCACAACAAGCCGAGCGTGCATCTT
Source organism: Planctomycetota bacterium (assembly GCA_014381825.1). Taxonomy (GTDB): domain Bacteria; phylum Planctomycetota; class Planctomycetia; order Pirellulales; family Pirellulaceae. Next base: position 170,754 of record JACNKX010000058.1, read on the forward strand.
GGCTGTTGCGATTGTCACGGGGGGAATCCGAACGGGACGACGATCCAGTCCGCCCACGTCCCGGCGGCGTTTCCAGAAGCTTGGCGGACGTCAGCGAATCCGGTTCGCTCGTACACGCTGTTGAATCGCGAGAGCCCCGAGTTCGTGCGATTCGTGAATCCGGGTGACTTGCGAGTCGCTCACATCAGCTGCGGTCAATGCCATCCGCAGGAGACGCTCGCCGTCAAGAAGAGCATGATGACTCACGGGTGCATGCTGTGGGGTGCGGCTCTGTACAACAACGGCGCGATTCCGAAGAAGTGGCCGAGGTATGGCGAGAGCTACAGCATGCACGGTGTTCCGCAGCGACTGCAAACCGTGCCGCCGCCTTCCAATGACGAGATCATGCAGAAGGGCATCCTGCCGTACCTTGATCCACTCCCACGATTCGAGATCTCACAACCAAGCAACATTCTGCGCATCTTCGAACGCGGTGGTCGCTTTCGACCAGAGATAGGCATTCCTGAGCGACTAGAAGAACCTGGACGCCCGCGTGAACGGGTCAGCGACCGCGGACTCGGAACTCAGAACCGAACGGATCCGGTTTTCATCGGCCTGCAAAAGACTCGCCTGCTCGATCCAACTTTGAACTTCCTCGGCACGAACGATCATCCGGGCGACTACCGTTCGAGCGGTTGTACGGCGTGTCACGTGGTCTACGCGAATGACCGTTCGCGAGTGCATTCCGGGCCATACTCTCGCTTCGGAAATCGCGGCACAAGTCATTCGACCGATCCGACGATCTCGCGCCGCGAATCGGGACATCCGATCGAGCATAAATTCACGTTGCAGATTCCGACGAGTCAATGCATCGTCTGCCATGTCCATCCTGGCACGAATGTGATGAACAGCTATCTCGGATTCATGTGGTGGGATAACGAGACCGATGGCGAGTTGATGTATCCGGTGGAACAACACAATCCGACTCCTGAGGAATTGATCCGCTCGCAGATGTCGAATCCCGAAGAGGCAGCCGCTCGCGGCCTGTGGTCGGATCCTGAGTTCTTAGCGAACGTGAGCGATCTCAATTCTCAGGCGCGCCATACGCAGTTCGCCGATTTTCATGGGCACGGCTGGGTGTTTCGCGCAGTCTTCAAGAAGGATCGTCAAGGCAACTTGCTTGACTATCGTGGCGAAACCGTCGATCAACCTACCACCGCCAAGCTGGAAGCCGCCATTCGTCCGCCGACAGAACAAGAGCAACAAACGGGCAAGCAAAGATCCGACACGCCGGTTCATCTGATGGACGTCCATCTCGAACGTGGCATGCACTGTATCGATTGTCACTTCGATCAAGACGTTCACGGAAACACAAAGCTCTACGGCGAAGTCCGCGCGGCCATCGAGATCACTTGCGAGGACTGTCATGGCGACACGACAGAAAGCGTGCTCGATCGCATTTATGCTGGTCGCGGTATGATGACGAGCGGTCCCGCCGCTCCGGATCGCGGCACGAATCTACTCCTGATGCGAACGCCCTTCGGGAAACCTCGCTTCGAGGTTCGCGGGAATCGGCTCGTTCAGAATTCGATGGTCGAGAAAGATCTTTCCTGGAAAGTTGTCCAAACCACTGCCACGATCGATCCCAATGACAAAGAGCATTACAACGTCTTGTCCCACATGGCAAAGACAGTTGGCATGGCAGACGACGGCAAGTTGGAATGGGGTGGCGACCCGCGACGGAAGGCGTGTGCGCACAACGGTACGACGACAAGTTGCATCGCCTGTCATTCGTCTTGGAACCCCAGCTGTTTCGGCTGCCATCTGCCTCAGAAGGCGAATCAGAAGATGCCGTCGCTACACAACCTGGGCGAAGTTTCGCGTAATTATGTCTCGTACAATTTTCAAACACTTCGTGACGATGTATTCATGTTGGCTCGCGATGGCAACGTTACCGGCAATCGAATTGGCCCGGCCCGCTCGTCGTGCGCGATTCATGTCAGTTCGTACAATCAAAATCGCGAGAACATCTACACGCAACAACAGACGATTTCGGCAGAGGGCTTAAGCGGCATCGCGTTCAGCACCAACGTGCCGCACACCGTTCGCGGCGGGCCGCCCGAGAGCCATCGCAGTGGCAAATACCTGCCCGGGACCACCGAAACAAAAATGTGCAGCGATTGTCACATCTCGAAGAACGACGACAACAACGCGATCATGTCGCAGTTACTCATGCAAGGAACGGGATACACGAACTTCATCGGTCGCTATTGTTGGGTCGCAGCGGGCGAACATGGTTTTGAAGGCGTCGTCGTCACCGAGCAGGACGAGCCGCAGGCGGTGATCGGAAGCAATCTGCAACGGTTAGCGTTTCCTGATAATTACCGAGAGCATCTTGAACACGATGGGTGGCTTGAACATGCTCATGAACATCCCGGCAAAGACATTTTGGATAGCATCACGCACCCATTCAGGAAACCTGAAGTGCTAATGGTGCAGGCTCGTGGGGAGTACCTCTACGCGGCTTGCGGTACGGGTGGTCTGCGCGTCTTTGATATCGCGTTCATCGACGACAAGGCGTTTTCGGAACGAATCACGACGGCTCCCGTGTCTCCTCTTGGACAGCGGTTTTACGTGAAGACGAAGTTCGCTACTGCCGTTGCTGCTCCGACCACGATCGCGCCCGATCCAACGCGGACACACCTCGACGAGAATGCCGAACAGGCGGTACACGGGCTGTATGCACACCTTTACGTTACCGACAAGTACGAAGGACTGATCCTGGTCGGCGCTGCCACGTTGCTCGACGGTGATCCGCTAAACAACTTTCTTGAACGCGAGTTGACGTTCAATCCGGATGGTCTGTTGGACGGTGCTCGCAACATTTCGATCGTCGGAACGTATGCCTATATTTGCTGTGATGTTGGTTTAGTAGTCGTGGCGTTAGAAGACCCGATGAATCCTGCTGTGACGGCCGTGCTGGGCCACGATGTCGTTGTCGAGCCAGCGGCGGTTGCGGCGCAGTTCCGTTACGCGTTCGTTTGCGACGAAGAAGGCGTGAAGGTTCTCGACATCACAGAATTGCATCAGCCTCGTCTCGTCTCGGTGCTCGAATTGCCGGAAGCACACAATATTTACCTCGGTCGCACTTACGCCTACGTCGCCGGTGGCTCGGAAGGGCTCGTGATTCTCGACATTACCAATCCCGAGCGACCAACAGTCGATCAGATCTACACCGCGGAAGGTCGCATCAATGATTTGCACGACGTCAAACTAGGCATAACGTACGTCAGCGAATTCGCTTATCTGGCGGACGGGAGTAATGGTTTACGCGTCGTGCAACTGACGTCTGCCGAGACACCCGGAAACGATGGCTTCAGCCCTCGTCCAACGCCGCAACTTGTCGCTAGTTACAAGCTCCCGAACGAAGGCCACGCACTGTCCGTGTCTCGCGGGGTCGACCGAGATCGAGCCGTCGACGAATCCGGCAACCAAATCGCTGTATTTGGTCGCGTCGGCGCACGCCCGATGAATCGGGAGGAGCAACAACAACTCTACTATCGCAATGGCCGCGTGTGGAAAGTCAGCGATGATCCATTCGACCGCGACTATCGCTTCCCACCCACGTTGCGACGCCGCGAGCAAACACTTCGCCGGTAAGATTGTTAGCAGTGGTGGCTTCCAGCCGCCACCGGATGGCCGTAGGCCAACGAAGAGTCGTGAGGCGGCTGGAAGCCACCACTGCGATAGTTACTCAAGTCGCGTTGAGGTCCGCAACTCAGCGGTGGCAAAGACGTGACAATGCCTCTGTTTCAGATTATCGTCGAAGGGCGACTCCAACCCTTCGGCGAAACAACATGTTGCGATATATTCGGCTCGGCACTCTCTGTTTGATGCTCTTTTCTGGGTCTGTACAAGCAGACGAAGAGCCAGACCAATCACTCCTGACGCTCGATCGAATCTACGGGAAGCGAGAGTTTGAGTCCAAACGTTTGTCGGCTCGATGGCTCGACGAAGGCGACGCCTATCTAACTGTCGAACGCACGGCGGGCGGGGGCCAAGGGATCGTTGAGCACGATGCGAAAACCGGCGCGAAGCGGACGCTTGTGTCGTCATCGGATCTCAGCCCGTCGTTCAATTCGTCGCCTGTCAAGATCGATGACTATGCGTTCTCGACGGATCGTTCACGCGTCTTGATTTACACAAACTCAAAGCGAGTCTGGCGGCGGAATACGCGTGGCGACTATTGGGTGTTGGATCGTTCCAGCCACGAGCTGACGCAGTTGGGCGGTAACGCTCAACCATCCAGCTTGATGTTTGCTAAGTTTTCGCCCGGCGGGACGCAAGCCGCATATGTGCGCGACAACGACCTCTACCTCGAAGACTTGGCGACCCATCAGATAACGAGACTGACAACCCGCGATTCGCCGGAGATTATTAACGGGACGTTCGACTGGGTTTACGAAGAGGAGCTGTTCTTGCGTAATGGGTTTCGCTGGAGTTCGGATGGTCGAAGCATCGCTTACTGGCAACTCGACACGAGCCGCGTTCGCCAAATCACGCTGATTGATAACCTCGACGGGCTCTATCCCAAACCGCAGCAGATTAGCTATCCAAAGGCTGGCGAGACCAATGCGGCTTGCCGAGTCGGTGTGATAGATCTTGCCACAACCAAGACGCGGTGGATGAAGATCCCAGGCGATCCACGTAATCATTACATCGCTCGAATGGATTGGGCGGAAAGCCCCGACGAGCTTGTCGTGCAACAGCTGAATCGATTGCAGAACATGAATCGTGTGATGCTTGTCGACACGAAGACTGGTGAAGCCCGCGCGATCCACGAAGAGTCAGACGACGCCTGGGTCAACATCCACGATGAAATGAAATGGTTGAAGGAGGGAAGACAGTTTACTTGGATCAGCGAAGCGGATGGTTGGCGACACGTTCAGACACTGACCCGCGATGGCACAAGACAAAAGACGCTCACGCGTGATGAATACGATGTAATTCGAATATTGCACGTCGATGAAGCTGGAGGATGGTGTTACTTCCTAGCGTCACCGGACGATCCAACACGATGTTTCCTCCACCGAATTCGACTCAATGGAACTGCCGCGCAACGTGTGACGCCGACCGATCAAGCCGGGTGGCACAGCTACCAGATAGCGCCCAGTGGTCGCTACGCCATTCACAGTTGGTCAAGGTTCGACCAAGTCCCAACGACCCAGTTGATTCGCTTGGAGAGCCACGAACCGATTCGCACGTTGGTAGAGAACAAGTCGCTCCGCGAGAAGGTGGCGAAGCTCAAACTCGGGAGTACCGAGTTCTTTCGCGTTGATATTGGCGGCGGTATCGAACTCGACGCGAGATGCATCTTGCCTCCAGACTTTGATTCGACAAAACGATATCCCTTGCTCGTCTATGTCTATGGCGAACCGGCCGGGCAAGTGGTCGTCGACCGCTGGGGAGGCAGCGGATACTTGTGGCATCAGATGCTCGCACAGCAAGGTTACGTCGTGATGAGCTTCGACAACCGCGGTGCGCCCGCTCCACGCGGTCGCGAGTGGAGAAAAAGTGTCCATCGGCAAGTCGGCATTCTTGCACCGCAAGATCAAGCGGCTGCCGTACAAGCAGTGCTAAAGCAGCGCCCGTACCTCGATCCAGATCGCGTGGGTATATGGGGTTGGAGCGGTGGTGGTTCGATGAGTTTGAACGCAATCTTCAAGTTCCCCGAACTCTACAAGACTGCGATCGCGATCGCGCCCGTTCCGAATCAACGCTTCTACGACACGATTTATCAAGAACGCTACATGGGCCTACCCAAAGACAACGTCGAAGGCTTCCTTAACGGATCGCCAATCAACTTCGCTCATCAATTGGAGGGAAATCTACTGCTCGTTCACGGGACAGGCGATGACAACTGCCACTATCAAGGAACGGAAGCCCTGATCAACGAACTGGTTCGCCACAATAAACCTTTCACGATGATGGCCTATCCGAGCCGGACACACAGCATTGGCGAGGGGAAGAATACTTCACGGCATCTTCGTGCTCTGATGACGTCGTATCTGCACGAACACTTACCGCGCGGGCCGAAACAGCCTTCCGATGCGGCGCTATCGAAGTGACTCGCGTAGCTGTTGCATCTTTTGCCGAAACAGTTCTGAATCGAATTCCGTGGAGGCGGTAAGTGATGTGGATAGCATCCTTACTATCGGCAGGATCTCGCGAGATGCATTGATGTCCGATACGGGAAGACAAGATTCGGTCGGGCCGTTGGGAAAATCGAGTCGAAGCTCGGTTGCGAGCGTCTCGACCGCGCGGTTGATTATCGAGCGATGCGGCTCGTCTCTTGAAGTACCGCACGACAACATCCGTAGTGCCCACGCAATCTGACGTGCCGAATCATAGTCGTGCTGTTCAGTGCTGCCGATTACGATGAGCACGTTGATCGCGTCGGTAACTGCACGATCGTCGAATGGCTGGGCCGAAACAGGCTCGACGACCTCCGCCGTTATCCATGCGGACAACTCGGAGCATGCAGCATGTACACGCGATGGCGACCCGAACGGCGATCGCATTAGTTCAGACTGTACCGTTCGTAGCTTGGCTTGAAAGTCTTCGAGGCTTTTGTCGTAACTCGCTCGATCTGCTGAGACGTGCCGAATGGCTAATCGAACAAGCGCCGTGGGCCAACTCGACATCATCGGTCTTCCAGGAATCGAGGCTGTGCGTTGTTCCTGTCGTCGGCTTGGAGTCGTCAACTCGTGGTGACACGAGCGGCAGTCAAATGTTGCCAATTCTGGCCAAGTGTGTTTCCCAGGCCGATCTTCGCTCGCGAGATCGCGCATCAATTCGATCGATTCGCGCAGCGCAACCACACCGCCGAGCACGACAGCTGCGCTGCGATGATCGTGGCCCAGGACGAGTTCGCTCGCGTTTGCCGCCTGCGGCTTTAAGTACGCGTGGTTTTCATCGAGGAACTCTTGAAAGTTCACAAACGGCGAGTCGTCTGAATCGTTATCGTTGTTCGTGCGTCTCGAAAGTGCATCGCCGATTTTCTCGTCGAGATATCGCCAATGCCGTGGCATCTGTGCCGCAAATGATTCGATCTCAATTCCCGGCAGCGGAGGATGGCCGGCGGCATACATCTCGTGCGTGATGATCTTTCCTTCTGCGACGTTTCCGATGTGACATCCAAAGCACTGTTCGGCGCGCTTAATCGGGTTGCGGACGTCGATCATTCCGAACTTTTCATATTTCTCGACGACCGATATCGCCCGCCACGAATCTTTACTGTGTGGGACGTCCCAATTCTCACTCGCACCGTGGCACGATTCACAAGCGACGCCACGTTCGTAAGTAGCTGGAGGGGCCTGCTGCTCGGGACGCCAATCGCTATGACAACTCAAGCAAGCACGCGACTCGTGGATGTTCGCGATGCCGAGCTTGTCGCAAATCTGCTTTCCCAGGTCGCTCTTTGTCGGGTCAATGAATTCAAAAGCCTTGGAGTGCACGTCACTTGCCCAGACTTTCGATTCGTTAAGCAGCACGAAATCGATTACTTTGCTGTCAATGTCGGCTTGGGTCGGCGCTTGATGACATCGTTCGCAACGCGTAACCCCTAAGAATTCATTCGGTGATATCGCGGAAGTCAAAGGCGAGTTTAACGCCGCTTGTTGAGTCAGTCCGATTTGTGGTATCGCCAAAACTAACACGACGATTATCGCCGACGCAACTAGTAGCGGTCGTGTTATGCGTGCGGAGCGAGGCCTCATGCTACTGTTCTCCTCGCCGCAGAAGTTGGTTCATGAGTTCTGAGAGTGATTTGTGAACGTCGCCGCGAGTCGCGCCGGGCTCGCTCTGTTCGAACAGTCCTTTCGGGCTGTCATACCGCTGTGGAAACGCCAATCGCTGTCGCAGACTCGTGATCGAAGCTGTCAGTTCACTGTCGTCGATCTTGCCTGAATCGCGTTGAGCCTGTTCCATGGCGACCAACGCTAAGTACTGCTGCGTTGCGTCATCCCAATTACTCGGCAGCGCGACTAATGCGTCAATCTTAGGGACAGCGAGTTGCACCGAATCGACGGAACGGACAATCGACGCCGGATCCGGGCGAAAGCTGCCTTGCATTTGTTTAGCCAACTGCGGCAGGTCCTCGCCAGCCTTTGACATCAATCGACTGAAGTACCAACTGCCCCAGGCCGGCATCCCCAGTGGAGTGCCACTTGTGGAGTTCGTTTGCCGCCAACTTGGATGGACTAAATCGTGGTGACAGGCGTAGCAATCGTATTCAGCGAACTCAGGCCAGACGGCGTCCGGGAGTTCTTCTTTGGCGCGACTCGCTCGCCACGCCAGTAAGTTGATCGCCGCTTCACCGCACGCGACTTGCCCGTCTTTCCACAGAGCGATTTCGAGTTGTGAATTTGATTTACGTTCCTCTTCATCGCGCCAATGCTTCGGAAGCATAGCGTGGTATGCTGTCATCTCGAACTTGAGTGCAGGATGCCCCGCCGCGATCAGGTCGTGATTGACTTCGCGTCCGGCGGACCCAACATGACACTGCGCGCAAGCCTTCGCGCGAATCGAAATGTTTTCTGTTTCGACAAAGCCCAGCGCAGCAGCATCACCAGTTTGCTTGAGACCCGGCCAGGCCTGTGTCACGTGTGGCCCGATCCACTGCTCAGAAGCTCCATGGCAAACTTCGCAACTGACGCTGTCGCGTTCGTAATACGTTGCGCCTCGTCTCGATTGATCAGGCTGTGGGTTGTGACAACCATAACAATTCGCGAGCCGGCTCGCGCGGACCGCTTCACTATCAGTTGAACGCGACAGTCGTTGAAGAATCGCCTTTGACCGAGCACTTTCCAACGTCTGAAAGCTGCGCGAGTGTGGGTCTTGGTCCAGCCAGTGGACGTACTCATTGCGACGGCTCAGCGGGAACCGTGGATCGGGATCGATGCCACCGTGACATGCCGACGCAGCGCATGAACGAGCGCCAAGAAACTTCTGGGGGCGTAGCGTTGCTAATAAACCGTCCGCGCTATCGATTGCCATCGCGAGTTGCTCGACTGACGGCCCGGGATCGGCGGCAAACGTATCGCGCTCCACGAACATTAACGCGACGTTAAACCAGACGATGGCAAGGATCGATTGGAGGATGCGATTGTTATCGCGACTTGGCATCCGCAGAGTTGCTTTCGTGAACATGATGGTATTGGTGGCACTCGACACAGTTCTGACGTCCATAGTGTTGAGTCGGCTTGCTGTGCGTAGCACCGTGACAGTTTCGACAGACTTCCAGCTTCGGCATCAAGATGTCTTTCACTGAAGTACTTTCGAGTCCCGTAGCGCCAAGGTCGACATGATGACATTCGACACAGCTCATATCACGATGACGACGATGGTCGAACCGGGCGTGAATGAACCAGCGAGTAGGAAGTTTAGGCGAAACAATATCAAAGTTAAATCGAGATTCATGGTTGGAGTTCTCGTCGTCAATCTCATGACACTTTTGGCAAGCATTGTTTTTCGGGGACGCGCCAGCGGTTGTTTGGAAAACAGCGTTCTCGATTAGCCGTAGTTCCTCTTCAACCCAAGTCCATTCATCTTTTGGCGCTGGTTGATTTCGCTTGTTCGGAAGGCGCGGTGCCGTTCCGCGAGCCGAACCCGCTAGTTCTTCGGGATGTTCACGTGCGTAAGCCATCAATCGGTCGCGTAGCACGCCGTGGACGATTTCGGGCTTCTCGTGAGGCAATGGCTGGTCGGATAGCTTGCCGCTGAATCGCAGCAGGTGGCAACTCTGGCAATGTTCCTCAAACACGATCGGTCGCATATACGAGCCCGTCGCATCGGGCTTGTGACAGTCATTGCATTGCAACTCTACGGCAACAGCTGACGAACTCGCGTCGAATTGCTGATTCCCGACAGGTGCAAGTGGTTTCAAGTGTTCTTTGTGATTGAAGTGGAGTGCTGCTATGTCGAGCCATCTCGCGCTCGGATCGCCATCAGTCGACGCACGAAACTCCGCGATGGACAGCAGGTGGTGAAGCAGCATTGCTTCGCTCTCGCTTTGCGGATGATCCGATGACCACGAACGATGTAAGGCGAACTCGGGATGCTTCTCGAAGGAAGCATGACATTTAATACACAGCTTGTCCGCTTGCTCGGTCAATCGTTTGAACCCTCGATGCTCCTGATGGCACTCGGCGCAGTCGGGCACACCCTTCCTCATGGCGAATGAATTGTGATCACTTTTGCTTTGCGAGTGACACTGTTGGCAATCCTCGTCGTGAACCGATCGTACTTCGTTGTCGATACTCGCGAGTCGCACCAGCGGTTGCCACGGCGAGCGGTGACAACTCTTGCAATCGGCTTGTGCCGCGTCGTGGCTCAGCGCAACAGGTCGCGACAAGTAGATTGCGTGGTCGCCCCGTAGTGTAAAGACGGCCACAAAGACTAGCGGCACGAGCCCGCAAACGAGTGTCACCCATCGTCGCCGTCGATGCATGCAATTCCCAACGCGTTCGATTTTCAAATCGAGTCGCTCGTCCACCGACGAATTGGTTCGTGAATCGGGCATGTTAGTAGTAAACCGACGCGATGATGTGGGCGATCGCCAGAACAAGTAACGACATCGACACCGGAACGTGAACAAACAACCAATAGTGAAGCCATCGGTGCAAACGAGCTTGTCGAGCAAGTTCCCTTCGTTCGGCGCAGATCGAAGCGAGCTGTGTTAACGTAGGCTGCGAGAAAGCGGGATTGGCGCGTTGCATCTGCGAGAATATGGCGGTGGCGCGAGACGCGTTCAACAGCGGTGCGCGTCGATCGATGTTAGCAGCCAGAAACGGACGAACGGTTCCGACGTAGAACTCGCGAAGACCTTCATGTTCCCGTACCGAGTCGTCTCGTGGCGGAAACAGGCTGCCGCAAATCGCAACGACTTGTTCGTCAGCGGTTGCTCGTAGCGCGGCGCAGACGTGAGGAAGCTGCTCGAACATGGCTTCACGATTGGTCGACTCTTTCATGACGCGAGGCAAATACTGCTGAAACACGAGCCCAGCGAGACCGCTCGTGATAACGATCGCGAAGACCAACAACAGCACTTGCTCCAACACCCCGCCCCAACGAAATCCCGCATGGAACAGAATTAGGGGAACGCTGAGCAACCCGAGCCAAATGTGAGCCTTCAGCCAAAAGCGAGCGGTTCCTATCGGCAGGCGAGGCAGCTTCTTGCGACCGGCGAGTAGTCCGGCGAACAACATCAACCCAGAACCAGCGATCCCAAAGCCCAAGCCCTGCCAACTGCCACCGGACGGTCCGCTCGGCGACGACGCTGCATAAGAGACATACAGCCAACTCGACAACACGAAGGCAACGATCGTGATGATCATCCACAATCGATGGCTTTTATCGATCAGCAAATCTGGGTTCCCTTGGTCGTGGGTTCGCTACGTTAAACGAGTCCATCCTATTGTGCTGCGGTACAATTTACCCTCGACCGACGCTTAGCTCAATTCTGGTAGCCGATCGGCGTGTATTCGTGAGTTGCTCATATATTCGCTATCATGAATCGTGTTATGCCAAACTCCAATGATCTGACGGAACGACTCTTCGCACAAGCCAAGCTGGGTGTAGAAGCTGCGTTCGTCAATTTGATCGCCCAGGTGGGACCAAGTCTTCGCCGAGCCATCGACGCCGAGTTGGAGGCAGTGCATCACGATCTCGATCCCACACAGATGTGGAACGAGATTCAAGATGAAGCAAGACAGCGGATCGGTGAGTTCCAAGGCTCCACGGAACAGGAATTCGAAGCGTGGATGGAGCGACTGGCCCTGCGTCACATTCGACACACGGTTCGACCACGCGGGGCGAATATCGAGACCGTCGTGAAGGCACCCGACAGGGAGGCGCAGACAATCGAACTTCAGACTTCTGAAGTCTCCGATACAGTCAAGGCCGATCCGAATGCGACGATTACTCCTCAAAGCCACGAGACGGTCGAGTTCGATCAAAACGCAACAATTGCTCCTGGGAGTGGCGACACCATAGCGCCTGATCCTTTCGGAACGGTGGCAGGTGATCCGCATGGAACGATCACGGATCTGCAAGCGATTCCGATCGCGCCGCAGACGACAAAGATATTCGGTGACTACGAGATCCTCGAGACGATCGCGAAAGGCGGGATGGGCGTCGTCTATAAAGCTCGTCAACGGAAGTTAAACCGAATTGTCGCGCTGAAAATGATCTTGGCCGGACAGTTCGCTGATCAGTCGGACATCGATCGCTTTTATGCCGAGGCCGAAGCTGCGGCTCAGCTGCGGCATCCAAACATCGTTGGGATTCATGAAGTTGGTGAATGCGAAGGGCAGCATTACTTTTCGATGGAGTATATCGAAGGTCGGAGCTTGGGCGATCTCGTTCGCGAACATCCGCTAGAACCGCGGGCGGCGGCGAGATTCGTGAAGACGATTTCCGAGGCAATGCACTACGCGCATGAGGAAGGCGTGTTGCATCGCGACCTGAAACCATCAAACGTCTTGGTGGACAACAGCGATGTGCCGTTGGTCACAGACTTTGGTCTGGCCAAGCGAACGTCCGAACAATCGCAGTTAACTGTGGCCGGAACCGTCTTGGGGACGCCAAGCTATATGCCTCCGGAGCAGGCATCCGGCAAACTCGATCAGATCACCGCTCGCAGTGACGTCTATTCGCTGGGCGCCATCTTGTACGAATTGATCACGGGCAAGCCACCATTTGGTGCCGCGAATCCTTGGGAAACGATCAAGCAAGTTATCGCCGACGAGCCCGTGTCGCCACGACTGCTGAACAGCGGCGTCCCCGCCGATCTCGAAACGATTTGTCTGAAGTGTTTACAGAAGGATCAAGACCGGCGTTACAGCTCAGCGCAAGAGCTTGTCGACGAACTGCAGCGATTCTTGGCTGGCGAGCCGATCCTCGCTCGACCTGTTGGTCTCGTCGAGCGCACGGTTCGGTGGAGTTATCGCAACCCTTGGCCGACAGCGGCGCTGGCAGTGTTGTTGTTAGGCGTCGTCGGTACGACGGTTGGGTTAGTGCAGGCGCGCATCGCGCAGCGCCAAGCCGAGACGAGCCGCGTTCACTTGATGGCGGCGATCAACGATTTGTTTACGGCCTGGGGCGATGTCACGCTTCTAAATGAACCGGGACTTGAAGAAGTGCGGGCGAAACTTCTCGCGTCTGCGAGTAATCTGTACAAGCAGATGGGCGACCAGCTTGGCGAAGATCCAAAAATTCAGCACGAGTTGGGCGTTTCATATTTTCGATTGGCGAAGATGATGTTTCATTTGCGCTCGAATGAAGACGCGCGAAAATCACTTGAGGCCGGGCTGAAGATTCAACGAGAACTGTCCGCCGCACGGCCTGACGACGAATTGCGGCTGCATGTGTTGGGAGAGAGTTTGAATCTTCTGGGAAACGTGTTAGAGACTACGGCGGCACGGTCTAGTGGTGATGAAGAAAAAGCGAAACAGCAGTTTGAGCAAGCTGAAACGATCTATGACGAAGCGATTCGGAAACGCAGCGAGTTGGCAAACGCGTTCTCAAACAACTTGGAGTACCAACGGCAACTATTGAATTCTCGTATGAATCGCGGGATGGTATGGCAGAGGATGGGCGACCTTCTTCGCTATCAGGAGGAATATGAGGCTGCCGACGTTTACTATACCGAAGCCCTAGCCCGTGTCACCGACGTGCAGCTGCAACGGCGTGAATTGCTCAAACAACTCGATAACGCGCCTGACATCCGACGAGAGCTCACTCAGGATCTTGCTCAAGGCTATTACAACACGGCGTTCGTCACGTCGTGGCTTGGTGACTTTGACGCAACGGGAGAACAGGTTGCCGCCGCAGTTCGTACGCTTGACGAGCTGCTTGCGAAAGACCCAGGTCAGTTGGAGAATCAGTACGATCGAGCGCAGTGCCTGATGCTCGGTGGCGAAGCAAAGAGTGAGCAAATGCGGGGTTTGCTCGAATCTGGGGAGAATGAGGCACAACAGAAGTTCTACGACGCGGCGCTGCGGTCGTACGAAATGGCCAAGGCAACCTTCGACAAACTGGCGAGCAAAAGTACGAGCGTTTCCAAGTATCGCCGCGCCGAGTCGCAAGCGTACATGCGAATCGGCGACCTGCACTTTTTGGCCGAACAGGACCAGAAGGCGCTCGCCGCGTACCAATCGGCCGCCGACATCCTCACGCCATTAGTCGCTGAATTCCCTGTCTATCAGCCGTTACTAGGTCAAGCAAATAGCAATATCGCCGAAGCGAAGCAGTTCATCGACGAGGCCGCCGTGCCTGAAGAGCCCGGCCGCGATCCGAAGGACTAATAACTCTTGCCAGCTCGCGTTACTTCTTCTTCTGTCGCTTCATCGTTCGTTTGTAGCGCTCCGCCATCTCTTCATTGCGCCATTGCAAGAACTCCTGCTCGACGCGATCCCGCGCTGCGGCGTCGACTTGCTTGGCGGCTGGGATCGTGATCTCGCCGAACGTGATACCTTCGCGGTGGCGATCGATGGCGGTGATCTCGCCCTTGTTAACGACCAACGTCACACCTACGTTTGCCTCCACGACCGGGACGTCATTTTCATGACCACGACCAAGCACTGCTTTGTCCTGGCGAGTGGAAGTCGAACCCATCGCCGGGATCAACAGAAATTGAGCACCGTCCAGTACCGGAATACGAGCCAGCGCCGGATTCCAACGATCGTGGCAAATCATCAGACCGCACCGACCATAGGGTGTGTCGAAGGCGCGACTCTGCTTCCCGAGGCGGTTGAACCACCATGACGGATGATAGCCTTCGGCAAGCTGCATTTTATGATACTTGCCGCGTATTTTTCCCTCGTTATCGATGAACACTGCGCAATTGAAGACGTCATCAGCGATCTGCTCTGCAAAGCCAAAAACCAGACATAGATCGAGTTCCTTCGCCAGCTTCTCGAAACGCTGGATGATGGGGCTATCAATCGTCACGGCAACTTCTCGCATTCGTTCGGCGGAATCTTCTCCAGCGATGATCTGATTCACGACATATCCGTCCAACGCGCCTTCCGGTGCCACCGCGATTCGCGCCCCGCCGTTGGCCGCGCGGCGGAACGCTTCTTCCAACCGTGTCGCGTTCCCCTTCAGATCAAATTTCTCGGGAACAAACGAGATCGCGGCGACGCGTACTGTTGCCGCCGTCCTCGCGGAATCTTCAGCCGCTCGCTCAAAGTGGAGTTCATTGGCCGCGACAATCGCAGTCAACCACGTCAGCACCAATCCAAGCAACACGGTCAATCTGTAGGAGATACGCATCGAGTCACCTGGGGCTGATTGTCTTTTGGAGAGTAGGAATGCACGGAGCCGAACACCACCCGGGAGGCGGTACTAGACACGGAACACATTGTATCTGGCAACAGGAGTCCCCACATACCGTCAATCGCTAAACATCCGCCGATCGTTTTATCTCGATGTCTTGACCCACAGCTTGTCGAGATGCAACGTCGGACGTCGCGTAAGCTATTCTACCAACCGTAGAAATGAACTTGCGCTCAGTACGGACCGATTGTTGACTTGGAGTCTTGGCATTGCCCAGTTGTCTCGCTGTGACGCAGCCAAGAATTACAAATTAGCTGTCAAACCGCGCGCCCCCCGGATACGATCGGAGGGCAGTTACTCAGCACTACTTCTGAAGAACAACCGGGAGGATATCATGGACCGACGCACGTTTCTGACGGCTGGAATGGGCGGACTACTCGGAGCGTACACGCTGTTTCCGCAGGACGTCCGAGCCAAGTTGCCTAACGACCTCCTTGTGACTGAGATGAAGGTCATTCCCGTTTGGACAGGATCCATGAACTATGTGTTCGTGAAGCTTTACACAAACCACGGCATCACGGGCGTCGGAGAAGGCGGCTTGCGCGGTCGCGCGGCGACAATGATCGCCGCAATCCAGGAGCATGAAAGATACATCGTTGGCAAAAACCCGCTTCAAATCGAGAAGCACTGGCAGGCGATGTATCGTTGGCCACGGTGGCGCGGCGGCCCGATCCTGAACAGTGCGGTGAGTGCGATCGACATTGCGCTATGGGACATCGCAGGCAAGATGCTCGACGCACCGATTTATCAACTTCTTGGGGGCGCGGCGAAGGAAAAGATACGTCTCTATGTTCACGGTGGATCGGCGGAAGATGTTCACCGAGCGAAGGAACTGGGCTTCAACGCCTGTAAGACAGGGCCGAGCATCGCGAACAACGGAGTGATTCAGCAACCTTGGGATGTCAAAGGCGAAGTCGCCCGTTTTCGGGAAATGCGTGATGCGGGCGGCGAAGACTTTGATCTGCTGTACGACGCGCATACTCAATTCAAACCAGAAATGGCTCTCGAGTTTTGCACCCGCGTTGAAGAGCTGCGTCCTTTCTTTGTTGAAGAGCCGATGCTTACCTCCGATATTGGCAAGATGAAGTGGTTAGCAGATCGGGTGAACGTTCCACTTTGCCAGGGCGAAAGTCAGTTCATGAAGTTCGGGCTTCAAGAGATGATTGACCATCACCTCATTAGTTTCGTCAATCCCGACGTGATCCATGCGGGCGGGATCTCCGAATGCAAAAAGATTGCCGCCATGGCCGAGGCCCACTTCATCGATGTCGCTCTTCACAACGCGCAAAGTCCGGTGATGACGTTGGCGGGGTTGCACGTGAACGCTTGCACCTCGAATTGCGTGATCCATGAATTCAATCAGGCCCGCACGTATGCTCCGTGGGAGGAGGAACTGTACGAGGGTGCGCATATCGAATACTCCGATGGATACGCCGCACTTCCTCCCGGACCTGGGTTGGGTATCGACATCAACGAAGAAGAAGCGAAGAAACACCCGGCCAGACCGTTTGCCGAGACACGCGGAACCTTGGAGTGGCCCGACGGTTCTGTTGGTGATACGTAGGGGGCGATTCGCGCGAACATCATTTGAACCTACGCTACATCTTTTGCCGTTGCCTGTCTGGTAAGTCATTGGGATAATTTCGTTATGTCGCTGCGGTTCCGTCTTCCTTGACGGGGAATACCAAAGCGAGTCGCGGCTGATTTTTCGATTCAATCCATTCGAAGACGTGCTTTTCGTAGTCGTCGTTGTTGACACACTGATGGCCAGAAACTGTTGGCGGCACAAGCCAATTGCGCAGCCCGCTGATTTCATTGCGAACTTGTTTTCCGCTCTTGGAGGCGGGCTTGTAGGTGATGCTCAGAGACTGGGGGAAAGCTAGGAGAACAGAAATGTTGAAATGGCAACTTACTCTGCGGTGTTCATGCGCGCTGGTATTGGCAAGCATCGCTCTGCAACCACGCGATTCATTCGCCCAGGCCTCAGTTGGCTCGACCTCTATACGGCCGTTCGTTTTGGGATTCACTCCCGTGATCGGACGGAATGGTTTCGTTGGCGGAGTTTCGGTTGACGCGGAAGGAGTAATTACGAGAGCCGTAGTTGATGCGAAAGGTCTGTTGGCCGCGCGCAGTGATGCGTTGGCAAGTGACCGCAAGACGAAGCTGCGAATGGTCTCGCTTGGCGCTTTAGAGAAAGCGCTCGCCGAGTTGGTTGTAAACCGCAAGCCGATCCCCGAAGAAGTCAGTTTCCTTGCTGGGATACAACGAGTCGAGTACGTGTTCGCGCTTCCAGATAAAAGCGACATCATCCTGGCCGGTCCTGCAGAAAGCTGGCGCGTCGACGATCGAGGTGTGGCGATTGGTGTGACGACTGGTCTTCCTGTGGTGCGTTTGGATGATTTGCTGGAAGCGTTCAGAACTGCCGAGATCGCAGCAACCGGGCGCGGCATCAGTTGCTCGATCGATCCGACCGAAGAAGGACTCGCACGTCTTCAAACTCTGCTCAAGAACCGGAACTTACAGTTCAGTCGGCGAACCACTGATCTGATGCAAAAAGCCGTTGGCGCCAATCAGATCACGGTGACAGGCGTCGCTGGCGACAGTCACTTTGCTCGAGTCATGGTCGCAGCGGACTACCTGATGAAGCGGCTTGCGATGGGCTTGGAGGATGCGCCAGTCGCAGCCATGCCCAGCTATATGAATCTCGTGGCCAAGCAAGGCGCGCGTTCGGCAGGAACAGCTTCGCCAAGATGGTGGTTGGCCGTCAACTACTCGCCGCTACTCAGAACGGAAGATGGCCTTTCGTGGCAGCTGCGAGGTCCCGGCGTGAAGGCAATGACGGAAAACGGTTTTGTCGACTCAACCGGCACGCTTGTCGAGTCTGGCCGCGCGGACCGACAGGCTCAGCGTTGGGCCGACACGATGACAGCCAAGTACGAAGAGCTATCTCGAGCCGAGCCCGTCTTCGGCGAACTCCGCAACTGCATGGATCTGGCAGTTGTTGCCGCGATTGTCACGCATTACGACCTCGTCAAACACGTCGGTGCCGAGCTACCGCTTCTGACAAAGGGAAAGCATGTACGTGGCCCGCGCTATCACAACCCACAAACTGTCGAACCACATCTCAGCGTCGCTCGCACCCGAAAAGGCTGGATCGTCGGTGTGTCAGGCGGTGTCGATCTCGACTCTTGGTCGGTTCTAAACGAACCTGAGACGGGCGCGGTCTCTCGCCCGAGCGATTGCCCGTCGGACGCAACTTGGTGGTGGGATTGATCTCACGCGAGAGTTGACGCGACTTCGCGAATTGCCGTTCTGGACAACTCGGACATTCGCCAAGGCGATATGTTCGACCAGTTTCCGTGGATAGTCGGATTGACGATCTGTTGCTACGTGATTCAGTTGCTTAGTATTACTGCTTCCGAACGTCCCAATCGGATCACGCCCGTAACGATTCTAATCGAGAACTCACCTATGAGCCGAAAGCTCGTCATTCTGACCGAAGGTCATACTGATCCACACACCGCCAAGACAGCCAGCTCCGTCGTCCGCTATCGGCGAGATGAAGTCGTCGCGCTGTTGGATAGCACGCAAGCAGGCAGAACAACCGATGAATTACTGGGTGTCGGAGATGACTTGCCGATCGTCGCGACTTTGGCAGAAGCCGTTGGAGCCAATACGCTGCTGCTCGGCATTGCACCTCCCGGCGGCAAGATCCCTCCGCCGTGGCGCGCCATCATTTTGGAAGCGATCGCCAAAGGGATGGACATCGTCGCCGGGCTGCATGATTTCTTGACGGACGATTCCGAGTTCGTCGCGGCTGCCGAGCAATACGGCGTCACGTTGACCGATGTACGGAAAAACGACGAACATGATATTGCCAGACGAGTTGGAATTCGTAGCGACTGCTTGCGAGTCCTGACAGTTGGACACGATTGCAGCATCGGCAAGATGGTAACCTCAATCGAGCTGGCGAACGCACTGCGCGAACGAGGCAACAAAACGAAGTTCATCGCCACGGGGCAAACAGGCATCATGATCGAAGGCGATGGATGTCCGATCGATCGAGTTATCGCCGACTTTGTGAGCGGCGCAGTCGAGAAGATGATTCTCGAGCACCAGCACAACGATATTTTGATGGTCGAAGGGCAAGGGAGTCTCGTACATCCGTCGTATTCAGCCGTGACGCTTGGATTGATACACGGTTGCCTGCCGCAAGCGATGATCTTGTGTTACGAAGTCGGACGTGAACGCGTCACGGGCGTCGAACACGTCAAGATTCCTCCGTTGGCCAAAGTGCGCGAGCTGAACGAAATGATGGCGAGCGTCACCCAACCGTCTCGAGTGATAGGCGTTTCAATGAACAGCCGCCGCGTTAGCGCTGCGGACGCGGAGGCCGAACGAGAACGTGTTCGCGCGGAACTCGGCTTACCAGTCTGCGACGTGTTTCGCCATGGACCGGACGAGTTAGTCGAAGCGATTCTCGAGTTCCAACGAGGCGAGGCTTGGAAAGCGACAGGCGAATCGACACTATGCAACTGAAGATCCACGAGTTTGATCTGCCGCTCGCACACACGTTCACTATTTCTCGCGAGTCGATTACCGTTCAAAAGACGCTGATCGTCGACCTGGAAGAAGATGGCTATCACGGCTATGGCGAAGCGACAACGAACAACTACTACGGCTTCACTTTCGAGAACATGGCGTCGGCGCTCGAACGCGTGCGCAGTGAGTTAGTAACCCACACACTCGAAGATCCTGTTTCCCTGTGGCAACAGCTGCATCCGAAACTGAAAGACAATCCGTTCGCTCAATGTGCGTTGGATCAGGCGGCTTACGATTTGTGGGGCAAGAAGCTCGGACAGCCCGTCTATCGACTGTGGGGGCTTGAGCCTGAACACCTCCCGCCGACCAACTATACCATCGGCATCGACGAGATCGACGTGATGGTTGAGAAGATGCAGGAGTTCCCCAATTGGCCGGTCTACAAAATCAAACTGGGCACGTCGCACGATCTCGACATCGTACGAGCTCTGCGCGAGCACACGGATTCCGCGTTTCGCGTCGATGCCAACTGCGGCTGGTCCGCTGAAGAAACGATTCGCAACTCGCACGAGTTGAAGCAGCTAAACGTTGAATTTATTGAACAACCGCTGCCCGCTGAGCAGAACTCCGAGATGGAACGAGTCTTTCGCGAGTCCGCCCTGCCTGTCATCGCGGACGAAAGCTGTATCATCGAATCGGATGTCGAACATTGCGTCAACCGCTTTCACGGAATCAACATCAAGCTCGTGAAGTGTGGTGGCCTAACGCCAGCTCGCCGCATGATCGAAGAGGCGCGAGGATTGGGCTTGCAAGTCATGGTTGGCTGCATGACCGAGTCGACCGTTGGCATCTCGGCTATCGCCCAACTGTTGCCGTTGCTTGACTACGTCGACATGGACGGAGCGTTGTTGCTGGCCCAAGACATCGCTTCGGGAATCACGATCGACCAGGGGCGCTGTCAGTATTCGAATGAAAACGGGTGCGGAGTCACGCTAAACTGAGCGCGTTTCCTTGACTCTATGAACAGGCTCGTTTCGTCTTCCAATACGATCCGCCCGATGCTGGCGCTGGCATTGCCTGTTTTGGCCGAAGAGTCGTTAACGCTGCTGGTCGGCTATACGGACTGGTGGCTAGCCGGGCATTTTCTCGCCGGGACTGAATACAAAGCCGCGATGGGATTGATGTCCTATGTGTTATGGCTGATCCCGAGTACGTTTGCGGTCGTGGCGATCGGTGCGACGGCGTTGATCGCGAGATTCGTTGGGGCCGGTGACCGCGAAGACGCAAGACGCGTCGGCCATCAGGCGATACTGCTCGGTGCAGCGCTAGCGATCCTTGTCGTGCTGGCCGTACTTGTCGGCGGCCGATCGCTGGTGCAGGTGATGCAACTTGAGGGGCGAGCCGCTGAGCTGGCGGTTCGATACATTTGGATCCTTACGCCAGTGATCCCGGCGATCATGATCGAACAGATCGGAGTCGCCTGCCTTCGCGGAGCAGGCGACACGGTAAGTGGCTTTGCCGCCAAGTCGATCGTCAACGTTGTTAACGTCGTCGTGAGTACGCTGTTGGTCTTGGGCCCTGGCTTCGTTCCAAATCTCGGCTGGGAGGGACTGGCCATCGGAACTGCTTGCGGCCACGGACTCGGAGGACTCTTGGTGCTGGGTCTACTGTTGCGAGGTCGAGCCGGATTGCGACTGGAGTTGCGAGGCATGCGGCCCGACCCCGAGTTGATTCGACGGCTATGGCGGATCGGAATGCCTGGCGGTGTGGATGTGTTGGCTGTTGTTTGTTGCCACTTCACTTATGTCTCGATTATCAACAGCTTGGGTGTGGCTGCAGCGGCAGCTCACGGTTTGGGAATCCAGATCGAAGCCCTTGCATACATGTCATGTTATGCCTTTCATGTGGCAGCCTCGACGATGACTGGCCAATTGTTGGGTGCAGGCGATTCCAAGCGCGCGTCGCGAAGTGCGATTGAAGCTTGTGTGGTCGCTTGCGCTCTGCTCACCGGTGCGGCTCTCTTGTTTTACTTCGCTGGCGGGTGGCTGGCTGGATTTTTCACGGGTGACATTCACGATCCAACCGCGTTGGCAACAGGAAAGCTTCTCAAGATCGTCGCCTTCTCAACCCCTCCGCTCGCGCTGGTGATGGTGCTGACCGGTGCCTTGCGAGGCGCTGGTGACACGCGTTGGCCGCTGGTCGTTACGTTCGTCGGTCTGATCGGACTGCGCCTTCCGCTAGCCTGTTTGTTCGCATGGGAGTCGTTTCAGATTCCTGGACTGGACATCACGGTGACTGGGTTTGGCCTTGGCGTTGCTGGAGCGTGGTGGGCGATGGTGATCGATGTCGTACTGCGCAGCATCCTGCTAGTTGCAAGATTCTGGCAAGGGAGCTGGAAAGAGATGAAGGTGTAACGCATCATAGTTCCATACACACGCTGATTGAGGCTTTCCCCCGAACCCGAAGTAAGAACATGCTTTTAAGAACCATTACTCACAACCTCTTGTTGCTCTGTCTGGTCGCTTCACCAGCAGTGATCACTGCGGCGGAACTTCCAGCTCGCAAACCGATTCAAGAAGTTCGAGCGACCGGTGGCATGGTCGTCTCAGACAGCGACATTGCCAGCCGGGTCGGGCGCGATGTATTGGCCGACGGCGGCAACGCGGTTGATGCGGCGGTTGCGACGGCGTTCGCTTTGGCAGTGACGTGGCCCGAAGCTGGTAATATCGGCGGTGGCGGGTTCATGATGATTCATCCAGGGCCAGGCAAGTCGCCTGTCTGCATCGACTATCGCGAAGTCGCACCGCTGGCGGCGACTGAGAACATGTTTGCGAGCGACAACAGCCGTTACAAGGGTAAAGCGGTCGGCGTTCCGGGCACGGTCCGAGGACTCGCACTGGCTCACCAGCAGTTCGGCAATCTCCCGTGGAAACGGCTTGTCATGCCAGCCGCAGAACTCGCAAAAAACGGTTTTACGGTAAACGAGTGGCTAGTGTATTCGACGAAGCGCTTGTATGAAAAGGATGGTGTTCAAGAGGACGAACGCTACGCGGAACTGCGAAGAGTATACGGCCGTCCAGACGGTCTTGATTGGCAGGAAGGCGATACGATGGTGTTGCCGGATCTTGCCAGGACGCTGCGGTTGATCGCGGAAAAAGGAGCTGACGCATTTTATCGAGGCAAGATTGCCGACCAACTTGTCGCTGAGATGCAACAAGATAACGGTATCATCACGAGAGACGACCTCGCTGCTTACCAAGCAAAAGTGCGCGAACCGATTCGCGGAACTTATCGTGGTTACGAGTTCTTCGGTCCACCGCCACCGTGTTCTGGTGGAATCTGCGTCGTCCAGGCACTGAACATTCTCGAACCGTTCGAGCTACGCGAGCATCCTCGCTACAGCAGTCGCAACATGCATCTAATCACCGAGGCGATGCGCCGCGTCTTCTGTGATCGTGCCAAACATCTCGCCGACCAGGACTTTGTCGATATCCCGCCGCGCCTGACGACCAAACGTTACGCGGAGAAGCTGGCCAGCCAGATCGACCTGGATCGAGCGACAAAGAGTGAAGCTCTCGCGCCGGAGATCGTACTTGCCCCAGAGAGCCCCGACACGACTCACTTCTCCGTCATTGATCGTCACGGAATGGCCGTGAGCAACACCTACACACTCGAAGCAAGTTGGGGATCTCGAATCGTCGTCACCGGTGCCGGCTTTCTGCTGAATAACGAGATGGGAGACTTCAATTGGCAACGTGGCTATACGAATCGAGCCGGACGCATTGGAACGATTCCGAATCTGATCGAGCCTGGAAAACGAATGCTCAGTTCGCAATCACCGTTCATTGTGACCAACGACGGCAAACCCTTTTTGCTGACTGGCAGCCCCGGCGGTCGGACGATTATCAACACGGTTATAGGCAATTTGCTAAACGTGCTTGAGTTCAAGATGACGCTTACCGAAGCGATCGATGCTCCACGAATGCATCACCAATGGTTCCCGGACGAGCTACGCTTCGAAGGCACCGAGTCCGACGAACACGTCGCTGCCCTCGAACAACTTCGAACCCGAGGCCACACCGTCAAGCATCGCGATCGCCAAGGAAGTGCGCATTCGATCCAGGTTGATCAAGAGACAGGCCAGTTCATCGGCGTCGCCGATTGGCGTCGCGGAGGCGCAGCGATGGGTTGGTCTTTCGACAACTAGCTGACGGGAGTTTTCCCAACAACGCTCAGCGCACAAAAAAGGACAGGAACGATCGAGCGACCGGACCTGCCCTACACGGGGGTGAGATGCTTCTATTTCCAAGGTGTTTTATCTTCCCGTTGCATCTGTAGTCTACGTGGATTCTCCAATTAGCACGTTAGAAAAACTCTGCCCAGTCCCTAAGAATGGCGGAGTTGCCGTTGAGCTTGACGGTTGTGCCGATTTGACAGCCAAGAGCGTGCGACGCGAGGCCATTCAATCGATGGCGGGAAGAATCACATCGTTCAGCCAGAATCGCTTGAGTTGCTTGACGACTTCCAAGAACTTATCGACGTTGACGGGTTTCGAGATGAACGCGTCGACGTGCAGCAGCTGGCATTTCACGCGATCTTCCTCGTCATCTGACGCGGTCATGACGACGACCGGGATCTCTTTCAGCGAGTAATCCGCGCGAAGTTCGTCAAGGACTTCTGTGCCGGATTTCTTCGGCAACATGAGATCTAGGAGGATCAAGTCAGGACGTGGTGCGCGAGCGAATCGTCCTTCTTGACGCACAAATTCCAACGCCTCTTCACCGTCGCGGATCAGCGTTAGGCGGTGCTGCGTCAACCCTTCCTTGAGCGAAGCGATTGTTACGCGAGCGTCGAGCAATCCGTCTTCGACGAGCAGGATTTCCATCGGGCGACCGATAACTTGATCTTGCGTGTTCATGACGGGATCCTCTGGCAGGTATCGAGCAGCTGTTCATTCTATTGTAGACGAACACAGGATGAACTATAGGCCCAATTCATTGATCGGTGGTGGTTCGTCTCCTTTAGTAACCCGACGCCAATTCGTAACAATCCTTGGCGATCCGACGACCTGTTAGTCACCAACACCGATGTCTTCACCGTATTCCTGCATGATCAGCTCGTTTTCCAACGATTCGTGTCGCTTTAGTCGCTGGTCAAATAATTGAAACTGCGAGACGGCTTTCAATACGGCCCCGATAAGGAAGCCGGGCTGAGTTAATAGCTCGGAAGCGTCACTGAGATCGACGATCATTAAATACAATTCGTGATGTTCGGCGCGCAGTGCGTTGGCTTGTCGACACAGTCGCGGCGCGACGTCGATCGGATCTTCGAAGTACCCGTAGGCTTCCTCAAGTGCGAAGTGCAACGCCAAGTCATCACGAAGCGCTTCGACTAAACCCAAGAAACGACGTGGTGCCGAATCAATGGTGGCCGGCGAGTCGCACATTCGGCGAACGTCCGCCAATAACCGCCAGAGATCTTGATTGACCTCTTTGATTTCTTGAAGAAAAGCCGCGTTTACAGTGACCGTTCTGGTCGCGGTTGCGGTGGCCATACCATCCTCCTTTCCCCGTCGCCGGCAAGTCGGCCCGACGAACGGAACTCGACAGTAAATCATCTCCCAACGATGACCGCCGCCTGCGGAACATCGAAAGGTTCCTGACGCGTGGTTGGCAAGTCTCCTGATCGAGCAGAACGCTCGCGAATATGGAGTCAACGAGACCGCTAACCAACAGGCCAAGCTATGTGATCACTCACGCTCCGTCAAGCTTTTTTCGCAGTAGATAGTCGCGAGATTTGTCGCAGGGCTGTTTTGGGACTTGCCTAGTTGGATCGCGCCGCCTTGATACGTGATAGGATATGTAAATTCAATTGAACACATCGTTTAACGGCAAGCCGAAGGCGACCGTGTTTCGAGCCGCGTAGTCGCCTTCGGCTTGGCGTTAAACGACTGATTGGTAACGATTTATACACCGAGTGCCGGGTACTCAGTCTGTAAGTGAAGCATCAAAATGCATGATGAACTTTGTTTCTTATCAGCGACTGAACTTTCAAGTCGCATCGCAAATCGTGAGCTAGCAGCTCGTGAAGTGCTGGAGGTCCATCTCGCTCAGATCGAGCGAGTGAATCCGACGGTCAACGCGATTGTGACATTGCTGCCCGATCAGGCCATGGAGTGGGCGAGAGAGGCCGACGAGCGAATGGCTCGCGGCGACGAGCTAGGCCCGTTGCACGGCTTGCCAATCGCTCACAAAGACCTCGTTTGCACAAAGGACATTCGCACGACGTTCGGGTCGCCGATCTACGAAGACTTTGTGCCCGAGCAAGATGATCTAATTATCGAACGCTTGCGGCAGGCCGGAGCGATTACGATCGGCAAGACAAACACGCCCGAGTTCGGCGCGGGGTCGCAGACGTTCAACAAAGTCTTCGGCGCGACATTGAATCCCTACGACACCACAAAGACATGCGGAGGTAGCAGCGGTGGCGCGGCCGTTGCTTTGGCTTGCGGGATGATTCCAATCGCCGATGGCAGCGACACGGGTGGGTCGTTGCGCAACCCGGCGAACTTCTGTAACGTCGTTGGGTTTCGGCCTTCGCCAGGACGAGTCCCCACGTGGCCGAAGGAGATGGGTTGGTTTCCCATCTCGGTTCAAGGTCCAATGGCTCGGTCGGTCGAAGACATTGCGCTCATGCTCACGGCAATCGCTGGTCCGGATACAAGATCCCCGATCGCGATCGAACGGCCAGCGAGCCGGTTCGCGGAGTCGCTTGAGCGAAATTTCAAAGGCGTGCGGATCGCGTGGAGTCGAGACTTTGGCGAGTTGCCAGTTGATCCGGCAGTGACTGCTGCCATCGACTCACAACGTTCCATCTTCGAGTCGATCGGCTGTGTCATTGAGGATGGTCAGCCGAGTTTCGCTGGTGCTGACGAAGCGTTCAAAGTTCTCCGGGCATTGGCATTTGAATCGAAGTTCACACCGCTGCTCGAAGAGCATCGTGATAAGATCAAAGATACGATCATTTGGAACGTCGAGGCTGGCCAACAGCAAACCGGACCCCAAGTCGCGCGCGCTGAAGTGCTGCGGACGCAGCTCTATCATCGCGTGCGAAAGTTTATGGAAACGTACAAGTTCCTGATCCTTCCCGTCAGCCAAGTCCCGCCATTTGACGTCACGCAGCCGTACATCACGGAAATCAACGGTGTCGAGATGGGTACGTACATCGACTGGATGAAGTCCTGCTATTACATCTCGGCGACTGGGCTGCCAGCTATCTCGGTCCCATGTGGATTCACTCCAGACGGCCTACCAGTTGGTGTTCAAATCGTGGGGCGTCACCAAGACGACTTCGGCGTTCTACAGCTGGCGTACGCGTTCCAAGAAGCCACGGGCACGAGTAAGCGAACACCGTCGATTGCTCGTGCAGCCCGATGACCGCAAGAGCGCAGGCTCATCGTGCGACGGTCCGATGGTCTCATTCGGGCTTCTTAAACTCTTTGTCATCAACCGTGGCCGGATACGTCACCTTTTGAGGATTCGATTCGACGAACTTCTTTCCAGCTCGGTAAATGGTCATCTTGATTGGTGATTTGATGCCTTCGAATTTGCCGTACTCGTGAAAGATCGTCTCGTCATCAACTGCTTGAAATTCCAATTCGGCTGGGCGCGTCTTGTACTTGGTCTTTTTGATCAAACCTGTCTTGTTGGAGAACCACATCGTTAGGGTTGGCATGCCAGCGTGATCGACGCTTACGGCGGCGCACTCTTCGTCCTCGATTGTTTCTGTACCAGCAAGGCTTAACTTGAAGTTGTCGTTCGGCTTTTGAAGTGGAATCAAAGACATGGCATAGGCAATGTAATTGCCTTCCTTAGCCGCATCTAACGCAGCGCCAGTCGAATCGATGGTCATTCCGCCAAAGGAACCCCAAGCCTTGTCTCCATCGGTCACCATCACAAATTGGCCAATAATCTCCATGCGATATCGATTTGTGTCGCCAATCGACATGACATATCGACCGGTATAAGGCAGTCCCTCGCCCATGCCGTAATACACACCCGCATCATCCGTGATCGAGTTCTTCGTCTTCGCGAGAGCGTTGTTCCCGCACGTTGCTTTAATCGCGCGATCGATCAGCTTTTGAGCCTTTGCGGCGTCGTCTGCGCGAGCGGCAGGAAGGATGGCGATGAATGTGATCAGCAGAAGGACGGGTATCGCAATTCGCATGGCAATCTCTCAATCGTGTTTGTGTTGATGTTGCAGATGTGCGGGTAGTTTATAGCCACCTGATTCAAGAAACGCGAGCAAATTCTGAATCTCTTCAGCCGTCAAGACGTTCGCCATTCCAGGTGGCATCGCGGAGATCTTGGAAGTGATCTTCTCGTCGATATCCCTCTTACGCACTTTGGTGATCCCGGTTGGAATCAACAGATTCGTGATGACGTGATAGTTTGACGCGTCCTCTTTGGCGATGACACCCGAAACGAGTTTGCCGTTCGCCAGAAGGAATTGATACGTCTGATACTCCTTGTTGATTTCGCTGGAAGGTTCGAGGATCTGCTTCAGTAGCTTGTCGCCCTTCAGTCGCTTTGCGACGTCAGTCAGATCGGGTCCGAGTTTGATACCGTGACCAGCGACAACGTGGCATTGATTGCAACGTGCTTTCTCGAAGGCTTGCATGCCTCGCATGATCGATTGTTCGTCGTGTTCGGTCTTGAGTTCGGCAAAGTCGGCCAGCGTCCATTCCTTCACGATGCTTGGCTTACGCGCCGCGAGCATGGCTTCGACATCAGCCAGATCTTTCGCGACGACCATATCGCCTTTCATCACGACCCAGTGACCTGGAAACGTGCAGACGAACGGATAGATGCCAGGATCCGTGGGAGCTTGGAACCGTAAGACATGAACTTGAGTCTTTCGCGTCGGGCCGATCATGGGAGAAGCCTCGATGATCAGCGAACGCTTTTCTTCGGGAATGAAGTCTGAGTTGGCGTTCTTCGGATCCTTGGCCATGGCGTTGGCGGCCATGCCGACTTCTTCTAGTGCTCCCGGTTGGACAATCAGCAAGTTGTGATTGGTCGCGTCGGGATTCGAGAACACGATCTTAACGGGTTGACCGGGCGTCACAGCGAATTGGCTGACCGTGTAGCGCATTCGTTCTGGCATGCAACCAATGCGGACCACTTTCAAGTTCTTTTGCGTGTCATACTCGGCCTGCACAGCGCTCGGCGTTGGTTCTTTTAGAACCTGCGTACGGCTAGCCCGTTTCAGTTGCTTCGCGACATCGAAAGCCGGATCGTTTTCCCAATGGCGGCGCAGTGCCTCGGAACGCAGCGAGCAAGTGATGGCATAAGTTAAGTGCTGATCATGCGGGCGAAGGAAGACATCGAGGGCAGCCTCAAGTGCGTCGCGAGTGCCGATGTAGCTCGCCGCGATCACTCCTTCCATCCGCACGATGCCACTTGAATCGTTGACGGACGTCCGCAGCAGTTCAACGGCGTCCGGCATCTGTGGGTGCCAGTAACGAAGCTGCTGCGTCGCGGCTGCGCGAGCATGATGATTGTCGCATTCCAAAACCTCGCGCAGCAAATCTGAGTTTACGGCGTTCACGTTGCGGTATCCCCAGATCGCTTCCATTTGATGGTGGCGAAAGCGAGGGTCCGAAGCATCGAGGCTCGCGACCCAATCGTCGAGTGCGTGTTTCACCGTGGTTGCATCGCGCTCACGCAGTTCGCGCTTCGCCCAGTACCGGTAGCGATACTCGTCCCGTTTCAGGAGATCCAACAACTCGCGAATCGAAGCGCCCGCGATACGGGGCGGATCTTCGAGCGGTCTGTCTTTTGCCGTGATGCGCCAGATGCGGCCTGAATGACGATCGCGTCGTTCGTCTCTGAGCGAGTATTGCGCATGACCCTTTACCGGGTTGTACCAATCGCACACATACATCGCGCCGCGCGGTCCATAACGAAGATCCACCGGGATGAAACTTAAGTTCGTCGAGAAGATCAAGTCACTGACGTACTCTTCGTTGAAGCCAAAGTCGGTCTCGACCCACTTGTGAATCTCGACGCGATTCGTTGGTTTGTAGCGAACCTTGATGAACCCACCTTGCAACTCTTCGGGAAACGTCTTGAAGTCGACAAACTCCTGTCCACAAGTTCCTGAATACGCCTGCAGACCGACCGGCTTCGGATGCTGTTGTGGGTAGGGCGGGTCCAGCGAGTGAAAGGCAGCGGCATAGATCGGATGGCTCGCGACGTGTTGACCCCAATCATCGAAGGTGACACCCCAGGGATTCGTGCTGTGATACGTTCCGAAACTTGTCAGTCGCTGCGAACGCGGTTCAAAGCGGAACCAGCCGCTGTTCTGTTGACGCACCGGGCCATAAGGCGTTTCGACTTGCGAGTGGTGAAAGATCGATTCTCGAAAGATTAAGTCTCCGTCGGGCGTCCAAGCAAAATCGTGCAGTGAATGGTGCGAGTCCTCGGTCCCGAAACCGGTCAACACACGACGGCGCAGATCCGCTTTCCCGTCACCATCGGTGTCTTTCAAAAAGGTCAGGTCGGGTTGTTCGGAAACGTAGACGCCCCCATCGCCGAACTCGAAGGACAAGGGAATGTGAAGCCCCTCGGCGAATACGGTCGACTTGTCCGCTTTCCCGTCGCCATCGACATCTTCGAGGATCACGATCTTGTCGTCAGGCTCATTGCCGGGATAAACGTGCGGATACGTCGTCGAGCAACTGACCCACAACCGCCCTGCCGAATCCCATCGCATCTGAATCGGAGCTGCAATGTCAGGAAACTCTTCCTCGCCGGCAAACAGGTTCACGTCGAACCTTGGATCGATCTTGAACGCCTTCAGCTCTTCTGCCGCACTTATCCACTCGTTGGCTCCGCGACTCTCCTGCGTTGGGGGCAACGGCGGCACATTCGAGTCGTCGATCTCGGTCGATGTGGATTTTCCCTGAGCGATCTGCCAGATTCTGGCGTCGCGATTCTCAGCCATGATCTCGAAGTTTCGCATCGCTGGAAGGAAATCGAGATAGCCGTAGCTTTTGTTGCGATCGCCCGTGTAATAAAACGTGTTGACCGGTCGATAGCGGCGGTTGTATTGACGGTTCTTATCGATAACGACTTGGCGAATCAGCTCATTCGTCTTGGGCGCCGGTTGGCCGATCGCGCCCCGGAACAGAGCCTTCGAGAACAGTTCGTAGCCTGCATCGTCGAGATGAACACCATTGATCGTAAGGTCCGATCCAAGACTCTCCATCGCTGTTTTCGTTGCACTGAACGTGTCGACGTAGCCAAGTCGCTGCTGCTGGGCGACCGCTTTGATTGCATCGACATACCTCTGAATCCGATCGTTGTTCAAATCAGCAGCCGCAACGGCTTCGACATTTTCGTTAGCGATAGGCGAGACGAGAATGATTCGCGGAGCTGATTCATCGTTGAATGCCTTCGCTTTGATACTCTTCGCAAAGTTCGACAACGAGTCCTTGAATGAATCAACTCCTTCCTCGCCGGCAAACGATTCGTTAAACCCGAACGCCGCGAAGACAACATCGATTCGCTCATGCCTCAAGTGTTGCTCGAGATCAGCGAAGTTGGCTGGCCGAGGTTGTGTACTTGGCGTGTCGGCGGACCAAGCGAGATTGCGGACGACCAATTGGTGGTCGGGGAACTGCTGATGAAGGAACGTTTCGAAGTAGCCAAAGAACTGCGATCGTTCGAACAGCGTGTTCCCGATCAACGCGATTCGATCCCCTTTGTTCAGTCGCAAGGGGAGATCCGTGATGATCGGCTCGGTGTCCTTCGCTCGCGGTGCGGTCTTCGCGTAGATGCCATACTGCTGAAGTTCTGGATCACGGTCCAGGACGGGTTTCCCCGTCTTTTCGTTTTTCGCGTCGACCAACTTCGACGCATTGTCGTTTCGTTTCTTCTTCTTTTTCTTGTCAGCTCCGCGTAGTGCAACGGCGGTTATGAACAAGAGACAACACAAGAACGCAGCGACAGCGGCGACACGAAACTTCATTCTTCAACCTTCCTGGATCAAGTTGCATGCAAACTGGCAGCAACGGGAGCGATAGCGAACGAAAGCACTATCCTAATCGCCGTTCGCCGCGAAGTGGACACCCTGCAACGCGATTACGGCTTTTGCGTCGCCGCCGCGAGATCCGAAGCTGTCAGCCGACTCCCATCTCGAATCTGTGCAAGGGATTCATAAGTTTTGCCGTCGATCCCTTCGGATATGAAGTGAATCGAACCATCCACCATCGCGAACTGAACTCCACGGGGATGCCAACTGAGAAAGCCGTTGCCTTGAGTTGCGTCATTCAAGAGCAAGTCCCGACGGCAAATTCCAGCGACTGAAGTGCCGTCGCCCTGGTTGCCATAACGGTTTACGGACCGCATCCAAATTGCCCCAAATTCGCTCTTGCGAGTCATCGACCGTTCACCGACTAGAAAAGTAAACTCGGTGCCATCTTCGATGTCCGCAAATCGAACGTCGCTGTTCATGCCAAACACACCATTACCCGAATCGTCAATTGAATTCGACACGTGACGAACCGCTCCTCCATGAACTGCAACGTACTCGCTACGCGAGTAGCCAGCATAGAACGGGTTATAGTCGGGGCCGGATGCCGAAGGGCAGTGATACGGATGAAATACGATGTCGTGTTCAGTTTGGCTTGAAGGCGGAAATCTGCAACTGCAGAGTTGATCGTAGATCGCGCTTCATTCCAAGAACGGAATGATCATCACTGACCAAGCCCACGAATCCGCACCGCTCGGATCGTCGGGGTGCGCCGCCAGCCATCCTGACGGTAGCCTCTTGTAAGTGTCGTGATAGTTGTGGAATGCAAATGCAACTTGCTTGAGATTGTTCGAGCAGCTCATCCGTCGCGCCGCTTCGCGTGCACTTTGAACTGCTGGAACGAGCAAGCCGACTAACGTGGCAACGACGCCCATAATGACAACAGCTTCGATTCTGGAGAAGCCGGAATTGCGATTGCGTAATGACATGATCATTCTCCGAGTGGAGGCATCTTCGCGGCGACCTTTGAATTTTAATTGATCGGTTTTCACATAACCAGAGAAGAAGGAACGTTCCCAGTTGGATGGCACTATCTCGGAATAGAGACAGCCGATCGCAACCACTATCGCGCTCCCCTCGGCTAGGTGGCGAATGTAATAAGCCACGGATAGTCTGTTGAAAATGACACGGCCCGTGCGTTAAACAAGCTAGAAGCCCGTTATGGTTGGGTGGTTGCAGGATAACGCGGCGCATTATTCGGAGTGAAAAGAAGATATGTTTTTTCGATATTGCGTTGGTTTCGCCTTGTTGCTTTTCGCCGGTGTTGCCGGTGCGGTGGAACGATCGCCACGCATTGCTTGGTACGGTCAGCTCGCCGATGGACTCGCGGAAGCTCAACGGACGGGGCGTCCGATTCTGCTTGTCTCTGGCGCGCCGCAATGCCACGGCGTGCCAGGCATCTGGTGACCGGGCAAGCGTGGAATGGATGGGAGTTTCCTGTCCGATGAACGTGTGGTTGCGGCGTCAAGAGATTTTGTGTGCATTCGCTTGGCGACGTACGAAGACAAAGAAGAGGCCGAGTTCATGAGCGGTGTTTTCACGTCTCGGTCCGGCGCACTCGAAAATACAACCTTCGGCATTCTATCGTCCGACGGCAAACGAAATCTCGTCATGCCCGGTCGCGGGCCGATGCATGCGTTTCGCGATGCGACCTCGATGGCAAATCGGATGAATTTGATTGCCCTTCAGCATCCGGGCGCGAAAACGTCTCGCTGGACCGACAAGCAGTTGCCACTTATGAAATCTGTTGATGTGGCGTTGAATGTCGCAGCCTGTGATAACTTGCCAGTTTTGGTCACGTTCGCGGAGACGAAGGAACGACTTGCTGAAATCAACGAAAGCGTCATGGCCACCGCCTGGATCGAAGAAGGAGCAGGTCAGTTCGTGTGCGCCTCGACCACGGATGTGGCGAAACTTAAACCGATCCCCGGTGTTAAAGGAAGCGAAGGCGTGTTGCTGGTCGAGCCTGGTCCTTATGGCCTGTCGGGCGAGATCCTTCGCGAGTTGCCTGCGAATGAATCGCCCATCGAGTTACGCAAGGAGTTGCTCGCGGCGGTGGCTTCCTTCGCTCGCGTCGCGCCACAATATACCGCACACATCCAACTTGGTATCCAACTTGGTTTCGATTGGGAAAGTGCCATTCCCGAGACGGATCAACAATCAATTCGCGCAAAAGAGCGAGCCCGCGGAGGGCGCTAAACGCGGCACTTCCATCACTCAACTTCTGAATCTGAGGAACAAACGATGAAACGCATTGCATTCGCATTTACAGTTCTCGCTGTCGCCGGAATCGCGGTCTATTCCGCTGTCGCGCAACCACCTGGCGGTGGTCGAGGCCCGGGTGGTGGTCGAGGTCCCGGCGGTCCTGGTGGACCCGATGGCGGTCGTCCACCGGCGCATCCGTTGGAAACAGCTTTGGACGCCGACGGCGATCATCAATTATCTGCTAAAGAAATCGAGAACGCAGTCGCGGCGATTAAGAAGCTGGACAAGAACAGCGACGGAAAAGTTGGCCCAGACGAGTTGCGACCTCAGTTTGGCGGGCGCGATGGAGGAGGCGGTCGCGGAGTCGACGGCCCAGGGCGTGGTGGCCCCGATGGTGCTGGCCGCCGACCTGGTACTGGTGGTCCCGGGCGCGCTGGAGACGCGGGTCGCGGCGGCAACTCGGGCGACGTGTTGGCTCGCGTAATGAGCTTTGACAAGAATAAGGATGGCAAGCTAACAAAGGATGAAATTCCGGAACGCATGCAAGGGTTGCTCACCCGTGGCGACGCGAATGACGACGGTGCGCTCGACAAAGAGGAACTTGCAAAGATCGCGGCCAGCTTCCAAGGCGGCGGTCGGCCTGGTGGTGATGGTGCGCAAGGTCGCGGCGCTGGCGGACGAGGGGAAGGCCGTCCTGGTGGCGGCCCCCAAGGGCGAGGCGGACCCGGTGGTCCTCCCAGTCCCGAGAGGATGATCGAACACGCGATGTCGTTCGACGCTGACGGCGACGGGAAGCTCAGCAAGACTGAACTAACTAAATTCGCTGAAGCAATGAGTCAGCGTCGCGGTGGCCCAGGTGGGCCCGAAGGACGTGGCGGTCCCCGAGGAGGCGATCAGGGTGGTAATCGCCCAGGTACACGTCCGCAACGTCCGACTGGCGAATAACTGACCGGATTTGGCACAACCGCGAGGCAAGCCGTGGGCGAATTATGCTCGCTGCTTGCCTCGTGCTGCCAGTTCTCGTATCGTGGTGACAACGTCGACCGGAGTTTGTTAGTAATCATAAAGAGCTGGAGCCAGAAACATGTCGAAGAACACATCGCAAAACTGTTCCGATTGCCAAGGACTTGATCGCCGTCACTTCCTGAAGACGGTTGGCGGTGCCGTAGCGGCCAGCACGGTGGCTCCTGTGTTGTTCGACAGTCGCTTTGCGCATGCGGCACCAGCCACGCAAAGGCCAGCGGAAACATCCGTTCAGCAATTCTACGAATCGTTAAGCGAGAAGCAGATGCTGAGTATTTGCTTCCCCTTCGATCATGACCTCCGCAAGAAAGTGAATGCCAACTGGCACATCACGAAGCCTTCGATCGGCGATGACTTTTACACGAAGGACCAGCGAGCCCTGATCGACACGATCGTACGAAACATCACGAGCGAAGATGGCTACGAGCGCATGATCGTCCAAATGGAAGAGGACGCCGGTGGCATCGAAGAGTTTAGCGTTGCCGTATTCGGTGAACCGGGCAGAGGTAAGTTCGAATGGGAATTGACCGGTCGACATCTGACGCTGCGAGCCGATGGTGACAGTGTCGACAAGACAGCGTTTGGTGGGCCGATTGTGTACGGTCACGGTGAAGAGAACGTCACCGACAACATGTACCACTACCAGACAAAGCAAGTCAACGAAGTATTCAAAGCACTTGATGGAAAGCAAGCTGAACATGCCCTTGTGAAAAGAGCTCCGAAGGAGAGCGATGTGCGGGTGCAAGGTGCCAAGGGAACTTTCAGCGGTCTCTCCGTCAGCGAGTTGTCCGGCGATCAAAAGGAACTGGTCGAAGCAACGGTCAAAGTGTTACTCGCACCGTACCGCGAAGCAGATCAAACGGAAGTGATGGAGATCGTCAAAGCTGCTGGCGGAGTTGACAAACTTCACATGGCGTTCTACGAGCAAGGTGATCTCGAAGGCGACAAAGTCTGGGATATCTGGCGACTCGAAGGCCCGTCCTTTGTCTGGCACTTCCGAGGTGCCCCGCACGTGCATGCGTATATCAATATCGCCGAGCGAGTGTAGACCGACGCTGGACAGATTCGAATCCGACGCCTCGCATGGCCGCACCGCTTGGTTGGGAACGTGATTTCGCGCTGTGGACGTCTGGTCTAGTTCGGCTTGTCGCAACAATGCGTCATTCATTTTCGAGAATGTCTTGATCGTGTCGCCAGCGGGACATCCAGTGGCGGATCGTCGCAGTTGGGACACGATGCGTAACGCGCGGGATCATCGCCAGCTTGGGTATAGAAGTAGCGTCGAGAAGGTACTTCCATGATCTACAAACGAATGTTGCCGGTGACGTTGTGGTTAGTCTGTTTGTTTGTTGGAACTTCGCAGCTTGCGGCGAAGCGCCCGAACGTTGTCTTCATCTTGACGGACAATCACGGCGCTTGGACGTTGGGTTGTTATGGCAACCAAGACATTCGGACTCCGAACATCGATCGACTTGCGGCGGAGGGAATGCAGTTCAATCGTGCGATGAGCAGCAATCCGGTTTGCTCGCCGACACGAGCGACGTACCTGACGGGGCTGATGCCATCGCAACACGGGCTGCACTCGTTTCTTGACGGTAAGTACATGGTCGGCCCGGAAGCGTATTACACGCTCAGCGAGTTTGAGACATTGCCTCGTATTTTACACTCGGAGGGATATGTCTGTGGGCTGAGCGGCAAGTGGCACTTGGGTGCCAACATGACGCCGCAAGATGGGTTCTCGTATTGGATCACGATGGTCAGCGGCGGCACGCGAAACTTCTACGACGACATGATCATTCATGATGGCGAGATTAAGAAGACGCCCAAGTACATGACCGACCTGTGGACCGAGCATGCGGTGAAGTTCATCGAGCAGAACAAAGACGGCGAGAAGCCATTCTTCTTGTACTTGCCCTACAACGGTCCTTATTGTTTAGGCAAGTTGCTCCTTGAGCCCGCGAAGAATCGGCATGCGGAATACTACTCCGACAAACTCCTGCCATCGTTTCCTCGCGATACCGTTCACCCGTGGCAATACAACAACAAGGACTATCACAACAACCTTGTGAGCATCCGTCGTGTCGCCGCCGAAGTTAGCGCCGTTGATGACGGTGTCGGTACCGTGATGGAGACGCTCGAGAAGTACGGGATTGACGATGATACGATCGTGATATTCGCGGGCGATCAAGGTTGGATGGGTGGTCAAAACGGCTTCTTCGGAATGGGCGATCACACGCGACCAATCGCGGCGCATGACTTGATGATGCAAGTTCCACTGATCATCCGCCACCCCAACGGCGTCAAGCCAGGCAAGACAGACATCATGGTCAGCAACTACGATCTACTGCCGAGCCTGCTCGAACACATGGATCTGAAAGACCGAACCCCAACTGAGCCAAAACTGCCTGGACGCAGCTTCGCGGCCATCCTGCAAGGCGAGACAATTGATTGGGAAACGGCTATGTATTACGAGATGGAAAGTTGCCGATCGGTACGAACGGAAGACTGGAAATACGTCGCACGGCGCTCACCCGATGGCCCGACTGAGCTGTACGACATGAAGAACGACCCGCTCGAACGATTCAATCTGTTTGGCCAGCCTGAACACATCCGTGTTCAAGCCGCGCTTGCTCAGAAATTGGACGGATTCTTCGCCGACTATGCTGACCCGCAGTACGACATCTGGAAGGGTGGTCGTAGTAAAGCCCGTCGATTGGTCGCTCCGAAAGGTCACCCAGACTACCGACCGCTGCGCAAGTAATTGGTACTGCCGGATATCGTCAGCTGAAGAATGAGAGCTGTTGACGGCGCCAAAATTCTAGTCCCAATTCACGGTATCTCCGGCGGTTTCATCTCCCGCTAGCTCGAGATTTCCGATGGGCTGGCGCCGGCGCGTGACGGCTTTGATTACCACGACGGTGAGGTCGTCGTTCAAGTGTTTTGTGCCGGCAAAATCGCAGGCAGCGCGATGGACTCGATCGACAATGTCGGACGGTGGATGATTGCGGTACTTATTGACAATCGCTACCGTGCGATCGAGGCCGAAGAACTCTTTATCGGCGCGCCGCGTCTCGAAGACACCGTCGCTGGCGATTATCAAGATGTCGCCTCGATCAAGCGCGATGGGACGAGAAAGTGGAAACACCTCGTCGTCGCGAACACCGATCGGCACACAGGGCGTCTCCAGTTTCTCGACGCTTCCGTCGCGGCGAATCAAATGAGCTGGGTGGCCGGCGCTCGAGAACTGGATCGACCGGCTCTTCGAATCAAGGCTAACGGTGAAAGCACTTGCAAACGGATTCGCATCGCCATCGTTGACTAGCAGACGATTGCCGAGCGCTAACATCTCGTGTACTTGGTTTCCCAAGACGGCAGCCGTTCGCAGATACGAGCGAATTGTTGCGGCCAGAATAGCCGGACCGAAACCATGTCCGGATACATCCGCTAACACGACGGCCAGTCGCCCGCGACTCAACGGGATGTAGTCAAAGAAGTCACCGCTGCAGCGTTCTGCTGGATGACATGCCCCGCCAATTTCGAAACCTCGAATTCTTGGCTCGGCGGACGGAAGGAGATGTTGCTGAATACGATGAGCTGCCTCCACATCTCGCTGCAATTTGTATTCGCCTGTAACGTCAACGGCAACGCCGATGGTTCCGATGATTTCACCGACGGCATTCTTCAGCGGCTCGACATGAGCATGATACCAATGTCCCTCCGAATCGAATCGCGCTGATTGCGATTCGCCATTCAACGCGCCTTCGTGCAAGGCGATCGGTGGTGACGTTGGGCCCCGCGCGTTAAAAAATTCCGCGACGGTTTGCCCAACGATTTGATCAGGGGCAAGTTGTTGAGAAGGCAGACCGCGACCGCGCGAAGAAGTGAATTGCAGCTCACGATCGGTTGTCCACAACAGAGCCGGTAACTGCTCGGAAAGAACACGAAACCGTTGTTCGCTTTCCTGCAGTTCGCTCATCAATCGATGGCGAGTGATGGAGTAACGCAACATTCGCACCAATAGATCACCCGAGACGGTTCCTTTGACTAGATAATCTTGTGCCCCATGCTCCAACGCCTCAAGCGCGACCTCGTCGTTCGTGTTACCTGAAAGTACGACGACTGGAACGTCGGACTGAGAATGTAGCCGGTCAAAGGTCTCGATTCCGTAAGAGTCGGGCAGCGTCAGATCGAGCAAGGCGATATCAAAATGCTGTTCTCGCAACAATTTGAGCCCGTCTTCGAGCCGCGTCGTTGATTCGATCTCGAAGTCCGCCGGGGCTGCGTCTCGTAACGTCTGCCGCACCAGGACGACGTCATCAAGGTTATCCTCGATTAACAAGACACGTAACGGAGTCGTCATAAACCACGATAGGAGGCTGGAAGGAGACGATAAGCCCAGAAGGAGACAGTACCACTTCTAGAACGAGGCAGTGCGTCCGTGCAATCAAGTGCAACGAATCATCGCACACCCCGTACGAGTGAGTCAAGGAGCTAAACCGTGGTGCCGTCGCACTGTTTGCATTTAGGATGGCCAAACTGCACCGTTAAGGATCGTCGAGTACACAAGTTGACGCGTTCAATCGTTATCAACTTCGTCTAGTCAGTCAGCTCCGCCGCTGACCTCACTTTCCTTTCAGCATTGCTCCGGGGTGCTCTTGGTGAGATACTTGAGTTTCGTTGTCGCGAATCGAACTACACAGAGGGTCGAGATGCAAGCGAGATTGGATTGTTGTTATTCGCCCCGATGGTTGCTGTGCGGCCTGTCGATGTTTCTTCCGACGCTTGCTTTGGCAGCAACGGATGCGAACCAGAAAGTCATTCGTCATCCGATCGGGCTTGTTCTGTCCGAAGATGGCCAAGCGTTGTACGTGGCGAATCAATTGACCGGTACCGTGACGTCGATCGATGTGGCAAAGAAGAACGTTGTCAGCGAAGTCGATGTCGCAACACGCCTCTCCGATATGAAGGCGCTCCCTAGCACTCGTTTCCTGCTTGCGACTGACGAGGCAAAGCACGAACTGGTGCTGCTCAAAGCAGATGGGCCACACGTTGCAGTTCAACAGCGGTTGCCCGTCAGTCCCTATCCAGTGACCGTCGTCGTTACAGAGGACGGCAAACGATGTGTTGTCGCGTCGCTGTGGTCGAGACGATTGACGTTCGTTGATCTACCAAGCGGTGACGACGTTGAAGCTCGTGTGACGAAGACGCTTGACATGCCGTTTGCCCCGCGCACCCAGTTGCTTGTCAAAGACGATTCGCAGCTGATCGTCGCAGATTCGTTTGGCGGACGGTTGGCCATTGTGGACATGGCGAAGCGCGACGTGGTGCATGTGCGCGAGTTTCCCGGACACAACATTCGCGGTATGGCAGTCAGCCCGAACGGCGAGATGCTGATCGTCGCGCATCAGATGCTGAACGAGCTGGCTCACACCGTTCGCAACGACGTTCACTGGGGCCTGCTCATGTCAAACGATCTTCGCTGGTTGAAGCTCAATTCCGTTTTGACACCCGGCAGCGACTTGTACGAAGGCGCTCACATGCACCCGTTGGGTGAAGCGGGCAGCGCCACGGGTGATCCGTCAGGGTTAACGCTTACCTCCAGCGGATCGGTCGTTGTTTCACTCGGAGGAGTTCGAGAGATCGCGATTGGCGTGGAAGACGATTTCAGTTTGTTTCGCATCTATGTTGGGCATCGCCCGACCGCAGTGGTCGCCGATGCTGACGCAAGCCATGTCTATGTCGCGAATACCTTCGACGATTCGATTTCTGTCGTCGATCTCAAAGAACGCGAAGAAGTCGATACCATTTCACTTGGCGAGCAGCCTGAGTTGACGTTGGTCCAACGAGGCGAGCAGCTGTTCTTCAACGCGAACCTGTCGCACGACAGTTGGATGAGTTGCCACAGTTGCCACACCGATGGCCACACGAACGGTCTGTTGAACGATAACTTCAGCGACGCTTCGTTCGGCGCTCCGAAGCGAGTTCTCTCTCTACTTGGAACTGCGAATACCGAACCTTTCGCTTGGGACGGAACGGCCGAAACGCTCAAAGCGCAAATCCACAAATCGCTAAGCCACACAATGCAGTCCGACGATCCGCCGACCGATGAACAGCTGACCGCGCTGGCCGCTTATGTGGAAACGCTCGCTCCTCCACCATCGATCGATCAAGCTCGCGGCACGCAAAGTCCCGCAGTAGTCGCTCGTGGCCGCGAACTCTTCGGCAAGCTGCAATGCACGAACTGCCACAAGCCGCCGGTCTTCACAGCGCCCGACACGTTTGATGTCGGCATTTACGACAAAGAGGGCAATCGCGAGTTCAATCCACCCAAGTTGCTAGGCGTCGGTCAGCGTGGTCCTTACTTCCACGACAACCGTGCCACGACGTTGGAAGAAGTGTTCCAGAAACACAAGCATCAAATCGAACGCGATCTTTCTGCCGACGAATTGAAAGACCTGCTGGCGTTCCTGCGATCGCTGTAGGAAGTTGTGCTCCCTCCTGAAACTGTCCGTGCGCATGGATTCGAAGTGTCTTGGATGTCGCCACACGGTCTATCACCGCTTTAGCAAGGGTGGGATCAGCTATGCCCGCTTGGCTCACCTCGGCAAGGAAGGCGTGCTGGGCCGCTACTCAATCCATTTTCATGTCGTCGGCGACACCATGCGCGGTGCCAGCGTTCGCGGCGT
The DNA here is from genome assembly GCA_014381825.1 of Planctomycetota bacterium. Taxonomy (GTDB): domain Bacteria; phylum Planctomycetota; class Planctomycetia; order Pirellulales; family Pirellulaceae. The sequence goes on from JACNKX010000058.1 coordinate 212,684, forward strand.
CGCCATCGTTGATTCGCACAACCGTTGGATCACGATTCACGGGACGCATTATATGGTGGTCCGTGACTGCGTCGGTTACGGGAGCATCGGTCACGGCTACTTCTTGGAAGACGGCAGCGAGGTCTACAACCTGTTGGATCGCAATCTGGGAGTACATGCCTACAAAGGCCGGCCGCTGCCAAAGCAGGTGTTATCGTTCGACCCGAATGACCGTGCCGCGTTTTGGTGGGCCAACGGCCGCAACACGCTGACGCGTAACGTTACGTGCGAGAACGATGAATACGGATATCGTTACGATATGCAGCGCACTAGCCGCTTCGACACGAACCTGCCAATCCTTCAACCAGATGGCGAAACCAAGTCGGTCGACGTGAGGACCATTTCGATTTGGCGATTCGAAGACAACGAGGCTCATTCGGAAGGCTTTTACGGGATGCTGGTTGCTGCCAACGGGAATAGCCAGCCGGACAACGCGATTCGCGATGAGAAAATGTTAGAGCGGATCAAACGCGTCGACTGGACAGGCCCCGACACACGGCACCCGCACGTGATCCGAAACCTCACGATTTGGGGTTCGCACTACGCATTCCGGCCGCACAGTCCAGCCATGCTCGTCGAGAACATTCGAATTCATGAAGCGGCATACGGTATCTACCGTCCTGCCTTCGAGAACCAAGTCTATCGCAACCTGCACGTTTCGTCGGTGGGATCGGAACCTTTCAATCGCGGCATGGATGATGCGAGTGCTCAGACAGGCAAAATCACCGTGGATGGACTCACCTTCGCCACGGGGTATGGCAACAGCTCGACGCCGCTCGTTCAAATCAGTGACGTGAATATTAGCGGCGACGCCGAAACGCACTTTCGCAACGTCACGGTGAATCGGCCAGCTCAATTCAAAGATCGCTGGCCACTGATCAATCGAGGTGTCGGGCCGCGCGTGACGCCGATAACCAAAGGTGTTCCGATTTATATCCATGATCACTTTGGTCCGGGACGTCATGCGAAAGTCGTCAGCATTGCCGCGAAAGACCTCGTCAACGATGGCAATGAATACAAGTCATCGCCGCCGCTGACCGGTGATGAATCACGAGTGGCCGAAGTGAAAGACGCTCACTGGCCTGAGTTGCTCGATCCCGTTGACGACGTACCGCCTGCGACGATTATCACATCGATCCAACAGCACGGAGGCAAAGTGATTGTGCGCGGTGTCTCGCACGACAACGGCAAGATCGTCTCGATCAACGTTAATGGCGTTCAGGCACAAGTGCTTGAGGTCAGTTCGGGCGTTGTCGACTGGCAGGCCGAACTGACGTTACCTGGCGATGGAAGGCTCGTCGCCTTTGCCAAGGACCGCACCGGCAATGTCGAGCAGACGGCTCACAAGACCAACGCGGGTACGCAGGCTGTCGCAGGAGTCGCGATCAGCGTTAACTGAGCGTCTGATCGGTCGTAACTCGTAAATGATCGCGGTTGGCTACTTCTGCGCCGCTTTAACAACGATCGTGATCGGGCGACTCGGAAGCGAGACCAGCGTGTTTGGTCGCTCGGTGGCCGCAGGATCTTTGTTGAAGGGGACTTGGGATTGGCCTGTCACTGAGAATGTGTACTCGCCGGCGGTGCGGTTGTTTTGGACGTCGATCGCGACTTTTGTCTCGGTTTGTCCCGCGGCAATCTTTCCGTTGGGCATCGTGAATCCGCTGGGCAGTGCGAGCGGAAGGATGGTGACATCGCTCTTGAAGTCGATCCAGCGTCGATCTAGTTGGAGCGTCACCTCGGCCTTTTTGCCGGCCTCTACTTCAATTCGATCATTTTCAAATTGAAGCGAGTACGGTGCAGAGTCACGAATTGCAACGAACATCTCTCGCATCGGCCGACTCGAGTTCATTCCGGCTTGATTCCACACACGCGAGTAGCTTCGCACGTCGCGACGCAATGTTTCGTCGCCGCGCATTCCTGTCGCCACCACTTGAATTGGCCCAGTGAAATCCGCTGCATCGTCGTCGGCCCATAGGACAAATGTGCCACGTGTGTTGTTGTTGAGCGTCGTTGGCGTGGCATGCAATCCGGGCGGAAGGTTCTCGGCGGTTAGGATCACTGGGCCGTTGTAGCCGTCTCGTTGGTGGATGATCACGTCCATTTCGATCGCTCCGCCCTTCCAAATCGTCGTTCCACCAGGACCGGGATTCTGGCGATGAATCGCTGCGACGAAGAAGTCCGGTCGCGGTTTGCGGATCGTCAGCACGTACTGGTAACGAGCACCGCCTCGGCGATATCGATCTTGCACGAGCACCCGGTAATTGCGATCGGCATTCAAGTTAACCATGCCGACCGGATCGCGAAGGTGCCCGTCGAAGGCGTTAATCCGATGGCCAAAGTCGTCTTGCTCGTTGATTCGATTCCCTTTGTCATCAACGACGACGAGATAGGGATCGGCGCGCCCACGAATTCGCTCGCAGTAAACGTCGAACGCGTACTGCCCGTTTTCAGGCACTTCGATCTCGAACCAATCGGCGTCTCGCGGCTTGTCAAATTGCCCGCTTAACACGAGCGGCAATTGCGTGACTTGCGGAACATCCTGCTTGTCGTTCGGCTCGGTCTCGATCGTCACTTCCGTTTCCGAGACGACGATCGGGAACGCGTTGATGGCATCCAACTGTGGCAATCGCACTTGGAATCCGGCAAGGGTGCATGTCGCGGCGGTTGGCAGTACGCTGTGATCCGTCGGATGTTCATGGAACAAGTAGCCGCCAGTTGTGTTTACATCGTTCGGCGGCGTGATCGCGAAGGGGCTGGCCAGCAACGCGAGTCCATTGATCTCAGCGCCGCTTGCGACACCTTGCGGCAAATTACGCCCGATGGCTGTCATCGTAATTGGCAGGCCAGCTTGTACCGCTCGTGGCGAGACGGTTTCGACGTGCGGTTTATCAGTGATCAGCAATCGGTATGGATGACCGCCGCGATACGACAAGTCATAGACAGCAACTACATACTCGCCGTCGCTAGGCACGGGGAAATCGATCATGGGATCTCGCCCGTTGTAGTCGCTGGACGACGCGAGCGAACGGCCATCGTTGTCTGTCAGCGTCATCGTGGCATCCATCATCGAGTCGAGCTTGCCGGCCTGACAATCGATGACCAGTCGTTGACCTTTCTTCGCTGTAAATCGAAAGGAATCCTCGCCGTTGCCATCGGACGAACCGTTGACAGCCGAGTTGAGCTCGACGAGTTGAGCTTGGTCGCGAGTGTTGTTTGGTTCCGCTTCGACAACGTCTTTCAATCCGTGAGTGACGGCGAACAGTCGCGGATTGCTGATACCCCAACGACCAATGAGTCGTACGTCGTAAGTACCTGGAGGAACATCGGCAGCAACGCTGATGCTAAAGTGTTTTTCCTTGTCATCAACGGGCTGAGCCGAAATGCCAGGATGATCAAACCGTAACGAAGTGAGTTCCTCGATGTCCGCGCCGGCGATTTCCATTTCGCACGATGTTCCGGCCGACGCGCCAAGCGGAGTCGCTCGATCAAATCGAATCGACGGCAACTCGGCCTGCGCTATCACAGCGAAGGACGACAGCAGCGTCGCGAGACATAGGCCGAAGCGGAATCTTGTACAGATAACGATCAAACCAAATCCTCAATCGGCTCTCCCTCGGCCAGGATCGCCATCGGGCGTTTTGCCTGATCGTAGAAGTTGTGGCGATAGTCGATGCCGAGCGTGTGATACATCGTCGAAAGAACACAGCCTGGCGTCGCCGGTTTACTCGTTGGACGCTCGGCTTTGGAATCGGTCGAACCAACGACTTGGCCCATCTTCAACCCGCCACCTGCATACAACACACTCATCGCTCCCGGCCAGTGATCGCGCCCGGCTCCAGCGTTGATGCGTGGCGTGCGGCCGAACTCGCCAAACGACATCACGAGGACATCATCTTGCATGCCGCGATCGTGAAGGTCGCTAATCAAGGAAGCAACCGCTCGGTCGTACTTCGGCAGGAGATTGTTTTTCAGGTTCTTAAAGTTATCGCCATGTGTATCCCATCCGCCGCCAGCTTGAATCGAGACGTAGCTAACACCCGCTTCAACCAAACGACGAGCGAGTAAACAGCTTTGGCCAAGATCATTTCTTCCGTAGCGTGCGCGGAGTGTTGCGTTCTCTTGCTTGATGTCGAACGCTTGTACCGCCTTGTCGTTGGTCACCATCTCGAGGCCGTCGCGATAGAAGTTGTCGAGTCCTTCGATGTCGCCCGATAGATCGATATCGCGACGAATCTTGTCAAGCGTTCCGAGCAGGCCGCGACGTCGATCAAGACGCGCAACATCGACTCGCCCCGGCAGCTTCAAATTGCGCACTTGAAAGCCATCTGAATTGGGATCGCTGTCCGGTGCGAACGGATTGTAAGAAGCACCAAGATACGCTGCCTTGCCGAGCCCCAGCATGCGGGGCAAGTTGACGTAGGCGGGTAAGTTGGGATCATTCGGGCCTTGCATTTTCGAGACGACAGAGCCGCACGAAGGGAAGATGTTGTCGCTCACTTCGATCGTTGGCTGCCAACCGGTCAACATCCACTGCGATCCCATTCCGTGACCAGCATTCGTGTGGTAGGCCGAGCGGACGATTGCCATCTTGTCGGCAATCTTCGCTTGCATCGGAAGGTGTTCGCCGATCTCGATACCCGGAACGTTCGTCGCAATCGGATTGAACTCGCCGCGAAATTCCGCAGGTGCTTCGGGCTTCAAGTCGTACATATCGATGTGACTCGGCCCGCCAGCCAACCAAACGAGGATGACGGACTTCTTCTTGACGGGTTGCCCCGCGTCTGCAGCATAACTTTGCTGACGCAGCAGATTCGGCAGCGTCGCGCCGCCGATTCCCAAGGCTCCGATCCGCATCAAATCGCGACGCGTCACACCGTCGCACGTTCGATAACGTCGTCCAAATAGCTTGAGCATCTCTACATCCTCAATGATTGAACATGAACTCTTTCGAGTTAACAATCGTCCACAACACGTCTTCCAACGCCTGACGTTTGTTCTCTTGATCCTCGACATACGCCGCGATGGCATCTCGCTCCTCGCTCGTGGGTAGCCGCGAGAAGGAACTCAAGTACAACTCTTCAACAACTTCATTTATCGGCTTCTTCTCACCGTCGAGCTTGGCAATTCTGCCTTCACCGTTGGCGAGCTTGTTCTCGATTTCGTCTGAATTGGCTAGCAGCAGGACTTGAGCCAGCGTCGCACCACTCGATCGTTCACACTCGCATCCTGTCACTCGCCGCGGACGATCGAACGTGTCGAGAAAGTACGATCCGAATCCTTCATGCGGCAAGTCGACGGCACGGGCACTGCCGCTGATGCCGCTGAATTTCGTTTGCACGCCGGAAGCTTGATCCACGGCGTCGTGGAAGACTTCGGCCACCAAACGCCTTGCGTAGAATCGGGCAAAGTTCTGACGATCGTGTTTGTTGGCATCGGTCGGATCAGACGAAAGTTGATAGACCTTGCTGTTCGTAATGACTCGTAATACATGCTTGACATCGAACTGATGATCGACGAAGTCCTTTGCCAAAGCGTCGAGCAATTCTTGATTCGACGGCGGATTGCTCGCTCGCAAATCATCCACTTCGTCCACCAGACCGCGACCGAGGAAGTGACCCCACATTCGATTGACCAGCACCTTGGCGAAGAACGGATTGTCGGGCTGCGCCATCCAATCGACCAACGCATGACGCGGATCATCCTCGGGCGTGAACGTCGCATACTCGCCATCGGGGTACTTCGGCTCAGGAACGTTTCCGGTCAATGGATTCCGCTCGCCCGTCGTCGGTTTTGCGGAAGCGTAATACGGCGGTGGCTGGCCGAAGCTCTTACGGCCTAGTCGTGTGAAGAAGCCGGCGAGTCCGTAATAGTCTTCCTGACTCCATCGCTCATACGGGTGATGATGGCAGCGAGCACACTGCAAGCGAACGCCAAGGAATACCTGAGCCGTATCGGCCGTGACTTGATGCAGTTGATCATCTCGCATCTGCCAGTACCAGTTGATGGCCGGAGCGTCTTGCCACTCGCCCGCAGCTGCGACAACGCCGCGAACGAACTCGTCGTAAGGACGATTTCGCGCGATCATGTCCTTGATCCAGTTGTGGAACGCGTACGACGCTTGGTCGGCGCCGGCCAGACGCGAGTTGCGTAAGATAGTGCCCCAACGCATCGCGAAGTAAGCCGGATAGTCGGGCGAATCAAGCAGGTGGTCGATCAATTGTGCGCGTTTGTTCGCATTCGCATCAGCGAGGAAACCACGAGCTTCTTCAACGGTTGGCAAGCGTCCGCACAAATCAATCGTCACTCGTCGGATGAAGATTTCGTCATCGCAGACGGGCGACGGACGTAGCCCAAGCTTTTTCCATTTCGCCACCGCCAACTCGTCAACGTAGTTGGATGGCTTGAAGCCGACAATTTCGTTGAGCGGTTCGCCGTGAGGCACGATCGCGCGGGAGACGGCTACGTGGCCCATGTATCGCGCCATGATTGCCGCTTCGCCACTCTGGCCAGTTCCAGCGACGAGTCCGTTCACGCTAACGGAAGCGACCGGGTCGAGATTGCTCGAAAACTGCGACTGACGAGTTACGTCACGTCGAGTGCCATCGCTGTACTCGGCTTCGATCGCCAGTTGCTGTCGGCCTTCACGCTCCAGAACGCGGTCCTTCGGCGTCACATGCAACGCGACCACGCGAGCCGCGTCTTCCGAGGGCGCGGCCACACCGTTCTCGATCCAACGTCGCAACAATTGATACGATTCGCTATCGACGGCAAACCTCGCTCCGCCGCCATGCGGTGTCTCGCCAACTGCTTTGCGAAGCAACAGGCTTTCGTTCGGTGAAGAAACAAAGATCCGTCGCCCACGAGCCTCCTTAACAATCGCATCGTGGTCGAAGCCTTGATCGAAACCGAACAACGAAAGCTGAAAACCGTTTTGACCTCCTTGTTTCCCGTGACAGCCGCCAGCGTTGCAGCCGTAGCGGCTGAGCAGCGGAACGATCTCTGTCCCGAAGTCAACACTTCGACCAGCTGCTTGCTGGACGCTCACTTCGATGACGGCGTCCTGATTGTCTAAACGAGCGATGATCTGAGTCGTGCCATCGCCGACGGGAGTCACATACCCGGCGACATCCACTAGCACAACCGATTCATTGTTGCTGTGATAGGTCGCATCATGTGTGGCATCGCGACTGCCTCGCTCGAGGACGAGCTGCTGTCGGGCGAACGGGTCGACGAACGCAATTTGACTCGGAACGACTGACAGATCGTCAGCAAAAAGAGGCATTACAGCGCTGGCGATCAAAACCCAGAGGGATAGGCGTGTCGTATGTTTCATAAGCGGGAGGGTGACCTGAACACGCATCGAAGTGCATTGATGATACTCAACCCGTAAAACAGGGACAATCTCGCGAACTTTGCGAGTTGCTGCAGAAAAATACTGCGTTACGCGACCTCGATTGCTTAAGGACGACTGCAGCTGACCTATTGGGGAATACTTTTAGTTGGGTCTGCCGAAGTGCGTTTTGTCGGCTTTCTCCGATTATCAGGCCTCCAACCCGCACTTCGTCGATCAATATCATTCGCATCGACCTAAATTGTTGACGCGGGCCATTTTGCCTAATTATACTGACTTTCTATCGTTGCACGTGTCTGGGCCGAGCGGGGTCTTTATGTACTTACGTCTGTCTATCACCACAATTCTCCTTTTCGCAGTAAGTGCGTTGCCGGGAGTGGTGTGGGCGCAGGAAGGTTCCGGCATCCGACCGCTCGCACCCGGAGTGCTGACTGCGATCCCGACGGCTTCCGAAGATGGCGAAACTTTTAGTGGACCGCTTCCGCTGATCGAGGTCGTCACGGGGATCCCGGATCTGGATTGGACGCCGAACTTCTCGCCTAAGAGCAACACGCTTCAGGAGATTGCGAAACAAGTCGTCTTGCGCCGACCGATCTGGGAACTGGAATTCGCGTTCAAACCACTACGTATGATCGAGGTCGATGTTCCTCAGCCGACAGGCAGAATGCAACGGAAACTCATCTGGTACATGGTCTATCGCATCTCAAATCGTGGTCGGGCGATTGATATCAAGCGAACTCGCGACGAATTCGGTCACGTTACTGCTACCACCGAGTCAGGTGTTTTCGATGCTGCCAGATACAAACAGATTCTTTTCCGCGAGCCACGAATAGGCCCAGAGCGGTTTCTGCCCCATTTCGTGCTCGAGAGCCGGGAGTACAAAAAGTCTTACCTTGATCGCATCATTCCCGCGGCCCAAAAAGCGATTCAGGTACGGGAAGATCCGGGCACCAAGCTACATAACTCGATCGAAATGGCTCGCGCCACGATCCCCCTGAGCGATGAACGGATCGAACGTGGGTTGTGGGGTGTGGTGACGTGGGAAGATGTCGACCCAAGGATCGATTTCTTCTCGGTTTACATTCGCGGACTGACCAACGCGTTCGAATTCGTCGATCCGCCCGGAGCTTACCAAGCGGGTCAGCCCCCCGGAGCGGGACGAGTCTTTAGCCATAAGACGTTGCAATTGAACTTCTGGCGTCCCGGTGATTCTGTGCTGGAGCATGAGCGCGAGGTCCGCTATGGCGTTCCCGTCGATACCGACCCTGTCCTCCAGGCCCACATTCTGGACGCAATTGGCTTGACCGAACGCCTTGATCACCTGTGGATTTACCGCTAAAGTCAGTTGTTTGAACTGACAGTGGAATTCCAGGTAAGGGTTCACCAGCCATGGCACATAAGAAGGGACAAGGGTCCAGCCGCAACGGTCGCGACTCAAATGCACAGCGACGCGGCGTCAAGAAATTCGGCGGAGAGCGAGTCATCGCCGGGAACATCATCATTCGCCAAGTTGGCAATCGCTTCCACCCTGGTGCAAATGTTGGACAGGGTAAAGATTACACCTTGTTCGCGCTGGTCGAAGGAACGGTAAGCTTCGATCGCAAAGGTCGGCGAGTAAACGTTGTTCCTGCTCCCAATTAGGTGATTCATCGTTTAACCCAGTCGCATCGCGACGGCTATCGAGCCGCAGCCGTCGCGATGCGACTGGGTCAAACGAAATACAAGTTTCTGCACAAGACAAAAACCAAGGGATGGCTCGGCAAGAGCTATCCCTTTTTTGATGGCTAAACATGTTCGTTGATCGTTGTCAAATTGAATTTCAAGCCGGTCGCGGGGGCGATGGCTGCATGAGCTTTCGCCGCGAGCGGTATGTCCCGAAGGGTGGACCCAACGGCGGTGACGGTGGCAACGGTGGCAGCATTATCATCGAAGCTCGCGAAGGCGTCGATCACTTGTCCGCTCTCGCTCACCGGAAAACTTGGCGAGCGCCCAAGGGAATGCATGGCGAGGGCTCGAACAAAACGGGCCGTAAGGGCGAAGACCTTGTGATCCATGTGCCGCCAGGCACGGTGGTCATTGATGCGAAGAACGATTTTGTAATTCGCGATCTGACCACCGATGGCGACAGCTTTGTCGTGGCGCGCGGCGGCAAAGGAGGACGCGGCAACGCGTCGTTCAAGTCAGCACAAAACCGAGCACCACGTCAATTCACTCGAGGCGACGATGGCGAACAACGCATCGTGATCTTCGAATTGAAGGCGATCGCCGACGTCGGACTAATCGGTAAGCCGAACGCTGGCAAGAGTACGCTGCTAAGCCGCCTGTCCCACGCGCGTCCGGAGATCGCCAATTATCCGTTCACGACCAAGCATCCCAACCTCGGTCGAGTTCAGATTGATCTCGACCGATCGTTCGTCATGGCCGACATCCCCGGTCTGATCGAAGGCGCTCACGAAGGCGTCGGCTTGGGTCATGAGTTTCTCCGTCACGTCGAGCGGGCTGGTGTGTTGGTCCATCTCGTCGAGCCAGTGCCAATGGATGGCACCGATCCGCTGGAAAACTATCGTTCGATCCGCGAGGAATTGACAGAGTATAAAGTCAAGCTCGGTGAGCGACCGGAACTCATCGTCGTTACGAAATCCGAGTTACCCGGCGCCAACGAGATCCGCGACCAATTGGCGGAGCAGTCTGGCGAAACGGTGTACCTGATATCCGCGGTGACCGGAGAAGGGCTGAATAGGCTGACGGGAGCGATCGCGACACGGATCCAAGAAGAGGCCGCACCATGAGTTCGTTGATCGCGGTCGGCATTGGCAACACAACGATCAAACTCGGAGTCGCGGATACTGCTACCGACCGATGGCAACTCTTGCACGAGTGGGACACGGCGGACTTCGACTTGAGTACGGTCGCAACGGAGCTGCCGCCGGCATCTTGTCGGTGGCGAGTCGCCAGCGTGCATCGTACTGCCGAACAAACGCTACAGCAGTGGCAACAAGTATCCCGGCCGCAAGACGATTACCGAGTGTTGGCACACGATGACTTACCGCTTGAGATCAATGTCGAGTCTCCGGAACGTGTCGGTATGGACCGGTTGATCGCTGCGGTGGGTGCGAACGATCGACGAGTCGAAAATCGCCCAGCGATCATCGTCGACGCAGGGACTGCTATCACGGTTGACCTCGTTGATGCGGCTGGTGTATTCCAAGGAGGAGTGATCCTGCCAGGATTTCGTTTGTCGGCGCGAGCCTTGGCCGACGGCACGGACTTGCTCCCAATCGTGGACGCCACGTTCCGTACCCAAGCACCTGACGTGATCGGCAAGTCGACGGCGGGAGCCATTCGAAGCGGCTTGTTTTGGGGAGGCGTAGGTGCGATTCGCGAGCTGGTCGCGCGAGCGGCTGCCGAGCTTCAAACATCGCCGCAGATATTCGTGACCGGCGGCGATGCCGAACGAATTACGAGCTATCTTGCTGAGGATGCGGAATTTGTTTCCGATCTGGTTCTCCGCGGAATCGTCTTGTCGTGCCGATGACCACATCGACTAGTTGAAATCGTTACTGAAAGCGGATCATCGAGGACGTGCGGATGTCTGCCTGTGTTGCAACGCGTTTGACACCCCAAGGTCGGGGCGCCGTCGCGGTCATCTTGGTGGAAGGCGAGAGTGGTGTCGACTACGTCTCAAGACACTTTGTCCCGGCGAGTGGAAGGCCGCTAACCTCGTTCTCGCTTAATCGAATTATCTTCGGTCGATGGGAGCAAGCGGACGGGAACGGCGAAGAAATTGTCGTCTGCCGAACTGGCGAAAAGTCGAGTGAGGTAAATTGTCATGGGGGCGTGGCGGCGGCGCGCGCGATCATGAGCGCACTCGTTGCTGATGGCGCGGTCGAGCAGTCGAAAGAAGACTGGGGGGCGAATTGTGGCGGTGATTCGATCGAGGCGGAGGCGTGGCTCGCGTTGATGGAAGCGCGGACCGAGCGAGCCGCGGCGATCCTGTTGGACCAATATCGGGGTGCCTTGCGGCAGGAGGTCGAAGCCGCACTCAATGAATTGAATCACGGTGATACGAATGCTGTGTCGGTACGATTAGCGATGCTCCTTCGGCGAGCCGACGTCGGCCGGCATTTGACGACTCCGTGGCGTATTGCATTCGCGGGTCCGCCGAATGTTGGCAAGAGTAGCTTGATGAATTGTTTGCTCGGTTACCAACGATCGATTGTGTTCGACGAGCCAGGTACGACCCGCGATTTGCTCTCCGCACCGACGGCGTTCGATGGGTGGTCGGTTGAGCTGACTGATACTGCGGGGCTTCGCGACAGTACCGATGCGATCGAAGTGGAGGGCGTCTCGCGCGCGACGAGCTTCCTCGGTGAGGCCGATCTGACGGTTTTAGTTTTCGACGTAACTGACGACACGGGCGTTGAGCGGGACCCACTGCTCAGGCAGCATCCAGACGCCTTGCTAGTTATGAACAAGTGTGATCTGGTCGATGCGCGTGCCACCGATGCGCCGTTTTTCGCAACAAGCGCCTTGACCGGCGCTGGTATCACCGAATTGATTCAACAGATCGTACGTCGTCTCGTGCAGTGTGAACTGGGCACGGGCGACGCGGTCCCCTTTACGCTACGACAAGTTCAAGCCATCGATGAGGCTCGCAATGCAATCGACGACAGACGGCTCGACAGTGCGATCGAATCGATGAATAGACTTCTTGCTGCTTCCTAGCCGAATGACTCCTCTCGAAACAACTGGCCGATGACCCCACCATTACCGAACGAAGACGGCTCTCGTGAGGATATTTGTGGCACAGATTGGTCTACCGACGCGTCTGTCTTCACCGCCAAGCTTGCGGTTGATCAAGAGGCTGTGCCAGACGTACTCGCGCTTCCCCATCCACATATTGGCTGGGCAGTGCTATGGATGTTTGCATTTTGGACCGTCCAGATTGTGGTAGGCATTGTCGTAGCCGCCGCCGCGATGGCGGTGGCCGTTGCACAGGGTCAATCGACTGCCAAACAAATCGAGTTGGCACTGGCCGACGTGTCTGTCGTGATGATCCCCATCGGCACATTATTCTCAGCCCTAACGGCGATCACGATTACATCCATTTTCTATCGTCGTGCGTTTAGAATTCGTCTCGCGCTGCGAGGCATGGCGTGGCCGCACTGGGTCGGTTCGTTGTTGGCAGTGTTGCCGCTCGCGGTGATCGCCAGTGAGGTCACGAACTGCGCGGGCGAAGTGCTGCCCAGTTTCAATGCCGAAGTACTTGGCCAGTTCGCTGCTAGCCCGTGGCCGATGGTATTCGTAGCAGCTTGCCTGCTTCCTGCGATCGGCGAAGAGATTTTCTGCCGCGGATTTTTGGGCAGAGGACTTGTTGCCCATCACGGCGCTTTCGCGGGTGCGCTGCTGGCGTCGCTGCTGTTCGGAATCATGCACATCGATCCAGTTCAATCGGTCGGCGCGTTTGTTCTCGGTCTTGCCTTGCACTTCATCTATCTGACGACTCGCTCGCTATTCGCTCCGATGTTGGTTCACATGTTGAACAATGCATTTGCATTTTGGGTGATGCGAAACTACCGGTGGTGCCCGCTCCCTGGGCTCTCGCCTTTGCCTGATAGGACTGAAGTTCACACGCCGCTTAGCGTGATGATCGCTGCCGTCGCGGCGTCAGCCGGACTGCTCGGGTTACTCTATCAAACTCGCGCTCGCTGGATAATGACTAGCAGTGATTCGCAAGACGGGGCCGAAGTCGCTTGGTCACCCGGCTATGTGACGGCGGAACAGCCTCCCTCGGGCATCGGCTGCCATGCCGCGACGGCACCGATGAGACTCTGGCTCGCTGCGTTTGCAGTTCTTAGCTACGGCGCGTTGTTGGCTGCACTCATCCTCGAATCTCAAGCCGTTTCCGCCCCGTAAGGCTCCCGCAGCCGTTAAAGCCTACTCGCGTTGGCTGCGAGCCGTGATCAGTACGACCCTCTCGCGCGGCCAGCTGTTTTCGCAGGTATTCCATTTCTCAACTTCACAATCTACCAGCGCGACCGTTATCGTTGTTGACAGGGCAGCCAAACGAGTTCGTTGTGTTTTTGCAAACAAGGAGAAGGACATGTGGAGAACTAGCGCGCTGGCGCTTGCCATCATCACGTGGGGCACAATCGTAGCCGATCATCAAGCTCAAGCCGCTCCCAAGCGACGCGGTGCGATGATCGTATCGCCAAAACGAAACACGGAGGTTGAACGCTCGCACGAAGTCATCGGAAAGCTTCATGTTCCGGGACAACCTGTCATTCTGGTGAAACCGGTCGAGGGTAATGGAACTTGGTGGATTCAACCCAAACCGTCGGTCAGCGAACGAGGCTACTTCAAAACCGAAGTCCGATTCGGCAGCGAGACCTCGCGACGTGGCGATCGATTCTCTCTCGTCATACTCGTTTTACAATCTTCGAGCGACATCGAGTATCTTCGTGATCGCGATTCGATTTCCAAACTGCCAACAGACATTTGGCAGTCAGAAGAAGTGCCCGTTGTTCTCGGCGACAGCGTGAAGGAGGACAAACTCCCGGTCGTGATATCTGCAGCGGTCTTGAAACCACAACAAGACGAGAAGGTCAAGCGTGTTACGGAGTTGATCGGTCGCGTGCCAGAACAGCTTCGTCCAGTAATTCTCATTCGCGTCGATGACAGCGGTGGCTTGTGGTGGGTTCAAGATCCCGTCGCGATGGGAAAGGGTGGTTACTTCAAGTCGACCGTCCGTTTTGGCAACGACAAAACGCCAGATGGCACAAAGTTTCGAGTGGTTGTCGTGACTCCCCGTTCGGGACGAGAGGCGGCCGTACTGAAGACGGGCAACTCGCTGGCCGATTTGCCGAACGGCATTCCTCGCTCGAAGGAAGTAACCGTCCAACTTGATCGTCCTGATACCCAGCGAGTTGAAGGTGCTGAATAGCCCATTGATGAGTGGGCGATTGCGGCGTCAAATTGTTTGCGCCGTCAGTTTGCTCCTGTTTGCAAGCCGCGTCTGCGCTGAATCTCCATCGGTCCTGATTGACAATTTCGACGACGGAGTCCAAAACGAGCTGGGCGGCTATCGGAGCACATTCGCCGCCGCACCGTCGACCGTATCGGCCATGCGCGTTGCCGATATAGCTCGCGGCGCTGGGGGTCGGAGCGTTCGTATCGCTGCTGACCGGGCGGATCGAGGCTTTTGTGGCTACTGGATTCACCTCTTCGACATGCGGGCGATCGAGCGGCGATACTACGACGCCAGCCGGTTCGCGTATCTTTCCCTTTGGGTTCGCGGTGCCGAAGGTGGCGAAGATTTCTTAATCAAGCTGGCCGACGAGCGATGGATTTCGAAACAGGATTCGGTCACCTTCGCGCAAGCTTCGCATGTCCTTCGTGATGGAATCACCACGAACTGGCAAGAACTCGTGATTCCGCTTCGTGGCCGACACAACTTCGACTGGCGAACGCTTGGCGGCGTCACCTTCGAGTTTGTTCATCCGGGCAAACAGGTTGTATTCATCGACGACATCGCCTTGAAGACAGAAGTCGACGATGTCTCTCCGCCCGCACGTTCCGCTGTCGCTTCGCTGATCCCACGCACTGATTCGATGCCTAGAAAGTTGTGGGTGTGGTCGACGGAGAAGCTCCTGCAAGACCCAAAAGCTCGCCGCGAACTGTTTGGGATCTGCCAATCACAGCACATCGATGAACTCTGGATGCAGTTGTTGTACGACGTGAATCGACGAACTGGGACGAGCGAGACGACGTGCACGCTTCGCTATGAAGATGAGTTTCGCGTGATGCTGCGCGAGGCGCACCAACAGAGCATTCGCGTTCATGGATTGGATGGATATCCCGAGTATACGTTGCGCGAGAGCCATGATATCCCACTTGGCGTCGTCGATTCCGTGATCGCGTTCAATCGCGAAGGACCGGACGATTCGCGTTTCGACGGCGTTCATTTTGACAATGAACCATACCTGTTGATCGGTTGGCACAATCCGATACAACGCGGGAAGATTCTTCGCGATTTCCTCACGATTAATGCCGAGTGTCAGCGGCGCGTTCGAGAGTACTCCGAGATGCAATACGGAATCGACATTCCGTTCTGGTGGCAGGAGCGCGACGAAGTGACTGGCAAGATCGTCGGTGAAGTCGACTTCCGAGGAAAGCGCCAAGCGGCCAGCTTTCATTGTCTGGACCTGCTCGACAACGTGGGCGTGATGAACTATCGAGATGTCGCTGACGGCGCGGATGGGATGATCGCGCACGGACGTGAGTTGCTCGATTACGCGGATCACCATGGCCGGGCAGCGGTTTACATGGGAGTCGAAACATTTCGGTATCAGCCGACGCCAGTCTGGTTCGCGACGGGTGTTTCTGCTGCGCGATTCGATGCGATTCTCGAAGCCGAAGGTGAGCACATCGCTCGGATCAGCCGATTAAACGAATTGCGATTACGCACACTGGACGATGGCAAACATGTTTCGCTGGGCGTCGAGTTGCCACAGCCACTGACGATCGAAGCCGAACGGTTGGCCGCGAAGACGATGGGTGTTATCGCTAAGCATTTTGGCGTCCGCGACGCTTCCGATGAGTCACGGGCCGCCATCAAACACGTCGCAAATGTCACAGAGAAAAATGCCGAATGGTCCAACCTGCGAACTCGGCCGATCACGGAAGTCGAATCAGCATCGCGATACGACGGATTCATGCTCGACGGAGTGATGCTATCGAAGATCACGTTCTCGGACGATTCGGTGGAAGACTTTCAACGCCAAGTTCGCGCCGCCGAACAATACTTCGGTCGCTACGAGCGATACGCCGGGACGGCAATTCACTGTTACGAGACGTTCCGCGACAAGCTGAAAGAAACAACCAGCACTAGCGCGCCGAGCCATTGAACTGGCTGAGATTCTGGATATCGATCGAATGTAGATCGCTGATCTCAAATTGCTTTGTCTCAGGCCAGAAGAGAATTTTGCGGGCTTTCAGTGGGGCGGGCGCTGCGTTCGGTGTTCGCTGATAGGCGAGCGTCGCATAGTTGCGACCATCGCCTTCTAGAACTAGCTGGTCTTTCGATTTGACGTAGGAAATGCGTTGCGCCGACGCGTTGAAAGTTTGACCTCGAACGAAGGCGTTTCCCGTCGCTTCGAGTTCCACCGCGTCGAAGCGATCACGAGTTTGTCCCATGTCAGTCAGCGCAAGCCGCTGTGACGTGACAACAACATCGCGTGGGCCGAATCGCGAGGGATCGGTGACATCGATCACTTGGTCCCATCCAGCGACCGGTCCGTAGACAGTTCGCACGTTGCCAAGGAACTCCATTTGTCGACCAGTCAAGTTGCCGGAAAGTTCCTGTTGGAAATCGACTCGAAGGAAGTGTAAGCCTTTGGGTGTTGTTGCGAACTGGCCTTCTTTGAAGATTTCTTGCCCGTGATGCACGCTGGTCAACCACCCCGGGCCGTCTCCACGAAGCACTCCGCTGACTTGATCGATTCGCAAGTCACGGATCTCCATTCGTTCGGACGTCTTTCGCATGCCCCGCGGATCGATCGTTTCGCTCTGCAGGAAGCACTGTCCTTTGAACAGTAGTTCACGAAGTCCAACTTCGCTCGTGTCGTCTGGCCGCTTAAAACTGACGAAGCGCGTGAGCGTTACATTGAGCGATTCGCCTGTCGCGTTGAACCGAACCTGCTCGCCAGCTCGCATTGTTTGCACGCCTCGCGCGACGACATCACCGTCGAAAGTCGCCTGTTGTCCATCGAATCGCATGTGATGTTTCCACTGGACAAACCAAGGATCTTGCGGCGTTTCTGGTCGCGGTAGCGTCATTTGCCCCGCGCCTTCGATGAACGCGTGGTTGCTGCCCTGGTGAAGCTCGATCACATTGCCGACAAGTTGCGAGCCTTGAGCCATCACGCGGGCAGGCGACCCTTCGACAGTCGCGATTGGATTTTCGGTGGCCCCGTCGAGAACTCGGAATACGTGACAATCTAGCGACATTCCGGAGTCGAATTTAGGGGCAGCTTGCTCCTCGCAATGTACCCGGCCTTTTGCCGCGAGTTGAATAAGTTGCGGCTCGTCGCCAAGTTGAATTTCGGCGTTGAGTTGATCAGCTTGGACGACGAGCTTTCGGACCGGTTCCGAGGGTTGAGCCAGCTTTGGCTTCGCGAACAGGGGCGGTCTTGCTTGGCCATTCGCCAACTGGTGATTCGGGCCATCGTCCACGGTTGGCTGTGCGAACCAGATCTGTACGTCTTGAATCGTTCCTGCGATGTGCGGCGAATCGAATCGAACATTACCAAGTGCCTTCATGCGATCGGCAGTGATCGTCGCGCGGTCTGGATCATCACGACGTGGCAACTCAGCCAGATAGACATGAAGTTCATCCGCAAAGACTTCGCCAGCACCTTCGACCGCTACATGCGCTTCATCGACGAGTGACAAAACGTCGCTGCCGTTGAAAGGCTGGAGTACAACCTCCGTTTTCCAAGTCGCCTCGACTTGTTGTTGATCTTTGCCGAGGCGTCCCGTTACGCGTCCCGGCCCTCCAGCCCTCATACTGCCCAACTGCTTTCCCTTGCGTAGCTCGTACCACAACCACTTCGACTTGAACTCGAAGTTTTCGTTTCCAAGTACGACCGTGTCGCGATCTTGCATCGAAATCCGCTGCGTCGCGAAGTCGTATGTAAGTTGTTCGGCGCGCGCGAATGCACTGTAAGAGTCGGCACGTAGAGTCACTGGGAAACCAATCGCAACGAGTTTGCTTGGCGCAAACTTGACCGACGACATGCTCGGAGTCTCGTCTTGCACATGCGCATGATCGAAGTGGACTCGCAATTCTTGGCAGTTTAGTTGATCGCTGGGCCCGTCAGCATTGTGCCGCACTACATCGACATGATCACTTAAACTGAGTTGCAACTCGTCGAAATCGAACTCGAGCGATCCTCGACATCGAATCTCGATCGGCGTTGAGTCGGCGGTTGTTCGCGGTGGATCGCTTTGGCCTGCGAGCGGCGATGCGGATAGGCTGTCAGCGGGAATCTGTAATTCGATCTTTTCGACTCTGACGAGTTCGAAGGATTTCATTCGCCCAAGATTGGATTTGGTACGCGAAGTCTGGTTCACCTTGGCGGGAGGATGCATTTCGATCGAGAGGTCTCCGCCTGCTCCTGAATTCGGACCGTACCGAAACGTTACATCACTTGGTGTCCAGATTCTTCTCTCTTCAATGCGGATGTCTCGCGTCGCGATTTCCAACCCATCGTCGGCACCGGGCGTGGGCGGGCTGTGGATGGTGACGACTCCGGCTAACTCGCCGCCGATCAACCGACCAAACTCGCCACGCGGGATGTTCAATTCGCCATCGAAGAACAGTATCGCGCCCTCCGTCGCTCGCAGGACGATCGGTCGGCTGTTTTCTTCGTCTGCTTGCCCGGTTCGAAAGATGAGCGTGCATCGATTCAGTTGCATCCGGCTGTTTGGCAGTGCTCGATAATCATCGAAGATCAATGTACCGCGATCGGTCTCCAACACCTTGGGACGATCGAGTTCCCATGAGCCTTCGGCAAAGAGCGATTCAAAGCCTCGCGACTTCGGTGCTGCATTCGAATGGCTGGAGGCCGACTGCGATGAAGGCGCTAACTCGATCGACGGTTCAAGCATCGGCACCGCAAGTACTGAGTAGGCCGAGTATCCTATTAGCACAATGACGAGCGAGGCGATCGTCCGCTTGAATCGTCCGTTCACGGTTAACCTTTGCAGGAGTTGTCTTGCGTCCAAGTTTGGATGTAGAAGTTAAACGAGGTGAATTACTCGCCAGTGTACTTGCGAATCAAATCGCCCCAGAGCCCTTTCGCTTTGGTGATGGTTTCAATTGCTTCTCTCACGGCACCTTGTCCACCCGGTAACTTTGTTACGTAGTGTGCAGCGCCGAGAATTTCCTCACTCGCATCCGCCACGGCAATCGCCAGTCCTACCGAACGCATCACTGGCAGATCAGGGAGGTCGTCTCCTATGTAACAAACTTGCTCGGTTGTCAGGTCTAACTCATTCGCGACTTCGTGGGCGATGGAAAGCTTCTCTTCAAACCCTTGTCGCACCACATCAACACCCAACTCGGATGCACGCAGTTTGACGATGTGCGACGTGCGAGCAGTCAGGACCCCAAACTTGAATCCGCCCTTGCGCCACAACTTGATGCCGAGGCCATCGCGAACGTGAAATCGCTTGACTTCAATTCCCTGATTGTCATAGATGAGCCCACCGTCCGTTAACACGCCGTCAACGTCCGAAAGGATCAGCTCCACATTTTTGCATCGGTCTTCGGTCTTCATATACGCGACTAACCTGTCGGACGGTTCGGTAAGGGGAGTGTTTTTGGCGAAATTGAATCGGTAACTTCTGACGCTGGCAACGCATGCGCCAGCGGATTAGTCGGTGGTTTGATGGGCGATTCGAATGCTACGACGTCGGTGATATCGATCAAACCTACCGGCTTCCCCTGATCGTTCACAACCGGAAGTTCGCTAATCTTTCGCTCACCAAGAATTTCGATCGCTTGACGCATACGCGTGCCTGCGATGACCGTTGTGGGATTCTTTGTCATCAAGGACGCGATGGGTGCATCGAGCGCATCGTCACGTTTCGTTTCCAGTAGCCTTGCCAGGTCGCTATCGGTAAAGATGCCCGTCAGCCGTCCTTCCTCATTAGTTAGGATGATCGCGCCCGTTCTTCTTCCGGGACGGCTCGCCATCACGAACACATCGCGAATCGAATGCAACTCGGTGGCGACACGACATTCGGCAAGCGGTCGCATGACATCTTCGACCTTGGCGAGTTTTCGACCGAGACTGCCGCCCGGATGAAAGCGGGCGAAGTCCTCGGGCGTGAACTGACGAATGCGACTCAGTACAAGCGCCAGGGCGTCGCCCATCGCCATCATTGCCGTCGTGCTAGTACTTGGTGCCAGGCCGTGCTCGCAGGCTTCGCGCATCGGCCCGAGATTGAGAACGACCCGGGCGGATTGAGCGAGCCTGCCGTCCGACTTGCCGGTGATCGCGATGAGCGGAGTTTGCATTTCGGCCAATGATGGCAGCAGTCGCACGATCTCCTCTGTCTCACCACTGAAGGAAAGAGCCAGAACCAAATCGCTGCTGTGAATCCGTCCCAGGTCGCCGTGGATTGCTTCGGCGGGATGCAAGAAGTGGGCGCTTGTACCTGTCGATGCTAAGGTGGCGGTGATTTTCTGTCCGATTAGCCCCGCTTTGCCCATGCCCGTGACAATCACGTTGCCTTGGCAGGTGAACAGCAATTCAAGGGCTTCGCAGAACTCGTCGTGCAATCGGCTCGCCAGCGCGATCAGAGCTTCGCCTTCTTCGCGAATGACTTCACGACCAAACCGTAATTGCTCGAACCGACTCAGTCGAATCGAAGTGCTAGCAGCTTCCATGCTCATGATCACGTCGTCCTTGACGTGGGGAACGTGCGACAAAGGGAGGTGCGGATTCTACTCGTGCGGGCGAAATGGAGCAATGTTAGAGCGTGACGCTACCAGTAGTCCGGCGAGCCGGAAAGCTTGACAACCCAGGCCACCAGAAGAAGACCTAACCACGCGGGCAAAAACCAACTTGGCGCAGATAACAAGCGACGCGAACAGAATCGGTGCGCTGGCACTAACACGGTGGCGGCAAACATTGCGACGAAGGGGATCGCCATAGCATTGAACCGCAAGGATTCACGCACCTCTCCCTGCAGCAGGCAAAGAAAGGCTCTTGTCCCGCCGGTCGTCGGGCACGGCAAGTCGGTGAGCGCTGTAAATAATGATGGTGGAAGCGTGCGCTGGCTCAGCCAAACCAAGTTCCACGCTAGGTAGACGCAAAAAAGCGAGACCGCCAGACAACGGAGCGCTATAGTAAAGCACCTAGACGGAGTGAGGACCTTGTAAGTCAACGTTGCACCGGAGACGGACTTCTACTCCGGCTCGCCTTTCAACGAATCGACAACGAACGGAATCCAGCACAACGGAAGGCATACAAGAAGCAGGATGATGAACACGATCATCCCGTTCTGATTAAGTCCGAGCATTACGGCTTTCCCTTGTGGCATGCGAATCCTCCCGAGATAGTAGTTCGCGAACGAAGCGGTTGGACAACACCATGCCCATGCAGACGCGCCGATCGTGTGATTCAGTAAGATGAACGGTCGCCATCATACCAAATCGAACGCGTCCGTCAAATTTCCGCGGATTACTGCGGAACTTTTCGAGCGTTCCCGGCCTGACCGAATGAGGTCATGCGGTCAATGCAGACCTGCTTCATTGCCGCACGTGCTGGCTTGAGGTAGTCGCGGGGATCGAACTTTTCAGGGCTCTCGGCGAGGACTTTGCGAATCGCACCCGTAATTGCCAAACGGTTATCGGTGTCGACGTTGATCTTGCGGACACCGTGCTTGATGCCCAATTGGATCTCTTCGACCGGAACTCCCCAAGTTTGTCGAATCTGGCCACCGTGGGCGTTGATGATGTCTTGCAACTCTTGCGGAACGGACGAACTGCCGTGCATGACGAGATGGCAATTGGGGAGCCGCTTGTGGATCTCGATAATGCGATCCATGGCCAGCGTCTCGCCATCGGGCTTGCGAGTGAACTTGTAAGCACCGTGGCTAGTGCCGATTGCAACGGCCAACGCATCGCAGCCTGTATCGGCGACGAACTGCTCTGCTTCGTCGGGATCGGTCAGCAGTTGATCGTGTGATAGTTGTCCGACAGCACCATGGCCGTCCTCCTGCTCGCCTTCGCCCGATTCGAGCGAACCGAGGCAGCCGAGTTCGCCTTCGACAGACACGTTATGTGCGTGAGCGAGTTTGACGACATCGCCGGTGACTTTCACGTTGTAGTCATAGTCAGCCGGAGTCTTGCCGTCTTCCTTCAACGACCCGTCCATCATGACGGAAGTAAAGCCGTTCTTGATCGCGCTTTCGCAAGTCTCGACGCTGTTGCCGTGATCTTGGTGCATGACGATCGGAATATGCGGATACAACTCGGCGGCCGCCAGCATCAGATGACGGAGGTAATTGTCCTGCGAGTAAGATCGAGCCCCGCGCGACGCCTGGACGATCACGGGCGAGTCCGTCTCGTTGGCGGCTTCCATAATCGACTGGATCTGTTCCATGTTGTTGACGTTGAACGCGGCGACACCGTAATCGTTTTCGGCAGCGTGGTCCAACAACGTCCGCAGGGGAATTAAAGCCATTCTGTACTCCTCTGAATTCAATGGGCTCCTCAACTTTGGAGCAAGCCATTGATTATCGTGAAGACCCTAATCCCCGCAATGCCCCGTTTATCGGCCAACACAGGTTCAATCGATCGGCGTGGCGAGTGGTTCGACGGTTTGCTCGGGCGCAAACAGATCGTCGTATTGAGTCTGCGCCAGGCGGAGTACGAGAAGAAGCCGTTCCGATGAGTCCTCCGATCCGCGTGCGAACAGCAACCCGCCAAGTCCACGCGCTTCCGCAGTACTGGTGACGAGCAACGTCTGCCCAGGAGAAAGGACGGCACTTAGGCGAAGCTGGTCGAACGCTGTTACGTCGCGTCCGACATCGTTGACGAACGTTCCTTTACCAGGAGCCCATTGGTGCTTGACGTCACCGTGTCGGATCTCCGGGACCATCTCCACACGCACGGTACCGTCTCCAGCGGGAAAGCTACGGACGGCGAATAGGGCCGATCCCTGGTCGAATGTTTCCGCTCGAATGCGGTCGCCTTCTTTGAACACTACCACCTTGCGCTCGGCGATCGTGGGAACCACGATCAAGTCAGAGCGTTCGCCGGATCGATTCTGAAGCCTTCGGTAAAGCGACGTAACGCTGTCCGAGAGCAACGTGTCTCTTTCAACGGCCGGTTGCCCGCTGTCGCCAGCTCCCATCAGTTCTTGAAGTTCTTTGGGTAATTGAGTCCCCATCACACCGCTTCGCATTCCATTGGCAATCAAGTTGCGGCGAGTCTCGGCCTCTAGATGCTGCTCGTCAATTTGCTGCCACAACTCGCCCACCGCTTGCTCGCGCGCCCCTTCTCGAACACCCCC
>JACNKX010000179.1 GCA_014381825.1 Planctomycetota bacterium
GGTGGTGGGATCGACTTGCTCTATGGTACCGACTACATCTTTACCCAAGCCGTTGGTCTGGAAACGAACACCAACGGAACAAGCAGCTGGAATAACTCGAAGATGTATGGTTTGGCAATGCCTCAAGCCTATGTCGATATCGCCTACAACGATTTGACTGTCCGTGCTGGTCATTTCTACACCATCATGGGCTATGAAGGCGTTAAAGCGACGAGCAACTTCTTCTACTCGCATGCTTACACCATGCAGTACGCCGAGCCATTCACCCACACCGGGGCGCTAGCTACATACGACTACAGCGACCGCTGGACTTTGTACGCTGGTTTCGTAAATGGTTGGGACAAGTTTGATGCCCTGACTGATAAGACGGCCTTCTTGGGTGGAGCGACTTACACGCCTGACCACGAGCGTTATACCGCGACCGTCACTTTCATTAGTGGTGAGGAAGACGGCGCAGCACCTCCTACGACCACGCGTACTGGTTACAGCATGGTCTTCGATTACGATGTCAATTGTCGGCTGAAGTACGTCTTGCAGCATGACAATTTCTGGCATAGTGATGCAGCTGTTGACGCGGAATGGTACGGCATCAACCAGTACCTCTTCTACACGGTCAACGACTGTTGGAAGCTCGGTGCTCGTATGGAGTGGTTCCGTGACGACGATGGCGTTCGTCTCTCGGGAGCCCCTCTTCGTGAATTGGCCACTGGTGGCGTTCCAGCTGGTGGCTTCCTGATGCCTGCAGCCGCTGCGGGTAACTACTACAACGTCACGGTTGGTGCGAATTGGACCGCCCGCTCGAATCTGTCAGTTCGCCCAGAACTTCGCTGGGACTGGTCTGACGGAACTGCCGGTCAACCGTTTGATAGTGGCACGAAGGACAGCCAGTTTACGGCAGCCTTCGACGCGATCTTGCTCTTCTAAGCATCGCCTGTCACAACATGACGGTTCGTTAGAGCTAATTCTCATACCCCGCTTGTCGATTTCGGCAAGCGGGGTTTTTTCATTTCTTGATACCTCCGGTGCCGCGCTCACGAACCTGCCTTCGAGCGCGTCGAGCCATGCCCACTCTTTGTGCAAGCATTCAAACGCAAAGAAATAACGTGCGCTTCACAAACGTTTCGGGATTCTCCTAAATCGTTTCACTGTTGTGGCTTGCCACTACTCTGTTGAGCCAACTCGCCGTCGATGATTGGCCTTTCGGCACAGCTGTTGCGTTAACCGGCTTCGACGTGACCGGCCAGCAGGGCCCAGCTGATTGCCGCGTGACGAGTAGGCGTTCGACGTGACAGCGCCAAAACAAATCAGATTTCCTTCTGACTGACTTTTTTTGGAAAAGGCGAGAACCATGAGTTGGAGTAAGTTTCCCACGATGCCGGTGTGGCTCTTTGTGGCCGCGATTGGATTGAGTTTGATAAGTATCTCCTACGTGACGGCTCAGGAAGCCGCGACGCCGGAAGCGAGTGCGTCAGAAGACAGCGCCGAACCCGCAGCAGCGGAACAAGTTGTTGCCGACGAGCCAAGCGAGGAAGCCGCGACGGCTGAAGAACCCGCTGAAGCCGGAATTTCCTTCGAGGATGAGACCAGCTACACGATCAACACATTGATCATGTTTCTCTGTGCTGTCCTCGTGTTGTTTATGCAAGCAGGCTTCGCGATGCTCGAAGTCGGCCTGAACGCGGCGAAGAACACCGTCAATATTCTGTTTAAGAATGTGATGGATCTATCGATCGGCGTGTTGCTGTTCCTGTTCGTCGGATACGCACTAATGTACCCTGGCGAGACCATCATAGAAGGTTATCTGGGAATGCCCACGTCGTTTGTATCACGTGACGTCGACGCACCGAATCTAGACACTGGCTTTAGCAACAGCGCGGACTTCCTGTTTCAAGTAGCATTCGCTGCAACCGCGGCAACGATCGTTTCGGGAGCGGTTGCAGGTCGAATGAAATTTGGTGCTTATCTCGTTTACAGTGCGATCTTGACTGGTCTGATCTATCCGATCAGCGGCTACTGGAAATGGGGCGGAGGATTCCTTAACGAAATGGGTTTCCAAGATTTCGCAGGCTCGGTCGTAGTTCACGCGGTCGGTGGTTTTGCTGGCCTCGCTGGTGCGATCGCCCTTGGTGCCCGCTTGGGACGCTTCTCGAAAGACGGCAAATCCATTCCACTCCCTGGCCACAACATTGCGTTCGCCGCTTTGGGAGTGTTCGTCCTCTGGGTTGGATGGTACGGCTTCAATCCTGGTAGCCAGTTAACGTACGCTGGTGCCGCAAATGCCGAAGCAACAACGTACATCGCTCTAACGACGACAATCGCTGCCGCTGCCGGTGCGATGGTCGCCATGATTGTGGCGTGGGGTCTGTTCAAGAAGCCCGACGTCACGATGGCGTTGAACGGCGTGCTGGCTGGTTTGGTCGGCATTACCGCGAACTGTGATCAAGTTACTCAAGTCGGTGCCCTTGTCATCGGTGGCGTCGCTGGTGCGTTAGTCGTAGGCGGCATCGTACTCCTCGACAAGCTCCGTATTGATGATCCTGTCGGTGCATTTCCTGTCCACGGCATCTGTGGTGTGTGGGGCGGTATCGCAACAGGTCTGCTAGGCACATCGATTCCCGACGGCCTGACCCGCGGTGGCTACGTATGGGTCCAGTGCGTGTCGACGGCCATTATTTGTGCGTGGGCGTTTGGTACGATGCTCTGTGTGTTCTACGCCCTGAAGGCATGCGGGTTCCTACGCGTTTCGCCCGAAGAAGAGCAAGCTGGCTTGGACGTGAGCGAGCACGGCATGCACGCTTATCCTGCTCACTTGGTGACGGATTCGTTCAACACTGCTCCCGTCGGTCGCTCGTTGACTGACACGCCCAGTGCCTAGTTCGTTTTCACAACCAAAGCGTAATTGATGCTCCTTCGGCTCTTGCCTGGGCCAGAAGGAAACCCCAATGGCTCGGTTAAGCGTCCGCCTCGCTTGACCGGGCCGGGGTTTTTTCTTGGCCATCCTTTTCGAATCGCGGAGTCGCACCGCTCTCGCACCAAGTCCACAAGACACGATCGACCGCCGACAGTACCATGGAATCCAACTTGCGAATCTTCGCCGAGTCGCAATGAATCTATTCGGACAACTGTGACGGAGACGAAATTGGACGAGCTTGTGGAACTGCTGCCCCACATGAATGCCGGGCTGAATGCGCTTGCCGCCGTGCTGCTAGTTGCTGGCCTCGTGCTGATCAAGCGGAAACAAGAAGCCGCCCATAAATGGACGATGCTGGCTTGTTTTGGTGTTTCGATGGTGTTTCTCGTTTGTTATTTGACCTATCACCAGTTGCTTCACGAAACGACCGGCTCGCATGGGAAATCGTTTGCCCACCCGAACGCAGCCATATTGTGGGGGTATCGCCTGATATTGATTTCGCACGTCCTTTTGGCGGGAACCGTCCCCTTTTTGGCAATCGCAACAATCTATTTTGGGCTCCGCGACAACCGCAAGCGGCATTTGAAACTCGCGAAGTGGACTTTTCCAATTTGGCTGTACGTTTCCGTCACCGGCGTAATTGTCTATCTGATGCTGTACCAGCTGTTTAGCCGATGAGGCTTAGAAGCTATAATCCGACGGCAGGAAACAATGAAGATGAATCGAAATCCAAATACCATTCTGATCGCCCTCATACTGTTGCTCGCGCTGGCATGCTTCGCAGACGTCGCATCGGCCTGCCCAACGTGCAAGGACGGTATGGCAGGCGACCCAGCGTATTCAAGTATGGTGAACGGCTACTTCTGGAGCATCATCTTCATGATGTCGATGCCGTTCCTTGTCTTCAGCGGTGTCGCTGCCTATTTCTATTACGAAGTCCGGCGAGCAAGATCGCTTCAAGCTGCGGCAGCGGCGACCTCGGCTGACACGTCATCCAATCCGGAAATCGCGTTGCAGAGTTGACCCAATGAAAGCATTTGGACGACTCTTACAACTTCTTGGGCTCGTGCTTCTGCCGCTGTCAATGTTTATGAACTTGACAGACAGCTTCGGCGAATCGTTTCATATACTCCAAATGCTGATTATGACGGCGTTCGGGTTTGGAGCTTTCTACCTCGGTCGAATCGTCGAAGGCTATGCCAGCCGCTGATAACCTACAGGTAGGCCCTGCTATTGGTGCGAGTTCGTCGGCGGTTCGACTTACGCTCGCCATATGTCTCACGTTCCTTGTCGCGCGAGACGCCCGTGGTCAAGACCCGACTCCTTTACCGCGACCGACCGTTTCGATCGACCTCGCGGACAATGCGACACTCGCGCACCTTGATCGCTTCGACGCGTTGCTTGCCGAACAGCAGTGGCAAGAGGCAGTCGAGACAATTCGCCAAGTGGCCGAGACCAGCGGCAAGCAACTTGTTCGTGTAACTCCAGAGGGCGCGGCTTTGCCCGCGCGCTTCCAGAGGTATCTTCCGCTGTCTGATTACGGACAAGCAAAGATCATTGAACTGGCCAGGCACAGCCCAGAAGCACTCGCCTTGTATCGCCGGCAGGTCGACTCGGTGGCATCGCGTCTGTTCGAATCGGGTCGCAATCAACGAGACGAAGCTGCGTTAATTGAGTTAGTTACAAAGTATTTTGCGAGCAGCTATACGGACCGAGCGCTCCTGCAACTCGGCGAAATCGCGATGGAACGGGGCAACTGGAACGAAGCGCGCGGCTACTGGGAGCAAATCAGTCCGCTCTTGCGGTTCCCGCCACGCGAAGATCCGAAATTCAGCGAGTTCGCCGGGCAGCCTCGTTGGTTGATCACCAGGCATCTGGAAACAGAAGAGGATTGGAAACAAACACTGCCACTTTTGCGGACGAGTGGCGCCGAGACAAGTTGGCTCGCATATCGCGACACACATCTCGCTCTCGCCGATATAAGCGCCAAACTAACGCTGGTTTCAATCCTGGAAGGGAACCTTTCACGAACCCATGCCGAGATCGAACTGATGCGGCGATTGTTTCCTGATGAGATCGGCGTGATTGGTGGAGAGAAAGGGAACTACGTCGCGTTGCTACAAGCTTTGTTGGAAGAAAGCCAACAGTGGCCGGCATCACGCCGCCAACGAGGCTGGCCAACGTTTGCAGGGAGCAACGCACGTCAAGCGAGTGCGATATCCGAATTGATGATCGGCACGTCTCCTCGCTGGCAATTGGCACTGCCAACATTCTCCGGCGAAGGAGAATTGATCGGAAGCGAAGGTACTCGCGTCGCAGAATCGCGTGCGGAATTGTTGAGCTACCATCCGATTGTCGCTGGCGACACAGTCATCGTGCAAGCTGGTGCGTCGGAGTCTGATGTTTTTGCTCGTCGGCTCGACGATGGCAGTGTCATCTTCGGAGTGAAAGATCTTCCAACCGGTACGGTCGCCGCACCGGGACTTAGGCGTAGTATCGGCGTTCCTCGGTTTCCGCTTTCGTCTTCTGGCCGTACGGTCTACGCACGCGTCGGCTCCTTACCGACGGGAACGAATGTCGACTTGGGGCACGAGCGGGAAGAGCCCGCGCGAATTATCGGCCTAGGTCTCGAATCGGAAGGCAGACTTGTTGTTGAGTTGCGACTCGAAGGGCCCCAATGGGATGCTGATTGGGCGTTCGACGGTGTCCCGATCTCGGATGGCG
This sequence comes from Planctomycetota bacterium, assembly GCA_014381825.1. Lineage (GTDB taxonomy): Bacteria > Planctomycetota > Planctomycetia > Pirellulales > Pirellulaceae. Next base: position 5,636 of record JACNKX010000179.1, read on the forward strand.
AATTGTTGTACATAGCGCTCCGTCATCGAAGCTCCGTACGGACGGAGAATTACGTTGCCTGCTTCGACGCCCGCACCACAAGACTGCAATGGCGGAGGATGGTCGTCGGTGCCGAGCCACTCGGTTCAGAGAGACCGTTCGAGTTGAGCCACACGCTGCTCACGCTTCGCAACCAAACTCTGTACTGCAACACGAACCTTGGCATTGTCGCTGCACTAAGCACCGAAGACGGCTCCATAAAATGGCTCACCGAGTATCCGCGTGTCGAATTGCAAAACGAAAACCCCGACCGCAACACCGGGCATCTATTCCGAGACCTAACACCGTGTTTGCTATATCGAGACCTAGTCATCACCGCGCCAATGGACTGTGACCAAATATTTGCCCTGGACGCAAACACCGGAATCGTCATCTGGGCCTCGTTTCGCGAGCAAGCTGCCGACGCCATCCATTTGCTCGGCGTCGGCGATGGGCATTTGATCGTAAGCGGCGACTATTTGTATTGGTTTGATGTTTATACGGGGCAACTTCTGAGCCAATTCCCGGCTCCACACCGCAGCTTGCCGGGCCATGCCAAACCATCGCCCCACGGCCACGGTCGCGGCATTCTTGCCGATAAACTTGTATACTGGCCTACTCGTCAGTCGATATTCGTCTTCGATCAGCGAATTCGCCCAGAGACGAGAGGCCGTACGCCAATCGCCGTCCGACAGATCGATCTGACAACTCATGGTGCGACCGGGGGCAACCTTGTTCTCACCGACAGTTCCTTAATCATTGCCGCACAGGACCGATTGATTGTCTTCGACCGAGATAGAAAACGAATCGAACCCACCAACTGACGACTTACAAGCTGTCCAACGGCTGAGCGAAGTGTATCAGCAGATTCGAAGCGAGTTGGGCAAAGTTATCGTTGGCCAGGACAAAGTCCTCGAAGAGCTGCTCGTGACGATGTTCGCCCGTGGACATTGCCTGCTCGTGGGTGTGCCGGGGCTGGCAAAGACGCTGATGATCCGAACATTGGCAGATGCCTTGTCGCTGTCGTTCAACCGAATTCAATTCACTCCCGACCTGATGCCTTCCGACATCACCGGCACCGAAGTCATTCAAGAAAACAAGACGTCCGGCGATCGTGAGTATCGCTTCCTGCGTGGCCCGATCTTTGCAAACGTGCTGCTCGCCGACGAGATCAATCGGACGCCACCCAAGACGCAAGCCGCGTTGCTCGAAGCGATGCAGGAACACCAAGTAACTGCTGGCGGAACAAGGCATCCGCTGGAGGAGCCGTTCTTCGTACTCGCCACCCAAAATCCTATCGAGCAAGAGGGAACTTATCCGCTGCCAGAAGCTCAACTCGATCGTTTCATGTTCAACATCCATGTCGATTATCCCGACGAGGATGAAGAGCTGGAAATCGTCCGCCGTACGACAGCGGACACCGAGAAGAATGTTACTCCGATACTAAGTGGCGACGAAATCCTCGAGTTAACTCGCGTCGTCCGACGCGTTCCGATTGCGGATCACATTGCACGCTATGCTTTACGACTCGCAAGACACACTCGAACAAACCGCGAAGATACACCCGACTTTGTCCGGGAGTACGTGATGTGGGGTGCCGGACCGCGAGCGAGTCAGTACCTTGTTCTCGGCGCAAAAGCGCGAGCCGTGCTTCATGGCCGCTACTGCGTCAGTCATGAAGATGTGCAGGCTGTTGCGTTGCCCGTCTTGCGGCATCGCATCAAGACAACCTTCACGGCCGACGCCGAAGGTATCTCGGCTGATGAGATTGTTCGGCGGATTCTGACACTCGTTCCTCCCATGGCCAAAGAAGACGAGCGTGGACAACTCCCTCAAGTCTTTAGATCCGCAGATGCTGGCTAAGCGATTGTGAAACAACAGCTTCCCTGTTTAGCTGGACAGCGCGACTTTTGGCATTCGACTTGAGAAAACACAGGGAATTGAGTGAGCCGTCGGCGTCGGTGAGCGGCTCGAAGACGCCTCCGGCTTGCCGTTAAACGATGAAATAATTCTCTGCGTGATTCTTAATGCCATTCGACTTTTTCCATTTTCTTGACTTTCAAGTTGGCGGGCGTACAATCGCTGTCGCTCTGGTATGCCTAGGTTCGAGAGTAGTAAACCATTTGAGGTTGAGTGAGTTCATCACGTTCGGCTTAGGGCAAGGCGGTCCCACTCGAGGGGTCAGCTTGTGTGAGTCAGGGAAAGCGGTCGCGCCGTGATTGTCGGCGCGGTTGTTCGTATTGGCAGTTATCAAGGGAGCGGGATCATGCGGCGCAGCAAGATTTTGGATCGGTTGGTGAATCGTTTGGTGAGTCCTGGCAGGTTTGCTTCTTGCCGGGGGGGGGGGCGCGAAGAAGTATGATCGGCGGCGATTGTTCTTCGAGTCGTTAGAGGGGCGGCAGT
>JACNKX010000041.1 GCA_014381825.1 Planctomycetota bacterium
CGGAGTCATTGTCTGAATCCGAGTCGCTATCGGAATCTGAATCACTATCGCTGTCCGAATCCGAGTCGCTATCGGAATCACTATCGCTGTCTGAATCCGAGTCGCTGTCCGAGTCACTATCGCTATCCGAGTCGGAGTCACTGTCGGTATCCGTATCCGAGTCGCTATCGTCGTCGTCGTCCGACGGAGGATCACAAGCTGGGTTCTCTTCACACGGGACTTGATCGTCGTCATCATCTGCATCTGCATCCGTGTCCGTGTCCGTGTCCGTGTCCGTGTCCGCGTCCGTGTCCGTGTCCGAATCTGAATCGGAATCGGAATCGGAATCGGAATCGGAATCGGAATCGGAATCGGAATCTCCAGTTCCGTAACAGTTCATGGCTTCGGCGATAGCGAGCTCGGCCTCCAGATAATCAATCGTCGCTTGCGGCTCGCCGTTACCAATGGCGTCGGCCAGTTGCTGATTTAATTCGTCGATTAGGAATTGTTTCATCTCCTCGCAAGCATCTTCAGCTTCATCTCCGGCGGGGGTACCGGGGTCTACAATGATCCCATTCGCCAAGCCATCCAGGTCACCTCGGCCACCATCTTGTAGAAATAGGGCGATGTGATTGCCGTCAATCAATGCACCTGTCGTCCCGTTGAACGGGAATGGATGCAGATCCCCGGTCACGGCGTCTTGCTTCAGATATCCGTTAGGTCGGCTTTCGGTGGGTAGCGAGATATTTACCTCGGCGATACCACCTACTGACACGTCGTGTAATTCGAAAGCGATCAGCCCGAATTCCAGCTCAATCCCTAGCTGCTCCGGTGAAATAACGCGACTCTGAACAGCGCGTAATGAGTTAGCACCACTGTCAACGGTTACGAAATGGCCGGAGGCGACATCTGGAAAACTCGCAACATTGCTTTGCGCAGCATCGGGGAGGCCATCAAGGTTACCGTCTCCGTTATTTGGCGCTAAATTCTCGATAGCGTGATCGATGCCGTCAACGTCGGCGCTCACTGCGTCTTGCAGCGTATTGAGGTATTCGACGATTGCGTCGACATCAGCATCCGATATCGAACCGTTGTGGTCCAGATCGAGAGCAGCGATCGATTCATCGGTAAACTCCACACCGGCTTCCACGTTGCTAACGGCATTGGTCACCAGCAGCGCATCGATCGGCGTTATTGTCCCATCGCCATTCGTGTCATACCCACTCGCGATCGCTTGGTTCGTTGCCATTAAACCTTGCGCGGCGACCGCTACGTTATCTGGTGGAAGGTTCGTTACTTCATCTGCCGTTGGCTCTTGCAGCTGAAGGTCAGCAGCGCGCAAATAGCGAGGCTCAAGTGACTCGAAGCGAGCGCGACTTGGACAACACTTGCGGGCTCGACGTCGTTTTCGACCGCGCCCAAGCTTCCATACCTTCAGCGATTCCCAAGTCCAGAACGCAAACGGCTTACTCATTGCTGCATCCCCTTTTTCTTCTCTGAAGCTGCCGGCATTCAGCGTTTAGCAAGCATCGTTTGACTGTTGCCAGAGAGAGCCTGCCGAGCTCGTTGAATACTGATTTCTCATTGCCAATCGCTTGCCCTACAAAGCGCCTTCTCGCCTTGAAATCCAAGCGGCTTTCGACGTCTGCCATCGTCCTACCCAGGAAAACTGGTGAACAAAGTATCAGTCCCTCAACCGAGTGTCAAACAAATTCTGAAGAATCTTTTGGATCCGTCGAATCGAGCGATCTGGATGTGGATGGGTAACCGAAATCAGCAACGTTACCGTACGCAGATCGCACAGCCCCGGGGGTTAGCTTGTCACATCGGAGACCTGCGGCCAGAGGTTACTGGAAGGTCGGGGATCCTTCGCCGCGCGCGAAGTGCGCATCGCTTCGCCGATTGTCGCTGCTTACCAAAATGCAACGAATACGACGTACGCAGATCCCGCCACGCAAACCACGGCCCATGGAACTGGGTTCAGCCACGTTGGGACGCGGTCGGAGAAGGGATGCTCGCGGATTGGTGGTAGCTGTTCGCGGCTTCGCAGGAGCCAGCCGGTGTCTTTGGTCTCGGCGAGTTGGTCTTGAGATTGCCGACCGAGACGTAGCGTTGTGACTGCAATCGCTAAGCTCGTGAACAGCACCGACCAGCCGAACGATGTCCATCGCGTTGTAAACCAGGACGGTAACCACTCGTTCTCGAAGAACTGTCGGTCAACGAGCGCGATGACTCCGTAGCTCGCTCCGACGACGAGGCCGATCAATCCGCTACGACGATGCGCTGGCGTGAGCACACCGGCCAAGTACGTAATCAGCAACGGTGTTGCGAAGACCGAGATCAACGTCGTGAACGCCTTGATCATGTTTTGCTGTTTGGCGATGAACGGCAAGTAGAGGAAGCCAAGTGCGAGCACACCGATCGTGGCAACGCGCCCAACAAGTACGTAGTGGTGGTCGTCGCGATCGCGAACGAGGAAGCGGGCGTAGATGTCGCGTGTAAAGATCGCTGACAACGCGGACCCCATCGAGTCGAACGTACTGACGATCGCCGCAACGACTCCAGCGACAACGATGCCTTTCAACCCGGGACCGAGAAACGCGTTCGCTAGCAGCGGATAAACCGTATCGGCTTCGGCATCGGGAATGAATTGGAAGTCAGGCAGCGCGCGAGCCAAGATGCCGAGCGAAGCCGAGACGAGCATGATCGGCAAGCTCAGGGCGACTCCAAACAACGCAGCCATCTTCATGTCCCACAGCGAACGCGCACCCATTAACCGCATGGTTTGCGTGTGGTTCACCGTCCAGTATCCGCTGCCGATAATCGTCCAAGCGACGACGACCATCCAAGGTGGAGTCGCGTTATCGTCTCCCCAATAGCGACCGATGTGTGCCATGTCGGTTCGTCCCGTGCGATCGAGTTCCGCCGTCAAACCACTCCAACCGCCAGCAGCTTGCCAAATCGTGCCAAAGATGATCAATGCGGCGATCATCATCACGATGCCTTGCGCGGCATCGGTCCAGACGACGCTACGCAATCCGCCAAACGCCGTATAGAACCCGGCAAAAATCACTAGCACGACAATCAGACTCCACGCCTGGACCGTGCTCATCCCAACCAATTCGGTCAGCAAGAGATGTGCGGACCAGAGAATCAGACCCAGCATACTGCTGCGATATTGAAGCTGAATCAACGCGCTCAAAACGCGTGTCGAGGGTCCGAAGCGAGCCTCGAGATACTCGGCGTTCGTAAAGAAACCGGCTCGATACATCTTCGGCACAACGAAGAACGCAGCCAAAATCGCACCGGCGACACTGCCGATGGCATAGACCGAGACGATGTGAATTCCTTCTTTGAACGTGCTGCCGGTGACACCAACGATATCTGCGTTGTCGACATTCGTGGCAAACATCGACAAACCAACAGCCCACCACGGCAGCGCGCGTCCTCCGAGAAACCATTCGCTGCTCGTCTCGGTACCTCTCGCAAGGTAGATGCCATACGCGATGACGGCACCGTTAACCACGAAAACGATCAACCAATCGATTGGGGTCATAGCGATCCGAGCATTGATGTGCTGCAACAGTCGAAGCTAGAATTCAACGTCACGGCCGGCGAAACACTCACAGCAACTCGGACGGTACTTCGCCATCGGGAGCAAGATGAATAGGACGGCCAGTAAGATCGTTGATCGTGTGGTCCGGTTTCAGCCCGAGAGCCGAATAAATAATCGCGTTGAAGTCAGCGGGCTTAATCGGTCGCGATATCGGATGTTCGGCTTTTGAGTTCGTGCTGCCGATAATCTGTCCGTGCTTAAAGCCACCGCCTGCGAGCAGGATGCTCTGTGCTTGTGGCCAGTGATCGCGGCCCCGATTTTTGTTGATGACAGGTGTCCGACCGAATTCGCCCGCAGTAACGACGAGCGTGTCGTCAAGCATGCCACGGTCGGCCAAATCTTTAATCAACACACCCACCGCCTTATCGTGACGCGGCAGCTTGTCGTCGAGGCGGCCTTTAATGTCGCCGTGGTCATCCCAATAACCTGTGTTCAATGTCACAAATCGGACGCCTGCCTCGACGAACCGCCGCGCGAGCAGAGCTTGCTCGCCCCAGCCCGGACCGTAAAGCTCACGCAACTTTGGATCTTCATCGTCCAAGTCAAAAGCCTTGCGTGCACGACCAGACAGGATGACTTCTTGAGCTTGTCGACTGATGTCGTCTAAGTTGTCGAATTCGTTCTTTTGATCGACATCACGACGCAATCGATCGAACTGCCCCGCCAGTGACACGCGGTTCAAGACGCGATCGGCGGTCAGGCCGTCCACCAACGAAAAACTCTTGTCGCTGCCCGTTGGCAAGCGGCCTGCTTCGTTGCCATAACTGAAGTCGCCAATGCGAAACGGATTGTGAGCGACTCCGAGATATGCGCCGCCATGGAATCCGAATCCGCCATCATTCATATTGATGCCGCTCGGCACACCCGGCTGCCGCGGGCCAAGTAAATGCGACGCGATGGCCTGCATCGAAGGATTGCGAGGAATCCGATCCGATCCAGTCGCTCCTGTGTAACCCGTCAGCATCCAATGAGCCGCTGCCCAATGATCGCCGTTACCATGCGTGAAGCTGCGGATAATCGAACACTTATCCATCACCTCCGCGTGGTGCGGCATCAATTCGCAAATTCGCAGTCCCGATAACGTCGTCTCGATCGATTCGTATGGCCCGCGCACTTCTGCAGGCTGATCAGGCTTCATGTCAAACGTATCAAGCTGCGACGGACCACCGTGTTGCCAAATCAGGATGATGGAACGCTTCGAGGCGTGCTTACGGGTCGCACCTCTCGCCTCGAGCTTCATCAGATCGGTCAGCCCAAACCCACCGAGTCCGAACGAACCGATCTGAATGAACCTTCGGCGGTTCAGCCCGTCACAAAGTCGATTTCTCGAATTGCTCACAATTCTTAACATCTAAAGTTCTCATTGATCGGGCAGCACAAGCGGCGGCGTGAATCGTCGTGGGGACTGCGAAGCATTCTATGCGGCAAGTTGGCGGCGTGCAATTTCAACTTCAGGACGAAGTTTGATTTAGCAACAAGGCGTAGATCAATCCAGCATCGGCGCTAGGAGTGGGTCGATATTAGTCCAGCATCTCGGTGGGACCGGTTGTCCCGAAGGGATCGATCATCGCGAACGCCGCTTTTCTTCCTTCGCTGCCGTTGGCAAGGGAAGCAGCCCTCGCACTTCTCGCACCTGGCCGTGACCGCTTCCGCGGATAGGACGTTTACTCAAACTGAAAATGGAGTTGGGAATAATGGGACAGGCACCGTGATGGGATGATCTGCAGTGACTCCGAAGCACACTCAAGCACGGAGCCAGTCCGCATTCTCACTAACGCTTTCACATTGACTTCGTTTCGCTCTCAAAAAACGGAGGTGGATGCCAATATCGAAACCAACCCACGGAGGCTGTCAAAAAACTCATGTTGACAGAACTCTTACCCCGATAGTAGACAGTAACTCTTACTGCGGTAGTATTTCATCGACGCTAGCAAGAATCGAACGGATTCGACTCATGGGAAAGAAGCGGACGCAACTGGCTGAGTTGCAACTCGCCATCATGGATGTGCTTTGGGATCGCGGCGAGGCGACGGTTGGCGAAGTACGCGACGCGCTTAATAAAACGCGTTCTCTCGCCTATACGACGGTCGGCACAATGCTGATGAAGATGGAGCGACGTGACTTCGTCAAGAAGCGTCAAGGCGACGGGCGGGCTCACGTCTTTCGACCTCTGATTAAACGCGAGGACGTCAGCCGCTCGATGGTGTCGGATCTGGCAACGCGATTGTTCGCCGGTGACGTCTCGGAAATGTTCTGTCATTTGTTGGCCGAGTGTGACGTGTCGCGAGAGGAACTGAGTCGCCTCAAGAAACTCATCCGGCAGAAGGAGCAAAAGCTGAAAGATGACGAATGACCTAGATGCTTTGGCACAAGTCGTCTTCGTGCTACTAGCGACATACTTCTTACACTCCACTTGCTTGTTGATCGCTGCGTGGATTGGAACGCGGCTCTTCCGTGTTCGCAACATGCTGGTCATAGAACGAGTTTGGAAGATGGCGGCGGTCACGGGGTTGGTCACCGCCCCGCTTCAAGTCGCAATGGGGATTCACCCGGTCGTCGAGATCGCGATTGGCGAAGCCACATTGTCAACATCAGAGTCTACGATCGTTGACATGGAAACGCCATCGACGCATTCTAGCATCACGTACCGCGCAACGGCGCGATCTCCTGTCGTCAACACGTTTGCCGACAGACACGCTCCCACACCTGCCCCACTCCCTAGACTGCCACACTACTCTTCTGATCGCACGAAGGAGACTGTTGTCGAGCAAAGTTCAGTGTCAGCGTCAGCACTTTGGCTACCGCTTTCACGTCACGTCATTGGCTCGGCGGCAGCCTGCGCGATTGCGTTCTTCGGACTCGCCCGATTCAGTTTACAGTCGTTACGATTTCGTCACCGGTTTCGAGAATGCAAATCAATCGATTCAGGTGCGTCGCGACGCATGCTCGATCGACTGCTGGAAACCACTGACATCCGACGAGCAGTGCGTCTTGAATCCTCGACTCAATTCAACGAACCAGTGGCATTCGGTGTCTGGCGATGGCGGATCATATTGCCACACTACATTAACGAGCGTTTAAGTGCAGAGGAGCTGAGGGCGCTGCTGGCACACGAACTTGCTCATCTTGTGCGAGGAGACTCGCTTTGGGTGTGGATTGGTCGCGTGTTATGCCTATGTTTCGGCTTTCAACCGCTCAACTTCCTGGCCCGACGGCGATGGCAGCACGCCGCCGAGTTCCTCTGTGATGATTGGGCAATTCAACACAACGCGAATCCGCTGGCCCTGGCGAAGTGCCTGACGCAATTCGCCGAATGGCGTCTCGATCGCTGCGATCTATCTGGAGTGCTTGCAGTAACTGGCGATAGTGCGGCGGTTACCGAACGTGTCGAGCGACTCGTCAACGCGTCGCCAACACACGTTTCCTCCGGTCGAAAGTGGATGCTCCCTCTCTCTGTGGGTTGTGCATTCGTCTTGATGACCGTGGCCGGGCCGAGAGCTTCATGGCGGCAAGCTACGGCAAACGAGACGACCGTCCAGAAGGATGAATCCTCTACTGGCCGTGAAATCCTTACAGAGGATCTCCGGCAAGCATTGGCGGAGCTCGAGCAATGTCAGCACTTACTCGCTAACGCTTCTTCGCCGGAGCTGCGCGAGTTGGCTTCTCGAATCCGCCGGCGCGGCGACGTATTACGACGCTATCACAAGTCACTCTCATTCGCAGTTGATGATACTGACCCCGAATGACATCCGCATTGCTGCCAAGTCACCTACTCAATACAGGAGATTCACGATGATTCGTAAGACTCTCATTTCCACATTCGCAATTCTGGCGCTCGCCGCACTCGCCGTTTCGGTGTCACTGAACGATGCATACTCCGAGGATGAAGGGCCGACCGACTTGCGCCTAGTCGATGTCACCTTCGATATCGCCCAAGCTAAGAAACCATCCTTACGCGAGCTACGCGCAGAGTTGATCGCTCTTCGCGCGGACATGCAGAAGGTACTCGCGTTGCTACAACGAGCAGACGCCGCGCCTGCGAATCAAGCTGAAGCACGGATCACAGAAGTTGGTGAACAAGTCACGATCTTCCAACTTGAATTTGTCCCGGCATACAGTGTTGCCGAAGTAATCCAAAGTGTTGCACTCGAGGCCAGAGTGAGTGTACTCGAAGACGAGAATCGTCTCATTGTGGCAGGAAGCGCTGGCGCCCTGGCAGTGGTTACCCAGACTATCGAGAAAATCGATCAACCACGTCAGCAAGTGCAAATCGAAAGCTACTTGTTTGAAATCGCCATTGATGATCTGGCAAAGCTTGAGATATTGGAACGCGATTTGTCCCACGACGGTACGATCACAGGCTCACTCGCCAGGGACATCAATTGGAAAGCTACAATCGATTCGCTATCCGCGAACGAAGGCGCTCGGCTGCTCGCTCGACCAAATATCCGAGCGTACGATCGCACCGCCGCAACGTTCCAATCCGTGCAAGAGATACCCGTTCAGCAGCTGACACAGACGTCCGATGGCGCCAACATTGGAACGACGGAATTTCGCGAGGCCGGCATTACTATGGAAGTGACCCCGCGCATTACATCCAGCGGAAAGATCATTATGGAAGTACATCCAGAATTCAGCGTGATGCAAGGTTTCGTCGACGGACAACCCGTTATCGACCGGCGATCCGCCATGACGACCGTCGTCGTCAAAGACGACCAGCCGATTGTGATCAGCGGGCTGCGTAGCCAGCGTCAGCAGATCACGGACGACCGCATCGAACCAACCACGCAGGAAACGGAATTACTGATCCTGATGAAAGCGAAAATCATCGACGATCGAGACGAGTAACTCGGCTGGCTCGTTTGGGAGCGGCGTGAAATAATATCGTGGTATATCGATTAACTGCAAGCCGTTAAACGAGTACATCTTTGATCACATGCCCGTGAACATCCGTCAGTCGGCGTTCGATGCCGTTGTGATAGAAGGAGAGTCGCTCGTGATCGAGACCTAGCAAGTGTAGAATCGTGGCGTGGAAGTCGTACACCGTGCTGACGTCTTCGACGGCTTTGTAACCGAACTCGTCGGTCGCTCCATAAGTGAACGGAGCTTTCACACCTGCGCCGGCCAGCCAACCGGTGAAGCCTGACGGATTGTGATCGCGCCCGCTAGCCCCTTTTTGGAACGTCGGCATGCGGCCGAATTCAGTACACCATACAACCAACGTGTCACTCAACAAGCCGCGCTGCTTCAAGTCTTTGAGTAATGCGGCGGCGGGCTGATCGAGTACCGGACCATGCTTGCTGTATTGCTCGTGCAAGACCTTGTGTCCGTCCCAGTTGCTGGTCCCTTCGCCGCCCGTTTGGTAAGAGCCGTTGAACAGCTGCACGCAACGAACGCCTTTCTCAAGCAAGCGACGCGCCAAAATACAATTGCGTGCAAACGCCGCCTTCAAGTCATTCTCCGTATCATCCGCGCCATACATCTTCAAGACATGTTCAGGCTCAGTCGAGATGTCACTAACTTCGGGAACGCTCAATTGCATTCGTGCCGCCAGTTCATAGCTGGAAATGCGAGCCGCGAGTTCGGTGTCGCCGGGGAACCGTTCCAAGTGGCGATCGTTCAGCCGTTTGAGGAAGTCGCGAGTCGCGAGATCGGTATCAGCGGAAATGCCCGCGGGGCGAGCCAGGTTGCGAATCGGTTTCGAAGCGTTGAAGTCCGTGCCTTGAAAAGCAGCAGGTAAGAATCCAGGTCCCCAGTTGTTGACGCTCGACTGCGGTGTTCCTCTTGGATCGGGAATCGCGACGAAGGCAGGCAACTCCTGATTCTCGCTACCAAGTGCATACGTCACCCACCCCCCGATGCTGGGAAAGCCATCCAACGTGAAGCCGGTCGACATGAAGTTCTCGCCAGGACCGTGAGTGTTCGTCTTGCTGGTCAACGAGTGGATGAAACACATTTCATCCGCCAACTCTCCCAGGTGAGGCACCAACTCCGACACCATCTTGCCACTCTCGCCATGCGGCTTGAATTCCCACGGACTTCTCGTCAAATTGCCTTGTTGTCCCTGGAACGTTAGCAAGTCGTCAGCCCCCGGCAGCGGCTGACCATCGCGTTCGATCAACGCCTCTTTGTAGTCAAACGTATCCAAATGGCTGCACGCCCCAGCACAGAAAATCACCAGCACGTTTTTGGCTCTGGCAGCAAAGTGCGGATCGCGTGCTGCGTGCGGATTCGCCGGATCGATCTGTGGACGCAGAGGCTTCTTGTCGGCAGCCAACAAGCCTTCGCTGCCCAGTAACTGCGTGAGCGCGATACCGCTCATTCCGTAGCCCATGTCGCCGAGGAACGATCGGCGGGAAAGCAAGTGCCGTCCACGGAAATCGAAGTCTCGCACAATACGCTCCTGTAGTATTGAGATACGGAGATCAGGGAGAACAATTCCCGGTGTCCACCGCGCCTCTGTGTTTATCTTCCCGCTACGGGATAAACAAAAACTCATTGGAATTAAGTAACGCCCGACAGACTGCAACGAGCCCGTGTTCTTCTGCAATCACCATCGCGCTCGATTGTTCTTCCGGCTGTGGATCGCGGCCAAAGCAAAGCAGAAACGCCAGCACCATCTGCCGATTGCGTTCCTCTGGCCTAGCTACTTCCAATCGCTTCGCCAATATTTCCGCCTGCTGCAACATGAACTTGCTGTTGAACAGATTCAATGCTTGCAGCGGGGTAGTTGACCGGCTTCGTTTGGGCATGACTTGACTGAGGTCCGGACAATCAAACGCGCCAAACACGGCGTCACGTTCCTGTCTCACTTTCGTCATGTAAACCATTCGCCGCCAGTCTTCCGGGCCAAAGCTTTTCTTGGGAAAGAAGTGCCGGACGTTTTCCATCTCGACCTCGAATCCGCTGAAGCCGGGGCCGCCCATGCGTTTGTCGAGCGCGCCGCTTACGGACAAAACGCAGTCGCGAATTGCTTCCGCTTCAAGACGTCTTGGCGGGAATCGCCATAACGTTCGTGACGCAACATCGGTGGCAAGCGCGGTGGCGTTGGGAGTACTCGACTGCTGAAACGTGCTGGAGTGCAGGATCAGTTTGTGAATATGTTTGATCGACCAACCACTTTGCACAAACTCATCGGCGAGCCAATCGAGCAAATCGGGATGTGAAGGCAAAGTGCCGTTCTTGCCGAAGTCGCTCGGTGTATCGACCAGCCCCGTACCAAAATGATGCTGCCAAATGCGATTGACCATCACGCGAGCTGTCAGCGGATTCTTCGGATCAGCGATCCACTCGGCAAACTTGAGGCGGCGTTGTTGTTCGGGGCTGCTTTTCTCCAACCCCAACGAACTGATCACTTCCAACGCATCCGGCGCGACTTCTTCGCGTTTGGCCAGCGGGTCGCCGCGATAGAGGCGGTGCGTCGGGCCAGGCTGTGCGAATGTTCCAGCATACACCGTCGAAGCCTTCGCCAGTCGATCACGTTCTTCTTCAGCTATCTTCAATTCACCAAACAACTGCTTGCCGCGCTCGGCAACCGCCGGGGGAATTCCCTCGAAACTGACGGCTGCAATCGCCGCGTCCTTCGCATATGGTAGCCGGTCGTCCGAAGACGCGATTCGTTCCCACTCACCCTCCTCGACCGCCACCTCAATCACGTATTGAGTTGCGATCCGATCTTTGTACTTGCCTTCGCGATCACGAGCCCATTCGATGCGATCGATCGTCGCAACTTCGGGCAATTCGATCTCGATCCAACCGGCTCCAGATTCATTCGAGATCCAACTCCGCCCGTTTCCGTACTTGCCGTCGTTGATGTGCTCCAGCTTATGGATATCGTGACCAGGCAAAGCGCTCGAACAACGTGCCGTCGCGCCGAGCGTCGCCAGTCCAACATTCTTGTCACCGGCAAAAATCTCTAGTTCATCAATGCACGGCTGGCTGGAGTTTGTCGCTTGAATGGTGAACCGGATGGTGCGCGCCTCGACCGCCGCGAACTTCTCGATGTTGTGCAGATGGCTTACCGCGGTTCGAAAACCGTGATCGGCCATCCATCGTTGCGTTTCGGCTCGCAAGGTCTCGGCACGCTTTTTCGCCACCACAAACTGCTCTTCGGCATCCTTGGATCGCGGCAAGGCACGTTCGGCGTGCTGTACACCGGCAAACACCGCTTGGATTGAATAGTAATCTCGCTGAGTGATCGGATCGAATTTGTGGTTGTGACAGCGCGAACATCCAAGTGTCAGGCCGAGGAACGTCGTGCCCGTCGTGTTAATGATGTCGGCGAGTTCATCTTGGCGTTGAACCAGTCGATAGTTTGGGTCCTGGCCTTGTACAAGATCATGTGGTCCAGCGACCAGGTATCCCGTGGCAACATCGGCATCCAGCGCGTCGCCGGCGATTTGTTCCTTGATGAACTGATCGTACGGTTTGTCTTCGTTCAACGATCGGATGACGTAATCTCGGTAGTGCCACGCATTCGGTCGTTCGCGATTCGTTTCGAATCCATGCGACTCGCCAAAGCGAATCACGTCGAGCCAGTGTTGCGCCCAACGCTCGCCGTAGCGCGGACTCTTCAAGACGCCCTCGACTAATTTCTCATAAGCTTCTTCATCCTCGTCGGCAACAAACCGTGCGACCTCTTCGGGAGTCGGAGGCAAGCCATACATAATCAGATACAGTCGACGAATCAGGGTCGTTCGATCAGCTTGAGGCGACGGTTGCAGCCTCGCTTCACGTAACTTGGCCAACACAAAGGCGTCGATCTCGTTCACCGCCCAGTCGTTCTCGTGCTTTGGAGGATCAACGCGTTTCACAGGCTGAAACGACCAATGATCGGTAGTCAACTTCCCGGCGGTGCCTTCGGGCATCCTGGCACCTTGATCGATCCAGGTCCGCAGGAGAGTGATCTCATCGGATGTCAGTCGCTCGCCTTCGGGTGGCATTACGAAATCCGGTTCGACGCCGCTAACGAGCTTGATCAAGTTGCTCTCATCGCTCTTGCCGGGAACGATCGCCGCTTCGCCAAGATCGCCACCTTTGAGCAACATCTCGCGAACGTCGACACGAAACTCGCTCTCCTGCTTTTTCGATCCGTGGCATGCAGAGCAATGCTGCTTGAAGATCGGTTCAATATCGCGAGCGAAAGCGACTTCCTTGGTTTCGCTCTTCGGCGTTTCCCCCATCAACGCTCGCGCAGGAAGCAGCGTCGATAAGATAGACAGCAAAGCGAGTGTCGTTGCATGAATGTGAGGCATGATTTCTGGCGCGGGCTGCAGGGGGGTGGGGCTTCCTTTATCATAGCGTGTCGACAGCTTGACGTTCCAGATCGCGCGAATTATTGCATCCGCTACCCCATTCGCGGAATAATGATGTTGACAGGAAGCAGGCCGTGACTCTGTTCTCAATAGAAGAGAAGCGAACAGAGACGACGGAGAGTACAATTCAAGAGCGTTCTCCATTTCCTTTGTTGCCTGCTGTTCAACGTTCCGCGCGTACCGCGAACTTTGTAATGTCGCAATTCCTCAATAAAAACATGTACGTCACTGCGGCGATTCTGTTTCTGACAGTCACTATGTCGCGTGGCGACGAGCGACATTGGGCATACCAACCCGTTGCACGCTCGGCCGTACCGAATGTCGAGCAGCAGAAGTCGTGCATCAATCCGATCGATCGCTTCATCGCACAGCGGCTGGACCGCGCGGGATCGCAGGGGGCTCTCGAGGCAGATCGTGCGACGTTGATTCGCCGTGTAAGTCTCGACATCATTGGGCTGCCGCCGACACCAGAAGAAGTGCTCGCGTTCGTCGATGATGATCGGCCGGGAGCCTATGAACGGCTCGTTGATCGCTTGCTGGCGTCGCCGCACTACGGCGAACACTGGGCGAGTCCATGGCTGGACTTGTGTCACTACGCGGATTCCGACGGTTACTTGACCGATCAAGCGAGACCCGTCGCTTGGCGGTATCGGGCATGGCTCGTCGAAGCGTTGAACGAAGGGATGCCATTCGATCAGTTTACGATCGAGCAATTGGCTGGCGACTTGTTGCCCAACGCAAACATGAATCAAAAGCTCGCAACCGGCTTCCTGCGACAAACGTTGAGTAATCGTGAAGGCGGTGCTGATCCAGAAGAGTTTCGTGTCAAGCAAGTGATCGATCGCACATCAATGATCGGTGAGATCTGGATGGGTTTGACGGTCGGCTGTGCGCAGTGCCACGATCACAAGTACGACGACATCTCTCAACAAGAGTTCTACGAGTTGTACGCGTTCCTCGACGCGGCCGACGAGATCAACATCGATGCGCCGCTGCGCGACGAACGCGAGGCATATGAAACGGCATTGCCGGAGTATCACCGCAAGCGACGAGAGCTGATCGCGCCCTTGGCATCAGAAATCGACGAACTTCAACGCCGCTGGGAAGCAAAGATTCTTGAGGCACGCGACAATCCCGGCCAAGACTGGTACTGGGATCGGCAGTGGGAGTTGGTCGGGCTTGTCTGGGGCGGAAACCTCGGCGAAGGTCAACTCGAAGGTTGGCAGATCGTGATGCTTGACTCCGCTAAACGATCGCAGCTTCAGAAGGATCGGCTGCTTGACTACTTCCTTCCCAAAGCCGATACGATCGACCGTGAAAAGGCCAAGGAGTTGAAGCTGGGCGAATTGAACGCCGAGCTAGGAAAGCTGTCAGCCGAATTGCCGAAAGTAACTCGCGCGCCAACGATGATGAGCACACAGAATCCTCGCACGACGTTCGTCCACCTCGCCGGCGACTTTCGTGATCGCGGTAATGATGTCTTGCCGGTAACGCCGCGCACTTTGCCACCGATTGAAAACGATCGCCGTGATCGATTGGCTTTAGCGCGGTGGTTGGTCGCACGGGAACATCCCTTGACGTCGCGGGTTGCCGTGAATCGCATGTGGCAACACTTCTTTGGTCGCGGCATCGTGACGACGGTCGGTGACTTCGGAGTTCGCGGAGCGCCGCCGACGCACCCCGAGTTGTTGGATTGGCTGGCCGACGAGTTCATTCGCCGCGACTGGGACGGGAAGGCAATGCATCGATTGATCGTTAGTTCGGCGGCGTATCGCCAGAGTAGCCATCTCGCTCCGAGGGATGAGCCCCAAGGCGCAGAAGCCCGAATCGCGAACGCGGCAGCAACAGAAACTACGGCTGAAGGAGGCTCGTCGATCAGAGAGAGACGGCTACTGTCAAGCCAAACTCCCTTGCGGCTGTCCGCCGAACAGATCCGCGACTCTGTCTTAGTCGCAAGCGGATTGTGGGATTCACGGCTTAGTGGGCCCAGCGTTCGACCGCCGCAACCAGATAGCGTTTCGGAACAGGGGTACGGAAACAAATGGGAAACGAGCGAAGGGGGCGATCGATATCGTCGCGCCGTCTACACGTGGGTGCAACGTACGTCGCCTTTCGCCATGCACATCACCTTCGATGCACCGAATCCGAATCATATCTGCACTCAGCGAGATCGGTCGAATACGCCACTGCAAGCCTTAACACTGCTGAACGATCCCGTATTTCACGAAGCGGCAGTTGCACTCGCTGATCGCGTGCGGAATGAAATTGACGGTAACGACCAGCTGCGACTCGCTCATGCGTTTCGATTGTGTCTCGCCCGCAATCCGAAACCGGACGAGTTGGCCGTCTTGAGAAACTTGCTACACAAGCTGCGCCTCGATCCGGATCTCAGCACACAAGAAACGGCATCGGAATCGAACGACGCGTCAAGCGCCGACGATATCGCGTGGACGACGCTTTGCAGCGTGCTATTCAATCTCCACGAGTTTGTTACAAGGAACTGAGATGGAGTCGCCCAACATCCTCGCAGCTCAGAATCGACGATGCTTCCTCCAACAAACGGCTTGCGGGCTCGGTGGCATCGCGTTGTCACAGCTGTTGGCCGATACGGCGCAGACGGCACGCGCGACTCCGTCGACCACTCGCTTGCCACACTTCAAGCCGCACGCAAAGAACGTGATCTTTATCTTCATGTCAGGTGCACCGAGTCAGTACGATTTGTACTCGCCCAAGCCCGAGATGCATCGACTTCACCGGCAACCCGTTCCCGAGTCCTTCCTACAGAATCTAGACGACGCCTTGATCAAAGGGAGCGCTCAAGTATTTGCCAGTCCGCGTACGTTTACTAAGCACGGCGAATGCGGCATGGATTTTTCGGATTACGTCCCACATCTCGCAACGTGCGCTGACGAATTGTGCATGGTGCGATCGATGCATACGAATGTCTCGAACCACCATCCAGCCCAATTGGTGATGAATTGTGGCGTACCGCTGTTCGGCCATCCGTCGATGGGATCGTGGGTGACCTATGGACTCGGCAGTGAAGCAAACGATTTGCCGGGTTACGTCGTACTGCTGTCAAACTCCGGCGAGGGCGTCGACGGCGGATCATCACTTTGGAACAACGGATTCCTACCATCGGAGTATCGCGGTGTTAACTTCCGCAGCAACGGCGATCCGATCTTGCACCTGACAACGCCAAAAGGCATCAGCCGACGTACACAACGATCGCGGCTTGATGCAATTCGGACCCTCAACGAGATACGGTTGCAGGACACACGCGATGGCGAGATCGAATCAAGAATCGCTTCTTACGAATTGGCCTACCGGATGCAAGCTGCAGCGCCTGAGTTAGTAGACTTGTCGGACGAGACCGCCAAGACGCAAGAGTTGTACGGAATCAACAACGAGACAACTCAGCCGTTTGGTACAAACTGTCTGCTCGCGCGCCGCATGGTCGAACGAGGCGTCCGTTTCGTCCAGCTCTATCATTCGACTTGGGACGATCACTCGAATCTGAATGCCAAGCTGAAGACAAATTGCGACATGACGGATCTTCCCGCGGCGGGATTGATTAAGGACCTTAAACAGCGCGGATTGCTTGACGATACGCTCGTGATCTGGGGCGGCGAGTTCGGTCGGACGCCTATGAATGAAGTTCGTCGAGGCAACTCGCCCGGCAAGGAAGGCCGGGATCATCATCCGTTCGCCTTTACGATGCTATTGGCCGGAGGCGGCATCAAGGGCGGACAGGTTGTCGGAGAGACGGACGAACTCGGCTATCATCCGATCAAGGATCCGATCCATGTTCACGATCTACAAGCAACGATTCTGCATTGCCTTGGCATGGATCACGAACAGCTGACGTTCCGACATCAGGGCCGCGACTTCCGCCTGACGGACATTGGCGGAAACGTCGTGAAGAAGCTGCTCGTGTGACGACGCTTGTGCATGGTTACGCGTTCATCGGCGTCAGCCACTGCTCGAACTCACAGTGAACTTCAAATCGACGGCTGTCGTCTTCTGTCATTTTTCCTTCGCATCCTACGACGCGAGCCGAGGCGTAGCGCGGCGTCTGCGAACTTCCCATCATGATCAGCAGCCAATCACTGCTTGGCCAACGAGTGGTCGTGAATGACACCCCTGTGTGTGACAAGTCGAGCGCCTTCACAGGGCGTAGCTCCGATGTCGCGGGCAATGTTCCGTTGTGTTCGATCACACCCAAAACTGCTCCGTACGAGACGCGAGCAGAGGTCCGTCGATCGTCGTTCTGTTCGACGTCTGCTGTTAATAGTGTTGGCATGATCAAAGACCTATCGATGCAGTGATTGGAACGCTCGTCATATACTCTGGGTATATAGGTTGATCCCACGCCCCTGTCCAATAAGATGTGACGAATAAATCGATCAAACCGGTTTGAGGGTCAACTTGCCTCCTGGATCATCTCGTCGTGCTGCCGCTGCATGGCGTCGGTATAGCGTTCGTACGCGGTTTCGTCGCGTCGGCAGCTGACTCCACGAAAGACCATCGCGAAGGCTCGTCGATTACGGGTTGGCGATCGGTTGGCATCGGCACGGTGAATCGTCTCGCCGTGGTGAACGACCAAGTCGCCCGGTTCGAGCGCAATCACTTGTTCTTTGGTAGCATCGTCGGCACCATAGTCGGTGATTCCTTGCGAGAATCCGAGAACTTTGGTCGCCGCGTGGGGCCGAATGCCCTGATGATGCGAACCGGGGATGTAACGCAAGCAACCGTTCTCTTCGTCGATCGGGTCCAACGCGAGCCAAAGCGTTGCGACGTTCGCCGGGCGGAGGCAGAAGTAGTAGTTGTCTTGGTGCGCGGGCGTGAGATGTTCGGTGCCGGGCGGCTTGTTGAACCATTCAGCCCCCTGTGCTTCGGCGGGCTCACCGATCAACAACTCAGCAAGCTGATTCCACGATTCATTTCGCCGATAGGCGTCAAAAAAAGAGTCCTGCCCCATGTGCTGAAGCTGCTTCAACGTCTCAGGCCTCGAGCGATCCTGATAGAATGCATCGCTCGGCGGAAGGTTCGGAACGATCTCGTTGATGTAACGATCGAGGTTCGCGTTGAGTAGTTGCAGCTGATCGCCGTCCAGAAACTTATAGACCACCACAAAGCCATCTCGATGATAACGTTGTTTCACATCGCTGGAGATCACAGAATCCTCCCTCCTATTCAGCTTCTTCGGCCAGATCCAACATAATACTGCGACGTCTTCATACAAAACAACATCCATCCCTGGACAAGCACGATGCAAGATCGAAATGTCGACAAGTCAATGAAGCTCTATGAACGCGCCTGCCAGCTGATCCCCGGTGGAACGCAATTGATCAGCCGCCGCCCGACACGCTTCGCCTGTGGTGTTTCGCCAGTCTACGCACAGCGCGCGTCGGGTTCGCGATTCTGGGACATCGACGGCAACGAGTATATCGACTGGGTCAGCGGCATCGGGGCGATCATTCTCGGTTACTGCGATCCAGTGGTCGACGACGCCGTGCGCGAGCAGATCTCAACCGGAACGATGTACTCAATCAATCACGAACTGGAAGTCGAATTGGCCGAGGAATTGGTCAATACAATCCCTTGCGCCGAGATGGTCCGGTACGCCAAAGGAGGCGGCGATGCCTGTGCAATCGCGGTGCGTATCGCGCGAGGAGCCTCTGGTCGCGACAAGATTCTGTTTTCCGGCTATCACGGCTGGCACGATTGGTACCTCGCGGCGAACCTCGACACGGGTGCCGATCAGAAGAATGCGAGTCTCGATTCACATCTCTTTCCAGGGATCGATCCAACGGGCGTGCCGAAGTGCCTCGCGGGGACGGCGATTCCATTTCCCTACGGTGATCTCGATGCCTTGGGCAACGCATTGGACGATCATCATGGCGAGATCGCAGCGGTAATCATGGAACCATTCCGTAGCGAGTTACCGCCGGACGGCTACCTTGAAGGCGTTGCCAAACTCGCGCGAGCGCAGGATGTCATTCTCATCTTTGATGAAGTCTCGACCGGCTTTCGACCAACTGCATCCGGTGCGCAGCCGCTCGTTGGCGTGACGCCCGATATGGCCGTCTTTGCCAAGTCGATTTCAAATGGCTACCCAATGGGAGCTGTCGTGGGACGACGCGACGTGATGGAAGCGGCAAGCCAGATGTTTATCTCGAGTACGTATTGGAGCGACACGCTCGGTCTCCGTGCTGCACTTACGACGTTGCAAGAAGTGCGCCGCCGGGACGTTCCGAAGATCGTTCATGACATCGGTACAACGCTACAGTCACAAATCACTTCGGTTGCGAATGAAACGGGCGTTTCCGCTCGATGCGAAGGCTTGTCGTTTCATCCACACTTGACTTTCGAAACCGACAATGAAGTGGAACGCTCGCAACTCGCAACGCTGTTCATTCAAGAGATGGCGAAGCGAGGCTGCCACGGATACACATCGTTCTACCTGAACGCCGCTCAAACGTCGGATGATATCGAGCAGACAGTCACAGCCGCACTCGCGACATTTCAGATCATCGCGCAAGGACTGGAGAAAGGCAACCTCGGCGAACTGCTTGAGTGTCAGCAGCAAGTTGAATCATTCCGGCGGCTCGTCCGTTGAGTCATCGGTTATCGCGTCTTCGGACGAATTCACTCCGTCGCTTACAAAGCGATAGCCCGCGTCGCGAATGGTCAAGAAGTAGCGAGGGTTTGAAGAGTCAGGTTCGAAGATGACACGCAACCGGCGAATAAACTGATCGACCGCGCGCGTCGTCGCCGTGGCCGCCATGCCCCACACTTCGACCAGCAATTCCTCGCGACGGATCACTCGCCCTTCGTTTTCGATGAAATATCGCAACAACTTCATGAGAAGCTCGGTCAGTTTAACTGGCTCCCCACCAACAATAACATCATAAGTTTCAAAATTGACGACTGCGTTGGCAAACGTGTACTCCGGCGCCATTGTTTGAGGAACATGCAATCCAGCGCGGCGATCATATAACGTCAGCATCGTCTTCACGCGACTCAACAACTCGTCGAGGTCAAAAGGTTTGTTGAGATACTGATCGGCACCTACTTCGAAACCACGCGTGCGATCTTCCGTTAATGTGCGAGCACTCAGAATCAGGACAGGCATATTCTTGCCTTGCTGGCGAAGCGTTTCGCAGACTTGATATCCGCTCATGCCGGGGAGCATGAGATCAAGAACCATCAGGTCGGTCGCATACGGATCTTGCTCGATCACTTTCAAGGCGGAAACGCCGTCGCCAACCGCAGTGACTCGGTATCCTTCGGCTTCAAGATTGAACTTGATGCCGACAGCAAGATGCTCTTCGTCTTCGACAACTAAGATGTGTTTTTTTTCGGACATGTTTCGTCAACCACCACCAGCTACAACTCGACCCGCGATGGTTTCGTTTCTCCGGCGGAATCCTTGGAATCTTCTACGACTCGTCCGGCAAGACTGATCTCGAAAACGGTCCCCGTCCCCGATGGTTGGTCAAGGACGCGCACTTTGCCACGCATCCGTCGCACCAGCGTATAAACGATATATAGGCCAAGTCCAGTTCCCGGCTTCTCTCGCTCTAGCTCGGAACCCAGCCGGACAAACCGCCGAAATATTTTTTGGCGAAATCGAAACGGTATCCCCGGCCCAGTGTCAGTTACTTCCGTGACGATCATCCCGTCTTTCGCTGGTTGAGACACTATTTTAATCTTCGGTTCATCTCCGGCATACTTGAACGCGTTGTCGATTACGTTGCGAAAGATCATGTCCAAATCAACGCGTCGCGCCCTGACGATCGCTGGTTGGACCTGAACGACAATCGAACCGTCAACTTGACGATGGCGCAGCCTCAATTCCTCAGCACACTGCTGAAGAAACGCCGCGAGTTCAATGTCTTCTTCCTCGCCAGCGGTCGGCTTCCGCTCTAGCCGCGCCGCGTCGAGGATATGATTGATCAAATGATCGAGTCGCTCGACATCTTCGAGCATGAATCGGAAGAAATTCTCCTGCTCCTCACGAGTTATAGTCCGACGGTTTAAGGTTTGCAGATAGAGTTTCAACGACGCTATTGGCGATTTCAATTCGTGCGTCACGCTATCCATGAAATTCGCTTGGCGGCGGTTCAGATTGATGGCTTTGACCGACAAGGCGAGGTACATACTCACACCGACGAGAACAAGAATCAGCAACGTCGTTCCGACCGTCAGGAAAGTCCAATAAAACGCTGATCCGCCTCTTTCGATCACGTTTGGAACTGTCAGAAACCCCCAACCGACTATCAGCGCCACCAGCAGCACGATCAAGATTACACCAAGCGTAATCGGCCAACTGAGCGAGCGGCGTTCGAACATAGCGAAGATAAACTTACGGTTGAATGAACGGAACAGAGTGAGGCATCACGTTTGAGCATAGTGATGCATCAGAGACGGCGTCAAGGAACTACACTGTACTTGAAACCAATCTGACGAATTGGTGGTATGATTACGGGCTTCCAACGACTTGCGATGCGGTCGCGCGGGTCGGTCGTCGCCGATCGCTCTACGATCTGACGTTTGATTCGCGGAGCGAACTACGACTTTCAAGCACTTTCCGAGAGCAACCGATGTCTGCAGACGCTGCGATTCAAGTTCACAATTTGACAAAGTCGTACCGGATGGGCCTATTCCGCCGACGATTCGAGGCGTTGCGGGGCGTTTCGCTTAACGTCGAGCGCGGTGAAATCTTTGGGCTGCTGGGACCTAACGGAGCTGGCAAGACGACTCTGATCAAAGTATTGCTGGGGATTGTTCGGCGCAGCAGTGGTTCGGCATCATTGCTGGGCCGGTCCGCTGGCGATCGCGTCGGACGCAGGAAAGTCGGTTACCTGCCCGAGAATCTGAGAATCGCTAACCATCACACTGCACTTACGGCAATGGAATACTATGGAAAGCTGAGCGGTTTGTCTTGGAGGGAAATCAAGTCCGAACGTCTCCGCTTGCTCGAAAGCGTCGGACTCGCGGATCGCAGCCGAGAATCCGTAAAGAAATTCTCGA
Source organism: Planctomycetota bacterium (assembly GCA_014381825.1). GTDB lineage: Bacteria > Planctomycetota > Planctomycetia > Pirellulales > Pirellulaceae. The sequence continues at coordinate 21,949 of JACNKX010000041.1, forward strand.
AAGGCATGTTACAGCGGCTTGGACTCGCCCAAGCACTGCTGCACGATCCTGAAGTCTTGATTCTCGACGAGCCGACCGATGGACTTGATCCTGTTGGCCGCTCGCATGTTCGCAACGTTTTGACGCAATTGAAGGAGCAAGGCAAGACGATTTTCTTGAACAGCCATATCCTTCAAGAAGTCGAATTAATCTGTGATCGCGTGGCGATCCTTGATCGTGGCCTGGTGAAGGCGATCGGTGATGTTGCCGAGTTGTCTGCCGACAAAACCGAAGGTGTTGAACTTGAGATCGCTGTCACGGCAAGTGAGTCAGCCGTTCGTGAGTCGCTGGGCAAACGAACGATCACCAGTTGTGATCCTAATCGCGATGGGACATATCGCGTGGTATTGCGATTGACCGATCAAGGCGAAGTGGACCACTGCATCGACGATCTGCGTTCCAGCGGCGTCAGCATCGTTGGATTGTCCCGACGGCGAGTGACGCTGGAAGACGCCTTCTTAAAACTATTCGCCGAAGACGCCGAGATCGTTAGCGAAGCGCAGTGAACGTCTGACTCGCTGATTCGAATCTTTCCATCGATTCCTCCCAAAACTAACGTCGCTCCGACTTGCAATATGAATAAATACCTCGCTGTTATCAAAGACGCCTTCCGAGAAGCGCTCGCCTCACGTGTGCTGTGGCTTGTGTTGGTTCTGATCACCCTCGTGTTGATGCTGCTCGCGCCGTTTACCTATCGCGAGGAGCTGACTTCGCGCCTCAATGATAATGATGTCAGCGAAAAGGTATTGGACGTTATTCGCCGCGCCGACTCATCCGCGACTCCGTCGCCAGCTCGATATGTTTGGAGACAGCTTGATGAAGGCTTACGCGACCGCATCGCAAAGTTGAAGATCCCAGGCGTCGACGACGGAACGCCAAACATGATGGAGTTCATGCGAACCAGTAACGGATTTCGCGATGCGGTGAACGAGATGATCAAGGATCGCACGTTCTATGACAAGCAGGCGTTCGCCAGCGTACAGTTTGTCTCTGGAGAATTGAAAGAACTGCAAGAGCGAGGCATCGAGCAACTGAGCGACCGAGAAACAGCCCGCTTCAATCGACTACTCCTCGAAGCGTCGTTTCCGGACCTGATTCGCACCAGCCCCCCAACTTCGATCCAGTTCGTGTATGGTTGGGCGGATCTGGCGGGGGCCGTTCCGCTGCGAAGTACGACGCTGCGTGACAATATGCGGTCGCAGTTCAGCTTCGTGTTGAGTTGGGTCGTGGGACCGGTTGGATTACTTGTCGCGGTACTTGTAACCGCCTCGATCATTCCCCAGATGTTCGAGGCAGGATCATTACACCTGTTGTTGAGTAAGCCAGTTTCGCGGTCGCTCGTGTTTCTTGCTCGGTATATCGGAGGTTGTGCATTCGTCTGTATCTCGGCTGGCTACATGATTGGAGGCGTGTGGCTCCTGCTCGGTTTACGGTTCAATATCTGGGACCAAAAGATCCTACTGAGCATTCCCATCTATCTGTTTATGTTTGCGATCTACTATGCCGTATCGTCATTGGCGGGCGTCTACTATCGCAGTGCCATCGTTTGCATCGGGTTGACGATCACATTTTGGGCAGCCTGCTTTGGTATTGGCTTGTTGAAAGGCGCGTTGGAGAATTCTTATTGGAGCAGAGAGCGTTTTACTCGAGTATTTGAAGTGAACGACGAGTTGTTCGCGGTCAATGAGATTGGCATTACTCACCGCTGGAATGCGCAGTCCTCAGGCTGGGACGAGGTCTTTGTTTCCGATGGACAAAAACAAGTTCGCGGAATGTTACGATTCTTGTTCTTTACGCCAATCGTGCCTCGTGAGTTGCGGTCGATCGGTCCAGTCTACGATCGCGAGGAAAACAGGCTTGTCGCGATCCGTCCCAACCCTGCGACCGGCACATCTCAGTTTTTTGTAGGAGGTGGCGAAGAGGATTGGAAGCCCGCTGAATCCACTGATGCTCCGATGGGCAGCTTTCAATTGGTTCGTGAGCCTAGCGGGAAGATTCTCATCGTTTCAAGTTTGGGACTCTATCGATTAACGGGCGATCCGACGAAGAAAGGTGAACCGGTGAAGCTATTCGGCTACGCATTGCCGTTGCCTAGGCATGGCCCATTTGAGAAGGTTAGCCCCGAAGAAGGCTTAGTCATCGCGAGACCGTCTGATGCCGCGATGAACGAGAAGACAGGCGAGCTGGCCGTGTATACGCGCGGCACAGTTAAGGTGTTGGCTCCTTCGGCAAACAGGAATTACGAAACGAAGGTGGAACTTGAGTTCGAAGATTCTAGCAGCAAGCCGATTGCGCTGGGATTTGGTGGCGCATCACTCGTTCTGGCTCATCAGGATGGACGCATTCAAATCCTTGACGCCGATACTTTACACACACGGAGTGAATTCGACGACGAATCGCCTAACCAACCACGATTCGTTGTCGCGTCACCTGATGGACGTTCATTCGCCATCACGTTCCACAATGGCCGAGTATGGCTATACGATACCGAGTCAAACAGTACGCGGCTCGCTCCCATATCGGGCCAACGCGACATTTCAGGAGTTAGCTTCTCGAAGAACAGCGACTTGTTCGTCATCGACAAGACGTTCCGCGTGAGCCGTTACTCGTCCCCGTCGTTGGAGCTTCAGCAGCGATACTCTCCAACGCTTGGCTTCGGCGGAATCCTGTATCGATATGCGCTCGTACCGGTGTACACAATGTTTCCAAAGCCTGGAAAGCTTGATGAGACGTTCCAATACTTACTATCCGGAAAAGAAACGCAAGTGGCTGACTCCAGCGACCTGTCCATCGCTCAAGAGGAACTGAACCCGTGGGCTCCCGTGTGGAGCAGTGCCTTGTTTATGTTCGTCGTACTCGGGGTTGCATGTGTGTATATTGAATGGCAAGAGTTCTGAAACGGAGGATCGTAGGTTTGGCAATACGACATTCATTGGGGCTATTCGGCGTTGCATGGTTTCTTTGTGTCACGGCTTCGCTTTGCATGGCAGGCGAACGTTTGAAGGTCTTGATCAAGAGTCCGATCGATCAAACTAAGCAACCAAGCTACATCACGTTGCCGGACAAGTTTGATCCAGCGGGCGACGACAGACCGCTCCTTGTGTCGCTTCACAGTTGGAGCGGCAACTTGGAGCAACGCAACGAACCGCTTGAGAAGCTCGCGAACGAGCGTGGTTGGATTTGCTTGCAACCGAACTTTCGTGGAAGGAACGATCATCCAGAAGCATGTGGTAGCGAAATCGCGCAGCAAGATATTCTCGATGCGGTTGCGTGGGTGACAGCGAAGTATCCCATCGACGAGCGGCGCGTTTACTTATCAGGAAACTCTGGCGGCGGACACATGACGATGATGATGGTTGGTCGTCATCCTGACGTCTGGGCGGCGGCGAGCGCTTGGGTCGGGATCAGCGATCTGGCCGCTTGGCATCGAAAGCACTCGGCGGAAGACGATGGATACGGACAGATGATGCGAAAGGTCTGCGGCGGGAAGCCGGGTGACAGCGAAGCCATCGACCGGCAGTATCGAATGCGTTCCCCGCTAACGTATTTGCACAAAGCCGTTGGAGTTCCGATCGACATTTCCGCTGGAGTCCACGACGGATACACAGGCTCCGTTCCTGTCCGACATTCCTTGGACGCTTTTAACGCCATTGCGAGGGCGGACGGTTCGGCGATCATCACCGAAAACGAGATCCAGCAGATCAGCCGACCGAATGGAAGACTCGACTCGCCGCAGGCGAGCGACGAAGAGAAAGACGCATCCTTCGGACGAGAGATTCACTTGCGACGTCACGCCAAGCAAGCACGCGTCACCATCTTTGAAGGTGGCCACGAAGGGATTGCTGTCGCGTCAATTGCGTGGCTTGAGAAACATGCCAAACGAGAATGACCAGAACACCGTGAATCCGTACGAACCCCCGCGCACGGCGAACAAATGCACGATTCGGCGCGCGAACAAGAAGTGCCTGCAGGGTGTCGGCAAGCCAAGGCTATTTGTAAAAGTACTTCCTCACCAGATGTTCTGGCGGCGGAGGCGTGAGACAAGTCACTGCGATCGCGATAACGAACGAAGCGACCAAACCGACCATGAACGGATGGAAATCGAACAGTTTGTAGGCGTCGACCTTGCCGGCCTGGATCGTGCCGATCGTGTAAAGCGTCACATGCGTTGCGAAGCCACCTAACATTCCAGCCACCGCACCTTGGCGATTGAAGCGCGGCCAGTACAACATCAGGGCGACTGGAGCCAAGAAGCTGGTCGACAAACCGCTGCCGGTAAACACGATGATGTCTTGCAGGAATTGTGGTGGACTGACGGCCGCAAGCATTGCGATCGTGCCAACCCCGATCGTTGCGACGTAAGTCAACTGTTTGATCGATTTCTCGGAAGCTTCGGGATTAATGTTCCGCTGGTAAATGTCGCGGACGATGGCCGACGAAATCATCAGCAGGAAACTGTCCATTGTGGACATGACCGCCGCGAACGGTGCCGCAACCAACAACCCTGCCAACCACGGCATGTTGATCAGCTCCGTGGTAACCTTTGCCATCTCCGGCATGATGCGATCCGATTCAGTTTCCCAACCCGGAAGCAATACACGCGCACAACAGAAGATAATCACTAACGGAAAGTAGATGAGCGTGTAGTAAATCGAAACCGTAAAGATGGCGCGTCGGAGTGTTGTCGAGTTATTGAACGCCATTAGGCGGACCATGTTACTCGGCTGTCCAGCACCGGAGAACGTCCACATAAAGAAGAACGAAACGGCCAGACTGAACGGCAGGAAACCTGCGTCACTCGTCGCATGAGGCCCCGGGCCCGTGACGTAAACGCCCGCTCGCCCCGCGCCGCCGACGTACTCCTTAGTTTCGACCACTCGAACAGTGACGTCACTTCCAAGATCGTCCGCCATCTGGCTGTCGATCTGCTTCGCGTAAGTTAACTCGATACCGGGAATCGCCTGACTCTGCTCGTCATTACCAGCACGATAACTTGCTGTCTGTTCCCCAGGTTGGATCTGTGACCGGGCTGCCGTGCGAAAAACGCGCCGTTGGTCGCCTTCCTCCAGCACTAACCAAGAATTGTGCGGAATATTGAGCGATTCACTTAACGAATCACTGATGCTCAGTTCCAGCTTGACGTTGTTCGGCGGAGTCATCTGCGCCATCTCACGCGTCGCGTTGCCGAGACCACCCACCGCCCAGATGGCTAGAGGTAGCATCAAGACCACGCCGCCAACCATCACGAAACCTTGCATGACATCGGTCCACACGACCGCGCGGAAGCCACCATACGCGGTGTAAAGAACCACCGCAGCCGTAAACACAAACAGGCATAGCAAGTAGCCAGGCTTGTCTTCCGATCCGCCAAGGATCGGCACACCGTGCAACATGTCGGCCAAACCGTTACTCGCCGTCTGAAACAACGGAACGTCTTGCAGCAGCGTTTGGAGAATCACACTGCCGCCTTTGAACTGGGCGATCAGATTGAACGCCATGAAGAAGACGATCAGCCCCGTAGCGACCGCGCCGAACATGGGACTCTCAAATCGGTCTCGCAAGATATCGGGAATCGTAATCGCTCCGCTCTTGCGACCAACTTGGTTGATCCGTTTCGCAAGCAGTCCCATCGAGACGATTGGCACGATCATGTAACTGCCAATCCAGAGCGCAACGATCCATCCGTGCGTATAGACCAGCGACGGGAAGCCAATGAAGCTGCCTCCCGAAGAACTCGTCGCAGCGAAGGTCAGCGCAAAGGCCCATACGCCAAGTGAACGGCTGCCGAGAAAATACTCGCTCAGAAAGGACTTCGATTGCAGCAATCGATTCGACAACCAGGCCAGCACCATCACGCCCAGAATATAGATCGAAAACGAAACGATGGCAGCATTCGAACCGCCCTCAGCCAACAATGGCACGAACGTAAGACTATTCATGGTTCGCCCCCTCTCCTTCGTGGAGATGAGCAACTTGCTCCGCGAGGTCTTCGCCTTCGTGAGCCTCTCCGAGATCGTCGGCCTTCATGTAGAAAAAGCAGAACCACACCGCAACGACGTCGACGACGACCCACGGTAAACCGATCCCCCAGAACGCCCAAGACGGTATGCCCATCATCGTCGAAATATCGCTTCGCTGCTCGCCTGGACTCAGGTAGCCATAGTTGTAGCAAACGAATATCGACCAGAAGCAAAAGACAGCAAAGAGCGCGACGATCACGTAAGCTTCGCGTAATGAGTTCAAGTACGTTGGGTCGTACTCTGGGGGAGCGGAGGTTTTTGGTTCAGGCATGGAGTTGTGAGGGGAAGGAGGTGAGGCAGGAATTTGAAGTGACTAGTTTAACGGCAAGCCGAAGGCGACGGTGTTTCGAGCCCCGCAGTCGCCTTCGGCTTGCCGTTAAACGACGACGTGTGGCATTCTCAATCGTGAGCAATATAAACGCCATGTTTCGGTCAACACAAGCAATGCACGACCGATTTCCGCAGTTTCTGCTGGTCGCCTAGTTGCAACGGGCCGATGGCGAATCCCGCGTGTGGCGTCGAGTCGTGCGGAAACTCAAAGCTAAAATTGGCTAAGAGACCAAACTTGCTGTGCTTGCCCTCTACGACGAGGCCAAGAATCGTCGCTTCGACAACTGGCTTCGCTCGCCAAAGTTGAACGCTTGGGCTGATGCACCATCAGCCAAATCGATCGTTTGGAAAAGGTCTTGCCCAACGGCCGCGGTGGCGCCCGTGCCCGCTGTTTCTGTTCCGTCCCGGAAGCCAGCTGGTTGCGTCTCTTGCAAGAGATAGGTGCCCGGGTTTAGATTATCGAACAGATAGGAACCATCAGCTGCCGTCTGCATGGTGATATCAACCGCAGCTCCCCGCACATCGGTTCCCGTCAGGCGAAGGGTCGCGTTTTGGATACCCGTTTCCGTAGGTTCAAACACGCCGTTATCGTTCACATCGTTGTACACGGCCCCCGCGATACTCGCCATCAGAAAGTCGACGGCGGCGGCCACTTGCGCCGTGTTGTTCGTCGCATCCGTGTCAGCTTCGTTTACTGAGACGGTCGCAGTGTTCGTCACCGTTCCAGCCGTCGCATTCGTCGTGCTGGGAGTTACGATGATGGTTATCGTGGCGGATGCACCGGACGCTAACGTACCGAGCGATGCGGTAACCGATCCGCCGACTTGAGTCGCCGTACCCTGGCTGGGCGTCGCTGAGTTGAACGTGACACCAGCGGGAAGCGTATCGGTTACGGAGACGCCACTCGCTACGTCCGGTCCGTTGTTAGTAACGGTCAGCGTATACGTCAACGTCCCGCCAAGTGTGACGGTAGTCGGCGAAGCCGTCTTTGTGATGCCAACATCAACCTGAAGCGGTGTTACGACCGCGCTGTCCTGATCGTCTTCTGATGCCAAACTGTTGTTCGGAGTCGAATCGGAATCGGCTTGATCGGCAGCAGTGACTTGAGCCGTGTTCGTCTTGGCTCCAACGGAATCGACCAAGGCGACGATCTGCAAGGTCGCGTTGGCGGCATTGGCGATCGCGCCGACCGTCCACACGCCAGTCGTGCTGTTGTACGTTCCTTGACTTGGCGCGTCCGAAACGAATGTCGTGCCAGCCGGCAACAGGTCGGTCACCGAAACATTCGTCGCTGAATCGGGTCCCGCATTGGATGCTGTGAGTGTAAACGTGATATTGTCACCAACGTTCGGTGTTGTGTCGTTGACTGTCTTCGTCAGCGCTAGATCGACGACTTGCGGGGTGAGTGAGACGGAAGCGTGGTCGTCTTCTGTGCCGACACTATTGTTAGGTGTCGAGTCGGAATCAGCTTGATCGGCTGCACTAACTTGAGCCGTGTTTGTCTTCGCGCCAATTGAGTCGACCGACGCGACCAGTTGCAGCGTCGCGGAGCCGCCGTTCGAGATCGTTCCAACCGTCCACACGCCTGTCGCGCTACTGTACGTTCCTTGACTCGGTGTGTCCGAGACGAAAGTCGTGCCCGCCGGCAGCGAGTCGCTCACGTTTACGTTCGTCGCAGCGTCTGGTCCCGCATTCGACGCGGTAATCGTAAACGTCACGTTGTCACCCACGTTCGGTGTCGCATCGCTGACAGTTTTTGTCAGAGAAAGATCAGCAATCTGTGGTGTCAGCGAGACACTTTCCTGGTCATCTTCGCTGGCGACGCTGTTGTTCGGTGTGGAATCCACGTCGGCTTGATCGGTAGCGCTGACCTGCGCCGTGTTCGTCTTCGTGCCAATCGAATCGACCGAAGCTACGAGTTGTAGCGTCGCACTCGCTCCGCTGGCGATCGTGCCGACAGTCCAAACTCCCGTGCCACTGTCGAACGCCCCTTGGCTGGGTGTATCCGAGACAAAAGTCGTTCCGGTCGGCAGCGCATCCGCGACCGTCACGTTGGTCGCAGAATCCGGGCCTGCGTTGCTTGCCGTGATGGTAAAGGTCACATTATCACCAACGTTCGGCGTCGCGTCGCTGACCGTTTTCGTCAACGAAACGTCCGCTGATTGTGGCGTCACGTCCGCGCTGTCTTGATCATCTTCGGTCGCCAAGCCGTTGTTCGGTGTTGAATCGGAATCCACTTGATCGGCTGCGGTAACCTGCGCTGAATTTGTCTTCGTGCCGATGGAGTCTACCGAGGCGACGATCAATAGCGTCGCACTTGCTCCATTCGCAATCGTTCCAACCGTCCACACACCGGTGCCGCTGTTATAAGTTCCTTGGCTCGGCGTATCAGAAACGAAGGTCGTGCCTGACGGCAACGAATCGCCGACCGTGACATTCGACGCGTCGTTCGGTCCCGCGTTCGATGCGGTGATCGTAAACGACACATTATCCCCAACGTTTGGCGACGTCGTGCTGACCGTTTTAGTCACGGAAAGATCTGCGACGAGCGGCGTTAGATCGGCGTTGTCTTGATCGTCTTCCGCAGCGATCCCGTTGTTCGGCGTCGAATCGATATCGGGCTGGTCGACGGCGGTTACTTCTGCCGTATTGCTCTTGGTACCCGCCGAAACAACCGTCGCTACAACCTGAAGCGTCGCGTTGCTACCACTTGTAAGCGAACCGACGGTCCACACGCCAGTTCCATTATCGTAAGTGCCCTGGCTGGGAGTATCGGAGACGTACGTCAGGCCCGATGGCAACACATCACCTACCGTGACATTTGTGCCGTTGCCAGGGCCCGCGTTAGCAATCGTGATCGTGAACGTGACGTTATCGCCGACATTAGGCGAGGCGTTGTCGACGACCTTCGTGACAGAAAGATCTAGTTCCTCAAAAACGCCCAAGTCCAATGTTTGATTCGTGTCGGGATCTGTGTCGCCGTCAGTGATCGATTCGGTGTTCGGCACGAGCGTGATCGCGGCGCTCACGATCCCTTGCCCTGCGAGAACGTCGCCGTTGTCGTCGTTGTTCACGTTATCGTCCGGGTCGGGTGTCGGAGCATTGCCATTGCTACTTTGAAATCCCGCTAGTACGTTTCCAGCGGTGAAATTCGACTCGTCGAGCTGGACAATGTAGTCGTCGGGAAACAAGCCCGTGAACTGATAGACACCCCCACCACTCGTCGTCGTGGTCGATACCACCGTGTCCGTTCCGGCGGTAAACGCGCCGTTGCTATCGGTGTCTGAATAGAGCGTGACCGCGACGCCATCGACTCCGGATTCGGTTGCCGCTGCGAACACACCGTCATTGTCGATGTCGTTGAAAACAAGGTTGCCAAGCGTGATCGGCTCAAAGTTCGCAATGTTGGCGGTTTCGACGGTCGGACCGACGGAACCGACGAGAGCGAGTTCGGCATCCAAAGCGGCGACACCGTTGACTTGTATCTCAATCGCACCGACGCTTGCGAAATTCGCGCCAACTCCCGTATCAACGAAGCTCGTGAACGGCACAAGCAGTTCTGAAGTTGCCGACCCGGTACCGGTGTTCGGAATCGTTGTGAAGAAGGACGAGAAGTTCGCTGCGTCGGTATAGACGTTGATCGTAAGGTTTACACCGCTCTGGTCCGCTCCGATCATAAACTGCAAACGATCAGCCACACCGGAATTCGTAAAATCCGTACCGCCTAGCCCAGTCGCATCGACCGTGGTCGCATCGCCATCGGGACCGTCCCAGACCACGGTATAATCGGCCACGGTGCCCGTGGCCGACGAAATAATCAGTGATGATGTCGCGCTGCTGGCTTGTAACTCGGCATCGAGCAAACCGGAAACATGCTCAACCAACAGATCGCGTTCGCCGCCAAGTGCCTCAGTCGCTGCCACGGAACTCGGCGCTGTCGGTGTGCCGCTGTTTGCAGTTGCCGTGTGATCGGTCGCGCTAAAGTCGTCCACGGTGACGCCAGCCACTCCTTGCACTTCCGTCGCATCGAGTACAACCGTCTGCAGGTTTCCGTTCGTTTTCGCGATGAGCCCTCCCGGCACAACTTCCTCGACAAAGTAAGTACCGGCCGAAAGGGTATCGAATTGATACGCGCCAACCGCGTCGGTCGTGTCAGTGTTGATGAAGGTGTCATCGCCGCTCGCGCCACTGGCGCTCTCGAACATGCCATTTCCGCCATCCAAATACAGGTTCACGACAGCACCGGCGACAAATGTATCATCCACCGGTGTGAAACCGTTATCGGTTTGATCGCTGAAGACCGTGCCAGCAATCGCAGCCAAATCGGTCGCGAGTACTCGGCGCGTCTCGAGCGACTCGAAGAACATCCGCCGGCGCAATTTTGAACGAGTCTCGCGATGATCGATGTTAGATGCGAGGAGACGTCTTACGCGAGCGAGAAATTTCATGGCAGGAACCTGGCCGTGATAAGACACGATGACAATTCGTCAGGTGCGCAACGAAACGAACATCGACGCGATAATGGCGCACTAGCTGAAATATCGGCAAAGATTGACAACGGGAGCGGTGTAATTGCTACTGCCGCTACGGAATGCCGAATCTACCTCGGCTGAGCAAACTGCCCATTCTGAAAGGTAGAATTACCAGACATACGTCAAGCCGAAGTTCATCCCTTGAGCCCAAAAGCTGTTCTCCTCGAACGAGAACTCGGGACGGAGTGGGCCTGCGAATGGGACGAGTTCAGGTGGCAGGAGGTTCGGATTCACCGTCTGATCGATTTGCTCGCCCGCACGAACGACGCGATCCCAATAGACCAAACTATACCCAAAATTCGCCTGCCAAGAGGGCGTGAGTTGGTAACCAATGGTGACACCAAGTTCTGGGATCAAGGCGAACCGATCTCGCGAAAACTCGCCGATGTTCGTCCGCTGTGCAAGCAAGCCGCCAGTAAACGTCTGTGGCCCGGCCCCATCATCGATCGTCGTGCTACCGTTGATACTGACCAGCTCACGTGCGTTTCCGAATCCAATTTTAAAGAGTGCGTCCAAGGTCCAACGACGGTAGCTCTCGGTTCGACTCAAACCAATCTCGCCGCCATGAAACTCGTTCCGCGTGGCGAAGCTATCAGTGATATCGAACGTACCTGGATCGGAGGCCAATTGGGACGTCAACTGCTCACGCATCTGTAAGCTATCGTCGAGTCGCAGGAATCGGTAGCCCAACAACAAGTCGAGCCGAGACTCAGTTCGCTCGACCGAATCCAACCAGATCGGCTCTCCCGATTGACACAAGTTCCAAAGTAATCGAACACCTGCGGATTGAAGAGATCCCTGCGCATCCGCGTTGAATGTTCCCGAGAGAACTGTGGGAAACGCAATTAGCTCCGAGTCCTCGGCATTCGACAAAGCGTTGAAGAATGGACGCGCGAGAATCGGATCGCCTGTCGAAGTCGCCGCAAAATTCTCGTTAACGTCTCCCAGCGCGAAGTACTCGCCTTCGACTCCGAATCGCCGCAATTCGTCAAGCCATGTTCCAAATCGAATCCGTCCGCCAGAGCGAGTTCCCGTCAACAGATCGCCGCCAAACAGAGTCGTGGCACCTTGATCGAGTACACCCGCCGCTGCTTGGGCGGTTCCGTTGGGGCTGGTCGTTACAAGCGGCGGAGTGCGGAGGCCGTCCGTCGTCCAAAGCAAGTAATCGCCACGAGCCCACCAGCGATTGGATTGACCTCCGGCGTAAACGACTTCCTCGACAGGGGGCATCGGCGCAACGTCTTCCAACTCTTCCTGAAACATGGCGAAGGAGGGGACGGGATCGTCCTCGAGTCCAACGCCGAGCAGCTCAGGCTCCGTTGCAATCGCAGACGCCGAAAGAAGCAGGCACGCAATGATGGTGATGCAACGCAACTTTCTTCCCCTGGAAGGAAAACGATTGGTCAAATCGAGATGATTGACGGACCTGTTGCGTGGTACGCAGCAAGAGTCCGCGAATAGTTTGATCGGCCATACAACCCGGATAATCGACATAATCCGAAAAATCGAATTACTTTGCCTGAATTACCAGAGGTTTTGCGTGATCGATTCGCTCGGGCCGTTTTAGAACGGCTGCTAGCGGACCTTCGCTAGGCATCTTCGGTCTCGTCCGACGAGAGCATCGAGATCGCTTCGTCCAACGATGCCGCGCTCTCGAACGCAACGTTTCCGTTGCTCTTCGAGCGTACAAGAAGCCGCTTGGCGGTGAACACTTTGTGGATGAACTCGGTCATATTACAAAGAACGACGCGACCTTCGACATCTTTCATTGCCTGACGAACGCCGATGAACGCGACACATGCCAAGCTGGTCATGAAGGTCATATTTCGCAGATCGAGAATGATCCGCTTCGAATCGCGACTCTTCACGGCGTGGACTAGCTCGTACCGCATCTCCTCCGAGATCGTGAAGTCCTTGACTTGCTCGACCTCGACGGTGAGTACAAGAATTCCGTCCGTCGTTCTCGCTTCAATATGTCGATAAGGCCCGGACACGTCAGTTCTCTTCTCATTCCGTTCGATTAGTGGTGCTTTGCTTGCCAAAAACGACCCGCCTCTTGGCCGCGACGAAGCAAAACGATTGCTCATGTTAGCACAGTTTAGGGGCTGTGCGAGCCTACTTTTGCGGAGTCAGTTGATTGTGGACTTCCGCAACTATCGAGTTCTCAACTTCCGGAGACCAAACGGTCGGTAAACCGTAGTAAACCATTGCCCCACCGCCCTCGTAGCCACCTTCGGTCAAGACGCGTCGCGATGGGATGTAAGCCATTACATCATTTGCATAACCTGCAACCCACGTCTTCGTGCCGCTCAACTCGGCTTTCAACCGCACGGCGTAGTCGACAACCACTTCACCGCCGAGTGTCACGAATTGGATGTCGCTGCCGATTCTCCATGTCTGGACTGGATAGGGATAAGTCGGACTCAGCGGTCGGCCATCGGCGATCTCTTCCAGCAACATCTTCGCTCGCGCGACCACATACCGATTCGTCGATTTCGTATCCGTTTCGATCTGCTCTTTCGTCGGAAGTTCTCCCAGCGCCAGATCGACCTCCGTATATTTCGTCGTAAGACCGTCTGACAACGGGAGCAGCTCGGAAGTTAGCAAAACGAAATCAACAGCATCAGCCAGTCGTCGTCCGTAGTGTTGAGCCAACTCGACGGTACTTCGCGGTAACGGATTTTGATCAGCGCCACAGCCAGCCCAGAACATTGCGACGCAGCCGGGATGCAGCTGTTCCAATTCGATTTGTGCGTAGCCGGGATAGTCGCCCGACCATTGCGTAAAGGCCAGCGTCGTCGAATGACAAGCGTAGCCGAAGACAACGCCCCGCAACGCGCCCGCTTCTCCCGTCGCGTTCGACTCGCCATGAATCGCCAACACCGGAACGTCATGATCAATCGGACCTTTCAATTTGCCGGCCGTTCGCCACTCGCGAGCTTTGTCATAAGGCTTGTTCTCGCGTCGATTGACTGCAAACGTTGCGTGTCCCGTGCCCCAAGAGAGCTGGCTTGGCCGAACGTCGGCGAGCGCATCGCCAACAACGGCAACGACCTTCGCATGCAAGACAGCAGCGTATTCGTCGATCAACGCTTGTTGCTCCGGCGGAAGAATCAAGTAATGCAGCGGCCCGAGGTTTCGTCCAACGACCGGTCCCGTATGAGTGTGCGAGGTGCAGATAGCAATTTGAGCGCGTTCAAGACCATACTTTTCGTGCAACGAATGGCAGATCGCCTGCGACAACGTTCGGTCGATTCCGACCAAGTCCAAAGTAATGATCACGCCGCGATTGCCGCTGGCGTCTTCGAGAACAGCTACCTTTGCCCAAAGATCGGTCAGCTTGCCATCGGCCGGATTGTCTCGTCCACCATACCCAGACATCGCCATCGGCGTTTCGGGAGTGATCTTCGTTTTCGCAACACCAGCCTTCCAAGCGGCGTCCGCATCGGAAATGAATAGCACTGATGAGGCAACAAGAAGTAAAGCAAACGCCGGGCGAATCATGGCAGTCTCCGACAAGGTGGGGGTTCAGGTGGCGGGCGACTCGAGGACCAACGCCGTCGATCATATCCGGCGCTTCGAGGTGCTGCAAACATCCAGTCGTCGTGGCACGTTCGCGTACACCGATTGCAGCGAACACGACGAGTTACTACGTCGTTGCACACGAGCCTCCAATCAACTCCACGAGACTCGCTAGAACAAGTCTCAGAAAAATGCAAAGTGTTTGCCGCGAAGATCGTATGTACTACTTGACTAACAAGGACATACAGCTGTTATGTCGCACCCTCAGCTTCGAGAAACCAGAAGCTGCCCCGTTTTGTCCACTCAAGTTGATACTGCCTTGTCAGAGAGAAATCAATTCCTTTGCCACCAATCGAAGTATCGAAGTGTTCGGCACCGAACTGGGCGCCGTGGGAAATGTCATATCGCCAACATTTCGCGGTTTTCTGCTTGGGATGTACTAAGCGTTCCAAATCGTTCATCACAAGCGCGACGCCAGCAGAAGCAAAGTTAGAGTCGATGTATCGTTCGAGACGATGCAGATCGAAGTAGACGTCTTTCATGAATATATCCGTCGCGCCTCTCAATTTGTCAGATGACGTCTTAGTTCGATAGCATTTCATTTCGATGGCGATCGTGTGATTCCGACCATCGAAGTCTCCCTTGAATAAAAGATCGACTTCGCGCGAAGAGTTATCGATCCGCACACCAGTTTCGAGTTTCAGTTTAAATTGCTCCCCATCTTGAAACGTTATCAACGGAAGTAGCTGCTGAAGCACATATGCATACTGCAGCTGCATTGATGCTTCTTTGTTGATGGGGAGTAATTCAGTGCCAACCTTGCGGGAAAACATGCTCCAGCTGAGAGAAATGGCGGCTCGCATCCGCTCAGCAAAATCGTCCGAGGTAATTGACGACATGAAATCCACTTTGGGTGCATAACGAATTGTCGCTTCGTGGTGGGAACCGACTATGCGATTTCAGGAACACCGCGAAGAGGTTGTGAATAAATCGTTGGAGTCCAGGCTTTAGCCTGTCTGCGCGGGCTATCGCCCGTTAAAAAGCACGCTAAAGCGTGGACTCCAACAAATCGCATCAATTAGTTCACAGCCGCGAAGCGTAATGGAGATAGGTTAACCGATCGGGACCTGGTGTCGCAAATCGAATTCGTCGACGAGAGTGGTGGCAAGGTTTCGTGCCGGACGGCAAGCAGTCGCGATGGCGCACAGATGGCACGT
>JACNKX010000160.1 GCA_014381825.1 Planctomycetota bacterium
GAGTCGATTCGACCACGGCTCAAGTAACCGTGAACAACATCGATCCAACGGTCACTATCACGTCGATCACCCCGATCGATAGCGTCTCGGAGGATGAGGGCGGTGTTGATGGGCGGCTTGACGAGACCGAAGGATTCGTTGTGAAGGGCACAGTCACAGATCCGGGCATTCTCGATACTTTCCCAGTCACCAATTTAGAAGTCGACCTCAATTTCGACGGTGATGTGAACGATACCGGGGAAACCGTTCCAATACCTTTGACGCAAATAAGCCCCGGCAATTACACGTTTGAACAGACTTTTTCCCAGGTGCAAGACGACGGACGATGGACCGACAGTGCGGGTAACCCAGCATGGAACAACGAAACGGCATCAGACAAATTGGCAGTTGCGGTCAAAGTCGAAGACGATGACACTGGGCAAGGCTCAGCTTCAGAAGATACGTTTGTACATAATGTCGAGGCAACATTTGGTGATGATGTCGGTCTGACGTACGAACTTGATGCCAATGGTTTCTTAACTAGCGCCACAGTACTTGGCTCGATTGTTGAACCTGGAGTTGAAGACTTCCATCGCGTGTCTGTACTGTGGGGGGATGGCGGTGTCGGCGACGGATATGTTAATCCGATAGAGCTTGCCCCAGGCGAACTTTCCTTCGAGATCAAGCGGGTATTTTCAGGTGGTACACCTATCACGCTAGCCGACCTTTACCCACTTACCGTAACGGTTCGGGACGACGATAGTGGCACAAACACGGTCGCGCTCCAACGTCCAAACGGAGAATGTATGGTGACGGGGTTTGCTGTCTATAACGTCGGTTCTGATCGCAGAGCGATCGATCAAGCAGAGAAAGCCCAAGGAGTTCCGTATTTCGGTGACGGCCTTATGGTTAAGACAGTCGCGGAAGGTACTGGCAATGTCAATCGCTGCATCTTTGCACGAACCGTAAAGTCCTCGACATGGCGCACGGAGTTTGGAAAGAAGGTCGTGCTTCGCGACGATCAACAGCCGAAACCGGATGGCCCCGCCACGACCCCGGCGAAGCCAAATGGGAGCAATCTGCCAGGTGCAGGGGTCAGGATTCTGGGAGGCAACCGGTGGAGGTATGACGATGTGGACATTCCGAGTTTCGGAATTCCAGCGCAAACCATCCCCGGTGGCAAGGAGGCCACCTACAACTTTAAGATATCGAATATACCAGGGCAACTTTTCGTCAATGCGAGTTGGTCGCTCAAGATCGATATTGACGCGACCGGAAAAGTTGCAATGACGCCAACTCCATCCGGGAAAGCACCAGTAGCAAAGCCGACAGTGATCCCTGTAGTCAAGCCTTAGCGAAGATGACGAAACTTCGATGAAAAGGTGCCATCCTAGATTCTCGTTGCGAGATCTGTTTATTGTAACTACGGTTGTTACCGTGGCCCTGAGTTGCTACATCTACCGCATTTCGATCTGGGCACGTGTCTGCTACGGTCCGCGCATTGATGACGAAACAGTCGAAGTACTTGCAGTTGACTCAAGTGCGTATGTCCTTCGCATTGCTGGCAGAAATGTATTGACGGAAAAGTGCTTCGGTTTGGCTCTCGCTGACGGGGAAGGTGCGAGCGCAAGGATCACAGGGGTTTGGAAAACTCGACAAGGTACCACACCGTACGTCGTGCGGATTGGAGACGAGTTCGTGGCCGCCGATTATTGCGGTCCAGAATGAAGATTGGACTTTACCAGGATCCGATCAAAGGACCGATACCAGGGGTCAGGCGTCTTTGTTGGTTTTTTCGGCTTGCGGTCGTACTCGTTGTCGGCCACGCGGACGTATTGTTGGCGGACATAAACGGGACAGCGACGGTCTTAAATTCTGTCAATAGCTGATTCAAAAAACATTTTTGAATTCCTTTCTGAAAGGCGGAGCGAACTGCAAGTTCCTCGGGAGTTCCTTGGGGCGAAGGAGCAGCACAGGGTTACATGATTCAGTATGGATCGGATCCTGTCATTGTTGACGGCACATGGAAGTACCAACTCGCAGTCCGAATTCCGAAGAACAATGCGACGGAAGGGAAACTGGCCGTCCAAATCGGCGACTTTTGGAGTGATTTCTTTGCAGCCGATGGCACAACTCTTGTTCATGTTCATGGCGAATTCGCCGATGTTTGGAAACTCAATGCCGCGAATGAAACGCCTCCGCCGGGGCCGATTTATTATGATTTTGCGGACACGGTTAACGCGACCGGATTTTCAAATGAGCAATTCAATGTCAGCGGACAGAACGCATGTAAGTACAAGTACTTTTTCAACGCCGCTGCCTATATAGCCGATCCAGGCCAACTCCGGTTTGAAGACGGCGAAGCCGCAACTCCCAGTCCCTATAACGGAGAACAAGGGCAAGTTGGTAAATCGGGGCACTTCTGTGCCAAGCCTTCTGATCAACCAGAATTGGTGTGCTCCAGTATTTGGGACGACGGGCCCGGTACTCACACACGCGCCGTCGTGGTTGGCGGCACAACAGAAGTTTATTCAATTCGTGGAAGAATTGATGCCACGAAGGTCAATGGAAAATGGACCATTACGCACAAGTCCCTAAAGTGGACACTTGAGCAGGGCGTGATTGACGTTGTTCCTCTGGACCGACCATTGGAAGGATAAGAGGTGTCATAACGTTATGCGCGCGAAATGGCTTGGTATCCGGCGGTGGAGTTTACGATCGTTCATCATCACGTGTTGTGTCATACCGATTGGCATTTTTCTCGCTCATCGTGGCAACGAATACTATGGTCGCTGGCAGCAGATCAGATGCGCAGATATTCCGGAGGAACGCCGCGCGTTTTTGCAAATGTTGCTGCGCGCACATGCGACCGACATTCACAACCCACAGTTTGCCAAAGTGTGTGATGAGCTTACAAGAAGCGAATATACGGGGATATTTGCGGGGATTATGCTGAGTCAATTACCGGCTCAGCCCATCCGTTCGGAGCATGGGATCCAATGTAATATCACCGCTTTTAACACAGTACTTGGTAGTTCCATGCTCGTGTTAACAGATGACGAGGGGTCGGTTCGCGATTTTGTGCATATTAGAGCTCATGCAATCGAGCGTTGGGAACTCGCAAGTGATCGCAGGCACTTGACGGCAGTTGTATCGGGACAAGGTTTTGGTGCAGTAACCAAGATCAACGTGCAAGTGACGCAGGAGTGCCGATGCGAATGGGAAAAGGTGCCAGAAAAAGTGAAATTGCAAAAGGAATGGGAAAAGGTGACAGTCCCGGGGCGTATACACCGATCATAAGGGGTCACCGATCATAAGGGGTCAGGTGTCTTTGTTGGTTTCTTCGGCTTGCGGTCGTACTCGTTGTCGGCCACGCGGTCGTATTGTTGATTCCAGGTTAAGTCGACCGGCAGTTGATTTCGCCCATGCTTCATCTAGTATTAGGCTCTGACAAAGCACTAGGTACCGCGTAAGGGTGCAGGTTCTGTACGATTGAGTCGTGGGAGCCATTCGAGCGGACCGAATCTGAGGTATCTGCCGCGCGCGATAACAGGTACGCCCTGTACCCAATAGAATGCAACAATCACGGTCAAGACTTTCCGTGTACGAATCGAAATTCGTTCCTCCCATGGCCAAAGAAGACGAGCGTGGACAACTCCCTCAAGTCTTTAGATCCGCAGACGCTGGCTAAACTGCAAGGGCTGCAACTTCGCGCGCGACGGATCGTCGAAGGGTTCGTCGCCGGTTTGCATCGCAGTCCGTATCGCGGCTTCTCCGTCGAGTTTGCCGAGCATCGTGAATACGTTCCCGGTGATGACATTCGCCATCTCGACTGGAAGGTCTTCGGACGCACCGACAAGTTCTATTTGAAACAGTACGAAGACGAAACGAACTTAATCTGCTACATCGCGTTGGATGTCAGCGAAAGCATGGCGTATCGAGGCCCAGACTCACCCTTGTCAAAACTCGAGTACGCACAGTGTATTGCCGCCACGGTGGCTTGGCTCGTTCTTCAAAGTCAAGACGCCGTTGGTCTGGTTACGTTTGACGACCAAGTTCGCGAATACGTCGCGCCAAGCAATAGTCCGACGCGGCTAAACGAATTGCTCTCGATCATGGAGAGTAAGCCTTCCTCAAACAAGACGGCGATTGGCAGCACTTTTCAGCAGCTTGCTCAGAAGCTCTCCAAGCGGGGCGTCGTCCTTGTCATCAGCGATCTGTTTGACGAAGCGAAGAGCGTACTGAACGGTTTACGTCAACTACGGCATCGTCAACACGATTTGGCCGTCCTACAGATTCTCGATCCAGCCGAATTAGACCTGCCGTTCGACCGACCGACCGTGTTTCGAGGACTAGAAGGGATGCCCAAAATAGCAGCACAGCCTCGAGCCATCCGCACCGCATATAAAGCAGAGCTCGACAGTTTTCTCCAACAAATCAAACGCGGCTGTTTGGATAACGAGATCGACTATCGGCTCGTTCCGACCGATCAGCCGCTCGATGTTGCCTTGTCGGCGTTTCTGTCTTCACGTCAATCCAGAAGCCGATAGAAGTTAGCTGCGTCGAAGTCACCATGCCGTTGTTCGCCATTTGGTCATTCGCAAGTCCTTGGTTGTTGCTCTGGGGAGTCACCGCCGCGCTACCGGTGCTGATTCATCTCTGGAGCCGCAGACGCTTCGTGGAAACGACATGGGCGGCAACGCAATTCTTACTGGCGGCGATTCGCCGTCATCAACGCCGAATCCAAATCGAGCAATGGTTGCTGCTCGCAATTCGCGCTGCGATCCTCCTGTTGCTGGCAATCGCGTTCGCAGAGCCGATCGTATCAGGGCTTCCCGGAATTGGCGGTTGGAGGCCGCAACCACCAACGCATACGATTCTTGTGATCGACACATCCTATTCGATGGCCTACGAAGCCTCCGAAACAACTCGGTTGTCCGATGCTCGATTGCAAGCCACGAAACTCGTCGAATATGCAGCTCCGGGCGACGCATTCTCACTAGTAACACTAGCCGATCCGCCCGAAGTAATCATCCGTGAACCATCGGCGAACCACAGCGCGGTAATCGCCGAAATCAACGGCCTTCGAATCACGAACCGTCGCGCCTCGCTTACGGCAACTCTGTCGCAAATCGAACAGTTACTCAGCGCAGTAGAAGATCGCTTCGAGCATCAGCATGTTCACATCTTCAGCGATTTAAGCAAATCCACTTGGGATGACTCACCAACAGACAACTGGCGATCCCGACTGGCTGCGTTGTCGCCACGTGCCGCGCTCCACCTAGGTGACACGAGCGCAAACATCACTCCGGATAACACTGCCATCGCACGGATCGCTCTACAAAGCGGCACTGTCGTGGTCGGTGCGCCCGTTTTGGTCGACGTAGAACTCGCAAGCTTTGCCAAGAACAAACAACTGCGCAAGCGAGTCGAACTCTCCGTCGATGGGACCAGCGCCGGTGAACAATTCGTTGACTTGGAGAGCGGGGCGCGAGCGACCGCAAACTTCGCCGTCACGTTCAACGTTGCCGGGGAGCACGTCCTGAAAGCGACCATCGGCGATGATGGGTTGAAGGTCGATAACGATCGTTGGCTTTCCGTTCCGGTCCGCGATACGACTCGAGTGCTATGCATTCAGGGGCGTCCTCACGCCGCCGAGTATGTAGCATTCGCGCTCAGTCCCAGTGCCGACACGAATGGGATACACCCCGAAGTGGCGTCGGAACATGCCATCATCGAGCGTACACTTCATGACTATGACTGCATCTTCCTTTGCAACGTCGCTCACTTCACACCCGACGAAGCCCAGAAACTTCTCGACTACGTCGAACAGGGTGGAGGTCTCGTCTTTGTGCTCGGTGATTTGGTGAACTCGGAAGGCTACAACGAACAACTTGGAGCAGAATCGCTCACTAAGTTATTGCCAGCGAGTTTGAACGAGACGGTCGGCGATGGCCGCCACGGATTCAACCCTCTCGAATACCGCCACCCTTTGACGCTGCCGTTTCGTGGCCATGAACGTTCCGGATTGTTGACCGTTCCCATATGGAGATACATCCGCCTCGACCGTATCAACGAAAATGCATCGGTCGCGCTCGCTTTTGAAAATGGCGATCCTGCAATCGTCGAAGAAGCAGTAGGGCAGGGAAGGGTGTTGCTCGTCGCGACCGCCGCCTCGCCGGAATCTGTTGATCGAACAACTGAACCCGCCACGCCCTGGACGGCCCTTGCGTCGTGGCCAAGCTTCCCGCCTCTGATTCACGAGATCGTTCGCCTGGCCGCGAGCAATCGTGTTGCGCAAAGGAACATGTTCGTCGGTGATCTGCTCTCATCACGCCTGCAAGAACGTTCCGCAAGTTCGACCGCGACGTTGCTTACACCAGATAACAACGAGCTTCCGCTGCACATTAACGACGAAGAAGACAGCTGGACGTACGATCAGGCTAACCAGCCGGGAGTCTATCGTCTCCGTTTCGATGACGAGAACATTCCGCAGCAGACATTCTCCGTGAACTTGGAGGCGATCACTTCGGATGCCAGCGAAAGCAATCTGGAGTCAGTATTACGCGACGAGCTAAGCGAGCTATTCGACGATGCGCAACTCAACGCCCCCCCCCAATCCTTCGCCGAGCAAGATGTCCCTTTGTTCCGCATAGCACTCGGCACTCTGCTGGCGTTACTCGTCGCTGAGACCTTCCTCGCAGCCCGCTTCGGGAGGGCGTCGACATGATGCTCGCTGCAGCTGCAAACACAAGCAACGTACTCGCAAGCAGTGCACTCGACTGGCTCGCCAACGACACACATGTCGATGGCGAGGGCGTTCAACGATCATTTGCTCACACCTTGGCATGGCCGCCATGGGTAACGCTTTTGTTGCTCATTCTGTTGGCGTTCTTTGTGATTCGTATCTATCGAAGCGAACCCCTTTCGGGCCGCTGGCTGCGTCTTTCGCTTACTACCACGCGATTCACAATCTTCGGCCTTATCGTGTTCATGCTGTACGGCTGGGCTGAGCGCCGACATCGAACGGAGTTGCCCGAACTCGTTATCGCCGTGGACACTTCCGAGAGCATGGCGATGATCGATACTTACCGTAATGCCCGAGTGGACCGTGTCGTCCGTAAATACTTCGCCGACGATCCGTCGCGTTTGGAGCAAGCGAAGTCGTTGCTGGCCGCAGAAGGACGCGGGTGGCTGGCGGCGATGAAGCGACGATATCGGGTGAAGCTTGTCTCCATCGGCGATACGGTCCGAGAAATACCATTCGACACAAGCAGCGAATACGCGAACGTAGCCGAATTGCAAGCGACCGATACAACGAGTCGGCTTGGCAACGCAGTTCGCCAGATCATCGACGCGCAGCGAGGGCATTCGACCGCGGCAATCATTCTTCTGACCGATGGCGTCACGACCGACGGACAGACCCTCAGCGACATTGCGACGTACGCAAAAGGTAAATCTGTGCCGCTACATATTGTCGGCTTGGGGAGCGAACAGCCTCCTCGGGATATTCGATTGAGTGACTTGCTCGTCGACGAGATCGCCTTTGTGGGAGACGTGTTGAATTTTAAGGTACAGCTCAGCAGCTTGGGGCTCGCCGGTCGTCAGGCAACCGTTCGGTTAATGCAAGACGAAGAACGTACCCCACTCGCGGAAGTCACGGTCGAAATTACCGACGACACGGCGCCGCTTACGATCCGCTTGCCGCATCGCCCGCAAGAAGAGGGAGACTTTAACTACGTGATCGAAGTCGACACGTTCGACGACGAACCGAATCAAGACAACAATCGGCTATCGCGCAGAGTCAGCGTTCGAAATACAACGATTCGCGTCTTGCTCGTACAATCGACGCCCAGTTACGAGTTCCGCTATTTGAAGAGTCTCTTATCGCGAGCGACGAAACAAGGAACGACCAATGAGAAGGCGATTGAATTGACGACGGTGCTGCAAGAGGCGGACCTGGACTACGTCACCGATGACGGAGCGATCATCGATGCCTTTCCGGTCCAGCGAGACGAGTTGTTTGAGTACGACGTTGTTATCTTCGGCGACGCGGACCCAGCGTTCTTCAGCCGTAGCGTACTCGGTAACCTACGAGAGTTTGTCGAGGAGCGAGGTGGCGGCATCGTCTTCATTGCGGGCCCGAATCATTTCCCGAAACAATACGAAGCGACTCCGTTGGCCGAACTGCTGCCGTTCGATCTCGCGACAGCCTCCTTTCCTTCCCAGGAAGCAAGCGTGGCGGAATCCTTTCGGTTACGTCCGACGATGCTTGGCCTTGAGAGTCCAACTTTTCAAATCGGTGATTCCCCCGACGAGTCGGAAGCATCTTGGTCGCAGCTGCCAGAGCTACGTTGGATGCTGGAAATTCCAGACTCGAATTCCACCGCGATGGTACTTGCCGAGCATCCGACGCGCCGCAGCCTCGGCGGGCGACCGCTGCCGCTGATCTTGATGCAGTTCGCTGGGGCGGGCAAAGTCATCTTTCACGCGACCGACGAATCTTACCTGTGGGCAAGACATCGGGGGAGTGACCAGTGGTACGGACGATACTGGCACCAGACCATTCGTTACTTAAGTAGGTCGAAGTTACGGGCGGATCGCCAGCCAATCGAGATCACGACCGACTCGCAACATTACATGATGGGCGACGAGGTCCGACTGCGTGTGCTGTTCCGTGACGAGCGATTAGCTCCCGCTGAAGACAGCGCCGTCACCGTTTCGCTCGTGTCGGAGCAACATCAATCCAGAACGACCGTGCTATCGCGTGCCGCGACAAATCGCGGGCTCTTCGAGACATCACTCAACGATCTCGCGGTCGGGAACTACGAAGCTCAACTAGCGTCTCCCGTCATCTCCCAACAGCCATCACATCGTCAGTTTTCCGTCAATTCGCTAATGAATGAACGTTCACGGTTAGAGATGGATGCAAACGATCTTGAAGCCGCCGCGGCCACATCGCGAGGACGCTTTTATACGATTCGAAATACATCACGACTGCTAAAGTCGCTGCCACCGGGCGAGCAGGTCCGAATCGAATCGTCGCCACCACGTCCGATATGGAATTCACCATGGCTCGCCGCGTTGTTTATCGCTCTGTTAGTATCAGAGTGGATTCTGCGTAAGCGAGCGGGATTGCTATAATACAAGTCGGGCGACACTCACAACACCTTTCAGCTCATGTCACACTCAATCCAACGCCAGATTCATGCGGTTGCTCGGCGAGCACGACGATTGCTCGTCGTACATGGGCTGTGTTGGTTTATTGTCACTGTTGTCTCTGTGGCATTCGTGTTTGGTTGGGTCGACTACTCGCTCCGTTTGCAAGATCGCGGAGTTCGGGTAATTCTTTCGACCTCGTTCGCCCTGACGCTGCTTTGGAGTTTTCGGCGTTTTGTTGCACCGTCGATCCGACGAACTTTCAGTGAGTTGGAAGTCGCCCAACAGGTCGAGCGCCGCTTCCCGCAACTTGGTGATCGCCTGTCATCATCACTCGATTTCCTACGAGGCAGCAACGACGCGACGCAAGCGGAATCCGCCAAGCTGCGACAAACGGTGATTTCCGAGACCGAAACACTTGTCCACCCACTCGATTTCACCGAATGCCTCAACACAAGAGCGACGCGTCGGTCGCTGCTCGCATGTATCCCCTTGGTGATGGCCATCGGAATCGTTTGCTGCTCGGATCTCGACGCGACGTCTCTCGCGGCACGCCGGATGGCCGTGCCTTGGAGTGGCGAGGCATGGCCTCGTTGGAACTCGCTGGAATTCGTCAATCCTCCTGAACGAATTGCGTTGGGACAGGATTTCGTGATCGAGTTGACCGATCGACGTGGCCATCTCCCAAGAGACGCGAAACTTCAGTTCTGGTTTGACGGGGACGATGAAGACGAACTTGATACGGCGACGATGCAACGTGGCGACGATCGATTTCATTTCACTCGCAGCAACGTCACCCGTGCGTTCAAATATCGTGCCGTAGGTGGCGATGACGATTCGATGGCCTGGCTGCCGCTGGAAGTCGTGGAACCAGCAAGGATCGAAGATTTTCAGATAACAGTAGAGCCGCCGGCATACAGCGGGATCTCGTCAACCAAGTCGCCAGTCGGGCCTATCCGCGTGCTGCAAGATTCGACGCTCGTTATCTCGGGGCGAACTGATCGTCCGGTGCAGAGTGTTCGCGGCTACGTCGCCAGCGGTGAAAATGTCGAAGCCTTTCACGCACAGGTCGACTCCAGTAACACCGCATTCGAGCTGTCGACCTTACCTACCGACACGCCAATTAAAGGTCACTTCTGGATCGAGCTGATCGAAGACGATGGTGTCATCAGTCAAAGTAATGATCGGGTCAATTGGGAGATCCTCGAAGACCAAGCACCGAAAGTGGTGGTGTCAGCACCGACGGCAGACATGTATTTCACACCCGATGCAATTGTTCCATTACGCGTTACTGGCACCGACGAGTTGGCAATCCACACGCTTAATCTACGAGTCCGGGACACCATGATTCCGCTGTTCGTCGGACCAGAGGTTTCGCCAACTCGCGATGAACTGCCTGCGCACGCCGATGTGCGGAAGGTCGCTCGCGAACTGAATCTCAGTGAGTTTGAATTAACCCCAAACGAGACGCTGGAGATTGCGTTCGTTGCACGTGACTACAAACCGCAACCGAGCGAAATGGTGACGAGGTCACTTTCGATCATTTCTCGAGACGACTTCGACTATCGATCACAAGAGAAACAGAAGCTGCTGCTTGCCCGTCTCGTCGAGGCGTTGCGACTGCAGCGGGCGACACGCTCTCAGGTGGCGTCGTTGCAGACTCAAATGGAGACCGTTGGCAGCCTGTCGGACGATGACGCGGGACAATTGCGAGCAAGTGAACTCCAGCAGCAGCGAGTGGCGAGGTTGCTCGACGATCGCCCCGGTGGTGCCGCACAAATCATCGCCGATTTGCTCGCATCAATGAGCAGTAATCAGTCGCCAGATTCGGAGGCGACGTTGCGGATGAAGCGGTTATCGGACGCATTGGACGCCGTGAACCGACATCGACTCCCCGATTTGCTAAGCGAGTTCATTCGGGCGACGAAATCCGCGCGCGGCGCCGATCGAGACAGTGGTGCCACGGAAGCGTTCCTTGCCTCGATAGGCAGTCGACAAGACGTCATCGCCAACGATCTCCAATCGATGATCGACCAGCTTTCCCAGTGGGACGACTATCGCCGATTCGCTCGTGATGTCGCACGATTGTTGCGAGCCCAGCAAGAGGTGTCGACTCAAGTCGACCAGCTCCCCACGATTGGGAAGCGACTCGAAGCGCTCTCGCCGCAAGAGCGAGCCGATTTAGCGAGGGCTTCAGGCGAACAACTGGATCTCGCCCGTCGCTTCGACCGAATTCAGGCAGCAATGAACCAGTTAGAGAATCAGATTCGCGAATCAGATCCATCGGCCGCGCAGGCGCTGGCCGAGGCAGTCCGCGAGGCGAGTACCCACGGGATCGCAGAGCAGATGCGACAAGTCGGAGATGACGTCGCTCAAAACCGCTTGGGAAATGCATCGAAGACACAGAGCGAAGTTGAAAGGGGATTGCAGCAAGTCCTAGACGTGTTGACGGATTCCACTCGGCGCGAGCCTCGTGACTCCAGTCCCCAGCAGGTCGCTGCGGCACTCGCTCAGCTGAAGACGAATCTTATCGGAATTGCGGCTCGGCAACAGGTCTTGCTTGACGCCACTGCCCAATGGCAAGACTTGGGCGTGTCGTCGCAGACCCCTTCGCAAATGAGCCACAAGCAACAACAACTGGCCGAGAGAACGAAGGATGCTCGTGAGCAGATGCCGATACCCAAGGCGTTTGCATTTGGAATGACGACCGTCGAAACGTCTATGAGCGACGCGGCAAAGCTACTTGAGCAAGAGCCGCCGAATGAGAGGGTGCGCCGTCTTCAGGGCCGTTCCTTATCGCGACTGCAACAACTGCTTGCCGCATTGAATTCGCAAGTCGCAAACGGCAACGATTCAACTGGGGATGGCGCTTCGAACAGAGGCAATGAATCCGCCGCTGGATCGTCCGGCGAGCAGCTAGCCTCGCTCGGCGTGGAGGAATTGCGGTTGCTGCATGCGATGCAGCTCGATATTTACGAACGAACCGTTGCCTTAGAACAACGGCGACAGGAGCCAGAGGGATTGAAAGACGAAGGCCAACAGGAACTTCAACGACTAGCACTCGAACAAGGTCAACTCGCTGCGTTGCTGACCGAGGCGTTACCGGCTGAAGAATCGAGCGACCGGACAGATTCGCCAGACTCGTCCAATGAAGCCATTGATGGCCTTGATGACGCCCTTAAACAGGCCGGAGATCAGGGATCTGGAGCCGACGAATGAACATCAAGTCAAAGCGATTAATCGGCGTCTGTATCGTCACTTGTGTTGTCACGATGATTGGCCTAACAACCACATCTGGTAACGACGCACCACCTCCGCTTCCCGATGCGGTTGATCAACGGCTGCTCGACGGATTGGACGATCTCCCAGCTCCGCGCCCTAAGCCTTCGACCAATATCGCTGGCGAGGATCTGGGCGTCACGGCGCCGAAGAGTACTCTCGCCCATCTTGCTCAGTTGATGCAAGGTGTCGAACAACGAATCCATCGGAGCGATACTTCCACGACGACACAACGACTTCAGTTGGACATCGCGTCGGAACTGGCAAAGATGCTAGAAGCGGCGGAGCAAGAGAAGGCAAGTCAATCGGCGGCAACAGCTTCTAAAGATCCTTCAGATCAGACCGGCGAGACCACGAAGGATGGGACCGAAGAAGACCCTACATCACGAGGCGAAGGTAATGTCGATGATCAGGCTGACCTACTCGATGCGATTTGGGGAACATTACCCGAACGACTACGTGAGCACATCCAAACTCCGTTACAAGAAGAGTTCTTGCCTCGCTACGAGCGAGTGATCAAGCAGTACTACAAACGCCTCGCCGAAGAACAACGGCGTTTGCGAGACTGAGTGCGAACAAGGTAAATATGCTGTACACTCGCCGCGAGATTGGTCGCCAAATGACACTTACGCTTTGTGGTGGAGCAGCCCTGGCAAATCTAACATTTGCGCAAGAATCGAATTCAACTCGCCAATCACCACGCGAGAATTTCTTCAACGGCAAGGCTCGCAAAGCGGTCGAGGCGGGCTTAGCTTACCTCGCGACGCGACAGACGGATGACGGATCATTTGGTATTGGGCCGTACCGAAATAATCTTGCGGTTTGCGGATTATGTGGAATG
Organism: Planctomycetota bacterium; assembly: GCA_014381825.1. Taxonomy (GTDB): domain Bacteria; phylum Planctomycetota; class Planctomycetia; order Pirellulales; family Pirellulaceae. The sequence continues at coordinate 13,259 of JACNKX010000160.1, forward strand.
GCATTTCTCTCGGCGGGCGATTTGCCGGGACGTGGTAAGTATGGCGGTCAGCTGAATGGTTGTATCGATTACGTGCTCGCGAGCGCGCGAGACAGCGGCTTCATTCACACAGGCGAAAGCAATACTCGCGGGCCGATGTACGAACACGGATTCGCAACCCTGTTCCTAGCGGAAGCGTACGGAACTTCGCCGAAACCGGGGCTACGGCAAAAACTGGTGAAGGCAGTTCAGTTGATCATCAACACCCAAAACGAGGAGGGTGGCTGGCGATACGAACCGCGTCGCGATGAAGCCGACTTGTCGGTTACTGTTTGCCAAGTCATGGCGCTCCGGGCGGCTCATAACACCGGCGTCTTTGTTCCCAAGGCAACGATTGATCGAGCCATCGCATATACCGAAAAGTGCCAGAATGATGATGGTGGATTTTCGTATATGGCCAGCGAGTTGGGCGACAGCCGCTTTCCTCGGTCGGCCGCCGCGTTGGTTGCGATGTATAACGCCGGGATCTATGAAGGCGATGCGTTGTCACGCGGGCTAGAGTACGTGATGCAGTTTCCGCCCGATCAAAGCGGACAAGACAATCGACAGTATTTTTTATATGGCCAATACTATGCTGTCCAAGCAATGTGGCACGCGGGCGGTCGCTATTGGAACACCTGGTATCCTGCGATTCGTGATGCGTTGCTAAGTGAACAACGAGGCGGTGGAGCGTGGAGTGATGCGATCAGCTCCGAATACGGAACCGCAATGGCCTGCCTCATTCTCCGGATGCCGGAAAGCTATCTCCCAATCTTTGAACGTTGAATCTATGTCGCTCGCCCGACCGCTTTGTTACTTGCACCTCATTGTGCTGATCGTCAGTTGCTTCGCGTCCGCCGCAGATAGCGACGAACGACAATCGCACTCGCTACTTGTCGTCGACGACGAGGCTGTTCCCGCAGCGATTGACGAGCTGATGGCGAATTGGAGTATCGCAGTTCGTGTTGACGGCGAACGGAAGGAAGTTGTTAAGTCCGACTATGTACTGTGGGGTCGCTACGCGGATCACGCTCGTTTGTCGCAACTGCTCCTGTCTGACGGCACTCTACTCGTTGGCGATCTTGTGCGAATCGAACGCGACTCGGTCACACTCACTTCTCGTCTGTGGGGTGAAATTCGCATCGATCGCCAATTCGTTCAAGCTTGCATTCTTCTGTCGGCCGCGGATCCACTGAAGCGGGATCGGGAGCGGCAAGCGCTGAAAGCCGTCGATTCAACTGATGGCGTTCATCTTTTGAACGGTGATGTGGTCACGGGAAAGCTGTTACCGACAACGGAGCGCGACAGTGGCGGGCTGTTTGGACTTGTCTCGCTCGGAGTCGAGTCGTCGAACAACGGCGCGCGGACATCGATCCGTGCGGAGGAAGTGCGAGCGATCACGTTCAACACGCGAGTACACCGTACGCCACAAGCGGAATGCTTACTCGGCTTCCGCGACGGGAGCTTCATCGCGGCATCACGACTCACACGAACGGAACCAACTCTCACTCAGATCACTACGGTGGCGGGCGCATTGCTGCAGCTACCAACGAGCAAGCTGCAAGAGAGCATTACCTTCATTCAGCCACAATCCGATTCGGTTACCTATCTCTCGGACTTGCCCGCAATCGGCTACAAATCAATTCCGTTCCTTGACTTGAAGTGGCCACTGGGAGTCGCAAAGAACACGCTCGGCGGTCGGTTACGCTCCGATGGCACGATCGTTTTCAAGGGGCTCGGAATGCACAGCATTTCGCGTGTCGCCTACGCGCTCAACGGCAAGTATCGGCAATTCCAAGCAGAACTTGCATTGGACGATCATGCGAACCGGCAAGGAAGCGTGGTCTATCAAGTGCTAGTAGAGCAGAAGAACGAAGCGGGCGAACGAACGTGGACGCTTGCATTCACAAGCTCAATCATCCGTGGCGGCGACTCGCCGTTGTCGATCACAATCGACGTCACCGAAGCCAGACGTTTGGCACTCGTCGTCGAAATGGCAGATCGCGCCGACACTCGCGACTATGCGAACTGGCTGAACGCGAGACTTCTGCGCTGACCAACAGCTCCGGCTAGATCCCAACGACCGATGGAACCAGACTGGCAATTCTCGGCGATCATTCCGCATCCCGGACAACGACCGCACTTTGCGCTGCGCGCCGCCGATCGCGGAGGATACCATCTTCAAGAGAGATAAGACGAACTCTGCCTAAGGCTGCCCGCGCACTAGCTCTTCAGAAAAGTCGCGGTCTGTAAGCCCCACGTTGAGCTTTAACCGCATGTAAGTGTACTCTTCCAAAAGTACAGGCGTCTCGCTCGTGCCTTTCGGCCACGTGTAACTTTCTACGCGTAAAGGAACATGCAACTCGTCGTCAACATAGATGTTCGCCTGATGAAAAGTAAAGGCCGGATCTTCGTTGGGATGAGTCACACGAATATGAGTGCATAATCGGCCGTCGATTTCAGCGTTTCGAAAAAAAGTAACGTCTGTGTTCTGGGCGGCCGGATCGGCAACGATGTCGTTCTGCGCCTGATCGATCAAGCGACGGACCATGTTACTCAGTCCAAGTTCAGTGATCGGATAGCGACTCTCGCGCGTCGCGGCATCGCTCGTTGGTGAAATATTGACAACAACGTGCGAGAAACGCAAACCTCCATTTCGGACCAACATTCTGTTGTCATTGCGACCTTCGACATACAGAACTTTGCGTCCTTGGAATTTCTTGGGGGCAAGGAATTCGGCGTACACAGAGAACGGAACTGTCCGGTCAGCAGTTTGTCGTTCGCGCCGAACGTTTGTCCGAAGATACTCGTACTCTCGCAGGCGACCGTTGATTCGCTCGCGTTTGGCAAGTATGCACGAGAAGTCCCTCACCTGCTGGTCAATGAACGCGTGGCGCTCCGTGGCGAAAAAGAGCGCTCGGGCGAGGGGATGCGTCTCCCACTTCTCGGGGAGCTTCGCCGCATCGATCAGGGCCGAACGAAGCATGGGCCGCTCGAGACTGGCAGCGGGGAGGAGGACCTTACGTGCTGTCGTCGCGTCATCGCCGTTGCTGTAGACCGCAGGTAGCACAGCCAGCAACAAGAGAGATTTAAGAGCGACTAGTCTCGTCATTTGATTGCCTCACTTGGCCAGCCAAACGCCGGCCCAGACAAGTCTAGCCGCTGTTTCACACAAATGCCGGCGTTTGGTACGTCTATTTGGCACTTGTTAAAGTGTATCGCGCGAGTCAAGCGTGCCGATCTCATAAGCCATAAGGTCTCGTTGCCACGTAAAAGTGGCGTAACCCGCAGGTATTATGTGGCTCAACTTCCTAAAGCAATTAGAATTCGCATTCGCTATACTACGAACAGCTACAGATGTACCGATAACAACTTGGGATGGGTAATCCCATCCCCACGAGCCCCCTCCCCCAGGAGCCCACCGATGCTGACAATCAAAGGACGTGGAAGCCAGTATTGCGATGGAGTGACTCGCCGCCAAGCTCTTCAAATTGGTGGTTTGGCCATGGGCGGACTTGCATTGCCACAGTTGCTGCAGGCCGAAGCCAGTACAGGTACGCGCTCGCAGAAGTCGATCATCATGATCTTTCTGACTGGCGGGCCGCCTCATCAAGACATGGTCGACCTCAAGATGGACGCTCCGGTCGAGATCCGGGGCGAGTTCCAACCGATCAACACGAACGTACCAGGAATCGACATCTGCGAACTGATGCCCAGGACGGCGAAGATGATGGACAAGCTAGCAATCATCCGCTCGCTGGTTGGGTCAGAGGGAAGACACTCGGCCTTTCAAGCGTGGACCGGTTGGCCAACTGCAAATCAACCCGTCGGCGGTCGGCCATCGCTCGGCTCGTCGGTTTCCAAATTGCAGGGCACCGCTACTCCGGGCATTCCAGCTTTTATGAACCTCAACCCGAAGATGCGTGGAGGCTCATGGGGCGACCCAGGGCAGGCGGGCTACTCAGGTCAGGCGCATGCTCCGTTCACGCCGAACCAAGGCAGCGGTGGCGCGAATCTGGAACTCAAAGGTATCACACTGGACACCCTTAGCGATCGAAGGGCTCTGATGAGTCAGCTTGATCGGTTGAAGCGGGACGCCGACGCCGATGGCTCGCTCGAAGGTGTCGACGCTTATCACGAGCAAGCGTTTGGTATTCTTACATCGAGCAGGCTGGTCGATGCACTCGACTTGGAGCAGGAAGACTCGAAGCTGCGCGATCGCTACGGACGTGGCGACAACGTATACGCAGGGTACGGTGACGCCGGGATCTTGCTGAACGACTATTTCCTCGCCGCGCGCCGACTGGTAGAAGCTGGAGTCCGAGTCGTAACGCTTTCGTACGGTCGTTGGGACTGGCATGGCCGGCCACACGGAACCAACTTCGACAACGCACGCGATCATATTCCCGCGTTGGACATGGGACTAACCGCCTTGATCGAGGACTTGGAACGTCGCGACATGTTGGAGAATACATCCGTTGTCGTTTGGGGAGAGTTCGGTCGGACGCCACGTATCAACAAGAAAGGCGGGCGCGATCATTGGCCACGAGTCGCCTGTGCGATGATGGCCGGTGGCGGAATCCGTACCGGACAAGTGATTGGTGCAACGAATCGACTCGGCGAACACGCCACCCAACGCCCCGTCCACTTCCAAGACATCTTCGCCACGCTCTACCGCAACGTCGGCATCGACGTGAACTACGCGACGATCAACGATCTTGGCGGACGACCGCGATATCTCATCGACCATAGCCTCTATCAACCAATCAGAGAATTGGTGTAAGAACCGGCGGCAGTTTGTTCTGAACGTAAGCCGTAGGCGCTAGCCTCGGGCTTCCGCATGTGAGGCATGATCTTCAAAAGGCCCGAAGCTAGCGCATACCGCTCAATTGCCAACAATCATCTCCGCCGCCTTCTCGCCAATCATCACGGCAGGAGCGTTCGTGTTACCGCAGGTGATCGTCGGCATAATCGAAGCATCCGCAACTCGCAGCCCTTTGATTCCGCGTACCCTCAATTCCGGGTCAACGACGGCATCGCGGTCGACTCCCATCTTGCAAGTCCCGACCGGATGAAAGCACGTCGTCGTACTCATTCGAATGAATTCAATCATCTCGCGACGATTCAGCTTCCCCGGCATTACTTCTCGCTTGCGAAACGGTGCGAACGCGTCGGAAGCTCCCATATTTCGACACATCTCGATCGCAGCCAACATCACTTCGACGTCGGAATCACTAGCCATGAAATTGACGTCGATGATCGGCGAGTCCTTAAAGTTAGCTGACGAGAGAGTCATGCTCCCGCGCGAAGCAGGACGAGCGACGAGTGGTGCGATGGTATAGCAATTCGAGCTTGGCAAACGGTCTGCCAGTGCAGGTGTCGCGTAAGGAAACTCAAGAAGCAACGCCTGAATATCAGGACCAATCAGGCCGGCCTTCGACCTCCACCACATCGACGCTTCAACACCATTATGATGCGGCGCGCCCATCGGAACTTTGCATTCGTAGTTGATGCCTCCGATCATCGGATGATCGTGCAAGTTCTGGCCCACGCCTGGCGAGTCGAAGACGACATCGATCCCCAGCCGCTTCAGTTGGTCTTCTGGTCCGATCCCAGATCGCATGAGGATACACGGCGACCCAATCACGCCGGTCGCGAGAATGATTTCACACTCAGCGCGGACTGATTTCAACGTGCCCTCATGCTCATACTCCACCCCAACACAACGCGTCCCTTCGATCAGCAGCCGAGACGTTTCTGCATGCGTAATGACGGTGAGGTTAGGCCGGTTCATTGCCGATCGAAGATAAGCGTTGACTACACTATGCCGCTGTCCGTTCTTGATGGTCAGGTTGGCAAAGCCCGCTCCTTCCATCTCGGGTCCATTGTGATCTTCGAGCCGTGGAACTCCGACCACATCAGACGACTCGACAAAGGCAGTCGCCAGCGGGTGCGGATCGGTGGGAGGAGCAACATACAACGGCCCACCAACGCCACGCAGCTCACTCGCCACTCCATTCCAATCCTCGCTTTTTCTATAGAGCCGGAGTACGTCGCTCCACCCCCAGCCGCGGCAACCTTGCTCTTCCCAGCCATCAAAGTCGCTACGATGCCCTCGCGCCCAGATATTCGCGTTCAAGCTATGACAACCGCCAAGCATCTTGCCACGCGGCACGCGATCGACTCGATTATTGCAGTGCCGAAGCGGAGCCGTTTCGTACTGCCACGCCCTCTCACTCCGCAGCAGCCTCGGCCACTTTACAGGATCTTCAACATCCGAATGCGCATCCGAGCCACCTGCCTCCAGCAACAGCACCTCAACATCTGGATTCTCAGACAACCGAGCCGCAACAACACATCCCGCCGATCCCGCCCCGATGATGATGTAGTCGAGTTTCTTGCCAAGCGAAGCGTCCATCAGCAACTTCAATTCCCAACAACACTAAACAGTCGATTTAAATTGTATCGTGTAGTCCCAGTTCACACGACGTGACCCGCAGACGCTTCGGTGCATCCCTCTGGATAGCGGCTCGGAGGCAACCTGTCGACGTGTGGCGAACCATATCGTTAACATTGTCTATCCGAAAGATCAGGTGAAACCAAACACCGCGCGTCATGTCTCACCAAGCAGCCATTCCGTCGTGTTTGTGACTCTTCGTGTTCCCTGTGGCGATACTACTTTTGTGACGGAGCTGGATTTCTTTGCCGTGAATCTCGTTGGCAGTTATCCTGTAAGAACTTGGTCGACTCTCCGCTACGAATTTAGTTTCCCCTAATCAGGTCCAATGCCAAACGATCCAATCCTTAGCTTCCGTCACCCCAACGCCGTCTACGACGCGTCGTTCTCGCCCGATGGCAAGCTGTTGGCGTCGGCGAGCCTTGATAACACGGCGAAGATCTGGGATCTCGAAAGTGGCGAAGAACGAATCACGCTTCGGGGACATGGTGATGGTGTTTGCACCGTTACGTTTCTTCCGGAGGGCAAGAAGCTCGTGACGGCGAGCCTTGATAAGACGCTGCGTGTCTGGGATGTGGCTACCGGGGCTGCGCTGGCGACGATCGGCGGACATCAACAGTACATTGAATGTATGGCGGCTTCGCCGGATGGTCAGTTGTTGGCTTCCGGTGGGTATGACAATGTCGTTCGTGTTTGGGATGCGACGGCGGGAACTCCGAAATCCGTGCTCTCGGGACACAGCGACGCGATCTATTGCCTTGCGTTTTCGGCAGATAGCAAATTGCTCGCATCGGGCAGTTACGATCAAACGCTTTTGCTGTGGCATGCCGACGACGGCGAGCAGTTGGGTCGACTCGCAGGACATAACGGAACGGTGGAAGGAATTGCATTTCCACCCCAAGGGGATCGATTCGCGACCGCGAGCGGTGACGGTAGAATTCGAATATGCACGTCAACTTCGAAGGTTGTCATTGCGGAACTCGCAGGTCATCGCAATTTCGCCAAGTGCGTCGCGTACTCGCCCGATGGCAAGCTACTTGCTTCGGGTGGTCGCGATGGAGAAGTCCTTATTTGGGACCCAAAAACACACAGGCAGCTCGCGAACGTCGAGGCTCATTCCAACTCGATCTACTCCGTCGAGTTCGCACCGGATGGAAAACGCCTTGCTTCCGCCAGCTTTGACCGGACGATCAAAGTGTGGGATCTGGATAAGTTGCTCTCTTAATCCGTCGCATCAATCATGATCGATGCTTGACTGGCGGGGATAACTCGCTACGTTGTGCGTGTAGTGTTTGCTCCTACCGCTTCGCACTCCCACCATAGAAAGCACTCCATGGCCAGGTTGACTGGGAATTCCTCGTCGGGACAGATCGAGGATCAGGATCTAAAAGCCGCCGAACAACTCGCCGAGATCTACGGCAAGCTGACTGACGAACTGAGTCGCTCGATCGTCGGACAGCGTGAAGTCCTAAAGCAAGTGCTAATGGCACTCTTTTGCCAGGGACATTGTTTGCTCGAAGGTGTTCCGGGACTGGCAAAGACGCTGATGATCTCGAATATCGCGAGCCTGCTGTCGCTGAAGTTCAGCCGGATTCAGTTTACGCCTGACCTAATGCCTTCTGATATCACAGGAACGGAGATCCTGGACGAAGAAGAAGGAACTGGGCGGCGGCGGATGCGATTCATCCGCGGTCCGCTGTTCGGCAACATCATTCTAGGTGACGAGATCAATCGAACGCCGCCAAAAACGCAAGCCGCGCTCTTGCAAGCGATGCAGGAATATCAGGTCACAACCGCGGGCGAGACGTTTAAGCTCGAGAAACCTTTCCTCGTTCTTGGCACCCAGAATCCGATCGAGCAAGAAGGAACATATCCTCTCCCTGAAGCTCAACTCGACCGCTTCATGTTCAAGATCCAGGTCGGTTATCCGTCGTTTGAAGAAGAGCTTCAAATCGCCGAGACAACGACCTCGCAAGGTCTGCCCGATCTCCAATCGCTGCTCGACAGCGACGACATATTGCATCTGCAGCAAGTCGTCCGGAAAGTTCTGATCGGTCGCTCGATGTCGGCCTACGCCGTACGACTGGTACGCGCGACCCGGCCTAACGAGGCAGACGCAACGAGCTTTGTCAAAAAGTATCTGACTTGGGGAGCCGGGCCGCGTGCGTGCCAATCCATCTTGCTTGGTGCCAAGGCACATGCGTTGCTTGACGGTCGAGTCCACGTTTCGTCAGACGATATTCGATACGTGTGTTATCCCGTTTTACGGCATCGCTTAGTAACCAGTTTCTCGGCCGAAAGCGATGGACTGACGACAGACGATATCGTTTCCAAGTTGATCGAAGAAGTTCCGGAAGAGTAAACCATGCCATCCACTTTCTTCGATCCCGCCGGGCTCGCTCGCCTCGGCAGCCTGGACCTTGTTGCCAAGCAAGTCGTAGAGGGTTTCCTCACAGGCCGTCATCGGAGTCCGTATCACGGATTCTCCGTCGAGTACCTGGATCATCGCCCTTACTCGCCTGGCGACGATCTCCGGGCGATGGACTGGAAGATGCTCGCACGTAGCGACAAGTATCAGATTAAGTTATTTGAGGACGAGACGAACCTTCGCGCGTACATCTTGCTTGACTGTTCCGAATCGATGGCATTCAAAAGCGGCGAGATTGACAAGCTCAGTTATGGAGCCTACCTCGCGGCAGCATTGACTTACTTGTTGATCCGCCAGAACGACGCGGTTGGCTTGGTGCTGTTTGACAAAGAAGTCCGGCAGTACATTCCGCCCAAGGCACATCCCTCCCAATTCCGTCGCATTTTGCAAGCGCTCGATGGCGTCAAATCCGGCGGCGAAACGGATGTTGGATCGGTGTTGCACGAAGCCGCGGAACGAACGAAACGTCGCGGTTTGATCATCGTCATTAGTGACTTGATTGACAAAGAGGAAAGCATCGCCAGCGGGCTTCAACACTTCCGGCACAACAATCACGAAGTCATCGTTTTTCACACATTGGACGACGCGGAGCTCACCTTCCCCTACGATCGCTTGACGCGATTCAAGGATATGGAGGGCGCCGGGCGAGTCACGACGAACCCCAAGAGCCTTCGCAAACGATACCTCGAACGAATTCAGGCTTTTACCGATCAGATTAAACACGACTGTTTCGAACGCAAAATCAGCTACAACCTTGCCAGCACGACCGAACCTTACGACCGATTCCTTGCAGCGTATCTCGACAAGAGATCGCGAATTGGATAGGCAGTGATGGCTGTAGCCGAAGTCGCGAGACTTCGGGGCCTCACTATTTTCGTCTGAATTCTTGCGAATCCAGCTACCTATGAGCTTCCTTCACTTCGGACTGCTGCCTTACTTCCTGCCGCTGGTCGCCGTGCCGATTTTGTTGCATCTGCTTACGCTGCATCGGCTCAAGACGGTTGAGCTAAGTACGTTTCGCTTCCTCTTCGATAGCTACGTCCAGCAGCGTCGCCGGATGAAGTTCTTGGAAGCCTTGATCGCATTCCTGCGGACGCTCTTCTTATTGATACTCGTGTTGCTGATCTGTCGCCCGGTCGTGAAACATTGGAGCGCGATGTTCGGTGGCAGCCAGACTGGTCGCGACGTCGTCTTGTTAATCGACGGGTCGGCCAGCATGAACGCGGTCACCGAGGGAATCACCTCGTTGGAACGAGCCAAACGAGCGGCCATCGCGGTCACCGATCGGCTATCGGTCGACGATCGCGTCACGGTCATTCGAGTCGCCGCGAAACCAGAGGAAGTCTGCAATCGATTCTCGTCCGATGCCGAAGCAATTCGCAACGAAATCGAAAGTTTGCAGGCAACTCCGTCGCGAGGCAATCTGTTCGCCGCCTTCTCCCAACTCTTTGGGCCGGAATCGCGAAGATTGAACGAACCCGCCATTTATCTGTTCAGCGACTTGCAATCGACCGGATGGGATGAGTTCATTGACGGCACGTCGACCGAACTAATTCCGCCCGACACCGAACTGACCGTCGTCAATGTCGGGTCCAATCAAGAGTTTGCGAACGTAGCCGTCGTTGGCCAGTCGCCCGAAGATCAGCGGGCGATTGCAGGCTTGCCCATCAAGCTGAATCCGCGAGTGACGAATTATTCCGAGACTGAATCACGAGACATCCCCGTCAGCATATTCATCGAAGACAAAGAGATCGCTCGCAAGACGCTAACACTCGAGCCGGGCGAAACCGGCGACGCGGAGCTGATCTTCACACCAACGGAAGCAGGTGTGCTGCGTGGACGTTTCGAGATTCCTAGAGATCGTTTTGATGCAGACGATTCTTTCCTGTTTTCGCTGAACGTTGCCCCACAAATCCGAGTGTTGCTTGTGAACGGTAATCCGTCTGTCCAACCGCTGGATAACGAAGGGCTCTATTTACAGACAGCGATGGTTGCCACCGATCCGTCGGAAGAAACGGAAGCCGATCCCGACTTAGTGGAAGAGCGTGAGTTTGTCCGATCGCTTCTCACAGAAGACGTGCCGCAGAGCAGCGTCACTGTCGAGGCGCTCGGCGATGCCGATGTCGTAATTCTCGCTAACTGCGGTGGATTGAATCCGGCCCAATTCAAGATGATTCGCGAGTTTGTCGCCGACGGCGGCGGCTTGCTTGTCTGTCCCGGTGACAAAGTCAATCACGACGCTTACACCAAACAGTTCTTTCCGTCGCCAGAGATCCCTGATCAGGCTTTCGTCGCCGCCGAGCTGACGCCGCCGCAAGGTGATCCGAACAACTCCGAAACACATCGAAGATTGGGGGCCATCGACTTTGCTCATCCGGTGTTCTCCGTGTTCGCCGACAGCGAGCAGCGATATTTAACCAAGTTGAAAATCTATCGATACTTTCCCTACAAGCTGCCTGAGGAGCGAGGCAACTCGTGGCCCTTGGTCGAATTCGAGGACGGTTCGCCAGCACTGCTTGAGAGCGTCTATGGCAATGGCCGTGTTTTGCTGACTGCATTTCCGCTGAACACCAAATGGACGAACTTGCCTATGAAGCCAGAGTTCGTTCCGTTGGTTCTTCGAATGATCGGACACGTAAAGCGGTCGTCTGATGTCGACGGACCGTTGGTCGTACCGGCGGACGGCACGGCCGAGTTTGTGGTCTCGCAAGATTGGGCTCCAGCGGAAGGAACTGTAAAAGACGCCAAGGGACGAATGACGCCTGTCGAATTTCAACGTTCCAATTCTCGGTTGGTCGGTGCGTTTGAAAGAACCGTCGAAAAGGGCTTTTACGAGCTCGATGTAACGGGCGGACAAGCCGAGAAACTACAGCGAGGTCTTCATCGGTTCGCGGTGAATGTCGCCGCCGACGAGTCCGATTTCCTGCGTCTTACGAAGCCACAAATTGAAGCGATGTTGCCGTCAGCGAAACTAACGACCGTCGATGCGTCTGCCGAAGCACAACAGTTATATGGGAGCATCGGCGATGAACGTGAAATTTGGCGTCCGCTGATCATACTGACATTCGCTATCATTGTCATCGAATTCCTTCTTTCCACGCTCGGCGGTCATAGCCTTGACGATCGAAACAGTCCTACCGCCGGACAGCGTTTGAAAGATCTCGCCCGTGCCAAGTGGGTTGGAAGAATGACAGGCTCAGGATTCCGCGAACTGACCGGAAGTCAAGCGGATGACTAACATCGAAATCACAAACGGAGAACGGACTCATGGCTGACTCCACGATTCAAAGCGGACAAAAGGTAGCGGAACAGACATCGACGATCCATCGGCTGATCGCTTCGACGCGACGGTGGCTTCGTTCGACTTGGGTCGCAACAGGACTGGCGGTCTCGCTCGGATTATTCGTAGCGGTTCTCGTCGCCGTCGTGCTTCTGGATCTCGCATCTCCGCTGTGGCCGGTCCTACGATTCGCGGGGTTAATGTTGGTGGTGATTCCAACCACGTGGGCGTTTCTAGTCGGTGTCGTCAAGCCACTAATTCGCCGGCTGACCCAAGTGATGGTAGCTCGGCGAATCGAACAAGAGCTGCCCAGTATTCACAATCGTCTCGTCAGTTGCGTCGATTTGGCTCGCAATGGCCAAGCACGTCAATCGCGCGCGTTCCATCAACGGCTCGTTGATGAAGCCTTCGATCGAATCCGCGACTTTCGGCTTCGTCAAGTGCTCGATTTATTGAGCCTGCGACGTGCCAGCGTGTTCGCGTTTCTCAGCGTCGCTGCACTCGTTGGGGCCTTCTTTTTGTTTTCAGATCGTCTGCCAACGGCGGTCGCTCGAATCTTTCAGCCGTTTGCCGATATCCCCCCGGTATCCGGCGTGCTGTACGACGTATTGGTCGGTGAGCAGCCCGAACCGGGTGACTGTGACGTGCTGCGCGGCGAAGATGTCGACTTTCTCGTCGTCGTGAAGAAAGGGGAAGTCGCCCTACCTGGCAGTCCCGAATCGTTGCGACTTGATGTCTCTACTGTTGATTCGGAGGGACGTCGAAAGCGTTTGAATTACAGTTTGCCGGCGGTTCGCGATTCTCGGACCACTTTCAAGCTGACCGGAATGCAACACTCGTTCACCTATCGCGTTCGTGGTGGTGGCACGTGGAGCAAACAGTATCGGGTCACGATGTTGGACCGGCCGCGAATTGTTGGGCTTCAAACGACACTTCATTACCCCAAGTACATGCGGCTGCCAGAACCGAGGCTGGGACCACCCATGTCGCCGGACGTCATAGGGCCACAAGGCAGCACCGTCGAAGTATCGGTCGATGTGCAAGGCGATGCTTCGGAAGGTGAGATCGAGTTACTGGAGCAACGTGTCTCGATGGTCGAAGTTCACGATCGCCGCGAACGCGTTTGGTTCATCGACGAAATGCCAACCGGCGCGAAGAAGCAAGGCAATTGGCAACTCGATGCAGAAATGATCGGTTCGCCCGGCCACACCGATCCGCCGAACGCCGCAGCTCACGCTCACGGCTTTGAGCGCGCGCCGACACCGTTCGAAGTGCTCACTGGCGAGAGCTTGATCGCCTACGTCTATCTCGATCCGGCGCAAATGCCCGAAAGCGTGATGCTAAAGTTCCACGACGGCAAGAACTGGGAACATCGAGCGTTCTGGGGCGCGGACAAGATCGGCGAGGGGAAGGTTGATACGCCGAGTCGTCATCACGTCGGTGACTTGCCGGCAGGCGGCAAGCTCGTGCGGCTCGAAGTGCCCGCGAACGCGGTCGACATGGAAGGGCAACGCATCCATGGAATCAGTTTTGCCATGTTCGGTGGAAAAGGTGCTTGGGGTGCCACCGGCTCGTTGCCGCCAGCCAAAAGGCGCGTCACTGAGTTCGTTGCTACCGAATCGTTCCTGCTTTCGCCTCAGAGTTCGCTGCCCGACGCCGAGTCGCAATCCACGAAATGGTCCGGCAAACTTCCCCTGGAACGAGATGGTTTCTATCGAGTCGTGCTTCGGAATCGATTGAAGTATCCGAATCGACAAATGGACGAAGGCGAACTAACTGCCGTGCCGGACAACTCGCCGCAAGTCGTGATCGAGCGTCCTGCTAAGGATCTCGTCATCAGCGAGCCAATCAAGGTGCCTGTCTATATCACGGCCTACGACGACTTTGGGCTCGACGACGTAACACTTTCGTTTCAGATGCCCGATTCCTCCACGTTCCAGGGACGAAAGATCCGCCACTATGAACCGCCCAAGCAAAATGACCATGCGATTGCGACGATCGATCTCGCCGCCGAGGGCTTGCAACTAAATCAGACGCTTCGCTATCGGATCGAAGTGCGTGATACGAAAGGCCAAAGTGTCACAACTGAAGATCGGACGATTCGTATCGCAAACGATAATAACGCGGCAGACAAGCAGTTCGCGCGGTATCAGGAAAAGACGGAGTCGCTTCAGGAGAAGCTGGAGCAATTAGTGGAAGAGCAGGCCAAGGTCGAAACTGCGGCAGAAGAGCTTGCGGAAAAGTACGAAGACTTGACGGAGACAATTGAGCAGGCACAAGCCGAAGCCATCGCCAAGGCTGAAGCGGCTGCCGAGGCTAACCAGCCGCCTCCGGAACCAATGCCGATCGTCTTGGACGAACCTGCGAAGAAGCAGCTAGAGGAGCTTCGAGCCGAACTGGCTCAAGTCGCGCCTATCGAGGCGAAGGCGGTTCAGCTCAGCAAGGAAGTGGCGAATGAATTGAAGCAGATGGCTGACCAGTCAGCCACTCTCGAGATGCTGCCCCCGGAAGTCGCCGAGCAAGTTCAAGGCGTGCAAGAAGCCTTCGAGCAACTGGCAGTGAAGCCGCTTGAGGAGTTGAACAATCTTGTCAATGAAGCCGTGCAACCGGCCAAGCCCGATCCTCAATTGCCACAGATTCAGCAGCAAGCCGAATCCGTGCAGCAGTCCTTAGAGGATTTGCAGGCGAGGATCGAAGCCGTCGTCAAGGCACAAGAGACAAGTCGCGAGGATGTCGAGCAAGCCGTTGCTGAATTGCAACAGGATGTCATGCAGCAAAACGCTCGGATCGCGACTCGCGAACTAACGGAGTTGCGAGATGCGTTGGCCGAGATGCGAGAAGAACTAGGCGAGCTTGGCGAGACTCAAGAAGCTTTGATCGCCGACGCTGAGAAGGATCTATCTGATCCCATTTTTGAGAAGCTTGTTGAAGCGCAAGAACAGTTAGATGCCGAGGCCGACCCGGTGCTAGCCGATGCACGTGAATTACTCGAAGACGGAATGCTCGAGCAGGTGCGTGCAGACGCCGACGCGCCAGCTGCGCCGCTCGAGCCAGCGTTGGCCGGTCCACTCGAAGAACCTGCAGCGGCGGAACCGGACGAAGCCGCAAAAAAGAAGGACAAGTCGAAGAAACAAGACGCCAAGAAGCAGGACGCTCCAGCCCCGCCATTGAGTCCCGAACGACAAGAGCTGCAGGATCGACAGATGGATCGTGCCGAGGAACTTGCCACGACGGAGGAGGCACTAGCAGCGGATCAAGAAATTCTCGAAAGCCTGATCGAGAGCCTTACTTCTCAATTGCCAGAGGAAGCACTCGGCGAGTTGACACCCGAACAGGCAGCTCAACTGCAAGAGATGCTGGCTGCCCAAACGACGCAAGAAGCGCTCGAGATGTTCCGTCGGCTCGAACAGATGTTGGCTCAGACTGACGAGCCGACTCAACCAAACAATCAGCCGCCGCCTCCGAGCCCACCAACCGACAAGCCCGATCTAAGTGAAATCGGTGCGGTCGATGCGATTCTGGTCGAGTTGGATGACTTCGACCTGAGCGCTCGAACGGTCATCATGAAGATGCAACCACGCGAGCGAGAAGACTTGCTGCAGGGATTGAAAGAAGAAGGCCCGGAAGGATATCGCAAGTTTATCCGTGACTACTTCCGAAGGCTCACCAAGGTACAAGCGGTTAAATAAGAAAGAATCGCGACCGAACGTCGCGTAACGATTGAATTGAATATCGAAGCGTTCCTCAAATCGATTGGCGTGACGGACGAGGTGATTCAACACCTCGACAAGGCTCAGCTGGCGTTTCAGCGACCGGTCGTCCTGTGGGTTGGCCTCGTCTTGTTAATTCCAACCGCTTACTTCATCTACACGCGACAACGCGACAATTTAAGTTCGTTAGCGCAGGGATTTCGAGTCGCGTTAACGGCAACGCGTGTGATCGTTCTGGCGATCCTAATCGCGATCCTCGCCGGGCCCTATCTAAAGATCGACCATCAGATAACCAAACGCCCCATCGTCGCAATCCTGTTCGACGAATCACAAAGCATGAATTTACCCGCGGGCCCCTTTGCGACCAACGAAGAACTGCTTGCGGTTGCCGTCTCGGAAGGACAGGAATTGCAAGAAGGTGACGTGGCAGCAGAAGTAAAGCAATCGCTCGCCGAACTTTCACGATCGGCTGTCGCTCGTTCGCTGGTCCGGCACGCCGACGATATGCTTCTGAAACCGTTGCAGAAGGAGCATGACATACGATACTACCACTTCTCACGACAACCGAGTGGTTTCGAGTTTACTTCAGTGGACGAAGATGCCACACAGCAAGAGGCACGAGGCGGCGGCGCTGCAACCTATCTCGGAGATGCCATCGATCACGTCCTCGAAGAAGCGGCCGGGCAACAAGTTGTTGCGATGCTCGTGTTGTCCGATGGGCAGAACACCGGAGGAGCATCGCCCGCTCGCGCGGCTCGCGCCGCAGCCGAAGTGGGCACGAAGATCTTCGCGGCGCCGATTGGGGCCATCGAGCGATTGCCCGACGTATCGATTGTCGACGTCTACACGTCAGGACTTGTCGCAATAGGCGATACGGTTTCGGTGCATGTGACGCTTGAGTCGCATGGCTTTGACGGTCGTCCAGTCACGGTTGAGTTAAAAGATGGCGACGAAGTTCTTACGACTCAGGAAGTCGCTGCCCGCGACGCGGAACATCAACATATCGAACTCACGTTTGAAGCTCAGAGAGCTGGACCTCGCTATTTAACGGTGAATGTGCCGCCGCAAGCCGAGGAAGTCGAACAGCTTCGCGCCAATAACACCGATTCGGCGTTAGTTCGCATCAGCGAAGAGAAGATTCGTGTACTCCTGATCGACGGACTGCCTCGGTGGGATTTTCGATTCGTCAAGAATGCAATTCGGCGTGACAACGGATTGGCGGGGCGCAGCGAAGAGATACCGGACGTCATCGTCGAGACTGAGTGGCGACGATTGCCCAGTGAGCAGCAGGGCGAAGCATTGCCTCAGACGCTAGACGAAATTGCCGAATACCACACGATCATACTTGGTGATGTATCGCCCGATCTATTGACCGCTGAACTCGTCGGAATGCTCTCGCAAGCTGTCCGGGAACGAGGCGTTGGCCTGATCGTTGAAGCGGGCACACAGTCGATGCCGCATCGATTCGATTCCAACTTCCAGGAGTTGCTTCCCGTTCGCATGCGTGCGGGTGCGGCTGGTGTCGAAGCGCCAGTGTACGAGCCCTATGAAATCCAGGTCACCGCCGACGGACTCGTGCATGAAACCATGCGTTTATATGACGATCCGGGGCGCAATAATCGCGTCTGGAGCAAGATGCCACCTTACTACTGGTGCGCCGCTGCCGAGCAACCAGCTCCAGCCGCGACGGTACTAGCATGGAACCCACAGCTGGAAGGACGCTTTGGCAAGACGCCGCTGATCGCCTACCACTACGCAGGTGACGGCAAGGTGATGTTTGTCGGCACGGACTCGACTTGGGCCTGGCGTCAGAATGTCGGTGATCGCTTCTTCTATAAATTCTGGGGACAAGCCATACGCTTCGTCGCCCGGCGCGATAATTCGGAAGGCAACAAGAGCTTCATTGAAGTTCGGCCGGTGCGAGCACAGCCCGGTGAGGAAGCTCAAATCGAGCTTATGGCGTTCGATGCCGAAGGGATTCCGCTGACGATGCCAACTCGCGAACTCGCCTTGTTGCTACCGGGGTCACGAGAAACGCTCGAACTGACTGCCGATAAAGCAAGAGAAGGCCGCTACACAGGAAGCTTTACTCCCGGCACACCGGGAGTTCATCGCTTGGCCTATCAGCCGCCTGACGGCGGTGCCGCGGTTGAGGCAACTCTGCAAGTTCTGACGGCTCCCGAAGAGTTCCGCCACCCGAATGTGAATCGACCAACGTTGGAGTTGCTCACCAGCGCGACTGGCGGCGAAGTCCTGAAGCTGAACGAACTTGCTACGATCGCTGACAAGATCGAAGGCAAGGCTGAGCTAAAATCGTTGCACCGCGAAGCAACGCTGTGGGACAACTGGTTAACACTGGCCGTGCTAATATGTGTTTACTCGCTAGACGTTGGGATTCGACGCGTCATGGGTTTGGTTTAATGCGAAGTTCGTCAATTAACGAGCTTATGCGTCTCTGCTCAACTTAGAATGAAAGATGCCGCCTGATGCGACTTGTTCGGACAACGCTCACGCGCCGGTTCACGTTCGCGATTGTTGCGATCTTCGTGATGTTGATGGCTTGCCCCGTTCAATCGCAAGAAGGCAAGGCGACCTCCGCCGAGATCCTTACTAACGAAGCGATCATCGAGACGGTGACTGCATCGGTTGATCGGTCGTTGGATTACCTTGCCAAGCAGCAACGGCCCGACGGTGCTTGGGACGGTAACAATGCTCCCAACGCGTTGGCGCTGCTCGCTTTCATGGGACGAGGCCATGTGCCCGGTCGCGGGCCGTATCGCGACGTGCTCGAAAAAGGAAAGCGATTCATCTTGCGAACCCAGAACGCGGACGGCGTGTTTGTGCCCCAACGCAATGCTGGCTCCGGGCCGATGTATCAGCAGGGACTTGCGGCATTGGCTATGGCGGAAATGTATGGCATGGATCCCGATCCGGATTTAGAGGACGCGTTGCGCAAGGCAGTTGATTTGCTGATCCGTTGCCAATCGAACAAAGGTGGCTGGCGATACCAGCCGAAGAAATCGGACGAGGACCTCAGCGTCACGGTGATGCAAATTGTGGCGTTACGAGCGGCGAACAACGCCGAGATTCCCGTGCCAGAGGAAACCATCGACAAAGCGGTTGCCTACGTAAAATCATGCGCGGACAAGGCCGGCGGTTACGGCTATCAGGGCCCGGGTCGCAAACCACAAACGACTGCCGCCGGCGCGGTATCGCTTCAGTTGTTGGGGCATCACGAAGATGAAACCATCGCAGGTGCGTTGGACTATCTCGCTTCGCTACCGGTCGAGTGGGGAAATGGCGGCGGCATCGCGTACTACTATTACTTCCACTACTACGCGATTCAGGCCAACTACCAGGCCGGTGGCAAATACTGGTCAAATTGGCATCCGCGAGTTCGTGAATTGTTTCTCAGCAAACAGAATGCGGACGGAAGTTGGGATGTGCCAGGCGGATCGGAGGGTGCCAACGTCGTTGGTCCGAACAAAGTCTACTGGACGAGCATGGCCACTCTAGTGCTCGAAGTCTACATGCACTTTCTGCCCGCATATCAGCGATAGCGGCGGTTTATCTGAATTCTCGAAGTTTCTGGGAATAACCCTGGGAAATTCGCCGTCGAGCGGTGACATTGTTGCTGAGGATGTCATCCGAACCGGAAGCGGCGATTTGGCGAGAATGTGAACGTGCAACGAATCGATACGGAAGCCGTGCAGGAGCTGATCGATTCGCATGGTGCCGCGCTCAAGCTCTATGCTCGGCAGTGGTGCAATGCGCCGGAAGATGCATTGCAAGAGGCGTTAATTGAACTACTGCGTCAGAGTCCCGTTCCCGATCAACCGGTGGCTTGGCTCTTCAACACGATTCGCTTTCGAGCGATGAACCTGACCCGTGGCGAGCGGCGACGAAGCGAGCATCACCGCCAAGCGAGCCAACAGCGAAACGAATGGTTTGGCGATGGTGGAGACGCTGGATTCGATAGCGAGGAGCTGACAGGTGTGCTGACTCAATTGCCACAAATGGAGCGGGAGATTGTCGTGGCTCGAATTTGGGGCGAGATGTCATTTGAGAAGATCGCGGACCTGGTTGGAATATCATCCAGTTCGGTCCATCGACGTTATCGAGGGGCTTTGTTGCTACTGAATCAATTGCTCGACGGAGAAGATGACCAGTTAGGACAAACCAATGAATCAGAAACGCAAACACCTCACCAATGCGATGCTTGAATCCGAGTCACCCGAAGTGTTAGAGCGACTCGACGAGCTTGAGCGACGACTAAGAGCGACGCGCCCGCAGCCACCTCGATTGGAGTTGGCGTCCCTTCAGCAGCTTGCAGATGACGACGCAACGGTTGCGGTCGTCGAGCTGCCAGCAGACCGGAAGTCTCTTCACGCGTTTGTGATCGCCGGCTCTTGGGCGTGCGGCGCGGGAGTTGGGGCGCTCGTCATGTTTGTTTTAATGAGCCGCGCAGCACCGAATACTAACGCGGACAACGATGTGGTTCAGATACAACAGGGAGTACGCAATTCGATCTCGCATGATTCGGCGGATAACTTCTCGACCGAAACGGTACCTGATTTACCAGATGATTCTCCCGGAGTGGCACATACTGAGCTGCGCAACCGCAGCCCGTCTGAGATGATCATTGCATTCGATCCTCTTGGGAACACTGATTCTACCTACGCAGAAAGCCGTCGCATTCTTCAGGCTGGAACACATCTTAAACGAACGAACCAGCATTCAAGCTGGCCATTCGAAAGACTAGCAAGGAAGCAACAAACACCGTTGAACGATTACGAAATTGAACCGTCCATGCCAGGAACAGAATCTATGCTCGATTCAGAACCTGGACCACCAGTATCACGGAGAGAGTTGATGCAAGAATTCTTAGAGCAGTCGTCCGACGCGCTATTGTAGTTTGGAACCGTCAACTCAGCACGAGCCACGAATCGAAAGAAGATACTCATGAATCAATGGCGTTACCCGCTAGTCGCTGTTCGCTCCGCGAAAGGACATTTGTTTGCGGGGCGAATAACTAAGTACTTAGCAATGTTTCTGGCGATCGTCGTGTGGATGTCGCGTTCGGACGCTCAAGAGCCTGCGAAGCAGGGTGTTTGGCGAACGGAACGTGACGAGCAGGCGAGTATACAGATCGAGATCATGGAGATGACGCTTACTCCACGCGCCGAGTCGAATCCAGCGTTAAAGCACCAACTTCTCGCTGACGACTTCAACATGCTCGACGGAAACGCCGCAACCTATTACCTCAAGGCACAGGGGTTCTTCGAGCAGACCGTCGCACGCGATCGGCTGACTGAGTTTTACGAAAAATCCCGCGAGCGGTCTCGACTGGAGAGTAAACCGTTTGGTGAACTTCCTCCTCATAACTGGCTATCCATGCATCCCGGTGAGCTGCCCATCGAGGAGGTCAAAGAGTTTCTAACGCTCACGGCATTTCAGCCGAGATTCTTGAAGGAGGCAGCTGCAAGGCGGCGATTTGATCTCGATCGAAACATCCAAGGCGTCGACGATCCCATTGGATACTTGTTACCAGCGATTCAGTCGATGCGCGAGATTGCTCGGATACAATCGTTGCGGTGTAAAGTTGCGATTGCTGAAGGGCGATTGGACGACGCCATCGAAATACTCAGGCAGCAGTATGCTTTGGCCCGGCACCTGGGACACGACGACTTTCTGGTCACAAATCTCGTGGGAATGGCCATTGCCAGTATCGCCTGGAGCGATGCTCTCACGTTCGTCCAGCAAGCTGATGCTCCCAATCTCTATTGGGCACTCGCGTCGTTGCCACGTCCGTTAGTTGACGTAAGTCATGCGATGAGCGTTGAACGCCACTTCCTGTACCTGCAACTTAAAGTTCTGCGAGAAGTTGACGAATCGCCGCGACCGGTTGGCTACTGGCAAGACTTTCTCGATCGCCTTATCCCCCAGATCCGTACGCTGGCGAGCGACTTCGGCATCGCCAAACAGGACACCGAGACCGTTCGAGCCATGATGGTCGGATATATCGCCGCGTCGTATCCGGGCGCGAAACGGTATTTGATCGAGGACCTTGGACTTTCGCGCGAGCAGGTCGAAGCCTATCCGACCGCTCAAGTCGTCTTTCTCGCCATGGTTCGATACTACGATTCGGCGCGCGATTACTACTTCAAATGGATACGTGTTCCTTATTGGCAATCGCGCAGTGTGATCGACGATCCAAGCTTCAACGAAAACTCGCGCAGGAGCGCGGATCGTGTTGGCTGGAGCTCCGCGCCAACGCAGATTCTTTTGCCCGCAGTTCTCGCGGTACAAAGAGCCGCCGCCCGAAACGAGCAGAAGATCGCGTTGCTCCAAACGGTGGAGGCAATCCGCATGTACGGCGCGGCTCACGAAGGCAAGCTGCCACCGAACCTAAACGATTTGCCGGTGCCTGCGCCGATGGAACCGTTTACGGGCAAACCGCTCGACTACGAATTTCACAGTAAATACGCGGTGTTGAACGGCCACGCAATGCCGGGGCTGCAATATCGATTGGTTCTGCGATTTGCAACAAAGTAGCGATCACTCTCCGAGTGATCAGCCCCCAAGTGTGAAATCGAAATAGCAAAACGTTGGCGTATTAGCAGCCGCCGCGAGTGGGCCAATCACTCGGAGAGTGATGGCTACGTTCTCATGACAACGCGACGCCTTTTTGACGATGCCAAAGGAATACAACGATGAATACAAGACGCCTTCACAAGCTTCGCCCTCAAGCACGAAGAACTCGATGCGTGGTTTGCATGCTCTTCTATCTATTTGTAGTGACAACGGCCGGCAGTAACCTCTTCGCCCAAGATGCCTCATCGGTGGCCAAGGATACTACGATGGTGCAACCGTTCATTACTGAGACGACCTTTCTGGTTATCAAAGTTGATCCGAAGCGACTCGCGCTGCCGAATCTTCCCGACGATGTTAAGTCGGTATTTCCCGGAGGCGTAGCTGGATATGGCCTTTGGGCACAGATTGTCACCAATGGGTTCGACCGTCTGCGTGCGATGACCGAAGGGCAAGTGACCTATGCAACCGTAGGCATTCCGTTGTCAGAGAACGAGTGGTCTGCCTTCCTCTTCATGAGGGAGACGTCCGAGAGGAGTCGAAAGCAACTCACCGATCTCGTCGCGTCAGTGCATGAGACACAGTCTACTACTCGCGATGGTGTAACAGTGATTATGCCAGACCGCGACATCGATATCGAAGAACGTTTAGATTCGATCGTTTCTTCGCCGCGCGAGGAGTTGGCCGAAGCATTCGACGCGGTGAAGGACTATCCCATCCAATTCCTGCTCCTCCCTCCCGCGTATGTTCGTCGCACGGTGACCGAACTAATGCCACAGCTACCGCGCCAACTCGGAGACGGACCGAGCAGCCTGTTGACGGACGGTCTCGTCTGGGCCGCGTTGGGGATCGATGTCGCCGACCCACGTTCCGAGTTGATAGTTCAATCCTCATCAGAGAAAGCTGCCGGCGACTTGGCAGCATATCTCCCCAAGATGATGCTGAGCGCTTACGACGGATTGGGCGGCGTCAAAACAGGGATACCACGCAACCGATTTCAAGCATTACTCCCGCTGATTAAGCCGACCGTGACTGGCGATCGGATCACGATTCGGTTCGACGATCTGAAATCCATGAGCGAAGGTCTGCGTCTGATGGCGAGTGCACCTGCTGTGGCTGTCGAACAAGTTCGTCGGCGACGAAATGGCGATAAGTTCAAACAAATCCTTCTCGGTATGCACAACTATCATGACGTGTATCGGTCCTTTCCTCCACGAGTTGACGACCGCGATGCCGACGGCAGAAGCGGCTTGAGCTGGCGCGTACACCTCCTACCGCTTATCAACGAGAGAAAACTCTATAAGGAATTCGCTCTCGACCAGCCATGGGACAGTCCTCACAACAAGCGCCTTATCGAGAAAATGCCAAACGTCTACGAAAGCCAGTGGCTGGGCATCAAGACCGGTCATACAACGTTTCTCGCTCCAGCAGGCGAAGATACCATCTTCGGCGGCCCGAAAGCAGTCGCGTTCAACAACATCATCGATGGCACGAGCAATACGATGACTCTCGTTGAAGTCAAACCAAGCTTGTCCGTTCCCTGGACGGCACCAAAGGACTACGCCTTCAATCCAACGCTTCCCGCTGAAGGGCTCCGTGTGGGTACCGACGGGCGATTTCTCGCAGCCCTTGCCGACGGCAGCGTCCAAATGTTGCGTGCGAACATCCCCGCTGAACTATTTCTGCGGCTGTTCCAAATGAGTGACAGGAAGGTTATCGACTGGAAAGAAGTCCGCTGAGTCGCGACATTCATGTTACCTGAAGTGGACCCCAATAACTGGACAGGGCAATAAGGGGTAGAATCGCCCGAATTC
>JACNKX010000115.1 GCA_014381825.1 Planctomycetota bacterium
TCTCCACCAAGCGAATCCTCGATAAACGCAAGTAAACCCATGATGAAAGTCCTGGTCTTGGCGACTTCAGCTACGGAGAACTCCGCGATTCCTGTAAGACTCACAGCCTCTACGCAAAATCTACGAATTGACCACCGAACTTGCGGCTCCTCAGCCCTGGCATTCGACATCGGCCAGTCGACCGCGTGCCTACTGCTTCGTGACGGTCTCATCCAGGTTTAAGATCAAACTAGCGATGGTTGTATAAGCGGCCAACTCTGCATGGTCGAACGCTGCAGGAACAGGATACTCGCCGACTGAGACTAGCTGGCTGGCGGCTTCGGGAGCTTCCCTAAATTGCGTTAAGTGGTGCGCTAGCCCTCGTTGAACGATGACGCCCTCTTCCTCGCTGGGCAATCGAGCAAGAACTACTTGAAAGATGTTCATGATGCGCTCGGTGGAGTCGGTCGAAGAATGAATCGCTCGTTGAGCAATCACGCGGGCGGCCTCGACGAACGTGACGTCATTCATCAATGTCAATGCTTGCAGTGGTGTATTCGTGCGGCGCGACCGGACTTGGCACATCTCTCGTGCCGCACCATCGAAAACAGACATGGTCGGCGGCACGACAGTCCGCTTCCAATACGTGTACATGCTGCGCCGATACAGATCAGCTCCGTGATCTTGTTCATAGACGCTGTCGGTAGCGATGTCTTTCCAAAGGCCCCCTGGCTGATAAGGCAACACGGACGGGCCGCCAACTCGATCCGTCAGAAGCCCCGCTGCGGCTAACGCTTGATCGCGGACCGATTCAGCCGCGAGCCGAAAACGTGGCCCGCGAGCCAATAAACGATTCTCAGGATCTCGCGTCAGTAACTCAGGCGTGACTCGAGACGATTGTCGATAAGTGGCACTCGTAACGATCCGCCGTTGCAGCGCTTTGACGTCCCAGTCGCTTCGCATAAACTCGTCAGCGAGCCAGTCCAGCAGTTTAGGGTGACTCGGTCTCTCGCCCTGCGTCCCAAAGTCTTCCGTCGTCTTTACTAGTCCGACACCAAAGTACATCTGCCAATATCGATTGACTGCGACGCGAGCTGTCAACGGATTCGACGTGCTTGTCAGCCAGGCGGCCAATTCGAGACGGTTATTGCCGCGCGCGATCGAATCCGCTGAGAGAATAGCGGGCACTCCCGGCCTTACGGCCTCTCCCGGTTTGTTGTATTCGCCACGTTTGAGGACATGCGTCTGGCGCGCCGCGCCTTCTTCCATGACCATTACCGTCGGTAGGTCGTCGACCAGTTGGCGGCGTTGTTCGTGCAGAGCGAGCAACTGCTCGTGCTGTGCACGAATCTCGGCGGGTGCAAGTTTTGCCAGGAAGTACGCGGCGAGTTTCTCTCGTTGTTGGCTAGTGCGATCTGCCGAGTTGCGAGCTACGATCTCGTCGATCGAATCTGCGACCGAAGTGATTGCGGCTTCATCGTCGCTCAAGCATCTTTCATACAGCTGAACTTCATCAATCAATCCGCGAAAGCGCCCTTCAGCTCCGCCGCCACCGCCTATTCGCAGCGGCTCGGTCGACGCGAACGTTTGATTGATAAAATCGAAATTGGCCTTGACTGGGGCTTTCGCGCCGTTGACATAGACCGAGATCCCGTTAGCAACTCGCGAGCCATCGTAAGTGACCAACAAGTGCGTCCATTCGTCGGTTTCGATGGTTGTCTCTGTTTCGACGCGAACACAATCGTCGAGCCAGCGTTTGATGAGATTGACCTGAACGCGACCGTCTTGCAATCGGACGTAATAGCCGTCCGCTTTCTCGGCGTCCGTCATCCGCGACACGACAGTTCCTGCATCGCCTGTCGAAGGTCGAATCCAGGCAGAAATCGAAAATCTGTCGAAGTACCCGAAGTTCGCGATATCGCCCGCGTCAATGAATCGCTTCCCGTCGAAGTCCGCCGCATCGCCTTGCACGCCGTCGGAATAGTGCGGCTCGCCGTCGCGAAAGGATTTCGACGTCGTATCGCTTGCGTCGTCGAAACTGAAATTTGCAACTCGACCTCGGGCAAGACTCCAAAGAATTGGCTCGCGATTGTCCTTTTGGATTGCTTCCCACTTCGCCTGGAAAGTTTGCAAGCGACCTTGCGTGGCGGCGAAGCCAGCTTCTGCAATCATAATCTTTTCGTCGAGGAGTTTAAGTTGCCTTTGCTGCTCTGCGGTCGGTGCTTTAACATACGGTGGCGAGTTTCCTTCTTTCACCGCGCGGCCGTTTTCCGGAACGTTGTTAAAGAAGGCGAATACTTCATAAAACTCCTTTTGCGACAAGGGGTCGTACTTGTGATCGTGGCAGCGAGCGCAGCCGATCGTCAAGCCGAGCCAGACCGTGCCCGTCGTCTCGACTCGGTCGACAACATATTCGACTTGAAACTCCTCGGGGATTACTCCACCTTCGGCGTTGCCGCGATGATTCCGATTGAACCCTGTCGCAATGCGCTGTTCGAGCGTTGAATGCGGAAGCAAATCACCGGCCAGTTGTTCGCGAGTGAACTGATCGAACGACATGCCCTGGTTGTAAGCATCGATCACCCAGTCCCGCCAGCGCCACATATCGCGTGGTCCATCGTTTTGATAACCGCTCGTGTCGGCATAACGAGCAGCATCCAGCCAAACGACCGCCATGCGTTCACCGAAGTTAGGCGATTGAAGTAACCGATCGACTAGTCGTTCGTAGGCGTTCGGCGAATCATCGGAGTAGAATTCCGCGACTTCTTCTTGGCTCGGTGGCAAACCGGTTAGATCGAGAGTAACACGGCGAATGATCGTCGCGCGATCAGCCTCAGGCGAAGGATGTAGTTGCTCGCCGAGCAGACGCGACGCAGCGAAACTATCGATAGGATTCCGCAGCAAATCACTTTGCTCAACCTGCGGCAAAAGTGCTCGACGCGGTGGCGTAAACGCCCAATGTTGCTCCCACTTGGCTCCTAGTTCGATCCATGCTTTTATTGTGGTGACTTGTTGTTCGCTCAGAGCAAGCTTCGAATCGGGCGGTGGCATTCGCTCGTCGGGATCATCACTGGTAATGCGGCGGTAGAGTTCGCTCTTGTTAAGACGATTGGGCACGACGATCGGCGGATCTGCGGCGAGACCGAACAGTCCTTCTTGCGTATCGAGACGCAGTTCGGCCTTGCGTTCCGCATCATCGGGGCCGTGGCACTTGAAGCACGTATCCGACAAGATCGGAAGTATGTCGCGATTGAATTCGACCTCGTCGCCCAACGCGACGCCAGTGAATGCGACTCCCAGGATCGACGCGATTCTGGTGATTCGGAGAAAGTTGTGATTGCACATAGTTAAGTAACCACGAGTCGGTTGGCGGTTAAAGCCCGGATCTTGTGTGTGCAGTGTAAATCAGCGGTCGCCGAGTCTCAATCTGTAACCTGAATCATTTAGTCAGTCACCCGATGTTCGGCAGCGCTCCCGTCCTTTCCATCACCAGTTCCCCTTATCCAGATCACCCCCACTTTGACACCTGGATGTGTTAGTCTTCCTTACTGTTTTGCCCGGACGACGAGCAGGTAGCAGGATCAATCAAACGAACGAACTGACGGAAATCACTTAGTCTTACGAATCGTTTGCATTGTCATGCCTGAAATAGCACCGCAACTTGCCGAACTGCTAACGCGATGGACCGTACGTCTCGCCGTCGCGGGTTATCTCGTTCGCGTCGCGATCGATGTTGGAATCTTCACTCGTCTCGAGACGCGACACAGCAATGAGGTGGCACGATGGGTGTGGACGATTGGCTGTGTGTTCTATTTGCTGCACGTGATCTGCGCGTTCGAGTTTGTTCATGACTGGAGTCATCAGAACGCATTCGAGCATACTGCCGCTCAAACCGAGACTCTCACAGGGATCCAATCTGGGGCGGGCTTATACTTCAATTACGCGTTCACCTTGATTTGGTTATTCGATTTGATCACATGGTGGAATGGCGACGCGGTTACGCCCTACGACCGGCGGAGCTACTTCTGGAGTGTGCATGGCATCTTTGCCTTTATGGTTTTCAACGCCACTGTCGTCTTCGGCCCGCCAGTTTGGAGATCGGTTGGGCTGATCGTCGGCGCCATTTTCGCGATTATCTATTTCTGGGCGAGACGCCGTAAGGCATCTCCGAGCTAACTCGCGGAATCGACGTTCGTCTGCCGCCTGAGATCGATCGACCGCCAGCAATACCAACTCGCCACCGATTCGTACGGCGACCATGCTTCCGCGATCTCAAAGCACTCGTCCTTGCAGGGCAACTCGTCGAAGCCATACAAATCGCGGATCGCCGATCGGACACCGAGGTCATCATGCGGAAACACGTCCAGCCTTCCGAGCGAGAAAATAAGAAACATCTGCGCGGTCCAACGTCCGATCCCTTTAACTTGGGTCAACTCCCGAATGACGTTCTCATTTGACAGCCGACCAATCCGATTTAGCTTCACTTCACCGCTCGAAATCTTCAGAGACAGATCCGTCAGGTAGCGCGCCTTCTGCCCCGAGAGGCCGACCGTTCTCAATTCGTCCGTCGATAGAGAACCGATACTTGCTTCGGTAATCCCGTTGGGCGCCACCAACGTCTCGAGCCTTAACCGGATCGCGCGTGCCGCTCCCGTCGAGATCTGTTGCGAAATGATCGAGCGCACAAGCATCGCGAAGCGCTTCCGTTCGACCTTCATCGCGAAAGGTCCCACGGCATCAATCACTTCGCGAAGCACGCGATCATTCGCGCGAAGGTATCGTAACGCTTTTGCTCGTTCGGTTTTGGTTGCAGACATGATGAGCGTTATTGCACATCGCCAAACACGAGGCAACTCATCACTTCGGCGAGCTACGTGTTCACGGGAAGATATCGTCCGCTCGTCACTGCTGCTGGATGATCACAAACCAGTTCGTATGACGTGCGTTCGCGCCGAGTGGGCGAGCCGTCAATATCACCGGTGCAAAGGCGGCGAGCGGAGAACGGTCTCCGGCGTTCGCGAGTGGATCGCGGTAGCCCGATCTCACTAGATTCTCAGTAAGTGCTTGATCTGCACTAGTGTCACGCATGAGCTTGACGATCGACTCGTCGAGGTGTGGCAGGTCGTCGGCAGTCTTGACGTTGGTGAGGTCTTCGTGATGTAGCAACAAACCTTCGCCCGATGGACCTTTGTCGTTTGAATCTTTGAGCTTCATGAAGTAGCGACGTGTGTCAACTAGGATTACCTTCTGGCCGGCGGGCAGCAGGATATCGAGATCCGCAAACTGGCCCAGCTCGATGGACATGCCGATGATTCCGATCGAAGGTTCCTCGAGAATTGGCTTGATCGGGACTGAGAAAACGACGATCAAGTCGCCGCCATTTGTACTCTCCATCGCGATGGACACATGTGGTTCTTCGATTGCCGGTCCTGTTTCAAAGTCCGAAAGCTGGCCGTGGAAATAGTCGCGATATCGGTAGTTGTTCCTCAAGCTACCGAATGGAGTGCCATCTTCTTGAAATTGCGGATATCGAGCCACTTGCGAGCCGTCGGAGGTGCAAACAAACCACGACCGTGATTCGATGTGCTGTTGATTCGCGAGTTCGTCGTCCAACCATTGCTGCAATGGCTCGCGCAAGGCTTGATCTTGCGGCTGCTGATCAACTTGTCGGATCACCGAGAGCAGTGCTGGGCTCTCTGCCGCCGCCTCCAAAATCCTCAATCGAATATCAATCTTGTCGGCAATTGTTCGCGCCGCAAAACGCGCGGACACGGATAGACTGTTCTTACGAAGCTCGTGTTCACTTTGCTGGAGCACCACGGCCTCTGAACGCAGCTGGCTGAAAATCGCAGCGGCCAAGACGCCGACGATAGTTACGGCGAGCAGCGTGCCCAAGAGACTCTGGGAGAGTGTGCGATGGCGGCGGCCCCAGCGTGCGAATCTGCGTGAGAGCGGTTCCTCGTAGGCACTGACGGGTGCATCGGCGAGATAATTCTCGACGTCGCGGGATAAATCTAATGCGGTTTCGTACCGGTCAGCAGGAGACAACGCCATTGCTCTTAAACAGATGGCTTCGACCGTCTTGGACGCTTTCATGTTCTGCGAAGTTGGTTTCTTGAAGTCACCTCGAATAACGGCGGACCGAAGCTCCTGCAACGTCCCTGTAAAAGGCACGCCGCCTGCGAGGATCTTGTATAGCGTTACGCCGAGACTGTAGATATCGCTGGCCGGTGTGAGTTCGAGCATGCCGGATGCTTGCTCGGGGCTCATGTAGGCTGGCGTGCCTCCCCAGCTGTCGCCGGACGAATTGTCGGAACTTGGCATTAGCGTCATCTCGCCGCTTTGCTTGAAAACGCCTTGCCTACTGACATGAATTGCCAAGCCCCAATCGATCACGATCGTCTCGCCGTACCGGCCAAGCATCACGTTCTCGGGCTTAATGTCGCGATGAACGATGCCTCGGTTGTGGGCATAAGCCATGGTCTTGCAGACAGCAATGAATCGCTCAAGCAATTCGCGGAAGCGACGATCACGGTCGTCCGAGCTGCCTTCGTCCGACTGTTCGCCATGGTGAAAGCGATTGATCGAATCTTCCAGAGTCTGGCCTTGGATAAATCGCATTGCATAGAACAGCTCGTTTTCACCAGTGTCTCCCAAGCCATAAACGGGGACGATGCCGGGATGTTCGAGGCGGCTCGTTATTTCAGCTTCCAACCGGAAGCGATCGCGACTTTCGGTATCCGAAGCGAGATTGGCTCGGATGAACTTTACCGCGACTTCACGGCTCAGCCGTTGGTCGTCGGCTCGAAACACCATCCCCAATCCGCCCTGCGCGTGTAACCGCAACTGGCCGAATTGCGAACGCATTTCGAGCGTATCGTCGACGCCAGTCACCGTGTCGGCCTTACGAGAAGTCAGCCAGCGATCAAAGACGTCTTTAACAACGTGGCGATGATCGGGAAAGCGACTCTCGTAAACATGCGAAACAAGTGTCTCACCCTTTCGGCTGGAGTCGTTCAGCTCAAGCAGGAGCAACTCGCTGAGAAGCTTGGAACGCTCAGGTTCTTCCCAGCCGGGCAGCAGCGATTCGATGGTGGGCCGCGAGCCGCGATTGCAGGCGATTTCAAAGTTCTCGCAGACCGATTCGATCGAACCGAGATCGGCAGGGGCCGCTGCTGCGTTGGGTTCCGTGTTGTCACTGCCCATCGCGGCACCTCGAAATAGATCGTTCCCAATTGGGATGAGCTTGAAGTCGAATGGACCTCGTCATACAGCGATTATAACGCGCCGTGGTGGCCCCTGTCTCACGAACTTGTCGACATTCTGATCGATCAATTCAGGAGGTGTTACAAAAACAGTCTGCCTTCGTCGAGCCCTTGCAGATTGCCTGCTCCGCAAACTCACCCAGCTTGTCATCTGACGCCCCACTTACATCGATTCGACAGTAGGGGAAATATCGTCGCTCCTGGGAAATGGAGAAGCGGCGCAAAGAAAGGGCCCCACGATGAGAGTCAACGCAGGGCCCTGGTTAGCCCGAGACTATTTATTTGCCGTAATGGTCGGTACGGATTGCAAGGGCATCTTCGGTATAAACCCTGACAAGCGACTGAACTGACTCACGCAGGTTCGACTCCTGTCCGGCCCCCTCTTGAGACCTCCACGCTTCTTAGGCACTGCAAATCTGATCTCGTCCGTCAAGAATTTCAAACTGTACCACCACCCGATATTCGTTCGCCGCAATCACTGCGTGCATTGATCTTGTCGCATTTCCATGATTGCACGAGAATCCCGGCCTTATGCGACAGGACCCGCGAAAAACACGAATGTTTGCGAGGAGTGGCGTTGTCGTCGTAGGTGTTGTGTTGGCGGGCGTCTTTTGGTGGACGCAACCGTTTGACGCGTACCTGTTCGACCGATGGGGCGACGAGCTTTCGTCAGCGCCCGACGACGAAGTACGAGAACGATTGGAGCAGATCGCTGCGTTTGGCGATCAGAGTTTCTCGACCTTGGTTGAAGCTTTGCATAGCGAACGTCAGATCGTTGCCGAAACCGCAGCTTTGGTGATGCAACGGAAGTTGCAGCAGATGCAGCTTCGATCAACAGACGAGACCTCACCACTCGTGGCTGACTTGGCGAGTGAGATGGCGCGCCAAAGTGAGAGTCCGGGACCGTACTCCGCGCGCGCATCGACTCAGCTCGCCACTCGCCTGTTACTCTGGCCGGTCGATCGCGAATTGATCGATTCGGAACGCCTTGTCATTGATTGCGAACTGATCGTTCGGGCGGCGAAGCAATCGACGCGTGGTCATGTCGCCCAAGCGGCTTACGCCGAGGACGCGTGGCAAGATCGTTCACTTGCAAGAAACGGCGGCATTGAATCCGTTGAATTGTCGACACCGTTACCCGGTGGCGGACTGCCAGTTGAGCTCGCGGATACTCCTCCTCTCCCGCCACAAACGACCTATCGAGTCCCCGAATCGTTGGCGGCATCGCCGAGTGAACCGCAGCAGTTCGTCCCCGTCCAAGCTCCGCGCACTCTCGACACGTTCCCTATCAGTGCTGACGGCGGAGCGTCGGCAAACCCAATATCGAATGCGCCGACGGTCGATCGGCCTCAGAGTCTCGAGTCGCGTCAAGATACCGAAAGCTCGTCGCCGCGAAAAACGGTAGATCCGAATCTGCAAGTGATGTCGAGTCTCGATGTAATGCATAAACTGACGGGCGATGACGAAACGTTAGCCCGTGAGGCGGTGGATGAGTTATATCGCCGTGGATTTAAGACGAAGCATTTTCGATTGGCGGAGCTGTTGGTTGATCCGGATCCGAACATTCGCCTACAGTTAGTCCAAAGCTTGCCTCAACTGTCGGGAATCGACTCGCGCCCGTGGTTGCTCTGGCTTAGTCGTGACCAAGATCCGATCGTCCGCAAGGCCGCTGTGACAGTCATCGCAACGAGTGCCGACCCTGCGTTACAGGAGCGCGTGCGTGAACTCGGGCGCGAAGAGACCGACGACGAAGTTTTGAAAGTGGTTCGGCAGATATTGGACGGCAGGCAGTCTGGTGCGCGCCGTTGACGGCATTCAGTCGGTAGTATCACTGGCGTCAAAGACAAGTTCGCCTTGATTGATCGTTTGACGCACTGTTGCGGGTCCGGTGTCAGGCAAGTCAAACGCGACAAAGTCAGCGCGCGAACCGACTGCTAGTTGCGTCGGCGTTTGGCGGATCAACTCAGCGGGGCGAATACTCGCCATCTCAATCGCTGTTCGCAAGTCGCAATCGGTATACCGCATGATGTTTGCGACGCCGTACGTGATAGGCAGACCCGCGCCGGCCAGATACTGTTGTTGTCCGGCGACCACAATCTTGCCGTCGTCCAAGATCTCGATGCTTCCGATGCTTGTATTTGTATACTGACCGGGTGGCATGCCCGCCATCCCAACGAGATCGCTGACTAGTACACAACGCTCCGGTGTCTTGCCGCGAACAAACGACTTGACGACCGACGACGGCAGATGATGCCCGTCGACGATCAAACTAGCAACCAGTCGATCGTCGGCAAGTTGGTCCCAGATATAATTCGGATGTCGACGAATCTGGCCGTGCGCAGCGTTGCCGAGGTGCGTGCTCATGCTTGCGCCCGCATCAACGGCAGCCCGAATCTGGTCGCTGTTGGCGGCGGTGTGACCGATGGCGACCAAGACACCCTTGACGACCGCCTTGGCGATGAATTCGGCGGATCCGTCGTACTCGGGAGAAAGTGTCAGTATCCGAATCCGTCCACCTGCTGCTTCTTGAAGGCGCTGGAACTCGTCCCAATCCGGTGGTCGACAATGATCCAGTGGATGAGCGCCGCGCGGGCCATCTTGCTTCGAGATGTAGGGGCCTTCGAGATGGAAACCTGGCACGCGACGAGCAACCTCGGGCGACTCCTCGCATGCGGCGGCTAGGATCTTCATGGTACTGGACAGCATCTCGAAGCTGTGAGTTGTCGCGGTAGGCAAGTAACTCGTTACACCATCCGCATCCATCGCCAGACTGACGCGTACGACTTGATCCGTCGTCAAATCGAGATCGTTGAACTCCTGACCACCGTAGCCATTCACTTGAAGATCGACAAAACCCGGCGCGAGCCACGGGTCGTTCGCGTCACCCGTAACCGGGGTGATATCCGTTATAACCCCCTCGCCAATTGCAACCGAGACAGACGTTCCATCATCAAAACGACGACCGCGAACCTGCATGAATACGCTCCTGACCTAATGTCTTTGCAGCTCAATCCGGTCGTTAGCGTAACGTGCGGGGGCCCAACTGGCCAGTCACTCGACTCGCGGCGTTTGACAACTACAATTCAAGACCGATATTTTCTCACGGGATAGTAGCCCGGTAAGATGTCGTCGAAACAGTCGCGACTCGCAAGTCACACCCGTTAAGGCAGCAATCGGGATGTGATACATCAAGTATCACCACCGGAGAAATCCTGATGCAACCTCACATCGTTGATAGCACGCGCAAGCACAGCGCCACGACAATCACGTCGGATCGTCGCGCAGATGATCGCCGTTGGAACAAGGACCTTGTCGTCACTCGATACGTCGTCGTCCTCAATCTCGGTCCAGTCTGTCGTGCCGAGTTGATCAACGAGTCGAAAGGTGGCATCGCGATTCAAGTGCGCGAGTTAGAGAAGAGCGCCAAAGTTGGTCGAGCGGTTGACGTGATCTATCGCGGCAAACGCCACGGTGCCGAAATCCGCCATTTCAGCGAAAACGAAAACGGATTCTTGGTTGGGCTTCAGTGGAAGAGAGACTACTCGGTGTAAATCCCACCGTCGCTGCTTTCTTTACAAGGTTGTTTGTGCGATCCTGGAGTGTTCTTGCCGAATGCTTTAGGAGTTTAACAATGCTGTCTCAACGATCGTTTTTGATCGCCGGTCTCTTGCTGTTGCTTTCTTTGCAGACCCGCGGGGCGAACGCCGTGCCACCGGGTGAACCGCATGTCTATAAACAAGTCGATGGCCGATCGCTGTCGTTGTACGTAACGAAACCACTCGATTGGAAGGCGAGCGACCAACGTCCCGCGATCGTGTTCTATCACGGCGGTGGCTGGGTTGGCGGCGCGCCAGGCCAGTTCACCGAACATAGTGCGTATCTCGCCTCGCGCGGCATGGTCGCCGTTCAAGTTCAATACCGATTGCTTAATAAAAAGGGCAGCGAGCCGCCTGTGACTTGTGTGGCAGACGCCAAATCGGCAATGCGTTGGGTTCGTGGACGAGCCACTGAACTCGGGATCGATCCGGAGCGAATTGCATCGGCGGGCGGTTCTGCCGGCGGACATTTGGCCGCTTTCGTTGGGATGGTCGATGGTGGCGACACGAGCGAAGACGACAAAACGATTTCCGCCAAATCCAATGCCATGGTGCTATTCAATGCGGTCTTCGACAATGGCCCCGGTGGTTGGGGGAACAAACGAGTTGGCGAACGATACAAGGAGTTCTCGCCCTTTCACAACGCGAGTCGAGATGATCCGCCCGCGATCGTATTCCTTGGCTCGAAGGACGCGTTGATTCCAGTGAAGACCGCGGACGATTTCAAGGCCAATATGATGAAAGTCGGCGTGGATTGTGAAGTGATGATATTTGAGGGCCAGGGTCACGGCTTCTTCAATCATGGTCGAAGTGAGAACAAGTATTACAACGCGACGGTGATTGCGATGGACAAATTCTTGGCGTCGCTTGGTTGGCTGGAAGGCTCGCCTACATTGGTATTACCGTAACGAGGAACTTTGAGTATGAATAAGTTGAGCAGCGGGCACGGCTATTCGCGTCGCGCATCCATCAAGTGCGGTGTCGCTTCAGCGATCTTGTGGCCGAGCTGTTTAACGGCGACGGCAGCGGCGCGAGAGGAACTGTCGTTCGTCGTCGTGACGGACACGCACCTCGGTTATCGCGACAAGGATTCAGCGGCGAAGCTGTGGCAGAAGACCGCTGCGGAAATCAATCAGTCACCCGGCGAGTTCGTTCTGCATCTTGGTGACATTGTTGACGGAGGTCGTGAGGAGCAGTATCCGATCTATCTCGAAAGTCGGCAGCTCATCAAGAAGCCGGTTCACGAGATCGGTGGAAACCATGATCCCGATGACTTGTTTCAAAAGTACATCCGCACGGAACTTTCCACGGTGGTTGATGGCGGTTGGTTACGATCACTGCTGGTTAACAACGCACGCCGGGATTCGCACGATGGCTTTCTCTCCGCCGAGCAGCTGAAGTGGCTTGAAACACAATGCGAACAGGCTGAACGGGACGATTGTTTCATCAATATCTGCATGCACGTTCCTGCGCATCCGAATCGGCATCCAGACCGCGGCTGGTATGTCAAACCGGAGAACGGCAAGAACGAATTCGAGGACTTATTGCGGCGTTTTCAGCATCGGATTGTGGCGGTAATGCACGGACACTTCCACAACGGAATCCGCGGCTGGAACGATCGCCATGGTGTCCATGAAATCTGCTTCCCTTCGGCGCTGTACAATTTGAACCGCGGATTGGAAGAGAAATCGGCTCCGGGATTCAACCCGCTGGAATTTCGAGCCGGTTACACGCTGGTCACAATCCGTGATGGAGCCATGAAGCTTCAATACAAACCCACCGGTGCCGACTTGAGTGTGGCTAAAGAGTGGCAGTTCGGGAAGGCAATATGATTCGCCGCTTGATCTTTGTGGCGGCCTTGCTGCTGTCGTATGCTGTGCGAGCCGAGGAAACTAAAAAGGCGTCAATCGCCGATGCAGTGCTGGGTGCCGACGGAGTGTTGAGTCACACAGTTCTGAGTCCACGACAACGGGCGGCGACGGAACTTCGGGTGTTGCGACCCGATAGCTTTGATGCGTCGAAGCGTTACCCGGCGCTTTACTTATTGCCGGTCGAGGCAGCTCGCGAAAATCGATACGGAGACGCGTTGGATGAAGTCGTCAGGCTCGATTTGCACAATCGTTTTCAATTGCTGTGCATCGCACCAACGTTCGCGGAATTGCCTTGGTACGCCGATCATCCTACCGACAAGCAGTTACAGCAAGAGAGCTACTTGCTCCATGATATCGTTCCGTTTGTTGATGCGAACTATCCTGTAGTCCAAGGACCAAGTGGCCGATTGCTCGCGGGATTCAGCAAGTCCGGTTGGGGCGCCTTCAGCCTGTTGCTTAGGAACCTGAACGTCTTCTCGAGGGCGGCGGCATGGGACGCGCCACTCAACATGCAGGAATCGGGCAAGTATGGATCGGGTCCGATCTTTGGGACGCAAAAGACTTTTGAGGACTACCAGGTCACGCGCTTACTCGCGAAACGCATGAAAGAGCTGCGCGAGAAACCACGTCTGTTCCACCTGGGCTATGACAACTTTCGCAAACATCATGAGACTGTTGAGTCGCTACTCAATTCGCATCATATCTCTCACGTGTACCGCGATGGTCCGAAACGGAAACACGTCTGGGGAAGCGGCTGGCTTGAGGAAGCAGTAGAGTTATTGGTGGCCGAAGACTTGCCAGTTCGATAGAAACAATCAAGGTTGATGAACGATGCCGATTCGAGTGGTTTGCAAGCATTGCGGGAAGCAGTTTTCCGCATGGGATGACTTGGTGGGGAAAGCTGTCAAATGCCCGAAGTGCCAGCAAGAGATGGTTCTGCATTCAGGAAACGAGGCGTTAGGAGAAACGCCGGCACCGACGCGATCTACCGCGCCAGCGGCACCGGGATCAGCACCGACACAGCCCGTCGCTCCCCCGATGCCGAAGGTGCCTGCACAACCACCGGCTTCCGCTGGAGGTAGCTCCCAGCCCCACTCAACGGATGACTTTGACGAAAGCGAGGATCTCCCCTACGCGTGTCCTCACTGTCATCAGTCAATGAAGGCCGACGAAGATCTCTGTGATAAGTGCGGATACCACCGCGTGTTGAAACGACGCATTGATATCACCGAAGGAGTCAACAAGCCGGATAAGTCGGTCGGGTTCGAGCGGTTCTTCAAGGGGCAACTGACCGATGCGAACTCAGCCGAAAGCACTCTGCTGATGATGAAGGTCGTTGGCGGACTGTTCGCATTGGCGTTCGTGTTTGTTTGCCATCCTTGGTCGTGGTTGATCGTGATTGGTGGCGTCGTCGCCTTCGTGTTCTATAAGAAGAACCGCGCGGGGAAGACAGGTGATGCTGATCCATCGGCGGTCAATCAGGACGCGGCGTCTTCGTTACTGTGGACGTTGACGTTGAACTTTCAACGAGCTGTCGGCTGGCGACTCCCCGCGTTGCCTTTCCCGACAACGAAGGCATTGACGCTGCACGATTCGACGTTCAGCGATCAGGACCTTGGTGGCGTCGACGATCTATCGACATACGAAACACTCGACCTAGAGGGAACGCAGTTGTCGAACGCGGGCCTCGAACAGCTAGAAAAGATGAAGCAGCTTCGCTACGTCGTCGTGCGTCGCACGAACGTGACGGCGACAGGTGTACAGCGTCTGCAACAAGCTTTGCCGCAGGCGTGCATCTGGTTTTGAGCAAGAAGTCTGAGGAGAACAGGAACTGCATCATTGGGCGCGAGGGGCGGCAACGCCATTTTGGGCCTTGTTGCCACCACGAGGCTGATTGCCTCCTTGCGCATTTGGTTGAGGGTTCTGACCGGGTGCCTGCGCAGCGGCTTGTTTATCTCCGAGTAGGCCCGAAAGAACAGCTCGGACTTTCTCGGCATTAAGATTCCCGCCGAGTTTCACCACCGAAACTGATGCGACCGGCTTGGCCGCCTCGTCGAGGGTCTCGACCATCGTCTTAACGGCATTCATCAACGGCTCGCCTTCGGCGGAAACGAGCAATACATTCGAAATCTGATCAATACCGATCGATAACTTGCCCTTAAAGCTAAGGTGAGTCCGGTCAGGTTTATTGTCCCCGCCTTCGTTGAAAACGTAAGTCGTGCCGCTCTGTTGGCGGCCTTTGGATTCCGGATTGCCTTGTTGCAATGCTTTGTCATTGGAGCTGAGCAGGTCGCGATAGACTTCTTTGATCGATTCGGCGATGGCAGCCGCACTTGAGTATTCGATTTGGAACACCGAGAAGAGACGCGCTGACTGCGAATCTTCTGGCTTCGGCTTGTCGTAGATTGCAATCAACTCTTCGATCGTTGCCAGCTGCGACTCGCTGGCACCTTGGACCAAAATCGAGTTAGAATCGTAGTCGTAGATAAACTTGAGTTCCGGGCGCTGTGACAGGCGAGACCGAGACTTCTCGTCCTTTTGAGGCGAGTAATCGTAGTAATAGTAGCGCCGCGATGAATTGCTATTATCGTCGTCTTCCTCCTTGAAGAAGTCTTCGAGGTTGTCTTTGACGTAGTAAGCGTCAACGTATTGGAGCTTGAACATCTTATAGTCAGGTGCGCGCGGTGCGAGTTGGCTGACCAATTCTTCGAGCAAATCGAGTGCGTCGGTGTCTTCCGAAGTGATGACCAATCGTCCAGAAGGATCGATTGAAATATTGATTGGGGGTGGTGTTGCATTACTCTTGCGTTGCCCGTCAAGAAATCTGCGTCGCAATTCTTCTCGGCTCGGCGGCGCGGTGGGCTCCGATTTCGCTGGCGGAGGACCGTCGGAACCGTCCAACTCCGCAGCCTCTTCATCGCTCTTCTCACTCGCGTCGAAAACCGCCAGCGTCAGAGTGCCGCCATGTCGGCGTACCTCTTTCGCTTCCGGTTCACGGGGTGGCGTCGCTGGCTCAGGCGTTTCTTCTTCCTTTGGCAGCGTTGGCAGGTTCAACTGGTTTGGTCCTAGTGAGGGCCACGCTTGACGAAGGCGTTCCAGAAACTTGGCGGCTTCTTCTGGCGGGACGGCGTTCATCACTCGCATTTTGCTCGTTCGGCCACCCTCTGGTGGAATCTCGCCGAGCTTAACAAGCAGCTGACGAACGGACTCGATCTCGATTTCATTCGCCCACAACAACAGCATGTTGTTCTCGATGTCGGCGTCGACTCGAAACTCGTCGTCGTCCTTTTTCTCCTCGTTGTTTCCATATCGAGAAGAGTAGGAGTAGCCGTAGTAACGCGACGACTGTTGCTCCTCTTCCTTCTCGCCAATCATCATGAACTCGATCGTTCCGGCCACGTAATCGGCAGACAGTCGGCGCAGAGGAATGACGTCGAACTCGCGTCCACTGCCGTCGAGATTGTCGATCAACTGCTGGATCGTCGTGTGGTCGACTAGCGAAGCGTAAGCCACGATCGAATTAGACTTTTCGTCAGCTTCGAGTCGTGTGTTCGGGTCGAGATCACCAACATCTTGCAACGTCTTTACCAGGGGAGCTGGCGAAAGTGAATGCAAACGATAGGCATGAATCTGAAACGGTTTATTCAACAAACCATCGCGATGAGACGTCGCGACATCAAGAGCTTCGACCGCTTTCTCGATGATCGCCATCTTGTCGGGCGCAGCGTGGGCGACCACGCTGTTTTTGCGTGAGTTGACGATCAGATGGACTTCTGCTGGTTTCGGTGCAGCTTTCGGTGGTGTTTTACCGCCACTGCTCCGTTGCATCTGCTGCATCTGTTGTTGCATCAGCTGCATTTGCTGCGGAGTCATCGGAGTTGCGGCCTTTTTCGATTCCAACCCAAGCAACTCCTGCAGCGATGTCAGCACGTCGGTTGCTCGCGCGTGCTCAAGGACGAACTCTTGAATCAAATTGTCTTGCCCGGACTCCGACTGTTCTTGTTGCAAGAGGTTATAAATCTCTCGCAAGTTGATCACCGCGTCCATCGCTTCGATGCGATTCGTGCTCTTCAACGCCGTGAGCGTTCCATTGGGGCTCTTCATCGGAGTCAGTTCTTCTACCGCGGCCTCGGCGAGTAGCCAATCAAGCTCGAACGACACCTTCGCGAATTCATGCGGCATCAACTCCTCTAACTGGTCGGCCGCGACTCGTGGGACCATGCCCGAATTGATTCCGCTAGTTTTTTCGACGGAAAGGATTTCACCGTTGTGCAGAAGAGTAAAGCCGTGCGACAGCAGATGCCAGTTGATCAGGTCACGAGCTTCCTCGACCGAGTAGGATCGTTGCGTCGAAAGATTGAGGAACCCGCCCGGCAACTCGCGCCAAGCAAGGCTCATCTTCGAAACACCCGCCAGCCACTCGAGGACTTCAGGCCAAGGCTGATAGCGGAAGTTGAATCGCAACAGCCCGTCACCGTCAGGCTTGACTTTCAACTCGTCTGGGTTCGGCTT
This sequence comes from Planctomycetota bacterium, assembly GCA_014381825.1. GTDB lineage: Bacteria > Planctomycetota > Planctomycetia > Pirellulales > Pirellulaceae. The sequence goes on from JACNKX010000115.1 coordinate 17,224, forward strand.
CTCTGGCGGTTCAGTCGGATGGGTGACGGTTTTCGAATCTTCGGCCTTGTCACCCTCCTCCTTCTTCTTCTCGTCCGGTTTCGCTGGAGTGCTTCCAGGCTTCGCTGGAGTACTCGCAGGTTTCGCGCCACCGACTGGCATTGGTGGTTGGCCGGGCCGAACGATCATCGGCTTTCCGTCTGGACCGCGAATAACTCGCTGGGGTCCAGATGGCGCTGGAACTGCGGCCTCTTGTGCCGTGACGTCCGAGAAATAAAACAGAGTGACCGCGCAGACCGCCACAGCAGTCGTTGCATTTCTTCGTGCTAACATTTGAATCCCCATAGGTTGCGTCGTGTGGCACACCAGTTCGTGATACACAGCGCCTTGCGTCCACCATTATGTCGTTGAGGAGGGCCGTGACGCAAGTTCTTCTTAGGGCTGCTCTATCTCGGTCAGCTGATCGATCGCGACGTCACCGATTTCCTGGTTGGTCCCGTCGGGCCAATGAATCACAACGTGGTCAACAGATTTTGCATCGCCTAGGCCAATGGTGACAGGTAATTCCGACTGGGATAGATAACTTCGCGTCGGCATTACTTGGCGTTTTACGATGTTTTCGCCAATTTGGACCTCGATCCACGCTCCGATGGCATTTGGATTGCATTCTCTTCCGATCAGCTTGAATCGCAGCCAGTGATGACCGAGACTTTGTTCGTTTCTGAGTAAACGAGGAGCTTGACCCGATGTGAGTACGATGACATCGAGGTCTCCGTCTCCGTCGATGTCAGCATAGGCCGATCCGCGGCCGACCATTGGCGCAAGAAGATCCTCTCCACAATTCTGGATTGGAACAGGAAGAAACTCCGTTTCGGCTTGTCGACCGCAATTCCAAAACAGCTGCGGCGGTTGCGCGTAGTGTTGGCTCGGCTGAACGCGGTTGATGTCTTCTTCCAAATGGCCGTTCGCGGCAAACAAATCGAGTCGACTGTCGAGGTCGTAGTCGAAATAGAACACCCCAAAGGTCAACTCCAAACGAGTCTTAGGACCCAAGCCGGTCGAGATGGACTCGTCCATGAATTGCATTTGATCGCCACGCGAAACATACAACGCAGTCATCTCGTTCGAGAAGTTGCCAATTGCGATGCCGATGGCATCGTTGTCACGGAAACGGGCCGCATCGATCCCCATCGCACCGCGAGCGTTGCCGCTCATGTCGAACGCGACTCCAGCAATCGCTCCGACTTCGGCAAACGAACCGTTACCTTGGTTATGGAACAACAAGTTCTGTACAGTGTCGTTGGCGACGATGATGTCGATCTGGCCATCTTCGTCGAAGTCGGCAAACGTGACGCCGAGTGATTTTGCGATCGGCACGTTTGTATCTCGATTTCGGATGTGCAAACCAGCTGCTTCCGCGACCTCCGAAAACTTGCCGCTGCCTTCGTTTCGGTAGAGATAAGGAAACGTGCCTTCAAAACTTTGTGGCCGCCCGTACGCTCGCCCGCCACCGGTCAGTTGAAATCCTTGCGACTCGTCGAACTCTCGGGACCACTTGACGTAGTTACAGACGAACAGATCGAGGTCTCCGTCGCCATCATAGTCGAACCAGCCGCAACTCGAACTCCATTCGTTCGCTTCACCACCGATTTTGGCTCCTTCCGTCACGTCTCGAAAGTTGCCTTCGCCATCGTTATGAAACAAACGGTTGGTCCCAACGGCTGACACGAAGACGTCAATGCGACCATCACGATCGAAGTCCCCGACTGCGGCTCCCATGCCATACAGTGAGACATCCAATCCTGATCCCTTTGTTACGTCGTCGAATTGCCCAGTTCCATCGTTCCGGTACAAGGCTAAGGTTGCACGAGCTACATCTGCAGCGGCATCTTCGTTCGACGGCCACTGTTGGCCGTTGACGAACAACAGATCTTGGTCCCCATCATTGTCGAAGTCGAAGAACGCACAGCCGCCTCCCATCGTCTCGGGAAGCAGCTTCTTTCCGCGTGCTCCGTTTTCGTGCTTGAATCGAATTCCAGCTAACTCAGTCACATCGGTGAAGGGAGCGACTGGGATCTCGACTTTGGGGGCTTCACGCACTTCAACGCGCGCGAGTTTTGTTTCCCTAACGGGCGGCGGTGGTGCAGGACGTGTCAGCAAGAACGCAACCGCCGCTCCAATGACTCCGACGATGCCAAAGACAAGGAGCGACCAGCGAAGAGCCGTTCCGATGACAGCGTCGTCGCGTTCCTCGGTCTCGGGATCGTACTCGTTGACCGTCGTAGGTGTCTTGTCACTCATAATCCGCCTCCTACCAGTTCTTTATTGTCCTCGGCATCTGCTTCCGCGACGGGATATCCCGGTGCTCCCTGGCGTTGCAGGAAATACTTAACGACCGCCTCCGCGGCGTGATTCGCGGCGGGATACTTCTCCCTTGCGAGACGCACCGCTCGGCCTTGAGCGTTGTCGTCGGCCTTGTAGCGTCGATGCAGTCGCTCGTGCTCGAGCGACTTTGCTTCGTCGCCTAACTCGGCGTACAAGAGTTGCAGGTTGTGATGAGCGGTGACATCCTCTGAATCGATGGCGAGCGTCCTCGTAAACGCATCAATCGCCTCCTGCCAAAGTTCGTGAGCTTCTTCCGCTCGCCCCTGCCTTGCGCGAAGTCGACCCTGATCGAAGAGCGTTTGTCCGAGCAGGTTGATTACTTTGAAGTCCAGACTAAAGTCAAAGCCTCGCTTCTCCATGTCGGGCGTGCGATCTTCGAGGACGCTGCGCAAGTTAAGGATCGCTTCGTCGAGCCGGCCCTGCTGTCGGTTCACTGCGCCGCTTAACCAAGCCCACGTCCAACGAGGATATCCCTCGCGATCACTGAACTTGGATGCTCGTTGCAAGGCGGCAACGGCTTCGTCGATTCGGCCCTCAGTGTTGTAGACGCGCGCCAGATTCATCGGACCGTCCCAACGATCTAGCTTCTCCACCTCGGTGAACGCTTCGGTAGCCTGTCGCAGTTCACCCTTTCCCTTTAGCAACAAACCGATGCCGTAATCGTTCCAGCGTTGCCAGAGCGGTATCGCGGGAGTTGGGTTAATCACTTCGGCTTCAATCCCCTCGATGGGGAAAGTGACTCGGTCGACCGCGAGCGTCATGATCGGTAGGTTGTTCTCGTACGGTTCGCCCGGTTTATGACCGCGGATGATCTGGCCGAGTTTCTCATTGCTCTTGGCAACGATATCCATATACCGTTGATCGAACTTGCGGTATTTCAGTTTCACTTCCACGGTTATTGGCGCGTCGAGTTGCTTCGGCAAATTCAGCTCGTAGTGAACGGTCTGTCCCGCACCGGGTGGGATTTGGTGATTGTAGAGTGGCGTAAAGATGTCACCGGCATTGCGACGATCGATACGATTTCCTTCTTTGTCCAAGAGGAATACGTTAACAAAGTGAGCCCACGGGTCGACTTCATTCTGTCGACTTGGGTCCAATGCTCCACTGCGGCCGATGGTCTTTTCTCCGGACGAAACTTTGATATCGAGCCAGACTTCGTTGGAGTCCACCGTGCCTTGCGTAAATAGATGTCCCATCTTTACTGTGCGAATGACCGCGTCGAACAGGTACGTTGCACCGGGTTGAAGCGTCGGTACTTCGGGACGCAATGGCGCGATCAATTCGCCGTCGATCTCGCCTCCCTTGCGGACGCTGAATAGGTCGACGCGCATGACGCCTTCGTTGAACTTCTCATGAGCGGCGATCACTTCCGGACGATCACGCAACCACGCGATGCCCGTGTTTGCAGACGGGAAGAGATGATCGTGAACACTCAGTTGCGACGCGCCGTCAAAGAACTTGGCTCCGAAATCCTCCGAAGCCGCCAACGGCATGTGACATCCGTTGCAGTTGTCTTGGGCTTTCGGCGGGTAGTAGAAGCTGCGAGCGCCATGTCCGGAGACGCCGCTCAATAAATACGGGTCGTAGTGATTCTGCCCTCGCAGGAACTCCTTGTAATGATTCAAGGCGAACGGCAGGTGAACCTTGTGACAACCCGAGCAGAATTCAGCAGATTTGTGGAACGGCTTGAGAAAGGTTCGTTTGTGGAATTCTGGCTTCGACTTGACGAGCTGATTGTTGATCCACTGAAGTGCTGGATTGTCGCTATAGGCGAATGGATAGTGCAGCGGTTCGTCGATCGTGTAATCCGCATTGCCTCGCACACTGTTCACGTTGGTAATTGCGTGGCACACCGTACAAGTAATGCCAGCATTGGCGGTGGGGTGATTCACCGTATCAAACTCTGGATCGTCGAACGCACCGCTGAAAAACGGAACCGGATCGTGGCAGCCAGCGCACCAACGTGATGCTTGGACATTGCCATCTCGTTCGAAGGACACTTTTCGCGTCTCGGTAACACTGGCGTGATAAGGCGGATTGTTGAACGAGCTGAACCGATGGACACTGTCGCTCCAAGAAGCATGCACATCCGCGTGACACTTCTTGCAGTAGTCGTCGTTCATCAAACTCGCCGCAGGAATGAATTTGCCAGTCGTTGTCCGCGCCAAGGAAGGTTCAAAGTACTGCACACCGGACTCGGGCCCTTCGGCGTACCACCCGCGCGGGTCTTGTGTATGCATCCCCACCATGATCAACACGACAAGGCCAACGAAACCGGCGTAGGTCAGACCGATTCGCCATTTGATCCGAGGACCACTCAGGCGATGAAGCCAATAGAGCCAGCCGACCACCAATGGAACAATCACGTGCAACCAATAGACTGTCTTTCGCGCCAGCGGCTGTTTCAAATCAAAGCCAGCGATTCGCGTCAACAACAGGCCACTGACCAGAACGATAAGACTGGCGCCAAAGAGCAAGTAACCAATTCGCACGGCTCGGCGATTGCGCCGGTTGCGCGCTGCCAGCATGTGAAAGCTGCCGAAAACAACGAACGGGACGACAAGTAATAAGCCGAGCACCAAGTGTGCCAGAAACATGTACTGATAGAAGTAATTCTGATAAGTCTGGTTCTGTGCCCACTCAAATGCAGTGATGCTCGCCAGGTAAGCTGCGTTGGCGCCGAGCAATGCCACGAGCGCAAAGATGAAGTAAAGCAACCTGCGAAGACGAGGGCTTACAGCCCGAACGTAATTCTTTCGCGTACCCTGAGCCGCGAGTGCAGCGGGGGCGAGGTTCGATGATGATTCAGACACGAGACGATACTCCACAAAGAAAAGTTGCCTGAGATTCGCGCAGACCATCGGTCAATCGACGGAATGCAACAGACGCGTCCTTGCTTCTGTTTGCGTTTGCAGTCATCCGTCCGATGACGCGGATACGATCAGCAACCACTTCGCGGGTGTGGAGTGATCGTTCGATAAGGACGTGCGCCGAGTAGACCAGAAAGTCAGAAGGCTAGGCTTGTGGAGGGCGTTCGACGCGGAAAGGGAAGCCTGCAGCTAGATCCGTTAATCCGTCGGTCACGCGACCGCAAAACGGAGAAGCGGGACTTAGGTCGCTCAACTCCTCGAGGCAGGCTCGCTCTTGCTGATTCTGGATCTGTGTGGACGGTCGTGGTGGGGCAGGAGCTGAAGGGGTGCGACCGCATTGCGGGCCGTTGCAAAGAGAGCGGAGCGGAGGTGCGCTCGCGTTTCGTTCTGCGTCCCTAGCGGATGGACCCATCGCGTGGTTTGTCCCCCCAACGCTCAGGTAATCGCCGCAAGAGGCTCGCGATTCTTTGGATCCCGCCGCGACAACGATTAGCAAGGCGGCAGCGACAACAGTAAGACGACGGACGGCACGAGTCCCAATTGTCGTCATTATGTCGGCAGGTCGCGTCAACATGTCGCATCTTCAAAAGGGAAAGAATCGCGAATCAGAGAAAGCCTTCACCCACATTAAGCGACGGGAACAACATCGTCAAATCTGCCGATACTGGCTGTTTGCAACAGTACGTCCGTCTGTCTCCGGCGGTTCAACCCCCACCTCGTGTTTTATTGATGAAGCTCCAATGGGGTATTTTACGAGGCATTGATTCACCGTTGGCGGCGAAAAAACTAGACGGAGACAATGCAATAAAACCGCCGTTTTAGAAGCATTGTCGAGTATTTCGAACTTTCTTTTGAAAATCGGCGGAATTGTGACCCGGTTTTGTCTCCGTTTTTCAATAAGTATTGCAGAGGCCCCTGACTGGGTGACCGTGTTATGGCCTCTGTTTGTGGCAGCAATAGCGAATGACCTGGGCAGTGGCGGTATGCAAGTGGGGCAGGGCAGGTTCCGCGGGTCATTCGCTGTTTTTTCTTTTCTGGCACCTTTGATGCAAGATCGGATCGATGGGGGTGTGGTCCTGGTTGTTAGTTGTTGGGTCGATCGTTACGTCATGGTATTCCCTTCTACGCTCGGCGAGGCTCCCACCTTTGGGATTTGGGAAGCCGCGTCAATATGCTGTCTCATCGGCACTACCGGATTACTGTTCTTCCGTTCGTTTGCAGCAGCGCCACTCGTACCCCCTATGGTCCATTTCTGTCTGAAAGTCTTCATTATCATGATCATGCTGGATGACCACACCAGGGAGGAGTTTCAGGGCAGTCGAGACAATGCTCAAAGAACTTTTCAGTATCTGCGTTCTCATCCGGCAGAAACTAGCGGATTGACGGAGCAGGTTTAGTACCGATCCTCACCGCTCAACAAATGCTCCACTTCGTCAGAATGTTTCGCGATCTCGAGTACACTCTTACGAATTTCTTCCGGATCACAGGTGGCTCGTGGATAAGCATTCACCATCACAAAGTGCAGTTCACCGCCGAGCGTTTGGATGGCAACCGAACCGTGACTGATAGTCGAGTTCAACTGCAACGCCGTTTCGTAATATCGATCCGTGGCCCTTCCGCATACACTAAACGTGCGAACAATCGATTCGCCGGTTTCCGCATCACATCCGATCTCGACTTGTACCGATTGATCGCGACCGCTTGGCAGCGAAACACGAACGGCGAAGCGATCATCAAGCTCTGTGATCTCAACGGTCTCTTCCTGAAATGCGTCCTGCAAGAGCGAGCGAAGCGGTCGCAAACTTCCAAACGTCGCAAGGAGTTCACGATGCAGTGCTGCCGCGTTTTCGTGCCGTGACTCTTGATCGACTGCCAAGGCTCGACGCAGAATGTTAGCTACGCTCTCGGGCAGTTCAGCAACCGCCACGTCGAGTTCAACATCCGTTCCGCGAGCGTGAAAGCGAACAAGTTCGTTAATTGATTGCGTCTCGACGGGCAACCTTCCAGCCAGCAGCGAGAAGTATGTTACGCCCATCGCATAAATATCGCTCTGCTTTGTCGCTGGCCGACCCGTGAACAACTCGGGAGCCATATAGTTGGGTGTGCCGCAGAGAACCGCGCCAGCAACTGGTTGGCTCGTTGCGATCTGTTTTGCCAGGCCGAAGTCGGCCAGCTTTGCGTCTCGCTCGGCCGTGACCATTACATTTTCCGGCTTAATATCGCGATGGACCATCTCGAACTTATGAGCCGCAGCAAGCGCCGAGCTAATTTGCAACATCAAACGTGTCGCTTCCAACGGCGCCAACGCGCCGTCTCGGTCCAGCAGTCGCCCCAGCGACGGGCCGCTGACATATTCCATTTCGATGTATTGCCGACCTTCTGATTCGCCGATTGTGTGCAACGCCACGACGTGTGGGTGAACTAATGCCGCAGCCGCCCGAGCTTCTGCTAGAAACGCGGCGGCGGCATCTTTGTCTCGCTCAATCGTCGCTGGTCGCAAAACTTTGATTGCACAGGGACGTTCGAGCGTCAGATGTTTGGCCAGGTAGACTCGCGCCATCCCGCCTTGCCCGAGAAATCGTTCGATCTCATAATTGCCGAGCCGTGTGCCGACTAATGCTTCTGGCGGCTCATGTGCCACTTCGCCTGGGGAGATTCCCGAAAAACTAGCCGTTTCAAGGTCGACAGTCTGCTCTCCCTCCCAAGAAACGAACTCTGTGTCGCACTGAGGGCAGGCGGTTCGCGACGCATCAACAGCGTACTGTTGGTCGCAGCGTCGGCAGTAACGTTTCATTTGCGGCATAACCCCTCGCAAATTCAGTATACCCTTTCGCAGATGGCGCGACATGACGCCTCTTCAACGACCACTCGCGACGATCAAGCAACCGGTTTCTCTCTTTGCGTACTCGGAACCGAGGCGCATTGATAACAACGATTGGCTATGATACGCGTTCACCCCACCATTGCGTTCCCGTTTTCTCCATAAGGACCAACGCCGTGTCGAGACACCTTTGTAATCCTATCGCCCTCTTCTCGGTTTGCATTTTCGTCGCTACTTCTACATTTGCGGCCGATGCACCAGACCTTCGTTTTGCGAAATCTCAGCTGGACGCAAAATTTCGCAGCGAAGGAGTTGCAGTTGGCGACTTTAACAAAGACGGCAAGATGGATATCGCCGCTGGCTTTGTCTGGTACGAAGCACCTGACTGGAAGCTGCACACAGTCGTCAAAGAAGTTCCGTCGGCGGGGCGTAACGCAAGTCTTGGAGTGCCCTTGCACTTCGATCCGAAGAGTTACAGCAACTCGTTCTGCAACTTCGCTGAGGATGTAAATGGAGATGGCTGGACCGACCTCATCGTCGTGGATTTTCCCGGGACCCCGACTTGGTGGTTCGAGAACCCCAAAGGTGTCGAACAGGATTGGAAGAAGCATCTTTGCACACCCGTTACAAATAACGAGAGTCCCGACTTCCTGGACCTTGACGGAGACGGCAAACGCGAGTTGATCGCGGGCTTCTCGCCAGATGCGGCGCAATCAGATGGTCCCGATCGTCAGATGGCGTACATCAAACCAGACAAGGATCCCTACAAGCCGTGGCACATACATCCAGTGTCGGCAAAGGCGTCGCCCGGAACGAAGCGTTACTCGCATGGGTTGGGCGTTGGCGATGTGAACGGTGATGGGCGCAACGACATCTTGTGCGCCGATGGTTGGTGGGAAGCACCGCAGTCAGCTAGCGAGGATCTCTGGGCATATCATGAAGCGGCGTTCGGTGAACGGGCGGGCGAAGGCAAAGCCGCGCAGATGTTCGCTTACGACTTCGATGGCGACGGCGATAACGACGTGTTAAGCAGCAGTCCGCACGGTTTTGGCATTTGGTGGCATGAGCAGTTTCCAGGCGGCAATTGGAAGACGCACGAGATCGACAAGAGTTTCTCGCAGACGCACGGTGTTTGCTTAGCTGATATGAACGGCGACGGGCTGATGGATTTCGTCACCGGTAAGCGCTGGTGGGCACATGGCGGTCGCGACCCTGGTGGCGATCAACCCGCAGTCTTCTATTGGTTCGAATTGAGTCGTGAGAATGGCCGTCCTCACTGGACTCGCCATCAGTTCGATCACAACAGCGGGCCTGGCACTCAATTCCAGGTTGCTGATGTCAATGGCGACGGCCAACTAGACGTCGTCTCTTCCAATAAGAAGGGCGTCTATTACTTCGAGCAAGTGCGCGACTAGCTACTTTGATGAGCGCGAGTACGCCATCGTTTCTCAGCCGCCTAGAATCGGCGGTAGTAGCGAGGAAACGCGATTCCAGGATAAGGAATAAAAACTCGATATACCGTCGGTGGTGCGATCACTGACCCCATCGTCGTGGCCGACACGGTTGGACGGGACGGCGAGTAGCCGAAACGAGCATTGATCGCCATCCGTTCTCGTCTTTGTGCGGCGCGTAGTGCAGCGTTTCGGTGGACCAACTGCCGCGGCGTCTCGGTTCGCTGGTAATCGAATCCGCGATTCGTTTGTGGCACGCGTTCTGGGATGAAAAAGTTGTCCTCGGCGCGCGGATCGGCAAGTTCAGCGTCTTGTGCGATCACCAGAGACGCAACAAATGTAAGACAAACGGCACCGAATAGAGTTTTCATGGCCAGCAATCCTTGCTGTGAGAAAACGGTCGCCTGACCGCTAAGTACTAACGACGAGTGACAGCTATTAGTACGAGTCGGTCTTCGCCGATTAGAACATTTAACATGTTCGCGTATGAGTGCGCCGAGCCCCTCGCAGGCGACTGGCGAGCGCAACTTCCATCAGCAGCGGGACTTGAAGCTTGGCAGTGCCGAAATCACTGCTGGCAGAACTCCATCACGATGGCATGCTGTACGGAATCCGCAGACTTTTCAGGCATGTGGGATGCGCGATCGAATCATGCGAGAGTACAAACTCTTGCTGTTGCGGTTCGCACGTACCGCTAAGAAATAGACTCGATCGTTTCCCTGCCACGCGCCCACATACCATCCATTCGGCAATGGGTAACCCAGCGGAGGCACTGTGGGCATCGCAACGCTCGACTTCGTCGGCTTCATCACAAAGAGACGCACTGTGTCAGTAACGGTCTCTGTCTTAAAGTCATAACAAGCGATTGGGGGTTTCGAAACCCACTCCCAACGAGTGACACTACGAACACCGAGGTGCTGCCACGTCGGAAAGTCATCATCAGGAATCGTCTCAGTTGATTGCCAACTCGCGTCCTCCAAGTCAGCATTCCACCGGCCAACGGTCTCCGCAATCTCGCTCGGCGATGACAATTTTAAATCTGAATCTGACGTTGGTATCGAAAACAAGATTGCTGCTACGACGAGAGAAGTGGCAACGACGAAGGATCCCCACATAGCAAACGAACGCCGAGAAGACCGCTTCGCAAGTTCTACACGCGACTCAGCTTCGGCAAGCTCGACCACACCTTCACCTTCTTCGACAGGTATCGCATCGAGCAAACGCTCGGCTAATCCTGGCGGTGGCGCGACAGCCTGAAAGGAAGTACGTATCGCTGCGTCCACCTCCTGTGACCGCGCAAAGAGATGCCGCAAAGTCGGATCTTCCGACAACTTGCTTGCCAGTTCTTTCAACTCAGGTTGGTTGACGTCATTGTGGCCTGGCCGGCACACGTCCATTAATTCATTCAAGTGTCTAGACGTCATGATTGCTCCAACGAGCCGGTGTGATTACGTCGATTGGGAGTATCGGTGTCACTCGAGAATTGCGAAGACGGCTTTTTCGTTCCACCTGATCGTGCACTTGAAATCGCGTCGTCCTTGTCGGCCAAACGGTGACGCAGTTGCCCTTTCGCTCTCGCCAACCGACTCATCACCGTGCCGATAGGGATATCTAATTCCGCAGCAATCTGTTTGTAGGACAGTTCCTCGAAGTAAAACATTGTGACCACCAATTTGGAGTCATCCGAAAGCTCGTTGAGCGCGAACTGGAGTCGTTCCTCGTCGAAGGGCGAATTCGCTGTCAATTGCTCTGGGATCTCGTCCACGTTGAGTTCGAAGTTCGCAGCGGCAGTCGGTCGTTTGCGACGCCGGCTCTTCAGGAAACACGTCCGAGCGATCGCGTAAAGCCACCGATCTAGTTTCTCCTGTTCACGCAATTGATGTAGTTTCTGTTGTGCGATCATAAAAGTCTGCTGCGTCAGATCCTCCGCGTCCGCAGCCGATCCCGATAGGCGATACACATATCCATAAATCGTGGAATAATGTTGTTCCACGATCTGGCGGAAACGAGTCGATTCGGAAGGTGCAGGCTGGGCCTCAATGAGCATCTCGAAACTCTGTGGATAGAGCTTGTGAACGGTCTGCGGAGAAAATGATCCCACAGTTTGCTGCGAAATTCCCCGCAATTAGCAAAATTGCTCCGGGAATAATACCGCATGTCAGCGGGTCAGGTATGATATCCCACTCAAAGAAGCTGTCTACGGATCTATTCGTCACGCTGGCGGAGCCTGGACATCTTCAATCACAGAACTGCGAAGGAGTTTAGTCGTGAGAAACCTATTTCGTTTCGGTATCCTGATGTCCGGACTTGGCTTATGTGTCGGTTGTGGCTCATCGGACGTCGCCCCCGTTAGTGTTGAAAATGCGCAGCCGATGATAGAGGAAATGGAAACCGACATGGAGGCAACGCCGAACGAGATCGTGTCGGAGACGCCCGAAGCCAGTTCTCCTGAAGAAGCCACAGCAGAAGAAGCTGACCCAGCAGAAGAGTCCGCAACAGAAGAGTCCGCAACAGAAGAGTCCGCAACAGAAGAGTCCGCAACAGAAGAGTCCGCAACAGAAGAGTCCGCAACAGAAGAGTCCGCAACAGAAGAGTCCGCAACAGAAGAAGCTGACCCAGCAGACGAGGATGCAACAGAAGAGGATGCAACAGAAGAGGCTGACCCAGCAGACGAGGATGCTGCAGCGGAAGCCGCAACAGAAGAGGCCGCTCCTGAGGCGACTCCCGAAGCTGCTGCCGAAGAAGCGACTCCAGCAGCAAGCGAAACGCCGTAGCTTTGCAACACAAGCGAGGGGCGACCTGCCCCTCGCTGTTTCTCAGGGCATCTTTGGTCGCGGAACTTTCGTGCCGCCTTTTGCACTGCGGTGCCGGCGGCTCTTTGGTTTGCTCGATTCAAGAGACACGTCGCTCATCGGCTTCCCGATCGAGTCCCTCAGCTGCGTAATGCGGTCTCGTAGCGTAGCGGCTCGTTCGAACTCCAGTGCTTCGGCAGCAGCCATCATCTCGGCTTCGAGTTCATTCACATACTCCTCGGTGATGTAAACCGTTTCGTCGGTGCGCCCGACCGCAGCATTAGCGTCTCGATGCGCCGCAGCAACGGCTTCGATACCGGCGCGGATTGTCTTCTGGATCGTTTCGGGCGTGATTCCGTGTTCCTCGTTATAGGTCTGTTGCAAGCTGCGTCGCCGATCGGTCTCATCGATCGCCTTGCGCATCGAGTCGGTCACTTTGTCGGCGTACAGGATGACTTTCGCTTTCACATTACGAGCCGACCGCCCGATCGTTTGAATCAATGACGTCTCGCTCCGCAAGAAGCCTTCCTTATCTGCATCAATGATCGCGACTAGAGATACCTCGGGCAGATCGAGTCCTTCACGAAGCAGATTCACGCCAACGAGTACATCGAATTGACCTTCGCGTAGATCACGCAACAGCTCAACTCGCTCGAAGGCATTCAACTCGCTATGCAACCATTTGCAGGCGACTCCTTGCTCGCTGAGATAGGCGGCAAGATCCTCCGCCAGCCGCTTCGTGAGTGTCGTCACCAAGACACGCTCCTTCACTTCGACTCGCTCGCGAATCTCTTCCAAGAGGTGTTGTACTTGCCCACGTGACGGAACGACTTCGATGACCGGATCAAGCAAGCCCGTTGGGCGAATGACTTGCTCAACCACTTCGCCGCCGCACTTTTGCAATTCATAGTCACTTGGAGTCGCAGACACGTAGACAACTTGTTTGGCCTTCTGCTCCCATTCCTCAAACTTCATCGGACGATTGTCCAACGCGCTCGGTAGGCGAAACCCGTGTTCGACGAGCGTTCCTTTGCGACTCTGATCACCGGCGTACATGGCTCGGATCTGTGGGACGGTAACGTGAGATTCGTCGATAATGAGTAGGAAATCGTCCGGAAAGAAATCGTACAGCGTGTAGGGAGCGACTCCTGCCGGTCGACCTGAAAGCAAACGACTGTAGTTTTCGATGCCAGGACAGTGGCCAACTTCTTGGAGCATCTCGATGTCGAACCGCGTTCGAGCGTTCAGCCGCTGCGCCTCTAACAACTTTCCTTGTCCGCGGAAGATCTCAAGTCGTTCTTCGAGTTCCTCCTTGATCTCTGCGACCGTCTCCTTGATTCGGTCTTCCGGCATCACGAAGTGTTTGGCCGGATAGATGAACAGTTGGTCTTGCGTCGCGATGACTTCACCGCTGACCGGATTGATGTAAGACAAAGCGTCGACTTCATCCCCCCAAAACTCGATGCGAAACGCGAACTCCTCGTAGGCGGGCCACAGTTCAACACAGTCGCCACGGACTCGGAACTTGCTCCGCTCAAATCCAACGTCGTTTCGCTCGTATTGAATATCGACCAGCTTCATTAACATCTCGTCGCGATCGATCATCTGCCCCTTCTGCAGCGAAACCATCATCTTTTTGTAGTCATCGGGCGAACCAAGGCCGTAGATACTGGAGACGCTGGCAACGATAAGAACATCGCGGCGACTGACAAGCGAGCTGGTCGACGCCAATCGCAATCGGTCGATCTCGGAATTGATCGAAGCGTCCTTTTCGATATAGATGTCTCGCTGCGGGATGTAAGCTTCCGGCTGGTAATAGTCGTAGTAACTGACAAAGTAGTGAACCGCGTTACTCGGAAAGAAATCGCGAAACTCGCCGAACAACTGAGCCGCCAGCGTTTTGTTATGCGAGATGACCATCGTGGGTTTCTGCACGGCTTGTATGACGTTCGCCATCGTGTACGTCTTCCCCGATCCTGTCACACCCATCAACACTTGATGGGAGGAATTCGACCGAATCCCCTCGACGAGTGCCTCGATGGCCTGCGGTTGGTCGCCGTCCGGTTGAAAGGGAGCTTCGAGTCGGAATTCCACTTACATTCTTCCTTGATTCCATGCGGCGCGCGTGCTTAACGATGCGCAGCGAGTTCTTGTTCGGTGCGATCGCCTTCCTCGGACAACGGGAGCAAGTAAGCACGCATTCGTTCGATTGTCCGTGGGCCAATACCGTTGACCCTGCCGACGTCCTCATGACTGCGGAAGCGTCCTTGCTCATCCCGATTCTGCACAATTCGCTTGGCAAGCGTTTCGCCAACGCCCGGCAACAGAGTCCATTCAGGCCACTCAGCACTATTGATATCAAGCTGAAAGGTCACTTGAGCGGGCGGCGCGGATTCGATATCAATCAGGCGTCCTCGCAGTCCGCCGCGATAAACCCACGAGGCGGCTACCAGTGCAATCGCGACGCCGGTAAACACCGCCACAGTCACCTGATCGGTCGAACGAATCCCCCAGCCTCTCGGTCGGTCCAAGTTGTTTTGGTCGTTGGTCACGGCGGGTGTCTGTTCACCAGGTGTGGGGATATCATGCACGGTCGAATCCACAAGTGTTGCTGATCGAGGCCCGAATGACAAGGAAAGAGTTTAGACAGGTTACCTGGGACGAGGAGACGGTCGACGACTGTAGGCAATTGGTACGTTTGGCGGTTCGAGAAGATTTGGGACGTGGGTATGACTTGACAACTGTCGCGCTCGTTCCACATGATTCGCGCGGAGAAGCACGAATCGTCTGTCGTGAGTCTGGAGTCATTGCCGGTCTTCCCGCGGCGAAATGTGTGCTGCAGGAGATGAACGCTGATGTCCAATGGCAACCCTCGGTCGAGGACGCAGCGCGTGTCGCACCTGGGACCACGGTTGCAACCCTCGCGGGATCGACACGCGATTTGCTGACCGTCGAACGACCGGTATTGAACTTTCTCGGCAAGCTTTCCGGAATCGCGACCTTAACTCGGCGCTACGTCGACCTCGTCGCCGACACACAAGTTCGGATCTACGACACGCGCAAGACGACGCCCGGTTGGCGGCGATTGGAAAAATACGCTGTTGGCTGCGGAGGCGGTACGAATCATCGAACCGGCTTGTTCGACGCGATCCTCATCAAGGACAATCATCTGGCCCAGGGCCGTTGGAATCCGGCTGAGGCGATTCGATCCTCGCGAAGCTTCCTGATCGACCAGAACGACGCGACCGCAACTCTCGCTGAGGCGTTAGTCGAAATCGAAGTCGACACGCTCGACCAACTAGGTGGGGCGTTACAAGCCGCACCCGACATTGTGCTGCTCGACAATATGAGCTGCGACGAACTCCGACAAGCCGTCAGACGTCGCGATGCCGCTGGCGTCTTGACGGAATTGGAGGCCTCCGGGGGCGTTAACTTGGAGACTGTACGCGACATCGCGGAAACTGGGGTCGAACGAATCAGCGTCGGGGCTCTAACCCATTCCGCCATCGGCCTCGATCTCGGGCTTGATTGGTCCTGCTAATCTCGGTCCCCTCGTCCATTCGGCGACTCGTCCCCCGACAATACGCTTTATGGGCTGGAATCCCTCCCATCGCGCACATTTTCTTGTGTTTAATTGCCGAACAACTACGATGAATCTGGCGACTGTCTCTCCGCGAAGGGCGCTTCGTCCGCTCGGGGATTCGGTGAGCGCTGCCCTTTCGAACGGGCGATCCAAGGACCAGATTCATGAACAAGTACAAAAAGCGATCCGAAGGCCGATGTTCCTTTCGCCGTCGCCTCTATTTGGAGTCCCTCGAAGACCGTGCGTTTCTGGCGGTGCTGTCCGTAGGCCCTGCAGAAGCGTTCCAGACAATCCAATCGGCCATCGATAACGCGAGGCGGGATGACGTCGTTGAAGTCGCCGACGGAATCTATGACGAGGCGGTTGATCTGAGCCGCATGGGAAGCGCGGTTGGCGCACAGCCGACTGACCTGATTCTTCGGGGCGAGTCAGAGAACACGATTCTGCGAGCCCCCGTTGGCTCGGCTATTTCCAACACGTCGAGCATTTCGGGCGAACTCACGATCGAGGGTTTCACGATCGAATCGCCTGCGGACGATCCGAGTTCGCATGGCATTGAGTTATCGGGGATTACAGGGACGCTTCTCATTCGCGCGATGACCTTTCAGAATATCTCTGCCAGCGCGCTGTCGCTCGACACGATTACCGGTGACATTGCGGTTCGCGCGAATGACTTCCTCGGTACGGGTCGCACCGATGGCACGAACGCGATCCTCGTTCGCGATCTAAGCGGCATCGGTGTCATTTCACAAAATCAATTGATTGACGTCTTTGGCAATGCCATCCGCGTCGAACAATCCGGCGGAACGGAAACGCTCATCCTGATATCCGACAATCTCGTTCGCGGTGATTCCAGCTTTCTTGCAACGACACAGAACGGATTCATTGGGACGATAAGTAATGACGCGCGACTCGATCTCTCGCTCAATCGCAATACGTTCGAAAATCTCGGTGGACGCGCGATCGACGTACATTCGATGGGGCCGGCTGAATTACAGACGCGGTGGACGCGAAATGTCGTTTCGCAACTGGGTGGCGACACAGCGTTTTTGTTGACGGTCGCTGGTACGTCCAACACCGCGTTAGGTGCGGTAAACAATTCGATTCTCGACACGGCAAATGATGGTATGCGAGTCGTGTTGAACGATTCCGCTCGGCTTGCCGCCGTTGTTCAAGACAATCTACTGCTCGGCACGGGTGACGCAGAGACGGACGTCGGGCTTCGCTTCATCACGGGAGCGTCGGCGTCCGGCGAGTTGGCCGCGTCCATTTCGAGTAACGATTTCGATACGATTAGCGGTGACGGGCTCTTGGTCGCCCCTGGCAGTTCTGTCGATGCGACGCTCGCCGTACTCGATAACTTCTTCACGGGGACAAATTCGGTTGGGGGCGACGCCGCGCTCGTTATACGAAACGAGAATCCAAACGCGACGAACAGCATTCGAGCCGTCATCTCCGAGAATCGGCTTCAAGACGGATCTGCCGACGCATACCAGTTGCAGCAACAGGGTGGATCCCTCGTAATAGAGGGCGATGCGGCAACTGCCAGTGAGGAAATCGAAGCGACTAACACCGGCCAAGGCATTAGTATCCAGGGAGGCGTGACGCTGATTCCTCTTGGGTCGCTGACGTCGGCAACGCCACGATTGCTGGGCGATTTCGTGTGGAGCGACGACAACGCTGATGGTCTGCAAGACGTGGGCGAGCCGGGTATCGAACTGATCCTCATGTCACTCACCGGCAACGAGCAGCTCGGTGGCGCTGCGATCAACCGACAAACGCTTACAAGTAGTGACGGAGCCTATTTGTTCAGTGCTGTTCTTCCAGGCGTCTATACGCTCTCGCTCGTTCCGCCGACTGGCTTCGTGCCAACGGAACCGTTAATCGGTAACGATACACAAATCGATAGTGATGTTGATGCGATAACCGCATTTGCTCAAGTCACTATCGACGATTCGGATAATCTTTCGGTAGACGTTGGATTGGTGACCGGATTCCCGTGGCAGAACTCAGACAACTTTCTCGACGTCAACGCTGACACAGTTGTGGCGCCGATCGACGTCCTCCAAATCATCAACGAGCTCAACTCGTTTGGCCCTCATGCGTTGGCTTTTCCAACAAGCGAAGTGGCACCTGCACCATTCTTTGATGTGAACGGTGACGATTTCGTCTCGCCGGTCGATGCGCTTCAAATCATCAACTTTCTGAACGGTGCCAGCGCCGAAGCCGAATCACCGACCGACTCGCGAGTTCTCTCGCCGTACGTCATCGAGCCATGGCAATCGAAACGTTGGAAAGCAACTGGATCTCGGAAAGATGCCGTTCAACTCGCCCCCGTTCCGTCGCTGGAGTCACATTTTTCGATCCCGGTGCGGACACCGATTCCAGCTTCGCGTGCTGAATCGGACATCAGATTGTCAAAAGTCGAGCCACTTCTTGAATCTCTGGCTCTCGAGCAACTGCGGCAATCCCTCTCCTAGCAGCAGGGCGTCGATTGCCTCCGACTCTCGCTTCCGACCAATCTTGCTCGGTACTCCGTACGCAGCGGCTACCGACAAAAACGGAGAGAAAATCGGTAAGATGACTTTTTCAGTCTTTTATGCCACAAAGACTATTGACATTATGGTCGCGAGCATCGAAATTATCGGTCCTACCTACAAATAGGGTAATCTGGGTCGAAAATACCAACCCCGGTTGCTGTTCTTATCTCAGGGAGATTCGATAATGTCGTTCGCTGCCGCCTCATTCTCTCGCAAATCTCGCCGCAACAAAACACGCAAGGACGCTGCTCGCCAGACGAAGCGTGCGTATTTGTTCGAGTCGCTGGAAGAGCGTTTGAACCTGTCGTTGATGTTCATGGAAGCGGAACCAAACAACGATACCTCGGCACCGATCACCTTCACGGAAGACTTGGCGGCGGCGCAAGCGGTGCTTCACGCAGATGGAACGACGGACGTTGTCGATAATGTCACGATGGCAGCGGCGACGAACAACGATCCTGACTATTACACCTTTACCGCGGCCGTCGATGGCGAAGTAAACATTGCGGTTCTGAATCGAGGTGGCGATCCCAGTAACGACAATGGAACTGAAGTCTGC
>JACNKX010000188.1 GCA_014381825.1 Planctomycetota bacterium
ACTGCCGCCCCTCTAACGACTCGAAGAACAATCGCCGCCGATCATACTTCTTCGCCCCCCCCCCCGGCAAGAAGCAGTGATTCGTTTCACGATCCGATCCCAAGTCTTGTTGCGACGCATGTGGCAGCTCCCGGATTGAGTCTCTCGAAAATAACACCCGCCCCCTATTAGATATCTATTGAAAAACGAAGCCAAAACCGGGTCGGAAAAATGGAGAATCTTTCGAGTATTCCGTGGGAAGTCTGTTGCCAATCCACAAGCCGAGCCACATAAACGCTTTAGAACACAGCCCCCGATGATGACGTTTCTTCGAATTCCATCCCAAAGCAACTTGTGAAGTCACCCATCGGTATGGGTTCGCGAAATTCACGCCCGGCAGATCGAGTGCGGTGGAGAAGAGTCAGTGTGCCGACTTTGATGTCAGCTGCCGGATGTGTCAGTCGGATAGTCTTTGATCCGCCGCCAAAAACGCTGAGCTTCCTGAACGCGTGTTTGGTAGCGCTCCAGATAGTCTTGATGTGAGGGCGTTGTCGGGAACTGTGCCTCTGGGCCGTAGGGATAGGATGTCATCTCGCGGTACGGCAGCGGTTCAACGCTCTGGCCATAGATCGTGTTCAGGTCAGCATCTTTGTCCCAGCCGACGTTATGCATGATGAAGTCTCTTACCCAACCGGTTGGCACTTCTGAGTCGGGTGACCGGAACCGGAGAGTCATCTCGTCGCCGCCGCCGAGAATTACCATTCGATCGTCAGCTATGGCGACCAGTTCCTGGACGTCTCCATACCGTGTAAAAGCACCTCGCATCGGCGGCCACTTGGAAGCGACTTGCACTTTCTCGTAATCGTAAGTTTCCGGCGAGTTGGGTCTCTGCGGTAGCGAACGTGAAAACCCGCGGTAGTGCAAATCGGCTGATGCGAGCGCGAGTGAGGTCGTTCGAATTTCTGCTGGCTCCTCGTCGACGGTGAAGAACGCTTCGTCCCAATAAATCTCGGCGCTCGTTGCGATGCGCACGCGATAGTCATCGGTGAGGAATGCATTCGACAGATCAACCGAAATCGTCTTCGTTTTGCCGCCCGGGAAGCCCATGTATGCTTGAGCTTGCTGCCAGTTGCCATCCGCGTCGGGAACATGCACGGAAGGTGGACGGGGACCGCCCACTTGAGGATGCCGCGATAGAGCAACGTTCAACGAGGTATCGGTCGGGTAAATCCAACCGGTTAGAAACAGAGTGATCTGCTCCGGTGACTCCAGCTTTCCAAGGTCGAGTTCCAGGAAGTGTTCTTCCGCGAGTCCGGGGACGATCGTCTTGTCAAATGCGCGAAGGAAGTTGCCATCTTGGTCGTGGATCTGCGCCATCACGTCACGGCCACGTTGGTCGTGAGCCGTGATCGGATAGCGACGTTGGCGAACCGTGTGCAGTTTAAACTCCGAGATCTCCGCCGGTCCTACCTTCTCGTTGGAAAATATCTCTACGTCCGCAGGATGATCGACTGCAATAAGATCCACGAGATCAAAGTAGCCCGCCTCCCATAGCTCTTCGGTGACTTGCAGCGAGTAGAGCCCGTCTTTCTCGCGCAACTGCTTGCCTGGGATGCGGAGATACTCCCAGCTACGCGACGGTGCCAGAACATCTTCGGCGAGTTGCAATCCGATTGGCGCGGCCCACAGGCAGTCGGTAAAGAATTCGAACCGCTCGCCGGTCCAAGTATAAACGTAGGGGCACGAACCCTTTAATGACATGATTTCGCACATCGCTTGATTGGCAGTGGGTTCAAGCTTGTCTTGAGGCACTCCGTTCGTCCAGAGGAAACGGACGATCGTCGCGTTCGGCTCTTTGCCGAGACCAAAGTGAGTTACCGGCTTCGCCACAATCTGAGCCTGATAATGGTGCCCGGCCTTCATCTCCAGCAGGCTCCCGATTCCGTGATGGTTGGCTTTACCTGCATTGTCAATCCGTCCCATAGCACGGATCGAAAGCCAGTTGTTCTGGTTGCCGCCTTCATTGATGAACAATGCAACTTCGCTTGCGCCAGCTACGCACAGATCCAGGTCGCCATCATTATCAATGTCGCCATGGTCACAATTGCGAACGCCCGCAGGCAAATCGACTAGTGAGATCGGCGGGGCGAAGCTGCCATCCGAATTGGCTCGCAGAATCGAAACTGAATCAGTCGTCCAGACCACGGCGTCTTGATAACCGTTGTTGTCGATGTCGGCTGCGACGAGGCCGTTTGCTCCGTCAGCTGAGATCTGTTCCGACGCCTTGAACTGAACTTTGCCAGCATATGGAGTGCGGGTTTGAAGTAACGTCACTCCGGAAGTGCCGCCGGCGCCGATCAAATCCCACGAGACGTTCGCATCGGATTCGATAACTGCGAGCGAACTGGCCTCGCTTAGCTTTGCATAATCTTCGCCGAAGGACTTCCAGCGAAAATTTCCGTGGCGGAGGTTTTCCAAGTAACCAAGACTGTGTCCTTCAGCGACCGCAATGATATCGATGTCAACATCACGGTCCCAATCGACCGCGACTAAACTGCTCACGGGGCTAGATGGGTCGAGATCCTGAAGAGAAGAAAAGCGGCTGACATCGACGAATGCCATCTCGCCTTGTCCCAACAACGCGACTAGACCGGTCTTTGTCGAACAGACCACGTCGAGGTTACTGTCGTGATCAAAGTCCACCAGGATCGCTGTGATGACTCCTTTGATGTTGTCGAACGTCTCCTCTTGTTCCACAACTTCCAGAGTTCTCCGCCCCTCTGC
The DNA here is from genome assembly GCA_014381825.1 of Planctomycetota bacterium. Taxonomy (GTDB): domain Bacteria; phylum Planctomycetota; class Planctomycetia; order Pirellulales; family Pirellulaceae. The sequence continues at coordinate 2,764 of JACNKX010000188.1, forward strand.
ATCTTTCGTGTTGCGAAGCATTATCACGCCGGAATCTCCGTACACCACAACGTCCGTGTCAGCATCGAAGCAGGAGGTTGGTTTGGTCTTCGTCGAGTCACCATCCGGCTGACTCACTAAGTGATCGCGATCGCGATCCAAATCTGCGGCGAGTAGCCCGTCGTATTGCCCCGGTAGCTCAATCGCGGTGATTTCGTCCCAGGTGGACGAATCGGATCGTTGGTAAATAGTCAGCTTACTCGTTTCGAGAACGACTAGTTCCAGCGTGTTATCAAGATCGAAGTCGACAAGCAGCGAATCGCGAAGTGTGCCGTTGATGCCAGTTGGCTCCGTCTTTGCAAATCTCACATCGATCAACGGGTCGCTCGTCACTGCCCGTGGAAGTTGTTCCTTGAAACGGTCACTGAAGTCATGCACGACGAATTCCAGGACGTGGGGCTTGAGGGCTCGCATGTCGCCTTTCGTGAAATCATTCGGACGTGTGACATTCAGGCAGCTGCGGGCGTTACGCAAGACATCGGCCCAATCGCTTCTCACAAACGTTTCGCTAACGGCCCACTCGCTTCTAACGAGTGCCTCGCTCGCCGCCTCTAAATACTGCAATACGTCTTCGCGATGCCGCTTGAGCACGGTGTCTCGAAGGGGCGCGAACGTCGCTTTCGCGCCCTCGAGTGTCTGTGCGATGGTTGGATCTTCTGACTGTGCCTGCACGATCAGCCAATCGCCGAGCAGGAATAGATTGGTCGGTGCCAGGCGATACGCCTGACCGAGAAATTCTTTGGCTTGTGCATCTCCATCGGGCATTACACGGGCCGCGTCGTAGGCTTCATACCAATAGAGTGCTTTCTGGGGACTCAGTTCGGCAGCGCGCTCAAAGTGCCCGACGGCTGTTACGGCTCCCGCAAGCCCCGTTTTGGTTGCCGTCTTCCCGAGCAGCCAATATGTCGAAGCTTCGTCCGGCTCAAGTTCTTGCAGCTTCGCAAGAGCCGACTGGACGGCGGCTTCGTCGATTTTATTCAGCTCAAAGAGTAAGTAGCGACAGACGGCTTGGTTGCGCACGCCGAGCGGCTCGTCTGGCAGTTGCTCGATAATCTCCGAGTACAGAGCATCTGCCTTGGCCAATTCGATATTCTCCAAGTGCCCATTGGCCACTTGGGCCTTCCGTAACAGCTCGTTGGCTTGTTCCAATGTTAGGGCGGGAGGCTGGTCGGGCCCTGGTCGGGGCGGTGGGGCACCATTTGGTGGGAGTTTGAGGGTCACGATCACGGCGGCGGCAGCTGCGACGATCAACCCTCCAACTACAAGCTGAATGACCGGGAGCTTTTTAGGCGCGGGAGTGTGTTCGTTCATAGTTCCGTCCATACGACATGTCGAGGCGACTGGTTCGCTGACTTTGTGAATCGCCTAAAGACTGGGGACCAATGGGAGATTAAACACGACCGCAGATGCGTTGCCCAGTCCGTAGATTTCGAGTCCGAACGTCTACGACGCTCGGTGGCCACGAAACAGAGCCGCGCAACCGACGACTTCGACATCGTAGGTGTCAAACGATTCGGCCAATCCTCGCTCAAGGGTTGCGAGGTCGTCTTCCGTATTTGAGAAGATCTGTTTGCGGTTGTAGAAACTCATCAAGCAGCGCGCGGGCCATCCTCGTTGCACACCACCACTCAGCAGCGTCGAGCCAAATAACAGACCTCCCGGCGTCAACAACTCGGCCAGATGTCGCACGGCGACCAATTTATGCTGCATCGCGCCTGGAAGACAGTGCAAGACGTAGTTCAGTGCAATGGATTTGAATCGTGCCTCTTCAAAGGTCAGCGGTTCAAAGATGTTGGCTTCGTGACAAGTTGGTTCATAGCGCGATATTCGATTTGCAGTGGCGTACAGGCAGTTCGGGTTCATATCGAGTAACGCGATCTGGGGCTGATCGGTCGGGAAACGACAACGATCCAAGTAGTAACCCGTTCCCACTCCAACATCGAGATGGTTGTCAGAGACGCTGTCGTTGTAGAGTTGCAACAGCTTGGCGGTGGGGCACTTCCAGATGAGCCGATTTGAAAGTCCGAGCACCAGAATATCGTACAGCCGGAGCATTCGCGGAGTGTACACGGCTTGACCGGCGGCAGCTTGTTCCGGTGTAGGGACCATGTTGGTAGTTTAGTCGGTCGGAACCGAATCGCTACGCCACGATAGCCTCTTGTCTCGCATTGGTATGATGCCAACGAAACCAGACGCCCCGCCTTGCCCACACTTGGAGCGCTTGACCATGAATCGGAACAAGCGAAAGATTGAAGCGACCGGCGCAAAGATGACCGAGCCGATTAAGCCGCCGAAACCCAGATTGTAACGCCTATCACAATCGCTGAGATTACGGTGCGAGGAGGTGCGACACGTTGTGCGGCGCGTCGTCGTCCTCGGTGATTACGATTCCAGATTCGCTTCGACGACTACTCTCTGGTTCGGATTGGATTTGTTGAACATCCGCCACGAGGCCCTCTTCTGACCATGTAGTCCACGTTCCCATCTTCTCGCCCGCCAAGTAGTTGCCTTCGACTTGCTTCATGCCGCTCGCGTGCCACTCAGTCCAACGCCCTTCTTGGGCGCCTGATTCATAGGTTCCTGCAAGCATCTTCTGTCCATTCGGGTGCCACCAGATATGTCGGTCGACGGCAGTGCCGGCCTCGAAAGTTCCCTCGAATTTCACGGTCCCGTTGGCGTACCATTCCTTCCAAGTGCCCGTTTTCACATCTTCGCCTTCGGTTTCTTTGCGAGTGATTTCAATCGTCCCATTCCACCAGTTGACGTTGGTGTGGATGGTAAAGTTGGAACGAACCATCCAGCCTTCGGACTCCTTCTGCTGACGGTCGTGCCACGTGACGACGGGGACAAGTTGCTTACCTTCGCGATAAAACTCGCGCGCCCAGATCTGCCCATTGGGTTTCCAAGCGGTTGATTCTCCGTCTGGAATTCCGCGAGCAAAAGTCATCTCGCGACGTTGTTGGCCGTTCGGATGCCAAGTCGTCGCCGGACCGTCGATTTTGCCTCGCGAGAATTGCCACGAACCAACAACACGCTGCTGCGAATCGATAATCGTCCACGTTCCGTGCAATTCGCCGTCGGCGAACTCGGCTTGCGACGTATATGGCGATTTGAAGCCCGGGTTGACGATCGGGAAGTCAGCCATCACGCGCATCCACGAACCGTGCTGTTTGCCGTCGCGATATTCGCCCTGCGAGATCACTCTTCCCTGCGGATCGAGCATCGTCCACGAGCCGTGATTGATATAGTTGCGGTCGGCATCCTGGACGACATAACGTTGTAGTCGAACGGCGCGATTGGGGTAGCGTTCCGTAATTAGCTCGCCTTGCTCCTGCATCGCGATTGTCGTGGACTGGGTGGAAAGTACGCCCTGAATCCGCTCGAGCGCACGTAACGAGGGGCGAGGAGGAGGGAACGGGAGCTCTTCTGCAAAAGAATCAATCGCGAGCAGGGTGAGAGCAGCCACACACCACATCGCGTGCGCACAAGACCGGACAGTCGACATCGGGTGGACTCCGAATCACCGGGGAGTGGCATCCAAGCCTTAAACTGTCCTCGCGTCCGAGCGAAGAGGCATCAAATGCCATCGGCGATTGGAAGGGCGAGGCTGAAGCATGCGCTATTGAGTCGTAATGACTCGTGCGACCGGCGGAATCGGATAACCGGAGCGAATCGCCTTCTCGGCATTTCACGAAGCGGATCGAAACGTCAGATGGTCAAACTCTCGGCTAACCGAGCGCCTTTGCTCCGCTGATCAGCTTGATGAACTCTTCGTTCGTCTTGAAGCGGCCCAACTGCTTGGTCAACTGTTCCATCGCGTCGACCGGATTCATAGAGGTCAGGGTTCGTCGCAGCATCGTGACGGCATGCAACGTGTCCGGATCAAGCAACAATTCCTCGCGACGTGTCCCCGATTGTGTAATGTCGATCGCCGGCCACACACGTCGGTCCGCGAGCTTTCGATCGAGGCACAACTCCATGTTGCCAGTTCCCTTAAACTCTTGGAATATGAGTTCGTCCATCCGGCTGCCTGTATCGACAAGCGCCGTGCCGACGACGGTCAACGAACCGCCTTCTTCAAATGCTCGGGCCGATGCGAACAACTTCTTGGGGATGTCCATCGCTTTGATGTCGACGCCACCGCTCATCGTGCGTCCGGTGTTGCCAACCCACTTGTTGAAGGCTCGAGCCAGACGAGTGATGGAGTCCATTAACAGAAACACATCTTGGCCCATCTCCGCAAGACGCTTGCAGCGATCGATAGCTAACTGTGACAGCCGAACGTGACTCTCAACGTCCTGATCGAGGCTGCTCGCGATGACCTCCCCTTTGACGTTGCGTTTCATGTCAGTCACTTCTTCAGGCCTCTCGTCGATCAAAAGCACCATCAGCTTTACTTCGGGATGATTCTCAGAGATTCCGTGGCTGATGTGCTGCAGCATGATCGTCTTACCGCTACGCGGTGGTGCAACGATCAGCGCACGTTGCCCACGCCCGAGAGGTGTCAACAAGTCCATGACGCGCGTTGTAAGCGGCTGGGGATCCGTTTCAAGGGGGAACCACTGTTCCGGAGTAATCGCAGTCAGCGAATCGAAAGTTTTGACATTCGAGTACACATCAGGCTTCAACCCATCCACATCGGTGATCGCGC
>JACNKX010000029.1 GCA_014381825.1 Planctomycetota bacterium
TTTGATAACTATCCCTCAATCATGCTTGCTGTGGAAGAAGCACACGACAGTGGCATTGATCCACGTCATGCGCTTGAGCAAAAGCTGGCGCATCTCCGTGAGCGTTACAGTTGAGTGAGCAGTCAAGCCGGGCTCAAACCGCGGGCAGAACTGGCTCGGATAAACTACTCTGCCTTCTCGGAATGACGTTCGCTGCTCCGGCGCTTTGGAAAGTGGCCCGATTCTGCTGGAAATTCCGCGAAAATCAAACTGACACGCTGATTCCGCGCTCCCGGCTACATGAGGTTAGGCGTGTGCAGGTCGGATAAGACCTGAGCTTGTTCCGCTGTGAATCCTGCGTGCTCAAGTCGTTTGACGCGACTGTCATGCATCGTGTGCAGGAGTTCGCGGAAGGCCTCGTGCCCTCGGGCGACGGACTTCGAATCGGTGCTGCCGGCTGCAAGGATGGTAAGACCGTCTTGGAGCGGTTCGGGCGCGCCGCCGACGTTGGATAGTGTTGCGGCTCGGCGGCGAACAGCGGCTTCGAGCCGCGAATAGAGAGTGCCGTCGTGAGTCAAAGCATGGCGCACGTGGACCAGTCCAAAATGAACGTGACGGGCTTCATCGTTGCGGGCGCGGCGCACAACCTCAGCAGTTACTTCGTCCGGTGCGTGATCTTCGATGAACGAACGTGAGCAGGTCGAGAAACGTGCCCTCTCCCAGGACCGAGAGGAGGAACGCTGCTTCCGTGAAGTACGGGAGAGGGGCATCACTACGGCGAGCGCTGCTGTTTCGCCTGGCGAAAACTGACCTGCACGTCGACTTCCGTAACACGCGACATCTGCTCGCGTTCCCAGCCGCTGCGCAGCGAGGGCCAGCGGTCGACGTGGTCTTTGTGGATGTCGTTCATGCGCAGTGACGGGATGAACCACAAGCCATGCTCGTGCGCCTGCCGCTCCCAGACAACCATCGCGTCGAGGCCGCGTTCGTTGAGCGAACGAACATTACCGGCCACGCGCTGGAAGTACGGATCCTCGAACTTTCCATCGGGCACATGCCGCCCGTCATAGACCTCGGCAACGCGACTCGGATACCACATTTGGTCGTCGCTGAACTGAGGACATGGCAGAAACGCGTCGACGCGCGTGCCGGGCAGATCATTGAGGACGTGGCATAACTGGTCTTCATTCATCGGTGCGTCGAACCTGTAGAACACCGGTGTGCCGCAATCGCTATTGAGAAGCAACCGGGGCGGCCATTGCCTCTCCGGTCGTTCATCCGCACGCGTTGACCAGCCAGCCTAGCCTCCGAGGCCTATTAGAATCAGGACATGCGCCGGCTTTATCAGTCGGGAGACTGCGCCACAACTGGGGGCTATGTTGGCATACTTCATGGTGAGTCTCCTGGTAGCGGCCAGCGACCTACTCGCTGGCGATGTGAATCATGTTGGCGGCATAGATTGACCGCTTTGCGTCTGCGTCCACGGCTCGGGCGCGGAAGATGACGGTCTCGCCGGGGTTCGTCGAGAAGGTGGTTGAATAAGGAGCCGTCTCATCCTCCTTCGTCTCCCAGTTGCTGCCACCGTTGGTGCTCTTGCCGAAGACGACCTTGGCTATGGTCTCGGAATCCGACACCGCATCTGCGGTGAGTTTGAATTCCCCCGCTGAATACGTGCCGCGGTCCGTGAATCGACTGCCGTTGTTGCGAAGCGTCACGCCGGGCCAGCCATGTGACCGCCGAATATCATGAGCCGCGTTGCTGAACCCCTCGCGGATGCCGTACTGACCGTTCCCGTTGTTGTCGACCAGCGAGACTGCCCGGTGCTGGTTATACATGTAAGGGTGAAAGCCCGCTGTTCCGCAGCAGTATGCCGTGATCATCATCTCGTAGGCATCCAGAGAGTGAGGCCGCAACGCCAGCCACTTGAACACATCGGGGGTCGCCGGCCCCATATTCCAGTATTCGACATGTCGAGCTTCACCTCCGGACCAATCCGAAATCCGGCCGAGCAGCGCGACGTACGTGAAGTTCTTCAGGCCGATCTTCCGCGCCGCCAGCACGCGGGCGGCGATGCGGTCGCTGTTCACGGCGATTGTCGGGGCGGCACTGCAGGTGGCGTGTTTTTCGTGCAGGTCGTACCAGTTCGGGTCGCAGTGGTTGACGTAGACCTTCCGCTTGGGGTTGCGCTGGTGATAGACGTCGGCCCACGCTCTGAGGAAGTTCTTGTTATCCTCGGTCAGGCCGGGCGGGCATTCGGGCTCGTCCGTCATAATGTGCCCGACGCACGCATCGCCAACGTGCTGGCCGTCCCACACCATGGACTTCAACCGATCTCGGGTCTCATGGATCCCTTTAAGCATGTCGTCCCGCTTCCACTTGCCCGGACCAGGGTAAGCGTTCAACTCGCCATAGCTCGTCACACCCTGCATGTCCCAGTGTTTGATCGCCGCCCACTGGTCGGCCCAGCAATTACCGCTGACAACGATGAAGTTGCATCCCGATCGCGCCATGTCCATGAACGCATAGTCCCAGGAGAAGTTGTCCTTCGGCTGGAGCCAGGGCATCGCGTAATAAACGCCGATGGTGAAGTCTTCACCGACCGGGGCCAGAGGAAACTCAGACGCGTCCGCCGCCGCTTGAGCGACCGCCTCCTCGTGCCGCTCGGAGCCTTCCACGGGCGTCAGTGTGATCGACTCAATGCTAAGAGAGTTGCCTCGGGCCGGACTCATGTCGCGCAGACGAATGTAGAACTCACCCTTGCCTGCACCGCGAATCGTGACCGACGGGGCGATCGGCGTGTTCGGCCAGACCGCAAAGTCGACCGGGTTCGGTCCGGCGAGGTCGTGTTCAAACCACTGGTCGCTGTGCTTCCCCGACAACCCCGGGTAGAAGTAGTGCCAGCGGCCTGCCGTCGAGTGCTCGGTCACTGTCCCGCCGTCGCTGCCGAGCAGAAACGCCCAGGGTGTGCCGCACATCGTTCCGGTCCGCCAGCGCACCGTAACACGGTAGGTCCCGTCCGCGATTGCGTGCGGAAGGCGAAGCTCGACATCACCCACTGCATGCGCGGTGTTGCCGGCAGGAGTCGTCGCGAGTTGAATCAGCGTGCCCCTTACCGACTCCACTTTTCGGTAACTTCCGTAGCGGGCCTTGATATGGCACTGCGTGGCGCGAACTGTCAGCGATCTTTCAGTGTTCTTAGCCTCGTCAGCGCCGGCCGAAAAGAACGGGATCATCCACGCGAGAAGGGCGAGGCCGGGAACGCCGCCGGTCGGCGAGATGCTACGGTAACGGTGTGTCTTCATATCCGCAGGTGTTTGCAAAGTGACCTGGCTCCCTCTTGCTCTCAGCGAACTTGGCCGTCACCAACTGTCCTTGGCGCTTCCATCAGTCTCACACGTCCGTTGATGCCTGCGGCGTGTGAGTTCTTGACGACTCTGATGACGAGTTGATGTCTGGCGCCGGGGGTGGTGAACGGTGTGAGGTTGACGGCTTTGGGTTTGTCCCATGGATCGGCAGGGGTCTTGCCTGCGAGCTTTCCGTCGATCCAGACCTCGGCGGCTCCGTCGAGCATGTCAAACAACAGCCACAGATCCGCTTTGACCTTCTTCGGGACCGTAAGAGTTGTCGTGTACCAGGCGACGCCGTGGTATCGAATCCCCTGGTTCGTCCAGAATTCGTCCGTGCGGATGTCGCGCCAGGGCTCGGCGCTGGAGTCGACGGACTTTGACCAACCTCGTTGGATGCCCTCGTTGTCGGGATCGGTGCGAAACCGCCAGACGGTCGGCAGTACGAGACGCTCGACACCGCGAAGCGCCGCCAGCGGCGGGCGGTAACCGTTGGTCTTCAGCCGGTCGATGAACGGGCCGGTCGCCGCCATGGGGTACGGCAGGTTCATGTCCTGAACCATGGCGAGTGTCTCTGCCTGCAACCTGCGATAGTCGTCAAATCGCTCGGGATCGATTTCGGCCGCCGGCGTGTTCTCGACCTGCGTGATGACAAACGTATTGAGCGAGACCTGCGTCAGCTTCAGACGCAACTGCACGGCCGGGTCATTCGTCTCGCGCTTCGCCTGATTGAGGAGGTCCTGCAGGTCGCTGATCACCTGCGGATCAAAGTGCGACACCCAGTTGCCCCAGATCATGTGGCCGGGGTGCTTCGCGAGCCCCTCGTCATATCGTCGATAGTATGTCTGCATGGTGTCCGCGGCGTCGCCGAACAGATCGCGGCAGTACTCCTCGATCAGTTGATCAACGTCAGAGTCGATATCCCACATCAGACGGGCCCGGACGTAGTGAAACAGCGCCGACCCGGCCCACACGCCCTGACTCTCGCCGGACAGACCGAGCACTCCGTTGCGATGCAGGAACCGCAGCAGCTTCTGATAGTGTTCGAAGAAGCCGGTGGGCACGTGGATGTGCCGGCCGGTGGGCGGGTAGTCGTAGAACACAACCTTGCCGCGGCGCGACCAGTCCTCGATCCACGTCTTCAGTCTCACGTTGGTCGGGCAGGTCGGATCGTCGACATTGTGCTTCAGGCAGTGGTCGCTGTAAGCGAATTCGACCACCACGTTGTCTTCGAGTCTTAGGTCCGGGTCGCGCGGCGGAGCAACAGTCGAGCCATATGCGTAGAAACTGACCATCAGGTCAGGCCGCTGCTTCGCGACCTGCCGGCCGACACGATTGGCGAACGTCGCGTATCGCTGACTGAGTGGTCCAGGGCCGCTTGCGATCTTTGGATGGTTGGGATAGGCGTCGTAAACGTCGTTGACTTTCCATGTGCTGCCGGGTCCGTCCAGCGCCCGGCAGGCGTCGCATTCGCACCAGTACGTCGGCTCGTCGTTGTGACCGATCGACACGAGCCACCAATTGGGCTTTTCGTGGTTGCTGTATCCTTCAGTCGAGTAGCGAATGACCTCGCGAGCCACGTGATCGACGACCTCGGGGTTGGACAGACAAGCCTGGACGCGCCGGCCATCTTTGTATTTCCAGGTCCGTTCGCCATCGACCAGCGGATACCAGTCGGGATGAGCGTCGAAGCTCTGCTTCACCCTGTCGAGCGTTGATTCCTCTGCTCCCGACGGGACGAACCAGGCCAATGTGTGCCCGGTCTGCTTCTCGCGCCCGCGCCCCAGATGCTCCGGATAAAGGATGCAGGGATCGCCGGTCGTCAGAGCATTGACGCCGTTGCGCGTCGCCCAGTCGCGATAGTGGGGCCCTGGCATGACCGCCGTCATGTGCCAGCCGCGATCGGCAAACGACGGCGTGTGTTTCTTTGGTTTGCCGGAGAGTTTCAGAGTCTTGCGCCGGGGGATATGCCGGCCCGCCTCGAGCTGGTGATAGGTCACCGGCATGTACCAGCGGCAACCCTGATCACGCAGGAACTCGAATGCGGCGAAAAGAGTACCCTGTTTCCCTTCGCCAATAATCGCAATGTCGCCGTCTCCGTATCCAATGTAGATTGTGTCCGTCGGCCACGTGTCGGGATGGTGGCGCTTCAGATTCGGCGCAGTCCGGCCAAGAACGATGTCCCGGCCGGCCGTCTTACGCGATGCGGCCTTCGACTCCGTGACCGCCCGCACGGACTGCCCTGTCATCAGGGCAATGTTGGAGATCAGTTCGTTAGCCGCGTGCCGTTCGGCCGCTGACGGGCGATCAGGCGTGACAATTCGCGTAATCGTCTGCCCGGTGTTCTCGCTGGCCAGCAGCGAGCCATCCAGCAGACAAACCAGAGTGATCAAGCAAAGCCTAAGCTTCTTCATTCGACTGTTTGGCATCGTATCACTCCGGCAACCGCCATCGCACAACCTCTGCGTGTTTAAGATTCTTGGCGTCACGATAAGTGTAGGACGTGACGAGCGTGCCGCTAGCCAGTCGAACGGTCGGACCAAATCCTCCGCCACTCGCAATACCTCGCGGCGTCTTGGTGTCGAGCATGATCTGGTCATGCTTCATGTCGAACTCGAAGCCGTCCGTCGTTTGCCGGCCGAGCACGGCACGCACGCCCAACGGAGGCTCGATGGCCCGCTGCGTAAAGGTCAATAGAAGACGGTCCTTGCCCACGTCCAGTAGGGACATATACATCTGACCATAACCGCCAAGATCGTCCACTTTGGACCACTTACGCCCCAGGTCCTTGGAGGTATAGACAATCATCCGTTCCGATTGGTCGTTGTTGCCCGGATCGGTCGTGCCGGACAACGGCCACGTGTTCCCCGCACCGACACGCAAGATCGCGTACAGGCGGCCCGATCGAACCTGCCACAGGTGTGCTTCTCCAAACAACGTGTAGGGATAATCCTTGGGCACGCTGTCGAAGGTGGCTTCGAATCGCTCGTTCCACGTCTTCCCATCGTCCCTACTGCGCCAGACGAAGGACTTGCAGTTCTTGATGATGTGCTCGGAGACGCCGAGGATCAGCGTGCCGTCCGCCAGTTGCAGCACATTTCGCGTCATCAAACCTTTCGTTCGCGGTCGGAACTCCTTTGGCTCAACGCGCGTTGACGTCCACATGCGACCGCCATCTTCGGAACGGTGCAGGTAGCTGTGCGTGTATCCGTCTTCGTTGCGAACATCTGGTCCCGTTAGATGCGTCGTGAGCAGGACGGTGCCGCTCCGAGTTACCGAGAGTGCGGGTTCGCGCCCGGCGATGTCGGGCTCCTCTCGCTCAGACCACGTCCTACCGCCGTCCGCAGACCGATACAGCACGGTTTGCTCCGCGATCTTTCCGTTGTCAAGACGACGGCCCGAAAACATTGACAGGAGCAACTCGCCGCTTGGCAATAGCGCGATCGTCGGTTTGTAGTCGTCAACCTTTCCCAACGAAATACGCTCGCATGGGATCTTGTTGACGGACAGCTTCTTTGGATTGCGCACTTCGATGAAGTTGGCGGCGTCCTGGCCATGCACGCCAGCGGAGAAGAGAACTGCAACAACGAAAGCAAGGAGCACGACATGTTGGTCGTGTTTGGGCAGATGGTCACGCGTCATAAGACTTCTCGCATTGGCAACCTGTACAGACGAAAGCCACTACGCGGTAAAATAGTCGCTTGCTGAGCAGCAGTCTATCACGCTGCCGATCGCGCATAACGAACAGACCGGCAAATGGGAGGTCACCGCGACCGACCTGTATCGTGGAATGTCCGTTCAAACCTCATTCGTTGTGAAGTGAAGGGTGCAGCAATCCGGATGCTCCATCGACAACAATTGGCGCTGATGAGTTACAATCTCAGTCGATGAATTCCTCCTTAGATCGTTTCCTCGTTCTGTTCATTTCCCTCGGCGCGACGTTGCCGGCGAGCGCTGAAGATACGCGCGATGTGACGGCGGGGATCGAATTCTTTGAGT
>JACNKX010000076.1:0-31061 GCA_014381825.1 Planctomycetota bacterium
TGCAGCCCGATGCCGGTCGTCGAGGCGATGCGGCGACTGGAAAGCGAAGGGCTGCTCGACAAGACCGCTCGGAAGCAGGCCCGCGTCCGCAAGTTGTCCCGCGAGGATCTCGACGGACTGTATTTGCTGCGCGAAGCCATCGAGACGGTGATTGCCCGGCTGGCCGCCGAACGTATCAATTCGGAGGAATCGCAGACGCTGCAAGAGTTGGCGCGGACGTACGAACGCGCCTGGGAAGGTCAAGACCACGAAGCGGAAGCCGATGTCGCGATTCATCGCCATATCGCCCAATGCGCCCGGTGCCCACTGCTGCGCGCGGAACTCGAGCGATTCCGATTGATTGAACTCACGGCGGGCCGGCATCTCCGCGCGGAGTTGACTCGACCGGGACACCCTCACATTCACCGCGCCCTGGTTCAGGCGATCGTGGATCACGACGCCGCTTCGGCTGAGTACCTGATGAAAAAACACATCCAGCAAGGCTACGACGAAGCGCGGCGGGAGATCGACATCCAACTCGACAACCCGCCGAAAACGCGCCGCCGCAGTTCCCCGAGGAGGGCCCCATGACGTCAGGCCTCGCGGAGCACTTTCACTCTTGTCCCCTCAGCGGCGAGGAAATGGAAGCCTATGCCGCGGGAGGCTATCTCCGCCTGGGGCGCGTGTTGACCGATGCGGGCCTGGAGGCCATGCGAACCGAATGCATGGCGGCCTGGCGGGCGGAAAAAGGTGAGTTCGATCCCGCGAAGACTTGGCTGCAGAATGCCCTGCTGAGCGACATCCATCATCGTTCGCCGACGACACGTGAGTTCTATTACCGCGGGCCGCTGGTCGACGTCGCACAGCAATTGATCGGGCCGAACATCAAGGGCGTGACGTCGCAACTCACGTTCAAGATGCGAGGCAACACCAGAGCGTTCGGCTGGCACCAGGACAACGGCTACGGCGAGCTCGATCCGTACAACGCCTTGACCATGCTCACGGCCTTGGATGACACCGACGAACAGAACGGCTGCCTGTGGATCGTCCCGGCGAGTCACCAACGCGGTCAGATCGAACCGGGCTTGAATCTCGCGGACAAGCAGGCGGAAAATTCGGTTGAACTTGTCGTCGACGAATCGACAGCAATTCCGGTCCCCATGCGGGCCGGCGAGGCGATCGTCTTCCATTGCTGGATGCTGCACAAGTCGCAGGGAAATTTCTCGCCGGACCGTGACCGCCGCATTCTATTCCTGCGCTACGCCGACGCCGACGCGGTCGAAGTCTACAACAACCGCCGCCCGCGCCTTGGCCCCCTGCTGCGGGGCATCACCAAATTTCCGGATGTAGAACGCTTTGAAGCCGACCTTATTCGAAATGACGAACGATGAAACACCTCTCGGCTCTAATCACAGGCCTGCTGTCCTCTGTGTGCGCAGGAGCTATCATAGCCGTTCCTCCCGACGAGAACGCCTCGCACGAACAGCCTACGGGTTTGTCATTTCGTTACGAACGCTCTGCGGATGGAGTGGCGACGAACCGTCAATTCGTGGGGAAGGTGCCGCCCGTCGAAGGAGTGGTGTATGTCTATGCCACGATCCACATGGGGCCGGCGAATCCGATCAACTATGTGGGCGGTCTGCCCGAATGGCGACCGGCAGGAGCCGTGGTCGAGACCAGCAAGTCGCCGGTTCCCACGATCGCCAGGGAAACCGTGCCGGGGGGGTTCGAAGTTCAGGAACAAAAATCGCTGCCGGACGAGCATCCGCCGTTGTTGGAAGTGATCGCCGTGGGAACTCGGCGTGATGGAAAATTCACGCCGGCCGTCCGGTTCGGGCTGGGCAACGATGGCCGTGGCGAGAAGATGGCTCATGTCAACTGCTGGATCTCGGACAGCCGCATCGACTACTTCGCTCCGTTTGCGCGGCCCAACACGCCGTATGATTTCAAACTGCGGGTGGACTTGAAGAGCAAACGGCTGTCGGCGTGGGTCAGCGGACGAGGGGACGACGGCTGGTTCCTCATCGCCGAGAATGTTCCGCTTCACACCGACGTGGACGTCATCGATGCCGTGCAGGTCGAGATGTCGCCGGAGGCGCCGGTCATCGAAGGATTGCAGGTGCGTGATCGGCCTGATGCCGTGCTGGAAGAGGTACGACCTCATCCGCTCGCGAAGAAGGATCGCGCTGTGGACGTTGATCGCGGATTCCGGTTCCAATCGCTCCGATCCACGTGGCGCAAGCCCGGCAAACATGTCACCATCTTTCGCAAACCGGGTTCGCACCACGGTTTTCCTGATGTCGCTCAAGCGGGGAAAGACCATCTGGTCTGCGTCTGGCGAAACAGTTCGCACACGGGCGGCGGCGGAGGCGGACTGTCCGTCGCCCACAGTTACGACCTGGGTCAGACGTGGGATGAGCCGACGCGCGTCCCGACTCCTCCGGGGACTCACCAGAATTGCCCCCGCTTGCAGCGGCTCAAAGATGGCACGCTGCTCCTCCTGGTCGATTGCCCCTCGGGCGGAGATCAGACCGTCGCGACCTGGGATCTGTTGCTCTACGACAGCAAAGACGAAGGGAAAACCTGGATCAATGAACGCTGGCTGAGAGCCAAAGAGGTGGGCGGAGGAGGGTGCATCGTGCCCAGCCGGATCGCTGAACTCGAAGACGGTTCGTGGTTCCTGGCGGCGTCCTACTTTGCCAAGCCGGGGAATGTCGAAATCCTCGATTACTATCGTTCAAAGGATCGAGGCAAGACCTGGGAGTTCATTGGGCAGCCGCACCACTTTCCGCCTCACTCCCTTTCCGAGCCGAGTCCCATTCACCTCGCCGACGGACGTCTGTTCGTCATTGCCCGCGAATCGCGCGCCGATGGTTTGCCGGGGGCGAAGGGCTTTTCGGCAGACGGTGGCAAGACCTGGAAGTACCAGCATGTGCCGTTTCCCATTACCGGGCGGACGTGTGGCGGCTTGTTACAGGATGGTCGCCTGATGGTGACGTTCCGTTCGGGCGTGGGACGGGCCGCGCTGCGTGCCTGGATTGGCGATGTGGATGATCCCACCGGACCGCAGCCAGCCGGCGGTCACTACAACGATCGGCATTCCATCGGCCTGAAGGACGGCGTATTTCATCTGGACAATGACGGGAACCTTGGCCAGTTCACGATGTATAACCTGCGTCCCGCCGATTCGGCCAAGACCATCGTCGATTTGACCTTCGAGGTGAAGGTGCAGGCGAACGCAGGCCGCGCGGCGAGTGTGTCCGTCCCGTTTGCCGGCGTGTTGCGGTTGTTTCCCGATCACGTCGTCATGGCCCACAATCCCCAGTTGCGGGCCGAGATCGCGCCCGGTGAGTTTCACACCTACCGCGTCGTCAGCCAGTCCGGCCGCATGGAACTGTTCATCGACGGAAACTCTGTCTGGGACACCGATCAGGGAGACAGCCACCTGAGCGAGTTGCCGTGGACCCTGATCAGCAGCCACGCGCTGGCGTTCGGCAACGAGCCGCGCAACCAGTACGAGGTCTTCGGATACGACTACTATCGGTTCAAGGTTCAGCATCCGGATGTGTACGCAGCTCAGATATCGGCGGACGTGACCGGTTACAGCCAGTGGCGACGCTTCGAAGCCATCACCGAAGACCCGGCGGCGGGACGGCATGTGACGTCCTGGTCCGCGGCCCGCGACGGGTTCCCCGACCAGCATCAACTCGATCACATCGTGGAAGTAGAGGCCAGCGCCAACGGCCACGAACAAGGCTACTCCGGCTGGGCTCAACTCGAAGACGGCCGCATCTTCGTCGTGCATTACACCGACGACACCGCCCCCGCCAGCAGTGCCAACCCGCACATGTTCGGCGTGCCATGGATTCGCGGAACATTTCTGACACTCGACGATTTGCCGCCCGTGAAACCACAGGAATCGAAATGAGTAATAGACACGGCGACCGTGGAGATTCCTGAAAGGCCCCCCCCCCATGTTCAGACAGTCCAATCTGACCTTAGTAATCCTGTTGCCCGCGAAGACGGCGAGTAGATATTTTTGGACTGCGGCAGCAGGCTGCCGCAGTCCAAATCTCGCCGTCTTGCTGGCAGTCTTCATTTCGCAGGCCGGTGTGCGGGCGGCGGAACAGGCACCCGATTCGTTTGCCGGATTGGCCGATGAATATCGAACTCAGACGCGACCGCTGTTGCAACAATTCTGCCTGGAGTGCCATTCGACGGAGAAGCAGCAAGGAGATCTGGACCTGGAGCGGTTCGCAACTCTGGCCGACGCGCGGCGCGGGACGAAGGTGTGGCTGAAGGTGGTCGAGATGCTCGACAATGGCGAGATGCCGCCCGCCGAATCGAAGCAACCTTCGCCCGAGCAGCGAAAGCAACTGCGCGGGTGGGTCGAACGATACCTGCATGCCGAATCACTGGCGGGCGCGGGCGATCCGGGCCCCGTCGTATTGCGAAGGCTGAACAACGCGGAATACACCTACACGATCCGTGATCTGACGGGCGTGGATCTCGATCCGGCTCGCGAGTTTCCCACCGACAGTGCCGCGGGCGAGGGCTTCACCAACGCTGGCAACGCGCTTTCGATGTCACCGGCGCTGCTGACGAAGTATCTCGATGCCGGCAAAGAGATCGCTCGTCATGCGGTGCTCCTCCCGGATGGAATTCGCTTCTCCAAGTTCAGCACGCAGCGGGACTGGACGAATGAAACACTGCTGAGGATCCGGCAGTTCTACCGCCAGCGGGTCGAGATCGTTGAACTGGGGGTCGGAACATCGGTCGGCCTTATGAATCTGCACGGAGATTGTCGCCTTGGGCAAGCGGGAACATTGCCGCTCGAAAAATACTTCGCCGCGACACTCGCGGAACGGGCCGCGCTCCGCTCGGGCGAGAAGACGATCTCCGTCGTGGCTGTGGAACGTGGCCTGAATGCTAAGTATTTGGGATTGCTCTGGGCGAGTTTGAACGCACCTGAGCCTTCGCCGTTGCTCGATGGACTTCGTACTCGCTGGCGCGACGCCAGGCCAGAGGATGCCGCGGTGCTCGTGACCGAGGTCGCCGCGTGGCAAAGGGGTTTGTGGGCGTTTAACGTGGTCGGCTTGATGGGTCGGAAGGGAAGCGGAACACAGTGGCAGGAACCGGCGAGTCCGCTCGTGGCGCAGCAGGAATTTCGTCTTCCGATTCCCGCCGTGAAGGAGGGCGAGGCGGCGAAGGACGTTGTCATCTCGCTGGTGATCGGCGACTGCGGTGACGGCAATGCACAGGACTTTGCCGTCTGGCATCAGCCACGGCTGGTGGCTGACAAGCAGCCCGATGTCCTGTTGCGCGACATCCCGGAGTTGAAGGGGATTGAGCCCGCGGCATTCGGCAAGCACTCCAACGGCAAGTCGATCGATGCGGCGTCGCTCGGCGTGCGGGCGCCTTCGGTCATCACCCTGCATCTGCCCGGTGCGATCGCCGCGGGGCGGACGCTGGTGACGTCCGCCATGCTCGATGCGGAAGCGGGCGGCGACGCGAGCGTTCAACCAGATGTGGTGCTCGGCGAGGCGGAAGTCAAGTCCGGGCTGATGGCCGCGACCACGACGGCGACGCTATCGACCGTCACGGCGCTCTATCCGGACACTCGCACGCTGTCGTACCAGAATCCCATTCTGGTCGCGGAGGAAGGTGCGGCCAGAAAAACGTTCGAAGTGACGATGGAGACGCACCGCCAGTTGTTTCCGATCTCGCTGTGTTATCCGCAGGTTGTGCCGACCGATGAAGTCCTGACCCTGACTCAGTTCCATCGTGAAGACGAGCACTTGGTGCGACTGGTGCTGGACGAGGCCGAGCAGCGGGAAATCGACCAACTCTGGGACGAACTGCGTTTCGTCAGCCAGGATCCGCTGAAGCTGGCGGCCGTTCTCGATTCACTGGTCGAGACTACGAAAGACCATCCTCAGGACGGTGGTTTCGACGAGGCCGTCAAACCGTTTCATGAGCGGGCGGATGAATTTCGCAAGCGACTGGTTGACATGGAACCGAAGCAGCTCGACGCATTGATCGAGTTCGCTTCGCGCGCCTTTCGCCGTCCGCTGGACGAACAGGAAGCCGAAGACTTGCGGGCCTTGTATCGCCGACTGCGCTCGGAAGAGTTGTCGCACGAGGACGCCTTCCGGTTGGTCCTGGCGAGAGTTTTTGTCGCGGCGCCCTTCCTGTATCGATTCGAGTCGGTTCCCGACGGCGCGTCGTCGGCCCAGGTCTCCCACTGGGAGCTGGCGAGTCGCTTGAGTTATTTTCTCTGGTCATCACTGCCCGATGAAGAATTGCGAAGGAAGGCGGCCGACGGGAGTCTGGGGCAACCGGAGGTGCTGGAACAGCAAACGCGACGCATGCTCAAAGACGCTCGCGTGCGCCGTCTGGGGACGGAGTTCGCCTGCCAGTGGCTGCACATTTACGACTTTCCCGCAACTGAAGCGAAGAGCGCGCAGCTCTTCCCCGAGTTCACGGAACTGCGCGGTGACATGTACGAGGAGTCGATCCTGTTTCTCACGGATCTGTTTCAAGGCGACGCTTCGCTGCTCGGTCTTCTGAACGCCGATCACACGTTCGTCAACGAACGATTGGCGAAGTTCTACGGCGTCGCGGGCGTCGAGGGTGAATCGTGGCGGCGGATCGAGGGGATCCAGCAGCACGGACGAGGCGGGATTCTTGGCCTGGCGGCGACGCTTGCCAAACAATCCGGCGCATCGCGCACGAGCCCCATTCTGCGCGGCAACTGGGTCAGTGAAGTGCTGCTCGGCGAAAAGCTGCCGCGTCCGCCCAAAAACGTGCCGCAACTCTCGGACAATGTCCCGGACGGCCTGACCGAACGGCAGATGATCGAGCGACACAGCAGCGATGCCGCCTGCGCCAAGTGCCATCAGCGCGTCGATCCACTGGGGTTCACTCTGGAAGGCTTTGACGCCATCGGCCGCCGACGTGAAATCAGCCAGACGGGGCTAGCCATTGACACCAAAACGAAACTGCCCGACGGTCACGAACTGGATGGGCTGACGGGGCTGCGCAGCTATCTGCTGGAGCAGCGCCGCCAAGCCGTGGTGGGGCAGTTCTGCCGCAAGTTGCTTGGATATGCGCTCGGTCGCGAGACACAATTGTCAGATCAGCCGTTGCTGACAGAGATGCAGCAGAAACTGGCTGAGAATGGTTATCGTACGTCGACGGCCGTTCTCGCCATTGTCCAGAGTCGTCAGTTTCGGGAGATTCGCGGCCGAAACACTCCATCTGCCGAGACCCCGTAGTTCCACCCGATCACAGCAAGCACATTCCTCCTGTTCGGAGTCTCCTCCATGCGAAACCAACTCTTCCAGCGCCGTACTTTCCTCCGTGGTTTAGGCGTCTCCATGGCGCTGCCGTGGATGGAGTCGCTCGCGGTGTGGGGCGCCGACGCCTCAACGTCCACGAAGCACGCGAATGATCCGCCGGTCCGACTGGCCGTGTTGTTTTCGGGAAACGGTTTCCACGCCGGTCAGTGGTGGGCCAAGGGTGCCGGCAAAGAGATGACGCTCGGACCGGTTCTGGAATCGCTGACCAATTTCCGCGAACGGCTGCTGTTTATCAACGGGCTGTACAACGCGGAAGCTCTGAAGGGAAATATTCATAGTTCGCAGACGGGCAATCTGTTGTCGGGAGCACCCTTGGCTGCCGGTGGCGAGATTCGTTCGGGGACGAGTTTCGATCAGCTTGTCGCGCAACATTACGGACACTCGACGAAAGTGCCAAGCCTGGTCCTCGGCTGCGAGCGGTCAAATCCGGGGATTCACAAGAACTATTCGATGCTCTACAGCTCGCACATCTCGTGGAGTTCGCCGACCGCACCCACGCCGCTGGAATTGTATCCTGCTCTGGCATTCGACCGGCTCTTCAAAGGTGAGGGTGAGCGAGGAGATCGTGGCGTGCTCGACGCGGTGCTCGGCGAGGCGAACAGATTCCGCGGTAAGATCAGCGCCAGCGATCAGCAGAAACTCGACGAGTATCTCAATTCCGTGCGCGAGGTCGAGAAGCGTCTCGAACAAGCGGGCAAGCAAGGGGAACTCCAGGGCTGGCGGCCGACACTCGACAAGCCCATCGTGCCGCGGCCGCCCGAGGGCATTCCACAAAACCTCGCCGACCACATGCGGCTGATGTGCGACATTCTCGTTCTGGCCATCCAGACTGATGCGACTCGCGTCTGCACACTGAAGTTGAACAACGACCACAGCTACTTGCAGTTTCCTCACCTGAATGTCGAGGTCGGACATCACGAACTGTCGCACTCGGATCGCGGCAAGATGTCACCCGAATGGCTGAAAGTGAACCAGTTCTTTCTGGAGCAGTTCGCCTACATCGCCCGCAAGCTGGACGCCATCCAGGAAGGCGAGCGGACCGCGCTCGACAATTCCGTGTTGATGTATCTGTCGAGCATGCAAACCGGCAGCCACGATGCCAGCAATCTGCCGTGCGTGGTCGTGGGGGGCGGCGGCGGTCAATTGCAGGGCGGTCGAGTGCTCGACTACGCCAGTCAGCCAAACCGCAAGATGTGCAGCCTTTACCTGTCGCTGCTCGTTAAATTCGGAATCCACCCGAAGGAGTTCGGCGACTCCAATGAACGCCTTGTCGAATTGTGATCGGGTGCCGCCATGACGCGACCGAATGACCTTTTCACGGAGATTAATGATGGCAAACACACGCCGCGACTTTCTACAGCAGGCGGCGACCGTCGCCGTGGGATCGTATGTCGGCATCCATTCGTCGCCAGCCGTTCCGATGTTGAGCGCGGCGGAGCCGCCGGCAGTCGATGAGACGCCCGAGCTGGCGGCGCTCCGAATTGTCGAGCTATCGGAAGAACATATCGCCGCGGTCAAACGCAGGCGGCGAATTTATGTCAACAATGATGCGGGCTACGGCGCGCCGATGGGGCCAACCATCAGTGCGATCACGCCCGCTGAATGGATCGAGGCACGCTTCAGCGCCTTCACCCAATCCGGCAGTCAGGTGGACTGCGTGGGCTGGTGTCTGGATGAAGGCAATATTGCTGCCTACCCCAGCAAGGTCCTGCCCGAACTACAGTATCCCACGCTGTTGAAATGGCGGAAGGAAGGCGTTGACCTCGTGAAGCTCATCATCGAGGAGAGCCAGCGCCGCAAGATCGAGGCGTTCTGGGAATTCCGCATCAACGGGGCTGACCGCGAGGCCGACATCAGCACCCCCGCTCGAATTGCGCTCAAGGACCAGCACCCCGAATGGCTGGTCGAGGGCGGGTGGTGGGGCCCGGGCCTGTGGAACTACGCCATCCCGGAAGTGCGCGCGCACATTGTGGCGATCCTGCGTGAGCTGGCGGAGAATTACGACCTGGACGGCATCAACCTGGATTTTGGCCGCCACCCGCCCTTCCTGCCCATCGGCCGCCAATGGGAGCATCGGGACGCGCTGACGGATTTCGTGAGGCAGGTGCGGCTGAAGCTGCAGGAAGTGGCGAAGCAGCGCGGGCGGCCATTCCTACTCTCGGTGCGAGTGGCGGACACCGTTCCCGGCTGCCACTTCGATGGCATGGATGTCGAGACCTGGGTGCGGCAGAACCTGGTGGACATGATCGTTATCGGCACCCGCTCGATCCAGGTGGACCTGTCGGGCTTCCGCGAGATTACGAAGGGCAGCCACATCAAGCTGTATCCCTGCATTGACCAGCACCATTCCCCGGATGGCTACCATTCCCTCGGCATCGAGCAGCTGCGGGGGCTGGCAGCCAACTGGCGGCATCAGGGCGCCGACGGGGTGGCGACGTTCAACTTCTGGAACGAGTTGCCCGAAATGGCCTCTCGCCTCGTCGGAGTGGCGTATGGCGATTCGGAGAGCCGGCGGGCGCTGCAGCGCATGGCCGGGGGCGAGTCGGTGCATGCCCAGGCTTACCGGGAAATGGGCGATCTCAAGGGACTGGCGTTGCTGGACAAGTGGTTTGTCGTCTCGCGCCGGTATGGCGGCGGTTGGGACGACCGCTGGAATAGCTATCTGAACATGAACCACCAGGCGCCGTTGCCCTTGACGATCTCGCCCGAGCCGGCCTGGGTCGAAATCTACGTGGCCGATGAAGTGGCCGCCTGCGCTGACCGGGTACAAAGCCTCCGGTTGCGTCTCCAGATTTCCGGCGGTCCCGATCCGCAATCTGTGTTGGTGAAGTTTAACGGCATCGAACTCCGCAACCCGGCGGTTGAGGCCGATTGGTGGGTCTACAAACTGCAACCGCAACAGATGGCCGTCGGGCGCAACCTTCTGACTATACGCCACCCCGTCCCGGCGGGCGTGAAACCGATCACAATCGAGAAGGTCGAAGTCCACGTCACCTACCGGTCGGCAAATCACGGGAAGTAACATCGTCCTTCGCAGCACTGGTGAGGATGATCAGAAAACACTGGCTAATGACAAAAGGCAACAAGAGGCAACAAGTGAGTCACATTTCTCAGCGACGCGAATTCCTCAAACGAGCGGCGACCGTCGCCGCCGGAGCCTGTATCGGGATCAACCCGTCAGCGACGACATCGGTGGTGATCGCCGCCGAGCCAGCGCCGGCAGTCGGCGAGACGCCGGAGCTGGCGGCGCTTCGCAAGACAGCCGTCCAGCGGAGCCGACGGCTCATCTATAACGACGACGGCTGCGGGCCGATCATGCAACCGGGCGGAGATACGCCCGAGGGATTCCTGAACGGGGCCAACAGCCGCATGCGGCCGCTGCCCGGCACGCAGGTCGACAGCGTCTTCATCTGCTCGGGAGCGACCCATGTGCTCAATCATCCCACGAAGGTCGCCGAGTCGTATGCCGATGTGACCGACAAGTACCAGATCGGCGGCGAATGGGCCCTGATGCGCGACAACATGCGGGCGCTCGAGAAGGCGGGGACCGACGCGGTTCAACTGACAATTGAATTCTGCCGCCAGCACCAGTTCGAGGTCGTCTATTCGCACCGCATCAACGACATCCACAATCAGTTTCTGGAGGTCGAGCGATCCACCTGGTTTCGCGAACATCCACCGTACTGGATCAATACACCGCAAAACGCAGCGCAAGCCGGCGGAGCGAATTCACCCCGCCACTGGTGGTCGGCCCTCGATTTCGAACGTCCCGAAGTCCTTGAGCATCTCACTGCCATCCAGGCGGAAGTCTGTGGCCGGTATGACATCGATGGCGTCGAGATCGACTATTTTCGTTCGCCGATGTTCTTCCGGCCCAATCTCAACTTCCAGCCAGCCACCCCAGCCCACAGAGACATCCTCACCGGGTTTCAACGCCGTCTGCGCGAACTGCACTTGGGCGCCGGTACGAAACGGAACCGCCCGATTCTGACCGTCGCGCGCGTGCCGGCGACAGTGGAGCGTTGCCTCCATGTGGGAATCGATATCGAACGCTGGATCAAGGAAAGGCTAGTGGATGTGCTGACGATCGGCGGAGGTTACGTCCCGTTCACCGAGCCTCTGGAGGAACTCGTGGCGATCGCGCATCGCGCCGGCGTTCCTGCCTACGCAACGATTAGTGCTTCGGGCATGCGCGGCCCCGAGAACCGCTACGGCAGCCACGAAGCGTGGCGCGGAGCGGCCGCGAACATGTGGCGGGCGGGTGTCGATGGGATTGTCACTTTCAATATCTTTCCCACGAACACGGAACCCCGGTTCAGCGACCTAGGCTCGCCGGAGACGCTGACGGGAAAAGACAAGCTGTTCGTCATTGATCCGATCCGCATTCTCGAAGGCGATCTGGTCCAGGGGATCGAGCAGTCCCAGGCACTGCCCCAGACCATTCCTGGCGACGGCAAACCACTGACCTGCGTGCTGCCGGTGGGGGACGACCTGCCGAGCGCCGATCAACAAGAGACGCTCGCCAAGGTGGAACTACGCGTTCATCTGAGCGATCCCGGGGCCCTGGATGTCGTTGAAACTCGCCTGAATGGCATGGTTCAAGAAGTGGCGAGCAAGAGCGCCGCCGACGGCTGGCTCGTGTTCCATCCTCGCGGCGCGCAGTTTCGGCGAGGGCGCAATGAGCTTTCATTTCACGCCACCTCGGCGAAGCCAGATTCCGGAAAACTGGCCGACGTGCTGCATATCGAACTCTCCGTCAAATACAAACAATGAGAGGCCGGTGACTCATGGAAATCGATCATCGAGAAACCTTTCCAGTTTCTCGCCCCCTGAAGTGAATGGAACCGAAATGACCCAGACGCAATCCTATGCCGGACTCCTGATCTTCACCGTCGTGCTCCTGGCAATCACGGTGGTTCGAGGCGACGAGGGTTCGGACTGGAGCAAACCGTTCCAGGCGGACGAGCACACGGTCGTGCTGTACCACTTTGACGAGGGCGAAGGAAACACAGCCCGCGATGCGTTGGGCGACCCTGACTTGACGTTGCGGGCCAACAAGCAGGCGTTATGGGGCATGCATCCGGGTTTCGGCGCGACAGCGCGATTTGAACGCCGCGCCGATGACGCGAATCTCCTGATGGGTCCTACAAACAACAATAAACTCCATTTGCGGCCTTGCACACAAGAATGGACCATCGAAGCCTGGGTGCGCTATACCGGCGAAGGCGGCCAGGACGGCGCGGGCACTTACGCGAATCTCTTCGGCACCGAAGACGAAGGTTTCGGTCTCCCCGTCGGGGTGCGTGGCGGCTGGAACTTCTCGCTGAACAGTGGACCGAAGCAAGGCCCGCTGAAAAACGGCATTGCCCCGTCCGCACGCTTCATGGGCTCACCGCGGGGCAAGGATCCCAATCACGACACCAGTAGCCTGTTGTTGGCCGAGTTCGGGAACTTCACCGGCGCGGAGCCCGCCCTGATCATCGACCATCAATGGCATCACGTGGCCTGGCAGTTCCGCTATCGGGACCAGACGCATTTTTTCTTTCTCGACGGCAAGCTGATCCGCAAGCTCCAGCTTCCGTTGCCCGGAGACCAGCAAGGGAAGGTCGTCAACGACGCCGAGAACGTCGGCGTGCCGTTTGTGGTCGGCGGCTTTTTCCACTCGCAGGATCCGCCGTTTTATCTCAACTATGGAAACTTTGAGGGCGAGATCGACGAGATCCGTATCTCAAAGATCATGCGCTACCCGGCGGCCGAACGCTTGTCCATCATTCGTGAGGAACTTCCCGTGCCCGGACTCCAGGTTCCCTACTCGGTGCAACTTGCGGCGGACGCCGCGAAGGGCGATGTGAACTGGGAAGTCGTTGAAGGGCGACTTCCGACGGGATTGGAGTTGGACAGCGTAACCGGCACCTTGCGTGGGAAAGCCACCGTCGCGGCTGAGAAACAGGCCTTTGTGATTCGCGCGACGGACAAAGGAGGCCAGACAGACCAGCACTCGTTCACTCTGTCTGTCGAGCAAGGAAGAATCATCACGGAGTCGCTGCCGCCAGCCTTTCCAGGATCCGAATACCGGACGGTGATCACGACAGAGCACATGGCCCAGCCTGTGCAGTGGACAGTGCTCACCGGTCGGTTGCCTGAAGGCGTTCAACTCGACGGTCGCACGGGCGAACTGCGAGGCACGCCAGCCGATAAGGGCAAAACCACCATCCGCGTCGAGGCGACCGGCGCCAACGGTCTGAAGGATGAGAGAGAACTGACGCTCAAGGTACTGCCGAAGGCCCTGCGCGTGATCGGACCCGACAAGCATACCGTAGTGCTCTATGATTGGCAGGGTCTGAATGGCCGACTGATCCCTGACGTGATAGGCGACACGGAGCTGGCCCTGACCTGGACGAACATGGGCGGCGACAGGCGATTTACCTGGCCTGGCCGCGAGGGGCGATTCCCGCAGGATACAGGTCATGGCGAGCACGGCTGGGCGACCCCCGTGAAAGGCAACCCCAAGCTCGACCTGAAAACGTGCGACAAGGAGTGGACAGTTGAAGCGTGGGTTCGACGCGGCGGGCCGTTCCAGGCTTTTCGTGACAAAGAGAGCCCAGCCAAACAGCCTTTCAGTTTCGGGCACATCTGCGGCACCTATGACCGATCCGAGCGTGGCGTTTGGGAGCTGTACCTCTCCGACATCAAGTCCAACGACGGAAGCATGGCTCCAGGGGTCCATTTCTTCGGCTCCCAGCCTGACCAGGCCCTGCAGGATTTGCATCCGTGGCATCGCACCAAGGGAATTGTGGGCGATCCGGCCAACGCTGGCATCAAGGATACCGAGTGGCATCACGTGGCCTGGCAATACAGCTATGCCGAGGACTTGCATCAATTGTTTCTCGACGGCGACCTCGTCTGGCAGATGAATAACCCCGACGGGCGGAAACTGGTGAACAACCGGCAGCACGAGGCCCAATTCAGTGTCATCTCGCGGCTGACCGGCTACGCCAAGTACGGAGGCGGCTTCAACTACCACCGCCCCGGCAACTTTTTTGGCCAGATCGGTGAAATCCGCATCTCGAACGTCAGGCGATATTGAAGTCGAAACTCTCCCGTCTTTCGCAAGACGATGTCGACACAAGCACTTGACGAAGTACAGCAAGGAACAGAGATGATCAAGACGCACTTTATTGTCAGGCTCCTATCCTGCATCTTCATGTGTGTGGCAATCACGATGGTTCGCTCCGATGAACCGGCGGAATTGAAGCCCATCAACATCGGTTCCCGGCTCGAACTGTTCGTCGATCAGTACCTGATTGACACGCTGCAGGGCGTGACCCGTGAGTTGCATTCCCCGGAGCGGAAGGGAGCGGTCTTCACATTTGATCGACCGTGGGAAGGCGGGGCGACGGGCTGTGTGACGGTGTTCGATGATGGAATCCCCGGCGGTGTTCCGCATTACCGCATGTACTACGTCGGCGTGCCGATGCGGGGCGAATACAGCGATTTCCCCAACATCTACGGGCCAGCGGTGGTCTGCACGGCGGAAAGCCGGGATGGGATCCGTTGGACTCGGCCCAATCTGGAGCTGTTCTCTGGCGAGTTCACTGATCGTTACAAACGGTCCTTCACGGTTCCGGCGATGAATAACATTGTGTGGCTGGGGCAGGGGCAGCAGGTTCATTCCAACGACAACTTCGTTCCGTTCAAGGACAGCAATCCCGATTGCCCGCCGGAGGCTCGCTACAAAGCGATCGGACGTTGGCTGAACCTACCGGACCCGTCTCCTCCGGAACCCGATGCCACCGGTTACCCCTGGCCGCCCGGAGCCGGACTCGTCGGCTTGCAGTCGCCGGACGGAATTCACTGGTCGCTGATGCGGGACGAGCGGATCATCAAGAAGACCGAAACCGACGCCCAGAACGTGGCCTTCTATGATCAAGTGCGGGGTGAGTACGTGTGCTACAACCGTGTCTGGGGTCCGGGAAGAATGCGGTCCATCCAGACGACCACGTCGAAAGACTTCCTGAACTGGTCGGACCCTCCGAAGCTGATCGAAACAGGCGGGGCGCCCAAAGAGCACTTGTACAATCCCGCGATCCTGCCTTACTTTCGCGCGCCGCATCTTCATCTCGGCATGATCATGCGCCTCGTCCCCGGACGAGTCTGGGTGAAGGAACATCCTGAACACGAGGTCTCCGACGCCGTGTTCATGTCCTCGCGTGATGGCGTGCATTTTGATCGCAGCTTCCTGGAAGGTTGGATTCGGCCGGGGCTCGACCCCGACCGGAAGTCGTGGATTCATGGCAACACGGCGCCCGCCTGGGGCATGCTGCAGACCACGCCGGAAGAAATCTCGATCTATTGGCAGGACCACAGCGGTCAACTGAAGTCGATGCCGCAGCTCCAGCGTGGCACACTCCGCCTGGACGGCTTCGTCTCGGTCCATGCCAAGTATGGCGGCGGCGAATTCACGACCAAGCCGCTGACCTTCAAGGGGCGTGAATTGACGATGAATTTCTCAACCTCGGCTGTCGGCAGTGTGCGAGTCGAACTGCAAGATGATGCGGGAACAGCGATTCCGGGATTCGCATTGGGTGATTGCCCGCCGATCTACGGCGATGCCATCGAAGAAGTCGTGAAATGGAAGGCCGGCTCGGATGTCAGCACGCTGGCGGGGAAACCGGTACGGCTGCGCTTCGTGATGACCGACGCCGACTTGTATTCGATCCGTTTTCGGGAGTGAATCGAATTCTAATCAAGGAAACCGCTCAACATGTGGAAGCACGCGATGAAAACAGTTGTTTCGCTGGTCCTGGCGCTATTCGTCGGCCAGACGCCGGTATTCGCACTCGAACCCCAGCGCGTGGATGTGCGCGACATGAAGGACTGGTCGATCGTCGTGTCCAAGGACGCGCTGGAGAGCGAACGATACGCGGCCGAAGAGTTTCGCGACTTTTTTGCTCTGGCGACCGGGCATCGACTCCTGATTGGCGGCGAGAGTTCCGCAGCCAAGCACAACATCTTCGTCGGCGCCAGCGATTCTCTCAAGAAGAGTGAGATTGGCCATGTCCTCAGCGAGACGTACAAGCCGGAGCAACTTCGGATCGTCATCGCAGCAGAGAACATCGCCATCGTCGGGGGTCGGCCTCGAGGCGTCCTCTACGGCGTGTACCAGTTTCTCGAAGATCTTCTCGGTGTGCGGTTTCTCAGTCGCGATTTCACGCATGTGCCGAAATTAGCGCCGACCGATCCGCTGCCCCGACGAGGAATCCTCGCGCCAGCGGACTATTCCTACGATCCCGTGCTGGCATGCCGATTCGTTTCGTTCCCGGAGTTGCAGGATTCCACCGCACAATTTGCAGCCCGCCTGCGCATGAATGGCCGCTACCGAGGCGATCCGAGCGTGCAACCGGAATGGATCAAGAAGGTTGGCGACTTCAATCGCAATGGATTGATTCTGCACAACGTGAACGAATGGTTGCGCTCGTCACCCAAAGACAATCCCGACTTCTACGCCGCCGATGACAAGGGGAAAAGGCCGGCCAGTCATCAGCCCTGCTTTTCCCATCCCGAAGTGATCAGCCGAATCACTAAGAACGTATTGGATAGCCTGAAAGACTTCGCAGAAGGCGCCATGATTCCCATGGCACAGGAGGACACGAGCCTGTGTCAGTGCGACCGATGCCAGGAATTGATTCGGAAAGACGGGATGGACCCCTTCGGCAACGGGGGCGAGAACTGGGGCACGCCGTTGTTTCTGATGGTCAACCATGTGGCGCGGGAGGCGGCGAAAGTGCGTCCAGATGTGACCATCGCCACGTACGCGTATGCGCCGTCGGCACGTCCTCCCAAGAACCTGAAGATGGAACCGAGCGTCCGCATTCAGTATGCGACGTACAATGCCGACCAGCTTCATCCGTTCGGGTCGCTCGCCTCGATGACCAACCTGGGTTACCAGCGCGACATCCAGGAATGGAACCGGATTTCCACAGGGATGATGTACTGGTACTACGGCATGGGCAGCTATACCGATTTTTTCGCGCCACCGGTGACCCTGCGCATGGCCGGTCCCCACATGCGCACGCTGATCGAAAGCAAAGCCAGCAGCATTTTCGTGCAGGGGGATCCGGTCGTCTTCAGCGAACTGTTGCAGTATGTCTATGCTCGTTTGCTTTGGAATCCGCGGCTGGACAGCCATGAGGTCATCGAGGAATTCGTCGATCTGTACTACGGCGAGTCGGCCGGGCCCGTTGCTGAGTTTCTTCGATTGGCGGATCGCGAGGTCCGCCAGGCCGCGACGCATCCCAATTGCAATGCTCCCGACATTTTTGCCGCCTATGGATACACAGAGGACCTCGGATGGAAGGGAATCGAATTGTTCAACCAGGCCCTCGAACGCGCACGGACACCGGAGTTGAAGGCACGGGTGGAAAAGGCATCCCTGAGTGCCTATCGGTTATCCCTTGGCAAGACGTGGCTGGGTGAGAAGCCCAAAGACGCGACCGAGCCTCAGCGCGCACGCCTCCGCCAGAGCGCGCAAACGCTGTTTGAACTCTGTGCAATGCTCAAGATCGAAATGGTCCACGAGGCGCGCCGGATCAAGGACGCCCAAGCGGCCGTACGCCGAGCGCTCGATATCCCGGAGGACGAGCCGTTTTGACAACCATGACGAAAATAGAGTTGAAGCCAAGAAAATGATCACGAACGTAACCGGCGTCTGGCTGTGATATCCAGAGAGTGACTAACTCAGAGAGCGACTGACATGAATCTGTTGAGACCAACAATGACGTTCGGCTGGTTTACCGTGTGGGCGATAGTGATTCTCCTGGGCAGTCCGACTTATGCTCAGCGCTCGAGCGACCTCAAGCCCCCCTTAAACGTATTCCTGCTGGCCGGACAATCCAATATGGCCGGCGCCGATTCAGAAGTCGCGGTGCCGCCGGGATTTCAGCGGACAACCGCCGATCGGGACACACTCTTCACCACCGCTCCGCTTCCCGACGGAGAGCAATCGAAGCAGTACGTCCCCTGGGGCGAAGTTCGCGGCCACGAGTCGAAGGGCAAACTCGTGCATGGCCCCGAGGTTGGTTTTGCTCGAACGTTACACGCTGCCGGATGGCGTAATCTGGCCATTATCAAAGTCCATGCGAATTTTGGCCGCGACGTTCAGGACTGGCCGTGGAGCGAACGTGGGGCGTTGTTTAATGACTGGACGACATTCGCCGATGCTCGGATCGCCGAACTCGTCGCCAGAGGACACACCATTCGCGTCCGAGGATTTGTTTGGCACCAGGGCATCGACGATGCGATCCACGGAAGGCTGGCCGGTCACTACGAGCGTAATCTCACCGACCTGATCAGCGTCCTGCGAAAGCGCTATGCGGACGAACATGCTCCCTTCCTACTTGCTCGGAGCGTGAACTCGCGGATCGCACAGCCGAACCCCAATGCCGGAGATGATTCACCCATGGCCGTCGTACGCCGGTCTCAAGTGAAAGTTGGCACGTCGGTTCCCTTCGCAGCCTGGATCGACGTCGATGACCTGCCCAACGTCAACACTCATCATTTCAGCGCGGACAGCCAACTTGTCATTGGGAAGCGATTTGGTGCGGCGTTTTTGAAGTTTCAGGAACGTGCTGTCGAATTGTCACCGGTCAGCGGACTTGTCCGTAGCGACGAACCGGTTGCGCCGAGCATCGACCAGCAGCCGTTGTTTAAGGCCGGTGAGGACGGATACTTCAACTACCGCATTCCCAGCCTGGTGGTGACGACACAGGGCACCGTGCTGGCGCTCTGCGAAGCGCGCAAGAAGACGGGCCACGACTGGGATGACGTCGACCTGGCTCTGAGACGCAGTACCGACCACGGTCGCACCTGGAGCAAGATGCAGATTATCGCCGACGAGGGAGAGTTGACGATCAATCAACCGTGCCCGGTGATCGATCACAAGACAGGCACGATCTGGCTGCCGCTGTGTCGAGGCAGCAAGCCGGGACTTGGCAATGCCGAAGTCCTCCTGATGAAGAGCACCGATGATGGCCAGACCTGGTCCCGGCCGATCAGCATTCATCAGTCGGTGACCGATCCGTCCTGGACGTTCGTCGGGACGGGACCGGGGCACGGAATTCAATTGAAGAGTGGACGATTGCTGATTCCCTGTTGGTTTGACGTGACACCCACCTGCGGCGAGATCCAGTCGTCGTGCTGCATCTACAGTGACGATCACGGAGTGACCTGGAAACGGGGCGAGCCGCTGACGCGCAACGCTTCCGACGAATGCGACGTCGTGGAACTGCAAGACGGTGCGGTCTATCTCAACGCGCGGTCCCGTGGTCAGAAACAACGCGCCTATGCCTTCAGCAAGGACGGCGGGCAGAGTTGGTCAGCGGTTCAATACGATCCCCTTCAGCCAGAACCGTCATGCGATGGGGCGCTGATCCGGCTGAGCGACAGTCGTCGCTCGGACAAAAACCGGGTTCTGGTCGCCTGCCCTACGAACCCGGATACGCGGGCCCACATCAAAGTCCGGATGAGCTATGACGAGTGCCGGACCTGGCCGATTGCTTCCGAGCCGCTGGCTCATCTCGGTGGAT
This sequence comes from Planctomycetota bacterium, assembly GCA_014381825.1. Lineage (GTDB taxonomy): Bacteria > Planctomycetota > Planctomycetia > Pirellulales > Pirellulaceae. The sequence continues at coordinate 19,925 of JACNKX010000076.1, forward strand.
ATTCCGACCTGGCAGTTACCGGCGACCATCAAGTCCTTTGTCTGTACGAGACATGGCCATCGTACAAGGAGTTTGGCGAGAATCGAACAAACCTCGTGCTCGCGAAGTTCAACGTCGAATGGCTGTCGGGCGGAAAGGACACGATTGCAGTTCTGGGCAAAAAACGCCCTCGACTCGGAATGACGCACGAACTGCCGTGGTCAAAGCCCCTGATGCCCCATCGGTTCGTCCACCGTACCCGGCTTCGCGAACAACGGTGGGACAGTGGAACATTCCTATGTTCCGGCCGGTCGCTGGAGCATGCTACGCGCCCGTTGCCGGGACGGACAGAACTGGTCGCTGTGGACCGTCTGGAATGCCTTTCCCGCAGCAAAACCTCGGCTCCACTAGTGCCGCGACACAGGATGCCTATCCCACGATTCGCTCGGGACGTTCAACATCGCAAGTCAGGAGAATATCAAGATGAACTGTCGACGCCTATCGCTCACAGCCGAACGCCCAGGGCATGTCGTCACCCAGAGATGTCCGCCGATTCCAATCTCCGCAACTGGCTCGATCCACGCACTGGTGAACCGCCGGGCTCGGCCAACTGAACATCCATTACCCAGGAACGAATTCCATGACCACTTCTCGCCGCGAGTTTCTAATCGCCGCAGCCTCCGCGTCGATCAGCGTTCTGTGGAATCGCCACGGCAGCGCACACGAATCAGGGGATGAAAACCGGAAGTTTTCGTTGCACGCCTGGGAGCGCGATCCACGCAATCCGATCTTCGTCCCCAAGTCGCCCTTCGATGCGCGCGGGTCACAGGGACCGTGCGTGATTCCGAAGGACGGCCGCTGGTGGATGTTCTATGGCGGACATGGGACCGACGATAAGTTGCGGATCTGCCTGGCGACGGCATCACCTGACCAGCCGACGGAATGGGAACGACTGGGGCCGGTCATTGATCTCGGAGGGCCTGGATCGTTCGACGAAGTGCATTGCATCTACCCGTGCGTGCATCGTTTCGGAAACAAGTGGCACTTGTATTATTCTGCCCGCAGCACGCGTGTGGGACCTCAGAATTTCTCTCAGTATTGGGGAATCGGTCTGGCGACAAGCGACAACCTGCGAGACTGGAAGAAGCATCCCGATAGCCCCGTCCTGCTGGGGGACGGAGTGCCGCAGTATCCGGACAACCGGGCGCTCGTGGGACTCGGAAATATCCTGGAATTGCCGCAACCGGACGGCCGGACGTTGTACCGTCTGCAATACACCATTCTGCCCGGCACCACAGAGCGCGATCCGAATCACAAAGTCTGTGCCGCCGCCGAGTCGTTCGATGGGATCGAGTGGAAGAATCGGCGAGTCGTGCTCGACCGTCGCCAGGACGCGGCCTATGAGAACACCGGCGTCGTCGGACTGCACTTCTGGAAAACGAAGACTCGCTATCGGGCGATTTACACGGGGATGGATGCCGGGCTGACCTACTCCTTGTGCGAAGCCGTGAGCAATGACGGACTGACCTGGGAACGAGGCGCCCCGGGCGAAAACGTCTCGCTCACGATCCGGCCCAACACCTGGGAAAGCGGTACGATCGGCTACCCGCACGTGCTGCACGAGGCTGGCTCCTTGCGAGTCTTCTACAACGGCGCGCGCGGCTACGGTTCGACGGGGATCGGCATGGTCACGGCACCAATGCGGGATTAACGAGACAGCTCCATCATGAAAGGTCCTTCTGGATGACGATTTCCCGCCGCGAATTCCTGGCCGCCTCAGCAGCACTGTCGTCGACGGCGTTGTCGCTACGCCAATGCGCCGCCGAAGATACTGCGACAATCAAGAACCAGATGCCGCTGCACGCGTGGAAGCGCGATGCGCGCAATCCGATCTTTGTGCCTCGATCCGATTTTGATGCCCGCGGCGCGCAAGGGCCGTTTGTCGTGCTGCAGGATGGCCAATGGTGGATGTTTTATGCCGGAATCGGCAAGGACGGCCTGCAGCGGATTTGCCTGGCGACGGCGAATCCCGAAAAGCCGACCGAATGGGAGCGGCATGGGCCGATCCTCAATCTGGGACCGAAAGACGCATTTGACGAACGGTCGGCCACATACCCTTGCGTCCATCGCTTTGGGGAAAAGTGGCATCTCTATTATTCCGGTCGCAGCAGCCGCGAAGGGAAGCAGCATTTTTCGAACTACTGGGGCATCGGCCTGGCGCAGAGCGACGATCTGCGCCACTGGAAAAAGCACTCGGTGGAGCCGGTACTGCAGGGAGACGGCGCCAAGGAATATCCCGATTGTCAGGCGCTCGTCGGCCTGGGCAACCTCATCGCAATGCCGCAGCCTGATGGCCGAATGTTGTACCGCATGCACTACACACTGTTGCCGGGACTGAAGGACCCCAACTATCTGGCCAACGGGACCTGGCACGTCATCGAGCACAAGGTCTGCGCTGCCGCTCACTCGTACGACGGCATCAAATGGAGCGACCGCCAAATCGTGCTCGAGCGCCGTCGCGATGTACCGACGGAAGACATCGGCGTGGTGGGTCTCAACGTCTGGAAGACGAAGAACGGTTATCGCGGCATCTATACCGGTCTGGGTACGAAGTTCAAGACCTATGCCTTGGCGGAGGCAGCCAGCGCGGACGGCCTCACGTGGAATCGTGGCGGCGACCAAGACAACGTCTCATTGACGTTGCAACCGGGAAAGTGGGACGGCGGCATGATCGGTTATCCCTGCGTGCTGCCGGAAAACGGTTCAATCCGCATGTTCTATAACGGAGCCGGCGGCGGAGGAACCGGTGTGGGCATGGCCGTGGCGGCGATGCTCTACGATGATTAGATCATTCGAGATCTGATCGTCCATCACGATGACAACGCCGCTTCAGTACCTGTGGGAGAACGACGATGAAGTTCACCAGCATCAGCGGGATGCTCCTGTTTCTGCTGACGAGTCTGGCTCAAGGAACTGCCGGCGAGACGACAGCAGTGCGGCTCACTGTGGCCGAGCCGAGTGGCCTGGCCCGGCGCAACTGGCCAGTTACGTCAGGAATTCCGCTTGGCCAGGGAATCGTGCGTGACGGAGAACAGGCTGCATTGTTCGCGGGCGACGGACTTCAGATCCCGTTGCAGACCGAGGTGCTGTCCCGATGGCCCGACGGTTCCGTGCGCTGGCTGCTGCTGGATTTCTCGATCGACCTGGCGGCGGGCGAAACCAAACAATTGACTTTGCAATGCGGCAGTGCCGTCGGACGAGCTCCAGTTGCGAATGGCGTAAGAGCCGTGACGAGGGACGATGCGGTCGTCATTGATACTGGCCTCATGCGGGTTGCTCTTTCTCCAAAGAGCTTCCGTCTGCTGGATGATGTGCGGCTCGATCGTGACGGCGACGGCCGCTTCTCCGACGCAGAAAGAGTGACCACGACTGGTACGGCTGGGATCGAGCTGCGCGGCCCAGACGGAGAGATTTTCACAGCCAACTTGTCGCTCGCTCAGGTGAACATTGAACAGAATGGCCCGCTGCGCGCATGCGTCCGGCTGGAAGGGCAGCACGCTTCGCAGCGCGGCACGATGTTTGGTTACGTTGTCCGCATTCATGCGTTTCGCGGGCAACCTTATCTGAAGTTGTGTTACACGTTCGTGAACGACTATCAGCCTGAGTTGATGGCACGCATCGACTCGCTGGCGTTGAGATTCCAATTGCGCGACACGGCGAATCCCGTGTACCTGATGGATGGTCGGCAGACGGACGCGGGGCGAGTGGACCAGATCGACGATCGAACCTGCGAGATCAACGGCAAGCCGTCCGGGCAACGAGCGCGGGGCTGGATCGCGCAAGGAAGTTCGCTCGGCGGAATGGCCGTCGGCGTGCGGGAATTCTGGCAGAACTGGCCCAAGGGATTTGAACAAAAGCCAGGCGAGTTGCAGGTCGACATCTGCCCGGATTTTTCCGCGGGGCGGTATGACAACCAGCCGATCACGGAAGAATGCAAGCTCTACTATTATCTGCGCAACGGCGTTTACTCGTTCAAGTGCGGCCAGGCTCGCACGCATGAACTCTGGGCGACCTTCTTCAGCGGCGCGCCGGAATCTGCCGGCCTCGACCAGTTCTTTCGCGCCGTCGAGACGCCGTTGCTGGCTCAGTGCGAGCCAGCGTACATCGTCGCCAGTCGGGCCAAGGGCCCGCTGTCGCCCGCCGATGCGAACAAGCATGGCGCCTATGATACCCTGGTTGACGATTACTTCGATCAGCACCTGGCGGACCGCGAACGGGTTCGTGAGTTCGGCATGTTGAATTTTGGCGACTGGTACAACACGAATTGGGACTCCTGGGGAAACCTGGAGTACGACACGGCCCGCATCTGGTTCCAGCAATACCTGCGCACCGGAGATCGTCGGTACTTTGACCGGGCCGAGCAGGCCGCCCGCCATTTCGAGGACGTGGACATTCTGCACGTCACACATCCGGAAATTCGCAGTTTCCCGGGCACGACCGACATGCGAGCCGGCCAGGTCTGGCCGCACCTGGTTGGCCACACGGGCGGCTACTACGGGCGTTACGTCAACGGGCAATACGAGGGGCTCGCAAGGCTTAGGCAGGCCGGGGCCTATCAGGTGGGATTGTGGGACCACGGACACACCTGGATCGGCGGGGTCTTCGATCACTATCTGCTGACGGGAGACCGGCGCGCCCTTGAAGTGGGAATCCTGGCCAGCGACACGATGGCCGCACTGTGTCCGACCGGTTACTCCGACCACATTCGGCAGGTCGGCTGGCCGTTGCATCTGATGTTGAATGCCTACGAGGCGACCGGCGAAGAAAAATATCTGACTGCGGCGGGCAAGCAATGGAACGTATTGAAAGACAATCTCGATTCGCAGAAGGGTTGGGTAATCATGCTGGCCCACGGGCACTGTTCGGAAGCGGCCGAATCAAAGCGATGCCGGGGCAATAACTTCTACATGTTGGGCTTCACTCTCACGGCGTTGGCGCGCTATCACCGGCTGACCGAGGATCCGGAAGTGCTCCGTGCTCTTTCCGCCGGAGTCGAGCAAATGATCCGCGAGGCCTGGAGCGAGGAGCACAAGTCGTTCTATCTGACATCGTGTCAGCACTCGCGCTCGTCGCCGCCGGCCTACAGCTCCGCGACGTTCCATGCTTCAGAGGCTTTCGCCTACGAAGCCAGGCTGACCGGCAATCAGGAGCATGGCCGCATCATGCGCGACGCGCTGCGGACCGCGATCGCCGCCGGCATGAAAACGCTGGAGGCTGGTGAATCCGTCGGGCAAACCGGTTACTATTCCGGGATCTTCCTGTTCCCGCCATTCGCGTTCTCGGCCTTGGAGGACCAATGAGACGACTCTGGACATCGACATGTACCTTCTTCGGGTTGACGTGGATCGCGTTCGCGACGCTGACCTCGGCCGGGGAGCCGCAGACGGGCGAACGGTCGGTCGAGCGGGTGCGGAGCAAGCTTTTTCGGCATCAGTACACCATTTATGACCGGGAGTTCTGCGGTTCTGAGGTGTGCGTCGATTTCGACAATGACGGGCAACGCGAATTGCTGTACGCGTCGCGAGCGCCCGGCAAGTTGCAGATGCTTGACGCTGCCGACGGCCGGGTCCGTTGGAGCCGTGAACTCAAGGGGCAGCAACAATCGACGTCCGCGTTCGATCTGGATGGTGATGGCCGGTGGGAAGTGTTGTACACCGTGTCCGATCCAGGCGTGATGTACGTCTGCGATCACAACGGCAAAGTTCTGCGGCAGTGGGATTCGGAAGATGGCAAGCTCGGCAATTCGCCCGTGATTATCGACGGAGACGGAGACGGAGTGCTCGACGGCTATCTCGGCACCCGCTCCCGCTACGTGGCTCGTGTCAACATGAACGACCTGTCGCTGCTCCGGCGGCGGAGTGACTGGGTCCAGTGCGGCTGCTACACGTCGGCGCTGGATGTCGATCGTGATGGCCGCTGGGACTTGTTTGCCGGCAGCGGGGACGACTTCGCCGGGAAAGGAGTGCTGCACCGCTTTGATCCATTGACGCTGGCGAGCGTGTGGAGTTTTCCGACAAACGACAACGCATCGAGCGCCGATGCCGTGTTGGTCGACATCAACGGCGACGGCATCGTCGAGATCATCAAGTCGATCGACAACTACAAGCAGGACGATGCTCATGACGCCGTCATGGCGTTCACGATCGACGGCAAGCTGCTTTGGAAAGTGGAAGGGTTATCGGAAGAGGACTCGCCGAACGTCGCGGATTTGGATGGCGACGGCTCGGTCGAGATCGTCGGCATGACATTCGGCGGCGAGGTCTACTGCCTGGACGCGAAGGGCCGCTTCCAATGGCGGCGCGACCTGCGGCCGGAACTGGATGACGGCCAGCACATGTATATGACGCCGATCCTCTGCGACCTGAACGGGGACCGGCAACTCGAAATCCTCGCCATGACCCACGGGCAATACTCACCCACGCCGGGACAGAAACCGAACGCCAGGCTGACGGCTCTCGACGCACGCGGCAATGTGCTCGATGAACTGGACCTGGGCGAGTCGCGGTACTGGGGGCACGCCTTCGTCTGCAACCTCGACGACGATCCTTATCTCGAACTCGTCGTCTCGGGATATGGCGGTCTCGATGTATTCGAAACGAGCGGCTTTGGGTCGAACACCGAGCACTTTCAGCGCCGCCGCAATTATCAGCGACTTAACGTCCGCCCGTGGGCCTATGAAGACAGTTTCTTCATGGAACGGGGCCAGAAGCAGAGCGTGACCAACCTGACGGACAATCTCGTTCTGGCGAAGGGTGAGGGCGGCTACGCTCGCGACGGCCGATTCGTGACGGAGCTGCTGAAGCTGCCTCCCGATTGCGAATTCCGCCGACTTCAATTCGCCGCCGAGACTCCAGCCGGTGCTCAGGTCCGCGTCGATGTGCTGGCGGCCAACGAGCGTCCGCTGCGCGAGGGTGTCGCCTCGGACACGGACCTGCGAATCGGCGAGCCAGTGCGACTCGCCTTCCACCTTTCGACGACGGACCCGACCCAGACGCCGAAGCTCGACTCGTACTCGTTCGCATTTGATCGCCACCCATAGTCAGCGGCCTAGCGGAACTTCGCCAAACCGCCCGTTCCGTCGTCCGCGGGACCGGCATCGGAATGGCTGTCGCCAGCCTGGTCGACTAAACGTGTCGACAGAATCCAGAATCGGAGAATCAGACATGCCCCATGCAGCCTGGTTGCATTTAGCTAACCGAGATCATCGCCAGCGATCCGTCCTCCGCTGCTGGCTGAGTCTGGTGCTGCTCGGCGGGGTCAGCAATACATCAGACGCACAGACAACGACTCATTCCTACCCGGACCCCGGTTACCGGCTTCTGGGAGTTTACGCTGGCGGGCCGGAACAGCACTTCGATTACTTTCTCCGCAAGCTCAGTCTGGGCGACACGTTTCCCGACAAGGCTGCGTGGTGGGCCGGAGTGAAGGCGAGCCGCGCGGATCGACATGACGCACATCGCCATGACGTGTGGACGGTTTACTGCGGTGAACGGGATGCGGACCTGGAAACAGGAAAGCGGCGACTCGATGCATGGCTGGCGGCGGAGAAGGACTGCCCGACCTTTCCGGAGTTGATTCCGGCCATTTGCCTGGGCGAAGAGAACACCGGCGGCCGTGTTGAGGTGCTCGACGGCCTAGCTCGGTATGTCCGCGAGAAGTACGGCATCCCCGTATTCCAATGGTACACCGACCCGTTTCCACCTGATCCAAACCTCACCGCCGATGGCTGGATCTGGGATTCGTACGGATGGGACCGAGTCGGGTTTCGCAAGCATCTGATGAAGTTTGTGGCCCTCGGCAAACCGGCGATCTGCGTCCCGTGGGCGACCGATCCGCACTGGCCGCAGTGGACGCAGTATCCAACAACGGAGGCACTGATCAACAGGGAATGGCACCAGTTCGATACCTCTCGCGAATTCAACGTTTCGTGCGCGGCATTCGCGGTGGCTGGTCCGACCGGATCGGTCAACCATTGGATGGGGAGTGATTCCGCCGACATGGTTCAGTTGCGGGCTGCGCTGCGGCTCAAGCGAGAAGAGATGCATGACACGCGGCCCGGGACGCTTCCGCTGCCTTCAGCGAACTTCTCCGTTCGCGATCGCAGCGTGCCGGTGGGGGGCGATCGCGAAGAACCGAGCATTTACGAAGAGACGTTCTCCGGATTCCAATGGCTGCACGATGCCGACGTCCGGGGGTTTCTCGGCCTGAAGCTCACCAGCCGCCCTGAGGAACCGGGGTTCTTGTTACTCAAGACTCGGTCCGGCGAAACATCACGCGCGTCGCTGGTCTATCGGTTTGTGTCGTACTTTCCGCTCGAATCGGTCGAAGTCACTCTGGAATCGGCTGCCCCCACCGACGCCCGCTGCCGCAACACGCTGGCTGTTTCCACCGATGAGCTTGGCCGCGATTGGCCGCTGGAAGTGACGCAAGACCACGCGGACACGATTGATTCGCTCCGGCTGGGTGATGAGGGATCGCTCAAGGGCAAACATGTCTTCTTCGTTCGCGTCTCGATGGAGAATGCGGCACAGCAGGCCGGTCTGGCGGGAAACCGTCTCGATCGCCTGCGTGTTCGTTGCACGCATCAACCGCCGCGGGCAGGCGCGGCGGCGAAGTTGTCGTCGGACTTGTACGGCAACCTGACCTACGAGGACGACTTCACCACGAAACGCTGGCAACACTTCGGACGACTTGAAGCGGACCACCCGACTCACGGCGGCTATCGTGACCACGGCTTTTGGGTAGGAATGAAGGGCGGCTTCGCCACGTCGACTCATCTGGTGCAGCGACTCTCGTCGCCGCAACCATTGAAGCTGCTCGTCGTCACGGCTGATTGCTCTGCCAACGGGCCAAGTCTGGGGGGATCGATTACACTGAGCGTCGGACCGCGCGGTGAGAAACCGAAGTGGGAAGTCCAAACGCAAGGAGTCCACAATGGCCCTCTGCGGTTGGAGGTTCCAGTTGGCGAACTGGAATCGCTTCAGGACTTCGATGTGCATGTCACGCTGCACAGCAGTTCGGGCGTCGAGAACGGCGACAAAGCGTGTGCCACGCTCAGCAAACTGACCATTCAGGCGAAAGGCGAATAATGTCCATGATGTTGCCTCACAATAAAAAATGCGTGATCGCCGCGGTGTTGCTCGTACTGTCGCTGGGATCGTTGTCGGTCGCGGCTGCCGAGGAAGCCCGCAGTATTCCTGCCGGACAACGGCAACTGTTTCTCGATGACGACGCGATTGCAAAGATCGAGAATCTCAAGCGGACGTTGCATCAGCCGGAAAAACGGGGCGCCGTGATTCGCAGCGCCAACCCGTCTCAGACGATCCAGACACGAACCGCTCCCGTGTGGGACCCAGAAGCAAATCATTTCAAGTTGTGGGTCATGAGTACGGACGAACCGTTGCGGATCAGCAGGGATGGGCTGCATTGGACAGCCGGGCCCGGACCCAATCTGCGTATCGATCATGCGGTCTACGATCCGCACGACAAAGACCCCGCTCGACGTTTCAAGGCGGCGCTGCTGAACGAGGGCTTTGCCGTTTCGCCGGACGGCGTGCAATGGACGAAGCTCGACCTGCCCGCCATCCCAAGCAGCGACGAAGGCAACTTCAGTTACGATCCGCACGAAGGCTTGTTTATTCACTCCGTGAAACGCAGCGGTCCGTTTGGACGGTCTGTCGCCATTGCCACCAGCCGCGACTTCAAGTCATGGCATGACTACGGCGTAGTGTTCCACGCTGACGAACTCGACCAGGAGATCGGCAAGCGGCGAATTGCCGAACGACTGGCCAATCCGTCTTTGAAGCAAACCGAGTACAACACACCCGAACATTACAGCGTGCAGATTTACAACATGGGCGTGTTCCGCTACGAGGGGCTGTACATCGGCCTGCCGTCGATCTACCACCACACGGGTAAAGTACCGCCCGGTTGGCCGGGTTTCGACAAAATGCGGTTGTCACCCGCCATGAAGGATGCGGTCAGCAGGTACGGCGACTACACGGGCTTTTACAACATCCAACTGGCCGCCAGCCGCGATCTGATCCATTGGCAGCGCGTGGCCGAGCGTGCTCCGTTTATTGAAGCCTCGCCGCTGGGAGCCGGTGCCTACGACACTCAGACGATCATCGGTCCGTCCGCACCTGTCGTCCGCGACGATGAGTTGTGGTTCTATTACACCGGCATCAAGCACTACGCCTTCGTGGCGTCCGGCAACGAACCTGGCTACGACGACTACTATCCCGACAAAGGCGCCGTGTGCTTGGCTGTGCTGCGACGAGATGGTTTTGTCTCGCTGGATGCGGGCGAAGAACCAGGCACGCTGCTGACCAAACCGTTCGTGCTCGCGGGGACAACGCTGCACGTCAATGTCGATGCCAAGGCCGGCGAACTCAATGTCACGGTGCTCGATGGAGACGGCCAGACACTCGCCGTCTCCGAACCGGTCACAGGAGACCAACCACGCGGGTCCCTCCGCTGGAAATCGGGCAATCTGGACAGCGTCAAAGGAAAGTCCGTGAGCCTGCGGTTGTCGCTGCGAAACGCCCGTCTTTATTCGTTCTGGTCGGAATAACATGATATCATCGTCGCTCTCTGGGAGATTCCGACGGGACAGGCCCCTGAAATGAGGAGAGACAGCACATGCCTGGCGGCAGACAACCAATGATGACTCGCCCGATGCTGGTGGCCTTGCTCTGCCTGGGATTCACCAGTCTCGCAGTCGCGGATGAGCCCGTCGCCAGCGAGTTGCGCTGGAACATCGGCGAGGAATTCCTTGGCCAGGCGAAGAAGGCAAATCCCAATGTCGATCGCGATGGCGAGCCCACTTGGCATTTTCTGCGAACGACCGGGATGAATGGTCCCGTCGAATCGCGCCAGTGGTTGCGGGATGGCAAGTACGTTCCGCTGTCGGAACAAGGCGACAAGCTTTTCGACTCGCCGTTGGACGGCTGGGCGTATCGCGCGGGACAGCGGTTGGCACCGCTGTTGGGAAAGGTGACCGCCGAGTACGACGTGGGGCTGAAGTTCAAAGCCGGTGACATGCTCGTCGCCCCTGGGCCGGAGCATGCCATGGTGATCGGCTGGCGCAGCCCGGTGG
>JACNKX010000076.1:31400-35093 GCA_014381825.1 Planctomycetota bacterium
GACGTGACTCTAACGGTTCGTGATGCGAAGCGGCCGCCACCGCCTTCGTTCGAAAAGGATATCCTCCCGCTGCTCGCGTCAAAATGCCACGACTGCCATGGCGCGACGGTACAAGAAGCGAAGCTGGATCTCCGCACGCTGTCGGCCATGCTGCAAGGAGGCGAAAGCGGCCCGGCGATTGTCGTCGGCGATCCCGGCGGCAGCCTGCTGGTCGACCTGGTGGCTCAGGGCCAGATGCCACCGGAAGGGAGCGAAAAACTGACAGCCGCGGAGCTGGCCACCATTCGACGGTGGGTCAAGGCCCGCACACCCGCCGAGGAACAGATCGTGGCGTTGCCGCCCCGTACTCAAGTCAGCCCGGAAGACCGGCAGTTCTGGGCGTTTCAGCCACCGCGGAAGTCCGACGTTCCGCGGGTGCGGCACGCGGACCGCGTTCGCTCGCCGATCGATGCGTTCTTGCTCTCGAAGCTGGAAGCCAGGGAGCTGACTTTTTCGCCCGAAGCCGATCGGGCCACGCTGATTCGCCGGGCCTACTTCGATCTGATCGGCCTGCCGCCAGAGCCAGCGGCGGTGCAGGCGTTCCTGGACAACCCTCGACCCGATGCCTGGGAGCATCTAGTCGAAGAGTTGTTGAAGTCGCCCCACTACGGCGAGCGGTGGGGTCGGCATTGGCTCGACGCGGCGGGCTATGTCGACAATCGGTTGTTCGACGGGGATCTCTCCTCGATCTATCCCAACGAAGGGATCTGGCGTTACCGCGACTATGTGGTCAATGCGTTCAACACTGACAAGCCGTACGATCGCTTTCTCACCGAGCAACTTGCGGGGGACGAGCTGGTCGATTGGCGTCGCGCCGATTCGTTCACGCAGGAGACTCTGTCACTGCTGTCGGCCACGGGATTCATGCGTTGTGTCGAGGATCACACCAGCGAGCCCCAGTATGGCATCGACAAACGCTATGAAGTCATGAACCAGGTGGTCGACATGTTTTCGACTTCGGTGCTCGGCGTGACGATGGAGTGTTGCCGCTGCCATAACCACAAGTACGATCCGCTGCCGCAGCGCGATTACTACCGCCTGATGGCCTGCTTTGAACCGGCGTTCAACGTCCATGACTGGAAGCGACCGCAGGAACGGTTCCTGGCGGATGTCTCATTGCCAGAGCGAGCTGCGATCGAGGCACACAACGCCGCACTCGACAAGCAGGTCGCCGACCTGCAGCCGTCTCTGAAGGCCGCTGAGGAGGCCAAGGAGGAGCCCCGGATCGCCGAACTGAAAAAGCAGATCGGCGACTTACAGGCAATGAAAAAGTCCTACGGCAAGGTGCAGGCACTGTGGGATGTCGGTCCGGCGCCGACGTCTCGCGTTCATCGGCGAGGAAATGTGCATGCTCCCGGCGTCCTGGTTCAAGCGGGGTTCCCCGAGATCCTGCAGGCCCCTGGTACTTTGGTCGCGGCCAAAGCAGACGATGTGTCAGGCGAGTCTAGCGGCCGGCGACTGGCCCTCGCGCATTGGTTGACTCGGCCCGATCATCCGCTGACCGGGCGAGTCATTGTCAATCGCGTCTGGCATCATCATTTTGGACGCGGCATCGTGGAGACGCTGGGGAACTTTGGTCGATCGGGAAGTCTCCCCACTCATCCGGAACTGCTCGACTGGTTGACCGTCGATTTCGTCGAGCATGGTTGGAGCCTCAAGCGCCTGCACCGACAAATCATGCTGTCGAGTGCGTATCGGCAATCTTCGCGGCGACCGCCGGTCGATATCGCGGTCGACTCGCCCCTGGCTCGCGGTGAAAAGGTTGACCCGGGAAACGCCCTGCTCTGGCGAATGAACCTGCGTCGATTGGAATCTGAAATCGTCCGCGACTCAATCCTGACAGCTTCTGGCGCGCTCGATCGCGCGGCGGGTGGGCCTCCCGTCGAGATCACCAAACCAGCGGACGGCCTATCGGAAGCCGCGTCACACCGGCGTAGCCTGTATTTGTTCGCTCGGCGAGTTTATCCACTGAAGTTCCTGGAGATCTTCGACTCACCCATCATGCCCGTGAACTGTACCCAGCGGATGAGTTCGGCGACCGTGCTGCAATCGCTGGCCCAGCTTAACAGCGAGTTCCTGTTCGAACAGGCGGACCGCATGGCCAGACGAGTCGCCGACACCGCCGGAGCCGATTCGACTGCGCGAATCGACTTGGCGTTTCAACTGGCACTCGCACGAAAACCCAAGGACGCGGAGTTGAAACACAGCCTGGCGTTTGTCAGCGAGCAGGCGAGGAATCACGAAATGGCTGGCGCTCAGCCGGACAAGGCGGCTCAGATGGCGCTGGCGGACATGTGTCACATGCTGTTGTCAACCAGCGAATTTCTGTACGTGGAGTAATCCAGTCATGACAGTCTCTCGACGTGAAGTATTGAAATCGCTTGGCGGTGGCTTCGGAACGCTGGCCTTGGCGGGTGTCATGAGCGATGCCCGTCTGCTGGCTGCGGAGTCGGCGACGATCGCGAATGATCGCGGCCACAACCTTGCCCCGCGCGATGGGCATTTCCCCGCGAAGGCCAGGGCGATCATTCAATTGTTCCAAAACGGCGGTCCTTCACAGATGGACCTGTTCGACGACAAACCGGAACTCTCAAAACGCAACGGCCAGCCCCATCCGGAACAAGTCGAAACGTTTCAACTCGGCAACAAGAATGTGCTGATGGGGACGGCGTTCAAATTCGCACGCCACGGCCAGAGCGGAATGGAGTTCTCGGAATTGATTCCGCACCTGTCTTCCGTCGCCGACGACCTGTGCCTGGTGCGGTCGATGTTCACGGAGAACAACAACCATCCGTTCGCGATCAACATGATGCAGACCGGCAAGACGTTCTGGGGGCGACCCGCGATGGGATCGTGGATCGGTTACGCTCTGGGTAGTGAGAATCAGAACCTGCCAGGATACATCGTGCTGCGCGACCCGGCGGGCTACAACACATCGGGCAAGATGGTCTGGTCGAGCGGCTGGTTGCCCGCCGTGTTTCAGGGGACGGAGTTCAGTTCCTCGGGGACGCCAGTTCTGCACTTGCAGCCTGCTCGCACGATCTCCGCCAACGTCCAGTCTCGCTCGCGCGAGTACCTTTCGCAGCTCAACGCGCTTCACCTGGCCGAGCATCCGCGAGAATCGGAGCTTGAGGCGCGGATCCAGAACTTCGAACTCGCCGCGCGGATGCAGTTGACTGCCACGAATATTCTCGATCTTTCGCAGGAGACCGAAGCGACTCGCAAGTTGTACGGCCTAGACAATCCGGCGACTGTTGGTTACGGCACGCGCTGTCTGATGGCCCGGCGGCTGGTCGAATCGGGCGTGCGGTTCGTGCAGATCTTCCCGCCGTTGAGCCCCAGCTTCCAACCGTGGGACAACCACGGAGATCTGAAGAACGGACTCAAGACAATCTGCGGTCACGTGGATCAGCCGAGTGCCGCGTTGATCACGGATCTGAAGCAGCGCGGGTTGCTGGACGACGTCATCGTTCAGTGGACGGGCGAGTTCGGACGCTTGCCGATCACCGAGGGATCCGACGGCCGCGACCACAACCGGCATGCCTTCAGCCTGTTGATGGCGGGCGGCGGCTTCAAGGCAGGGCACATTCACGGGGCCACCGACGAGTTCGGCTACAAGTCCGTCGAGAACCGCGTCAGCGTCCCTGACCTGCA
>JACNKX010000089.1 GCA_014381825.1 Planctomycetota bacterium
CAACCTCGGCAGGCTACCAGAACCAGAATTCACCCACAGATTCTTTTAGGGAAGCATTTGTTTAAACTACGAGAGCCACAAAGTAAATTACAAACCGAGAGGGGTCGAAGCCGTTGTTGAATACGCACTCGCGTCCGAAGAGATTCCGGCCAGCATAAGGACCGAGAAACAGTTGAATAAAAGAGGCGAGTCCATCGTCAAAACGCTCAAGGGCGTGGTCGCGACCGGGAAGCCACCCGTTAAAGTTCTGATTCATCCTGACGCTGATTTCACTGTTTGCTTGGAGTACGCCGAAATCGTGTTTGAGTGAGAACTGGCCCTTGGACAAATCAATCGACTAAATGCAGGAACCCCCACAATGCCACAGTCGCCTGAGGAAATGGCCGCCGCAATGCTGGCCAATATGAAAGAGAAATCCGGCAAGACGATCGAGGCGTGGTTGAAGATCGTTGCCAAGACCAAGCTCGCCAAGCATCGGGAGATACTGAACCATCTCAAATCCGAACACGGAGTCACCTACGGCTACGCCAGTCTCATTGCGACCAAGGCGCTGGATAGTGGCGAGCCACCAGCAACAGGCGGCGATCTGGTTGATGCGCAGTACAGCGGCGCGAAGTCAGAGTTACGCCCGATCTATGAGGCTTTGATTGAGGCCGTACAACGCTTCGGCAAAGATGTTGATATCTCGCCTAAGAAGTCTTACGTCAGCCTCCGTCGCAATAAACAATTCGGGATCATTCAAGCATCAACGAAAACTCGGATTGACGTCGGCATCAACTGCAAGGGCGCCAAGCCGACGAAGCGACTCGAAGTGTCCGGCAGTTTCAACGGGATGGTTAGTCATCGCGTCCGCGTCAACAACAAGGACGATATCGACAAAGAGCTGATCGATTGGCTGAAGCAGGCTTACGCGGATTCTTAACGATCGCTACGTACATCGCGAGGGTTGCCGAACTCCGATGTTCCCGCAACAATTCCACGAACAACAAGCTGTGTCCCAAGCAGAGAGAATCGTGCATCGCAAAGCCCTCGAACCCATCCGACAAGCGAGTCATCGTGAGCATGAGAAGTCGCTCACCCAAACCGTTCGCGTGTCGTCGGGCGGAGCAGTTCCTCCAGGTTTCCGCCGCTTTCCGGTCAAGAGCCCAGCGATCTATGCCAAGGTGCAAGTGCTATCGAGCAAATTGGGAGTGCCGGTTTTCGTTGAAACATCCAGTGCGAACTCCGAACAACGGACCGCGTATTGGGTTCACGAAGACATACTCCCTGAACTGTCTCGCTGGTTACGGATTCGTATCTTTCCGGCCAGCGAGATCGTCGCTCACGACGCTTGACCCGGAAGAGACGACGATCACGCCCAAAGGATCTCCAGCTCCATCCACTCGCCTGGCGATAGCTCGATTTGGATGCGTCCCTCATTCAGCTGGCATTCACCGAGTGACTCGCCGACGAAGTTCATTGTGCGCGCAGAGCGAACGGGGCGGAACGCACTCAGTCTCGCTCGAGCAGCTCGACCACTGGTCTCGAGCAACCGAACTCGTACGCCGACGATCGTGTCGCCTTCCTTTATTGGTTCCCATCGCGTGGCGACAACATTACGCGCGTCGATATGGAACAACCAACTTGACTCGCCGGACTGCGGTGCTGATGCCGTTTGAATTGCGAGTGTTTCAGGAGCCAGTAAGCCGAGAGCTTCGTTGTGGGGCTGTGGCAGGTCGACGCCGAGTCCCAAGTGAAACTTTTTTTGACGCTCGCCCCGCACTGACAACATCGTGTCCAGCATTCGATCGCCGATACGTTTGTGATAGGGCAACCCGCCAGTGAGAACTGTCGTCTGCATCTCACCGGTGTTGATCTCGATGTACAACGGTGATTCCAGCTGTTTTCGATTGGCGGTCTGTCGTGTTTGATTCGCGGCCCGAAATAACTCTGCCGTTTCGTCAGCCCATGCAAATCGACACGCATAGTACGCGTTCCATGGATCCGCCGTCGGCTCGATCACTGGATTTAGTTCGATTTCGAGATGCAAAACGCGCCTTCCCCGCCACAATCGAAACGTCTGGCGATACTTGGCCTGCAACTTTCCATCGCGGTCCAGCAACTGTCCCGACACAACGACTTCACCGTAGGCTGTCGTCGCCGCAGCTATTTCGACCGAGTCGGCTGCCATGACGGAGTACTCGGCGCTCTCGTTCGGGTCTTGCCACGCGCCGCCAACTTGGCCGCGAGGCCCCGGGATTCGCAATGCCAACTGTTGGGAAAGGCGATTGCCACGCTTACCGTAGTCCTTCAACGACTGCATTGCTCCGGTGGTCGGATTGATGGTCGCCTCAAGGAATTCGTTCCGAATAATAACAAGGTTCTCACGGTCCCGAAGGTCCTCGGCCAGAAGCGGTGAAGGTTTTTGCTTGGTCTTCGAGTCGGCGGGTGTCACCCACACGAAGCCCATTGGCGGGACATCGACAACGACGTGTTTCGTGCTCGCGGATTCGGAAGCCGCATAGATCGGCTTCTCGATCGCAGGTAAAGCCGAGAGCTTCGGCATTTCAACTCCGATGCGTCGCACGAAGCTAAATGGATTCATCACTAGATAGCCGCCTTGCTTCAGGCCATCGCTTCGTGGAATACACGAGGCGAATTGGTTGGTCGCACTGGCAACTTGATCAGACAATTGTTCGTCGATGCCAGATGCATCGGGATCATCCGACGCCCGATCGATCACAAGCCGCATTTCATCATTGCTATCGGCGCATTGGGTCCCACTCACGAGAGCGGCGAGCGACGAGAACGACTCGGCAACACTCAGCGATGTATTGCGTTGCCAATAGCGCTGTACCGTAGAAAGCGAATCGGCCTCGCCTCGAATGATCGACTGTTTCAGATAGGGCGAACGATATTGATCTGCCTCGAAACGATCGAGATGACCAGGCATGTAGGTGTCTTTAAAATAGGAATTGACCGTGACGAACTTACCGAAGGCCGAGCCAAACTTCGCAGCTCGACGTAAGTCCTCGTACCACACGCTCGCGTGACCAGGCCAATGCGCGAACATCAGCGTCGCGACGTGGTCCATGTCCATCGATTCGCCGAGCTTGGTCGCCAGATTCAGAAATGTCTCAGGTTTACTGGCGTCGAGCGGTGCACGTGCGATGGCATCGATCGCCGATCCATCCGGCCCCTCCCAACGTGTCTTGATTTGCGTGCCCAGCGGAAAGCGACCATCATCCAACGTCGCATGCAGTGAACCGGCAAAGCCGAGCTTCTCAAGTATCTGCGGTAAGATCGGCGTCAGTCCGTAACGCCGACGGCCGTAGACTTCGACGCTTCGTCCCAGCGAGCTTCGCCAGTGATTCGTACCACGGCGTAGCTCGGCAAGAATCGACTCGCATGACAGCAGCGGCAGTCGCCTCTCCACATCTTCACCACTGATCAGCCCAAGCCTTCCGTCAGCAGCCGCCTCGGTCAGCGCCGCATGTGAATCGGCCTCACGTTCGGCGAGCTGCGAGCAAAGTTCTCCCGGCATCAACAGATTAATCGGCGATCCCTGTTTCAGCTCGCCTGCTAGCGGAGCACCCAGCGTCTGCTCGGCAACCATCGTCAGATCGATCAAGAAAACATCAACCGAGTAGTAGTGGTCGCGTTCCTCGCCAAGGAGATCGAAGCAAGCGGCTAGTTTGTCGTTGGCGAGAGTCATGTCTCCGCTTGCCGCCGCGACGGCTCCGGCGACCAGCTGATCGTTGAAATGCACTTCATCCAAATTGCTGGAATAACGCATTTGCCGAGTAAGAAGTTGCACCTGCAGAAAGCTGTAGCCAAGAGCGAGAAAGTCACTGACAAGCGATTCGTCGATTCCGGATGTGAGTTCATCCGCGTGCTCAAACGCACGTTGAATGATCTCCTGACGATCCTGCGAGCGGCGGATGAGGCACGCCCCCGCTTCCTTTGCCCGGTCCGCGAATCCGGTGGGGAGTTGGTCGGCGCTGACCGACGGCACGAGCAGGAGTCGATCGTTTAGCTCTTCTGGCGGGTCATCAATGCGATGCCACTTCGGTGCGGCCCCTGCACCAGCAATCAATGCCGGATGCCACAAAGCTGTCCAGTTCGCGAGCAGCCCCTCGGCTTCTTCTCCCTCATGATGCTGAGGAAAGTCCTCGAGACTATGGCACGGCAGGAGAATTATTAGTTCCTGGAACTTCATAGGATCGTGCTCTTGAACGGTTCCGGTCGGTGAGATGTGGGGATGCGAGCTGCGGCGTGGAGCGGAGCCTTCGGGAGGTACCACGTCTTCACTGTATAAATGTCAACTATGGCGGTACGGGGATTCAGCTTTCACCATAACGAGGGTGGCACGTCGAGTCGAGCGCCCCGAAACTCCATCGGGCGTGGGCTAACATGGGCCCACTTGAAGCTTTCGGGAAACGATCGTTGAGCTCGTTGACGATAGAAATAGTTGACAATTGGGCCCTAGCGTCAGTAAAGTAGTTAAGGAACAGGGGATAGCGGCTATCTTGTCTAGAAGCACGTCGACGTGAATCAAATCTCGCTTAAATCGCGATGCCGCTCGTTGTCCAAAACCACGCCATTCGGTCCGGGTCGGCGTGGTTGTACGTTTGTGGAGTAGAGGATGGCAAAAATCAATCGCTGCTGGGGAATCGATATTGGACAGTGTGCCATTAAAGCCCTGCGCTGCACGTTGGAAGACGATCAAATCGTTGCGGATGCCTTCGACTATATCGAGTATCCCAAGATTCTGAGTCAGCCAGAAGCCGAACCCGAACAACTGATCAAGGAAGCGCTTGAAACATTTTTGTCGCGCAATGAGATCTCGCGCAAAGACGACAAAGTTGTGATATCGGTACCTGGTCAAAGCGGCCTTGCCAAGTTCTTCAAGCCACCACCGGTCGACGTAAAGAGAATTCCGGACATCTGCCGCTTTGAGGCGAAGCAACAAATTCCGTTTCCCTTGGAGGAAGTCATCTGGGACTTCCAGCAGTTGGCGGGCGGACAAGTTATCGATGGGTTCGCGATCGACACGGAGGTTGGTCTTTTCGCGATGAAGCGGGATCAAGTGCATCGCGCTTTGCGTCCCTTCGATACGGCTGACATTCAGTTGGACATGGTCCAACTCGCCCCAATGTCGATCTACAACTTCGTCTCGCATGACATCTTAACGGACGGCCCGGACGAAGACATGTTCGATCCGGACGATCCGCCCGAATCGATCGTCGTCCTGGCGATGGGAACGGATGCGACAGACTTAGTCGTTACCAATGGCTTCCGAATGTGGCAGCGGAGTATTCCGTTAGGAGGGAATCACTTCACGAAACAACTGACGAAGGAGTTGAAGCTAACATTTGCCAAGGCCGAGCATCTAAAGCGAAATGCACGACAGGCCGAGGATCCGAAGACTGTCTTTCAGGCAATGCGACCGATCTTTAACGACTTGGTTACCGAAGTACAACGGTCGATCGGATTCTTCCAAGGCATCGACCGCAAAGCCAAAATTCGCGGCGTCGTCTTGCTCGGAAACACCGTAAAACTGCCAGGTCTCCAGCAATATATCTCGAAGAACCTCGGGTACGACGTTCTCGAGTTCGATTCGTTTAACGAGCTATCCGGCGCGTCGGTAATTGGCTCGCCGCAATTCTCTGAAAACGTCTTGGCCTTTGGCGTGAGCTATGGCCTCTGCCTGCAAGGTCTTGGCAAAGCCCGTCTCTCGACCAGTCTGTTACCACGTGAAATACTCACGAAACGAGCGATCAAAGCCAAGAAGCCGTGGGCCGTTGCCTCGGTCGGAGCACTCCTGCTGGCTTGCTCGTTCAATTTCTTCTTTCACTACAACGTGTGGTCGAAGGTGAAAGCGGATTATCAGGAAGATGGTGTGGCATGGAGCGCCGGTGAAACAAAGGTCAAACAGGTCAAGACGACAAGCGATGGCTATATCGGTGACCACAATACGAAGAAGGCGCAGCGGGAGTTCGTCCACGAGATCGGTGAAAAAGTGGTTGGCTCTGGCGACCGGCGGCTGCTCTGGTTGGAGCTGATGACGGCTCTGAACCGATCACTGCCATGGCCACAAAATATCCAACCGGGCGAGTATGTCGACTACAAGACGTTTCCGATGGACGAGCGTCCGGTGCTTTACATCGACTACGTCGAGTCCGAGTACTTCGCCGATTTGACCACTTGGTACACACCGCGCATCGCCAACCGCTATTTCGAGTTGAAGAGACATTGGAAGGCGAATTCCGAAGGCCGGGAATTAGACGAATCTGAAACTGTCGAGTCGGAAGAGAATCCCGATCAACTGCTGGACGGTGCTGCGGACCTTCCCGGCCCTGAGGGGCCCGGTTGGATCATCGAACTTGCGGGTCACCATTTCTTCAACAAAGATCGTCGCAACGGTGGCTCGAATCATATCCGCAATACATTCTTGAAGTTTTTTGAAGAAGGAAGTATCGACTTGCCTATCAACTCTCAAGGCGACATCCGAACGTTTACGATGAAAGAGCTTGGGATCTCTCATCCGATTCTGCTGATCGATGGCGGTGAACCAGAAACCATGCAAGTCCCAAACCCGGATGTGCAAACATCCACTACAGGTGCTGGCGGCATGAATGGCATGTATGGAGCTAGTGGCGGCGAAGGCGATGATGATGAAGAGGGGCCAGGTCAGACCTACGGCGGTCCAACGGGTGCCGGTCCTGGTGTTGCTACAACCGGCGCACCGGGAGCTCCAAGCGCAGACGATTCTGAAGACCTCCCTGCTTCTTTTACCGTCAAACAGACGACATTTACGATTCAGTTTTGCTGGAAAGAGAAGCAACTCAGTGAGCGAGTCGCAGCTCAGGACGAGGCAGCACGCCTCGCTGCGGAAGCGGCAGCCGAAGCAGCCGCGAACGCTCCACCGGTAGAAGCCAGTGAGGAAGAGACGATCGAGGGAGCCCCGGCAGCACCCGGTCCCGTCGATGCTAATGCGGAGCCAGTAGGGGTTGAAGCGCCCGGACCATAAGGAACAGATTTGTGGATCAAGTCAAACAAGTACTCGCCGTCTTAAACGTTCAGAAATTCTGGGTCACTTGCGGAATTCTGACTTTGTTACCCATCGGGATTTGGTTCATGGCCAAGTCATCGCTGGACAAAGAAACCGATACGCGGAAGAGCGACATCAAAGGCGCCTACGACACCGCTTCGGCCATTAATGGTATTGCAGATCATCCGAATCCGATCTCTGCGAAGGGGATGGATGAGAATATTGGATTGTCTACAAAAAGCGTCCTTGATGCCTGGCAGGCCCAATACGACGAGCAAAAGAAGGTTCTAGTTTGGCCCAGCGAACTGCGCCCCGATCTAATCGCCGAGGTTGATCCGCTACGTCCCATCGAGGAAAAAGTGGGGTTTCCGACACCACCGGCCGATGAACTCCGTCCTGAGTACAAGGAAGACTATCGCGACTACATTAAAGATGAATTGCCCAAACTCGCTGAAATAATCGGCGCGAAATGGGATGTTACAGCGCAAGGGGGGGCTGGGGGTGGTGAAGGGATGTATGGACCGGCTGGCAGCGGTGCGGGACGTTCAAACGCTGACGTCGGAATCGTCCAATGGGACTCTGGCGACCAATCTCGGTTACTCGCTCGGTACGACTGGTCCAACACGATAGACAAGAGACCGCCGACGCTCGACATCCTGTATGCGCAAGAGGATTTGTGGATTCTGAACGCCGTGATGAACATCATCAAACGCACGAATCGCGACGCCACCGCCAGTTACGACGCCACAATCAAGGAGTTGAAGTACGTGCAACTCGGCCAAGCAGTCCGTGGCGCAGCAGGTAAGGTAACACGCCTGAACGCAGCCGCTGCTGGCGGAGAAAGTGGAGAAGGCGGCATCTACGGAGCAGACGCGGGAGAAGGCATGTACGCTAATGCCGGCGCAGCCGCCGGAGGTAGCGGAGGTGGCGAGTCTGGCAGCAATATCTATGCCAACGCTGGTTCAGGTGGCGCCGACGGGGGACCTGCCAGTCGTGATCCTGCGGAGTTACGCTATGTTGACGACAACTACGTGCCGCTCCCGGCGAGCCGCATTCGCAGTGCGCTAAGTCCAGACAGCAAGAGCCCAGATGATGCGTTTCTCGTCGTCGCCAAGCGGATTCCAATTCGACTTGGCCTGACGATGGATCAGCGACGTATCCATCGGTTGGTGACAGAGTGTGGTAATTCAACCTTGATGGTCGAAGTTCGACAAGTTCGGGTCAATCGTCAGTCTGCGGTAACTGGTGGTGGGGGGGCGACCGGAGGCAGGTATGGTAGTAGCGAAGCTGGTGGCGAAGCTGGCGGTGGTGGAGGATTCGGCGGCGGAGGAGGATTTGGTGGCGGTGGTGGATTTGGTGGCGGTGGTGGGTTTGGAAGTGGATCGGGTGATGAGGCTGGCGGAGAATTCTATGGAAGTGGGAATAGTGGCACGGCAGCGGCTTCGATAAAGTCCAGCTATGACCTTCCCGTCGAACTCTACGGGATCATCTACATCTACAATCCAGTCGCCGAAAAGAAGCTTGGAATCGAAGAACTAAAGGAACCAGCCTCAGGCGACGCTGCCGGGGACTCGGTTGCTGGTGAGAGCGTCGATTCGCCGCCTGAGACGGATGTGGTCACGAATTAGCGGGTAAGCAGCAATTCGCGTGTCCTAATGTTCGACGAAAGATGGTAAGCTAACGCGAGACAAGATCGACAGGGGATGGATCAAGTTCAGGAGCGAATGAGATGGCAAAGATAAAGTTCGACAAAGAATCCCTACAAGGTTTCTTCTTTAACCATACAGAGAAGATCGTACTAGCTGTCGTTCTTCTCTTATTGGGGTTGTTTATCTGGAGCGGCTCCAGTCTCGAAGGCATCGGTGCCCAAAACCCCGCCGAGCTTGCAAGCAAGGTCGATGCTGTCGCGAAGAAGATCGAACTGCCTACATTTGACAACATCAAGCAAGACTACACACCTATCCAAGACCACGTCAGTCGCAAGGAAATCGGTGATGCCGCAACATCGGAGAGTTATTATCCACTGGACATTCCACTAGGTGGCGTCCCCAACTCGGTAGAACCTCGTCAAGATCCAGAACTCTTCCGCGTTATGGATGTCGAAGCGGTGGTTCTCACGGGAGCATTGGCGTTCAAGACACAGGAGGGGCTGCCCGATCCGTTCGCGGATCTCGAGAACATGGAACAGAAGAAGATCGAAGCTCCCAAACCGAAGAAGAAAAAGAAGAAAAAGAAAAAGGGCGGGGGGTCGATGTACAGCGGCGGGGCCAGCATGGAGGAGATGTATGGAGAGGAAGAAGACGAAGAAGACGAAGCCGAAGGAATGTATGGCTCGGGTAGCAACATGGCGAGCATTTACGGCGCAGAAGGGGGCGGCGGCGCGGCCCCAGGGGCGGCGGTCAGCGCGGATGCCGACAAATTTCACGGTTATCGCCCCAACGCGACATCGACGGTGAACGGATCGTCGGTTGTCGGTCGAGCATTTCACGTCGTAGCGGTGAAGGCTCTCGTACCTTACCAGCAGCAATGGGACGAGTTTGAGCGTGTGTTTGCTGACGCTGCCGGGTATTTACCTTCCAGGGATATACCGCGCTATTTTTCGTTTAGAGCGCAACGAGCCGAAGTACCCAGCGATCCAAACGCCCCCTTGGTATGGAGGCAAAAGCCAATCGCGACGACACAACAACAGTTGGATGTTGCAATGAGAGGTGGATTCGCTGGCTTTCCTGGCGAACTAGCTGATTCGAAATACCTTTTACCCGGCGTTTTGACGATGCCCGTACCGCCAATGATGTTTCGGGATCTTCGCCCATTGTTCCTCCATTCGAAAGTATCATTGCAGCAAGAAGCAAAGTCGAAAGTCATCGAACAGACCGCTCCTGAAGTCGTAAACATCGATGACATTGATAGCACCACAGAAACCAACTCGCTTCCACCCGGTGCTGGCGCTGGAGCGAAAGGCGTTTCTGGTATGTACGGTCCCGGTGGTGGCGAAGGTATGTACGGTCCCGGCGGTGGCGAAGGTATGTACGGTCCCGGTGGTGGCGAAGGTATGTACAGTTCCGGTGGTGGTGAAGGCATGTACGGTCCCGGCGGCGGGGGTATGTACAGTTCCGGCGGCGGAGCTAGCGCTCAACTGGTCCGAGGTCCCGAAGCCGAGTTCTTGATGGTTCGCTTCTTCGACTTCTCCGTTAAACCTGGCAAAAAATATGTCTATCGAATTCAAGTCGAGATAGAGGATCCGAATCACCCTCGAAGCCTACAGATGCAACCGCAGGATCAAATCCTGGCTGACACAGTTCGGACTCGATTGACCAAGGTTGCTGGCGAAGAATCCAAGCAAGCTGCCGCACTGAAGACACCCATCCGCCTCTTTACGGTCACCAGCGACTGGAGCGATGCGTCGTCCCCAGTTTCCGTTGACCTGGCATCGAATGAGACTTATGCCGGAGGCGTCAACTTGCCACGGATGCTGGACGTCGCATACAGCTCGGGACCAAACGTCGGCCAGAAGAGCGGATATGCAGTGCCCGCTGACCGTGAATCGTCCGCAGAGGTCATGAGCCTGACCTGGAATTCCACGTACGCAGTCGATTTACCCGGGATCATTACGGCAAACAGAGGTACGCTTCTGAGTCAAACGATCGATGCAAACCTGATAAATCCTGTGACGATGGTCTTCAAAACGATTCCAGAATACGTGCTATCATCTGGAGAACTTGTCGTGGATCTCCGTGGCGGGGAAATCCTCGAAGCTGCCAAAGAAGCGGGTGGGCAACCGCTGCTCACTCCTGGCGAAATTGCCGTCATTGACGCGTCTGGCAATTTCATCATCCGTAATGAGTTGGATGACTGGCAAACCTTTGAAAAATATGCGCCTCCTCCCGCGGTGGTGGTCGAGGCGGCCTCGTCAATGAGCGAAGGAGGCGAGGAGATGGATTATGGCGATATGGAAAGCATATACGGAGAAGGGGAATAGGCCCCCTGTAAACACATCCAACTAGCCTAGCCCAAAGACAAAGCTCCATTCGCATCTCGAATGGAGCTTTTTTTGTGGTCACTTCTAAACAAATGACCTTGACCACATTCGCACACGCGGGTATTTATCCCGCTCTCGTCTACCAAAAGATAAGCCTGTCAGAGGTTGAACACACCCTTGACGGTGTTTCTTCGAGTGGGCGTGGCCGCTAGTTTTTCATTGCCACCTTATCAAAACGCGAGTTCTCGCGGGCTAATGTACGACTGGTCGGGCACCTCGCTGAATCACCGTCTCGCCCGACGATGGCAAAACCGCACGACGGGGACACTTGGGTACAAAGCTTCTCGAAGAAGGAGAGTCGCGTTGAAAGCGATCTGTAAGGTATCGATCGGATGCATCGCCCTGGCGATCACTCTGCAGCAAACGGCGTTCGCCGAAAGCCACTCGGTAATCACAGCCATTGTCAGCGCCAACGCGGCGTTCGGCCAATCAGCCACGGCCGACGAAGCCGCTCGGCGCCGTGAGGCGGACAAGTGGCTACGGCAAGCTCGTCAAGAACTTGAAGCAGGCAAGCCCGATGTGGCCGAAATCTGCGTCAACCGTGCCGAGCAGCTGAACGCCAATTACCAATCGGTTCGTTCGAGATTCGTCGATACGCCAACAAAGATCCGTCGCGATATCGCTGCGGTTCGTGGGACAGGCGCTGTACGCCCGCAGGCGCCGAGCCAGCGTTTCGCTCCCGCCTCACCTTCCGTGACCGGTTCAGCACCACGTTCGGTGGGCAACGCAACCGTAGCGGGACGCGACCAGGTATTAAATCAACTAACCAATACCAGCAAGGCCCAGGCCAGCGAGTACCTTAACCGTGGGCGTCAGGCTCTGCAGCAAGGCGACAAGACCGCAGCCTTGGCTTGGTATCAGCGAGCCGTCGCAAGCGGAGTATCTTTTGCCCCGGGCGAGTTCTCGCCGATTCAGTTCGCAACAGAGCTGCAACGAGCGGGAATCGAGATTGGCCGCATCGCACAACTCCAACCTGCATCGCCCTTCCTGACCACACCGTCGGATTTCGCTCCACGCGAACTCGACCGTCTGCCACCGATCAAACCAATACCATCGACGGCGGACAGCGCGTTTGAAGGAAGTGTCGTCACGAATCCGACTCAATTGCCAGGGGGCCCGCGAAGCGGATACCCGCGATCGCAATATACGCCACCGTCAAGTCCGAAGAAAATCGAGGCGATGCGACTACTGGCACAAGCTCAAGCCGCGCTCGGTCGCGGTGATTTTGGGAACGCCCAGCAATTCGCCGAGCGTGCTAACGCGGTTCGTGTGCCCGACAACGAATTCACGCAGAGTGAAACCCGCCCATGGGAGCTGTTATTGCAGATCCGTAGTCAAGTGACCCGTCAGGCTCGTTCCGGCGTGGTCCCCGCCGCCAACTTCCAAGCGACGCCTGCGGTTGCGAATGGCGGATCACCACAGCGCCGGTCTCCGGTCAGCCGGGGAGTGTATTCTCCCGAAAGCGACTTAACGCGAAACCGGTACGCGCAAGCCGAGATTCCGACACCGGCCGCGCGTCCCCCCGAGGAGTCCCCAGGGCTGCAGATGTATCGACAAGGACTCCGCGCGTTGGAAGCTCAAGATCGCGACGCGGCACTGCAATTGTTTCGAGATGCTTGGCAATTCCAACGAGAACTTGATCCGATCACTCGGCAAGAGCTGAAGGACAAACTCGCCCTGCTTGGCCAGGCTAGCAATCGTCCGCTTCGCGAGCCATCACCGTTGGAAGAGGTCAATGCGCAGCAAGAGCTCTTGCGACAGCAACTGTTCCGGGAAATAACGAACGAAACCGAAGAAGCTCGGGAGATGGTCCCTACGGACCCTCGGGGAGCGTTGCAACGTGTCACGCAACTTCGCGATCGAATCGCTCAAGCCGAAGTCGATCCTGGCGCGAGACGCCAACTGCTGACCATCGTGGATCGAGACGTCGCGGGCATCGAAGCCTATATCCTACAAAACGAAGGTGACATCGACTTGAAGGCGAGGAATCGCGAAGTCGTCGAGTCGATCGATCGTGATCGCGCCGAAACGAACGAGATCCAGCAAAAGGTCGCACAACTAGTCGAAGAGTTTAACGACTTGCTCGACGAGGAACGCCATCCAGAAGCAGAAGTCGTCGCTCGCCAGATCCGCGAACTCGATCCCGACTCGCCGATCACGCGACTCGTCACGATCAAGAGCAAGATGGCTCGAAGGATGGATCGCAATCAGTGGATTGCAGACCAGAAGGAAGATGGAGTTGTTGTGAATTTGCAGGATGTGGATTCTGCTTCGACATTGGACGTCAACGATGAGCACCCGATCACCTTTGGGGACAAGACACGTTGGGACGAGCTTTCGAAGAGCCGTCTCGAACGACTCGAAATGCAACAACGTCGCCTGTCTCCCGCCGAGATGGAGATACAGAACACGCTGAAGAAGCCGGTCAATGTGAACTTCAACAGTCGGCCACTAAAGGAAGTACTCGAAACGCTCGCCACTCTATCTGGTGTCAATATCTACGCCGATCCTCAGGGACTCGCCGCAGAAGGCGTCACGAGCGATACGCCGGTAAACATCACTTTAACTCAGGACATCTCGTTGCGGAGCGCGCTCAATCTGATTCTCGAACCATTGCGTTTGAGCTATGTAATCCAGAACGAAGTGCTTCGCATTACGAGCGAACAACTGCGTGATTCCAACGTGCATCCGCGCGTATACAACGTGGCGGACCTCGTGATTCCGATTCCGAACTTCACTCCCGGCTCCAACATGGGGCTGCCGACCGCGATCCGCGACGCGCATAACGCTTTGGGTTATGGCGGTGCGGTTCAACCGGTATCGATGGCTCCAATGCCATTGACGGTCGCGGCCAACGAGCTTCAGGGCGGTGGTAAAACAAGCGCTTCGGCCCTGGCTCAAATGAGTTCCTTTGGTGGCCTCCCACACGGTGCAGGAGGACGTCAGGCACAATCGGCAGGCTTTGGTCCAGGCAGCATGGGTGGTGCCGCATTGGCTGACTTCGATACGCTCATCCAGCTGATCACATCCACCATCAAACCGGATACTTGGGACGAAGTTGGTGGTCCTGGTGCGATCGAACCGTTTCCCACGAACTTGAGCCTCGTCATCAGCCAGACGCAAGATGTTCATGAACAGATCGCCGACCTTCTCGAACAACTTCGACGCCTGCAAGATTTGCAAGTGACAATTGAAGTTCGGTTCATTACGTTGCGAGATGACTTCTTTGAGCGAATCGGTGTCGACTTCGACTTCGATATCGACGACAACGTGACCGCCTTGCCTCCCGATGATTCGGGCCCGAGTGTCGCAATCGGCTTAGACCCGGCTGGCGTCCCGACGACCGATTTTGACTTCTCGTTCACGCAAGATAGTTTCGGTATCACGGCTCCCGCGTTTGGCGGTTTCCAAGGAGCGAATGCAGCGAACTTTGGTTTCGCGATTCTCAGCGACATCGAAGCCTTCTTCTTGGTCCAAGCTGCAACGGGAAGCGATCGCAGTAATGTACTGCAAGCGCCGAAGGTCACGTTGTTCAACGGCCAAGCGGCGTCGGTCAGCGACGTTTCGCAACGTCCCTTCGTCACGAGTTTGATTCCTGTTGTGGGCGACTTCGCGGCCGCTCATCAACCAGTGATTGTCGTCCTTAGCGAAGGAACATCACTCGGAGTTCAAGCCGTCGTATCTTCCGATCGACGCTTTGTCCGCCTGACGCTTGTTCCGATGTTCAGCCAAATTGGTCAAGTCGAAGAGTTCACCTTCGATGGCAGCACCAGTACGACCAACGCCAGCTCGAACGCCGTCGACGCGAACGGCGATCCAACGGGCAATTCAGATAATCAGGTCGTAACAACGGAAGGAACAACAGTTCAATTGCCGACGTTCTCCTTCACGACTGTATCAACCACAGTCAGTGTGCCCGACGGCGGAACGGTTCTGCTCGGCGGCATCAAACGTCTCTCCGAAGAACGAAAAGAACAAGGCGTGCCGATGCTAAACAAGATTCCGTATATCAACCGGCTGTTCAAGAATGTCGGTATCGGGCGCGACACGACAAGCCTCATGTTGATGGTGACTCCACGAATCATCATCCAAGAGGAAGAGGAAGAGAAGCTCGGTATCGAAATTACACCGTAGCCTCGAAAAACTGAGTCAATTCGTCACAGCCCGTTGCCCTTGCAGCGGGCTGTTTTTATGTTGAGGCTTTTGCGAGGTACACTGTGCGAGACCGACATATCCTCTTGGCGGGAAGCGTTCTGGGCGGACTGGGCGTAGCTCTGGGAGCGTTCGGCGCGCACTGGCTGGAAGGGGCCGTCGAGCAGTGGGATCTTGCACCCGACGAACAATTGAAGCGGCTTGCCACCTGGGAAGTCGCCGTTCGCTACCAGATGTATCACGCTTTGGCTTTGATCGCGGTCGGACTTCTCGCGACGAGAACTCACAGCTCACATCTCGTGTGGGTGGCGAAGTTATTCATCGCCGGTGTCACGATTTTCAGTGGCTGCCTTTATGTTTTAGTCCTTACCGGCATCAAGGTGCTCGGCGCGATCGTCCCGATCGGCGGCACTTGTATGATCGTCGGATGGATCTTGCTGGCAGTTAGCGCTTGGAGAGCGCGGCAAGAGTGAAGTGGTGCGGGGTACCGATCGCGCACTAAAAAGAGTCCCTCAGCCGCCGGCACTGCCAGGACGACTGAGAGACTCAACGAGCTTCCAATAACAAAGGCCTTACACAGCCATCGGCTCCACTTCCTTGGCGAGCCGCTTTCGGGCGACGTGCAGACGCCGCTTGATCGTGCCAAGCGGAGCATCGAACTCGTCGCTCATTTCAATCAACGATTGGCCTTTGACGTAGAACGCCTCCAGCGTTTCTCGATCCAATTCACGCAGCCGACTCAGACCTGCTTGGACTTGCGTCTTTCGCTCGCCTTGCAGAACCACCGAGAGCGGCGTCACGTATTCGACGCAGTTCGCCTCCATCGACTCGGGTTCGGTCGGAATCATCGGTCCTCGTCGCACCATGCGATTGATGGCCATTCGATGCGTGATCGAACGCAACCAGCCTGCGAACCGCTCCGGCTCGCGCAGTTGCTCCAACTTGGTCATGGCTTGGACGAAAACGTCCTGCGTCAACTCTTGGGCTTCGTTAAAGTCCCGCAATCGACGAAGCGAAATCGCGAACACGGTTCGCTCGAACCGCTCGAATAGTTTTCCAAATGCGTGCCGGTCGCCGCCTTGAGCAGCCAAAACTAGCTGCGAAGTTTGTAGTTCTTCAGTTTCGTTCGTGTTGATGGTCATGATTCGTCTCTCTCAAGCTGAGCGTTGTGGGGCACGGCAAATAGCCCGAAGCGTCAGGGAACCGAAGGCGACGAGAAGCAGGTAAACGAAGTGTTAAACGATTAACACGGGGCTACCGAGCCGCTCGGTCGACATCCGACCTGGCCTTCGCGAGTGTTGAACTAGTTGCCGTAAAGGACTTTAGTTCAGGTGGTCCACGCGAAAGCGGGCGGTCCTGTAAATGACACCGCCGGATGCCAACATGGCGCTTCTGACATGGCGAACATTCTCTGTTCGGCCATAAGTGCGCGTTGATGCGCCGGCTTTATAGATTTCAAGCCGGACCTATACGCCGCATGAAGCGCTCGCCCTGAATAGATGCACAAACATAGTAGGAGGTCGAGTCCGCGCAACGAACCGATGCCTGCTACGTTCGTACGATCATTCCGACCGTTGACGACGACGCTGTTAATGGCACTGATTAAAATACGCATCTCAATCCTCCCGGCGCTTGTTCGCGCAATGAGAGAGAACAAAAAAATAGAAAACGACAGGTTGGATCAGCAACAAGCCGACGCCAGTCGTATCAAGACTATACCACCGAAGTCCTTTGCCAGCAAATGCTTTCGGGAATGCAACCCGGTTCGCGCATGCTGGGTGAACCCTCGCAGGCATGCAAACTCAGACGTCTCATCGTCCAGATGGTTCGCGAAATTTTCGGAAAACTTCGTCGAGCCCAAACTTTCTCCGCTAATATCCGAACACCGCCTCGACATTACCTCGAAGAACTTGCTTGCCAAAATCGATCGCTTGCGTCTCTGTCCAACTGCGGTCGACGACGAATCGCTCAGCGAGGATCTTCGCCAGGATTCGCTTATACATAGCGAACTTTGGTAGAGCGAACTCAAGCTTGTACATGTCGCTGTAATAGCCAATCTGCTTGGTGCGGGGCACCGCCTCCAGTCGGGCGGCGGCATCATGCTCGATGAATGTTGGCGTATTCGAGTACCACCAATGGCCGTTAGTGACGACGTTGGGAAAGATCCATGCGTAGCTCGTCAATTCCTGGTTGGTCACACTCGCTAGCACCGAAATCGGAAAGGTGACCTGCGGGAAGGCGTTGAAGAGTTCCTTGTACTGAATCATCGAGACGCGACTGTCATAGAGATCCTGGCCCTGGAAGACGCCATCGGCATAGACTCCACGATTCACGCCGATCATCAAGTCAAACGGCAGACCAACATCCGCGCAGAATTCGGCGAGCGTCCAGAAGATGAAGTTGGATGCTGCCCGCTGATCGGCTTCGCCCGCTTCCAGTTTTTTCGTTAGGACCGCATCGACGGCTGTCGCTGCACGGCCTTCGGAAACACGAGTCGGTGCAAAATCGGGAGGCAAAGAGATCGCACAAGCGCGTGCGCCCTTCGACTTAAAGTGCTCGAACAATCCCCCAATCGCCGATCGCAACGAAGCAACATCCGTGACGGACGCCCCCGCCACATGCTCTAGTCGATCTTGAACGTCGCGACGAGTCAGGTGAAAGACCAGATCATCCGTACGCAGGCAAGGCACATATTTGCTCCTGTCAAAGCCCTCAAGCGGGTCGTCAAAATTGTTCGTGAGGAAGACTGCCTCAAGCTTGCTGATTTCAAGCACGTTGCTAGCCCACTCAGCTGACGACATCTTCTCTTCGGCGGTATCGTACAGCGATTCCCAGTTCTCAGAGTCAACTCGATCTCCCTCGAAACCGAAGAATCTCTGAGCCATCTCGATGAACCAGCTGTATTGAATCGTGTTATTGATCGGCCCAAGGTTTTCGAACAACCGCTGGCATTTCTCCTTAGGCGAGATGTCAGGATCTTCGATTTGCTCCTTTGGCATGCCGGCTGAATGAGCTAATTCAGTGTAGTAGTGATAGCCCAGAATGTCGGCCAATGTCCGCGACGCCGGGTTGAGGGCGTCGATATGAGTATGGGGATCGATCAGAACAAGTGCGTCAAGTTCCTCAAAGATTCGTGTGCGTAGCTCTTGGGTCATGGGTGTAAAGCCTCGTTGTTGTTCTACCAATGGCTGAATCGGTGGGACACGATATCAGTGCTAACCGTTACCGCTTAACAGGATACACAACGGAGGAGCTATGAACAGCGATTTACGCGTCGGCAATGCTCGCCAACTCTCTTGACCAAAGGTCTCCTGAAGTGACGCACAGGTCGCCAGTGCCTGGAGACCTGCGGTCGAGATCTGTGCAGAAGAGCAGAACGCCGTGTCAAATAGCCGTCGGACAACGGTCGCAATCAACCAAGCGAGCGGAAACGCCACCGATTTGCAGGGCAGCGATACAGGATTCGGCCTCGCGACGGTTCCGAAATGTGCTGTACATGTGCCATTCGTTAATCTGGCTTTCGCGCACCTGGACCCGAAAATTGCGGACAACTCCCGGATTACTAACTAACGCGGTCTCGGGCCGCCCGGTTTCTTGGAGACACTTGTCAAATGTGATCATCACTCGCTCCTGTACGACTACTCCTTATAGAGTCATCGAACACGAGCGAGCCTTGTGATCACAGAAAGTCGAAAGACAGCCGTCACCAGCCCATCACAACATTCGACTCGATGACTTTGCGGGCATTCTCTAGGTCGGTGCCCGTCTCATGCATGTATAGTCGGATTGCGTGGACTTTGTCGCCTGCAGACTTCGATAAGCAATCACGAGCAACGCCACAAGGATCGCTCGTTGTACTTTCGGTCAAACCCAACGCGCCCTTGGAAATGACCCAAGTATCGCGAGGACGCTTCGTCAGCCGAGTGACCGTGTCGTTGGGATAGGCTTCGCTGACGACTGCCGTTGCAGCATCTTCGTTGTCGGCCCATGTAATAATGATGTGCGCGTTCGTTTCTACCTCGAACAGTGGCATCGCGGACTCCTTTATGCTTCGAGTTCGGATGGGTTGACTTACTCCAATGACCGATATGATACAGTTCACAAAGGCGATTCGACAGCGGGAATCACGGGTTTCGCCCTGTGTTCGGGATTGCTAACCTCATCAAGCCTCATTTCCTTACTGACGCAACAACATCATGAACTCAGCGCCACCGGCAGAATCCGACCAATCGACAGGCCCGACCCCCGACAGAGAGGGAATTTTCCAAGCGGAATTGGCCGTTTCCGCACGGCGACCCACTCGCAGCCCTCTGGCCCGAGGCTTGTTATTCTTGTGCTTCATGGTTGGCATCGCGATCCCGATCGTTCTGTTCTGGCTCCCGTCGGAGCAGGCCAATTGGCAAATCGCAGCCGCCCAGGCGAAGTGGCTCGACGGCGATCTTGTTGGGGCTATCGAAACGTTGGATGCGGCGACCGTTCGGTACCCAGACAACACAACCGTTTACGAGCAGCGATTCGAGTTCCTTCTCGAAGCAAAGGAGTTCGAGAAAGCACTCGATGATGCCCAGCAACTGGTCAAGGCATCACCGAAGTCTGCAGAAGCGATCGGCCTACAAAGCCAAGCGTTGCATCACCTTGGTCGCCACAATGAAGCAATCGAACGCTGCGCCGAAGTGTTGCGGCTGGCGGATGAGGAGTGGATTGGAAGCGCGCCGAACGCCCGGAATTCATTAGCCTACGCTCAAGCGATCGGTGACACGCAATTGGACAAGGCATTGGAACACATTGAGGAAGCATTACGTCTCTTAGGGGACAATCCAGCGATGTTGGATACGCGCGGATTCATAAAGTATCGTCTCGGCGATTCAAAAGCGGCTCGTGACGACATCGAGCAAGCTGTCGCGAGCTTCGAAATGTTCGTTGCCCATCTCGAGGCAAGGCAGTTCGTGTCCGTTCGAAGTTATCAGTCTGAAGCGGAGCGTCTTTCTTACCAGCAAGCCCTTGCTGTGATGCTTTACCATCGCTCGCTCGTTTACGATCGCCTTGGGATGCAAGATAAGGCGAAAGTTGATCGCGAGCGAGTGCGTGGGCTAGGGCACGAACCCAACGCTTCGCTCTTCTAACGCAGGTCAAACACCGGTCGTGTTTGCCACCGTTTCTTCTGCCGTCGTGTCTTCGGCAGGAGGCAACGAAACGTTTTTGAGAGGACGGGCCATCTCGATATGGCGACCAGTATGCTGAAAAACGCAATCACCTCCACCGGCTTTCGCACTGTAAAGAGCACTGTCCGTTCGAGAGAGAAGCGACTTCAAGGTATCTTCGTCTCGTGCTTCGGCTACACCGACGCTGATCGACAGACCAAGCTTCTCGTCAACGCTGCGACGCAACCGTTGTCCAAAGATGCCGGCTCCGAGCAGATCCGTCTCGGGCATAATGACGATGAACTCCTCGCCTCCGAATCGGACGACGACATCGGTCTCGCGCACGGTGCTGTCCAAATTGGCAGCAAATGACCTAAGCATCTCGTCGCCGCGAACGTGCCCGAACTCGTCGTTGATCTTCTGGAAGCCATCGATATCGACCAGCGCGATGGCGAATCGCGTGTCGTAACGCGACTTCATCGCGATCAACATCTTCAGAATATCTTCCATCCCCCGGCGACTGCTCAATCCAGTCAATGGATCCGTCCGCAGCTGTTCGGGCGAGCTGAGCTGATCGGTCTGTTGGCGAATATCGTCGTAAGCATGCGCGATTTGACTTGCCAGCTGGATCGTTGGCTGAAGAATTTGTTCGGCTTCTCGCGCCAGCTCCTTCATCGCATCTGCGTCATCGGCCTCGGTCAGTTTGCTAATTCGCTCCTTGAATTGCACGATACTGGCGTGGTGGCTGACCAGACTACGGCGAACCTGCTGCGAGATTTGTTCCAGATCCTGGACGACCACCCTCGCTTGCCCGATATCCCCCTGCCCTTGTTGCTGTTCGAGTTGGTCGCGCGATCGTTTGCCGATGCGATACGAGATCCAGACTGCCGCAATCATGACGATGGGACTAGCGTAGCTAAACCAAATCATGGGCCGATGTTCCTCGCGTCTGACTGCGTAAGGGGCACCTGGCCCGTATTCAGCTGGTGCCTGTCCAAGGTCAAATCCGCGTCCCAAATCCCCGCATCAAAAAGGCACCGACGACCAAAGCCGCGGCGAAGACAAAGATCCACTGATTTCGATCCAATTGCCCCGTTATGCGCAGTACGTCATTCGCGCCCCGCTCGACAAAACTCCACATATCAAAGCCCTCAAATGCGCGTGGTGGTCCGCGCAAGTATAGGACACAAAAAATGGTTGGGCCGGAACTTATGGGGGAGGCTGTCCGAACCGAGGCATGGCCTCGTCCCCCGAAAAATCTCGGTTCCCTGGTCAAGCTGGACGCCCTTGCGGACCGATAGGTCAGAGGTATAATTCAACTCCCAATCAGGGGCCGTAGCTCAATTGGTTAGAGCACCGGACTGTCGATCCGGAGGTTGCGGGTTCGAGTCCCGTCGGCCTCGCTCCTGATAAAAAAGCCCGTAACTCCTTGGATTTACGGGCTTTAATTACTTCTTGGGACGACTCCTCCACGCCCCCGCATTAGCCACAAATTGACTCAACTTGCGCCAGTTGCCAAGAGGCGACGGGCGTCTGCTCTAAGGCGATACCTTGTAATCGATCATGATACGGCGATTCGTTTCAACGCCGGTCAGGGTCTGCTTCTCCTTGTGAGGCCAAAAGACCTCGAGGTCGACGGGGCCGTTGTACTGACCAAGTCCAAAGTGCAGCGTCATTTCGTTTTGATTGCCTTCGCCCGTTCCAGCTTCGACGTGACGTGTCAGCGTCTTGCCGCCTAACTTGATTCGCACCTGAGCAGCAATCGCAGATCGACTTACGGTCTTCCCGTCGCCTCGCAAGTTTACTTTCAGCCAAGTGTTTGGGCTGCCTTGGTTTTGGAACAGCTTTCCGGCAGATACGAGATCGAGATCGCCATCATTGTCGTAATCCGCCCAGGCCGCTTGATAGGTCGGTGGCAAACCGGCCAGATTTGCGGAAGCCGTCACATCTTTCACGGCGAACTCGCCGTCACTTCTGAATAAGACGGGATTGTTCTTTCGACCGAATGAAGCTGTCCCATAGACGGTGGTGAAGAATAGATCCAAGTTTCCGTCGTTGTCATAGTCTCCCGCACTCGTCGTTGCGTACGACTCCTGATAATGCACGCCACACGGCCCGAGATCCTGAAACTTGTGACCGCTGTCGGGGCCGAGGTTTCGCAGGAAACGTGATTTAGGTTGATCACCGCGGGCATCGACGTGAGCGAAGTTGCCTGCGAACAAATCGATCTGCCCATCGTTGTTGAAGTCGCCCCACGATGCTCCAATCGAGTGACCACCTCCAAAGCCGGCTGAGGTTGCCACAACACCATGCTCGCCAGCGGCTTCCTTGAAGACGCCCTTGCCGTCGTTCACCCAGAGGAGGTTCGGCTGAAGACGATAGTTCGAAGCATATACATCCACGTCTCCGTCCTGATCGAAATCGCAGGCGGTCACACCGCGCGTGCGCAGTTTGCTTTCGCTACGATCCAAGCGAAAGCCCTTGCCGCCGTCGCTGATCAGCACGAGCAATGGCCAAGTGATGCCAGCGTTCCAATCTTCGTAGCCACCCACGTAGAGATCGACAAAGCCGTCACCGTTGAAATCTCCCCAACACGCGCCTCGCGAGACCGTCTTTGGCAACTCGGGCAGCTCGAATTCGCCAAACGCCTTCCCGCCCTCGTTGCGATACAACTTCAACGCCGACCACGAAAACAGATCGATGAATCCGTCGTTGTCGAAGTCGGCGGCAACCGAGGCTCCGATGTCGGCGAATTTCGTGAAGCTCTTCCCTTCGTTGTTTTTCCAAACGCTTCCTGAACTACAGATATCGACCCAGCCGTCGTTATCAAAATCCGCCCAACAGGCGGCTCCGTCGGAAAGTTGCAATCCGGTTTCGGACGTCACATCCTCGAAGGTAACTGCTGGTTCTTGGGCCGTCGCGAAACCAGCCAGTACCAATAGGCAAGGCGTTAAACTGAACACACGCCACGTCAAACAATTCATAACGAGAAATCGTCGAGTCGATTTAAACATCGGCGTCTCCTGGAAGTATCCTGCGTGAAGGATGGTGGCTGGTTGATCGAAGACAGTAAGTACCTGTTTTACTAGATGGAACCGGGGCGAGCGACGGTGACGACGAGCATATCGGCAGGTTTGCCCCACTGAAACGGAAACCCGTGGCATCGTTGTTTTTTCGCTACAGGCCGACGCCCATGCTAAACGTCGTTTTCATTAATGCGACATCCCCATCGGAAAATCCGGACCGAAAGAACGGGAGCCACCGGTCACAAGCGAACTTCTGGGCGCTGACCGCAATGGGGGTGAATAAACGCGTGGCCACGACGCAGCAGAACAGTTCGCAGCATTAGAGGGATGGTCCCGATCGACTTGGCACAAAGCCACACCGATTGCTCCGCCGAGAGTTTCGCGTTGCACCCGACGAATCGCTGTCTGATTACAGAGCCCGGTCGAAAGTGGATCCTAGTCGATCTCTTTGACAACGCGAAAGCCAATGTTACTACCTTTTCCCGTTGAGAGTCCCTGTCCGCGAACTGCGGAGCGCTGCAACGCGAGTCGTCACATGAAGCACCCACCGCGATTCACCCGAGTGACGATCCCGTCGGGTGTGATTTCTGTCAGCACTTCTCTTGTGTCGCGAAGATATCGAATCTGAATCGGACTTCCGTTCGAATCCCGCAGCGCCTTATTGAGTCCGTTCAGATCAGCGATGTTCGCGGCCCCGACGGACAACAATACGTCCGCTTTTCTCAAACCGGCGGTCGCAGCCGCTGAGCCCGGCGCGACTGCCGAAATGCCGAAGCCGTCGTTGTCCAAGTTCGACTCGTTCATCTGCTCGGCTGTCAACGGTTTTCCATCGACGCCAATACTATAGATTACAAGAGTATCCGGAGCCGGCCCAATTGGATCGAGTGATGCTCCGCTCTCGTAATAATTTTGCATGTAGGCATCAGAACACCATTCCCAAACATTGCCATGCATGTCATGGAGTCCAAATGCATTTGAGCGGAATACGCCAACCGGCGCTAGTTCCACATATCCATCGTTGCCTTGAATAGTCGCATACTGAGTACTTGGCTTCGAAAGGCGAAAGGCCGCGTCCGGTACATTAGCGGACTGCGCCAGAGATTCTGGATCGTCGCCTGTCGCATATTGGGTTGTGGTGCCGGCCCGGCATGCATATTCCCATTCAGCTTCGGTCGGCAGTCGGTACTTGGCACCTTCTTTGGTACTGAGCCACTGACAAAACTCGTTTGCATCGTTCCAACTTACGAAAACAACCGGTAATTCATCGCTCAGCCCGGCGGTTCTCCACGTTCTCATGTCCTTCGTGCCGATTGATCCCTTTGCAGTAGGATTGAAGTCTCCTGCGCCGCCAACTTGTCGTTCCGCATCGGTAACGTATCCTCGTTCTTCGGCGAAGTGACGAAATTGACCAACGGTAACCTCTGTCACTCCCATGAAAAACGGCTTGCTGATTTCGACTGCCCGGGTCGGTTGCTGATTTACAAAGTACGCCTCTTTTTCCAACGGAAATCTCAGTTCGATCTCCGCCGGACTCAACTTACTACCCTGCACAAAACGACCGGCTTGTATCAACGCAAACGACATGTCGATTGAATTGGTAGTAGCCTGTTGTCGACGATCTGAGTACCACGATGACTTTCGCAATTGTCGCATGTTCGGGTCGCTGCTTAACGCATGCCAACTGCAGAATCCGCTCCGAATCGCTAAGTCCATCGCCTTGACAGCAGTTTTAATGTACTGCTGAACAAGTTCGTTCCGCTTCACATCCGAAACCTCACCGGCCTCCTTTTCGACTATTTGAGCCGCTCGCGACAGACACGACGCAACGCCGAAGAGTTTTTGGGGATCATTAGCTGCGCTGTTCGCCATTCTTTTGATGAGCGCATTAAAAAGCAGGCGATCCTCTTGGCTTGCCGCAGCAAGCACTGTCAGCATGGAAGTTTCCCAATCTAATTGGTTGATCGCTGCGACGTCTTGTGGTGTCTTCAGTACCCGAAGCACCCTTTCACATTGTTGCGTTTTGAACCTCGCAATCTGCTGATATGGGCCGTTGCCGCCCTCGGCAACCTGATTCCAATGCCGTAGGGACTCCGTCGGATCCGCACCCTGTTCGGCACACCACGCGAGTGAAATGAGAGCCGGTGACCTAACATAATCACTATCATCCAACTCCAGCATTCGCATAAAGCACGATCGGCCGAATTCATGATCGCCTGCAGCCAGCGAAGCCACTCCCTGCTCTCCAACTGAAAACGCGAGTAGGCTGGCCGAAATCGCTTTGGCGTTGTGCAACTCTTCAGCCAATTCGACCATTGTCCGGGAATGAAGGACAGCGTTCGCGTGATCGCCAACCTTGGTCTTTAGGATAACGAACGCTCGATAGGCATCGAGCAATTCGCGTCGCTCACCAATATCTTGCGCCGACTCGCGTAATTCGATCGATCCGAGCCGCTGCTGTATTTGTGCGGCATCAATCTCGTTTCCCCATCGTTCCTTTACTCTTGAGAGTTGACGCACGAGATGTGCATGTAGAAACGGATCACTCCTCTGTTGATCGCCGTCTGGCAATGCGTCGAATTCATCGAGAGCGAGATTGTAGTATCGCATCGCTCCCGGCAGTCCATCTCGCAAAAAGCAAACATCTCCCAGACGCGACAGCACGTTCACTTGTGAACGATTATAGTTTGCGTTACCCGGGTCCGCCTCGGACAGTTGATTGTAGTACCGTCGAGCGGAGTCCAATCTGACTGTCGCTAACCCATGCTCCCCAGCTTGAACGAGAATCTCGCCAACCGTCATTTCAACGCGTGCGAGATTCGCCAGGAACTCCGCGTTCTTCGAATCAGTCTGCGCCAGCTCCTGATAGATTTTTATTGCCTGCGACAAGTCAACAATGGCCTTCGACGGATCGCCAAAGCTTACTGTGGAACGGCTCGTGTGTTCGAACACTTCCGCTAGTGCGATTTTGACATCGACACGTTCTGATCCGCCCGCAATCACCTGCTCAAGAATCTCGCGGGCGCGAGAGTATTCGGTTAAGGAGACATTGAAATCGCCCATGGCGTGACGAGCGGCACCAAGTTGGATGTACAGCTTCGCAATGCGAACTCGTTCGTCGTCGCCCCGTTCGCCATGGTTTGCGTTCTCCAGTAGATCCAATCCCCTGCGTGTCGTCTCGACTGCCTGATCGGGCATTGCGTTCGCGTATTGTCCTTTGCCGAGCTTCGCGAAACATGTTGCGCGCGTGGCGTCTTGGGATGGGGGATCTTCGTTAGCAACAGTCATCGCTTGTTCATAGAAAACGAGTGCTTCTGAACTGGAACTGACATCGCCAAGATTGTGCAGGACGGCAATTTGAGTTTCACGAGCTTCGACCGTTTGCTCCTCTTTTTGCAAGCGAGCGAGAATGCTTTGTGCCGTTAGATATTCTTGGTGCGCTGACTCACTCTTCCCTAACAACTGATACGTATCGCCAAGTCGCATGCGAGCTTTTGCCATCAGCAGGTCGGCATCCGAATCATTAATCCGCCCGCTTTGCAAGTTACTCGAAAGCTTCTCAAGCCCCTCCATCGCGGTGTTTAGCAATTGCTCCTTGAGGTGATGCGAAGACGCGTCTGTCAGTTGCTCCTGTACTTCTTCAATCAGAGTGCCAATCGATTCCATTGCTAAATTGCGCTGCTGATTCGCAATTCTGGCACTCTCTTCGGCTCGGATGCGATCTTGATTCGACACGCTTAGTGCATCCGATTCGGCCTGTCGGGCTTCGACAGCGTCAGTTCGTTTGAGATCTGCGTCTTCCTTTGCCGTGATCGCTTCAGAACGCTGAGTTACTGCCCAACCGAACAGGCCTAACGCGATAATCGCGGCGCAACATGCTGCGACTGTGAGTTGCATCAATCTTTTCCGCTGCCGTGTTTCATGTTCTAGTCGATCGTCGTCCGCCCGCTTCGATTCGAGAAGGAAGTCCAGCTCGGTCGCGCCGAACCCGATCATTGTCTCTGCATCCAAGACACGCCGGTGAAGTTCAGCCAGCTGATCGAGATTGGGAGGCCGCCAAAGGCTGCCATGGGGGCGACCGTGCGAGTCCCAATCTCGAGCCGCCTCCGCCACACGTCGATAAAAGCGAATGTCGTCTCGACTACCATCGAGCCAGTCGTGTAGCATCGCCCAATGATCGATCAGGGCTTCGTGGGTAACCTCGACCGTGTCGATATGGCCGTCATCTGTTGAAAGAGAAATCAACCGGCTGTCACCGGTCGAAAATCGCTGGATGACTCGGGCAACGTCTTCGGCAGCTTCACTCGCGCCGTACAGACTGGGTAAATGGGCTCGGCGGCGCGTGTCGCGGTTGCCCTCGCCCAGTTGGATGAGCCCCAGAAATAGTCGGCGGGCAATCGATTGATCGTCATCCGATAGACTGTTGTAGATGCGATCTGCTTTGTCCGCCAAAGCTCCTCCAACACCACCGCTGTTTTGGTAAGCATCGATCGTCAACCACGGTCCACGACGCGCGGACCAAAGCGCCGCGAGCGATTCTTCGAGCAAGGGGAGTGCGCCACCCTGTCCCCGCATATCGCGAAGAATCGTTTCGACGAGGCCCTTCTCGAAAAACGCGCCCCGCTTTCGCGCGGGTTCAACAATCGCCTCTCTCAAATCAGCTTCGCTCATCTCACCCAACCAGAACTGCCGTCGTTCGAGTAACTCACGCAGATCGGTAACGCCGATACACTCGTCGATAAAGTCGCCTCTCAGCGTGACGACAACGCGAAGCCATGGTGCCTGCGACTCGCCGATATGTCGCAAGTTGGCGGCGAACGCATCTGTGTGTTGACGCCATTTGGTCTGCTGTCCCGGCGTCGCAGGACGATGTGTAAACAGCTCTTCAAGTTGATCGACGACTATCAAAACAGGAGTAGATGGGTTCGGAAAGAGTTCTCCCAAGCAGGTCATCAACGCATCGGGTTCATGGCGTGCGAAACGTTCGCGATACGTATCGACGAGTGCCGGACGCTGCTCGACCGGCAGATGCGCAACCAGCGCGGTGGCGAGTTGGCGAAGTGGATCGTCGCTTGGGAGTACGGTGATCCGCTGCCAATCACGAATCCCAGGCACCAGCCGGTGCGCGACATCGGTTGACAGTCCGGCCCGAACAAGTGACGATTTCCCGCTACCCGAAGCGCCCACTACCGCAACGAAATGATTCGTTTTGAGTGAGTCAAGCAAGCGCTCGATATCCGGCGTGCGTCCAAAGTAAAATTGATGATCGTCGGATTCGAACCGCGCCAAACCTCGGTATGGACGAGGATCGTCCGGCAACTCGTAATCAGACTCATCCGGAGCTACGCCTCGAATTCCGGCCAACAGCCGCTCCCAAGCGGCTTCGTCGTCCAGCCCTGTACGAAAATCGACCCAAGTCCGAAGCTCTAGAAAACCGTCGATTTGTTCAGGAGCCGCACCTGGCAACAACACCGGGATGATCCGATATTCATCGCGACTGCGCACGGCATGATTCAGCGCCCGTTGCAATTCCTGGTTATGCCACGGTCCCTGACCGTCGGGACCGAAGAAGACCGCGATCGTTGCGCTGCTATCAAGTGCATCGCTCAATTCCCTTTGCCACGATTTGCCGGGTGTCAGATGCCACTTATCAAGAAAGGCTCGTAGACCTGCTTCGTTACGAAGTCGTATGGCGATGGCCTCGACCGCCGGTTTGTCCGCACTGTTGTGGGACAGAAAGACATCATAGGAAGGGGCATTCGATTCCATTCGTGCTTCCAAAATGAACGGTGTGAAAACGATGTGAACTAGCGAAGCATGATTGACTTGACCAATCTAGTCGCTGCGCTAGTCCATGTAAAATGACCGACGTAAGACTCGCGATCGCGACTTCCCAGTCGTGAAGCGGCCGGATTGATCACGCATACTGCCCGAGAGCTCATTCCCGTAACGGCTCGGTCATCTAAACCGTGTCGTTCCACGGCATCAGGCATTCATGGATCTACACAGCCTCAGCTGCTTCACGAACAGACCGAAGGTATTGCGGACCGTCGGTTACATGGATAATCCAGGCGGACACAGCACGTCCGATGTGGATTTGTCTACTATCGCGACCCTTGACGCAACTTAGATCACGGGACACCAACGTCGCAAGCACTTGCCGCAACCGTCCGCGGTTATAGCGACAAGTGTCTCACACACAATCTATTCGGCGTCGTCGTACTCGTCAGAAGTCGCGTCAGTGTGCAGTCCGATGCGGGCGGCGTTTGCTCGTGGTGTGTTACGCGTGCCAAGTCGGGGCGATGTCGGGGGCGAGGAGGTTGAGGAGGTCGTCGGGGAGAGGGTGCGTGTCGAGTTCAAGGGCAGAAGGTGGAAGAGGACCGTACACGTTCGGAGTAAGAGGGGCTAGAGGAGGCGGCAGGATGCGAGCGAAAGACGACTCGTCGGTCTCGTGGGATTGCGGGTGAGTAAACTCGACTGATGCTTCGCCGTTAGCTGGATCGGTCGCTTGTTTGGACAAGTAGTTGAGGACCAGCAGTGCGTCGAGCGGCGAAACGATGCCATCGCCGTTGGTGTCTAAGGCAGATGGCGAAGCGGCTGCATCGACTGACT
Organism: Planctomycetota bacterium; assembly: GCA_014381825.1. GTDB lineage: Bacteria > Planctomycetota > Planctomycetia > Pirellulales > Pirellulaceae. The sequence continues at coordinate 30,001 of JACNKX010000089.1, forward strand.
TCACCAACTCCAACGGCTGATCGCCACCGCTGTCCAGCGTGTTCATGATTAGCAAGAGGTCGATGGGCGTCACCAGTCCGTCACCGTTCACATCAACGTCGCCATCCGCATTCTCCGGTTCTTGACTCTCGACACTCGACGCTTCGCTCTGATCGCTTCCCGCCGGTAATCGCCGCGTACCGGTTGGCAGCTCTTCCCCCATCAGGTTTGGAGCGTCGGCATGGTCTTTGCCTAGCACATGGCCGAGTTCGTGCATGACGACCGTCAGCAGGTCCATCCGCCCAAACGCATCGCTGGACTCACTCGCGATTCGCTCCGTGTCGGTCGTGAACATCTCGAACTCCGTGTCGTCATCCGGCGTTGCGTCGATAAACCAGTCGTAGCTCGCGGCGTTCGAGTCAATCTGAACGTTGGTTGCAATCGTCGAGCCCAATTGACCATCAGGCAGATCCCCGATTTCGAAGGTCGCCTGACCCAGTAGCAACTGCTGCGTCGCCGACAACCCATTGGCTGTCCATCGTTGGACCGCTTCATCAACTACATCCGATAGCGCCAAGTCAGTCAATGCCTCGGATTCTCCAACGCGAACATCTTCGCCGCCATAAGCCAGCAGTGGTTGGGAGATGGACGTACATTGGGTGAAGCCGCTGGTAGTCGAGGCGGCGTTACCTGTATTCAAGCCTTCGATGAAGGTGTCCACCTGTGCTGCGGTGTGAGTACCCGCGCCGATGTTCAGCAAGTTGAAGATACCCGCGTCGCGGATCATGTTGTAGTCGTCACCGGCCGCGAGATTGTTTCCTGTAATACTCAGGCACAGTTCAGGCGCCCCGGTTCGCGTCTGCACTTCAATGCCTTGGTTGGTATTAAGTGTGGTCAGCCCCACACGGTTGTTTGAAATCGTGACGTTCGCGTCCGCAGTATCAAAAACGCGAACCCTGATGCCATCGTCAGACTGGCCGTCGATGTCATTGTCATCAATGAGAACGACCAGGCTCGAATCTTCCTGGGCTTGCAGCTCGATGCCATTGTCGACCGTGCCATCGCCAAGATTGTCGAGATTGTTTCCGCTGATCGTGCCCGTGGCGAGTGAGGTCGAGGTAGTGCCGATCCCGAACTCGCCCGTGTTTACGCGTATGCCGTTTCCAGAGCTAAGCGTGTTGCCTTGCATGACGTTGTTGTTGATGTCGAAGTCAGTGAGCGTACTCGTGCCGTTGATGCGCACCTCGATAATGGCAGATTGTGCCTCAAGCGGCGCGGCGAACGTGCCGTTGCCCGAAATGTTCAGGCTGCCGATATCAGAAGGGCCACCCACGTTGTCGTCATCGATGTCGGCGTTAAGCTCCACAAAGGAGCGACCGAGGCCACTGGCAAAAGAGCTGGTGATGTCTATGTCTGTGATATCTGAGCCACTGTTCAAAACGATCTTGACTCCATGGTCAGTGGTGACGCCTAAGGTCGCCACTTCAGTGCCCCGGAAAGTGGAGTTCGTGATTTGAAGGCTCCCTAGCGTCCCACCGTCTTCCATGACCACGTGGACGCCGTTGTTGTCGAGTCCTAAGCCCGCGCCAGTGGGCGTCTCGTTCATGTCTTCGAACGTACTCCCACTGATGTTAATGTCGCCCGTAGAATCATCGAGCAGGACACCGTGGCTGACCTGGCCGTTCACGGCAGCGTCGCCAGTCTCCCGAATCGTCACGCCCGAGAGAGTGAACTTTCCGGTCAGCGAGGTAGCGGAAATACCAAGGTCATCCGGGTTATCGATAAGCCCGCCATTTGCCGTGAAATCACCGCTGTTGCTTATCAATTCGACTCCGTGGCGGTCTGAATCCGTGACGTTGATACTCCCGAAGACAACATCCGTCGATGAACTGTTAATCTTGACACCCGAAGCTCCGCCAGAATTGCCAGCGATTGTCGAGCTGGTGACATTAAGCGTTCCGCCTGTGGTGCTGTTGATGTCAATGCCCTCAACTCCGCCGTTGCCGTTCTTATCAACCGTCGCAAACGCCATGTTGCTGCCACCAATGACAATGCCATTCAACTCGAGTGCTGTGCCCGTGGTCGTGTCGATGTTGTTGCTCGCGCCGGTGACATTCACCGTGCCGCCGCCGGTGGCGTTAAAGCCGGTACCGGTGGTTGTGTTGATCGCCAGTCCGCCGGTGAAGTTGATTGTGCCGCTGGTGTTGTTCGTCAGGTCGATGCCGATCGCCGTACTCGTGGTCGCCGTGACGAGGCCCGTAAACGTGGTCGTGCCACCAGTCTTGGCGTTGATATCGACGGCGTTGTTGGCGTTATTCGCCTTGGTAATCGTGCCGTTGTAGGTCACGTTCGCCGTGCTGGAATCTTCGCGATACCCGATGCCGGTCGGATTGACGATCGAGGCACTGATGAAGGTAAATGTTCCGGACGAACCGTTGAAAATGTCGATGCCCGAATCGCCTCCGCTCAGCGACTTAGAGTTTACAGAGTCGAAATCGTACCTGCCATCTGCGTTATTGAATTGTAGGCCCGTGCCATTGCCGGCGGTGATCGAACCGTCAAAATCGAGTGTGCCCGTGGTATGTCCTCCGCTCACGCTGACCACTGCCGCGGCTTGGTTTTGGACGATCGAGCTGGTCGTCTGGAAGTTCACGTTGGAGGTGCCGCCGTTGAAGTCCAGCGCGACGCCGGCGCTGCCGAGCTGAATATCGGTGTCGGTAAAGGTGAAAGTGCCGCTGCCGCCGTCGATGTCGATGCCTTCGCTGCCGGTCAGTTCGGCGTCGGCCTGCACGGTCACGTTACCGGCGACAGTGTTGATGGAGATGCCCGTACCGCTGTCGGTGATGGCGTTGGCGGCAGCGCTGTTGAAGAGAACCGTGCCGCCGGTGGTGTTGGCCACCGAAATCGCGTCGTTCGCGGTGTTGGTGATCGTGCCGGTGTAGGTGATGTTGGCGTTACCCGCATTAACGCGGAAAGCCGCCCCGGTCGCGCCCGTGATCGAACCATCGTTGATGTCCACCGTGCCGCTGATCGTGTCGAGGTTGATGCCGCTGGACCCACCTGAGCCTTGGCTGTTCGCGCTGGACGAGCTGACGCTGGCGAACGTCGAATTCATGACCACGGGGTCGATGTCCATAGCCGAGCCGTTGGTCGTATTGATCGTGCCACCGGTGTTGCTGAACGCGAATGTGCCGCCCTTGCCGCCAGCATCGCGTATGAACAGACCTGTGCCGCTGTCGTTGCCAATGTTCAGCGTGCCGAAGGCGATTTCGCCCAGCACGTCATCCAGCCGCAGACCGTCGCCCGTGACGTTAGTCGTGATGGCGGTATTGCCGATCGTCGTGTTGCCGCCGGTGACCGCTTGAATGCCCGCCATGCCGGGGTTACCGTCGAACGTGACGGTGTCGAAAGCCATGCCGGCGAAGGCAGGAGGGCCTGCGATGCCCGCAGACAAAACGGTATTCCCCGCCAACGATTCGACGGTGATCGTTCCGCCAAGGAAACCGTTAACTTTGATCCCGATTCTTTTCGTGTCGGCAACCGTTGTGCTATTGATCGCCAATGTATGGTTGCCAGTTTGATTATTGTATTCGATGCCGTCGTCACCAATTTGCGTGGTGGCTCCGAGCGTCACGCCGGAGATGGTCAGATCCGTGTCCTGGGCGCTGATGCCGTCGTTGCCGGTGCCGTCGATCGTGCCACCGTTGATAAACACTGTATCGGCGTTGTTCAAGCTGATGCCGACGAGGGTCGAGTTGTCGATGTCGACGGTCGTGAACGTTGCCGTTCCCGTTGTGCCAAAGAGCAAGATGCCAGGGTTTCCACCAACGGACGCGACACTGGCAAACGTTGCACCAGCGCCGAACGAGGTCCCCACAACATTGACGCCCGAGCCGCTCGTCGAGTTGATGGTGTTTCCCGTCCCGCCGATATTGATCGTGCCGGCACTACTGGCCCTCAAGCCAGTGCCACCGCTAGTCACGGACAAGCTGTCAAACGTGAACGACGCGCCGCTATTACTCGAAAGGATAGCAATTCCCTCGTTGGAGACACCGCTAATCGTAGTGGCCCCGAAATCATAATCGGCACTGGCTGGTGCCCCGCCGATATTGATGCCTCGCGTTCCGGCGGTAATCGTCGTGCTACCGCCGACTGTAAAGCTGCCGCCGACTTGGTCAATTCGGATGCCATCACCGCTAGAGGTCGAGGCCAAGTTGTCGAAGGTCGCGCCACCGTTTGGATCGCTCAGTGTACCGATGGTGAGATCCAAAATGCGGCCTGTGCCGCTGGCGTTGACGTCATCGATTGTCAAGGTGCCGAAGTTAAGTCCGAAAACTCCCCTTCCGACTCCGGTGTTGCTGAGGTCGATGCCGCGAATCGTGTTTCCGCTGGCCAGCGTGATGGCGTCGCTACCACCAGTGGAAAGAGCAGCGTTGTTGCCGCCTAAACCGGGCAGCGTGAGGCTGTTGGTTTGTGTCGTGAAGCCGAGCAAGTTGTTTAAGCCTGATCCGGAAGCACCTTCCCCAATCAATAACTGCCCCGCTTCCAGATCGAAGTCATCGCTTAACACGAGCGTTGGGATCGTGACGTCGCTGGTGAAGACGAAGATTGCGTCGTTGGCGTCGTCCAATCCGTCCGAGGCACCGCCGGCGTCCAAATCGGCAAGTGTGTTAAACGGGCTGCTCAGCGTTCCGTCGCCGTTCACTCCAGCGACCGTATCGACAAACCAGATCGTCTCGGCGTTGACGTTGAACGTAGCGGTCGACGTCGAACCGAGGCCGAGACTGTCGTTAGCTGTATACACAAACGTATCGGCGACGCTCACATCTCCGGCTTCGGGCGTGTAGGTGAAGGAGCCGTCTGCGGCGGTCGTGATCGAACCGCCCGCAGTCGTCGCGAACGTGCCGACACTGGCCGGAGCGAGGACGATCGGGACGTTGCTTTCGGGATCGGTCGCACCGTTGAGCAGACCGCCCGCCGCGTTGACTTTGATTCCAACATTGGCTTGCACATCGAAGGCCTCCTCGGTGTCATTCTGCGGGTCGTTCCCCTCCCTGTCCTTTAGCCTTACCGACATCCGCAGCGCGTCTGTTCTGGGGGT
>JACNKX010000191.1 GCA_014381825.1 Planctomycetota bacterium
GGGGGGGAGTCCATAGATGGGGGCGGGGAGGAGGAGCTGCTGAGGATGGCTGTCGGGTACGCCGATCAGGACCTACCGATGCCGACCGATGGAGAGTTGCCTGAGCCCGACATCGACATCTTGGACGAGTGGATTGCGGACGGCGCGTTCGACCCGCGTGTAACGAATCCTGACTCGAACACCGCTGGCGATACGACAAGCGTTTCGACAAGACAACTTTGGTCGTTGCAGCCGGTCGATCGAGCTGAAGTTCCCGACGCGGACAATAGTCGCTGGATTCGCAATGACATCGATCGATTCATCGTTAAGAAGCTTCGGGCGAGTGGTATCTCTCCAAACCAAGCCGCGGACAAACACGCGCTACTCCGCCGAGCGACCTTCGATCTTACCGGTTTGCCGCCGACACTTGACGAGATCGACGAGTTTGTGAACGACGACCGGGCGGATGCCTACGAACGCCTGATCAATCGCTTGCTTGATTCACCCCATTATGGCGAACGCTGGGGAAGGCACTGGCTCGACTTAGCTCGGTACGGAGATTCCAACGGCGGCGACATCAACTACGCCCATGCAAACGCTTGGCGATATCGTGACTATGTGATTAAGTCGCTCAACGACGACAAGCCGTATGACGAGTTTATCCGCGAACAACTGGCGGGGGATCTTCTGCCGGACGGCGGAAACTCAGAGCGACGTCGCGATCTACTAACGGCGACTGGCTTTCTCATGCTCGGCCCAAAAATGCTCGCCGAAGTCGACACCGACAAACTGCTGATTGATATTGTCGATGAACAACTCGATGTCACCGGTTTAACGTTTCTCGGCATGACGTTTGGTTGCGCGCGGTGTCATGATCACAAGTTCGATCCGATCACGACTGAAGACTACTACGCGATGGCCGGCATCTTTCGCAGCACCAAAGTGATCGATGTGCTACGTCCTGATAACGGAGTCTCTGAATGGCTAGAAGTGGATGTCACCCCAACCGAAACGCTCGCGACGATTGAGAAGTTCAACAGCGAGAAGGAGCGAGTGCAGCGACTGCTCGTTGACCTTGGCGAGACGACGCCCCGTAAAGGTAGTCGCGCCAACGTAGCATACAAATCAATTCGGGCATCACTCTCGCCAATGCTGAGTTCAACAACCTGGACCGCGTGGGTTCGCATCCACACCCCGCAGAATCTTGGGGGAGTGATCTCCGCAACATTTACCGGAGCAAACCAGGGACACAGCTTGGGGTTTGATCGCGGAGGCACGCCTCGCGTCGTTTGGAATCACGGTTCGCGACCTCACACGATCATCGCAGCTCCTCAGCCGATCTCCTTTGGCCAGTGGCATCACCTCGCTCTTACGTTCGATGCGAGTGCCGAGCAACTTCGACTTTACGTCGATGGAAGCGTTGCGGCGATGGCCTCGAATGTGGCGACTTCCGAGTTCAACACAATTGGAGTCGGACGACGCGAGGCATCTCAACAGTTTCAGTTCATCGGCGATGTGGACGAAGTTCGCGTCTACGACGCGGCATTCAACGAGTCGCAGATCCAGCGTCTCGTAAAAAGCCAGCCAGCCACAGCCAATCCTGCGTTTCACTGGAACTTCGACCAGGTGCGTGATGGCATTGTTGTCGACTCGGGCCCAGGCAGAGTTGATGGTCGTTTGATTGGCGTTTCGGCCAAAAGGGGTGTCATTGAAGATGGGGCAGTTGACCGGGCGTTCTCGTTTGACGCTGTGAACGAAGCGACGAAGCCAGATTCCGAACGAGATCGCACCGTCGATGAGCTTAGGAAACAGGTTCAACAGATCGAATCCACCATGCCGCAAGCAACGCTAGTGATGGCGGTCACAGTGGAAACGCCGGTCGACTTGCCAGTACACATTCGCGGTAGCCACCTGAAGCTGGCTGATCAACCGACTGCCCGAAGTACGCCGAAAGCATTCGACGAAGTACTGAACCGTGTTGAAGTTCCATCGGACGAAAACGGTCGCCTGCAACTGGCGAACTGGATTGCTAGCCCCGACAATCCGCTCACCGCACGTGTGATGGTCAACCGGATCTGGCAACATCATTTTGGTGAAGGGCTTGTCCGCTCATCTTCTAATTTTGGTGTGCGTGGGGAAGCGCCCTCGCATTCTGAGTTACTCGATTGGCTGGCCAACGAGTTCGTCGCGAGCGGTTGGTCGATCAAGAATATGCATCGGCTGATCATGAACTCCGCCACCTATCGCACGAGCAGTCGGCGCAACGCTCTTGCAATGGAACACGATCCCGACAATCGCCTGCTGGGAAGATATTCGGTTCGTCGGCTGGAGGCGGAAGCGATCCGCGATTCCTTGCTCGCCGTGACTGGTGTTCTGGACAGAACCGTAGGTGGCACGCTCTTTAAGTCGCCTAATAAGAAGCGAGTGACGATGTCACCGGTCGATCCTGTGTACAAGAGCACTCGGCGTTCCGTCTATTTGCCTACTGTCCGAGTGCGCAGTTACGAAATGTTCTCGATCTTTGATGTCTCGGATAACGGACAACACGTCGCCCGCCGCGCGGAAACGATGGTCGCGCAACAGGCTTTGTTTCTGATGAATAACCCGATGGTTGTTGACCGAACCAAGACGCTGGCCCGTCGAGTCACGCAACAAGCTGGCAGCTTCGAAGATCGAGCCAACTGGCTCCACTTCCTCCTGTATGGCCGTCCGGCTATTGACGCTGAAATATCAACGCTCGCGTCGGCGTTTGAAGAACTATCTGCTGCCAGTGCAGTAAGTGGCGATGACGATTCCGACGCTAGTGCGTGGCAACACATCGTCCATACAATGATTTGCGCAAACGAGTTCATTCACATTCGGTGATTTTCGGCATGCGACCATCAAGACGTCAAATCCTGCAACACGCCGCCGCCGGGTTCGCCATGCCCGCGCTCGCTGGATTGTTGTCTGAGGATTCGATCGCCTCACGCGCCACCTCGTCGCCGCACCGATCCAAGATCAAACGTGTGATTTTTCTTTTTATGTACGGCGGACCGTCGTCAATCGACACGTTCGACTACAAGCCGCAGCTCGCCAAAGACCACGGCAATCCTCTGCCGTTCGACAAACCGCGGGTCCAGTTTCGAGACACGAATAACCTGTTCGGCAGCCCGTGGAAGTTCCGTCAGCATGGCGAATCGGGTTCCTGGGTCAGCGAGCTGTTTCCGCACGTCGCTCAACATTCCGATAAGCTGACTTTCGTGCATTCGCTGCACGGATCGAATGCGGCTCACGGCGGAGCCTTGCTGAAGATCCACACGGGTTCGGACACCTTCGTGCGGCCAAGCATGGGGGCGTGGATCAGTTACGGGCTTGGAACCGAGAACAGTAATCTGCCCGCATTCGTCACGATTGATCCAACCTTGAATCACGGCGGCGTACAAAACTTTGGTTCTTCATTTCTGCCAGCTCAACACCAAGGAGTTCGGGTGCATGGTGGAATAGCCACGATTAACGACCTTGAACCGTCCGCCTCTGATGCTGTGCAACACACGAAGCTGGCGTTACTGCGACAACTCAATGAACAACAACTTTCTGACTCTGGCCCAGAAGTTGGCCTGGATGCTCGCATCAAAACGTTCGAACTCGCCTTTCGCATGCAACGAGAAGCTCCCGAGGCACTTGACCTGAACGCCGAATCGCATCAAACGCATGAGATGTACGGAACGGATGACAAGCACACGTCGGCCTTTGGACGACAATGCTTGCTTGCGCGTCGACTTGCCGAGCGCGGCGTTCGCTTTATCCAATGCACACACCGCGAAGGTGAAAGCATTACTTGGGATGACCATTCCAATCTTGTGAAACACCACCCCAAGTTATCCGCAGCAGTCGACAAGCCAATCGCGGGACTGTTAACCGACTTGCAGCAGCGAGGGTTGCTCGAAGACACCCTAGTAATGTGGGGCGGTGAGTTCGGACGCACTCCGACAGCAGAAGGCAATGATGGTCGCGATCACAATCCACACGGATTCACCTGGTGGCTGGCGGGTGGCGGACTTAAACCAAGCTATCACTTTGGTGCCACAGACGAATACGGCTACTACGCCGTCCAAGACCGAGTCCACATTCACGACCTCCACGCAACGCTGCTGCATTTGATGGGGCTCGACCACGAACGGTTAACCTACCGCCACAGCGGTCGAGACTTTCGCCTGACTGATGTCCATGGCCGAGTGGTCAAGGAGATCCTGAGCTGAGAAGGTGGATAGCCATTTTCTCAGCTCAGTCGTTTTGAGAGTGCCACATACGCTCCAGTTTACCGCTACATAGCGTCAACGCGGGTCTAGGAGTTGGTCGACGGTGTGGTCGTGCGAGTAACTGGCGATAGATCTTTCTGTTTCGCACCAACGAATCGAACATTGTCGTTGACCTTCTGAAGTTGCCAGCCGCTAGCGCCGCGATACTTGTCATACGTGCGATGCATCTCTTGCAGATCGTCGAACCAACCGACCGCGTGGGCCACGCCAAACGTATCGCCGGGTTTGGTCGCCCAGCCACCGAATTCTTGAATCATGCAGACGTATCCACGCTGATGGCACCAGGCCTGGTAGACGTCCTCAGGTTCGAGCGTCATGCCGGCAAGCCACGGCCCCGGGCTACCCTTGTGCTTCACCTGATAGGCACGAATGAAGCGATCCGGTATTTGACGTTTAACATCTCGGCGGTAGAGATAACGCTCATCCGGCGCGAAGTCGTATTCGAAATCGACCGCCGTTAGAAATGCGTCTTCGTAGCTCAGATAAACGTGCTCAAAAGTATCGCCCGCCTTATGCCGAATGTGGCCTGGCATGTCAATCCGCATGAACAAAGCATCGCACTCGTTAACCGTCGTAACGCGGTCGGCACTCAAAAAGTATCTGGCGTTTTCCGGAAAGATCAAAACCTGTTCCCACTTCGATCCTGCCTCGTACGGCGCGTGCGCCTGATGCCAAGTAAACCACTGAGTCACGGCCACAAAACCGTCGCCCTCGATGATTTCATACGGGAGCTTTTTTGCCTGCGTACAGATTTGCGGACCTTCGACATACCGTTTCACAATGTTGCCGTGTACCAGTGCCGCGGCCCCGTACTTGTATTGCCCTGCCGGGTTGGGCTTGTTGGGATCACCAGGCTCAAGCAGGAAGTCAGCAATATCCAGACCGAATCCCAAGTCGGTCGCGCCGGTCTGTTTGTCCAGCAGCGTGCCGCGAGCTACACCGGATGTATAGCCTTCGGTGTGGATCTGGGCTTTCAAAGCGTCGGTTTCGATGTGGATGGTGGAGCCATCGACCGAATGATTTAGCATGAGAATCTCCCGCAAATGGACAGCGACAATAATCGCGACCGCTACGATTAACTATTGTGCCGTAACACTCTCGGCGGGGGGAGCCATCGGCACGGGCACAAGAGACTTGATCAATTTGCCTTCGGGAAGTTCGTAGACCTGCACTTGACCGCTTTTGCTGCCCAACGCTAGTCGCGTCCCATCGGCGTTTAAAGCAACGCCATAGACCGGATTCGGAGTGTTCCCGATCAGAGCGGTGCGCTGGCGATCTCCGATTTTGTAGACCCGAATGTCGCCGTAAGCCCCGGCGATGGCGACTAGTTTACGATCACCGCTAGTCGCGATATCAAGGATCTCGCCAGACTGTGTCTCGAAGTTCTTGGCGTACTGCGCTCGCTTGCTGATCGGCCGAGCTCCATTCCCAGCTCCCGAGACTTCAACACCACTGAGCGCGATCTTAAGTTCATAGCTAATCGGAATTCTCGCCTTCCCAGCACCAATCACGAACTGATCGTCTGCGGCAACGCTGCAGATCCACTCCGTTGAACCGTCGACAGATCGCAACAGTTCACCCGTCTCAACGGAACAAACCTTCGTTGATTTGTCGCGCCCACCAGTAACCAACATCATTCCATCACCCGTGTAGGCAACATCCATGACCCAATCGCTGTGAAGATCGAAGCTGCGCACCTCGCCTTTGGGATCGACAGGAATCACATGAGCCGCACCGTCAGCTCCGCCGACCGCGATGGCGTTGTTGTCCGGGGCAAACCCTCCTCGGAACAACGTATCGTGGCTGACGCGACGGGACGACACGACAGTCCCATCCACTGGATTGAAGAAACGCACTTCGCCGTAATGCGCGGGCGAACCGCCAATCGCCGCGAGCAGCTTGCCATCAGAGCTGAACTCGACGTGCGAGAGCAAATCACTATCTGTGGGCAAGCGTCGTGGAGGCTGCTCGCCTACGAGATCAATCAGAACGACTTCACTGCGACAAGCAGCGGCCAAGACGCTGCCGTCCGAGCTGAAGGCGACACTTGTAACTGCTGGTGCGAACCGATACGTCTCTGGAATGTGAACCGCACGCCCGACATCACCGGGAGTCGAGTCGTCTTTCGCACCGGCGAAGATCCACTGTCGAAGAATTTGAATCTTTGCGGCGGAGAGTGGTGGTTGCTTTTGTGGCATCTCCGGCTCATCACCGGTGATCATCTCAAGCAATGCACTTTCATCGGGTTTACCTACTTCAAACATCGCCCCACCATCACCGCCTTTGAGCATGTCGGCAACCGTATCAACACTCAGCCCGCCTTTCGCATCCCCACCCGAATGGCAGCCCCAACAATGACGCTTCATGATTGGCCAGACGTCGGCTCGATAGCTGATCTTGCCGGCAGTTTCCTTGTCCAATGCTGGGAGAGCATCGTCCGCGCGCACGAGCGACCCCAAGGAAATCAGAATCGCGGTAAAGATCGATATCCGAAGCATTCGGCCTCCCAAAGTGGCCATTTCGTTCCGCCGAGATGGCTACATTAATGAACCAACATAAAGTCCTTACTATTCAACAACGCCCACATCAAATCCTGAGCAGCATCAGCGCGTTTGTCGCCATAGGACTTAATGAACGACTTCCCAAGCTCCACCTCTTCGTCTCGCGGCAGCCGTGCGAGCGACCAGAGATAAAGTTTTGCAACGAATTTATCATCATCGGTTTCCTTCAGTAATTGGGCGACTCGACCGCTGCCATTGGTCACACGACTGAGGATCGATTTGCCATTAATAAAGTGCAGCGCTTGCAGCATGTTCGATCCATCATCGCGCTCGCATTCGCACGCCTCCATCCGCTGAGGCTTGCCAAACAACGAAAGGAATTCGCTCTGGATATTTGCGTCGGGAAGTTGCTTCGCGGTGAATCCGGCGGGTGCACCGGGAAAGGCCTCGGGAACGCCCGTTGCTTGAACAAGCGAATCGAGCAGCGACTCCGCAGGAAGTCGCCGTGGGATGGCTCTCGAGAAGTTCATATCGTCGTGAGCGTTCGTTTCGTTGGCGACGCTGCTTCGTTGATAGGTCTCCGACGTCACGATCGTTCGCATTAAATGACGCACGTCGAACTTGTGGTCGATAAAGTCCTGCGTCAGTCCGTCAAGCAGTTCAGGATTGATCGGCGGGTTCGTCGTTCGCAGATCGTCGACGGGATCGATGATGCCGCGATGGAAAAAGTAACTCCATATCCGATTCGTCATGCTACGTCCAAAGAACGGATTCTCGGGCGACGCCAGCCACTCAGCGTAGACCTGTCGCCGATCGACTCCATCCGCGATGGCTGGCTCACCACCACCGAGGTAACGAGGAGGCTGTAGTTGGCCACTGCGAGGATTGCGCGAGTGAGCAGCTGAAACATTAACCAGGATCGACTTTGCGTTAGCGACGCCAGTGAGCCGCGGGTCGTTCTTAGTCGCGACCTGATTGAAGAAGCTGTGCAGACCGTAGTAATCGCCTTGCGTCCAGTTCTCGAACGGATGCGGATGACACTTGGCGCACAACATCCGCACACCACAGAACACTTGCGTCGCGCGCTGCAAAGTATCATCAGTATCAACGCTGACGGCGAAGTACGCAGCCGTCGGATCATCGACAACACTGCCTCGACCGGTGAGCATCGTCCGCACAAATTCGTCCAGTGGCATATTTGAAGCGATCGCTCCGCGAATCCACTCGCGGAATGCAAACACTGCGGGAGCGCTAAGGCGGTTGCGACTGATCTGCAACAGATCGCCCCACTTCAACGACCACTGATCAATAAACTCAGGTCGATTGAACAGCGCGTCAATCGTCTTCGAGCGCTTGCCGGGATCTTCGTCCTTGATGAACGCAAGAAGTTCATCCGGAGTGGGCTGGATGCCGATTAGGTCGAGGTGAACACGCCGCAGGAAAGTCGCATCGTCAGCAGATTCAGACGGCTTGGTCTTGAGATCGTTCAACTTCTTGATCACGAACTCATCGACGAGATTGCTCTTAGGGATCGGTGTCGGCTCGAAATCGGGATTGGCTTGCAAGACGATGAAGTTCGCAGTCGCGAAGACTCGCTCGAAGCGAGCCACAACGGCGGTCTCGCCCAGATCAGTCGTGGAGACCAACCCCTCGTCAGAAACTTGAGCGACTCGCTGCGTGTTGACGTTGAAGATGCCCAGTCGTGTCACGTCGCGAGTGCTCCCATCGGAATAATGAGCGAGCAATTGCATCTGCTGCTGCATCCCTGGGCCGGTCACGACATTCTCCGGATAGATCTGAGTCGAAACCAGCTTCACCGGATCATCAACGTCTGACGTCGCGCCTTCCTCGACCCATCTCAATAGATACTCGTGCAACAGGCCGCCGTGTTCGAACCGTATTCCGCCTTGATGAGGCAAATCGCCGAGAGGTTTCGAAATCAGCAGGCTAGCCGGCGGATTATGCTTGTTGATTCGTCGGCCAAAGAACTCATCCGTTAGCGAAGTGAAATCGAAACCGGCGTCGGAACCGCGCAACGACAACTTAAAACCGTTCTTGCCCAGTGAGTATCCGTGACATGATCCCTGATTGCAGCCAGCCTTCGACAGCACGGGCATCACGTCGTGCCGGAAGCTGTGAAGCTTTGCCGTATCGGGAATCGCAACATCCACTTTCACCATCGCCGTCTTACCGACCGCCGAAACAGTAACCTCCGCTGATCCGCTGGCCGTCGCTTGGACCCAACCCAAAAGACTCGGCTCGGCGATCTCCTCGTTACTGCTCGCAAAGGTTGCCTGTGAAGTTAAATCGACAAGCTGACCATCCGCCGTTCGTCCGGAAACGATAATCGAATGCGGATGACGACGATGATCGAGCTTGATCTCGGTTGGATGGACCTGCAGTTCACTGACGATCGTTGGCTCGTCCGCGTGAACAAGTGCCATCACACCAAGAACGAGGCACATGGAGAGAGTGAGTCGTCGATTCATTATTCCTACTCGCGTGTATATTTTTTTACCACGAAAGGCACGAATTAGACGAAAGGGAAGGAAGAACTCGCCAGTTGTCTTCTTTCGTATAATTCGTGCCTTTCGTGGTTGCAATCTTCCTATTCCGCGGGCAACAAACTTATCACCAACGGAATTTCGGTTCGAACAACGATGGTTGCCGCTTTCGGATTGGGTGGTCCGGTCGCGACGAGTTTGATTGTGTCGATATTTGCCGCCTTGAAGTTGGCCGGGAACTTTAGCTCTACTTCGAATTCACTCTTGTCTGGCTTGACGACGATCTTTGGCGCAGGGACTCCATTCGGCTGCCCCGTCGTCGTGACGGTTACATCGCCGCCAAATCCGCCGAGTCGTTCAATCATTCCGCTGATCTTAATCGTCGCGCCCGTCTTGGCGTCCAACTTCGCAACAAACGCGGGATCTCCTGGCAATTTCAAGGCGAGTGGATTCTGCGGCGTAAGGCGACGGACAGTCGTGAAGACTTCCGCAAGCACCGTCTTGCTGTCGACGCTTCGGAGTTCCGCCTTCAGTACCAAGTCTTGAGACGTTACTGTTAGGTTTGGCGGCACGATCACATTGAATTCAACGTCCTTGTTAATCGCCGCTTCCGCGTCGCGCAGAGCCTTCTCGGATTCCACTCGTTTTTTCTCAGCCTCCGTCGCAGCGGCTGCCGCCGCATCGATTTCCACTTTCGACTTCGCCGCTGTCTCGGTCAAGACTTTCTTCACCGCCGCGAGTTCGCTGTCAGCGGCGACCAGCTTCGTCTTTGTATCGGTCAACGCGCCTTCGGCGGCGGCCATCTCGGCCATCGCTACTTTCAACTTCGCTACAGCAACTTTGGCGCGCGCGTCCGCGTCCGCGACGGCCTTCGCCGCGACGGCTTGCTTGTCGCCAGCGGCTTTCACCGCCGCGTCGGCAGTAGCAACTGCCTTTGCGCCAGCTTCGCGAGTGACCTTTTCCTTAGCTTTCGTGTCGACGAGCGCCTTTTCGGCGACTGCTAACGCGTCCAGTGCGGCCTTTGACTTCGGATCTACCGCGATGTCGACTACGGCTTTCGCTGCGCGGACTGACTGATTCGGGTCGGGTTTACCGTTGACAAGAGGAGCCGGCTCGCTGCTGACGAACGAGAGCTTAATCGGTCCAATCGCTCCTTCGGGGCGAGTCAGTTTGACTGGGACCTTAAACGTATTGCCGAGAAAGAGCTGCGTATCGGATGTCGGCTTGCCCCAATCAATCTTAAATGCGGAAGTATTGGGAGCAGCGAGTGCGAACGCGAGTTCCTCGCGCATCCAAGGTTGATGTTTGCTGAGCGGATGAGGTTCAAAAGCGGCCGTCGTCGTAATCGGAGGAGTTACGCCCACACTCGTGCCTCGGATTGAGGTCACGATGCCAGCGGTCGCACCGGTCGCTGCGGTCAGCGTGACTAGGGTGCCACTGCTGCCAGCCGCGATGCCCGTGCCGCTCGCCGAAACGTTTGTTGGAAGATTATTAAACGTCAACCGAATCGGGCCGTCATAGCCATCTCGCTCGGCGACCACTCGCAGCACATGCGTCGCGCCCTGGCGAACGTTATGTGTGTCGTTGAGAACTTTCAACCGAAAGCCGGGCTTCTTGGAAGCGTCGTCGAGTCGTGTGATGACGAGACGATAGATGCTCCGCTGATCACCGCGATCGACCTGGTCGCGGATGAGGACATCAACTGATGTTACTTCCGCGGGGACCGTGTAGTCGAGACGCGGGTCCGTCGTGCTGTCAACGTCGTCGTTACTCGCGTTACCCTTGGCCGTCCTCAGTTCGAGGAACGGATCGATCGGCGAGCCGAGTCGATCGGCGAAGACTTCAATACGGAGCTTGCTGCCCGCAACGGCGGGTACTCGATACACATCCTGTTGCCCGGCTGCGTCCAATCGGCCGCTAACGGAAACCGGAACGCTCGGCAAAGCTTGCGGTTCGTCACCAGTTCGTTCTTCGATCAGCTCGGGTAGATCGCTCACGATTACGCGAGGTTGAGTTCCGCTGATAGCCGCGATGGAGGACAGCGGAGCAGCCAACGGACGATCGAGAAACTGGCCTTCGAGTTCGACTTGCTGATCGGACGGGATGTTGCCTACGAGTTGCAGCTTCGTCTTCTTGCCTTGTTGAATCGCCGGCGGAAAGGTCTGGTCAGCGAAATGGAACTTGCCGACCTTCAGTCGGAAATGCCCGGGAGCTGGGCCGGCGTACTCGGAGTCATGCAGCTCGATTGTGTAGTCGCCATCGCTTGGCAAAGTCGCAGCCAAGCGTGCGTCACCGGCCAACCACGGAACTGGCATGGCAAGAGCAACTTGCTTTCGCTGAGCATCGTAGAGATGCAACGTCGGGCGCAGTTTTCCGCCGAGTCGCTGTGCTTCAACTTCGATCAATAGCTCTTGCCCAGCTTTGCCCGCGAAGGCTGTCTTCGCGATCGCCGAACCGGTTAGCGTGCCATGCAGCGCAATCGGCAACGCCTCGATGCGATCCGCAAGTGGAGCTTCAGGCAAGCTATCGGCAGCCACGATAACACTCTTCGAAATACCCTTCTCACTCGCCACGCGAAGGTTGTAGAGGCCAGGTGACACGTCGTTGGCGAGAGTAACGTCGAGCGTCAGGTTTGTTGCGGTTGAGCCTTCAACAACGGATTGCTTTTCGACAGGGATGCCCACGGTCAACTTCGGTGCGGGCAGCAACTCGGTGCCTTGGATCGTGACCGTCGTCGTACCGCCGATTTGGAAGCCACGAAGCGACAAATTGGTGATGTTAGGGGCGGCGTTGGCGAGCGGCGTAAGTAAGAACACCACGATCGCGATGCGAAGAATGAGTCTTAGGTCGAACATAATCATTTCTCATGCAGTCAATGTAGCCATCACTCTCCGAGTGATGAGCACGCTACGTTCGAGACCAATTTGATTGCAGTTCAAAAGGTCCTCGATGGCGCTCATCACGCGGAGAGTGATGGCTACGTTAAAACAACTCAGCAATCGGTTCGGCGTCGATTAATCGGATCGGTCGGCTACCGGGACCGGGCATCATGGTGGTTTCTAGGTCGATACCCATGCCTCGATAGATTGAAGCAATGACTTCAGGTGGAGTGATCGGTCGGTCGTGAGGGCCAATACCTTGCTTGTCGGTCGAGCCAACGATCTGGCCGCCTTGGATATTGCCGCCGCACAGGAAATTCGTCCACGCGGGAGGATAGTGATCGCGTCCACCTTTGGCATTCAGCTTCGGAGTTCGACCGAACTCGCTCAGCACCGCAACGACCGTATCTTCGAGCATCCCGCGATCTTCCAAATCCTCAATCAACGCCGTGAACGCCTGATCAAGCTGAGGACAAAGTAATCGCTCGTAATCGAGATAGGTGTTATCCAGCGACGAGCCGTTGGCATGCATGTCCCAGCAGCAAATGTTAAACACGGTATCGAAGTGATTCACCGTTACGTACCGCGAGCCGCGTTCAATCAGCCGCCTCGCCATTAAGCAGCTTTGCCCAAGTGTATTTCGTCCATAACGATCGCGGAGCTTGTCAGGTTCTTTAGTCAGCTCGAACGACGACTTCGCTTCAGGCGACGTCAACAAGTTGAAAGCGCGTGCATAAGCCGAGTCACGTTGAACCGTCGAACTAGTCTCGGCACGCCGCTGCAACTGATCGATCTGCTTCAGCAAGTCTTGTCGCGCGCTGATGCGGAAATCGGTTTGGCCTTCTTGAGGCACGAGATCCGCAACCTTGAAGTCGCTACGCGCCGGATCGGCACCGAGGAAGAAGGGTTCGTACGCGCTGCCGACATAGCGAGCCTCCTGGCCGTTGATCGAAGGTCCGCCGGTATTGCCGATCTTTCCCGGCAGGATGATCGACGATGGCAAGTTGCCTTTGGGGCCAAAGACGCGAGCGACAACGGAGCCGACATGCGGCTGTTGATTCGGCCCGATCTGGTCTTTGCCCGTCATCATCCAGCGCGACCCGTTCGAATGAGCCGTGCCTGTTTTGTGGTGCAGGCTGCGGATCATCGCAACTTTGTCCATCTTGCGCGCAAGCAATGGAAAATGTTCGCAGATGTGTTCCCCTGGGATCGCCGTCTGAATCGGCCTGAACTTACCGCGAATGTCGTCCGGCGCATCGGGCTTCATGTCGAAGGTGTCGATGTGACCGGGCGAGCCGACCAGGAACAGCGTGATACAGTTCTTGATCTTGGCCTTGTCGTAATCGACCGCGCCGGCAGCTTCCATGCTCATCAGCGATGGCAGGGTCAGCGCGCCGATGCCGGCGGCTCCAGCTTGGACGAAGCTCCGCCGGTTGATGCCGCCGCAAAGCGGAACTTGTTCGTTGCCGATGTGTAGCATGGTTTGGTCCCTATAGTGGCCATCACTCTCCGAGTGATGAGGTCCTTCCATTTGACTTCGGATTGAAATCGATGTGTTCTTGGTCCTAGCTGTAGTCGACGGGGCTCATCACTCGGAGAGTGATGGCTACAGTAACTCTTCAATCGGTTCGGCATCGACGAATCGAATCGGTCGGCTGCCGGGGCCGGGCATCATGGTTGTTTCAGGGTCGATGCCCATCGCTGTGTAAATCGAAGCCAAGATCTGAGGCGGCAAGATCGGGCGGTCGTGCGGGGCGGCTCCGATCTTGTCGGTCGAGCCAATCACCTGACCACCCTGGATACCGCCACCGCAAAAGAAATTCGTCCATGCGGAGGGATAGTGGTCGCGTCCGCCGCGGTTGTTCAACTTCGGAGTGCGCCCAAACTCGCTGAGCACGGTAATCACGGTATCTTCGAGCATGCCCCGCTGCTCCAGATCTTCCACCAACGCCGTGAACGCCCAATCGAACTGTGGGCACAACGATCGTTCGTAATCGCTATAGGTGTTGTCGAGACTGCCGCCATCCGCGTGCATGTCCCAGCAAGAAAGATTGAAGACGGTATCAAAATGATTGACCGTCACGAACCGTGTTCCGTTCTCGATCAAGCGCCTGGCCATCAAACAGCTTTGGCCAAACGTATTGCGACCGTAACGGTCGCGCACCTTGTCGGGTTCGTCCGCGACGTCGAATGCCTTCTTCGTTTCCGGCGAAGTCAGCAAGTTGAACGCGCGTGCATAGGCCGTATCAAAATCGCGAGTCGTTTTCGTTTCGGTCCGTCGTTGCAACTCGTCGATCTGCGTGAGCAAGTTCTGCCGCGCGTTGATGCGGAAGTCGGTTTGGCCTTCAGGTGGCGTGAGATTGGCAACTTTGAAATCGCTGTTGGCGGGATCGCCACCAAGAAAGAAAGGCTCGTGAGCGCTCCCGATATACGCCGCCTTCTGGCCATGCGGTGTCGAAGTGCCAGTGTTGCCGATCTTGTCGGGCAAGATGATCGAAGCGGGCAAGTTGCCTTTCGGTCCGAAGATACGAGAGATGACCGAGCCGATGTAGGGCTGCGGATTGTTGGCGTTGAAGTCGTGTCCGGTCATCATCCACCGCTGACCATTCTCGTGCGACGCGCCAGTCTTGTGATGCAGACTACGGACGAGTGCAACCTTGTCCATCATCCGCGCCATCAACGGAAAGTGCTCGCAGATCTGAATACCAGAGACATTCGTATCGATTGGCTTGAACTTGCCACGAATGTCGTCAGGCGCATCGGGCTTCATGTCCCACGTGTCGAGATGTCCAGGCGAGCCAACAAGGAACAGCGTGATGCAATTCTTGATCTTGGCTTTGTCGTAATCGACCGCACCGGAAGCTTCGAGTTGCGTGATCGTGGGCAGAGATAAACCGGCCAAACCTGCCGCACCTGCTTGGAGGAAACTGCGTCGATCGACACCGCTGCAAAGTGGAACGCGTTCGTTGCCGATGTGAAGCATGTTAGCGTAGCCATCACTCTCCGAGTGATGAGCCCTATACGTTGGAGTTTGAACGGAGGCCAGCTTGTTTTGCGATTCGTGTGCTGAAACTTGCGAGGATCACTCGGAGAGTGATCGCTACTAGATTGTGTAAGTCACTGGCTCTGAGATATCGATGAACTTGCTATCGATGAACTCGCCGTCTTTCTTTTTGTAGTTGACGTACTTCCACATCTGGAGAACGACTTCATACTTGCCGGGTGCTTCATCGGGATGCGTGTAACTGATGTCGGCGCGAGCGGGCGGCGTGGCGATGACTTCGCCATCGCGTTTGATCTGCCATTGCAGTCGCAATCCCCAGTCGTTGGTAACATCGCCGCGACTCAGCTTGCGACCGTCGAGGCGAATCTCCGCTTTGGGAGTTCCTTCAAACTTTTGGTCCATATCGAGCACCTTCGATCAAAACGGGTTAGTAGTTGCCGGCGTGGGTGTGGTGTTCTTGGCGGGCAGGTGGGGGATGTGTTTGTATGGAGCGCTCCGGTGAGAAACGCCCTTCCATTCTAAACCTATTCGGCTCCAATGTCCCTACCGAAAGCCCAATCCACACCAGTTTGCGCTGTGACCCTCGATTTCACTCGCGATTTTGCTGACATGATCACGAACGAGCTTCCCTCAGTCGGCATCTCCTTCCCGGAAGTGAGTGTTGACCCAAGCTTGAAGAATCACCTCGCCATACCGACGGCAACTCGCCGGATCCGTGGCTTTGCCTGGCGGGGCAAAGGGAATCTCCAACGTCACCGCCATGATCGCGCCGTCTTTGAAACCAAAGTAGCTGGAGTTCTTCGGTGACGGATCGACTTCGTCTCTCAGCCAAACCAAGGGGCCGTAGGGAGCGTTGTTGGGCAGTCCTTTTTTTATCCAACTGGCAAATTCCGTCACGTTCTCGAAGTTGTATTGCGGGTGCACTTTGGCTCCGACAAAGTACATGACCTGATGGTCCTGCATGACGAGTGTTGGGCAATGAAAGTCTAATGCGAACTGAAAGCCTTGAGCCTTGTCCAGTTCTTTGATTGCTTGAATCTCTGGATAGATGCTCTCGTCGCCGTAGTCGCGATTGTGGTCGTGCGGTTTACGGTTCTTTCCTTGATCGCCCTCTTCTACGCCGTCCTTATCAACCAAGGGCACCGCGAACATCGCATACTTTTTGCGAAACGCCTCGCCAGCCGGTCGATCTGACATCGCTTCTTGAAGGAAGCCTTCGAGGACGTAACTCGCGATCGTTTCGGTTGCGTGATGACGGGCAGTTACTAAGACTCGCTTCACTTCCGGGCTCGATTTACCAATCTGCAACAGCTTCACGTCGCGACCGTGTCGGCTCTTTGTCAACACGCTTGTCTTAAGGTGCGCGTTGTCGACGTTCTTCGTGAGGAACTCGTCCAGATTATGCTGCACATACGGAATGGTGACAGCAAATCGGACTCGCTGGTTCGTTTCGCTGAAGACAAAGAAAAATGAACTCCCGTCGACGTTGTCTGCCCCCATCCATTTCCAAGTTGCTCCCGAATCGATACTGATCGCAGGGCCCTGAAATCCGATAGCCCCGTTCTTGAAGCCAGCTACTTTCTCCGGAAAGACAAAATGCACACGCCCCGGCTTCGACGCCGTCGCCTCGAAGTACCAATAGAACCATGGGTTGTCACCGCGCAGATCAGGCGAGACATGGACCAAGCTTCCTTCGTTCCGCACTACAGAAATATTTCCGCCGGGAAAGTCCGAACGGATCATCGCGGCACCGTCCGTTGCTTCTGCGTGTGACTTGGCCAGCGGCAGCGCAACCACAATTAGTATCGCGACGACGTGTGCCATGCGCAAATTCCTGTTGCCAAACGGCATGCAACGTTCCTCAAATTCGGGGCTCGCACGCTAAACGGTCACGTTCGATCGCATGCTGCGCCTTAATCTCGACTCGAACTCTATAGGTTGTCGCAACTTAGCTCGGCCTCAGCATACCAAGACCTCAATTCACGGCAACTCTTGAGGGCGCCTCCGGACAACGAGTCATGCGTTTATTGAGAGGAACGCAAAAAACCGTGGCATGAACTTTTGAATCACGCCACCGTCCTATGGTTCGCTATCTACTGTTTGCGATATGCCTTACTGAGACATCTTAACTGCACCGTCGACCTTCGGCGATTCATCCGATTCCCTTACCGTTAGGTCTGCGTAAACAACCCGATATTTCTCTGATCCCGCTGGCTTGTACCACAAGATCGCTCGCTCGGCATCGCCTTGCTTGGTGTTGGCTCCGGCGTAGTGAACGTCCGCCTCTTTCGGCAGCATGATTACGAATTGGAAGCCGCGACTGAGCTTCACGACATCCTGCAATTGTTCGCCGGTTGGCCCTTTCTCCTGGTCGATGCCTAAACTCAGCACATATTTGGTCGCATATTTTGCGATCGAAACCGAATCCAACCCCGTTGGGAATTCGCCATCAGACAGTTCGCAACAGATGCGGAACGAAGTCAACAAATCTTTCTCGCTGGCGGGCGAAGCATCAACATTCGCTTCGGTGACTGTGTAGCCTTCCGGAATCTCGACACTAAACAACGATTCGTCGAGTTCAATGTTGAACTCGTAGTTGGTCATGACGACTTCTGTTTTCGGCGGGCCAGCCATCGTCGACTCAATTTGAACTGGCAACTCGGTCGTTGGATCGGCCCAAACGGTTAACGGCATGCCAGGCGTTTCAAAGCGAAAGCCAAGGACCTTACGACCTTCGATTTGCTTTTCGCCAAGTGATATCACTTTCGAATTCTGGTCGGATGTCGCCGTTCGTAATGCCTGACGAATCATCTCGAACTGATTGCCCTCCCCCATTTGTTTCTTTGCTTCATCCGAGAGATTTGTCATGTTGAATACTGTAGCTTGCTTTTTCTCAACATCGAGGCCGACCATCTTGCCGACTGCCCAATCGGAAATGTTGATATAGCCGTTGATCAGTTCCTGACGCAAATGGTTAGGCTCGAGGTAAAACGCCTTTCCCTTCAGCGGCGGTTGACCTTCCACCGTAGCGATCACGTCGTAGCGAGCTGTCCGCGCCTTCATCATGTTTTCGACGAGAGCATCCAGAGCAAACGCTGGCGTACTGGCTGACTGAAATAGCCAAAACATTCCCACTACGACCAGCGTAGCGATTGTCCAATGCGGTACTTTGTATTTCATCAGAGTGCTTCCTATGGCTTGAAGTGTGACGTACCGGGATCGCGGGATGGGACGGTCTTCAAAGACTTGCAATACGCGCTTCTTGAGTTCTTCACGCTGCTCATCACGAGCCGTGGCATCAAGCGGCAACTGATCAAACAGTTTGTCCCAGTCGTCATGTGGATTGTCATGCATTTCAGTAACCTCAACCCGGCGAGCCAGAAGCGGAGCGCCGCGGAATGTCTTGATCTCGGAGGCGGTCGCGGAGCTTGTCGAGAGCGCGGCTCAACGCGACGCGAATCGTTCCTGCTTTCACTTCCAACACGTCGGCAATTTGTTCGTGCTTCAGCCCGGCGAAGAAGCGCAGCGAGATGATGGATTGCTCTCGGTCGGTCAACTCGCCCAACGCTTCGTAGACTTCTTGCCAATCGACTGGCGACTCGTCGGCCAACAGGGGAGCACTCGCGCTCGAGTTGATCTTCCCCATTTGCGCTGCTGCTTCGAGCAACTCGCGACGACGGATCGATTGCCGCAGATGGGCATTGATCTCGTTGGTTGCGATGCGAAACAGCCATCGACGAAAGTCCTCGACACATGTACCCGAAAATTCGCGAATGCGGGCAGCAACTTTCAGGAAGACTTCGGAAGCAACGTCTTCTGCGACCGCGCGCACCACCAAACGGCGCGAGCAGTACGCGAAGATTGGTGAATAGAAGTGATCAAATAGCTCGCCAAACGCAATACGATCCGTTCGAGCGGCTTTGACCAAGTCATCCACCGGATCAAGTCGGTCTAGCTGATGGCTGTCGGTCATTCTGTAAATATCAATGCGCGAGATGTGAAAGTGTTACATCAGTGCTAACATCCGCTACCTCGTAAGAGCTTCCCCAACTGTTATGTTACGGCCTCGCTTAAGTCACATTCAATCTGAACGAGAAGCGACCTCATGAATCCAATTAATCTCGAAATCCTGGCATACGAACAAACGTCGCTCGGGCCGTTGTGTCTTCGCCGACGTGAATTACTCTCTGAACCAGGCACGATCGTGACCGAGGTGACGCTCAATCACGAGTTTTTGATGAGCAGTTACAACACCGATTCAGAACGCGCGATCTCGAATCGGTCGATCGAGATACACGGCGGCAGCAATCTCAAGACGCTCGTCGGCGGTCTCGGTCTCGGTTATACGGCGCGCGAGTTACTGAATCTGAACAACGTCGCATCCGTCGAAGTCATTGAGTTCCTACCGCAGGTGATCGGGTGGCTCCGCAACGGCCTCGTCCCACTATCGAATGAACTGAACGCAGCCTCGAATTTACGGCTCACTTCCGGCGACGTCTATCAGCGATTGTTGCACGAACCGCGCGAGCAATTCGACCTGATCGTGATCGACGTCGATCATTCACCCAGCGACCAGCTTGGCGAAGAAGACCACGAATTTTACACCGCCGAGGGACTGCTAAAGGTGAAAGCACACCTCAACGAAGGTGGCGTCTTAGCCGTATGGTCCTACGCCGAAAGCAGCACGTTCTCTGACGCCTTGCGAAGCACGTTCACCCAAGTACATGTCGAGCCGATTAAAACCATCAACACGCTTGTCGGCCACGAGCAAACTGACTGGCTGTTCTTTGGCGTACGGTAGCTACGTCAACGTGCGTCTCAACGGACACTATGTCGCGCCGCGTGCAGTCAAAACGTCGACGACCTGTTTCCAACCCAGAGACTCCGCGAGTTGAAGGGCCGTCGCACCATCGCTTGTCAGCGCATCAGGATCAGCGCCGTGTTCAAGCAAGATTGAAACTCCGATCGCTGTGCCTGCCAGCGCCTGTTGATGCAGCATTGTCCAGCCGTTGTCATCGGTGGCATGAACGTTCATCGGATCTTGGCCCAAATACTCTTTGAGTGAATCGGCCATGTTGACGGCCATCGGGTGCTCGGCCGTCTCTAAATCCAGCGGGGGCGCTTCGTCACCGCCACCACCGAAAAGCCTCTTGAAGAACCCAGGCTTCGGCTTCTTGCCCAACCATTCCGGAGGCACGACCTCGATCTCGTCGGGATCTCCAAAGTCTAAACCCCACGCCGCATCATGCTGCGCCCGCTCGCCTCGGCTCATTTGTGAACGCAACAAGTTGACGGTGTACGCACCGTAAACGCGGTCACTGATCGCGTACATCCAATCGGAGATGCCGCTGATTGGCACTTGCGATTGGTCTCCTTCGCTGATCGACTTGAGCCAGTGTGGTTCGTTCAGAAGTGTGCCTGTAATGACACTTCCATCAAACTCGATGTCGCTCAGCCACATTTGTTCGACGGCGGGTTCCTCTTCGTCATGTTCGATCTCGGGCGGATCCGAGAACGGAACTTTGACAGCGGCCAACGACAACCCGGGAATAATGCGCCGTTGCTCCCAAGCCAACTCACGCCAGAAGTAGCGGAACGTTTCGCGTGCGCGTTCGATCGCACTTTGCATCTCAGGATCTTTATCTGGTACGAAGTAGACTTGAGCCATAGATTCAACCGAGGTGTATTGAGTTCGAAGAAGTCCGAGCCGAAAGGCCACATCGCCCGCCGTCGCCTAATCGCGGCAGGGAGCTAATAAGATACCAAAACGAAGCTCAATGAAATCCCCACTCTCGTGCAAAAAGCATTCGCCAAACGGTTCATCGACTGATCAACTACCTGCGATGCTAGGTACACTTGTGCGTCAATCGAGACGTGTTAACACGTCACATCAATTAAACTCACGAATCCGGCACCCTAGCACGATGTTCAGGCAAGTGGGACAATCACGCCAATCTCGTGTGCCTCGCGTCGGCAGCTCCTTCTCGCACGGCCCGCGTCGGGCGAATTTACTGGATTCACAGGCGGAGTATCTCGTTCAATGGCGATGACGACACTTTCGACGACGGTCGACGAAGGCAACACTGGGCGTGTTGACCTCGTGGTCCGACAGCTATCCGACTCCTCACGGAGTCAAGTTCGAGGAATGGTTGACCATGGCTGTGTGTCGATCAACGGCGCGCCATGCAAATCCGTTGGTACCCCAGTCGCGACCGGAGACGTCGTTTCGATTCGCTTCAATCCGACACAACGTTATCACGAAAAGAAGAAACGTTGGGACGATCGAACGTTCACCGTATCGTTCGAGGACGATCACTTGATTGTCGTGGATAAATCCGCCGGTACTTTGACGGTGCCGACTGACCGCGACGAGGTAAACACCTTGGTGGAACGCGTTTCGATTTATCTCAGTCATTCACGTAGCAAACGACAGGCCTGCCTCGTTCATCGGCTAGACCGAGACGTCAGCGGCTTGGTCGTATTCGGCAAAAATGAAAGGATCGCCGCGCAGTTAATCGAGCAGTTCAAACAACGAAAGCCGCAACGGGTCTATACGGCGATCGTTGCTGGTGTGATCTCGAGCGACGAAGGAACTTATCATTCTCATTTGGCGACGGGAAAGAATCTTGATCGGTATGTCACTCGCAAATCGCCCGAAACTGAAACCGCCATCACCCACTACCGCGTCGTCAGGCGAATGGCCGACACGACACTGGTCGAAGCAACCTTAGAGACAGGCAAGCGAAACCAGATTCGCGTTCAATTCGCAGACGCAGGCCATCCAGTTCTGGGCGATCCGCGTTACAAAACGGAACAGGCCGCGCACGTGCGATGGATCCGCAAACGAATCGCGTTGCACGCCAAGTCACTCGGTTTTGAGCATCCCGTCTCAGGCGAAGCAATGCAGTTCGACTCGCCACTCCCCTCGGCGATCGCAAAATTCTTAGCAGGAAGCCGCTGAACGCTGACGGAAGCAAAGTCAACCGCAGCCCCCGCAGCCTGCGTCATCGACTCAGCAATCTGCCTCCTGTTCACTACCGACGCGGCAATTCTTGAATTGGACTACCCGTGACCCTTGCATTACCTAGCATTGCAAGGTATAAAGCCTAGCATCATTAGGTATGTGTCTGCTGCGAGGAATGCTCCATGGTTTCCAAAGAACTAATCGCTGCATCAACGCGTCCGCTTGTCTTGGCGGTGCTGGCGAGAGGTGAGAGCTATGGATATGCGATCATCCAACAAGTTCGCGATCTTTCGAGTGGCGAGCTGGAATGGTCCGAAGGAATGCTCTATCCAGTGCTGCATCGGATGGAGCGTGACAAGTTGATCATTAGCTCGTGGAAAGTGTCCAAAAACGGCAGGCGGCGCAAGTACTACCGCCTTAGTGCCTCGGGTACTCGCGCCATCGAAACCGAACGGCAACAATGGTTTGCCGTCCACGACACTTTATCCGCTCTCTGGGGAGTTAAGCCATGTTTGATCTAGAACAAGCAATCACCGACTGGAAAAGCGGCTTTGAAAATGTCGAGTCGATGACTGGCGAGCATCTTCAAGAGCTAGAAGCACATCTTCGTGACAATATACTGAACTTGACCGATAGCGGGCTCAGCGAAGACGAAGCGTTTCTCGTCGCAACGAAACGGCTTGGGCACCCAGTCGCATTAGAACAGGAATACGCAAAGGTAAACGGTTCGTTGATCTGGCGAAAACGAGTTCTCTGGATGCTCTGCGGCTACGTAGGAGTCGGAGCGTGTGGTGCATTTCTCGCAGGTCTCGGTTCGGTGGGAGCAGGAGTTGCAGCTCTGAGTGGATTTTCAGGAACTGCGACTGGCTTGTTGTCGATTGCAGTACTATCAGCCGGCTGGGCAATTCTCCTTGCACTAATCTACCGAAGTGCAACTGGCCGGAATGGTCGCCAAACCAGTGACCACGTTTCGCTCAAGTGGTGCATCGGACTTGTCGTTGTAATGATCGTTGGCAACAGTATGGGCTTACTGGCGAGACTCTTCCATTTCAAACTTGTAGAGCCGCCTGCACTTGGCGAATCGTATGTGTGGATCGGTCCCGGCGGCTCCCTCGTTCACTTCGCCGTAGTAGTTGCTTGCGCCGCCATGATGTATTTACTGAGTCGGCCAACGCGACAATCGCTTGTCTCTGCCGCATGAGAGAAACGCAGCTACAACGTGGATCATTGCTCAACGGACAGTCTGATTACTCAGTATCCGGTGCTATTGGCTAGCGCCGTTCGGCTCACAGCCGACAACTTCACAGCATCGGAATGTCGGGGCTACATTGTCATTGTCCGGCATTCAGGTATGCCAGCAGATCAGCAACTTCTTCCGCCGTAAACATGTTTAGTAGTCCGTTGGGCATCCAGGAAGTTTGCGCGGGACGTATTTCTTCGATGTTTGCTTTCTCGATTTCAGTGATGGCGTACGGGTCTAAGACGTTCGTCGCAAGACGCAACTTCGTGGAACGATAATCGCCACCAAGCGCCGGGATTCCTACGAAGACGCGGCCATCGTCGGTGACGACTTGCATCGACTGATATTTCTCGGGAATCACTTTCGAGGGTTCAATCATCGAGGTGAGCAAGTCGCGTTGGCTGAATCGACGGCTCACATTCGTAAGATCAGGCCCGATCAATCGACCATATCCGCCAACGCGATGACAATGCACGCAGGAAGCTTCCGCGAAGAGCAACTTGCCTCGTTTCGGATCGCCGCGTCGATCGATCTTTGCGGTCGCGGCGGCCAACTTATCGAGCGTCCAATGCTCAACGATCGGCCGTTGCGTCGCGATTTGCACCAATAACGTACGGTTTGGATCACTTGCCTCGATCAGCGCGGCAAGCTTGTCGCGATCACTTGGAGCAAGCGTCTCGATGGCGTCTGACCGAATCTTCGTGAGGAACTCGTTCATCCCCTGTCCGCCGGTGTAGTCACTTGTGCCAGCAAGCAGCTGAAAGTAGGACCTTCGGCTATCGATCGTCCAACCCGCTTGGGCGTCACGAATGACAAACAGATAGTGCAGTTGCTCGGCCTGCACCGTCGCGCCCGCTGCCAGTTCAAGCGTCTTTCCAACTACTGACTCTGATTTCAGTCGCACTAATACCTCGCTAATGACTCGGTTAACCGAGAACTCACGATCTGGATAAACGCTGTCGAGGGCTGAGCAAAGTCGAGCCGCAAGCTCTTTGCGAGGCTGCCAACTCTCCGTGCAAAGAGCCAAAGTATAGACGGCTGCCTCTCGCCATGAGCGACTCATCGCGTGCCAATTCATATTACAGATTCGTTCGACGATTTTCTCTCGCGATGCCTCGTCACCACTACGAGCCAACGACAGCATCGCTGCCAGTGCCACCTTGTTCGATGATTCCACAACCGCCGCGTCCTTCCAATCGGACACGTCTTTCCGCTCAAGCAGATTCCTCGCGGCGGCACGTATCCACGGATCATCGCTTCCAAGCAGAGGCGTTATCCCAAGCGTGCCATCGACAAGTTCCGATTCAAGTCGCCGTCGCTTCTGATGCATCGTGGTGGCGATTGTTTGGCGGTATTGCTGTTGCTGAGTGAGCACCGATCGCGACATCTTTGGACCTGTGTAGCGGATACGATATAAGGCGGACTGTGTGGCGCGACCTCCCGTCACCAGATACATCGATCCATCGGGACCGAAGTCGAGATCTGTAACGTTCAGCGGTCGACCCTGCAAAAAAGTCTCCGCCGTCATCAAGTAGCTGCCACCGCGTGGGAGGGCATGGACCGCGATAACCCGACCGTACGTCCAATCAAGAATGAATAAGGCATCGCGGTATCGCGAAGGAAAGTTGCTCCAAGTGCCAAATTTCACTGCTGTCGGCGAGCCCTTGCCGATGTCGACGCCCGGCGTCGCATTGTCCATGTGATCGGGATAGTAAGGTGGCCACTGCTTGGTGACGCCTCGCCAGCCGTAATCTCCGCCGAGCGTCAGGTGACTGACGCGAGTGGGGCGGTACCACGGAGCGCCCATGTCGTACTCGGCATCCGCGTCGTAAGTAAAGCAGTCGCCGCGAAGGTTGAATGCGATCCCAAATGGGTTCCGCAGTCCGCCGACCAAGAGTTCGACTTCTTTGGAATCGGGGTCGATCCGCAACAGATGGCCTTCACTCGTCTTGATGCCTCGCCGCGCGTCACGAAAGAGGGATGTGAAGTCGCGACTGCCAGATGGCAGATCGACCGAGTCGCCTTGAATGCTGTAGATCTTGCCGTCGGGACCGAGCGTTAGATCGTTACGCCCATGCCCTACCCCGCCACCAGATTCGTAAATCAGCTCTGGCTCGCCAAATCGACCGTCATCGCTCGCCGGCAGACGGTAAAGCCCTTTCGAATTGTTGGCATTCACAAAAAGGTCGTTGCCGACGAACAACAGCCCGCGACATTCCCGCATAGTGTCGTTAACCGTCTCGACCTTGTCGACGGCGCCAGCGTCACCCAAGGTCATTCGCAGCAGACCGACTTTCTCCTTCGCGATGAGTAAACGTCCTTGACTATCAAACGCCATCGACACCCACGAGTCTTCGTCTTTCGCCGCCGAACGCAGCAACTCAATCTCAAACCCGTCGGTCAACTGAAACGACGCAGGATCGGTGCCTTCGGTCGCGCCGCTGGCTTGCTTCCACTGGTCGTAGTTTTCCGCCACATTAATGTCCGTACTGCGCTCACCCGGGATCAGCAGTCGATCGTCGACCGCGCCGAGCCGAATCGGCGCGTTCCAATCAGAATCATCGAACGCGACCGCGGCCCACTCTTCCGAAGCCTTCGCTCGGCATCGCCAACTGCAGTCCGTTACGATCGTACGCTGCGAGCCATCTGCAAACTTGAGATCCAGCTGCACGAAACCGGCACAGTGGAGCGGTGGGCTCGCTTCGAGTTGCATTGCGATGGCGAGTTCGTCACCTACACACAAATTCGTCACATCAACTCGCAACACAGCGTCATACGGCTCAAGCTCTGCGACGAGGTTGCCGCTGACGAAGACCTTCAAGAAAGTTCCATCACCGCAAGCACGAAGCGTCGCCAGCGTAACTGGTTGGTCAACGGAGAAGCTCTTTCGAAAGAAGCCTTCGCCAGCGGAGGATGGTTCCGACGCGCACCGCACCCACTCAGGTTGAGGCTCGACAGCGTGAGCGAGCGTTGCGAAGAGAGTCAGCCCAACGAACGCAACTCGAAAGAAAGACGACATTACAGTAACCTGTTTTAAATAGACGGGTGCTCGATGGCTTTCCGAAGCCGTTGATTGTTGTCAACATTCGTTTGAGCTATCGTAAGCTCTTTAGCGGGCGTCCTCAAATCAAGCTACTAGAGTGGAATTCATGAACGGCAAATCTGACCTATCGCGAGTCGCACTGTTTTCACTCGTCTTTGTGTCGCTACAGACCGCTCTCTTCGCGGACCAGCAACGCCCCAACATCGTCATGATCATGGCGGATGACCTCGGATTCGAATGCATCGGAGCCAACGGCGGGACCTCTTACAAGACACCCGTGTTGGACAAACTTGCCAGCGAAGGAGTGCGATTCGAGCACTGTTACTCGCAGCCAATCTGCACGCCATCGCGCGTGAAGCTGATGACGGGCCGCTACAACGTGCGAAACTACGCCGAATTCGGCTTGCTTCATAAGTCGCAGACCACCTTTGGCAATATCGTTCGCGAGGCGGGTTACAAAACGTGCATTGTCGGCAAGTGGCAGTTAGGTGCCGAGGCGTCGTTGCCCGATCATTTCGGTTTCGATGAAT
The DNA here is from genome assembly GCA_014381825.1 of Planctomycetota bacterium. Classification (GTDB taxonomy): domain Bacteria; phylum Planctomycetota; class Planctomycetia; order Pirellulales; family Pirellulaceae. Next base: position 26,946 of record JACNKX010000191.1, read on the forward strand.
ACTGCTTGTGGCACATGCTCCGACGAGCCAGTCGCTATCCCTCGCCGGGACTCGATATCAACGGCGTAAAGAAGGACTTTGCTCCTGGTTACGGTCCCGATGTGACGACGGAATACGCCATCGACTTCATCGGCCGACATCGCGACAAACCGTTCTTGCTCTACTATCCGATGATCTTGACCCATTGCCCCTTCGAGCCGACTCCCGATTCGAAAGATTGGGATCCTGAAAGTGCAGGCTCGAAGACCTACAAGGGCGACCCCAAGTACTTTGGCGACATGGTCACTTACATGGACAAGCAGATTGGTCGCATCCTCGAGCAACTCGATCGCGTCGGTGTGCGCGAAAACACGCTCGTGCTATTCACCGGTGACAATGGAACGGACCAGCCCGTCGTCTCGATGATGCGTGGCCGTGAGGTGGCGGGCGGGAAAGGGAAAACGACCGACGGAGGCACGCGAGTGCCATTGATTGCACATTGGCAAGGCAAGACCGCGAAGGGAGTGACCTGCAATGACATCGTCGACTTCAGCGACTTCTTGCCGACGATGTGCGAGGCCGCCAGTGTAAGCGTTCCGACATCGCAGGGTGCCGATGGTCGAAGCTTCCTCCCACAACTGATGGGAAAGCAGGGAAAGCCTCGCGAGTGGATTTACGTTTGGTACGCGCGAAACGGAGGTCCGAAGGGGGCCGAGTTTACACGCAACCAAAGGTACAAGCTGTATCGCAGTGGCAAATTCTATGACGTCGAGAAAGATGTCTTGGAGACGAAGCGTCTCGATCAGAGTGCTTTGTCATCCAAAGTGCAAGCCATCCGTGACAAATTGCAAGCGGCACTGGATCAATACTCGGACGCCCGTCCCGAGAAGTTCGCGAACTGGAAGCAGTACAAGAAAAAGAAGATTAAGTAGGCCGGACCAAGGCTTTGCGAAGTTCCGGCAGCAGCGAGTTGTGGCCTCAACGGAATTCCGGAACGGCGTCGCCAAGCCTCCTTGTTACCGGCCTACGGCGCTACGGTGCAGCAACTTGATCGAGTAGCTTCGCCAACTCCAGTTCGATTTTTTCAGACGCTTCGATCTCAAGAATGTTCGTGCCAAGCCACGTTTCGTAACCACCGAGTCGATGTTGTTGCGGGTCGGGCAAGTATCCATAGTGTCCGTTGGCCAACTCGATGGTAAAGGTCGGTTTGAGCGGGCTGCTGGCCTTGATTCGCAGTCCAATCTCGACGAGAACTTCGCACGGGATCGATGTGATGCCGACGTCGCCAATGCGGACGGCTTGAAGTACTAGTTCTTCCGTTCCCTTGTGCTCATCGAGCACTAGCGTCCACTTGGCATACGGCTTGGCACGAGGCGGCAGCTTCTTCTCGTCAGACTCGGCGAGGAATTCCTTGGCCTGAGCCACCTGCTCCGCCGATGGCTTGCGAACCTTTAGCGTTAGTTCTGTTTGTGCCATCGCCAATGCGACTGAACTCTGATACTTGACCTTTGGCATCGCTTCGTGAACGCGATCAGCAACCAAACTCGCGACGTGACGAACCTGCTCGAATGGCTTCTTTCGCGGACGGGGATTCATGAACTGGATATTGTTAATGTCGCCACTCGTGCCGTTCGACATGATGCCCACGAATGGAGCCAGCGCGTCTTGTTGTCCTTCAGGGAACAGGCGTTGTTCGATCTGGCGTGCGAACTCGCCGAAGTAGTCCGCCGAAACGCCACCGCCAGGAATGTTACCGACGTAGTGCAACGAATAGTTCGCTAACAGTGCTATCGGACGTCCTTCGGGAGTTCGTACCGACAGAAACATCACCTCGGGATCAACCGGGCCTGCGGGACGATCAAGCACGGTCGGACCTCGCGGCGGATTCATCTTCACTTGATCGTCGATGCCACCGAACGGGTTCATCGACATACGACCGGGCTTCAAATGCCAACGCCGATTGTTAATCTCCTCAGGGACTTCACAACGGCCCCAGCCAAACTCTGCCGGCGCAAGATTCGATGTGGCTTGATGCAGTGCCGACACGATTCCGCGAGTGACATGCTCAACATATCCGGGATCAGCAGCAACCTCACGCCGATCGCGAGACGCTGGAGCAGTATGCGTATGTGTCGCTGACGCCAGAATGTGATCCGCAGGCATTCCACATATTTCCGCAGCTCGACGTTTCGCCTCGTCGAATAATTCTCGCGGACAATAACAGCTGTCAACGACCACAAATCCTAATCGCGTCGATCCGTTGTCCAACACCAACGCTCTGGCATTTAACGGATCCCAAGCATGTGTCGCCAGCCGCTCGCTGAACGAGCCCACCATTGGCACGGGCCATTTTTGCGGCGTGATGTCCGCCGTGGCTGCACCAGCTCGGAATTCTTCGGCCGCAGAAGCGTTAGAAACAACAATGCCTAGGATGAGGCAGTGCAGTGCAAATCGAAGCCCATTCATGATTGTTAATCCTGGTTTTTGCAAGCAGTAACATCGTGGAGCGGAGCCAATTGTAGCAAGTCGCCCCACCCTCACAACAAACGAGATTTTTGGCACAATGCCGTTGTGTTAGAGATCTGTTCTGTCAGAGATCAGTAAGTTCCTAGAGAGTTTATCCGATGACAGCCTCTGTCGAGCAACGAATCGAGGAACTCCGCAAACAGATTCGACATCACGATCGGTTGTACTACGTCGAAGCGTCCCCCGAGATCAGCGATACCGAATACGATCGCTTGCTATACGCGTTGGAGGAGCTTGAACGCGAGCATCCGAATCTCATCGCGCCCGACAGCCCGACGCAGCGAGTCGGCGAACAGCCTGTCGATCATTTGCCCGAGGCGGCACATCGCCTGCCAATGCTTTCGATCGAAAATACTTACTCGATCGAAGAGGTTCAAAGGTGGGCGGATCGCACGATTAAGTCGTTGGAGGGAGAAGGGATCGAGTGGGTTGTCGAGTTAAAGATCGACGGCGCGGCCGTATCGCTCATTTATGAAAACGGAGTTCTCGTCCAGGGCTTAACGCGCGGTGATGGAACGACGGGCAGTGACATCACGCATAACGTCCGCACGATTGGCGACGTTCCGTTGCGGCTCGTCGGCGATAACTTGCCAACTGTACTAGAAGTCCGTGGCGAGATCTTCATGACGAACTCGACGCTCGTCGCGCTGAATCAACGGCAACAAGACAGCGGCGAATCGTTGTTCGCAAACCCACGTAACGTAGCATCGGGAACGATCACGATGCTCGACCCTCGTGTTTGCGCCGAGCGTGGCCTCAGGATGTTCTGCCACGGGACGGGGCACTGCGAAGGGATCAAGGCTACGAATTATATTGAGTTTCTCACCGAGATCGGCGGCTATGGACTGCGACCAACACCTCACGTTGCAGCGTTTCCAACAATCGACGCAGCGATGGTACACGCCGAGTCCGTGATCGAACAACTGCACGAGTTGGACTTCGAAGTTGATGGCCTTGTGATCAAGGTCAATAACTTCGATCAGCGCGATCGACTGGGAAACACTTCGAAGAGCCCTCGATGGGTGATCGCCTACAAGTGGGAGAAGTGGGAGGCGACGACTCGCTTGAACGAAATCATAGTGCAAGTCGGCAAGACTGGAGCCATCACACCGGTCGCAAACCTAGAACCAGTTGAACTCGACCGCACAATCGTCAGTCGAGCGAGCTTGCACAACGCCGACGAAGTGCGGCGCAAAGACGTCCGAGTCGGTGACGTTGTTGTCGTTGAAAAGGCTGGCCGCATCATTCCTCACATCGTTCGCGTAGAACAGCATGAGCGGAAGGGCGATCTGCCCGTGTTCGAGTTTCCGACGCGCTGTCCCGAATGCGAAACTGAATTAGTTCAGGATGAAGGCGGCGTGTATATTCGCTGCCCGAACTTGGCTTGTCCGGCGCAAGTCAAGGAACGAATTCGATACTTCGCTAGCCGCAAGGCAATGGACATTGAAGGGCTCGGCGACAAACTTGTCGATCAGTTGGTGAGCGGCGAACTTGTCGCTACTTATGGTGATTTGTATCGTTTGAAGGATCGAAAGGACGATTTGCTCGCGCTCGAACGGATGGGTGAGAAATCTGCTGACAACTTGCTAGCTGGCATCGAAGCGAGCCGTGATCGAGGCCTTGCTTCGCTGTTGAACGCGTTGTCCATTCGACATGTCGGAACGACGGTGGCGAGCGTACTGGCAATTCAATTCAGCTCGATCGAATCACTCGAAGCGGCCTCCGTCGAGGAGCTTGCGGATGTCAACGAGATCGGTGGGATCATCGCAGAGAGCGTCCACAGCTTTCTGCACGACGAGTATGGTAGCGAGATCATTGATGACTTGCGTTCGTTAGGAATAAAGATGGAGGCGGAGCAGCCTTGGCTTGCTAGCGACATTTTTGCAGGTAGCTCGTTCGTTGTTACTGGAAAACTGATTAAATACACGCGAGACGAGATCCAAGACCTTATTCGGCAACACGGCGGCAAAGTCTCGTCGAGTGTTTCGGCTAAGACGGACTATCTTGTTGCGGGTGAGAAAGCAGGGAGCAAACTCGCTAAGGCGGAGAAACTTGGCATCCAGGTTCTCACCGAAGATCAATTCGAAGCGTTGATCAAGTCAGCGCCCCCTTCGTAATCGATCTAACAGACACAGCGAGCGGCGGCGTGGATAATCGACGCGGTTAGTAGATCAGTTGTGGTCGCATTTTAAGTGACGGCTACGTTTCGCCCGGCTTCGCCGCACTAGCAACAAGCAAATGGAGTTGTCATGAACCTCGGAAGAGTGAGTTCGTTGTTAAAGCTCTTAATCACCATCGGCATCTTTGCCGGAAGCGTCTGCCTGATCAGCGGCACCGCGACGGCTGGGGCGAAGGTCACAGTCGGTCGCAACGTCGCCGCAAGCGAACGGATTTCAATCGATCAGATTGATCACTCGCACTGGAACGTTTTGCTGAAGAAGTATGTCGACCAAGCAGGGAACGTTAACTATACGGCGTGGAAACATTCGCGGCAGGACGAGCAACAGCTGGACGCGTATCTGGCGCAACTTTCACATGCCGACTCGCGCAAACGAGCCAGTCGTGAAGCAATCCTCGCGTTTTGGATCAATGCTTACAACGCTGTCACGATCAAGGGAATACTTCGCGAGTATCCAACCACTAGCATTCGAAATCACACGGCCCGCGTGTTTGGCTACAACATTTGGAAAGATCTGCTGTTGGTCGTCGGTGGCGAGGCTTACTATCTCGAACAGATCGAGCACGAGATCCTCCGCAAGATGAACGAACCACGAATTCACTTTGCGATTGTCTGTGCATCGACAAGCTGCCCCAAACTCCGCAACGAGGCTTATCTGGGCCAGACGCTGGACGAACAACTTGCCGACAACGCGCGCGATTTCTTCGCGAAATCTGGCAATTTCCGTTATGACCCAAGCAGTCGTCGATTCCACGTCTCTTCAATTCTAAGTTGGTTCGCGGAAGATTTTGGCAAGGATCAAGCGGCGCAACTCCGCGCGATCGCCCCACATCTGCCGACTCCAGCAACGCAGCAAGCGGCTCGTACGAATGCAGTTCGCATCTCGTACTTGGATTACGACTGGGGGCTGAATGATCAAGCGACCGTTCGCTCTGCGCGGAGGTAGCTGGAATTGAAACGCCGTGGGGACGCCGGCGGATGAGAGCATTGGCGGTCGACACACCCTCCGTAGACCGGTGTTGCCATCCGTGGGTTAATCTTCAGGGGCGATTGTGACTATAATACTAGGCTCCGTTTTAAAAGTCGTAGCAGAAGTCGTGAGACTTTTGATTCCTCGGAAGCCTCACGAGTTCCCCGACGTGTGGACTTCGTACGAACGCAAATCTAGGGTGTGAGCAGAATGAAGTCATCTAGCCGCGCAAGCCGCTACGCACGAGTAACGATCGGAATGTCTCTAGCACTTATCGCAGTCGAAACATCGTCTGCGGCCGATCGCCCTGCCCCCTTGCCGATCGCGAACTCGGACGCCGCTTCCGAAGCAGAGATGAAGCCCTACGTCGAGTTGGTAGAGCATGCGAATGCGAAGATCGATATGGTCGCGATTCCAAGCGGCAAATTCGTCATGGGAAGTCTCGCGACAGAAGCGGATCGCAACAACGACGAAGGGCCACAGCGTGAAGTTGCGATCGATGCGTTCTGGATGGGCAAGCACGAGATCACTTGGGATGCCTACGAAGTCTGGATGTCGGATCTTGATGTGTTTCGTCGCACGGCGCTCAGCGTGGAACCAACCGCTCGCGATAAAGCCGCCGACGAGTTTCAACTGAGCCAACCGACGGAACCGTACACCGACATGAGCTTCGGGATGGGAACACGCGGCTATCCGGCGATCTGTATGACGCAACATGCCGCGCGAACGTTTTGCAAGTGGCTGAGCGCTAAGACCGGGCGCTATTATCGATTGCCCACCGAAGCCGAATGGGAGTACGCCTGCCGCGCGGGAACGACGACGACGTACTCGTTCGGGGATGATGTGTCGAAGATCAAGGAGTATGCGTGGTTCTACGACAACAGCGAAGCCTATGCGAAAGTTGGCAAGAAGAAGCCCAATCCGTGGGGGCTGCACGATATGCATGGCAATGTCTCGGAATGGGTCCTCGACCAATATGTCCCGGATTTTTACGCCAGCGACGCGGCTCGCGGCAAACTTCCCCTTGCAATTCCGACGACTCTATACCCTCGCGTGGTGCGCGGCGGAGGGTGGGATGACGATCCTGATCGGCTACGAAGTGCGGCGCGGATTGCGTCGAGTGAAGAATGGAAAGAGCGAGACCCTCAATTGCCTCAAAGCATTTGGTATCACACAGATGCGTTGAGTGTTGGCTTTCGCATCGTCCGCCCGCTGGTTGAACCGACCGACGCCGAGAAGGCAGAAAAATGGGGCAAGACTGAACCGCCACAAATTGACGAAGAAGAGTGACAAGTGAGTCGGTTTAGGGCACAATACGATTCGCCTCATGCACTTGTCTACCAAGTCCAAGGTCGTCGCTGGATTCGCTAAGAATTCAGTGAATCGAATTGTAAATCTGAAGTCTTGGCGACTTCAGCTAAAAGATTTAGAAGTCCCACCAAAAACAATCCCTCCTAGTCTCGAAAGGCCGGATCATGACTGACACCCCGAAACCCGCTTCGTCGCGTCGCGACTTTCTCAAAAGCACAAGCAGTATCGCCGCTGCTGGTGCGTTAGTCGCCGGAGCCGTCCCGCACGTTCATGCAGCAGCGGACGGCACGATCAAAGTGGCTTTGATCGGGTGCGGCGGTCGTGGAACCGGAGCGGCAGCAAACGCGCTGCGAGTCAAGAACGGCCCAACCAAGCTTGTCGCGATGGCCGACGTGTTTCAAGATCGACTGGACATCAGCTACCGCAGTCTTTCGACACAGTTTCCGAACGAAGTCGACGTGCCCAAGACGCAACAGTTCGTTGGCTTCGATGCTTACAAAGACGCAATCGATTGCTTAGCCCCCGGCGATGTCGCAATCTTCACGACGCCGCTTGCATTCCGCTGGGTGCATTTCGGTTACGCCATCGAAAAGGGCATCAACGTCTTCATGGAAAAACCGTTAACGGCGGACGGCCCCAGCAGCAAGAAGATGTTTGCGCTCGCAAAGAAAGCCGAAGAGAAGAACTTAAAAGTCGGTGTTGGCTTGATGGTTCGACATTGCAAGGCACGCCAAGCGTTGGCCAACAAGATTCACGATGGTGACTTGGGCGACGTCCTGACCCTGCGAGCTTATCGCATGGCGGGACCGACCGGTTCGGCTGCTGTCGGACCAGCCAAAGAAGGAGTTAGCGAACTCGAACATCAGATCCGCAACTTCCACGGCTTCCTATGGGCCAGCGGCGGTGCGGTCAGTGACTTCCTGATTCACAATATCGACGAAGGATGTTGGGCGAAGGGAGCTTGGCCCGTTCAAGCAATCGCCAGTGGTGGTCGTCACTATCGTGGCAACACGGTCGATCAAAACTTCGACAGCTACTCGATTGAATATACGTTCGAGGACGGTACGAAGCTGTTGGTCGATGGTCGAACAATTCCTGGCTGTCACAAGGACTTTGCGACCTACGTTCACGGAACAAAGGGCTCCGCGATCTTCTCGACAGCAGGTCACGTCCCCGCCAGGAGTCGGATCTACAAAGGGCAGAACTTTGTGAAAGATGACCTTGTGTGGGCGTATCCCGATCCTGAGCCCAACCCTTATCAAGTCGAGTGGGACGATTTGATCGATGCCATCAAGGGAGACAAAGCGTACAACGAAGTGGAACGCGGCGTGAAAGCCAGCGTCGTCACCTCGATGGGCCGGATGGCGGCGCACACCGGTCAAATCATTACGTACGACCAAATGCTGAACTGCGACCACGCCTTCGCTCCGGACGCCGACAAGATGACCCTCGACGGTCCTGCCCCTCTGTTGGCCGATGCAAGCGGCAAGTATCCAGTTCCACTGCCAGGGCTAAACGTTGATCGGGAATACGTAGCCTAGGTCCGAAGCAGAGTTCCACTACTTCTTAGAGAGCGACGAGTAATCGTCGCTCTTTTTGTTTGCTTTCGCATCAATGCCCGCCAGCCATCTCACTGCCAGAGACGAGAATACTGATCGCCGTCACGGCAACGTAAGTTCCGAGTAAAACAAATCCGAAGCCTCGCCGCAGCGTTCCGTCCTTTGCCGTCCAGATGCCAATACGAAATACGATCAGCACGAACAACATTGCTGGGAACTGCATGTGAAAGAAGTGTACGTTCGCGCCCAAGCCTTGCGGAGTTACCGCGGCGGCGGCACCTGCGACGAACAGCACATTCAAAATGTCGGCACCAATCACGTTCCCGATCGCCAGTTCGCCTTGTCCCTTTAAGGTTGCTGTGACAACAATTGTTAACTCCGGTAACGAAGTTCCAAACGCGACCAATGTAGCCGCGATAATGCTTGGCGGCACGTGTATGCGAACTGCCAGTTCTTCGGCGGTCGCGATCAAACACGAAGAAGCAGCGACAACGATGATGACAGCGACCAAAACACTGAACAAGATCTTCGCAGCACCGGATTCTTCGCAGCGATTCAGTTCCTCAGTATCGGGCGCGGTGCGTGCGATCCGAATTGACCACACCATGTAAACCGCAAGCAATCCAATCAGTAACCACCCACCAACCTGCGTCAACGTCCCGCCGTTTACGAAGGTGGCGCCGAGGTTCGTCCAGGGAACACACAAAGCAACAAGTAAGACACCAGATGCGAACTGCATCCATCCTTGGCGATTGGCCAATTGCCGATCGATCGGCAGTGGCGCAATCAAACAACCAATACCCAGGATCAAACCCGTATCGCATATGATTGACCCGACGGCATTTCCGAGCGCCATATCGGGACGCCCCTGGAAGGCCGCCATCACCGAGACAACCGCTTCGGGCGTCGTGGTGCCCAGGCTTACGATCGTCGCGCCAACAACGACGCGAGGCATACCCCATCGCAGTGAAAGCTTGACGGCGTCTTCGACCAGCCGATCAGCTCCCTTGCCCAACGCAAGGATGCTCACCACCATCACGCCAGCAATCGCCTGCCATGGCCAATCTGAGATCAAACTCGAAAGGAAGGCGTGCATCTTGTGAAGAGATCCAATGGGAAGGGCGGCGCGCGAGTCGGAGGGCATCTGGCTGGAAGTTAGACACTTTATGTCGAACCCCGAGGCAAGTGCAATGGCTGGCAACTGCTAGTGGCCATCGAGCTCCGGGAGATGAGCCCAGAGCGCACGAGTTCGATCCAAAAGGGAAACTACAACCTAGCAAGCCTGCCATCAGTCACTTGAAGACTCGACCACCAGCCACCCAAATACGTCTCTCTCACTGCTGCTTCTTCTTCGGCAGCCGGCAATAGAATCCTGCCTTGTTCAACGCGGCGACGGCTTCGGGCACGTTGATCGCGTCGCCGGTTAATTTGATGGTCTTCTCGTTGCGGTCGATATCGATCAGTGTGACACCTTTGACGTCGACGAGAGCCTTTTGCGAACCGGAGACGCAAGCCGTGCAGCAGAGATGCACTCCCGTCAGCATGATGGAATTGGCCTTCATTCCCTTCTTAGCGCCGGATTCTGGGTAAGGCAATTTCTTTGCCCCGTGCGTGGCCGTGCCGTAGAACCCAGCAGTCGCCAACGCTTCGATACCAGCTGCCGCGGCTTTATCGCTGGCGGCCTGATAGCTGATCACTTTGGTATTCAAATCGCACGCAATCGCTGATATCCCTTCAACATCGGACAACGCTTCATCCGCCGAGGCTTGACAGCCTCCACAGCATAGGTGGGTTCCTCGAACCGCAACGGTCGCTGAATGGGCATAAGACGAAGACAGGGCAACGAAAATGGTGGTTAGCAATGTTACAAATCGCATGGCGTCTAAGACTCCGTAATATTTGTGTACTTTGTGTTATTTCTTGAGTACAAAAGCACATTGGCTCGCTAATAATAGTCGTCGTGGTGACTAAATTGAAGATGCCGGTTGCTCAGACGGCGCCGAATACTCACGAACTCGTTGCCGAGATGCCGATACGAGGTGGCATTCTTCGATAAGATCGGCCACAATAAAGCCCGCCTACCTTGAGGGACGCTCCCTTAATCGGAACAGTTGAACAAGACATAAGTAAAGGGATGGTGACTTGAATACCAGACTTTTCCCGGCTGTCGCTGCATCGCTCGCCTGTGTGTGCTTCGGCCCATCAGTTCACCTTGGTGCTGCGGAACCAACTTCGAACTCCAATCAGATCAATCAAATTCTGATGGCGGAGAACGCACAACTGGGCGTCGAACTGCAGCCGATGCCCATCGCCAACGACGCGACGTTTTTGCGGCGCGTTTATGTTGATATGATCGGACGAATTCCGACCGAAGCAGAGATTCGTCGGTTCGCTGCGATGCCAAAGCAATCTCGACGGGCCACCCTCGTTGACGAGTTGATCCAGAATGAGCGGTTTGCGGATACATGGACCGTCTTCTACGCCGACATGCTTCGGCTCCGATCCAATGCGGATGGTGGAGCTGCCGCGATCGCATTTGTGCATAAAGCGATCGAGGATGGTACGCCCTACGACGAGTTAGCCAGAGGTTTCATCTCGGCAAATGGCAAAGCTGGCGCGACACCGGAAGTTGGCTTCGTCCTCGGCGACAACGCCGATCCTATGGCGCTGGCTGGAGTGACCTCGCAAGTATTTCTTGGTGTCCGCGTCGCGTGCGCTCAATGCCACGATCATCCTTTCGACGTGTGGACTCAACACGACTTTTACGGACTCGCAGCGTATTTTGGAAAGACTCGACGGGTCGAGACGCAATTCACAAATACGGTTTATACGACCGAAGCCAATCAATCGACGGTGCTTTGGCCACCCGAAGGTGAAGCCGACGCCAACGAGCGGAAGCCGATGCCACCGCGATTCCCGTTCGCGCTCGCCAGCACCGACCGTCCCTCGCGATACATCAGCCGGCTTAAGAATCTTCGTGCGGAGCAACTCGTCGCATTAAACGCGAAGCAGAAAAAAAATCCGGAAGCTTCCATCGACGACTTGTTAACGTCCTTAGATGACAAGGTCGCAAGCGCTACGCGCGGAAAGAAACGCAACGCGTTCGACGTTGCTGCGGAAGCCAAACGCGACGCCCGCAACCTCAAAATTCAACCGGGCATGGCCAGCGAAAGTGAACTGCGAGCGGAACTCGCCAAGCTGATCACCGACCCAAAGAACCGATACTTCTCGCGTTCCTTCGCCAATCGCGTTTGGGCGCATCTTGTCGGGCGTGGATTCGTCGAACCGATCGACGACTTTAGCGACAACAACCCGCCTAGTCATCCCAAGACGCTGGACTACATCGCCGATGAGTTCGTTGCCAACGGCTACGACTTAAAAACGCTAGTTCGAATGATTGTGACGAGCGAGCCCTATCAGCGCTCCCATGTCTATGGACTGGACGATTTGACACAATCCCAGCTAGAAGAGTCGTTCCTGGCCACGCCCATGCGACGCATGCTGAGCGAGGTTATTTACGACAGCGTCGTAACTGCCGGGCATCTGTTCGATGCGAAGCACGCCGCCGGAAAGAATCTCAAAACAGTCTGGCAACAGAACCGTATCGCGAAGGCGTCGACGGGCGGCGAATCGGTCGCCGACCAGCTGACACAAGCGGGTGGCGCGAAAATGAAAGCGCTGCCGGGAAAAAACCAGCTCGCATCCGCCGGCAGTTATAACCTGGAGAGTGCAATCGAGTTGGATTTCGATGCCATACTCAAGAAGAACAAAGAAGCCGAAAGCGTTGCGATCGAGAAGATGAAAGTCATGTCGACGGAGCAGCTAGAAGCGATGCGAATGGAGCAACAAGCCCGCGAACGTCGAAACGTCGAGTATGTCGATCGTTTTGTCAAAGCCACGATCGATGACAATCCTAGCTTCAGCTCGTCGTTCCGCATGGCTTCCCCCGCAGCACCCGAGCATTTCCTCCGCGTCTTCGGCCAGACTTCTCGCACACAGTTAGGCGAACATCGCGATCAGAGTCCATCGATGCGGCAAGCGCTAATGATGCTGAACGGACGCCTGACGCACGAAGCGTCGCGGGTTGGTGAACTAGAGCCCGTTTTCCCGTTGCTCATTGGCGAAACAGCCAACTTGCCACAGGCGATACAACTTGTGTATCGCGAGATCCTGACTCGACAGCCATCCTCAAATGAACTTGCTGAAGCCAAAGCCATCATCGCCGACGCAGGGAGCCCGCTGGAAGGTGTGGCTGACCTTCGTTGGCTGCTACTGAATTGCGACGAATTCCGCTTCTTACCGTAAACCTCACCCAACAGAAGGCGCACGCACGCTGCGTGCCCTACGCAAGGAGTTACCGCATGCACTGTCTCGAATACAAACTCAGCCGCCGCGCGATGCTGGGCGCTACCAGCGCAACTTTCCTCGGATTCAATGTTCGCCAACTGTTGGCCCTTGAAGGTACGAGCCATCCGACCAAAGCAGAGCACGTCATCCTGTTCTGGAACGGTGGCGGCATGTCGCACATCGACACTTGGGATCCTAAGCCCGGTCGCCCGACACAAGGTGAATTCCAAGCGATCAAAACGTCCGCGCCGGGTGTCGAAATCTCGGAGATCTTTCCCGAACTCGCCAAACAGATGCATCACTGCTCGTTGATTCGGTCCATCGCCGGCACGCAAGGCGCGCATGGGCGAGCGACTTACAATCTGCAGACTAGCTACAGTGAATTCCCAAACCTCGTGCACCCTGGCTTCGGCTCGGTTGTGACTCACGAGAAGGAGAAGGTCGGTGATTTGCCAGCTTATGTCTCCGTCAGCGGTCGCGCTCCGCGAGCTGGCTATCTCGGCCAGAATTGCGAAGCCTACTTCGTCGGCGAACCCGGTGCGAAAGATCCTTACCTGTCATTCCCCGAAGGTATCGCGCAAGAGCGCGGGAACAAGCGACTCGAGCGACTGGCGAAGTTCAACAGCCGTTTTTCTACCGGCAACACGAATGAAACGCTAAAGGCAACGCAGACATCCATTAAAGATGCCGTTCGGCTAATGCGAAGTCCCGCGCTGCAGGCTTTCGAGCTGGACAAGGTGCCAACTTCAACGCTGAACCGTTACGGCGACACGGCCTTTGGTCGCGGAGCGCTCGTAGCGAAGCAGCTGGTCGAAACCGGTGTTCGCTTTGTGCAAGTAAATCGAGGTGGATTCGATACGCACATGAACAACTTCCCTGCAATGCGAAATCACGGTGAAGTGATGGATCCGGCATTGGCTTCGTTGGTCGAAGATCTGGCGGAATCAGGAATGCTTGAGAAGACGCTAGTCGTCATGCTCAGCGAATTTGGTCGTACGCCGAAGATCAACAAAGACGCCGGGCGCGACCATTACCCGACTGTCTTCAGCGGTTTCTTGGCCGGTGGCGGTATCAAGGGCGGCACGGTCGTTGGCTCTTCCGACGAAGACGGCATGCAGCCCAAGGATCGTCCGGTCAAAGTGCCCGATTTGCACGCGACCTTCTGCCACGCACTCGGGATCGACCCAACAAAAGAAGTCATGACACCGTTGGCACGCCCGCTGACCTTGGTCGACGGCGGCAAGCCGGTTTCCGAGCTGTTTGGATAAAACGTGGTATAGAGGCACCCATGCGATCCAGCCGACAGATCGAATCGCACGGAAGCAGTTACGAAGCAGCCGCATGAGGCGGCTTGTTGATTTGTCTGAATTACAATGAGTAGTAGTCGCATCAACCGTGATGCGACTCGTGGCTCCGCGTGAAGCAGGCAGTTTAAGTCCGCGTCACGGAGTGGCGCGACGACATTTCCGGAACATTCCCGCCTCAAGTAGCCCACCCATGCGTTTACTGCCTTTGCTCACGCTCGTTGCGGTCGTTTCTCTGATTCAATCCCTTCCGGCTCAAGATAGCGCGCCCACGCCACCGGCTCGTGGTTCTCTGATCGAAGATCGAGCGGCTCGCAAATTAGTAGAAGCGGGCGACGCGCGGTTGGAAGCTGACGAATCGGCAAAGGCAGTTGAGATTTGGCAGTCCGTGATCGAGCGGTATCCAACGAGCCGCGTGCGATTTCTTGCGCATCTGCGACTCGGCGACTACTTCCTCGAACGCGACCGAGCCTTCGAGAAAGCTCGCGTGCAATTTGAAGCCATCGCCACCGAAGAGAATCGCGACGAGGAGCAACGAGCGGAAGCAACACTCAAAATGGGCGTCTGCTTTTATGAAGCGCGCAACTTCGGCAAATGCTTCCAGGTGATGCGGGACGTCATCGAGAAATTTCCGGTCAGCGAACACGTCAACCAAGCTTACTACTACATCGGACTTGGCCACTTCCAACTGGGGCACTATAGCCGAGCGATCGCCGCCCTCGAAAAAGTTGGGACAGCACTGTCGACTGACGACGATCAGGTGCAAAAAGTTGAAGCTGGGAAACGATTATTCATCAAGATCGAAGACGCTGATCTCGCTGCATTAGAATCGGGTGAGGCGGTTAAAGTCGAATGCCAAGCCGCCAGCGGAGACAAGGAAATCGTTGACTGCTTCCCCGTAGGACGCAATGTACGTATTGTCCTCGGCAGCATCACAACTCGGCTCGGTCGTCCGCAACCCGACAACGGCTCGCTCGAAGTTAAAGGTGACGACAAAGTATCAGTCACCTATATCGATCAGCACACCGCCGACAAGCAGTTCGACCGCAAACTGTTGCACGAAGTAACCGTTGTTGGCGACGGCGTTGTCACGATCACCGATGGTGCGTTCAGCGAAACGCTACAGGGAGTCGTACTTGGAAAAACTGTCAACATTCAAACCAACGATCCGGATCGCGACCTCAGCGACAATGCCGATCGACTAAGTGCGATCGTCGAAATCTATCGCGCGAAAACGGACGAAGAACTAGAAGCGGAAGCGATTGCGGCGGTCAATGAGGGAACAGGTGGCGACAGCGATACGCCTTCGGTGGATGAGGACGATTCCGAAGAAGCGGATCAATTCAAGCTCGTCGATCGCGCGCAGGTCCAGCTCGTCGAAGCCGTCGTTGAAAGCCAAGCGGCTTCTTTGGACGGTGCGACAACAATTATTGAGGCAAACGGGGGCGCGGACGCCACTCCACCCGCGGCAGAGATCGGCTCCGTCGAATCAAAAGATCCATCCATTCACAGCGGGATGTTTCGAACGACGATCCAAATCGCTCGGGCGGAAGAAGCTGTCATGGGAGACGACACACTCCAAGCCCTCCCAGGCGACATCGTTCGCGTGATTTATCAAGACGACAAGAACACGACCGACAGTGTTCGCCAAGTCCAAGTCGATGCCAAGTGCATTGAAGGAAATCTGGGCGGCGTCCGCGTAACTCGCTCGCAGATCTCTGATCGCGAACTGCGGGTCAAAACGCGACTGAAGACGGCCGACGCGCTGACGAACATCGGCAACCGCTACAAAGAATTCGGATTGAAAGACAACGCCCGAGGCAAGTACGACCAGGCCCTTGTGTTGTGTGAAGAGATCATGACGGAAGCGCGACAGCTCGGCGGGCGTCTGCTAGAAGAAACGTACGTACAGCTCTGGCAGATCTATTTCGAGATGGATCGGCTGGAACTCGCTGCTGCGATGGCTCAGCGTCTGCAGCGTGACTTCCCGAACAGCGGATTCGTAGACGATGCTCTGTTGCAACTCGCTGAAGTGGCTCGCAAACAAGGCGACTTAAACCGAGCGATCGGTGTCTACTCGCGGCTGGTCAATATGCAGACGAGTCAACTGCGTGGAGAGGCTCAGTTCGGTATCGCCGAATGCTACACCGAGATGGCGGACGCGACCGAAGGCGCACGCGCGACGCAGCTGTACGATCGAGCATTCCAGGAATATAAGAAGGTCTTCGATCAGTTCTCCGAGAGTGGGCGCGTTGGCGAAGCGGTCGCGCAAATGGCCAATTATTACTATCGACAGCAAGACTACGCTCGCGCGGTCGACACCTTCGAGACCGTCCTATCAAACTATCCCGACGCGAAATTCCTTGATGTCATCCTGTTCAACTACGGTCGCTGCCTCTACCGCATGGATCGCAAGGCGGAAGCACGCCGTCGATTCGATCAACTGATCGGCGACTATCCTGAGAGTACGCTTGCGGGTGACGCCAAGAAGATTTCCGAAGCTCTCGCCCGAGCGAGCGGTTGATGAGTGTGTACGTCCTACCATTCTGCTTTCTTTAAGAGCACAAAACACATGTTGCGTTCGACAATTGCTTCCTGTTTGTTGCTGTTTTGCGCTGTGACTCAGGTTGCTGTGACTCAGGTTGCTGCACAGGATCAACCAACAGCCGAGACTTCAATCGATACTGTCTCGCAAGCGGCAACGGCGCTCGAGGCAGAGCTTGGAAAGTATAAGGACAACGCACCGGAAGCCGGCGAAGCGTTATTCAAACTGACTGACTTGTATTACGAAAACGGTCGGGTCTTTGGATTGGTGCGATCGGCTCAGCGATTTGTCGCTGCGCATCCGACCGACCCCCGACATGCGGCCATGATGTTGAAGCTGCTCGATGGGCTCGAAGCACTTTCTCGCAACAAAGAGTTCGCTGTTATCGCACGGCAGTTCCTCACTCGTTATCCGACCACGCCCGACTGCCCGAAGGTTGAAGAGCGGCTCGCCTCGATTCTTGAAAAAGTGGGCAAACGTGAAGATGCCGCGAAAGTCTACCAAGCTCGTTGGCGGCGCGAGCCCAATCCGAACGGTCGTCGCTTTGCGGAAAAGGCATGCTTGCTCTTCGCGCAGGTTGGCACTCCGGGTATCGCCCAGCAGGCCGAACTCGCAGAAGAGATGTTCGACCGACTGCCAAAGGACCAATATGCAAAGTTCGTAGGGCAGCGCTCTTACTACGAGTGGCGTCGGATTAGCAAATGGGCCGAGGCGAATGCGATCGGCAATAAGCTTGTTGCTTCGAATCTGCTTACGGTTCCGGAGGAGAAACGAGAAGTATTGCGGACGATGGCCGAGAACTACGGCTACGTCGGCCAACATTCCAACGCCGTCGAAATGCTCAAGCAAGTCCGAGCGATCCGCGACGATCAATGGTCACACTACTATCACATTCAACGGTTGTACGACTCGGCGGCCCCGGCGGCTCAGATGGAACCGATCGTCAAGGACTACTTTGCAAAGTATCCGGATCGCGAAGATCGTTACGAGCGGATCGCACTCCTGGCTGTTGCCTGGAATCGCGAGCAAAATCCCGAACGCGCTAAGACGATGTTCCGCACTTTGTTGCCCACCGCGCCTCAAGCCCAGAGCGTTGCCTCTTACTTCGTTCAGCTGAACGGCAATGAACCCGAGCAATTGGCCGACACGGAGAAGGCGCTCCGTGAAGCAATCGCCAAAAACCCGAAGAATGTGTGGTTCCTGCGATACCAGCTGGGCTTTTCGCTCTGTCGCGATCGCATGAAGGACAACGCCAAGGCCAAGCAAGTTCTTCGAGAGTTGCTCGCCCAATCTCCGACCAACGATGGCAATATTTGGAACGTCATCTCGTGGTTGCTATCTAACCCAGAGAGCGAAGCCGAATTTCGAGCGGACGTAGCTCGGATCATCAAGGTGCGTCGCGAATACATTCATTGGAAAAATTTGCGCCAGTACTTGGGCAACTGGGAGAAGACCGCGAGGCGCAATAAAGACCTCCGCGATCGGGCGGACTTCGTTAAAGCAGAGTTAGACAAGGCAGACCGAGATCCGATCGCTGCGT
Organism: Planctomycetota bacterium; assembly: GCA_014381825.1. Taxonomy (GTDB): domain Bacteria; phylum Planctomycetota; class Planctomycetia; order Pirellulales; family Pirellulaceae. Next base: position 45,206 of record JACNKX010000191.1, read on the forward strand.
TGGTCCAACAAATTGCACGTGGTCCTTACGATGCGAAGGACGCCCGCATCCGCGACCAACTGCTTCGTCCAGAGAACTTCAACAAGCTGAACAAAGAGCTACAACGCTACGTGCTTTGGGACCACGGATACTACTATCAGCACTACGCACCTGGTGATCAGCGTTCAAACGCGGCGACCCACTACGCCAAACTCGTACAAATGTTTCCCGAGAACTTCGAGTATCGGTATCGGTACTTGCAAGTCGCCAGCGATTATGGACAGCCCGAAGTCGCCAAAGAGGCAGCGTTGTCGATGATGTCCGTCGCGGCCCCAGCCAACAACAGCGATGTGTGGCGGCGTCTTGGAATCGCGGCAGACAAGATGAAAGATGCCGGTCTCGCGCGCCAGACGCTCGCGTATGCAAAGAACTCACAACAAAAGCATGGTCCCGAATTTGGCAACATGACGGGGCTTGGAGACGTCTTTGGGCGACTTGAACTCGCCGACGAGGCGACCGCACTCTGGAAGGAAGTTGCGGAGCAAAAGCAGAATCTCTACGAAGCTCGTGAATCGTCGTGGCGACTTTTCCAAAAGCTCGAAGATCCACAACAGAAGATCGCTTTTGCCACAAGTCGTTTCGCGCAAGACACCGACTATCACGGTCGCTACGCGATGTGGTTGGCTGACACGCAGTTGCGAGTCGGTGATCTCAATGCCTTCGAGAAAACGCTGAAGGACACGCTGACTCGTGCGCGAAATCGTCCGTTCCAGGGCTGGGACATTGATGCGTGGAGCTTGCACTACATGCTGAATAACTTCCGAACCAGTCACGCAGACTATCGACTCGACAAAGAGAAGGAAAACACTCCCGAGAACATCTTGCGAGTCGCACGAGCGGTTCGTGATATGGAATTTGATTGGCCATCGGCACAAGCCGATTTGGTACTCCTGGAGAGTGAAGCGGCGGATGCTCGCAGTTCGATGGATCGTGCGCTTGCCTGGCAACGAGTCGCCCGTCCGTTGCCTCCCGATTCCCATCGCTGGGATCAACTGATGCCATTCGCGCAGGGTGCCGTCACGCGTCAAGAGTACAGTATCGCCGCCACTTTGCTGACGAGCATGCTCGAAAACTTGACATCTGCGAACGACCAACGCAAAACGCAGGGTCGTGCGATGATCGGCCAGTGCTACACACGCCTTGGCACGGTCGGCTTGACGATCGACGAAAACAGTCCGATCGCGCCGCTGTTGCAAGCCGCGTTGTATTTGCGACTCGGCGACGAATCGCTCGCGCTGGAAGCATTTCTGGCGAACAAAGCGCTCTTCGACCAACATCGAGACGAAGTTCCTGTCGACTTGCTGGTGTTTGTCTGCGAAAACTTGATGGCGGCGAGCGGTGAAGAGAATCACAACAAGGTCGAAGACACGCTACGGTCTTGGCTGATCAAGAACAGCGAAGCCGCAACGGTCGACGATACGCTCAAGGCAGAGATCCAGTATCTCCTAGCAAAGAACTTCTTCGGCGCAAAGCGGTACGACGTCGCTCGCAGCGAGTACACAACGGTCATCAATCGCTATCCCAGCACCCCTTTCGCCACCGAGGCAGAGTTTGGAATCGGCGAAACGTTCATGGCTCAAAAGGTCTACGATCAAGCGGAGATCGTCTTCGAGAAACTTGCCAACAATCGCGACCCCGAGATCATCATCCGCGCAGAGTTTCTTCGCGGTGTTCTCGCGCATCGACGCGGCGACAATGATGAAGCTCGCGACATTTTCCGCAACGTGCTAGAGCGTGTTCCGAATATCGAGCTCGCCAATCAAGCACTCTTCAACTTGGCCGAAGTCTATAGCGACGAAGAACGTTACATGGACCAGTTGCAGCTGCTGATGACGGTTGGACGACTCGGTCGCGTCAGTAAGCGACAGCACGCTCCGGGAATGGCCCTTTCCATTGTCGTTCAGGACAGCGACCTCGGAATCAGTCGCGGACACAACCGTATCCCTGTCATCGTACGCACCGAACCCGGTGGTGATGAAGAGGTGATCTATTTGACGAGTGGCGGTGCCGGGAAAGGCGTGTTTCGAGCTGACGTCGATACGGAGCTAGGAGCAGTTGCCAAGTTGGACAAGGTGCTACAGCTGACGGGCCAAGACACGATTCGTTGCGACTATCCCGAACAATTCAAATCTGAATTCAAGACCGTCCCGCTTTCTGATGTCGAGATTCGAATTGCATCCGACGCACAGTTCGAGGTCGCGAGCAGCCGAATCATCGACGAAGAGGAAGAATCTTTTAGCGAACGTTTGGAGCGTGAAGCACGCCAACGTCAACAAGCCGACTCACGGCAATCGACGAGACGACCAACCAATCAGATAAAGCCTGGAAATCCGATTTACCTGCGAGTCAAGGACGGCGATCGAGATCTCGGCGACGCGCCAGACATAATCGTGGCGAAGTTAGTCGCTGATAGCGGCGATCAAGTTCAGGTCAAGTTAACGGAAACAGAACCACACTCGGGTGTCTTCGAAGGAGTCGCCAAGTCGGGCGAACTACCCGCTGGCGCTCTCGCCAGCGACACCGCGATCGATCACAACCCGCTCATGGCGATCGACCAAGATCCGGAAACCTATTGGCAGAGCGAACCGGACGGGGCAACTCCCAAAACGCTGACCGTCGACATGAAGGATTTACGCTCGATCTCACGGGCCAAGTTCTTCGTGCCTCAGTCGGACGACAACAAGCCCATTCGCGCTGAACTTCGGGCGAGCTACGACGGCGAGTTCTGGTATCGCGTCGCCGCCCACCCAGCAATTCCAGACGCTGCGCCGATTGCCGGTGACTATGGAGCCATGACGTATCAGCTGTTCTCGGGCAATGCGACCAGCTACACGACGTGGGCGCAGGTTTTGAATCTGGCGAACGGCGAGCCAATCGAAGAAGGGCCCGTCGCGGAAGGGCAACTCGTTTGGAATCGACCGGAGAACGACGACGAGCAACCTCGATACGTCTCGATGCTCTGGTACGGCAAGATTGCTCAACCACGAGCCGGCGCGGTCCGTTTCCAAGTTCGCGGTTATCGAACCGGTTTAGCGTTGAATGGCCGGCTCGAAATGAATCTCGCGCAAGGCAATCAGTCGGTCGATGTCTGGCTTGAGAAAGGTGTTCACGACCTGACGATTTTTGCAGCGGCTCATCCGAACACTCAAGAACTTTCGGCGATGCGCGCACGTGCAAGTTTGAACGAACAGCGAGTAACAATGAGTCCGTTTTTGACGAGTGATTTCGATTTGGATTCCGTCGCAGGATGGAGTTCTACACCGGCGGCCAGCGCCGAAGACCATGAAAAGGACGGAGTAGAACTCCGTACTACGCCAGGCACGATCACGCTGACCGCCGACACTGCTCACTTCGATAAGAAGTCCGAGAACTTTGGTATTCAAGAGCAAGGCGAGAACAAACAGATCGCAAGTTGGCAGGCAGTCGAAGATGTCGCGAATTGGGAGTTCGACGCTCCGATCGGTGTTTACGATGTGTGGCTGAATTACTCGCATCAAGGCGGTGGTTCTATCATCCGCGTTGAACTTGGCGACCAGTATTTCAGCTCGAATTTGCCAAACACAGGCAATTGGAACACCTATCGCAACGATCGCTTCGGAACGCTCACGGTGGATGAACCGGGCAAAGTGCGGTTGGCAATTCGCCCTGAAGAGATCCAACGAGGGTATGCGATGGGGCTGCGCGGCGTCGAGTTGCGACCTGCAATCGGTTCACGAGTTGTATTATCGGATAATGCCTGGGAGTATCGATTCGACCCGATCGACGTACGTTATACGCGTTTTGTGATCAACGAGTACCTCGGCGAAGCCGTGGCCGTAAATCATGTTGAGATTTCCGGTGAGGACCGCGCGAATCCATTCATTCCCACCGAAGCCGACGTCTTGGCGCTGTCCGAGAATGACGTATTGGAAATCGCAGGCGGCGATCTCGTCACGGCAAGTTACACCGACGAAGTGACGCAAGCAAACGCAGGCGGCAGTCGGTTGCTGACCGATCGACTACAAGCGACTTACTTTGACGCGGCGATTGCGCCAATCTCGTACGACTTCGAGCGTGATCGAAACGGCTCGGTACAAACGGTTCGTAAGCTGTTGAAGCGAGTCGAGCCAGGCGAACGGCTTGTTGTCGAAATTGTTGATTACGATCGCGATCAGACTGCGGCGCCCGATCAAGTCCAGTTCGAAGTGACCGTCAATGACGGCGAACCGGTGAAATTTGCGGCAACGGAAACGGAAGAGTATTCAGGTATCTTCACGAAAGAAGTTGATACAACCGCCGAAGTAGAAGAAGACAAGCTGACCGTCCGCCGCGGAGATCGTGTTTACGTGCGATACATCGACGAGCAAAACACATTCCCCGGTCATTCGGTGCCGCGCGAGAGTGTCGTTTACGTGAACGAACCAACCGACGCTCGAATTCGTATTTTGGAGACTCGTGTTATTCCGCCGCCAGAAGGTCGCGAAGGTCCACCCCGAATCACGTATCACGAACCTGATCCTGAGGCTCAAGTCAGTAGCGTTGCCTTCGAAGCTCCGCTGACCGTCGAAGTGATCGACCCCGACGCAGCGCGCGACAGCCTTAGTGAAATCACAGTCACCGTCACCACTTCCGACGGCGCGACGGCTGATGTCCGTTGCGTTGTGTCGGGCGCAATGTCGCAAGTTCCAAGACAAACGGCTGATGAATGGGCTTTGGAGGAAGGAAGGTTTATTGGACAAGTCATCTTGCAACTCGGCAGCAGCACGAGTGCCGATGTTGTCCCGATCACATCCGAGATGCCGCGAAATCTGATCGGTGGCGGGCGACTGGATGAAGACGAAGAATCTTCACTGAGTGATAACCTTGTGGCTCGCGTGCTGAACTTATCCGGTAAGGATCAAATCACATCGACCTATCACGACGAGTTCCGAGCGGACGAGAAACCGATCGATGTTCCAGCTCGCGGGAGATTGATCTCGAATGGATTGCTTGCTTGCACGGATCGCGACTACGACAAACTCGCATCGCAGTTGCACGTTGGCGAAAAGCTCTTCCTCATGGTGACCGATCCGGATCAAGACACCTCGGACGATCGCGATGTGACGGATGTCGAAATCGCAACGGAATTTGGCGAAAAGGAAACCGTTCAACTCTTCGAAACGCTCGTTCACAGCGGCATCTTCACCGGGTCGCTTACACTTCGATCGAACGAGCAGCCAACGCCCGGCAACTTGCAACCGAGTGATCCGCTCATCGAATGCTACTTCGGCGACACAGTTCGGGTGAAATACTTCGATTCCGCAGCCAGTACCGAGAGCGGCAATCTTGAATTGGCTCAAGAGATCCCGGTCGTGATTGGAACCGACGGGCTGGTTTCCGGGTTCAGCAAGACCTTCAACGACGAAAAACTGGCCGTCGAGACCAAGTTCCACATCGCGGAGAGCTACTTCGAGCTGTTCAAGAGTCATCGCGAGTTGAAGCGCAGCGCCGAAGAAAAAATTGACTTGGCAGCAGGTCGCCGAATTCTTCAGGAAGTCATGGAAGACTATCCCGATCCGAAGTACGTGCCACGAATCGCTTACCTACTCGGACAGTTCTCGCAAGAGTTGGAAAGCTGGACCGAAGCGATCGAGTCCTACGAAATGATCGTGCGTCAGTATCCTGATCATCCGCTGGCCGCTGACGCGCAGTACAAGTTGGCACAAAGCCACGAGGAAGCCGGTGATTTCGACGAAGCTCTCGAAGCTTATGTCACGCTCGCCGCGACATACCCCAAAAGTCCGCTGATCGCGAGCGTGATGATTCGCATTAGCGACCACTTCTACAAAGCGGAAGAGTATATGATCGCGGCACAGGTCGGCGAGAAGTTTCTAGATCGATTCGATGGTCATCAGCATGCCGCGCGAATTGCCTTTCGGATCGGCCAGTGTGCCTACAAAGCCGAGACGTTCCAAGACGCGGGAAGTTCCTTTGATCGCTTCATGAAACTGTTCCCGGAAGACGAGCTGTCGCCCGACGCGCTCTTCTGGTCGGGCGAAAGCTTCCGCATGGCGAACAACAATCGCGAAGCCTTCCGCCGCTACAACCGATGTCGATGGGACTTCCCCGAAAGCGAAGCGGCCCGATATGCGCGCGGCCGACTGGCGCTACCCGAGATGCTTCAGCAATTCGAGGCCGAAGCACGATCCGTCGAAGACCAATAACGCCCCGCCTCGCTCGGGCTCAACCTTGAACCGACCACTCTGATTATGAACACGCTCCTTCTGCTGACATTGATGCTCCCCGCGCAGACCGCTGCCGAAGAAGGCGGTGCCGAATCACCTCCAACCGAGGCTGTCACATCCGAAGTTGAAGTCGGAACCACCGACACGACGGACGCTGGAGCATCAGAAACCACAGAGACGCCGACGCCCACCGTAGCGGACGCAGACGACGATGGCTCGTCAATCGGCGGCACCTTGAATGACATTCTCAGTTCGGGGGCAATCGGATTACTTCGCCAAGGCGGTTGGTTTATGTGGCCGATTCTCATTATGGGGATCGTCGCCGCCGGAGTAATCATCGAGCGATATCGGAGCTTGAAGATGCTCTCCTCGGACAGCGAAGACTTGCGGCGGCAAGTTCATGCGTTGCTTGACAAGGATCGCGTCGAAGAAGCGTTGCGACTTTGCGATCAGGAGCAGGGCCCCGTGCCAGCGATTCTGTCATCGGGGCTGCGAAAATTCCTGGTCTTGAGGCGACTCAACCACGATCCCGGAAGGATTGAGGAGCAGGTCGTTAAAGCAATGGACGATTACAGCGTACACGTCGTGGCTGCATTGGAGCGGCATTTGTCTGTGCTGGCGACCGTCTCCAGTGTCGCGCCGATGCTCGGTTTTCTTGGAACCGTCTCCGGCATGATCAACTCGTTCCAAGACATCGTCGCAAAGATGGGCGAAATGAACATCGTCGAAGCGGCGGCTGGCGGTATCAGCGAAGCCTTGCTGACGACGTGCTTTGGGTTGATCATCGGAATTCCAGCCTTCATGGCGTTTAACTACTTTACGAGCGTTATCAATAGCTTCGTATTGGACGTCGAAGAGTCCGCCACGGAATTGATCGAAGGCGTTACATTGCAGATGGCTCTTGAACAACAAGCGGAAGCCACGAGCGGTGGCTAACGGTAATGCGAGTTGCACGAACAACGAAACTGATGGTCGAGCCGCCGTCCAGCGCGACGGGCGATATCGCGTTCAATTTGATCGTATTCTTTCTTGTTTGTGCTTCCGTTCAACCAGATGCCGGCCGACGCCAATCGATTCCAAGTAGTGAGACCGTGGATGAAGAATCGAAGCAGACGGAAAACATCGAGGTGTCCCTGACGCGAACGGCGGTATTGGTTAACGGGGATGTGATTCCGACGAACCGACTGCTGTCTCGCCTGAAGACGCTACTTTCCGGAAAGGCGCAGCCTGAGGAGAAAGTTGTTGTCGTGAAAAGCGAACCCGATACGCCGTACAGCCATTGGATATTTGTTACTTCGATCGTCGAAGATGCCGGCGGTATTGTGACGTTGCAGTTGGAAGAAGAACGCGAGATACAAGTTCCAGGTTAGCGGGCTGTGCGAATACTCAACAGTAGCCGTCACGCTCCGAGTGACAAGCGCTCATCACTCGGAGAGTGATGGCCACAACAACGACAAACCATGAAAATCACACGGCGAAAATCTCGAGCAGAAGTACCCAGCATGGCGATGGGCGACATCGCCTTCAACCTGCTGATCTTCTTCGTGATTCTTGCTCGGGCACAAGACGACAGCCATTTGCAGTGGACGCCGGCGAAGGCCGACAATCTTGAAAACGCGGGCCACACGATGGTCAGCGTTTTGATCGACTCGGACAGCAAGCTCTATCTCAATGGACAACAGATCGGCGTTGCACAACTCGCAGGTCAAATTGAAACCGCCTTGGGCGATGCCCCTCAAGGCGAGCGATCTGTCCTCGTCAAAGTTCATAACGACACACTCGCTCAACGGTTTGAACCAGTCATCGAAGCAATCAGTGAAGCAGGCGGCGACTTAATTCACATCGTCGAAGAGCAGCGGGACTAACCGACTCGACCGTGCCAAGGAAGTATGAAATGGACAGCACCAAAGAACATCTCGAACAGCAACAGACTCGACCTGGCGGAATCGCGGGTGATCTCCAACGCGTAAAGACTGAAGGTGGCGCAGCAGCCGCCGAACTACGCGAGTTTCTCAGTCGTCTGAAAGGCCGAAGCCCACAGGAAGTGATGGGGATCGCGGCTGAAAGCAATCTGTTTCGAAGCGTCCTCACCGCGACTGCAGGCTGTGTTGTACTGTTGGTTATTTTGACGGTTGTTCCCTACGCGATTAAGGGCGCGCCCGCGAGCGTCAGCAAGAAACCGAAAACAGCTGCGGCAGCACAATCAACGAACGAGAAACAGCCCGTTCCTGCGGCGACCGAGGATCAAACTACGGCCGCCACCAGCGAGCCGGATCTCGAACGCGCGGCGGAAGCGATGGGAATCGGCGGCGCGGCAGAGGCCGATCCCAACTCGAATCCGCTCGACAGTAAGCTCGATAATCTTCTTGACGGAGTTGAATAGCTGATCGACTGATGGAAGCAGCAAACAACCGGGCACTGCAGATTTCACGACGCGCCGCACAATTAATTTGTGCCTATGCAGTGATCTGGCTGCTCTGCTTGGCGAATTGGATGTGGATTCAGTTCGAGGCATCGGTCGTAAGCTGGCTACAAGCGATCGTCTTCGTCGCCTCTCTGCCGATTTCTATCAGTTGGATTCGCTGGGCGACACGTCCGAGTCAACGTCAAACGCAACTGGTGTGTTTCGTGCTGACGGTGGCATACGTTTTACTGTGGCATTTGGGCGTTTTCAGCTTCGACGCGGTTGAGTGGGACGTTCCACGAACTCATCTCGCTCGCGTCGGTACGGCCGGATTGTTCTTTGTCGGACTCGCGTGGTCGATCTGGGCAGTCGAGCGCGCCTCACAAGTGCACGAATCCCGAAGGCGATCCGGGCAGTCTGAACTGCCAATTGTTCGGGCAACGCCGGCGACTTCAAGAGCTGGCGACGTCCAGAGCGATCAACGAATCAATAATCCGTTCGATCCATCGGCATGGTACTACGGCCGGCGCAACGCGAAACTAAATCAATCAGTCACGGCGTTGTCAGGGTATTCGGTCGCGTTCCTTATCCTGTTTTTGATCTTCACACAAATGGGTGGCTGCCAAGAGCTGTACGAAATGCCAGCAGGTGGCGGTCAACAACAAACAATCGCCCAAACGCTCAAAGTTCAAAAAGTGATCAAGAAGAAGTTCGTCGTGAATCCGTTCAGCGCGATCAGCTTTAAAGTGCCTCCGATCGACGAAGTCAAACTGCAACTGACCGAGATCACCGAACATGCTTATACGGTAGGTTACGGTGAAGGGGCTGGAGCTGGCTTCGCTGGAGGAACGCCGAAGGGGCAAGTTCGCTTCATACGGCTGGAGTATGCCGGAGGCGACTGGGATCAGGACTTTGGTATCGGTGCCGATGTAAACATGCTGATCGAGTACGGTATCCGAACTAAACAAAAGGTCGCCAAGCAAACCGAATCACGAACCGTCGGCCAATTGAAGAATTTTCTGCCAGAGAAGAGCCCGCCGATGGTCTATCTCACAGGGCAACGCAACATCTCGATCTCCGATAGCGAGGTGAAGGTACTCCGCGAGTACGTCATTGATAAGCACGGGATGATCTTTGGGGACAACGGCGGCAGCGGCCACTTTCACAACCAGTTCGTTGGCTTGATGCGTCGGGTGTTGCCAAACGTGCGACCCAGCAAAATCCCGCTCGATGATTCAATCCACCGCATACCGTTTCAGATCCCCTTCCTGCCGTACGTCGCTCCTCACGGCGGTAAGGATGCGCTCGGATGGCGAGTCGACGGGCGGTTGGTTTGCTATTACCATCCAGGTGACATCGGCGACGCCTGGACCGACGATCATTCCGGCGTATCGCCGGAAATTTACGAAGCGTGTTATCAACTCGGAACAAATGTTATCTTCTACGCCCATTCGGAATACAGTAAATGGCTGGCCTCGCGACAACAGAAAGCAAAGTGAGACAGATGAAGTCAATCTCAGCGAATCTCGTCGTGGCATTCTTGGCATGCATCGTTCTTACGAGGTCTGCGTATGCCGAACCGCTCGACCAATTGCCTCTTGAGCGTTGGAAGGAGCTGCGCGAGGTCGAGCGATATCAGCTGAACATCGCCGAGAAATACTATCGCGAGAAGAACTTCAAAGTCGCGTTGTCCGAGTACGAGAAATTCCTGACGCTCTACGAGCAAAGCGACGGTGCGGCTTACTCGCAGTTGAAGTGGAGCCTCTGCCTGATAGAACTGCGGCGACAAAACACTGCAATCAAGGAAGGGTTCCAGTCGATTCTTGACTATTGGCCGGATGCACCGGAAGCGGTTGCAGCGGGTTACTATATCGGGCGAGCCTACAAAGACATCGGTGAAGTTCGCAAAGCCAAGAAGGCTTACCAGGAGGTTCTTGAAAATCATCCGAAACATCTTGTGGCGGTTTATGCGACGGTTGATTTGATCGATATCGCATCGATTGATGATGATGTTGACGATCGAGTCAAATTGTGGCGTCGGCTTGCCTTCGATTTCGAGCGAACGCGCGAGTCGAAGAACCATTGCGTAGCCGCATCGCAGCAACTCGCGGCCTATCTGTTCGAGAACGGTTCCTTCGAAGAGGCCGTTAAGGCGTTGGCAACCACCTATCCAGAAGACCAGTTGGTCGCCCAAGTCGCCAGTTTCAGTCGCGGCCCAATATCACGCTTGACAGGCAATGATGAAACGCGATCGAAAGGCGAACAGATCGCCGATAAAGGCGTTGCCTGGATTCGTCAGCGAATCCCAACGGATCGTTCGACGGATGAAGCGAAACAAGCGGCGCTCCAGCACTGGTATGCGATGGCCGATCTCCACGCTGCCTCACGACGAGAGGATAAAGTTGCGGGAACGTACGAGCAACTCTCGAAGAGCTTCGGCACGAACGACACAACGCTACAGCGACTGGGTGACTGGTACAAATCGATCACGAAATATGATCAGGCACGCGCTCAGTATGCGAAATTCGGGAACAAGATCGAAGCTCAGAATCAAATCGCCTACAGCTATCGGCAACAGCAGAATTACGATGCTGCGGTCCAAGCGTACCAGCGCAACGTCGCGTCTGATCCCGAGAATCAGGCGCGGTGGAGTAGTGAGGTTGGTAATGCTTATCGTGAGGCCCGAAAGTATGATCAGGCGATCGCTGTCTACAACGAGCTGTTAAAGACCGACGGTGAGAATGCAGAGAAATGGCTGTGGCTGATCGCGACGAGCTATCGCGACGCGGGGAAGCACAAAGAAGCGATCGGTTACTACCGCCAATGCAACAACTTTCCGAGCAACTACTCGGAAATGGCAGCTTGTCATCGAGCGATGAAGGACTTTGGAGAAGCCGTGATTCTGTATAACCAAGTGGTCGGCGGCGCTCCGAATTCAGCCCCCTGGGCGATGCTCCAGATTGGCTATACGCAGGAGCAAGCAGGAAAAAAGGAAGCCGCAATCAGGGCCTTTCAACAAGTCTGCAAGAATTTCCCAAAGGATCGTTACGCCAGCCAGGCACATGCGCATCTCCAGACCAAGTATAAGATTACGGTCACCCTGGGCGGTGCCAAAGACGAGTGAACGGCGGTCGACTCCCAATTGACCAGATTTCTTCAGGCTGATAAATTCAGTCGCTTGTACCCTCGCCGCAAACTGGGCGTGTAGCACGATTTGCGAACGGCGGGGAACCTCTTTTTTTCCTTCGGCTGAATGAGCGAAGGTTCGACCTGTGACGGGTTTGGCTCGTCATCGCTCGTTGGTCACTAGAAGTTAGGGAGTTTGTTTGTGGCAAATACACTAGTTCAAGAACTCGTCGAAGCTGGCGTGCATTTCGGCCATCGTGCCAGCCGCTGGAATCCGAAGATGGCGGCGTACATCTACGCCCGCAAGAACCTGATTCACATCATCGATATCCGCGAGACCGTTCGCGGTCTACTGCGAGCCAAGAAGTATCTTAGCGATGTCGCAGCTGGTGGAAGCTTGATTCTGTTTGTCGGAACCAAGCGTCAGGCCAGTGGAACGATCGAGCGTGAAGCGCTTCGTTGTGGCATGCCGTTCGTGAACGAGCGCTGGCTTGGCGGTGCTCTGACCAACTTCCGCACGATTCGTAATCGACTCGCCCGCTTGGAAGAGTTGGAGCGACTACGTGGGAGTGAAGAGCTTTCGACTTACTCGAAAAAGATGCAATCGGCATTGAATCGAGAGTATCGAAAGATGTATCGCAACCTGAACGGTTTGCGAACCATGAATCGTCTGCCCGAGTGCTTGATTGTCTTCGACCCCAAGAAGGAACGCAACGCAATCCAAGAAGCTCGCAAACTTGGCATCACGACGGTCGCCTTGATCGATACGGATTGCGATCCGGATTTGGTCGACTTGCCGATTCCCGGCAACGATGACGGCATCCGATCGATCGAGTTGATCGCCAAGCAAGTGGCGGATGCGATCGTCGCGGCGAAAACCAACGTCGAGTTACAGAACAAGGACGCGGAGCCTGACGTCACCGAAGTAGCACCCGATGTGCAAGCCGAAGCGGATGCGAAGTCGGAAGCCGACGGAGCAGCTGACGCGTAGTAACTCTCTCGGATCGCTGGAATGTTTCGGGGCGAGATTCGCCACCAAAGCAGGATTCCGTTGCGAGTTCGAGTCGATCTTCATTGAACTCTTCCGGCCCAGTGGTGTCGTACCGATACGGGTCGGATTCAAATAGCTGAACGAATAACAGCAAGGAGAAATATCATGGCTGCAATCACAGCGGCTGCCGTGAAGGCATTGCGAGAAAAGACTAGTTTGCCGTTGATGGACTGCAAGAAGGCACTCGCGGAATGTGACGGGAACGAAGAGGCCGCAATTCAGTGGCTTCGTGAACGTGGTCTCAAGGTCATGGGCGGTCGAACCGATCGTGAAACAGCCTTTGGCCGTTTCGGCCTTTACTCCGGGCTAGACAAAGCGACGGGGGGAATTGTCGAACTAAAATGCGAAAGCGATCCTGTTGCCAAGAACGAAGATTTCATCCAACTGGCGAACGATTTGGCGGAGCAACTCGCCACAGGCCCTGGAGCTTCCTCGGCAGACGAGCTTCTCGCCCAGCCTTCGCCAAGCAAGAGCGGCCAGAGTCTTGCAGAGCAACGTGACGATCTTATGAACAAAATTCGCGAGGTCTTCAACATCGGTCGTATGCAACGTATTGATGGAACCAGCGGCGGTTACAGCCACAACTCCGGCACAGTTGCGGGAGTGCTGACCAGCGTGAAAGGCGGTAACGACGTAGCTGCCAAGGACGTTTGCATGCATGTCGCCGCCATGAGACCAGCGGCTTTGAACGTCGCGGATCTGGACGTGGCCGAAGTCGAGAAGGAACGAGGCATCCTCCGTGAAGCCGCTCTTCAAGAGGGCAAGCCGGAGAACATTGTCGACAAGATGGTGGAAGGCCGAATTCGCAGCTACTACGCCGAGCGCGTTCTCCTCGAGCAGCCGTTTGTCAAAGAACCGAAGCAGACGGTCGGCCAGTATGCCAAAGAGAACGGTATGGAAGTCACTCAGTTTATTCACTGGGTATTGGGCGAGTAAGCAATTGTTTCTCGAACGGCCCCGGATACGTCTGGGGCCTTTTTTGTGCTTGCATCTATGTCTTTGGAGTTTCGATGAGTGAAACAATGAGCGAAGCGCCTCGCTACAAGCGAGTGATCCTCAAGCTTTCGGGCGAGAGTTTTTCGCGTGGCGGCGAGCGCGGAATCAGCATGGAAGAAGTCGTGCATATCGCCCGACAAGTCCATAAAGCAGCGGAACTTGGTTGTCAGATCGCGGTAGTCATCGGTGGTGGCAACATTCTCCGCGGTGCTCAGTTCAAAGACGCTAGCGCGTGTATCCACGAGGCGACCGCTCACTACATGGGAATGTTGGCAACGGTCATCAACGGACTTGCTCTGCAAGACGCCCTGGAATCGATCGGCTGCGAAACTCGCTTGATGTCGGCGATTCAAATGGATGGCGTAGCCGAACCTTACCTCCGCCGGCGAGCCCATCGCCACTTGGAAAAGGGACGGATCATCATTCTCGCGGCCGGAACTGGCGGGCCGTTCGTGACGACTGATACTGCTGCGGCTTTGCGGGCATTGGAACTAGAAGCCGAGATCGTCATGAAGGCGACTCGCGTTGATGGTGTCTACAGCGAAGACCCCGAGAAGAACCCGCACGCCGTCCTCTATCGCGAACTGGATTTCAGCACTGTGCTCGAAAAGAATCTCCGTGTGATGGACTCGACCGCGATTACTCACTGCATGGAACACGCAGTTCCGATCCTAGTCTTCAATTATCAAAAGGACGGCAACATTCAGCGCGCCGTGCGTGGAGAAAAAGTAGGCACGTTAATCGCTCCAACATCCAAGGCTTAACTGGACATTTTTCCGCTTCTCGCCGAGCGGCGAGGAACTTGCCATGTGTTGGCTTGACTCCGTATCATCTTTAGATGAACCACTTCAAATCATTCGTCTTCAAATTGGGAAGCTGCCATGTCCGCCGAAGAAATCCTGTTTGACGCCGAAGATCGCATGGACAAAGCGATCACCCACCTGAAGTCTTCTCTTGCTGGCATCCGAACAGGACGCGCAAACCCTGGTTTGGTCGATACGCTCCGGGTCGACGTGTATGGTTCGCCGACGCCGATCAAGCAGTTGGCGTCTGTTGGAGCGCCAGAGCCGACTCAGATCGTCATCCGTCCCTACGATCCCAGCACAATTAAAGAGATCGAAAAAGCGATCATCGCCAGCGACTTGGGGTTCAATCCGCAGAGCGACGGTCGCTTGGTCCGCATCAACATTCCCCCGCTGTCCGGTGAAGTTCGCAAGAAAATGGTTAGTCGGATCAAGGAGTTGGCAGAAGAGGCGAAGGTCTCGCTTCGTAATGTGCGTCGCGACGCCAACAAAGCCGCTGACACAGCCGAAAAGGACAAGTCGATCAGCGAAGACATTCGGGACGACACGAAGAACGAAGTCCAAGAACTGATCAAGAAGTATGAGGAACAGGTAAACGATCTAGCGAGAAAACGCGAGTCTGATGTGATGGAGGAGTAGCCAACGGGTTGCCCTGAGATTTCTAGAATTCTATGGCCAACGAAGAACGAGACGAACGGTTACTACTCCGCCGGGTGGGGCTATCTGGGACATTCGGAACACGAAATCCTTTGTCTTACGCCAGAGAGCGGTTGCTGCCCCCGATTCGAGTCGCTAAAATCACTCGTTTCCCCTGACGAAATAGTCGTGAGCAGGACGTTCTCGTCGCCGCTTCGCGATTTTAGTTGATACAGCCAAGCAACCAGACGTTGCTTCCAAACACACTGCCTCCGGGAGGATGCAAAGTTGGTCACCACAAAGACTTATATGGCGAAGCCCGGCGAGTTGACACCAAAATGGTGGCACGTCGATGCGAGCGATAAGATCGTTGGCCGATTGGCCAGTGATATTGCCGTCATCCTGATGGGCAAACACCGCCCGACCTATACTCCACACGTCGACACCGGCGATTTCATTGTCGTCACAAATGCCGAGAAGGTGCAGTTCACCGGCAAGAAGTGGGAGCAAAAGAAGTACACCTGGTATACCGGATATCCTGGGCTGCGAAGTGAAACAGCCGAGAAGCGACTCGAAAAGAAACCAGAGGAAATCCTTCGCGAAGCCGTACGCCGCATGCTGCCGAAGAATCGTCTTGGTCGACAAATGTTATCAAAGCTAAAGATCTTCACCGGGCCCGATCATACACACCAAGCGCAAAAGCCTGAGTCGCGTGATATGGGCTGTAGCTAAACACCGCCGCTAGTAAACGACTTACTGAAATTCAGGTAGAGCGAATCAAATGGTCGCAGTAAAGAAAGACAAGATTAACGGCGATGCCTTAGGCACGGGACGACGCAAGTCGTCAGTCGCTCGCGTTCGTGTTCGTGCCGGTAGCGGTAAGATCACCATCAACGACCGTGACATCGCTGAGTACTTTACCGAAGATCAAGACCGAAGTTGGATCTTGGATGTTCTCGATGCATGCGAGCAACGTGAGAGCGTTGACGTTCTCGTCCGTGCGTCGGGTGGCGGTAATACAGGCCAGTCGGGTGCTATCCGCATGGGATTGGCTCGAGCCTTGATGAGCTACAACGAAGAACTCTTTCCGGCCCTTCGTGACGGAGGCTTCCTCACGCGAGATGCTCGTATGAAAGAACGCAAGAAGCCTGGACTGCACGGTGCACGTCGCGGCACACAGTTCTCGAAGCGTTAACGTTTCGTTGCACATTGAATCAATCGGAATACGTCGCAGGTTTCCCCTGCGGCGTTTTTTCGTGGACGCTTCGGTTCTCATCCGTGCTGCCCGCGGCAGCCTCGCCATTGTCGCAAACAGGAAGGCGAGCGGGGCGGCAGTCGCTACTTGACATCCAATCGTGGGGGGGAGGTAAGTTGGTGTCTCGAATGAAACTGCCGTTCGAGAAACCGTAGTCTTGATGAATACTCTTTTGCCCCTCGGAGGCGACCGTGCAAAACAAAATCTGTTCTCTACTCACCGTCTTGTTGTTGGCAACCGCCTATGTCCCAACCGCACGTGGTAACTTTTTTGAAATGATCACAGAGCGCACGGAAACTCAACGTTCCGGAACGAAAGCTGATCCCACAATAACGGAGACATGGGAAGACCTTGCCTCCAATGGCATCGGTACTTCACATCTGATCTATGAAAGCACCTACTACGGGCGCGCAAATTGGGGAGACACTCGTGACTTCTATGGAGAAGGTAAAGTTTGGTATGAATCGCAGGACGA
The DNA here is from genome assembly GCA_014381825.1 of Planctomycetota bacterium. GTDB lineage: Bacteria > Planctomycetota > Planctomycetia > Pirellulales > Pirellulaceae. The sequence continues at coordinate 62,194 of JACNKX010000191.1, forward strand.
AGATAAGATCAAAGAGTGGCAATGGACCAACGGATTTCAAAGCGGTAGTGAGAAAGTACTTACAACTTTTAGCGGTTACTACTTGTACTACAAGAGCGTCGATAAGTCCAACCTCTTTGGTCTAGTCGACACGGACGAAAAAATTCAAGATCTTTGGTACATGAACGCGACAGAAGCATCGTTTTTAGTCCCGTGGTTGATGCGACTCTGGAGGTAATAGGCTCGCTCACCAAAAACAAGCATACGTGGAACGAACGTATCGAGTACGAGATACTTGAAAGCGAGGTGATGACTGACCACGCGCCCAATCCAGTGCCAGGCCTAGATAAACTGAAAGATGGATACAAAATTGAACGGTCGGAAACGGTTACTCCACCGATCGTATTGAACGTAACGAAGACAGACTGGTGGGTCGAGTTAGTCGGCGGGATTTGGACGCAACAGGAGCAGGTCACAAATAGTGTTGAAGATGGCCCGTGGGCTGGGGATGCTGGCATCGATATGGATCCCGGCATGGGTGTGGATCCAGACCCTGCGGACTGCCCCTTTAATGATCTATGCATGTAGTGGGACCTAGATCGATCGGTGGCGGATCAGCGCCCCTAAATATGTATCTCGCGAGGCAAATACTATGATCTCGTTTCACAAAGCACCGACAATCGCCACGCTCATGGCTCTCACCGTGGTTATCAATCCGCAACATGGTGTGGGTGCCGAGCCGTTGACGTCGCTGCCTGACGGTTTCCTCGGCATCCGCCCTTTGGAGGCAGTAATTCGCTATGAGCAAATTCGGAAGGAGATCAAATTCACGGACATTCAGCTGGTCGAAGCCAGAAATCTTCTCAACGAATATAAGGCAATGCGACAGAGTACGATTCGAGAAGCAAGACGTTATTCGAACGAGGAGGCAAACGTGTTTTTGAATGCCGAACTTCCTAAACATAAAACTCCTATTCGGGTGCGGTTTGATGAAGTTTTGCGTCCTGAACAAAGTGCCCGGCTTCAACAAATTGTGTTGCAACAGTCGATTCGCTACGTCGGCGTTCTGGTTTTACAATCGGATACGTTCGCAGAACTTCTTGGGTTAAATGACGAACAGCACGTGGCGTGGAAGGTCGTCCTCCAGCGGGAGCATAAGCGGTTGAACGAGGCGGGGGAAATCCGTGTTGCCAACCGCGCGGAGGTAATTGATGCGATTCTAACCGATTTGCAACAGGCCAAATTTGATAACATTTATGGCGAGCGATATCGCGCCGGGTCGTTACCGGCACCTAACGAGGACAAAGGACTCTTGGGGCGTATCCCGTGGAGTGCGAATGTAAACTTATTGCGGTTTGCAAACGTCAGAAAGGAACTAGAGGTAATTGAAGAACAACACAAGCAACTTCAGGAGTTACTCACAACTTTTGCAGACAACTACGAGGCTGCTCAAAGAGACGACCTGAAAGGGCTGGAACTTAAGAACTTAGTAGCGTTGCTTGTCGAGCGAGAACAATCACAACTACCGAAGATTCTTTTGCCACACCAACTGAAGCGTCTGAATCAATTGGTTTTTCAAGCAGCCGTGTATCGGTACCGTCGGGATCCACTGCGTAGCCCGATCGTTGCCGAAGCTTTGGCCCTGACCAAACGCCAGCAGAAGGAATTATCTCAGAAGCTAGATGAATATGACGCCGAGTCGAAATTGAAGCGGGACGAACGCTGGAAAAACGCACTGGAAGCATGTATCAACGCTCTACTTCCCGAGCAACAAGCGAGATACTACCGGCTGATTGGGAAGCCATTTGAGACGACTTGAGACGCAAAGTAGGAAAGTCTCAATCATTCACCAAGTGCCCCAATCGAATACGCTAGCGGATGCAGTGGGCACTTATCGGTGGACCTGCGTCCCGCGCTCGCTGAGTTTTCCGCAACGCGAAGAGATAGGACCCTTGTCCCGACCAAATACCGGTCGCCGGGCAGGACAACAGTCCCACCCTAGTTCCCCTACGGACTTCACCGCTCGATGTTCGATCGATAGGTCTCGCCTGCGAAATAGACGGCGACGAGTGTGATGATGCCCGTCAGGATCATATAGACGGCGACTAACGAGGGATCGCCATCGCCAACGACGAGCAGTTGCGTCGCGATCAGCGGAGCCAAACCACCCGCGAGAGGCGATGCGACTTGGTATCCGAGTGATGCGCCCGTGTACCGTACGTTCGTTCCGAACAACTCCGAAAAAAACGCGGCTTGGGGACCATACATCGCAGAATGGCCAATCAACCCCAGAACGATGGCGAGCCATACCAGATAGCTCTCCTGTGTGTTAACGAGCCAGAAAAATGGAAACGCGAACAACACAATGAACAGGGCACCGCCGAGATAAACCGGTCGGCGACCGCAACGATCCGACAGCGCGCCAAAGACCGGTATCGCAAAGAATTGAACAGCTGCGGCAAGCCAAATGCCGGTCAAGATCGTATTCTTCGGCAGATCAAGCGTTTCCGTGGCATACGAGATAACCCAAATGCTAAAGATGTAGAATGAAGCGTTCTCGGCAAACCTCGCCCCCATCGCCAACAAGACATTACCGGGATGCTTGCGAAGGACTTCCAACACGGGCAAGGGAGGCATCTGTTGCTTCGACTTGGTCTTCGCAAAAAGCGGACTCTCCATGATCCGCACACGAATAAACATGCCGACTCCGAGCAGCACGATGCCGAGCAAAAACGGCACGCGCCATCCCCACGCCAGGAATTGATCTTCCGGTAGCGAGCTGAAGATCGCGAAGACGGCGGTCGCCAATAAAAGGCCAACCGGCACTCCTGCCTGCACCCAACTGCCGTACAATCCGCGCCGCCCGCGATGGCCGTGTTCGACGGCCATCAACACCGCGCCGCCCCATTCGCCCCCAACTCCCAAACCCTGAACGAAGCGCAACACGACCAACGATATCGGTGCCAGGATGCCGGCCGTTTCGTAAGTTGGCAACACTCCGATTAGAAATGTCGCTACGCCCATCATGGTTAATGTCGTGACGAGCATGGTCTTGCGACCGAGTCGATCGCCGAAGTGACCAAAAACGATTCCACCGATCGGTCGAGCAAAGAACCCGATGGCAAAGGTCGCGTAGGCGAACATCTGCCCGGTTAGGTCGTCGAACTCCGGAAAGAACAGCCGATTGAAAACGAGTGCCGCCGCTGTGCCGTAAATGAAAAAGTCGTACCATTCGATCGTCGTACCGATGAAGCTCGCTAAGACGACACGACCGACAGAGACTTCTTGAGAGTCGACATTTGACATGGGACGTTCACTCCTCGCCAATTCCGGTTGTTGCGTCAACAATCGGCTCGACGAGAGCGATTATTGTCTGCCCAGGTTTTGGCACGGTCGGTGTTTCCAGAGTACAAACATCCAACTTCCTCGCCTCGTCGATAATGAATAACAGAACGACAGACGCTCCATATCGTGACTGAAAGTCTTCGTAGTCAAACTCATCAGTCAGTTTCGTCGTCTTAATCTGAGTGCCGCTGACGAATCGATCTGCCAATGCATCATGATCTAGTTCATCGTCAAAGAGAAGTCGTCCCCGCAAGTGCTCGGAAACGGAGGTGCGTTTACCAGAACCCTCATCCCAAGGAGTCAACTGATAGACACTGGCGCGACCGAAGAGGTGCGAGAACTCGCGAACGGCGAGCGAGTTGACTTCGTCGTTCGCCGTGAACGCAAGCAGGCGACCAATACCAGCCAGGTCCAGTTCCTCGCGTACATGCTCGGAGAGAATACTCGCGCACTCGGCCGGCAGCCCTGCCATTTTGGCGGCGGCGACGTTGGCATAGTTCGTATCGACTAAGAGAACTGCATAGCCTTCCGATTGCACTTGCTTCGCGATCTCTCGAATCCCCGGCTCGGCACTTGCGAACAAGATGCCTTGCGGATTTGGATCGGCCAACTTCAATCGGCGAGCGAGCGGCGCTGCGAACAATCCGTAAACAAACACAGTGCCAACAATCACAAGAAATGTGATTGGCACGAGCGAGTCGGCTTGCCGCGCAAACGCTTCACTGCCAATCCCATCACCACTCCATGCCGCAAGCTTCAAAGCAAACACGGACGACACGGCGGCGGCGACGATTCCTCGAGGCGCGAGGAATCCGAGAAAGATGCGTTCTTGAAAGGTTAACGACGACCGAATGGTCGCTAAGAAGACGGATGCTGGTCGCACAATAAAAATCATGGCGCCGAGAAATGCGACGCCACCCAATCCCAGATTCATCACATCGTGAGGATCAACTCGCGAGCCAAGCACGATGAACAGGCATGAGATGAGCAGCACTCGAAGATGCTCTTTGAACTCAAGTACATGATGTATCGAGATGCTCTTTTGATTTGCCAAGGCCACGCCAAGCACCGTTACAGTGATCAGGCCCGACTCCTCCTGCAGCAAATTAGACAGGGCAAATACTCCCATCGCGACGGTCAAGAACACAACACCATGCAAGAAGTCCGGAACCCAGTACCGCTTCACCGAGCGGACCAAAACTGCCGCGGTCGCGAGACCGATCAGACCTCCAATCGCTAGAGTTTTGAAAAGCATAGCGATAATCGCAGCGAACGTTGCGTCGCCGGCGTGAGCAAATACAAACTCAAACACAAGCACCGCGAGAATGGCTCCGATCGGATCGATGACGATGCCCTCCCACTTCACGGCGGACGCGATTCGACGAGACGGCTGGATCTGACGCAGCATCGGTGCGACAACGGTTGGCCCAGTTACGACCAATATCGCTCCGACCAGCGCGGCAATGCGGACGTCCAGGTTGAGCAGACCGACCGCAGCGACGGTCGTTAACGCCCAACTCGCGAGGGCTCCGACCGTGACTAGCCGCAGGACGCTAGAACCCGCTTCTTTCAATTCGTGAAATCGCAGCGTGAGACCACCTTCGAAGAGTATCACCGCGACCGATAGCGACACAATTGGAAAGAGTATTCGTGAGCCAAGCGATGACGAGTTCGGGTCGACTTCTGCGAGATGGGCCAACAAGTCGTCAGGACTAACAAAGCTGCCGACCGCTACGCCGATGGCGAGCAACAATAGAATCGACGGCAACCGCAGACGCCACGCCAACCACTGAGCCGCGATCCCAAGCAAAGGAACACCGGCCAAGTAGTAGAAGAACGCGTGTTCACGAACGTGATCGACAAAGTGTTCCAAGGCCACCTCATGCCATCTCGAACCACGAAGGCCACCGAAGCGTTCAGCGGCGGTAGGAGCATAACATTTTGCGTCCCAACTCGCGAGGCACTCGTTCGACCGGCGCACGTGTGCAAAAATAACGGCGGTACCAGCCTTGGGAGCAGCCGGTACCGCCGTCGTATCTTACTTACGTTTCGCCCCCTGACGAAACGTATTTACTGCAATACTTAGTACGTCAAGATCGCGTCCATGCCGAAGATCGTCTGGTCGACGTTTGCATTCGGCACCCACTCGTGCTTGATCTCGGGTCGCAACACCAAGTTGGCGTGCGCTTGGTAGTTCAAGCCAAAAGTAGCGGCATTGAGTGAAACTCCGTCGTTCTTCCACCACTCAACACGCGCACCTAGCGACGTGCAGTCGTTGAGTGCGTAGAAGAGGTATTGGTTGATACCAACCGTATCAAACGTACCGGCTTTCACCATATCCGATTGGAAGACGTAATTCAGGTTGTCGGTGAGAGTAACATCGAGTACGACGCTGTGCGAGTAGGAATTCGTTACACCAGGCGCGAGCCAGCCGAAGTCGCCATACGTACTCATGTAGGTCAGTGAAACGTCATCGGACAGCGAGTATCCGAAGCCGCCCAACCAACTGCTGCCATTGCCTAACTGATCGAAACCAGTATCCCAACCCGCAGTCCAACCACCGTACAACGTCAAGTTGTCCGAGTAACCATACGTAGCAATAGCACCCGTGTGAGTAAACGGCTCGCTATTGTTCATCGTAAAGGCGTGGCTATAGAAGAAATTGTCGGGAGCAGTAACGACTTCGTAACCAATCAGCGTGTAGAAGTGTCCGAGCTTGACCGAAAAATCACCGTTTGCCAATTCGGCATACAATTGAGGAATCGCCCAACCGTAGATGCCATGATCGAAACCGTTCAAGTAATCCCAGGCACCCGGGTTGTTGCCAAACGCTTGCGTATTATTGGCATCGGTACCATACATGAAATCGGCTCGAAATCCCCAATCCCAACCACAACTGCCGTCCGCCGTGCGCTCGGCGTAGAGCCACTGCTGATGCAAATTGAACATATCTTCGTTGGTGTTGAAGAAGTCTGCGACGCTGTTGTCGCTGTGATAACCGAACTGCGTCCAACCACCAACGGAGATACCGAGGCTGTTATCGCCTGAGTAAAGCGAGTGTGCCTCGTCGGGTCCCCATAGATAGCAACTACAGCCACCCTTTCCGCCTTTGCCACCCTTGTCACCTTTGGCATCGCAGGCACAGGAGTCGTCCTTTTGCCCGGGCGTTGGTGCGTCGCCGAGCATACTGACCGGCTCGGCAATCAATTCGTCCGAAATGCTGAAGCTCAGCGACTCGTCAGCGGTCGCAGGCACGGCGGTAATCGCAGCCAGGAGCAATCCCGACGCGAACGTAAAGAGTCGTTTCATATCACAACCTCCTATTTTTAGACACAGGTCAATATTCGAACGGACGCGAGCGCGCAATGAACTCGCGTTGAAAGGCCCAATCCGCCTAAGAGAGGCCAAAGATAAGCCTCGTCGTCTTATACAGTCCGACGCAGCACTGCTAGCGTAAGAGATGCAAATTAACACAACGGCTTAGAAGGCTTCTTCGGTCAGCTGAGCGCGGTTCGTGAGCACGTCGAGTTCGCGCCATTTCGCCGACGTAGACACCGCAAATTGACATCCCGTTGCCCACTCAATGGGCAGCGTTTGCATGCAATGCCGACACATTCGCCAATGAACGATGTCGAGCGGTCCTTGAATACTCGCTAGCAAAAGAAAGCAGCCCGAGCATGAACTACACTCGGGCTGCTTTGCGAGACAGTTGCCTTGCGGATAGTTACGCATCGCTAGTATCGCTCGCTGGCGGATCTGAAGGCTGATCTCGTTTGCGGAGCTTTTCGAATTCTCGACGCAGTGACTTCATCTCTTCTTGCAACGCCTTGAATGGATCATCTTCGCTCATCCGCTGCTGAAGCTGTTCCAGTTGCTGAAAGGCCCGCCCGAGCTGTTCGCGAAGCGATCCATCGACACCCTCGGGAATCTGCGTGTGCGGAAAAACTCGGATGGCTCCATCGTCAGTTCCACGTAGCCTCAACTGCGGCGACCATTCTAAGGCAACACGCGGGCTGGCCAAGCGTCGTCGAACGTATTCGCGAAGCTCTTCGGGCAACTCGTCGATCTCATTCTCAGTGATCTTCCAGGTTTCGTTGTCACGTTTCACCGTGATGTTCGCGGGATCGTCATTCTCTCTACTAACATCTATCGAAAGGTTTCCGGGAAGCGCATTCAAGCCTTCAAAAACACCGGGACCAACGATTCGGAGGCGACTGCCTGCGGGCCCGCCAAACCAAGCTTCAAGAGGCTTCCAGCCAGCGCCACCCGGCAGATTCGGGGCGATGCTTGCCGGCCTTTCGGTGGGTTGGATATCGAGCGTCGATTCCTTACCTCCACGCAACACCACAACCTTGACCGCCTTGCCCTCGCTCGCTGCAACCGACTTGAGAAGCTCTTCTATATTCTTAATGTCGCGATCACCGAACTTGAGCAGAATGTCGAATTGCTGTAAACCTGCGTCCGCTCCTGGACTGTCCGGCATCACGCTGCGAATAATCAGTCGAGCGTCAATGTTCAGCTGTGATTTTAATGCCTCATCGACTGGTACGGCGTGGACACCAATCCAGTAGTTCGCGGAAACTCGATCCAAGACTCTAATTCGGCGGAGTTCCAGTTGATTGGCGGGTTCCGCATCTTCATCGGCACGCATCACCGATCCAACCAAACCAATCCCCAACATTAACGCCACGCCAACGATGCGGTTCACAAGACTCTTCATTTTCGTACTCCCTTTTCTGAACGCTTCGATTAATGGTTAGTGATAGCTACTTCCTGAAACAGGTGTGATATCCAGCTGATCAACAGGAAAGAAAGCACGTCTTCCGTCCTGCAGTCGGACCGGCGCCCACTGCCGCTGGCTCTTTACATGGAATCCAGAGTCGCGAATCGCTCGCTCGACATCCTCGGGCATTGACGGCGAATCCTGGAGCAGTTGGCGGGCGAAGCGATTGCTCGCGTCGTAAATTGGCAACTCGAATCGCTCGCTTTCGCCATCGCCTCGATCGACGACAAACGTCACATGCTCCGTTGGTACAACGCCCATCGCTGGTTCGTCATGCGCGACGAGTGCCGACCCCTCATTCAGTGCTATTGGACTCAAATTGTCCGTCGGTCGAACAACGACGGGGACCGCAACATCCGATTTGGTCGAATCACGCCCATTCCACCAGACGCCGCCAGTAAACGCTAACGCAAAGCATACGGCCATCGCCAACATCAATCCGACCAGTTGTCCCGTCGGTCGACTGCTCACATTCCGCCCGACGGAACTGCGTAGCTGGATTCGCAATAATTCAGTCGTTTCCTGAAGTCTAGCGACTTCAGCTACATCTACATCATCTTGTAACGCATGAAACTCTTGACCAAAGGCTTGAGCCTCTAGAAACGCCATCGCACATTTCCGCCAGCCATCCGGCTGCTCGTTTAGTGCCACAAGCAACGCGCGATATTCGTCCCTCGACAATTCGCCGTCGACGAGGCGATCCAATTCTCGGCTATCATCAAATTCGTGTTGGTTGTTCATTTTTGGACCTCAACAACTTCCAATGCAGCCAACTCTTCGCGTAATCGACGGCGAGCGCGGTGCAATCGCGATTCAATTGCACTGTCGCTTACGCCGAGATGTCTCGCGATTTCGTCGTAACTCCAATCCTCTGTGTACTTCAACAACAATACTTCCGCGTCCAAGGGAGCGAGCCGCTCGACGGCGACTCGAACCAATTGTCGGCGTTCGCTGGCCAACAGCCAATCAAGCGGATCAGTGTTTACTTCGCGATCGTCATCTGGCTCAATTTGATCAGCGTATCGACCGAGAAGCTTCCGCTGCCTGCCCATTCTGCGACGAAACAACAACACCTGTCGCACTGCCAATCGATACAACCACGGTGCGATCTTCGACGCGTCAGATAAAGGTGCTGCCTGACGCACAACAGCAAGCGCCACTTCCTGGATCACCTCGTCGACTGCATCGCGATCGCGCAGCCGCGAATAAACGATGGTTCGCAGCCAGCGGTCATGCTGAGCTAAGGCGATTTGCCAGTCGACTTTCGTATTGTTTGCCGAGCCGCCAGCGACTCGATGCGTTCTCGATTCCGTCATGGTCGTAGAGATAGTTACCGCTCGATTAATAATCTTGCACGACTTTTTGGAAGAATTTTCTGGGCAGACAAAAACCGACGCTATCCGCAATCAATTGCTGCATACGCCACGAGTTGCTGGGGCCTATACGGTCGCTGTCGACCTGCACATAATACGCGGTTGAAACGAAGTTGGTGCGGTAAAGTACGAGTAAGTCTCTTCACCTCACGGGAATCACAGATGTTACGCAAGACCTTGATGGGCAGCTGCTTGCTGCTGAGTCTGCTCGCAGTGGCCGGTTGTCGGGTCAAGACGACGACGACAGTAGCGACGCAGAGTAACGCGAACTCCAATACGACGTCGGTCGAGGGTGATCCGGAAATGAACGTCGAGATGCCAATGGAGAGTGAGGCAGAGGCTTCCCAACCGACGGAAGAACCCGCCCCAACTCAACCTGATAACGAACCCGAACCAGCGACGGAGACGAAGCCTGAGATGAGTATCGAGAAGACCCCGTTTGGCACGACCGAAGATGGACGAGAGATCGACCTTTACACTTGCACGAATACGAACGGCTTGGTGGTAAAGTTGACCAACTACGGAGCGATCGTCGTTTCGGTCGAGACTCCTGACCGAGACGACAAGCTTGCAAATATCACGCTGGGATTCGATAAGCTCGATAGCTACTTGCCACGTCATCCCTATTTCGGCGCGACGATAGGACGCTACTGTAATCGAATCGCGAAAGGCAAATTCACCCTCGACGGACAAGAGTACACCCTCGCGACGAATAACGACGCGAACCACTTGCATGGCGGTGATGCCGGCTTCGACAAGCAAGTCTGGAAGGCCGAAGCCGTCGAAACGGGTGAGGGCGTGGGCGTCAAGTTCACGCGCCGCAGCGCGGATGGCGAAGAAGGCTATCCCGGCAATCTCGACGTGACGGCTGTGTACACGCTGACGAACTCGAACGAGTTGCATATGGAGTTCAGTGCAACGACCGACAAAGCCACACCCTGCAACTTGACGAATCACAACTACTGGAACTTGGCAGGTGCTGGTTCAGGCACCAACGAGAATCACGAGCTACAACTCGAGTCGGACAAGTATCTGCCCGTCGACGATGGTCTGATCCCAACCGGCGAGTTTGCGGATGTTAAAGGAACTCCGCTCGATTTCAGCACTGTCCGTACGATTGGTGAGCGATTGAAGCAGATCGACGCCGATCCCGTCGGCTATGACCACTGCTACGTGCTTCGCAGCCAAGACGGATCTCTGGCGTTGGCCGCTCGCGTCAAGGACCCAAGCAGCGGTCGCGTGATGGAGATTTACACCACGCAGCCGGGCATCCAGCTATACACCGGAAACTTCCTCGACGGCAGTGAAGGCGGCGGAGGATACAACCAATACGGCGCGTTTTGCCTAGAGACGCAACATTATCCCGACTCGCCGAATCAGCCCGAGTTCCCGACAACGATCCTTGAACCGGGCGAGACCTACAAACAGACAACCGTTCACAAATTCTCGGTCGAGTAGCTCGCTGCCTGGAATGCTGATTCGCGTTTCGTAGCACGGAGTTGTACTCCGTCGAACCCCTGGGTACGGAGTGCAACTCCATCCTATCACGATGAGCACAACACCGGACGAACATAAAGCCGACGCTCCTGATCAGATCCGCTGTGCGATCATCACGGTCAGTGACACGCGCACCGAGGAAACTGACACGGGCGGGGCTGAAGTCGTTCGTTTCCTCGAAGAAGCGAACCATCTGGTCGTCGAACGCAAAATCGTCCCCGACGAACCTGATCGAATGCGACCGTTGCTCGAATGGCTTCGCGATGCGGATCAAGTCGATGCCGTGCTGATGACCGGTGGCACGGGCGTCTCGACTCGAGATCAAACGTTCGAAACGGTAACGGCTTTGATAACAAAACCAGTCCCAGGATATGGCGAGCTGTTTCGTATGCTGAGCTACCAAGAGATCGGAGCAGCCGCAATGCTCAGCCGAGCAACAGGCGGTTTGATGGAACGAACCGTCTTGTTGACGATGCCTGGCTCAAGAGCTGCAGTCCGGCTTGCGATGGGGCAAGTCATTCTGCCCGAGTTGAATCATCTGGTTCGTGAGGCGAGGCGGTAGCAAAAGTTCGAAGTAAAGTTTCGGCGAAACTTCTGTCACTTCGAAAAGCGAAAGGGGTGCCCCTGCCCGAGGCACCCCTTTGCTTCTGCCCAAATATGCGTAGTACGTCTGCCCGGCGGACTACGCAACAAACCAAATCCATCTGCCCGATGAACCTAGCCGGGAATTTACATGAAGTTGACAGCGGCAGCCTGACTTCGCACTTCAGCTCTCCCTATAAGAGTAGAGACGAAAACCAATCCTTCGGCAGCTTGGCGATCTCTCGGCAGCGGATACCGCCTATGTAAAGAGACCCATCGCTTTGCGTCCCGGCCTCGCGACCGGTTTGCCATTTTCGAGGTTGGCGAGCTGAACGCCGCCGTCCATCGAATCAAAAACTTTGACGTGACATTAAAATAAATAGTTCGATTTCGGGGCCAAGTCAAAAAACTTCTCAAGATTTTCTCGCTCGCGGCCGTACCAGGTTCGTCCCGTCGACGTGCGACCGGCAGACCGGCTACAATTCTCAGATGCTCACTCTGCTCTTTGATATTGATGGAACGCTGATCAATACCGGTGGCGCTGGTGGGGCGGCGTTAATCGAAGCCTTTCGCGAAGACTTTGGAATCGACAACCCAGCGAAGGTGCCATTCAGCGGTCGTACGGATCGGGGCATTGGCACAAACCTGTTCGCGCAACACGAGATCGACGACTCGCCGGATAACTGGCAGCGTCTGTGTGACGGATATCTGGCTCGCTTGCCGGTTCATTTGCCCAAACGCGGCGGTCGTGTTCTCGATGGCGTGTTGCGACTGCTCGAGCGGCTCGAGTCGCAAGAATCCGTTGCGATCGGACTGTTGACCGGAAACTTGCGAGATGGTGCGCGAATCAAACTGTCGTATTTTGGCCTGTTCGAGCATTTCGCCTTTGGCGGGTATGGTGACAAGCATCGCGACCGAAACGGAGTTGCGGGTGAAGCAGTTGCGGCGGCGAGACAACACGCAGATGGCTCGTTCGACTCGCAGCGAGTTTGGGTGATCGGCGACACGCCGCTGGACATCAGTTGTGCTCGGATGATCAACGCGAAAGTCCTCGCCGTGGCGACAGGCATGCATCCCGCCGGTGAACTAGCCGACTCGCATCCTGATGTTCTGCTGGAAGACCTCTCCGATACCGATGTGGTGATCAACGCCTTGAGTTAGTTCCGTGAATCGACGTATTACTCTGCTGCCCTCCGACTACGTCGTCCCTACTCCCGCTGCGCAAAGGAACGAAATGAGAAAGAGTCGTATCAAAGCGAAGCTCGCGCGCAACGAACCGGTTCTACTGACATCGTTGCACTTGAGCGATCCGTCGATGTACGAACTTGCCAGTCTGATGGGATTCGACGGCCTTTGGCTCGATCTCGAACATCACAGCCACAGCGTCGAGACAGCGAACGGGTTGCTTCGCGCCGCGCGAGTTGGCACGTCCGACGTGATGGTTCGCCCGGCGAAAGGCGAGTTCATGCGAATGGGACGAATTCTGGAGGCCGGTGCCCAGGGGATCATGTATCCTCGTTGTGACAATGCCGAAGAAGCGGCGGAAGTCGTACGCTGGTCGAAGTTCGCACCGCTCGGCACACGTGGCATCGATGGCGGCAACCCGGACATGCCTTATTGCACGATGCCGCTGACGGATTACTTGCGCGAAACGAATGAGCAGACATTCACCGTGATCCAACTTGAAAGTCCCGAATCGATCGCACACGTCGACGCGATCGCTGCGATCGACGGTGTTGATGTATTGTTCTTAGGCCCCGGTGACTTCAGTATCTTGTCCGGCATTCCGGGCCAATTCGATCACCCCGCGATCAAAGAAGCCCGCGATGCGATTGCCAAAGCAGCGTCGGCACATGGCAAGCATTGGGGGACAATCGGCTTCAGCCCTGAGCATTCGAGCGAACTCGTCGAGCAAGGTGCGAGGTTCATCTGCCATCAAGCGGATCTTCTGATTTTGAAGCAAGGATTCGAGCGGTTGCAGAGTGATTTCTCGAAACTCGGGTTTACGTTTAATAATCAACTTGGCAAATAAGGGACGCTGATCGTCGTCTTTCGCGGAGCGAAAGGCGACGATCATTCACAAAGATGAGTTCGAAACTAAAAGTCCTCGTTGTCGGTGTCGGATCCATTGGCGAGCGCCACACGCGCTGCTTCCAACAGACCAAGCGGGCCGATGTTTCGATTTGCGAGATCAATGACGACTTGCGTACTCTGATCACGGATCGATACAAGTTGGCGAACGCGTACGGCAGCTGGGACGAGGCGTTGGCATCAGATTTCGACGCGGTCGTGATTTGCACTCCTGCACAACTTCACATCCCGATGGCGATCGATGTCGCAAAGTTGAAACGGCATTTACTCATCGAGAAGCCGCTGAGCACGAACCTGGATCGCGTTGACGAGCTCAAACAGCTGCTCGACTCGATGGATGTTGCGGCAATGGTCGCGTACGTGACGCGAGTTCATCCAGCATTGACCGCGATGAAAGCGGCCCTTGATTCGGGCCGCTTCGGCAAGCCCGTCCACGTCATTGGCTGCTCGGGACAACATTTCCCGACCTATCGCCCTGCCTACCGCGAGATCTACTATCGCGATCGAGCAACCGGCGGTGGTGCGATCCAAGATGCTCTAACGCACATGATCAACGCCGCCGAATGGCTCATCGGCCCAATCGACCAACTCGCGGCGGATTGCGCCCATCAAGTACTCGAAGGCGTCGACGTCGAAGACACGGTGAACGTGATCGCTCGACATGCAGGCGTGCTGGCCTCTTACACCATGAACCAGCATCAAGCGCCGAATGAGTCCTCGTTAACGGTCATTTGTGAACGCGGCACAGCACGCTTTGAATCCCACCAACAACGATGGCGTTGGCAGATCGATCCGGTCGACTCCTGGCACGACGAACCGTGCGAATCACTCGAACGCGACGATCTTTTCATCACGCAAGCCAACCGCTTCCTTGATGTTGCATCAGGACTGGCCAAGCCAAGCTGTTCGCTAGAGGAAGCGATCCAAACACTCCGAACGAATCAAGCGATCCTTCGGGCGTGCGAAAATCGCGACTGGACGAGTCCTTGAGATTTCACGCTGCTTCGTCAAAGAAAACAGATCCGATGTCGAATACACCTGAATCGCTAACCGCCCGACCGCGTAAATTGCCGTCGCAATGTCGCGCCAAACTCGCAAGAGGGACAGTCTGATGCCTGATGCTTCCTATGACCACGAATCGATACCCGCAAAGCCGCTCCAACCATCGGGCACGATGGAGTATATGCGGTCGTTTCACTATGTGTTTGAAAATCCAAATTGGGTTACAAACATCTTGTTCACAGGTCTCTGCTTTCTGTCGACGAGCGTCATCCCGGTAATCGGGCAATTGGTAATTCAAGGTTACCAGTTCGAGATTCTCGAAGCCCTTCATCGGAATCCTGGAACACAATATCCTGACTTCGATATGAACAAGCTTCTCGACTACTTGCTGCGAGGATTCTGGGTTTTCCTCGTTTCACTTGTCGTTGTATTAGTCCTGTTTGTGGTATTCTTCGGGCTCTTCGTGCTTGGTGGTGCCATCGTCGGCGGCGCTGGTGCTGCGGCGGGCGACGATGGAGCAGGAATTGCGATTGCCGTCGTTGGGCTAATCGTCGTGTTAATTGCATTCCCGATTGGAATCGCCGCTCAGATGATCATGGTGCCGTTGATGCTACGAGCTGGGCTGACGCAAGACTTCGGTTCCTCGTTTGACATCGCTTTTGTCAAACAGTTCATCCGAAACACGTGGATGGAGATGATTCTCAGTGGACTCTTCCTGGCGTTGGCCGGGCTACTGCTCTATATCGTGGGCGCGGCAATGCTTTGCATTGGGATCTTCTTCACCATGAGCATCGCGATGCTCATGCAAGCTCATCTGGGAGTGCAGCTCTACGAACTCCATCTCGCTCGTGGTGGTGACCCGATCCTCATGAAGCCGCCCACGGCATAACTTGGACATTTGCACGCTCGGCTTCGCGTTGGAAACTGGTTATAATCAGCAACGCTTGTTTCAACGCGAATACTCTGTGTGAGGATCACAACCATGAAACGCTCGCATCTGCTTTTGAACGCAATGTTTGCCTCGCTCCTTTGCGCGGTTGCCAACTCGCAAGACGCGAATCAACCAACCGATACGAAGTCCAACGAGGCGACCACCGAGCAAGAAGCGTTGTTCAAACGATTCGAAGAGTCGCTATCGGGTGTAAAACTCGTCGGGCGGTTCACGATCTTAGGGAAAGACGATGGACCGTTGCCAAAAGAAGGATACACGATCAATAGTGTCACAAAGTTGCCGGACGGCGATTATTGGCTCTTCAAAGCGCGGATCCAGTACGGCCAGAACGATGTCACCGTACCATTGCCTTTGGAAGTCAAATGGGCGGGCGACACTCCGATCGTGACGCTGACCGATTTTACGATCCCCGGAATGGGTACGTTCAGCGCAAGGGTCGTGTTCTATAACAACAAGTACGCCGGAACTTGGACGCATGGCAAGGTAGGCGGCCATTTGTTCGGCACCATCGAGAAAACCAAGTCGGATCAACCTGACGATCCGAAGCCGTAGTTCTTCTTGAGATGAACTCTACTAAAGGGCCGTTCGTATAGGTGGTTCGCGCGCCCGTACCGCGGGTCTACGATGAGTTTCCAGTCTGCTGCTCCTTGCTCCTCCGGCAACCGTTTTTATGATCGTCGTTCACGAGTTGCTGAAACGGTTTCGAGCAGCTGACGAAAAGATCGTCGCGGTTAACAACCTTTCGTTCTCAGTGGCCGCGGGTGAAGTCTACGGTCTGCTCGGTCCCAACGGGGCGGGCAAAACAACGACCATTCGGATGATCGTTGGATTGTTGAAAGCCGATAGTGGGTATGCGGAAGTAGACGGGTATCGCAGTTCGACGGAACCGGATGCCGTGAAGTCGCGGCTTGGACTTGTATCGGCCAACGACGGCGTCTATCCGTGGCTCAGCGTCCGAGAGATGTTGCTATTCTTTGGGGATCTATATGGCGTGCCGCACGAAGTTGCAGTAGTTCGCTTGGAGCACCTTGCCGATACGTTCGGACTCCAAAAGATCCTTGAACGTCGCTGTGCCAATCTTAGCACTGGCCAAAAGCAACGGGTGATCCTCGCTCGCGGATTGATTCACGACCCGCCAGTCATGTTGCTCGACGAACCGACTCGCGGGCTCGACGTGATCGGCAGCAAGGTCGTCTTCGATTACATCGCGCTTCTTCGCGACCAGAACAAGGCGGTGATCGTCTGCACGCACCGTCTGGACGAAGCCCAACGCCTGTGCGATCGCTTCGGTCTGCTCCACGCGGGCCAGTTGTGGCGAGAAGGAACCATTGGCGAGTTACAAGCAGCCACTGGATGCGACACGCTCGTCGACATGTTTTTGGGGTTCCTGGACGAACAAGGATTCTCCGCGAACTCCAGCTAACGCGAACATCGCGCGGTATGCTATTCAGCTTCCCTCGCGACTATGACGAGATAGAAGCCCACTCCACGAAGATCCACGCATGACACTCGACCACGATCAGCAACTCAGCAGGCCGCAGTTCCGGCG
The DNA here is from genome assembly GCA_014381825.1 of Planctomycetota bacterium. GTDB lineage: Bacteria > Planctomycetota > Planctomycetia > Pirellulales > Pirellulaceae. Next base: position 79,347 of record JACNKX010000191.1, read on the forward strand.
TTCGTCGGCAACGTGGCGGCTCGCGCGACTCTGCGTCAAAGAGCTGCGCGAGATACTTCGCGATCGCAGGACGATTGTGACGTTGGTCTTCATGCCGCTGTTGGTTTATCCGCTGTTGAGTATTGCCTTTCATAAATTCGCACTTTCCTCTTTGAGTTCGATGTCGCAGGTCGAGTGTGTATTGGGCGTCGAGTCGGAGCAAGCCGGCTCGAGACTAGGGAAGTTTCTTCAGGTCGGCGACGCGTATCTTCGCGCATCCGCATCAACCAGGAGTGATGCTAACGAGTCGCCGACAGCGGCTCAGCTAAAGCTCGATGCCGAACCAAAGATCCGGTGGATGTACGGCGACGATTTGAGGCGCGGTGTCGCCACAGGTGAACTCGACGTCGGTGTCGTGGTACTCGAAGGTGACGATTTGGAACAATCGGCGGGATTTCGACGGCAGTTCAAGTGCCAACTGATTTATCGCGAGGAATCCGCGCTGAGCAAGGTAGCGGCAGACTACATTTCCAAGAGGCTGGAGGCGATCAACGCAGCTTACACTAGGGACATTCTTCACGCGCGTTTGCCGACGGAGATCGAACTCGAGTCGGTCTCCGGCTCTGGCGGCGCGGCCGCCTTCTCGTTGACCACGCTCGTTCCTTTGATTCTGATCCTGATGACGATCACGGGAGCTGTTTATCCGGCGATCGATCTAACAGCGGGCGAACGCGAACGCGGTACGCTTGAAACGTTGATGGCTGCGCCAGTGCCACGTCTCGGATTACTCATCGCCAAATACGTCGCGGTATTGACGGTGGCTCTGTTTACCGCCACCGCGAATCTTGTTGCGATGACAGCCACACTAGTCGCGACCGGTTTGGGCGGGGCAGTCTTTGGCACGGGCGGACTTACGATCAACTTGGTAGCTCAAGTATTCGGGCTTTTGATTCTGTTTGCCACGTTTTTCTCTGCGATATTGCTGGCCGTGACGAGTTTCGCACGCAGCTTCAAAGAAGCGCAAGCATACCTCGTCCCATTGATGCTGTTGTCGCTGGCCCCAGGGATGATGAGCTTAATGCCAGAACTAGAGTTCAACGGGTTGCTGGCCGTGACGCCTTTGGTCAATATCGTACTGTTGGCTCGAGATATTTTCGAAGGCGATGTCCAACCGACGCTCGCGACCGCGGCAGTCTTGTCCACCGCGCTCTATGCGTTCGCCGCGATCGGCTTGGCGGCGAGGATCTTTGGCACTGACGCGATTCTTTACGGCAGCCAAGCGACTTGGGCCGATCTCATGCGTCGTTCAGAAGAACGACGTGACGCAGCGACGATTCCTGGAGCCATGTTTTGCTTGGCAGCATTGTTTCCTATCTACTTTCTACTGGGCAACCTGCTACACCGATTGCCCGGTGCGAGCATCGGCGTACGTCTCGCAGCTTCGGCCGTTGTAACGGCGTTATTATTCGTTGGCGTTCCACTGGTCGCCGCTGCCGTTCAGCGAGTCCGATTTGTCAGCGGGTTTCAGCTGCGACTCGCCGGGGTCGTCGCGTTTCTCGGGGCCGCATTGTTGGGCGTCTCCGCGTGGCCGTTCGCTCATGAGGTGTTTTTGCTCAACGAGTTCATTGGCCTCGGCGGCGTCGATCCGGCCAAAATTGAATCAGTCAAGTCGTTGCTCGACGCTTGGCGAGATCTCTCGCCGATCGTGATACTTTTCACGCTTGCGATCACACCTGCGGTGTGCGAAGAGTTTTACTTCCGAGGCTATTTAATGGGAGCGCTGCGAAAGTCGTCTCGCCCATCCACAGCGATCATTGTCTCCGCATTGTTGTTTGGTGCGTTCCATGTCATCGCGACCAGCGCGCTGTCAACCGAACGGTTCCTCCCCAGCACTTTCATGGGACTGATTCTCGGTTGGCTCTGCTATCGAACACAAAGTGTCCTGCCCGGCATGTTGCTGCATGCAACGCATAATGGCCTGCTGCTAATGGTCGCGTACTATCAAACGGAACTTCAGGCCCAGGGCTGGGGAGTCGAAGAGCAGTCACACTTGCCGACAACGTGGCTGGCTTGTGCTGCCGGCGGCGTCGTAATTGGCCTAGTCTCGGTCCTCCTGTCCACAAGACGAAAAACTCTAGCGCAGCGTCACAGTTAAAAGCGGGGGTTGCACCATTTGTTGGAGTACCGCCTTTAGGCTGAAAAAGCACGCTAAAGCGTGGACTCCAACAAGGACCACAACCCTCAAACTAGGCGTTGACAAAGCACTAGCGAATTCCCGCTGGCTCCATGCTCTACGCACTCAGCTCTTGACTTACATACATAGCTCGTCTATACATAGAAGATCTACTCACACGAGCCAGTGTTATGTCTGACGGTTTCCAACGCGATTTACTTCGAGGTAGTTTGGATCTGATGGTGTTGTCGGTCTTGGCCGACGAACCACAGTACGGCTATTCAATTCAGAAGCAGATTCGCGACGTGAGTCAGGGGAGAGTGGATCTGAAGGCAGGCACGTTGTACCCGCTGTTACATCGGTTGGAAGCTGACAAGCTGATCCGAAGCAAGTGGGACGATTCAACGGGTCGGCGTCGCAAGTGGTACGAGTTGACGAAGGCTGGTCAAAAGCGCTTGCACGCACAAGCGCAAGAGTGGCACAGCTATGTCGAATGCATCGGACAATTGTTGACGCTAGTTCTGCCAACGCTGCCCAAACCGGCATAATTATCATGTCGAAGAGCGAATTCGATCAATATCTTGCGTTGCTGAGCGGGCTGCTCCGATTGAGCCCAACGCAACGTGAAGCCATTGCGAGTGAATTGCGCGATCATTTGGAGGAGCGACTCGAGGAGTTGCTCGCTCAAGGTGTCTCGCGTCAGAAGGCGATTGAGACAGCACTCGAAGAATTTGGCGATGCGAATGGTTTGGCTGGCGAATTTGTTCAGATCTTTCAACGACAGAGAAGGAGATGGATGATGCGTATGACATTCGGTACGGCTGCTGCGATCTCAGCGATCGTTTTGATGACAAGTGCTTTCTGGCCAGAAGGTCGCCCAGGACTATCGCCACCAAAGCTTGTTGCTCAAAGCGAAGCGAACCAAGCAACGACGCGAGTTCCACTGTTCTCGCCAAGGCTTGGCGACGCTGACTTACAAGCTGAAGCGAATCTCCGGAAGCGGATCGACGTCGATTGTATTGACACACCGTTTGCGGACGCCCTCGACGAGCTAGAACACCAATCGGAGTTACAGTTCTACGTGAAGGTCCGGTATCTTGAAGACATTGGAATTTCGACGAATGAACCTGTCACTCTATCGCTGACAGATGTATCGGTCGACATGGCGCTTCAATTGATGTTAGAGAATCTCGATTTGACTTATGTTATACGCGACGGCATTGTTCTCGTTACGACAGCGGAAGATTTCGAGAGTATTGCCGAGGTGCGAGTTTACAACTGTCGCGATCTGCTCGAGGCATACGTCGGGTATGACGTCGACGAGAGTGAGTCTGATAGCGATCCTTCGCTTGATCACGGCACCGATGCCTCTCCGGCGGAAAAGAAGAACAATCGCAACGGTAAGAAAAAGAAGTCTGAGGACAAGAGTTCACGGGTTGAACCGCATCGCCACCAATCGTCACCGAAGGAAGTCTTCGTCCAATTTGGTGGTGGAGGCGGAGGTTTTGTCGGTGGCGGAGGTGGAGGTGGAGGAATCGGGGTTGCGCAAGGCCCAATGACGGAAGAAGAGCAACTAATGAACATCATCTCGATAGCCGTCATGCCAGAGAGCTGGGAAGAGATGGGTGGCCCTGGGACAATTGGCGAGTTTGATGGCATGATTGTGATCCGCCAAAACCCACGTGCCCATCGTCAAGTTGAACAAGTACTGCACATGCTGCGAGACGCTTCGGGTCAACAAAACTGGCAGAACGCGGAGAGTCGTCGAGGGTTCATGGGACAAGGCGGCTTAGGAAGCGGCGGCGGTGGGTTCTTTTAGTCCTCGCTGCTCTATCTATGTGAACGTCATTACGGAAGGTCGCTTCGGCGGCCTTTTCTTATTGGCACCGACGTTGACGGCTGTTGAGGTGCCCGCTACGACTACAGCGATAAACAATGTTAGCGCAAGGAGCACGAAGCGTGAAGCTGCATTTTCTTGGGGCAAATCGACAAGTCACCGGGTCGCGATACTGTCTGGAAACTGCCGACTCGAAGATCATGATCGATTGCGGAATGTTTCAAGAACGCGCGTTCCTGTCGCGAAACTGGGAACCGAATTCAATCGCGCCCAATGAATGCGATGCAATGCTGCTCACGCACGCGCACCTCGACCACTGTGGACTGATTCCAAAGCTCGTCGCCAACGGCTTCAACGCTCCGATCTTTTGTACCCGCCCGACGGTTGATTTGGCGGAAGTGATTATGCGCGATTCAGCCAAAATCCAGGAAGAAGATGCGAAGTACAAACGCAGGCGGCACGAGCGGGAAGGACGCAAGGGAAGATATCCGGAGAAGGCCTTGTACAACGAAGACGACGTTCTTCAAACCTTACCGATGCTATCCGGCGTGCCGTACGAGACGTTGTGGCGTGTTACCGACTCGGTCTCGGTTGTGTTTCACGACGCAGGTCACATCCTTGGCTCGGCGATGCTGGAAGTTGTCGTCACTGAGAACGGAAAAACACGACGTGTGATCTTCTCGGGGGACATCGGGCAATGGAACAAACCCCTCATTCGCGACCCGATTCTATTCGACTCGGCGGATCACGTTGTCATGGAGTCGACTTACGGTGATCGCGATCACGAGGATCGAGGTGATATCGAAACACAGCTGTGCGATGCCATTAACAACACGATTGCCCGTGGCGGCAATGTTGTGATCCCAACGTTTGCGGTCGAGCGGGCTCAGGAATTGATGTACTACATCAGCCGTCTCGTTCACGATGATCGAATTCCTGACCTGAAGGTCTTCCTTGACAGCCCTATGGCCGTTGATGTTACGGACATTTTTCGACAGTATCGCGAATGCTTTGATCAAGAAGCTTGGGAGTTGATCGGCTCGAATCGGTCTCCACTGCAATTCCCAGGGCTACACATGGCGAGAACGTCGTCGCAGTCGAAAGAAATCAACAACGAACGCAAACCTTGCATCATCATGGCAACCTCCGGGATGTGTACAGGTGGTCGCGTTAAGCATCATCTCCGCCGCAACATCTCCCGACCCGAGTCCACCATTTTGTTTGTCGGATACCAAGCCTTCGGAACGCTGGGGCGATTGATCAGCGATGGCAAACCCGCAGTCCGCATCCACGGTCGCACTTACGAGTTGAAAGCTCAGGTAGCGCGAATCTATGGATTCTCAGGGCATGCCGATCGCAAGGCACTGATGCACTGGATCGGAAATCTCAAACAACCGCCCGAGAACATCTTCTTGACACACGGCGAAGAAAACGCCGCGATGAGTCTTGCAGAGAACATTCGGAGCGAGAAGGGATGGCCCGTTTCTGTACCTGAGTTTCAGGAAGTCGTCAATCTTGGCTAAGAGAGGCGCCGCGTGACTACATTCGAACACGCCATGCTGGGTATCAATGGAACGCTGGCGGCAGGTTTGCACCGCCGATACCAGTGGCGAGTCGTCGCGTTAGCCGGTCTTGCGGCTGTTGCTCCTGATTGGGATGGGCTAACGATTATCGGAGGCATGGAGTTATTCGATCATGCGCACCGTGCGTGGGGACACAGTTTCTTTTCCTGCGTGATCCTCGCATGCTGCATCGCAGCGTTAGACTATCGATTCGACCTCGTTGGTTATGGCGAGCGAATGCTCTGCTGGGTCCTGCGAACACCTTCAACAGCATCCGTGACACGACAAGAGGGAAGCCACCAGCGTCTGGTCGCATGGATGTTGGTTGCGATCCTTGCAACCATGAGCCACCTCGCCGCCGATCTGGTTTACTCGGGGACGGCGGAACTCTCCGATTGGCATCTGCAACTTCTATGGCCCTTCTCCACACAAGGATTTGTGTTTCCGATGGTTCACTGGGGCGACGCGGGCGTGACGATCATCTTCGTAGTCAGCATGTTCGCGATGGTACGCCGGCGCGATCGGATTCAGCCAATTGCTCTCATCACGCTAACGCTCGTTCTGGTGTACATTGTAGTTCGTGGGACGTTACTCTCGTGAACTCGGCTTCACTGCATAGATGCATCCATGAAACTGCTGGCCATCTTGCGTCTTCGTTGCCCCCGATGCTTGAACGGACCTGTGTTTCGATCCTTCTGGGGTCTTCACAAGGAATGCCCTGAATGTGGTCTTGGCTTCGAACGAGAGCCAGGGTTCTTTACGGGAGCCATGTATTTCAGCTATGGCATCGGCATCCTGATCGCGGGTCCTGTATCGATCTATTTGTTTCTTCAGGGATTTAGCGAGCCCATGATCTTTGCCATCGCGATCGCACAGCTGGCGATTGTCTCGCCACTGCTGTTTCGTTACTCGCGCGTCGCGTGGATGCACTTTGATCAGCGAATGGATCCGAGGTAGCTACTTCAGCGCGACAACGGCAACTCGATCGTCGCGCCACTCGCAGCGGATCGATATGCAGCGAACAAGATCTCGCTCGCAGCAGCTGCGACATCCACCGAGACATCACTCCTCCGGCCTTGCTCAATGCAGTCCAGAAAATGCTTGGCATCGGTCGCCCATGAAGAAGTCGCCGGCAACACCCAATCGTTTTTCGGGTCGGCTCTATACGGACTGTCTGGCAAAGGGGCCCACATGCCCATCGGATCGTCTGGGTCGCGTTGTGGTGCTGTCCATGGCTCGCCATCGGCCCAGACTTCGACTCGTGGTCGATGAGCATCGACTGTCATGGAGGCTTTCGTTCCGATCAGACAGACTCGGTGCAAACCGAAACCGGGATGCGATCGCCATCCTGCTCGGCCTGCGGAAATCGTAGCCGTAACACCACCATCAAACTCCAGCATCATTTGGCCGAAGTCTTCCATATCGTTTGATTGATGCTCGACGAAGAAAAAGTTACCCGTTGTCGCATGAACACGTTTAACTTCTTGCCGCAACAACCACAGAAGCATCGCGACGGGGTAGACGCCGACATTTGTCAGCTCTCGCTTCGCATCGGGCAATTCAAACCGATCCGGCGACTCGTGTTCGATCCGAGGTCGAGACAAGTCGGCCGTGCCACCCTGCCCCTTCGCAAAACAAACATCACAATGTACGGCGACAAGATCACCAAGCTCGCCAGATTCGACGATCGCTCGAACTCGCTGTGCCGGATCCCAATGAACCTGAGTGAACATATGGGCGACAACACCGCTCTCTCGAACTGCCGCAAGGATCGCATCGGAATCTTCGACTGAACCGGCCAACGGCTTGTCCAAGTAGAGATGCTTTCCCGCTTGGGCGGCTTGAACGATAACACGACCGCGCCGAAACGGCTCCGCGCACACGCTGACGATGTCGACATCTTTACGGGCCAGTGCAACACTCAGATTCGGCAATAGTGGGATCTCCAATCGATCGGCAAGACGCTGATTTAATTGGTGACGCGAATCCGAGATATCATCTTCGTCGGTCACACCGATCAACTTGCACCGTCCGCCCGCCATCAATGCCTCGGCATACCCCGGCTGATGCGTGTGGTCTCCCGAGATAAGCAAGACACCGTAGGGCGGGCTCAGCCCACCGTCGCGATCGACGGTTGGTTGTAGTTGAGCGTTGGCTTGTTGAGTCGGATGGGACTCTTTGGCGAGTTCGGCCCACCCTACGCTCTGCCCCGCTTCCCACGAGACGACGCCTCGAGTTCCGAATACGACGACTTCGACTAACGGCTCATTTTCCAGACACAGTCCTGCCGACACAAGCGCCGATCGCCCCGTCGCCGTGCGGATGAGCTGACTACTCTGTTGGCTTTGATTCTCGATCTCAAAGACAGATGCGGCTGCATCGTCGAGCCACGTCAATGCTTTGTCGGCAATCAACTTCTTGAGTTCGGCTATCTCGCTCGGATCATCGGCCAAGTGGGCAATTAAGCGCACCGATACGGGCACACCAATCTGTCCCGTCGCCAAAGCGCGCTCTATAGCTTGAGGAGCGGCGGTGAATCGCATGTAGGAAACTTCGCAAGAGACCAATCTATTCGCTACGTCGCTCGCAGCAAGGCGATCATTCTTGCGGTTCAGCTGCCTCGTTGTCAATCGTTGCATCAACGGGCACTTCGTCTATACCATCCTCAGTGTTGTTCGTCCAAAACCGTGCAAACTCGGCTGGTAACTGCGGAGCGGACCCTTTGGGCGCAACCTTCGTGTTGGAGTCTATCGGAATCTCAGCTTTCCAGTGAAACCAAGTGCCAAGCATCCATAGCTCGATGCGAGCGCCGCGACGGCCCCACCCAAGAACGCCAGGTGCCCATCGCTTCGCATCGACAGCATGGATGTTCCCGTTGATGTCTGTCTCGTAGTTTGTCACCATGTTGCCCCCTTTTTTGCGCCCTTCGCCAGTATGAACATCCAAATTGGCTCGTATTCTCTTCTGCTGATCGACATCCAGGATCTCATCCAACTGCGTCCAGAGGCTCTCTTCTAACTTCGCAATCTCGGCCTCTGGAAACTCGCTGATTGTAATGACAAGATGGCCTAGGTCGTCCGTTTCGCGAGTCATGTGTTGTGGTTCAATTTCTAAATAGGCACGATAGATGGATTGGAGGATTTGATTGACGAGCGGTATTTGATCCGCGCGCAATCCGTACGCTCCTTCGCCGTACAAACTCAAGACCGGTCCTTTGTCTGTCAGTTCCCAAGCCCCAGCATTGCTCTGCTCTCGAATCAGACGTTCTGCATCATCCGCCCGAACGCTATCCAATACCTGGTCACGCTCCAGATGTGCAACTCGTCGCGCAGAAGTATCCCAAGACAAGAGCAACACTCCCGACAACAGGCACCCACCAAGCATGAGTACTAAGGCCACCGTAGCGATCGCGCATCCCGCTCCGCCTGAACTCTGCGACGTGTGGCGTCCCCTGGGGCTTCGAGGCCCTTCTACTGAGTGCCGTTTCGCAATGGCAACGATCAGCTGCATTCCAAAGACCATCACGAGTACACCGATCGTTGTAAGAATCGGAAATCCAGTCATGAAGGCATCCGCCCAAGGCTCGAAAACATTGACTGCGGCGGGGTCTCTTCCCATCGCACTCAGCCCGTGAACTGCGAATGCCGCTCCACCATACCCGTAGTACCCGACTGCCAATCCTCCCATTGCGACGCTGCCAAGCGCGAAGCCTCCACACGAGAAACCAAGCCCCGCAGCTGCGCCACCAATGGCGACCAGAATACCGACCGCGGCACCTCCGAAACTGAAGAGCCCGACCGCGGCACCACCCGACGCGAACACGCCAATCGCCGCTCCTCCGATCGCAATGCCACCCACGGCCACGTCACCGATGGCGATGATTCCTTTGGCAATTCGCTTGCGACCGGTCTTGGGATCGATTCCTGTCGCCACGTGAATCAACGGCCACCCGAACAATTCCGTCTTCGATCGATAGTCGCAGCCTTGCATGCGGCGGACATGCGGCGCTAGGTTCGCGTATTCGCTAATCGCCTCGACGTCCGTCTTAATCTCGCTGGCGTGTTGATAGCGACGCGAGGGTTCCTTCTGCAAGGTACGCAGGACGACGTCATCGACACGAACGTCGAGTCGAACTTTTTGCGATGGGGCGTCAAAGCGACCAAGAGGCAGTTCGCCCGTGAGCATCTCGTAAAACACGACGCCGAGCGAATAGATATCCGCGCGATGATCGACTTCGTGCGAACCTTGCATCTGCTCTGGGGCCATGTATCTCGGAGTGCCCATTACCTGATTCGTTCCCGTCAGTGTAAAGTTATCTTGTGCCTGGCCGAGCAATCGCGCCAATCCAAAGTCCGCGATCTTCACTCGCCCTCGTTTATCAAGCAGGATATTCTCGGGCTTGATATCACGATGCACGACACCCTCGTCATGCGCGTATTGCAAGGCTTCGCAGATCTGCGGGACGATCGCAAAAGCTTCCTCCGGCGTTAGTTCTTTCGTTTGAATCGCCTCGCGAAGATTGACGCCATCGACGTACTCCATCAGTAGATAGTACAAGCCTCCGGCGATTCCCGAATCGTGAACGCCGACGATGTTGGGATGACTCAGCTTCGCCAGCGCTCGCGCTTCACGGGCGAAGCGTTCGGCAAACGACGGGTCTTGGCCAACTTCAGGCGGCAGAATCTTCAGCGCTACCATGCGATCGAGACCACGTTGCCGCGCCTTGTACACCGCTCCCATACCGCCATGACCGACCAAGTCGAGGATCTCAAGTTGCGGGAAGTGCTGCGCAAGTTCGTGCGGTTTCGGCGGCGTAAACGCGCCTGCTCGCTCGTCGGTTTCAGCTCGTGAGTCCGTCCGCATCCCAACTCCAAGCAAACACTGTGGGCAGACGCCGGAAGGAGCATCGCTGGGGAGCGAACGACCGCATTGTGGGCATTGGGCCTGCGGGAATTGGGCTGATGAGTGCATGTGTCGATTCTACCGAGATTACGTGAGAGAAGTCGCCTTGAAACACGGCTGCACCAACTAGTAACCCGTTTCGTCGAGAAGGTTACAAACTTTGCTAGTGATTTTCAAAGCTCCATCGCAGCAAAGAGTTGCTGTAGTTCGCTGTCGACCGTGTCCGGCTCGCTAACGGTGTGGGAGATCTCTTCTCGCAGGATCTGACCGCATCGCTTTCGCATTCGATGAGCAGCAACCTTGACAGCGGTCTCGCTCATCCCCAGCCGTTCGGCGACCTCGCGGTAAGGCGTGACGGTCCCCTGCCCCAAATGCCCCTTCAATTGCTCAAGCAGAGCGGCTTTGTCAGATCGCGCGTACTCGTCACTCAATCGTAACATTGTCTGCTCTAACAAGGTCATTGCCCATCGCCGCTCGAAAATCTTTTCGGCTGTCGCTTCGTGAGAAGGTTCGTGTCGATAGCGACCTTCAGCTGCCTCGACATCAAACGACAGAGGTGTCTTGCCGCCGCCTCGCTTCTGGGCGTTGTCGCGGCGCCATTGATTGGCGACGAAGTTATTCAGCGACGCCAGAAGAAACGAACGGAAACGACCTCGCTGTTGATCCGCGAGCTGAACGCGATCCTTCTCAAGGAGTTCGGCGAAGAATGCTTGCGTCAAGTCTTGAGCTTCCGCCGCCTGATGGCCTTTGCGACGGACGTATGCATACAGTGGATACCAATACGTTTCGCATAGTGAAGCGAGAGCATCACGCGACTCGACGGAAGACTCTTCACCAATGGCGGCGATCAGACTCCACCGCGTTGTGGCAAATTCGTGATGCTGGTCCGACGAAGCCATGAATCGAATCTCGCTGGGTTTGGGTCCCAGTATAACCGAGCTACGAAAAGCTTCGCCGCAGATCAGTCCATAAACTCGACAAGTTCAGCGCTATGCCGAGGCATCTGAAGCATTCGCAAGGCGCGAGCTTCGAGCTGACGCACACGTTCGCGAGTGACTTGGAAGACCCTAGCCACCTCTTCGAGCGTATAGTTATAACCATCGCCGAGGCCGTACCGCATGTTGAGAATTTCGCGATCGCGCCAGCTCAAGTTCTGCATCACGGCGCGAAGACGCGTGCTAAGCATTTTCAATCCAGTGTTCTCGGCAGCGTCCTGCTCACTCATATTCGGCAGCAGATCACCAAATTCGGTATCTTCGCCGCGACCAAGTCGCACGTGCAAGCTCGTCGGGAAGCTGCTCATTTGCAGTAGGTGTTGAGCCTCCTCGACGGGAAGCTCGGCCGCCTTGGCCAGTTCCTCGATCGTTGGTTCGCGACCAAAGTCGTGCGTCAGCGAAGCCTGTAGCTTGCGAACCTTCGTGACTTCCGTGGTCATGTGCACCGGAACTCGAATCGTCCGACTGTGATCTGCGACGGCTCGCGTGATTGCCTGTCGAATCCACCAAGTCGCATAGGTACAAAACTTAAAGCCACGTCGATACTCGAACTTCTCGACCGCCCGCATCAGTCCAGCGTTCCCTTCCTGAATCAGATCGCTGAACGTGAGGCCTCGCTTGCGATACTTCTTGGCGATCGAAACGACCAAGCGGAGATTCGCCGCTGAAAGCTGCTGCTTTGCGTCTTGATGCTCTTCCAATATCTTCTTCATCTTGCGGACTCGGTCGTGAAGTCCTGCTGGAGTCTGCTGCACAGAGCGAACCAATCGCTGGTACTCGGCAGCTAGTTGTCGACACTCGCCCACCTTCACGTCGTCCTCCTCGCATCGCGCGATCCCAGCTTTCAGGTACCGCAGCCGCTCATCGATCTTCACAACTTCATCGAACAAGTCCGTCAGGAATGGAAGCCGCAACCCGAGTTCTTCGACCAATCGAACAGCTCGCCGCCGGCGGCGCACGATTCGTCGATACGCTTCTTGACGCGTGGTCTTGCCCAACGACTTGGAAGTCACCACGGCGAACTCCGCCTGATTCAGCTCAAGGATCGCGTCGAGCGTTTTCAGATTATGCGGTAAACGTCCCAGAATGTGCTCCTTCTCCAAACGATCGCTCACGGAAACTTGGACCGTTCTGTCGAACGCCAGAGTTCCCTCGTGGACTCGGTGGAGCAAGCCAACCGTAGCCCGCAGGACATGATCACAGTCCAGCAACATCCGCCGGAAACGAGTGCGCGTCGTTTCGACTTGCCGGGCGAGTTCAATCTCTTGCGGACGCGTTAGAAGTGGAACTCGACCTATCTCGGAAAGGTAAAGCCTGATTGGATCGTCGACCCAGGATGCTTCCTCGTCGGGATCGCGGCGTTCACGACGCTTAGGCGTCTCTTCGGCATCGCCGTCCGCCGAACGGAAAGCGTCCATCTCAAAGGCCTCATCAAACTCAGACGACGCGGATTTAATGGATGCGGCGGCTGGAAACGAAATCGAATTGTAGGATGCGGTACTCATAATTCTCGTCGTTCTTACTTGTTCTTCTGATTGACTCGTCTTTTATTGTGATAGCTGTTCGCGAATCGTCGTTAACAGCTTTTTTGTGTCATACGGTTTCGACAAAAAGTCGGCGGCACCCAGTTCCTTGGCGCGAAGTTTCTCCTCTTGATCGGCCGACGCCGATACGACGATCACCGAAAGTCCGTGATCGTACTCGGCGATTCGTTCTAGCAAAGCCAGTCCGTCCATGCCGGGCATTCGCAGATCAAGGATCACACATCCACATCGATCGGCGTGAAAAACGTCCCAAAAGGCATCGGCTGATTCGTAAGTTTCTACTTGGAACGTCTCGGCGAGCAAAAGCAATTCCAACGACTCGCGCATCTCGCGATCGTCGTCAACGACGAACACCGTCGGGATACTAAAGGGATCGACCGAGCTATTGGGCTGCGACTGATTCAAGGCTTGGCGATTCGCTTGGTCGCGCATCCAGTGGGCCTGGGCAGGACGAAGCGGCGTCACGAGTGAATCGGTTGGCGTGGTCTTCGTCGTTTGCATATGGCGCGCGTCGAACGTCCTAAGTAGTAATGTCGAACTAACCTTATCGACTGTAGACTACGCCGATCTGCGATAATCTCAATTTGGCAAATCACCAGAGCACCTAGCCGCTGACTAGGTATCTCTCAAGGAAGACACATAACGCTTGCCCAAAGTTCACAGCTCGAAGCGGACTATTGCTCGCGAGGGCGAACGATTTGTGCAAGTTCGAGCAACGAGTCGACGCGCATCTTGTCGAGCATGTTGCGACGGTGAAAGTCGACGGTCTTGGTGCTGAGCTTCAAACGGTTCCCGATTTCCTTGGCATTATCACCGTCGACCAACAAGTCCATGATCTCCCGTTCGCGAGGCGTGAGCGTATCCAACAGATCCTGAGTCACTGCGTCCTCTCGTTCTTCATAGCGGCGCTGCTCGTCCTGTCGAAGAGCCTGGTGAACTCGTTCCAGAAGCTGTTGCGGACTGTATGGCTTCTGTATGAAATCAACAGCACCCGCCCGCATCGCTTCCACCGCCATCGGGACCTCTGCGTGTGCCGTGACAAGAATAATCGGCAGCTTTATCTGGTTGTCCGCCATCCATTTCTGTAGCTCCAGCCCGCTCATCCCCGGCATTCGAATGTCGCTGACCAGACAGCCACCGCGATCCTGGTCATAGTTGGCAACAAAGTCTTCGGCCGAATTGAAAACCTCAGCATTCAGTTTCACCGACGCTAGCAGAAGAGAGACAGATTCTCGAAATTCGGGATCGTCGTCAACGACGAAGACAGAAGATTGTGCGTTGGCTACGGGCATCAGGAGGGAAGGCTGGGTGAGAACCAAGCATTGGTAATGCGGGAAATTGAATTCAGCGATCAATCCATCTTGGCATCATTAGCAGCGATTGGCAAATCGACGGTTACCGTCGTTCCCGGGCCAACTTCGCTGGTGATCTCGATATTGCCACCGTGACCTTCCACGATGCCGTGCGCGATACTCAGCCCAAGGCCAGTGCCACCTTGTTTTTGCCGCGTCGAATAGAAGGGATCGAATGCGCGCTGCCGTTGCTCGACCGACATTCCCGGCCCATCATCTTCAACGGAGAAGCGAACGCTTTCTTTCGTCCGAGCCGTGCGAACAGTCACCTGGATCGGACCTTCTGCCGAACGACTCGCATTATCGATCAGATTCGTTAGAACTTGCTCGATTTCTAGTTCGTTGATCCAAACCTGCGGCAAATCGTCGGCAAGTTGCAGATCAATCGTCGCAATCTCGCGCTCGGCATATGGCAGGGCCGAGACTCGGGCGTCTCGCACAACCGAGTTGATATCGACAAGCGACCGTTCCGTCGGCTCTTGCCGCGAGAATTTCAAGACGTTTTCGACGATCAAGCGGCATCGATGCGCGGAGCGTACGACGTTATCGAGGCATCGTTCCAACAGATGCTTGGCATCGGGATCGTCCTTGAATCGCATTGCGGCTTCGGCAGCATTCAACGCAGCTGCGATAGGATTATTGATCTCGTGCGCGATCCCTGCGGCCATCGTCCCGATCGAAGCTAGTCGTTCGGCTCTGCGGAGCGCGCCTTCGGTTTGCTTTTGCTCGGTAATGTCTTGTCCGACCGATTGCAGCTCGAGCAAGTTACCTTCTTCGTCGAAGATGCCTCTCTCGGTCCAACGCTGCCATCGCGTTTCGCCGTCGGGCCCGATGCCTTTGTGTTCACCGCGTGCGACGGGGTTTTCGACCGTCAACGAGTCGATTCTACCTTGCAAGGCTTCGCGTTGCTCGTCGCTGGACATCCACGGAAACAGCGATTTGCCGATCAGCTCTTCGGGCGTTTTTCCGAAATAGCGACAGTATGCATCATTCACGAATGTGTGAGTGCCATCCGGGAGCCAGCGCACGATTAGCTCCGTCTGTCCTTCGACAACGCTTCGGTAACGCTCTTCACTCGCTCGCAGTTGTGCCGTGCGGCGAGCGACTCGTTCCTCCAACTCTGTATTCAGACTCCGGATCTCTAACTCGGCGCGTTTTCGCTCGACGCCATATCGAATCGAACGAACGAGCAACGAATCGCTAATCGCTTCATCCTTGACGAGGTAGTCTTCCGCGCCGCTTCGCAAGGCCTCCAGCGCAACGCCCTCGTCCGTGACTCCAGTCAGAACGATGATCGGCAGGTCAGACGCAACGGTTGAAAGACGTTCCAATCCTTCCAATCCATTGCAATCTGGCATCATTAGATCGAGCAAGATCACGTCAAACTCGCGCTGCGAAAGCAGGTCGACGGCTTCCGCCAATTGTGCGGCATGTTGCACTTGAAAGCGCGGCGAACGAACTGCTGCGAGCAATTGCATGACCAGCGCCGCATCGAGTTGGCTGTCCTCTACCAGAAGAACGTGAAATAAATCTCCATCGCTCACGCCGCCGACTCCACAATTATTTCACATCCAGCATCCGCTCAAGCGCGATCAGCGACCACTTCGAAGTCTCCTCGTCGACCTCAATAGTGTTGATCGGCGTTCCGGCAGCGAGATTCTCCAAGCTCCAGCAGAGATGAGCCAAATCGATCCGGTACATCGTCGCACACATGCAAATGACGGGCGACAAGAAGTGGACTTCCTGCTCTGGATGTTCGGCCTTCAATCGATTCACCAGATGCAATTCCGTCCCGATCGCCCACTTCGTGCCGGTGGTTGCCGCTTCGACTTGCTTGATGATGTAGCCCGTCGAGCCGGACAGATCGGCAATATCGTTCACTTCTTGTGGACATTCTGGATGCACGAGAATCTTGATGCCTGGAGTCTTCTCCCGAAGCTGGTGGACGTGCTCCGGGCGAAACATCTGATGAACGCTGCAATGCCCCTGCCAGAGGATGACTTTGCTGTCGAGCAACGCCTGTTCCGTGTTCCCGCCGAAATCATCATCGTGTGGATTCCATACGGGCATCTGGTCGTTCGCGATTCCCATCTTGAGCGCTGTATTGCGCCCGAGGTGCTGGTCAGGAAAGAAGAGTACCCGGCTCGTTCGTTTGAACGACCATTCCAAAACTGCGGCGGCGTTGCTTGAAGTACAAACGATGCCACCATGTCTGCCGCAAAACGCCTTTAGACTGGCCGCAGAATTAATGTACGTAACGGGCGTGATGTCGTCGGTATCGATCACTTCGCCGAGGTCATCCCACGCGGCTTCCACTTGTTCGCTCGCGGCCATATCGGCCATCGAACAACCGGCGGCCATATCGGGCAAGACAACAGTAACTCGATCCCCGGCCCGTTCCGTGAGTTTCTCTGGGCGATTCGCTAGGATGTCCGCCGTCTCGGCCATAAAGTGTACGCCGCAAAACGCGATGTAGCGACAATCACTGCTCGAAGCCGCCATCTGGCTCAGCTGGTAGCTATCACCCCGCAGATCGCTCAGTGCGATCACTTCATCCTGCTGGTAGTGATGCCCGAGGATCAGTAACTTCGGACCGAGAGATTCGCGAACAGCATTGATTCGCCGCGCGAGTTCATCGTTCGCTAGCGACTTGTAAGGTGCCAACTCGTAGGTTGGAGCTGGATCAATCGCGGTAGACATAGACTCGGAACCGATGAAATGACTCAGGTTTTTCGACTTGCCCGCATTATAGACGGCCCGCGAGACGCTCGACAGCCTCGTGGTTCACCACCGTTTTGCAGAGGTTAGGCAAAGTTTGCGGGCACCACGACCGATATAAGATGGCGACACAGTGTAGGTGGCGATACAGTGTAATAGAAGAGCCCGCAGCTAGCACGATCATCCAAGTATGGCCGAGTTTACCCCAGAGATCGCGTCGGAGATTCTGTCCGCTTGCCAAGCAGGTGGCGAGGAAGCTGCCGGCGCGTTCAGTCGATCTTTGGATGGAGAATTCACAATTACGGTGGGTGAATCATCCACCCTCTCTGGCGATCCATTGCCGGACACTTGGAGTGGGCCTGGGCTGGTGATCACGTTTCGTGTTGGCGGCACCGGCGCGTTGCTGCTGCTACCTGAAGCGAGCGAGCTGTTGCCCGAATGGTATGCAGAACCGGACGATACTGGTCGAAGCAAGTTGGCTACTCTCGCTCAAGAATTGGGCTACACCCTCCTACCGGAAGCATTTACGCCTGACGATGGGTCCGCAGCACGTGTCAAAGACTTGGCCGGCGCGTTCAAGCGGGCGGAACCGACTGGCGAAGTCGGCTATTTGCCGCTGACCTTGACCAGCGGCGACAAAACTGGCGAAGCGTCGCTAGTCTGGCCGATGCAAGCTGTCGCCAAGACGTTTGACGAAGAAACTGCGACCGAGTCACCAGAGACTGCCGCGTCAGAGTCTGCAACGGCGGGAGAGGCGTCTTCCATCGACGACACAACGGATTCGATTCCCGAGCCGGTGACTCCGCAGTCGGAAACAGTTGGTTCACCGGCAGCCCCACAGCCTCCTCCGAAACCTCGCATCCAATACGCAGATATCGATGACGGAATTCGGCAGCTCCCAACTTACGCGAGGAGTTTGCTGAAAGTCCGTGTTCCGGTAACCGTTACATTGGCGAGCTCAAAATATCCGGTCAATCAAATCTTGGAACTCGGCCCCGGTTCGATCATCCAGTTCGACAAGTCGTGCGAGGATAATCTGACGCTGGAAGTCAGCGGTCAAGCGATCGCTGAAGGTGAGGCGGTGAAGGTCGGCGACAAGTTCGGCCTTTGGATCACCTCGATGACGTTGCCCGACGAACGCTTCTGGGTCATCCACGGTCGACGCAGCGGTACTCGCGTCAAGTAAGGGCGATCACGAGCCGTAGAGCCGCTGTCGAGACGCCGCTACAATGGCGACATGATTCTCTTAATCGACAACTACGACTCGTTCACCTACAACCTCGTCCAGCGGATTGGCGAGATCGACCCCACGATCGAGATGGAAGTCCATCGCAACGACCAAATCACGCTCGACGAGATCGAGGCCAAAGAGCCCTCCCATCTGATCGTCTCTCCAGGTCCTTGCACGCCATCCGAAGCAGGAATCTCGGTGGACTGTGTTGAACGATTCATGGGAAAAATGCCGCTGCTCGGAGTTTGTCTCGGACACCAGTCGATCGGCCAAGCGACAGGGGCGACGATCGTTCGTGCCGAACATCTGATGCACGGCAAGATCGACGAGATCCATCACGACAATCAAGGGATCTTTGCCGGCTTGGCGAATCCGTTCATCGCCACCAGGTACCACAGCTTGGTCATCGAGCGCGACACGTTGAGCAACGATTTTGATGTGTCGGCGTGGGCCTTTGCCCCCGATCTCTCGCGAGAGATCATGGCCATTCGGCACAAGCAGTTAAAAGTGGAGGGCTGGCAATTTCACCCTGAAAGCTTCCTAACCGAACCGGGCCACGAATTGCTGCGGAGATTCTTACAGCAGTGATCAGCGTTGAAGAAGCTCTCGAACGAATCCAGCAACACGCAACGCCGCGTGCTTCCCGCTTGATGCAGGCGACCGAGTCACTTGGTTGCGTCCTGGCAGCCGACATTCAAAGCGACGTTGATTCACCCCCACACGACAAGGCGTTGATGGATGGCTACGCGGTCGTCGCCACGGACATCGAGCCTGGCGTCGAGTTGTCGATCCGCGAAGAAGTAACCGCAGGCGATGTCCCAACGAAGCGCGTTGCGCCCGGCACTGCGACTCGCATCATGACAGGCGCGCCGATCCCTGACGGTGCTGATGCCGTTGTAATGGTTGAACGCACCGAGTTGATTGGCGGCGACGAGTCAGTCGTTCGAATCAATTCAGACAACGTAAAGTCGGGGCAGAACATCATGCCTCGCGGCCAGTCGATTCGAAGCGGCGATGTCGTCTTACGTACCGGACGAACGATTCGCCCGATAGAAATGGGCGTACTCGCCGAGTGCGGGGCGACTGAGATCTCTGTGTACCCAAGACCGAGCGTGGCAATCTTGTCGACGGGGAATGAACTCGTCGCTCCCGATACTCGCCCGAAAGCCGGCCAGATCCGTAACAGTAACGGCCCAATGCTCGAAGCGCTTGCACAACGGGCCGGTGGCACTGCGGTGAACCTCGGGGTCGGACGCGACGAGCGTGACGATCTTGAACAGCTAGTTAGATCCGGGCTGCGGGAAGATGTACTTGTCCTCTCTGGTGGTGTGTCGGCTGGTGTTCTCGACTTAGTCCCCGAAGTCCTCGCCGCCAACGGCGTCGAGCAAGTCTTTCACAAAGTTCACCTCAAGCCCGGCAAACCTGTTTGGTTCGGAATCAAAAGCGATGCGAAAGGCGACAAGCTAGTCTTCGGGCTCCCAGGCAATCCAGTGAGTAGTCTCGTATGCTTCGAGTTGTTCGTTCGGCCAGCCTTGGGAAGCCTCGCCGGACAAGACTTCAGCAGCATCGAACGGCGAACGGCGCATTTGGCAACAAGGCATTCTCGATACAGCGACCGACCAACTTACTTCCCGGCTCGTCTCTTCGAATGCGCCGGTCAACTCCAAGTCGAGCCGCTCGCATGGAAAGGCTCCGCCGACTTAAGAACACTGGCCGATGCCAACTGCCTCGCACTGTTTCCGCCAAGTGACAGCGCGTTTGCTGAGGGCGACGCGATTGAGGTGTTTTTGCTGTAGCGAGCTTGCCACTCTCATTCGAGCGTCAGCAATTCGATTTCCGGAATGCCAGCATATGCTCCGCTGTCGAGTGCGGCGACGACTTTCTCGTGCAAGGCATCTGGGTTTGCTTTGACGAGCATGCGATTCAGAGACTTGTTGCCGGTTTTCTGATCGCGGAGATACCGAAGTGCGCGGACCAAATCGTGCTCGCTTGGTGCCTCTTGCTCCCAATTGTCCGTTGTCACATGAAACGTGTTGAACTCATCGACTTCGACGATGATGTCGGCAGGGACTGGTTCGCCATTCGGCAGAACCTCACTCAACCCAGTTCCTTGAGGCTTAGGAACAACCATTGACCGTTGCATCGCGAATGCCGCGGTCACCATAAAAAAGATCAGCAACAAGAAGGTGACGTCCACCATCGGCGTCATGTCGGATTCTGCGGCCTCCGTCGGCCTTTTATCGCTCATCATGTTCTTTGCCATTTCCTCAGTCAGAATGGTGACTAGGTATTGTGTTCCTTCTCATGCAATTTGGCATGCTCTTCGTCATCGTCGGGACGGTTGTCGAATCCTCTTTCCGCGGTGAGTTCGATATGATCGACGAACTTCACGTTGGCACACTCGTCGATCTCATCCGCGTGACACGCGGCATGATCGGGAATGTAAAAGCGGAATGGGCCGCCGGATTTGACGTCTAGTGGCTCGCCGTTCACACGATAGATGATGAATGCCCGATCATGAACTGGCGCGAGCGGGATACTGGCGTGAAAGTTATCAAGCGTGCCGTGCAATCCGATGTACTTAGCCGAGTCCTTGACTCCCACCAATTCTAACAAGCCGGTCAACTTGACGGCATCGCCTTGACGCTTGGGATCGAACTGACTGACGTCGATGATCTGCTGCGAAGAATCGATCGATGCGAGATCTTCGAAAGTTAGTTCGCGAGAAGTCTCGACTTCGCCGTCGATGCGCAACACATTCTCGTTACCCATTGATTCGTCCTCTCCGCCAACAAAAAAGGGCGTTGTCACATTCACGCGACAACGCCCATTGTAACCAACAAAAGGTTGCTCGGGGCCTCCGGCCCATCAATCCGTTACGAGCAACCCATACTGTTTCCACAATTGTGACAGAGATAACAATTGCCGTTGCGGACCGTGATCGAACCACAGTTGTCGCAACTTGGGGCATCGCTTTGGAAACGAGCAAACTGCGAATCGCGGGTAGCTGACTTTGCTTTGTCGTCCACGTTCATGGCAACGCCAGCGCGATCGAGTGAATCCAAATCGATGACTTGGCTTCCGGCACTCGTACCGCTTGAGCCATTACTCTTCGGCGACGGAGCGACTGCGGCATCATTGCCGTTGACGGGACTCTTGGCCTCAGCCTCCTTGGCTTCTCCGCCGTCCTTCTCCTTGCTGGCCGGAGCCATCCCTTTGTTTGCCTCGCGATATCCAGGAAGGAAGGTAATGCCGAGCCAGCGGAAGATGTAATCCACCACGCTTTTCGCGATGCGAATATCAGGATTGGTCGTGTGTCCCATCGGCTCGAAGCGAGTGTGTGAGAACTTGTTAACCAAGACTTCCAGCGGCACACCATATTGCAAGCTCATCGAGATCGCCGTACCGAAAGCATCCATGATGCCGCCGATCGTGCTGCCTTCTTTGGCCTGCGTGATGAAGACTTCGCCGGGACGCCCATCTTCGTACAAGCCAACCGTGATGTAGCCTTCATGGCCAGCCACGTTGAACTTGTGTGTGACAGACTGTCGCGTGTCCGGCAATCGATCGCGACGCGGGCGAGCGACTTGCTTGTCCTTGCCGTTCTGTTCGTCAGTCTCAGACTGGGTAGACAAAGGCTGACTGAGCTTCGAGCCATCACGATAAATCGCCAACGCCTTCAAGCCCAATTCCCAACCCCAGCGATACGCTTCCGCGATATCTTCCGGCTTCGAGTTCGTAGGCATGTTGACCGTCTTCGAGATCGCTCCTGAGAGGAACGGTTGAGCGGCGGCCATCATCCGCACGTGAGCACGCCACGCGATGCTTCGCACACCATTGGCAGGCTTAAACGCACAATCGAAGATCGACAAGTGCTCGTCCTTCAAATCAGGAGCACCTTCAATCGTGTCGTTCTCGTTGATGTACTTGACGATATCCTCCACTTGTGGCTCGTCGTAACCGACGTTCTTCAAGCCGAGCGGTACCGTTTTATTAACGATCTTCAGCATCCCGCCACCGGCGAGTTGCTTGTACTTGACGAGAGCGATGTCCGGCTCGATGCCGGTCGTATCACAATCCATCATGAAGCTGATCGTACCAGTCGGCGCGAGGACGGTGGATTGAGCATTGCGGAAGCCTCGTTCGCGTCCGCTAGTCAAAACTTCGTCCCACAACTCGCGGGCCGCATTCTTTAAGTAGCGCGGTCCAGCGTTGTCAATCTGTTCCACCGCATCGCGATGCATTTGCATGACACGCAGGAACGGTTCGCGATTCGTCGCATAGCCCTCGAAAGAACCAACAGCTCCAGCCAACTCGGTGCTCGTATAATTCGCCGCACCGTGCAAGAGTGCCGTGATTGAGCCACAAACGCCATATGCTGCGTCGGAGTCGTAAGGTAGACCACTCGACATGACCACACTACCCAGATTCGAGTAGCCCAAGCCCAACGGACGATACAGATGGCTATTCTCAGCGATCTGCGCCGTCGGATAGCTGGCGTGGTCGACCAAAATCTCTTGGGCGATGAAATACAAGCGGCAGGCCGCTGTAAATCGCTTCACATCAAAGGCACCTTCCGAATCAACAAACTTCATCAAATTGATGCTCGCCAAATTGCACGCCGTGTCGTCGAGGAACATGTACTCGCTGCACGGATTACTGGCGTTGATCCGACCCGAGTTCGGACAAGTGTGCCAACGGTTGATCGTCGTGTCGTACTGCACACCTGGATCGCCACAGTGCCAAGCACATTCCGCCATACGGTCTAACAACCACTTGGCTTCAAACTCTGGACCGTCGCTGGCTCCGGTGACCATACGAGTCGACCACTTGCCACCCTTTTCGACAGTTTGCATGAACTCGTCGGTTACGCGAACCGAGAGGTTAGCGTTTTGGAAAAGGATCGAACTGTACGCTTCACCGTTAAAGTTCGACTCGTACTTGCCGCTGGCGATCAGCGTGTGAGCCTTCTGTTCCTCCTTCCACTTACACTCGATGAATTCGAGGATATCTGGATGCCATACCTTCAGCGATTGCATCTTCGCCGCCCGACGAGTCTTACCGCCCGACTTAACAACCGCCGCGATCTGATCGTAAACACGCATGAACGACAGCGGGCCAGAAGGACGACCGCCACCGGAGAGCCGTTCGCGATGCGAACGAATCGTCGATAGGTCGGTGCCCGTTCCTGAACCGAACTTAAACAGCATGGCCTCGCTCGTCGCCAGACGCATGATGTCTTCCATGTTGTCGCCAACGCTCTGAATAAAGCAGGCGGACCCTTGAGGGAACTCGTAGGGATTCTCAGGCATCACGACGGTACAGGTCTCGGGGTCCCAGCGCCAGTTACACTTATCTCCGCTTACGCCGTACTGGTGATAGAGACCAACGTTGAACCACACTGGCGAGTTAAACGCCCCATGCTGGTGCAGGCAAAGCCACGTTAAGTCGCGATAAAAATTCTCCGCATCATCGGCTGACTCGAAATAGCCATCGCTGAGCCCCCAGTCGGTGATTGTGCGTGTGACCCGATGAATCAGCTGGCGAACACTGTTCTCGCGTTCTGGCGTCCCGTTCTCGCCATAGAAGTACTTGCTGACAACAACATTTGTTGCCAACTGGCTCCAACTCGCAGGAATCTCGCATTCCTTCTGCTCGAACAGCAATCCGCCGTTCTCGTCTTTGATCTGGGCACTTCGCAGCTCCCATTCGACCGTGTCGAATGGATCTGTGGTGCTTTCCGGACAGAATTGCCGCTCAATCTTAATTTTCTTCGAGCTGCTTCCTTGCTCGTTGTTGGCCAGAGAATTCGTTTCTCGCGATCCGCTCGCAGTAACCGTTGCCATCCTGTGCTACCTCCTGAAAGTTTGGCCGATTGGAATCCGTATGGATTAACTACAGTGTACAAGTATACACACAATTACGTTCGACCAATCATTGATCGACACTACGGGGAAAACACCGAATCGGTGGCTGAAACGCCGAGAAACAGGTCCTCCCTAACCCAACATGTTGTATCTGGCACTCATGCTGCCACAACATTTGGCGTGAGGGACGAGTTTACACATTTGGATTGGATCGTCAATCACGTCCTAATGAGTAGCGTTAGGTGCTTAGCTACCAACGAGTTGTGGCTCAGGCCGCCCAGCCAGCTCGTTTTGCATATCAAAGCTATCGTGAGACGTAACCCTTTATTTCAACAATGGTTACTAGATTTTCAGAACGAACTGGTCTTCTGCATTACCACAAAAACATTTTCTCAAAACTAAATCCTATACACGTCGTGGCGCAAAATAAAAGGCCGCGAGACATCGCAGCCTTGAGTTACTGTATTGCGAGCAAACTGGACGCTATGCACCCTCGATTTTGCCGATTCTTACGCGGGTATACATCTGGCGGTGCCCATTCTTCCGACGCGAATTCTTGCGACGACGCATCTTCTGAACGACTAGTTTTTCGCCCTGCTGAACCCCGAGAACCTCGGCGGTGACGCTGGCACCTTCCACAACGGGTGAGCCGAGCTTTAGTCCGCCGTCGCCAGAAACCGCTAAGACGCGATTGAACTTGAGTTCGTCGCCTTTCGTGACTTCGCGAAAATCAACGTCTAACTCCTGGCCTTCTTCGACTTTGAACTGCTTTCCGCTGTCCGAAATGATTGCATACATAACGCTGTTCACGCCTAATAATAGAACGAGCCTGATTTTGTGAATCCAGGATTTTAGAGGACAAAATCCTCATCGTCGAGGCCCGTTGGCCTCAGATATCTGCGATTTCACTCGTTTGCCGCTAGTTGACACCAGCGATCTGGATGAGCAAGGCCGCGGACGATCAACCACTGGACCGGGTGAGACCTCGGCGCTCGCCATGGCTTAGCAAGATAAATTACGAAGTTTTCACTTGGAGATTGACGATTTTCCGATTATGCTGAGACGCTAGTACTCTTTGCAGGTAAGGGGTGCGCTCCGTTCGGGTACTGCTCCCAACGAAGTGCGGTAAGGCCAGTTGATTTGGTGCCAGGCCAAATCACGGAACGAGAAGCAGGCAGGAGGATTTGAGAATGACAGTCCAGAGGCCTTTTTGTTGGGTAGTCGTTGCATCGCTTGCTGCGATAACGGCCGTGCCCTCGCACGTGTTGGCTGAGAAACGTTCGAAGAAGTCGCCCGTTGCTGAAACAGTCCGAAAGGTCGGACTGTTCGAAGCGATGGACAAAGGCGACATCGAGGTTCGTTTCATCCCTAAAGACGCGACCGAAGCGAACGTGCTGATCGAGAACAAGACCGACAAACCACTGACGATCAAGTTTCCTGAAGTCTTTGCTGGCGTGCCTGTCTTGGCACAGTTCGGTGGTGGTGGTGGTGGCTTTGGTGGTGGTGGTGGTGGCGGGTTCGGTGGCGGTGGACAACAGGGTGGTGGTGGTGGCGGCCAAGGACTCGGCGGCGGTGGTGGCGGACAGCAAGGTGGTGGCGGTGGTGGCGGCGGCGGCGGT
>JACNKX010000219.1 GCA_014381825.1 Planctomycetota bacterium
GGGGGGGCAGGATTTGGGAGGGGAAAAAGATTTTTTGAAGAGCCAAACCCAGTACGCCGCCGGGGCGAGAAAGGACGTGTTTGCGTGGCGGAAAGAGAAGGGCGGGTGCCCACCCGGGGGCTCGTTTGCGGGGAAAGGAAAACAATGCGGCACGCCCTACGCACCGCTTTTGCTACCCGTCAACGATGTTCGGCTGAGCATCTACAACCGCCGGTCGCCGAAGTTGCCGCGTGACGACGCCGGGCCTTGAACTGCGCTCGTTGAATCGATTCGCTCTCAAGAGCCATGGCTGGACTCGCGGGGCTGCCAGCAGTCGAGTCTTGGTTCTTTCAGTGCCGATGTGCTTCCTGTTACGCGTCATCTTCGAATCGTCGTCGCGCCGATCTATTCTGGTAGTGTTGAGTGTACAATTGTTAAAAGCGCCAACTTCTATCCAGAGAAGCGATCGATATGAAACGCAGTCCGAAGATCGGCGAGATCGGTGAGCTGTCATTCGTCGTGACGGACCAGCACATTATCGACTTTGCCGACGACAAAATGCCGCCGGTTCTGTGTACGCCTTGGTTAGTGTGGTTCCTCGAACATGCTGCCCGTGAAGCAATGCTGCCGTTACTGGATTCGGATGAAAGTACCGTCGGCGTCCAGGTTGACGTCGAGCATCTGGCACCGACACCACCAGGCCAGCGAGTAAGCTGCACCGCACGAGTCATCAACACGGACGGCCACCTAATCACGTTTCAGCTCTCTGCCAGCGACCGGCACGAACGTATTGCTCAAGGCATTCACAAGTTGCGCGTGATCCGCTGCGAGCGCTTCGCCAGCAGAGTCCGAGCGAAGGCATGACGACTCCGGCGGCACGCGATCGATGGCTCGACGCAGGAGGAATCGCAAACATCGATTAGAATCTTGCGCTGCCGATCGCAATTGGTTAGAATGGTTTGCATGGAGACAACCCCAATACGCGTTGTGATTACGCTGATCGTTCTGTGTTGCTGCCTAAGTGGCATGGCGGGCGAGGTGCGTTTTGATGAACATATCCGCCCGATTCTGGCGGAGCATTGTTTGCAATGTCACGGTCCCGATGAAGAGCAACGCAAAGGTGACTTGCGGCTCGACATCGAACGCGATGCCAAGCTACTCGCCATCGTGCCTCACAAGCCTGACGAAAGCTCGTTGGTCGAGCGGATCACGTCCGACGATCCGGATCTTAAAATGCCGCCCGCGGAGACGGGCAAGCCGCTGAACGCAGAGCAGATCGCACAGTTACAACAGTGGATTGCCAAAGGTGCTCGCTACGAAGGGCATTGGGCGTTTGAACCGATTGAGAAGCCAGAGGTCCCAATCCCCAAGACGGCAACCCCGACAGATATCGACCGTTTCATCGTCGCTGCTTTGGAAAGACACGGACTCAGCTTGTCGCCTCGCATCAGTCGGCAGCAGCTGATTCGACGAGCCACCTTCGATCTGATTGGGATTCCGCCCACATGGGATGAAGTCGAAGCGTTTGTAGGAGACCAATCGTCGCACGCCTTTGCGAAAGTAATCGATCGATTGCTCGATTCGCCTCGTTACGGTGAACGTTGGGGGCGCCACTGGCTTGATATCGCTCGGTATGCCGACACGCATGGTGGCAGCGCGATCGGATTCACGAAATTTCCGTTCTCGTACACTTATCGCGACTATGTCATTCGGGCGTTCAACGCCGATCTACCTTACAGCCGTTTTGTGACGGAGCAATTGGCTGCCGATCAAATGAATCTTGATGAAAACGATCCGGCTCTGGCGGGACTCGGGTTCCTAACGATCGGAATGCAGTTCCGGAATCCGCACGATGTGATCGACGACCAGATTGATGTCGTAACGCGTGGCCTGATTGGGCTGACGGTTGCATGTGCTCGCTGCCACGACCATAAATATGACGCGATTCCCACCGCAGATTACTACTCGCTTTATGCGACGCTGGCCAGCAGTCACCAGCCCGACTTGCTGCCAACCGTAGGTCAACCAGCCGACTCCGAGGCCTTTCGCACCTATCAAACCGATCTGTCCAATCGCCAAGTGATTCATGAAGACATGGCTCGCGATCAGACGCAAGTGATGCGAGGCAGGTTACGGATGCAAGTCGGTCTGTATCTGCGTGAAATCGCTAAGGGGACTCCCGAGCAAGATCTTTCAGCCGCGTTTCTTTCGTATCGAACCGATGACCTACGACCGCTCGTCGTTAATCGTTGGCGAGACTACATGGCGAAGATGCCAAAAGACGATCCCGTCTTCGGACCTTGGGTCCAACTTGCGGCACTCGAATCGGACGGGTTCAAGCAGAAGTGCGATGAGTTGTTGGCGTCTTGGAAGACCGCAAACGGTGATCCAGCAAAGTTTGCCGACACGCATACGTTCGCTACCACCGCGCCACCATGGAATCCAAGAGTCTTGGATGCGATCGAGAAACAGCAACCGTCGTCGATGCTGGACGTCGCCGATTCCTATGGAAGGCTCTTTGCAGACGTCCATCGCCAATGGCTGACTTCACTGCTCGCGGCTTCGCTGGAGGCTGGGGCCGGCGCAGATGTCATCCCGGATCAGGACAAGCGTCACGCCGAGATCAACAGCGCCATCAATTGTCAAATTCGACGTCATCTCTACCAACCCGATACGCCTACCGCCATGTCGGATCAAATTGGCACAACGCTGCTTAACCGAACCGTTCGAGACAATGTGAGTGGGAAAAAGGGAGCGATCCACGACCTACATCTCTCGTCGACTGGGTCGCCGCCACGAGCGATGGTTCTGCGAGAACAAACAGTTCCCGAGACTTTCCATATATTCCGTCGCGGCAATCCTATCGATCGAGGCGAAGTTGTTCAAGCGAGTTTTCTCACCGCGCTGTCGCGGTCCGATGGCGAGCCGTTTGCCGACGGTCGTCGACGTCTTGGGTTGGCCGAAAGGATCGTCGATCCCGAAAACCCACTAACGCGACGGGTGATCGTCAACTGGGTGTGGCAGCATCACTTTGGTCGAGGTCTAGTTCGCACTCCCGATGATTTTGGAACGCGTGGCGACTCGCCGACGCACCCGCAATTGCTCGACTATCTCGCAGTCAAGTTATTGGAAGATGGCTGGTCGTTGAAGAAGCTTCATCGGCGGATAATGCTTACTGAGACATACCAACAAGCCGCTGCCGAAGACGTCAATTCGCGTGTCGCAGATCCGAACAACAAGTTGCTCTGGCGAGTGCCTCGGCGCAAACTCGATTTGGAAGCAATGCGCGATGCCATGTTGGCGGTCTCTGGAGAACTCGACGTAGCAGAAATCGGCGGCCGTCCGTTTGACTTCCTGTCAAATCCCGTCGTGCCGCGGCGCAGCGTGTATGCTTTCGTGAACCGCGACATTGTGTCGAGTCTTGCGAGTACGTTTGATGGCGCAAATCCGAGTTCCTGTACGGCAGAACGACCAGAGACAAGTGTACCTCAGCAAACGTTGTTCGCGTTGAACTCGGAATTCGTTCAGAACCGAGCAGCCGAGCTGGCGAAGCTGACAAGTGAAGCGGACAGCGACGAGTCACGAGTACGTTGGATGTATCAGCGGGCGTTTTCACGCGATCCTGAACCTGAAGAATTGCAGATAGCGCTGCGTTACATCAGCGCGGACGAGAACAGCGAGGACCGGTGGCAACAACTGGCTCACGTATTGTTAGCAGCCAACGAATTCGTTTTTGTGGATTGAGTTTTGGAGTGCGGTGACTTGTCACCGCTTTCTTTTAGAATGGACTTCGAAACTGAGCGGAAGTGGAATGAGAGATGATGTGTCTTGAAAAAGAAAGCTCTGACAAGTCGGAGCACTCCAAAGGAAGACGTACCTTCCTTAAGCAATGTGGCATGGGGTTCGGTTCATTGGCGCTCGCGGACTTGCTATCGAGTGATGGCCTGGCAACAGAATCCGGCACTCACTTCCCGGGCCGAGCGAAGCATGTGATTCATGTCTTCCTAAATGGAGGCATGTCGCAGGTCGACACCTTTGATCCAAAGCCGGAACTTACCAAACGCGGCGGCCAGATGCTGCCGTTTGAAAATCTGAAGACGGAGCGTCGAACGGGAGTCGCATTGCCATCGCCATTCGAGTTCACGCAGCATGGCAAAAGCGGCATTCCAGTCAGCGATCTCTTTCCGCATCTATCGAAATGCGTGGATGAGATGGCAGTCGTTCGCTCCATGTACGCGGAGTTGCCGAATCATGAGATGACACTGATGTTGATGAACACGGGCGATCAGCGTCTGGTGCGTCCGAGTCTTGGTTCCTGGCTGACATGGGGAATGGGCAGCGAGAACCAAAATCTCCCAGGCTTCATCGTCCTGTGTCCCGGTGGTTTACCGGTCGGCGGTGCTGGCAATTGGCGTTCGGCCTTTCTGCCGGGCGTGTATCAAGGAACGTTGGTTGATACCTCCAAATCCGATCCGACCAAGTTGATTGAGAATATTCGTAACGAACGCCTGTCCGCGGACGGGCAACGCGAGCAGTTCGAGTTACTTCAAGCAATCAATGCTCGCCATCTCGCCCAGCGTCCCGGAGAAGCCAGCATTGACGCACGTATTCGCTCCTTCGAGCTGGCGTATCGGATGCAGACCGAAGCGACGGATGCTTTCAATGTGGATGACGAGCCGGAACACATTCTGAAGCTGTACGGAGAAGGTCCGCAAAATCGCCAGTTATTGATGGCTCGGCGGTTGGTCGAGCGTGGTGTTCGTTTCGTTCAAACGTGGCATGGCAATATGCAACCGTGGGACAGTCATTCCAATATCAAGACCGAGCATCGCAACGTGGCGAACCAATGCGACCAGGGGCTCGCCGCACTGATCGTTGATCTCAAACAGAGAGGCTTGCTCGACAAGACGCTGATCCTTTGCACTGGCGAGTTCGGCAGAACGCCATCGGTGGAGATGGGACAGAACGGTTCTGGTGCATCTCAGGGTCGCGACCACAATCACTGGGGATTTTCGCTGTGGATGGCCGGAGGTGGCATCAAGGGCGGCACGATCCATGGAGCCACGGATGAGTTCGGCTTTCGAGCGGTTGAGGATCCGGTCTCGATACACGACTTACATGCGACGATGTTGCACTTGCTCGGCTACGATCACAAACGTTTGACGTATCGCTACGCCGGTCGAGACTTTCGGCTGACCGACGTTCACGGCAGCGTCGTCAAGAAAGTCTTGGCCTAAACATATTCGTAGGACGCGATACCTGCGCATACGCTCTCGTTTCCGATTACACTGGCGGCGACCAGCTTTGCCATTCAGATCAACAACCAGGAGCCGCTCGTCATGAAGAAGGACGATACCAATCAGATGAATCGAAAGGTCCTACCTTGGCTAATCATGACGTTGCTGGTAATTCTGCCGTCACTGATGTCGACCGTCGTACCCTGCAAAGCGATCGCTGCCGATGAAGCAACCGTGAAGCACTCGTTTCTCGGTGCCGGCAAAGCCAACAAGGCAGTCATTGTCGGTGAAGATGGTAAAGTGCAGTGGAGCGTTGATTTGCCTGCAAGTGACGGGTGGGTCTTGCCAAACGGTAACGTGTTGTTGGCTCTTTACGGAATGAAAGGCTTTCCCAACGGAGGTGCCGTGGAAGTCGATCGCACCACAAAGAAAATCGTTTGGCAGTACAAAGGAAAACAGAAAGAAACAAGCACGGTGCAGCCCTTGGCGGACGGTACGTTTCTCCTTGCCGAGTTAGGTCCGCAACCGCGTGCGCTCGTGATCGATCGAACCGGAGAAGTTGTCAAAACAACGGCGCTGCAATGTCAGACAACTAACTTCCATATGCAGACTCGCATGCTGCGCGTGCTTCCCAACGGCAATTACATCGCGCCTCACTTGCTTGATTTCGCAGTCAAGGAATATGACGCTGACACTGGCAAGGTGCTGCGTACGTTTGCGACGGACGACCGGGGACGAGAAAAGCGAGACTGGCCCTTCACGGCGATTCGCCTGAAGGGCGGCAATACGTTGATTGCTTGCACGAACGGGAACCGCATCATCGAAGTCGACGCGGAAGGCAAGATCGTCTGGAGTGTTACGAACGACGACATCGGCGAGAAGCTGTTCGACGACGCCTGTGGTGCGCAGCGATTGCCGAATGGCAACACGGTCATCTCCAGCTATCACGCCAAAGGTGATTCAGTGAAGTTGTTCGAGGTTACACGCGAGAAAAAAGTCGTGTGGCGTTACGCGGGAATGAACGCGGGCTTCCATCACTTCCAAATCCTGACGACGAATGGAACGCCGGTCGAGCCGAACACTTGGAAATAACTCCGCGACGCATAGTCCCTTGTAGCTGAAGTCGCCAAGGCTTCAGACGCACCACGCAAATCTCTGAAGTCTTGGCGACTTCAGCTACTAGAACGCGAGCACGCTCATGCAATCGAGACTTCACGACTTTCGATACTTGTCACTCGTTGCACTTGTGCATTTCATCGTTTTATCTCTTGCACATCAAGCCACGCTCGGAGCTGACAAACCGGTTCTGGTTGAATCGCAGCGCATCTGGGACAAGGCACCGCATAATGCTTTTACCGACTTGCTGCGATATCGCGATAAGTGGTATTGCGTTTTTCGTGAGGGCAAAGCACACGTATCGCCGGATGGTGCGTTGCGAGTCATCACGTCCGACGATGGAGAACATTGGCAGTCGTTGTCATTAGTGACATCGCCTGAATACGATCTTCGCGACGCGAAGATTACGACCACACCCGCTGGCGAATTGATGCTCAACGGAGCTGGCATGATCGCGGATGCCGATGTGCGTTACTACTCGAAGAGCTGGTTCTCGTCGGACGCCGGTCGGACATGGGACGAAGGATACGTGATCGGCGATCCAGGGTTCTGGTTGTGGCGAACACATTGGCACGAAGGAACTGCGTATTCGATGGGGTATCATACGCTGCGCGATCGAACGCAGCGCACGCTACGGCTTTATAGTTCAAATGACGGGAAACAATTCGAAACGCTTGTCGCACGTGTCCCCGCACCAAATGGTTGTGGCGAAGACAAGATCTTATTTCTCGAAGACGGCTCGGCGATTTGCCTATTGCGCCATGAGACGGGCAACAAGCTGGCTCAGCTTGGCACTGCGAAGGCACCGTACACCGATTGGACTTGGCGCGATCTGAATCTCCGCATCGGCGGACCTAATATGATTCAGCTCTCCGATGGTCGGATTCTCGCGGCGACTCGTCTCTATAACGGTGGCACTCGTACTTCGCTCTCGTGGCTCGATCCAGAAAAAGCGACGCTGACCGAAGTACTCAAGCTCCCCTCCGGCGGCGACACCAGCTACGCAGGCATGGTGATGCACGAAGGATTGCTTTGGGTCAGCTACTACTCATCGCACGAGGGAAAAACGAGCATCTATTTAGCGAAGGTGCGAATTCCAGCGGCTGACTGATCGACGTCGATCAACGGATTATATGTTTGCTCATCTCGATGAGGAGATTGAGTACGGAGCCAGTCTTCATTCACGCTAGGGTTTTCACTGTGACTTAGTTCAGGTCACGCGGTATCGGCATCGCCGCGTTGGTTTGAACTCGCCAAGCAACCAACTTCTGCCGCAATCGATTGGCAACGTCTGGCATGTCTTCGGCCAAGTTGTGTTTTTCACTCAGATCACTTTTCAAATCGTAGAGCTCAACGGAGTTGTCATCAAAGCGTTCGATCAGCTTGTACTTGCCGTCGCGGATCGCGCCGCCCAGCCGATTCGAACGATGCCATGCATAGTTCGGATAGTGAAAGTAGATCGCATCACGATCAAGTTCGCCGTGGCCGTGTAACAGCGGCATCAAGCTGATGCCGTCCGGCGATTCTGAATCGCTCCGTTTCACTTTCGCAGCATCGAGGAGTGTGGCGTAGAAGTCCATGCTGATCACCGGGGTGTCGCAAATCGTACGTTCGGCGGCTTGTCCTGGCCAACGAACTATCAGTGGTACTCGAATGCCGCCTTCGTACAGATGGCCTTTCGCCGTTCGGAGCGGTCGATTGTCGGAAACGCCCGCAAAGCCCCCGTTGTCGGAAGTGAAGATGACCAGCGTGTTGTTGGCTAGTTCCAGTCGATCCAGTTCTTCCAGGACGCGTCCAATCGAAGTATCCATCGCCTCGATCATGGCGCCGTAACGAGTGTCGTTCAGACCGGGCCCCTTTCGATCAGCGTATTTTGTTAGCAGCGATTCGGGAGCCTCCATCGGCCAATGAACGGTGTAGTTCCACAAGAACGCGGCAAACCGCTTCTCGCGATTGGTTCGAATGAAGTCGATCGTCTCGTCGGCCAAACGGTCGGGAAGGTACTCGCCCTTCCGCCGGTCCTTAATCGTGGGAATTCGGTAGGGATCGAAGAATGTTGGCGGTCCACCGAAAGCACAACCTCCGACATTGAGGTCGAAGCCTTGATGCTCGGGATAGAAGTCAGGATTGCCACGTCCAGCGAGGTGCCATTTACCGAAGAAGCCTGTCGCGTAGCCTGCTTCTTGGAGCCGCTCGGCAATCGTCGTCTCCTGCAGTGAAAGCCGATCGAACACCTCCGCCGGATCGAGCTTTGCATTGGGTGGAGTGAACTGCGGTCGATCCGGAATGTGATTGGTGATTTTCAGTCGCGCGGGTGCTTTGCCTGTCATGATCGCGGCCCGCGTCGGCGAACAAACGGGCGCCGCAGCATAGGCATCTGTGAATCGCATCCCTTGGGTTGCCAAGCGATCAATGTTGGGAGTCTCGACGAGCTTATTGCCTTGACAAGCCAAATCCATCCAGCCCAGGTCATCGATCAGGATGAACAAAATGTTAAATGGTTTCGCAGCCTCGACTGGCTTCTCCTCAGCTGCGGTCAGCGTCGGAGGAGCTAACAGCAACAGCGCCAGAACCGCCACCCAGTGTCTCGAAGCAACCAGTCCGATAACGGATCTGGTCGATATCGCTTGCGTAGTTCTCAATAGTCCGTTCCTTGATTTCAAACGCGAGGATAACCGGCAAGAATTGGTATCGCGCCAGATCACGATGGATTATGATCCTTATCCGGCTCCCAAATCAACTGGATCAATACCATGACTGAGCGTAGCGCGTTTCTGATAATCGCTGTCACGAGTTGCGCGGTCCCATTAATTGGGATAAGAGCAGAAACGGTCGAACTCAACCCGGGCACGACAACCTACGATGACCGTCCTTCGATCTCGGTTGCACAAGATGGCACTACATGGATCGCGTTGCATACGTATCAGAACGGAAGTGACGGAGTCGCGGTGCGACGAGTCGGTCGTGATGGCCGAGTTGACAAGCTCCGCACAATCAGCGAGACGGGCGACACGCACGGCCCACCTACGATCGTTGCTGACTCGGTCGAACATGCCTACGTCGTTTGGTCGGCGAAAGTCGAAGGGTACTGGCATGTAGTGCTTCGGGAGTGGAAAGATGACGATTGGTCCGATCGTCGGCTTGTGTCGGATCCAACACGCAATGCCATCTTTCCCACTGCGATGCTCGTTGGCGAGAAGCTGCTAGTCGCTTGGTCCGAACGAATTGGTAAAAACTTTGTGATTCGCGGGTGCTACATCGAAGGCACAGCGCGGCAAGTGTTCGACATTTCCGACGAGCACATCAACTCGTATCGGCCAGTGCTGATTCAACATGGCTCCGACATCTGGGCGTTCTGGGATCAATATCGCAAGCCGAACTACTCGATTCATGGGCGCCGATTACTTCCAACACTCGATCCGATTGAGCAAATTTCGCCAGCTGACGAATACTGTCTAACACCCACGGCGGTTTCGCATTCAACCGGTATGCACGTTGCGTGGCTTCGCAAGATCGATGTGATTGGTGGTCCGGGTGTGGTCAGCCAGTGGCATACGCTGCACGCGGCAGTGCGCACCGGCGACAACTGGACTTCGATTAGCGACACAAGCGGCAAGACGGAAGCGGCTGAGTTGACACAAGGTTTGATGGCGAAGATCGATCCGAAGTCGGTCGCGACTGGCGGATATCTCGGTTCGCGCGTGCGGCCGATGCTGCAGGCGGCTGGCGAGCAAGTCTGGTTACTGTGGGAACGCAAGTCGGATCATCGCGGCAGCACGCCAAAAGTTCCGGGAGATCTAGTCGGCCGATTGATCAAAGGGGGCCAGTGGCAGACGCCGAAGGTTCTTAATCGAGGTTACGTCGATTATCACGTTGTGCATACAGGAACCAGTGGTGACGAAGTTGTCACCGTAGTCGCTTCAAAACTCCCTCGGCAGGCAATGCGAACATACGAGCGATTCGCTGTGAACCCTGCGGATGCAAAGCCTTTCGAGCAGGAAGCGTGGACCGGCTGGAATCCGATCCAACTGCCAGTCGAATCTGAAGTGACACCTCGACGTGAAATTGAGATCAACGGCAAGAACTACAAACTGTATTGGGGTGACTTGCACTGCCATAACAATCTTTCTGCGGATGCCGAGGGCGAAGCGGATGAGTTGAATCACTATGCGCGAGATCGTGCCGGACTTGACGTCGTTGTGTTCACGAACAACGACTTCTACAACGTGCCCCTTACCCAGTACGAGTATGAAGTTGGCAACCTCTTCGCCGACAGTCACTCCGTCGAGCGAGAGTTTGTGTCGCTTCCCGGCTATGAATGGACGTCGCGAATTCCTGGAGTTGCGACGGCGAAACTGAGCGACTCCGGCAACTGGTTGCCACCCTATCGCAACCGCTCCTACGCGAATCATCGCAGTGTGATCTATCCGCCTCCTGGAGGTCCTCTCGTACATTTCACGGAGGTCGGCAACGACATTGCGAAGTTGAACGAAGCCGTTGCGAGCGCGGGTGGCATTACGCTATCTCAACATCCTACGTTCAAGCTGAGCGGCCACGCGGTGGAAGTCGGGCTCGAGTTGACATCCGGTTGGAGCAACTATATTTTTCAAAAGCCGCAGCTCTTCCACAGCTCGTTGGACCAAGGCTTGAAGGCGAATGGCGCTCGACTCGGATTTGTGGCCAACGGAGATTCGCATCGACGAGCGCCTGGACTGAGCGGAGCGCTGACTGGAATCTATGCCGAAGAGTTGACTCCAGAGGCTATCTTAGACGCGTTACGTCACCGTCGCTGCTTTGCCACTTCTGGTTCGCAGATCTTTATGGACGCTCGCGCCGGCGATTCATTCATGGGCGAAGAAACAGTAGCTCGAAATGGGAAGATCACATTGAGGCTTCACGCGATAGGCACACGCTCGATTACCTCTGCCACGTTGATTCGCGACGGCAAAGAGATCTGCAAAGCTGGCCTCACGGGACGACGAGACTTTCGCGTCAAATTCACCGACGAGAACTTAGCTCCAGGTACGCATTGGTACTACTGGCGCGTGAGCCAAGACAAATCCGCCCCTACCTTACCCGGAAACATGATGATCGCGCACGGACACCTCGCTTGGTCGTCTCCGCATTGGGTTGTTGTTAAGTAACGATTCGCAAAAGCGAACGCTACGCAATCACGTCATGGATCGGCTTGCCGAAGTCGATGTCGAGGCGTTTGTGGCCGGGGACTTCAAGCTTGCGCGGATCAAGGCCAAGCTGATGCAGCACGGTCGCATGGATGTCGGTGACGTAATGTCGGTCTTCCACTGCGTGAAAGCCGATCTCGTCCGTGGCACCGTGAGCAACGCCGCCCTTTAAGCCACCTCCAGCCATCCAAACTGAGAAGCCGTACGGGTGATGGTCCCGCCCGTCGGATCGCTCGGCACCCGGCGTACGACCAAACTCAGTCGCCCAAACCACAAGCGTCTCGTCGAGCAGCCCTCGTTGCTTCAAATCTTTGAGCAATCCGCCGATTGGCTTGTCGACGCGACCGCAGTTCCGCGTGTGGTTGTCTTTGAGTTTTGTGTGGGCATCCCAACCACCGCCGCCGCCGCCACCATCATAGATTTGCACGAAGCGTACGCCGCGTTCGACCAATCGTCGCGCGGCCAAAGCTTGGCGGCCCATTCCTTGAGTGGCTTTCTCATTCAACCCGTACATTTGTTGTACGTTGTGTGTTTCGCGATTCATATCGACAATGTCCGGCACTGACATCTGCATGCGGAACGCAAGTTCATAGGCTTTGATCCGCGCTCTCAACTTCGCATCGTGAGGATATTCGACGGCAGTCAATTGGTTGAGATCGCGTAACAGGTCGAGCTGATGGCGCCGTTCGCGCACGGTGACTTTGTCGCCCGGTGTGCCAAACGGCAACGGGTTCTTTGGATCGAGTGCCATGCGAACGCCAGCGTGCTCGGGCCCGAGATAACTGCCGTCGTGAGCCCCCACGCCACCGCAACAATCCCCTGGCGGAGGTCCCATCACGACGAATTGCGGCAAGTTCTCGTTGATGCTCCCCAGTCCGTAATGCGCCCAAGAACCGATCGACGGGTAGAAGCCATCGAAGATGTGCCGCCCGGTATGAAACTGTAACTGTGCCGCATGATCGTTGTCGGTCGTCCACATCGATCGAACGACTGCAATGTCATCAATACAGCTGCCCACGTGCGGCCACCAATCGCTCACTTCAATGCCGCTTTCGCCACGCTTTCGATAGCCGACCTGGAGCGGATAGACCTGAGCCATCAGCGCTCGCGGTTTACCGGCAAAGTCGCGAACGTTCTGGCGATAGTACGGTGAATCGAGCACGGTTGACTTGTAGGGCGATTCGTCGATCGTAAGGCCCGCGTACCGGTTCAACGCCGGCTTCGGATCGAACGACTCTAGGTGGCTTGTTCCTCCATTCATGAAAAACCAAATGACACTCTTCGCCTTCGGCGCGAAATGCGGCAGGCCCGTCGGCTGCACCGCCTCGGCTCCCTCGCCCTCTTGTTGCAACATCGCGCCGAGTGCGAGACCCGTAAAACCGAGGCCGCAGTCCGCGAGGAACTGGCGCCGCTGAACTTGTCCGCAGGGAAAGTCGTTGGTCGGGTTCATCAATTCGGCTCCAGATGGAACGCAAGTTTGCTTATCTTATTGTGACGAAATCATTGTGCAGTAGCAGCACGTGGACGAGATTCTCTCGCGCACGCAGCTGTGGTTCGCTCGAAGGGCTACGTTTTGCCGATCCGCCGGCTGCGAAGGCCTCAACATCCTTGTCGTTGAATTCGATGGCTTGTTCAGCGAGAAACTTTTGACAGCGCGATACTTCTTCGGTGGTTGGAGCACGCGCCAAGATGGTCTCGAAGGCTCCGGAAACGAAGTCCGTACCGGTTGCGGTAAGTTGTTCCGCGATAATGCGCGCATGATCGATCGTCAAGCCGCTGTTCATCATCGCCAATGACTGATGGGG
Source organism: Planctomycetota bacterium (assembly GCA_014381825.1). GTDB lineage: Bacteria > Planctomycetota > Planctomycetia > Pirellulales > Pirellulaceae. The sequence goes on from JACNKX010000219.1 coordinate 13,321, forward strand.
AACGACACTCTCTTTGCGCACGTAGCAGGAATTTGGATCTGCCACATCAAAAACTTCCAGCATCACCATCTTCTCGTTCGGTGTATTGCGGAAGTACATGCTGCGTCGCAAAACGCTTTCGCCATCGGTTTCCGGGATCTCGGGGCCACCGAACTGCATGTTCAACTGATCGGCCAAGTACAACGTGCTGTCCCGAACAACTTCGGCTTCCATGCGACGCGAGTTCATGCGCCAGAGAAGTAGATTCTCAGGATCGTCGGCCAGCGCAGCCTCGGAACCTGCCGCGTGCGATGACATGCGATACGTACTCGACAAAACGATTTGTCGATGCAACGGCTTCATGTTCCAATCGTTTGCAATCAACTCGGCGGCCAGCCAATCGAGAAGTTCCGGATGAGTCGGTTTGCGACCGTTCAGACCGAAATTCTCGGGCGTGGCGACCAGTGGTTGGCCGAAGTGGCGGCCCCACAAATGATTAGCCGCCACGCGAGCCGTTCGCGGATTAGAAGAGCTGGCTATCCAAGCAGCGAGAGCCGAGCGGCGACCAGTACTCGTCTTTGGAAATTGTTTACCGAGTGGCGTGAATGATTCTGTCGGCTTCTCCGCCGCTTGCCGCGCAGCGCTCAGCTTCTCTTTCGCCTTGTCCAGTGCTTCGTTTGCGGTGTTCTCTTCTAGCTTGGCAAGTTCGAGTTCTGCTGTGAGGACACCGACGTGTTGCTCCGCTGCAGACGCTTCAACCGCAAGCTGTTTCGCCAGTTCTGCGTCCTCTTTCAAGTTTGTTGCGATCGCAGCTGCAAGACGACTCTCCACAGAGCTTGCCTGCGCTCGTGCAAGTTTGAGTTTGGCTTTCGCCAGTACTATTGCACGGTTTGCCTGCCGCTCGAGTCTCTGAAGTGTCTCGATCGACTCGACCTGCTCGGTGATCTTCAGCTCCAGAAACTCTGCCGATCCCTGATGTACCCACAGCGCGAACTTGCCGTCCCGTCGTTCGAGCGGCATCGTGTATTCCAACTTCCGATCGCCGTTTAGTTCAATGATTAGCTGTGATCCTTGAACGTCGACATCAATCGTCGCTTCTTCGCCTACCTTGAGCTCGGTGTAGACGATTCCTGCTTGCGGATAGGCTTGTTTGCCGCCGGTGCGATGAAACGCTTGCACCGACTGGCGCCGGTCGTTGGTGCTGGTGTAGACGTCTTGCGAGTTACCCTGATCGCGGTAGTCGAAGCTGAAGCCGATCGAGCGATAATCGCCGGGTTCCAACGGGCGATAACGCAAGTGGACTTTGAAGTCGCTCGGGTGATCCGCCTTGGTGACAATCGTTGCAAAGCTTGTTACCGCCGTTTCGACGAGCTTCTTGTCTTCGTACACCCATGTTCCGCTAACCGTTTTCCAGACGTCTGGCTTTGCCTTGGAGAAATCATCGTGCAAGAAGGTCTGAGGCTCTTCTGACGACTTGGTTGCCGAGTCATTGGCTGCCTGCAAATTGGCACGTGCCGAAGCAGCAGTCGTTTCCGCCTCGTTCAGCTTGGCTTGGGCTGCGGCAACTTCCTGCTGAGCCTTCTCGATCAGTGATTCTCGAAGGCCAACTCGCAGCGTCGGGTACCAAGCCTTAGGCGGCAGGTCGATGGCGACGACTTTAAGCTCGTCACCTCCGAGTGCAGCCGGCACGCCGGGATCGATCGGCTTCGACTCGTCGGGATAGCGGTTATCGCCTCGTTCGAATCGATACGTCGGAACATCCGGCTCTTTGTCGTAGACCAAAGCAATCCCGTCGGTAAGCACTTGTCCGAGCGTCGCATCTTTCTGTGTCGTGGTTAGCGCCGAGATGGGATCGGTGCGAACATGATGGGGCTCGAAAAAAGCACGGAAGCGATAGTAATCTTCCTGGCTGATGGGATCGAACTTGTGATCGTGACATCGGCAGCAGCGGAGTGTCAGACCGAGAAAGGCTTCGCCCGTTCGCTCAACCGTTTCGAACATCCACACGTTGCGATCGAACTTGTACCAGCTGCGGCCAAGATACCCAGTCGCCGGCAGCACGGCAGGATCGTCGCCAGCGATCTCGTCCGCCGCCAGCATCTCGCGGATCATCTGATCGTAGCCTTTGTCATCGTTAAGCGACGATACGATCCAATCGCGCCATCGCCAGATATGTCGTTGACTGTAACGAATCTCGTTGATCCCGCGACTGCCGTACCAATCGCTGTACCTCCACACATCCATCCAGTGCCGCCCCCATCGCTCGCCGTATTGAGGGCGCGACAAGAGATCATCGACGACGGCTTCGTCGGCCGCAGCAGATTCGTCGGCGAGAAATCGATGTAATTCGACGCGAGTCGGTGGTAGACCAATGAGATCGAGATACACACGCCGCAGCCAAACCGTCCTCGACGCTTCGCCGACGTGCGACAGCTGCTCGTTCTCTCGCTTCGCCGCCACAAAGTGATCGATCGGATTGCGACACCATTGGCGTGCATTTACTTCAGGAACGCTTGGTCGGACAATCGGTCGGTACGACCACCAAGTCTTCGGATCGGCTTGAGGTTCTTCGTCGGTTGGTGCCGCTGCGCCGTCAGCGATCCACTGGCGAACGATGTTTAGCTCTTGTTCGGTGAGCGGCGTTCCTTCGTTCTCAGGCGGCATGCGAAAGCCCGCATCGCCTGTGAGGACGTCGATCAACAGACTTTCGTTCGGCTCGCCGGATACAATAGGCGTTCCCGAATCTCCACCTCGCTTCAGTGCGACTGCCGTATCCAATCGCAGGCCCGCTTGCTGTCGGAACGCCCCATGACATGCGTAGCACTTGTGTTCGAGGAGCGGCTTGATCTGTTGCTCGTATTCAACGTCACCGTTCGCAGCTGCGAGTTGCGTCGCACAGAGTGCAATGCCAAGGATCATTGATCGGGAGTGGGAGAGATGCATAAGGAAGGCAGCAGCGGGGTTGGCGATGTATCATCTATATTGTGTTCTGATCCGACGGAGTTCACAACAGCATCAGCCGAGTTAAAAGTATGCCAACGTTAGATCGTCGTGAATTGTTGCATGGAGCGGTGGCGGCTAGCGTTGTTGCTAACTTGTCGACCGCTGTGGTTGCTGAGGATGGCTCGGCGCGCTCGGTGCAGCGGCGTGTTATCGACACAAACGTCAGCTTATTTCGGTGGCCGTTTCGCCGCTTGCCTTTGGATGAGACTGGTGAGCTGGTCGCGAAACTCCGTTCCCACTCGATCGAACAAGCATGGGCTGGCAGTTTTGAAGGACTGCTGCATCGTGATATCGCGGGTGTGAACTCGCGTCTCGTCGAGGCTTGCCGCGCGCATGGCGACGATTTGCTATTTCCGTTTGGTTCTGTGAATCCTGTGCTTCCAGACTGGGAAGAGGATCTTAGGCGATGCCACGAAGAGCATCGCATGCTGGGCGTTCGGTTGCACCCAAACTACCACGGATACACGCTCGATGATCCTCGATTCGAGCGATTGATGCGCCTCGCCGCGGAACGCCGACTGACCGTGCAGCTTGCCGCTGCGATGGAAGACACTCGCACACAACATCCGCTGTTACAAGTTGCCGATGTCGATCTGACGCCACTTCCGGAGATGCTGAAACGCGTGCCAGAGGCGAGGGTCGTCGTTCTTAATCATAAGGTGACGGGGGCAGAAGTCATGCAACTGTTAAACACCCCCGGAGCGTACTTCGATATGTCGCGAGTGAATGCCACCGACGGCGTTGCCCGCGTGATGCGCACCGTGCCGAAAGGCCGAGTTGTTTTTGGCACGCATGCTCCCTTTCTGATTTATGAGTCGGCGATGATCAAAGTGTACGAGTCGAATCTTACGGATGACGAAGACTCCTCGATATTGTATGAAAATGCCAAACGACTAGTTTCGCGAGCCTCCGTGTAATGACTGCTGCAACACAACCATTCGGTCTTCCTGCACCTGATAAACTTCGAAAATACAAAATCTGGGATTCGTACTTCCTCCCAGCGCATAGTGCTGACCCTCAGCGTTTCGCGACCGACATGAAGCGATCGCATTCGGCGATCGAGAAGGCCGCGATCGAGCGGTTGTGTGTATTCCTGCACGTTGGATTAGGTACCGCCGATGCAGCGACCGAAGCGAATCTGCGGGAGAACCCGGAGGTAATCGTTGCACCGCTCAAGCAGTGGCCAGAGATGTTGCTCGGCATGATGCGATTGAATCCCATGGATGTCCGCCGTTCGCTCGACGCGTTGAATCGCTGGATGCGTGATGGGCCGATGGTCGGTGTCTACTTCGCGAGCAGTAAACAAGCATCACTGCCGTGCAATCATCGCAACTTCGATCCACTCGTACAAAAGATCGACGAACTCGGTGGCGTCATCATGCAACACACTTGGTTCAAGACGAGCGGCAAAGATAGCGCTGGTGAGTCAACTCCGTCGGAACTTGCGGAACTGGCCCAACGCTTTCCCGAGATCAAGTTTCTGTGCGCTCATGCCGGCGGCGAATGGGAGAAAGGCATCCGAGCAATCAGGGCCCATCCCAACATTCTGGCGGAAACATCCGGTTTTGATGCGACGGCGGGCTTCATCGACATGGCCGTTCGCGAACTTGGAGCAGATCGCGTCGTCTTCGGAAGTCATTTGCCGTCCCGTTCTCTCGGAACGGAGTTGAGCAAAGTCCTTAGCGCCGACATCTCTGCCACAGATCGCAAGAAGATCTTTGGCGAGAATCTCCGGCGATTGCTCGGTCCAATTCACGCGAAGCAAGGGATTCCGAAACGGTAACTGGGTGAACAGCTGGCGGCAATTGGCGTAGCAACGCGTATCCGATCGCTAACGTGCCGCGCGCCAAAGCCGAACCGTTCCATCGTTGCCACCGGTCGCTAGAGTGTTGCTCCCAGGAGCATACTGAATCCAAAACGTGAAGCTGTCGTGTCCATCGCACGACGCATATTGTGTCCACGTCGTTGTATCCCAAAGCCGTACTGAACCATCCCCACGCCCAACTGCCATTGTGTTCCCGTCCGGCGACATCGCCAGCGCGCGGACCCACATTTCATGCTGCAGTGTCCGTTCTTCCTCGAAGGTTTCCAAATTCCAGACCTTGACGGCACCGGATGAATCGGAAGAGGCGAAGTGTTTGCCGTCCGAGGTAAAGACGATTGTCCAGACTGCAAGTTTGTGACCTTTGATCTTGGCGCGCACTTCCCCAGTTTTGAGATCCCACACGATCAGCTCACCTGGGTCGCCAGTCGTCCAGTTTCCACCACCCGTGATCAGCAACCTTTCATCTGGTGAAATAATTGCGCAGTAAATCTGCTGCTTGTGCTCGCGCCAAGTTGCCTTCACTTCGCCTGACTCCACATCCCACACTTTGACCAGACCAGCATCACAGCCACTTACTAACGTCTTCCCGTCCTTCGTGAAGACTACCGAAGAAACCGCACCGCGGTGACGCTGCTGCGTCTCACGTGTCGAACCATCGCTGATGTTGTCTAGAAATATCTTTCCGGTGTCGCCACCTGTTGCGAGAATCTTGCCACCCGGGGAGAAAGCCGCACACCGCGTCGTTGGATGCCCTTCGCGCGAAAAGATTAGTTTCTTGCTCTCCATGTCCCACAGCTCGAACCGCGTCTTGGGGCCACCGACAAACAACTTCTTGCCGTCGGGCGAGTAGGCAATCGTCCAAACAGAATCGGATCGTCCATCGATCACAGCGAAAGGCGCAATGCTTCGAACTTCCGGCAGCCAGTAGAGCAATCTGCCATCCAAACCAGCGGAGATTAATCCGTTCTCCGAATCGAACACCATCGCCGCCACTGACTCTTCGTGTGTTTTCAAGGACTGAATCTCTCTCCACGTCGCTGTATCCCACAGTTTGATTGTTCCGTCCCAACTGCCCGTCGCCATTCGCTGGCCGCCAGGATCGAATGCAACCGACCAGATCGCAAATGGATGCGTCCCAAGTGCGATCGGCTCGCGAGCCTCCATCAAGTCGTGAACGGCGGCAGTTCCGTCAGCGGCTGCGATTACAAGGTGATCGCCATCGGGCGAGAAGGCGAGAGCCGTGACGCGAGAGCGTTCAATCTCAAACAATTGCGGCTCGGTCGTTGGTCGCGAACCGCCTCCCGCTCTGATGTCGTGCAGTTTTACTTCGCGCGAATGCGAAGCGATTGCCAGTTTCTCAGCGTTCGGCGAGAAAGCGATCGTTTGCACCGGACTTTGCTCCACTGTCAATTCGCGAATCACTTTGCCGCTGCGAACGTCCCATAGACGGACCTCACCTGCATCGGTGACTCCCGCCAACAACGCAGAGTTGGCAGAGAAACTCAGAGTCACCGTTCGATCTGACGTCGAAACGTCCCGGAACTTGATTTGATTCGTTTCGAGATCAAGCAGGGTGACGGTGCCGTCAGGATCGGCGAATGCCAACAACGTCGCATCACGCGAGAGAACGGCACAACCCGGCTCGCTGTCGATTTCTGTGACGAGTTCAGATCCACTGGATCGGCCAGCTGACCATTGCGATACGCGACCGTCGATATCAACGATACGAATGTGTTGATGGTTTGCCGACATAGCGATACTGAAAGTTGTCGGGAATCTCGACAGCATTTGGGGCGTGTTACGCAATCGAGTTGGTACCCGTACATTGGCGTCGAGTGCTTGGTATGTCGGGAGATCGTCAGCAACCGTGAATTGCCCCCACAAGCATGCCGCTAACAACACAGCGCTGAACTCAAATCGATCGCCGATCATCGCTTACTCGCTTGGATAAGGTGTTTACTCGCGTCCGGCAACGAAGAAACTTTCGTGAAGAAACCCGGTCAAGATGCGGCTGGCAGGATCATGTGTCCAGTAGTTACCGTCAATCACGAACTTGTAGCGATGCTCTCCCTCTTTGACGACCGTATCAACGTGATAGATGCCATCTCCATCTGAGTCATTCAATGGATTGTTCACATTGCTTCATTCGTTAAATGTTCCCGCAAGGTGAATCGTCTTGGCTGGCCGATCGGGCTTGTAAGTAAAGCGCGCACGATAGTTGCCACCACCGATCGCCGTGAGTTGCGGTTCGGGTAACGTCAGATTTTGGTTGAGGAACACGCCTTCGAAGTATCCGATCATCATCTCTTCCCAAGTTTGTTCGCCCCATCGCACGGGAATCGTTGGGTCGGGATTCGATAGGTTGCGTTCTGAGTTGTCGAAGTAGGCGATGCATTTGAGCAACGTTCCCTCCGGCATGAATTTCGGCTTGGCGAGCTTGTAGGTATTCTGCCAATTGAAGTCGAACCGTGGGACGTCAAGAAGAATCTCGCGTGAACCGTTCGGATACGTCGCCTCGAAGCGGAACGCTTTGCCTCGATAGTGCATGTGTGGGACAAGCGCGTGGAGTTCCATATCGTGCGAGAACCGGTGAGCGGCTTCGACGCGATGGTTCTCCGCGTTAGGTGGGATTTCAAAATCCAGATTCGCAGCCACGCCGGTCTGCATCGTATGGCGGATTGTCTTTGAGTCGGCGAAATAGAGTCCGATTTGACTCTGGTCGTGACGCTCGCTGCCGTCAGGCGTGTAGTGAATTTGAAAGACCAGCGTCGAACCAGGTGGGACGTATCGCGCGACGCCTTCTTCCATCTCCATCGGCGGTGAGCCAGGCACATATCCGCCGACCGTCTCGAACCCGACTCCACGCTCCTCCAAGATCGGATCTCCACCAGGTGGATTGATAAAGACGATGATATGATGAACGACACTTTGTACACCGGGGCGGATCTCGGAAGCCCGTACCCACGTGCCTTCGGTGAAGCCCGGATCGACGGTCACGTATTGGTAATCGACGACACCCGTCGCGGTGACCGTAATTGGTTCAGGCATCGTCAGCACTAGATCCGGCTCGCCCAACGCCCAACCATCAATGAACTCGCGTTTCGGTGGTAGATCTTCGTCGGAGCCCTTCGGCACGCCATTCTCAAGCCACTGATATAGCACTTGTTTCTCTGCTTCCGGCATCTGCTCGTCATTGGCGAAATGCCCATACTTCGGACTCGCATGCCAGGGCGGCATGCGCTGGTCTTCGACGACTTCACAAATCGTCTCTGCCCAAGCAGCCACCTCTTCGTACGATTGCATCGCGAACGGCGCGATGCCATCCTCGCGATGACACTCGACGCAGCGACGTTGCACGATCCGCGAAACTTGTTTCGCATAAGTGATCTCGCCAGTCGGAGCTACTCTCGTGACTCGACCAATGTGGCAACCAACGGACTCGGTCTGCGGCGTACTCACCGGTTCCCCGGCTAACATCTCGTTGATCGCATCTGTCAAGTAATGCGTTTGCGGCTCGGCACGTGCATAGCCGATGCCAAATTGATCGTCGATGCGTCCCCAGTACCGGACGATTCGTTCCGCGTCGAGCAGAAACACCTCGGGGGTTCTTTCGGCTTGGAATAGATCCGCGACACGATTACCCGGATCTTTCAGCAACGTAAATGCGATACCGTGCCTTCGTGCGTAGTGTCCAAGTTCGGTCGGCGTGTCTTGTTGATTGGAGCTAATGCCGACAAATGCCACACCCTGCGATTTATATTTTTCAGCGAGGTTCGCCAGGCGTGATCCATAAAGTTTCGCCAACGGACACTCCGTGCCGATAAACGCAACGACAACGATATCGCTGTCGCTGTCGCTCAAGGTATGCTCAGCACCAAGATAGTCCAGCAGCTCAAAGTCCTCGATCCTGCGACCGATTTGCCTGTCTTCTGGAGTTGTCGACGCGTTTTCATCGCCAGCTCCTGCCGAAGCTTGCTGCGCCCAAGTCTGCAAGATCATCGGCGTGATTACAGCAGCGACAAGAACGACCAGGAACGTCGTCCATCCTGCTCTCGTTAAGCGGACGTTTGAAGGTTCTCTGTCGAGTAACCGTATGACACGGCGTTTGAAGTCCGATTGATTTCCACCAGATGCGGCGAGCGCGGCCGCTTGTGGCGTGGGCTCTCCACGCCGCAGCAGTGAAGAAAGTTCCGCCATTCGCACCAAGGCGTCCGCGTAATGCACGCGTTCCCAGCCGGCGGCGAGTACGATGTCGTCACTGGCGTTCTCACGTTCGACGTCGATTCGACGGCTGATATACCAAACAGCTGGATGGAAGAAAATCACCGCTTCCACCACACGTTGCAGCAGATTCATGAGCGGGTCGTAGCGGCGCAGGTGTGCCAACTCGTGCGTGATAAGCGTTTCCAGTTGATCTGGCGACAGACCGCTCGCCAGCGACGCCGGTAACAGAATCATCGGTCGTGCAATACCAACGACTACCGGAACGGAGATTTGCTCGCAGTAGGCGATCGCAGGTGCCACGCGCAACCCGATTCGTTTGGCTTGGCGTGCGATTCGATCGGGTAACTCAATGTCGTTGATCGCGACAGCGGCTCTTCGCAACTTGTGGCCGCCCCATACGCCACTTGCCAAACGCACAATCATTGCGAGGACACAAGTTAGATAAGCAATCGTGATATAAGGTGCAATCGCTGGAAGTAGCGAGCGGCGAACTTGCTCTAGTTCGTTGGCGGATGTTATCGGTACGTTGCGATTGGAGTTCGCCGTGCTGCCTCCTTCCAGAAGGACCGCCGCCTCAGCAACGTCGGTCTCCGCGCGAACTTGCCGACTCGACTGGTTGCGCTCCGGGATGGAGCGATCAGCGATCAACGCTTCAGATATCTCTGTGAAGCCGTTTGCTGTAAGGACATTGCTTGCCTCATCTGTGCGGCCCAACCGCTCGCTCTCTCGGTTCAACGCTACACTCTCGCTGCTCTCCGAATGCGCGCCCAATAGAACAAACGTGATCGGAAGGCAAGTCAACATTGCCAGCATCGCAACGACGTTCAGTAAGTATCTCGATTGTGCAGAGCCGCGTCTGATCAGACAATCCAAGGTGAATGCGAGGATCGCAACAAGACTCCCCTGCCAAAGGAAATGAACTAACGTTTGCGCAAGTCGTAGCGAAAACGAGTCGTCGAGCCAAAGAGATGGGTTCATAGTATCGTCCTAGGATTCTTTTAGCTTGCGGTTGATAATCCGCCGGAGCTCCTTTAGCTCGTCCGCGTCAACGTTGTTTGCGTCGAACAACTTCAACAAAACGGCCGACGTCGAGCCGTCGAACACACGATCGACGACGTCGTTCAACATCCGCTCCGAAACGGTCGCCTCGTTCAATCGTGGCGAGAACAAGAAAGAGTTTCCTCGCTTCTTCCGCATCAGATACTGCTTATCGACCATCGTATTCAGCGTCGTGATGACAGAAGTTTTGGCCAATTCGCGTCCCTCGTCCGCCAGAACACCTTGGACTTCGCGGGCCAAAAGCGGCGACTCTCGCCATAGTACCTTGAGTATTAGAAGCTCTAACTCGGTGGGTTGCTTCGAAGCTGGTCGTGCCATGTCTTGCGCTCACATTGGACGTCTAGTTTCATAGACGATATACGCTTGCCCGGCACTCGTCAAGCAAGTTCCATAAAAAAGTCTATAAAACTAGACGATGGGTCAGGCGTGTTGCCTGATGCGAGTCATCAGGCGATGCTGTCCATCATAGATTCTCAAGGGCCAATCGACAGCGTAGAATCGTCCGCTCGCGCTGTGAGCAATCTGCGACTGAGTTCAGGAGTACAACGATGTCTCGAAATAGTATTGCATCGGTCAAGGTTGGCGTTGTGGGGCTCGGCAGATTCGGGCGGCTGCATTCGTTGACCCTCGACCAACTCGCGGAAGCTGAATTAGTCGCTGTGGTGGCGCGTCGGCAAGAGAGCCTCGACGCCATGACCCAAGAGTTACCTGACGTGCAAGGTTGGACGAATTTGCAACAGGCGATCGATGAGTCCGATGCGGAGGCGTGGGTTGTCGCATGCACGACGGCGTCGCATGTATCTGTGGCGAGATTGTTGCTCGAAAGCGGAAAGACGGTGCTGTTGGAAAAGCCAATCGCTGACAACTTGGACGAGGCTCACAGTCTGGCTCCGCTGGTCGATGTTGATTCAAGCAATCTCATGATCGGGCACATCGTATTGTTCAATAGCGAGTATCAGCAGCTGCGCGATGTTGCGCGACAACGGGGGCCGATCTCATACATCAATTGTGTGCGTCATCGTCCGGCCAGCATCGTCCAGGACTTCCCCGGCGAAAATCCGTTGCATGCGGCGATGGTACACGATCTTTACGCTACACAAGTATTACTCGATCGTGCCGAGCCAGATCATTTCAGTTCACAGTTTCGTCGCACGGAGAGTGGTGACATCGACCTAGCGTTGGCGCAGCTCAAGTGGGACGACGGTCCGGTCGCGTCGTTCGCCGCCTCGTATCTGACTCCGTCCGGAATGCCGCCACGAGGCTTTGACAGAACGGAAGTGTTCGGTGACGGTTGGTCGGCTCGAATCGAGCCGAATCCAAGACCAATCGAAGTATGGGACTCACAAGCGTCCTGGCCGTTGGCGCTAGAAGTCCGGACGGACCCGCCGAGCGGAATGATGGCTGAGGAATTGCGATGCTTTTGTCGGGTCGTACGCGGGTTGGAAGCCGTCCCAGTTGGAGCAACGTATGCGGACGCGATCCAAGTCCAGCAATGGATGGAGAAACTCTGTACCCCAATTCACAGACTACCTCCGACCTAATGCAGTAGAGTGTTCGCAGGTGAGCGTGCGCATGCGCTCCGATCTGCACTCGTTAAAGTGGGAGTTACAATGTCGCGTGTGCTAATGATTGCTGTGGCTGTGTCGTTCGTAACAACGGCCGCTCCGGCCGCCGAGAAGATTGTGAGCGGGCCGCAAGCTGGCGAAAAGGTCACCGGTTTCTTTGACTTTAGCGGCGTGAAGTGTGGCGGTGCGACGGACCGCTATGCGGTTGGTACGAAGCCAAGGTATTACTGAGCCTATCACGGTCTTGTCGTCCTGGTATTCACGCGGACGTTCGACGACAACTTGGCCAGTTTGGTCAAAGATATCGATGGTATCATTGAGAAACATCCCGAGAAAAAAATCGGCTCGTATGTCAATTTTTTGGGCGATGACATGGAGCAATTGACAGCGGCAGCAATGGAGTTTGGCGAGAAGCACACATTCAACCGAGTCCCGTTGCTCGTGCCACATACCTTCAAGAACGGCCCGAAACGATTGAAGCTTCATTCAGACGCTGAGACGACGGTCATCGTCTACGAACTTATTCCCGGCCGCGTAGTCAAAGCGAATCACGCGTTCGGCGTAGGTGGGCTCAATCCGACCTCGATCAACGCGATCGTCGCCGACGTTGAAAAGCACTTACCCTAGTCAGCTTCTCAATCGCTATCTGGCTTTTTCATGCCTGCCATGCTGAAATGGTCGGAAGCAATTCCGTAACAACCACTCACTTGGAATCAGGCGATGAGCAATGTGCAACGATTCGGTGCGACCGGCGACGGCGTAACCGACGATACCGAAGCGATTCAACATGCGATCCGGGACGGTGATGGAGTGCTGCACTTTCCACCAGGCAGCTACCGCATTACACAGCCGATCGAAATCGATCTCGCGCAATCCGGTCCGTTAGGAATTGATGGCACCAGCGGTACGGCTCGTGTGCTGATGACGGGACCGGGTCCTGCCTTTCGTCTGATTGGCACACACGGTGGGACTGGCGATCCGACGTCCGTGAAAGGCAACGTTTATCCGAACCAGCGGTTGCCCACGATCAAGAACATCGAGGTCGAAGGCGCTCATCCAGAAGCGGACGGGATCGAATTGATTCAGACGTTGCAGTCGGTCATCGAAGGCGTGTTAGTTCGTCGCTGCCGCCATGGAATTCGTCTAACTCAGCGAAATCGCAACGTCCTGATCAGCCATTGCCACATCTATTACAACACGGGCGTCGGCATTTTCTTGGATCAAGTCAATCTTCATCAAATCATTATCGCCAGCAGTCATATCAGCTATAACCGGCTGGGCGGCATACGAATCGAGGGCTCCGAGATTCGCAACCTGCAGATCACGGGCAATGATATCGAATACAACAACCATGCTCAGCACGACATGGATGCTGAGCCGACAGCCGAAATATTCGTCGACACAACGGCACCGGGTTCGAGCGTTAATGAAGTCACGATTGCGTCGAACACCATTCAAGCTACGCTTTCTCCGGGCGGTTGTAATATCCGCATTCTAGAAACCGCTGACGGCTCGTCCCGCCCGCCTGGGCTGTGGTCAATCACGGGCAACATCATCGGCAGTCAAGAGAACAATGTTCACCTGACCGGTTGTTACGGCGTCTCACTCAGTGGCAATTGCATCTACTCGTGTGGGAATCGAAATCTATTAATTGAAGACTCGCGCCAGATCAATGTTGGCACTAACACCTTTCGACGGCACACGCCGCGGATGGGGACAGGGATTCGCATCGTTCGTTCCGCGGACGTCACGATCACTGGTTGTTCGATCTTGGATGAGCATCCCGATGGTCAACCCTCCGGCGCTGCGCTCATGGATTTAGTTGCTTCCCAGCGGATAAATGTCTCCGGATGCCAGTTGCTTGACGGCGTGCCTTGCGGCATTGATGCAACTGATTGCAGCCACGTGAGCATTACGGGTTGTACCATTCACGACACTCGGGAAGAAAGAAAGTCCGAGCACGCAATCCGTTTCACTGGGCAAGGCAAGGGCAATCTTGTCGGCATGAACTCGATCGGTCCTACTATTATGTCGACTTTCGTGTTGGACGAGGCCGCTGGAGTCACCGTCGACGGGAATGTAGTGGAGTCTTGATTGTGAATCTCGGCGCCGACCGATCTTGAATTATTAAGCTCTTTGCGGTAGAAGTCGCTCCTCTTTCTGCCAACATTCTCGACTCATCTTCGTGATTCAGTGTACGCAACTTCCCTAATCTCTGCCTCGATGTGGTTTAGGGAGGAACTGCGCAATTGACGATTTAGCCGACGTTGTTGATCGATTCCCCGCTTTCAAACCACACGCGCTTCTGCGTAGCGGCCATCTCCAGACCATTGTCGGGAACGTCTTTCGAAGCACTCAACATCCCTACCGGGCGGTCCGTCATCCGGTCCTGCTGCCGGACGGCGACATAGCGATGTTGCATGAGGACCGTCCGGATACGTGGGATGAGACTTCGCCGACAGCCTTCTTGATCCATGGGTTGGCCGGTTGTTATCAGAGCGCCTACATGGTCCATGCGGCTCGTCGGCTGAACGAAGCAGGCGTCCGAACATTTCGAATGGACATGCGGGCCTGTGGAGCGGGCGAGGGGCTTTCGCGTATGCCCTATCACGCTGGCTGTTCTGACGACTTGTTCATAGCTCTCGAACGAGTTGCCGAACTCTGTCCAGTCTCGCCGATCAGTCTCGTCGGGTTTTCGATCGGCGGTAATATGGCGCTCAAACTGGCCGGCGAGGCCGCCGACAATCTACCTCCGCAACTCTGCCGATTGGTCGTCATCAACCCACCGATCGATCTGGCCGTTTGTGTCGAACGCTTCTCGAAGGTCGCGGGCGGTTTTTACGATCGCTATTTCGCCAGGGTGCATCATCGGCAACTAACGCGATCTGCTGCGTTGATCGAGCATGCGCCGCACGTCGTCGGCGCGTCGCGACCTCGGGGCCAGCGCGAGTTCGACGATTTGTATACGGCGCCGATATGGGGCTATGAAACGGTCGATCATTTCTATGCCGACACGAGTTCATATCGCGCCATCGAGGACATCCGCATTCCAACATTGCTCATCGCTTCGCGGGACGATCCATTGGTTCCCGTCGAGCTGTTCAAGCCACTGGAGTCGCTGGATCTGATCAAGCAACACTTGACCGAACGTGGCGGTCATTTGGGCTTCATCGGGTGCCGCGGATCAGATCCGGACCGCCGTTGGCTGGACTGGCGAATCGTTGACTATATAACGGCTGGTTGGGCGACGTCGGGTGCCGCGGCAGCGTGAACCAAAGAATCAGCGGAACAACAAACACGTTCGTACATCACGACAAACTTCATGCGATCAAGGACGAGTCGATGTCGCTGATCTTCGCACATCCCGAAGCGATCATGGCATTTTGCAACTCTTCGCGAAAGAGTTCGATGACTTTTGCGACTCCAGCTTCGCCGTCCGCCGCCAGCGCCCAGGCATAAGGTCGACCGATCAAGACGGATCGCGCACCTAACGCGAGCGCCTTAAGCACATCCGTGCCACGTCGAACGCCACCGTCCATGAAGACCTCGGCCTTGCCGTCAACCGCTTTGACGATACTCGGCAATACATCGATCGTTGCTGGCATGCCATCGAGGCGTCGTCCACCATGATTGGAAACGACGATGCCATCGAGCCCGATCAACACCGCCTTTATCGCGTCTTCGGGTCGCAACACACCTTTGATCAGCAGTGGCAACTTCGTGATACCGCGCAGCCTGTCGAAGAACTCCCAAGTCAGCGATAGGTCCCAAGCGTTGGCGTTAAACGCGACGATATCCTCGTAACTCATTTGGTCGGTAATCTGGTCGAAGCCAACGTCGCGGAGATGTTTCACCAACATTTCTTTGGGAAGCGAGAAGCGGTTCCTGCGGTCCGCGTCCTTCCACTCGCCGAGATCAACGGTAACGATGATCGCATCGTAGCCGGCCCGCTCGACACGTTCGACGAGCTTCCGCGTAATGGCTCGATCTTTGGGAACGTACAACTGAAACCACTTTGGACCTTTGCTCGACGCGCCGATTTCCTCGACGCTATTGCCGACGCTGCTACTGACACCATAGATCGTACCCGCCGCCGCGGCAGCTCGCGCCGCAGCCAAGCCACCGTCGGCGTGATACATACGCTGTGCAGCTACAGGCGCGAGGATCACGGGAAGATTGATCTTCTGTCCGATTGCCGTTGTCGAGAGGTCAGCATCCGACACGCCTTTCATCAACGGCGGGTAAACACGCAACCGCTGAAAGGCCGCGAGATTCTCGTACAACGTGATCTGGTCTGCGGAACCGGTCGCGATGTAGTCGAAAGTGGCTTTCGGCAACTTAGCCTCAGCCAGCGCCCGGATGTCAGCGACATTCACTGGCTCTGGGTGAGCTTCTCGTTGTTTCGATTTTGGGGCGGGTGTGGCGTCCGCATCGTCTTTGTTCGCTTGCGCCGAAGCCTGCTGCAGGCCTAACGAACCCGCACCGATTGTTAGTAGTTGCGCAAATGATCGACGGTCCATGGTCGTCTCCTGATATTGCGATCGGTCAATCGACAGACAATCGCACCCAGCGGGTATGTGTGACGCCTTGCGACGTACACCAAAAGAACGTCAGCAAAGTTCCATCCGCAAGACAGATTCCTTGCGGCTTTCCAAAAGCGATCAGCATGTGTTCGGCAAGAAAATTCTCATGATCCGTCTGGCCAAACGTCGCTTCGGCTCCAGCATCGAACACGACAACTTCTCTTTCTCGGTCGAAAGACGAGAGATCTTCGCTCAGCGCAACACGAATCCCCTGCGGTGCCGCGCGGTGATTGTAAATCGCAGCGAGCCGCCCATCCGGCAACGCGATAGGGCAACAGACTTGCCCCGGCAGGTTCGTTGGTTGCGGCTCGGACCAGGTCCGCCCTCCGTCGTCGGAAGTGATTCCATGGACATCGAGATCTTCCTTGGTCCCATAGCGGTGCGTCCACAACATGACGAACAGACGTCCATCAGGCAATTGCGCGTTCATCTGATCCCACCACAGCAGCTTGCCGTCGCTGTCGTCTGCCATGACCGTCAACTCGCCCCAAGTCTTCCCTTGATCCGATGAGACGACCGCCGCCGCCTTTTGATCGGGTGGGCCGTCGTACGCGTCCGGCTTCCAGGTCTCGAAGGGATATAGCCACCGCGATTGAGAGCACTGGATGAGTCGCCCCGCTTTGTTCCATGTATATTTTTCCGGCGGCAGATCAACGGGGACGATCTGAGGTGGCGACCAACTCGCACCTCGATCCGTTGACCAGAACAAGAGCATCTCGGGACGCTGCAAGCCTTCCGAATCAGGGTCAAACAGCGCAGCGTCCGTGACTTCGAACCGAGTTACTGTCATGACGAGTCGCCCATCCGGCAATGGTTCGATGTCCGGACCACGATATGCCCAGCTGTCATCTATCGCGTGGACACAGCCTTGGTTCTGCCACTCCTTGCCGTCCCTCGAACGCAGTACCTCGATACGGTTGTCCGCGGAAGCAAGTTCCCGTCCAACGTGCTGACAAGCGATCCACGTTCCGTCATCCAGCGAAGTAATCGATGGCATGTACGCACCGCGACTCGTGTCATGCGACAGCATTCCTTGGTCTACGATTCTTAGCAGGCCACTTGTCATCTATAATCGCTCCCGGTGAAGTTTGCAGGATGAAGATAACCGACCGATCACTCGAATCCAAACGAAAACCATGGCGAGTACTCCCGGCGAACGAATTGATCAGCGAGATTGGTCGGCTTTGACGCTCGGTGAGCGGATCCGGCAGATCGAAGTCGAAGGCTACTTTGTACTCCCGGATTTGCTCGGGGCCGAGGAAATCGCCGGGCTCAAGGCTGAGACTACCAAGCTGCCAACGACGGCCGTTGATTACAGCGTGCATCAGCAAGTGTGCTCAGGGATTCAGTTCGCAGGCGGACGCATTACGCAATTGATCGCCCACGAGCCGACGATACAGTTCCTGCGAGAGTTGTTCGGCAGCGAAATCGTCTTGATGAGCTATGCCTACGCACGCAGCGAGCCCGGACACCCGGGAATCAGTTTGCACGCGGATGGTCAACCGTACGGTTCGGAAATTTTTGGCCAAGTAGGCAGTTGCCCCTGGCTGGTACGTGTGTTGTACTACCTCGACGATCTTACGCCGGAAGTGTCGCCGTTTCGCGTTGTGCCGCGATCACACCTGTGTATGCACGCCGCCGCCAATCCCTATTTGCGTTACGAGTCGCATCCGGAAGAAGTCATGGTTACTGCTCGGGCTGGCTCCGCCGTGTTGATTAACCATCGCGTGTTTCACGGTAACTTTCCTAACACCGGAGATCGCTCGCGGGAACTGCTCGCCATCGCCTATCGACCAGCGTGGGCCGGACCAATCGCGGACGTCGACGAATGGAAGGAAGAGGAATTGGCAACTTTGCCCGAGTCCGTGCAACCGCTGTTCGCGAGCCGCAACAAACGAGTGTGGGACTTCGCTGGCGGCAACAAGCAGTCCAACATGCCACGTGAGGCGCCCGGAATGAACCCTAGCCGATGGGCCCGTGTTGAATGACGGGATCATCGCACTTAATCAAAAGGAACACCTGTGCGAAAAAGTAAAACGCTTGCCAAATTGCGAGCCAACGAGCCGGTGCGAATGTGTGCTTTGGGACACTTCATTCCCGCGTTCATCCGTCACGCGGCTCATTTCGGGTACGACTGCATTTGGTTGGATCTGGAGCATCGCGCGATGAGCGATCGCGAAGTCCAGGCACTGCTCGCGTACTTCCATCTTTTCGACATCGACTGCATGCTGCGACCGCCCACGCTGGAGAAGTCGCGACTCTATCGTTACTTGGAAGACGGCGCGACAGGGTTGATGATTCCCCATGTCTCGACCGCCGAGAAGGCTCGCATGTTGGTCGACGCTGTCAAATTCCCGCCGCTTGGTGATCGCGGATTGGACGGTGCAGGATTGGACAGCGACTTCATTCTCTCTGGAGGTGAAGGATACACCGACGAGGCGAACTGCGAGACATTTCTGGTGGTCCAGATTGAGACGCCGCAAGCCGTCGCGAATGTCGAGGAAATCGCTGCGGTCGAGGGCGTCGACGGTTTGTTTGTTGGTCCTGGTGACCTCGGTCTACGCATTAAGAAGACGGAAACGGAGCTGACGCTCGACGCCGCCTTTGAACAGGTCGCTGCTGCTGCCAAGCGACACGGCAAAGCGTGGGGCTGTCCGGGTGGTTCGAAGGATCGAGTCCAACAGCTCTGTAAACAAGGCGCTCAATTGATCGCCCACGGCGGCGACTTTCGCGCCTTTATGCGAGCTCTGGAACAATCTTCGTCGGAGTTGAATGACGCCTACGGGACATGATCAATGCAACGCTGAGGTGAAGATATGAGATATCGAGTGCTAGGTTCGAGTGGTTTACTCGTGTCGCCAATCTGCCTGGGTACCATGACGTTCGGCGAACCTGTTGGCGAAGCTGACGCGATCGAGCTCGTTCACGGCGCGATCGACTTGGGCATCAACTTTGTTGACACGGCCAACGTGTATGAAGGTTATAAGCGTTTCCTCGGAAGTCCCGGTGGCACGGCGGAAGAAATTGTTGGCAAAGCTTTGGTGGGACGTCGCGATCAAGTGGTACTAGCAACAAAGGTGTGTGCGCCGGTTGGACCTGGACCTCAAGATCGCGGTTTGTCCGCCAGCCACATTCTGCGCGAAGTTGATCGCAGTTTGAAACGGCTCCAGACAGACTACATCGACTTGTACGTCATGCATTGGCCCGACAAACACGTGCCACTGGAAACAACGATGGCCGCGATGGATCAAGCGGTTCGTCAAGGCAAGGTTCGATATGTTGGTGCATCGAATCACAACGCGGCGCAACTGTGTGAAATGCTCTGGTTGGCCGATAAGCGCGGCTGGCCAAAGATCGTGTCTTCGCAGATTCCGTTCAGCTTGCTGCGTCGCGAGTTCCAGAATGACCTCCCGTTTTGCGAACGCCATGCCATTGGTGTTACCCCGTACCAGCCACTACAAGGCGGCTTGCTCACCGGCAAATATAAACGAGGCAACGAACCGCCAGTGGATTCCCGAGTTGCCGAAAAGCCGGAATGGATGTGGCCGTTGGACGATTTATTGTTTGATCGACTGGAGAGCATCGAAGCACTCGCGAAGGAAATCCAATCGCCGTTCGCCCAGTATGCATTGGCCTGGACGCTCGCCCAACGAGGCATGAGTTCGTTAGTCGTTGGATCCAAACGAATCGAGCAAATCCAAGACGCGGTGGCCGCTGCAGCGTTGGAATTACCAACTGAGCATTTCAAGAAACTCGACACAATCTGCACGCCACCGTGGCAACAACCCGATCCGGTCCGAGGTTGAAATCCAGTTAGACAGTTGGACCAGTGTAGCCATCACTCTCCGAGTGATAAGCGCTCGTAACTCGGAGAGTGATGGCTACACTGGCGGCCACCTAGTGTCTTCCGATGAAGCCCTACGTTTTCGATCGGCGTAATGACGTCCCGCTTACTTATGGGCGAAGGCATGTCGGAAGAGATCGTCGTCAAACTCTCGCGGGATCGTTCCTTCGGCAGCGTACAGATAAAGCGCACCGATGATGATGGTGTTCAGCGCAGACGAAATCAGAGAAACAACTAGCAACGACACCACTCCAATGACGATGGCGACGATACCTAGCGGAACAAGGCCCGCTCCGATCGCGAACGCTCCCAAAACAATCGGAATGATTGCGAGCAGGTATCCAAAGAAGACTACAAATCCGATTCCGAAGTTAGCGCTCAGCGCCTCGCCCCATGTTCGCTTGAGAACTTGAAACGAACGCTTCGCCGCTTCGATCGGTCCTGCCTTTTCAACAACGATGACGGGCACCACGAAATACGTCACAGCCGACCAAGCCATCCCGAGGAGCGAGGCAACGATCGCCCCCACTTTTTCCGAACGCGATTCGATCACGCGGAGAATCAACCCGACGGTCGCTGCGACAAGGGCCCAGCCCACAATCTGTGGCAGACGCGACCAAGCGGCCGAGAAACCATCTCTGAGATTCGGATCACCACCCTTGAAACGAATGATCGCACACGCGACCAGCGCCGAATTGAAGAAGATAATGACGAAGTAGTTCACAAAGTAGTAAGCGAACAGAACGACGTATCCGATGAACTGGTCCATTTGACTGATGCCGTTTTCATCTCCGTTCATCACGGTGTCAACGTAGCCAGATGCCCACAAAGGAACCGCGAAGCTCGCCATCACGAATATGCATGCGATTCCACTGATCAGCGGAAACACCAGCAGTTCCTTGTCGAGTTTCAAGACTCGCCAACTCTGCTGAGCCAAATGCCAACCATTCGAAGCTCGTTGAAACATCGCGCGACCAA
The DNA here is from genome assembly GCA_014381825.1 of Planctomycetota bacterium. Lineage (GTDB taxonomy): Bacteria > Planctomycetota > Planctomycetia > Pirellulales > Pirellulaceae. The sequence goes on from JACNKX010000219.1 coordinate 34,381, forward strand.
CTTTCACAATAACTTTGGACGAGACCCTCGAAAACGCTACCTCGCAATTATATAACTCAGTGTGAATGTTCGGCGACGATTAGTTCTCCGCTTCGTGTTGCCTCACCTGAAGATGTTACCAAGAGTTTAGCGGCCCGCGAGACCCTTCAAAGGTCTCGCGCGGACGCAGTAGCGCATCTCAGGTGTGGGTTCCGTTGGAGTCTCCCATTTTAGTCCGCCAACTTTCGTAACAGTTTAGTTCAATTGCCAAGTTCTTCGGTGGTAGAAGTTGAGCGGCTGAA
>JACNKX010000055.1 GCA_014381825.1 Planctomycetota bacterium
TTGACTTCGTTGACGCTGCCAACGTCGGCCCAGTTGATCGGGTGCTCGTCGTTGCCGGGCGCGGGCAGGTCGAAAAGCAGCTCGCCGATCCGTTGCACCAGGTCTTGGGCGACCAGGTGAGCGTTCTCGTATGCGGCCTCGGCGGTCAGCTGCGGCTTCTTGTTTTCGCGGGCGTTCATGCGTGTTCTCCGTTTGGTTGGTGGTTGGGATTTGCGTTACGACAGTCACACATGAGCCATGCGTTGCGAAACACATCAAGCGCGGTTGGCGACAATTCCGCCGGAATTCAGCAGCTTTCTTTTCGAACCCAGGTTTGCGCCGTGTGGCGTCTTCAATGGGGTCGAATAACGAGGCGAAGATTGCATAAGGTCGCCACAGTTCGCGACGTGTCGCATCAGTCGCGAAACCGGCGCGACGGGGGCGGCGATGAGTACTGACAAGGCTCCCCTCGACCCAAACCGGCTTACGCCAAAGCAAGCGGCCAAATTGCTTTCGGCGGCGGCCAAGGTGCGCGTGCCGGTCGAACAGATCGCTGCGGATCTCGACGCCGGCGCTCCGCAGAATTCCGATGGCACGATGAATCTTGTTCAGTACGCCGCGTGGCTGGTGAAGGAGATGGGCCGTGGCGACTGACCCGCGAAAACTAAGACCCAGCGAGTTGTGCCGCTTGTTGAACTCGACACCGCTGGGCGAGGTCATCAACGAGCGACAACTACATCGGCATCGCACTCGAGCCGGAATGCGAATCGGCGATGCGCGTTCCGTTGATCTCTTGCGCTACGTCGCGTGGCTTGTGGAAATTCGGCACGCACCACGTCCCGAGCCGGATGGCGATCCCTACGAAAAGCTGAAGGACCGCGCTCGTGCTCGTAACGTCGCGCTCGCGATTGCCGGTCGCGACATCGGCGAGTTACCCGCAGTGTTGGACCCCGATCGCAAGTCGCAGGCAGCCTCCGACTTTCGCTTTTTTTGCGAATCGTACTTTCCGCTCACGTTTCACCTGCCGTGGTCGCCCGACCATTTGAAGGTGATCGGTAAGATCGAACAGGCGGTCCTGCGGGGCGGGCTGTTCGCAATGGCCATGCCCCGAGGCAGCGGCAAGACGACGATCTGTGAGTGCGGGTGTATCTGGGCGGCGCTCAATGGCCACCGCGAATTCGTCTGTCTGATCGGTTCAGACGAAGGTCATGCAATGGACATGCTCGAATCGATCAAGATGGAACTCGACGGCAACGACCTGTTGTTGGAAGACTACCCCGAGGTTGTGTTTCCGATTCAGTGCCTGGACGGGATCGCCAACCGCTGCAACGGCCAGCTCTACAAAGGCGAGCGGACTCACATCGGCTGGACCGCGCGTGAAATTGTGCTGCCGACGTTGCCGGACAGTATCGGGAGCGGCGCCATCATCAAGGTTGCCGGCATTACGGGTCGCATTCGCGGCATGAAGTACAAACGGGCCGATGGGCAGACCATGCGTCCGTCACTTGTCGTGATCGACGACCCGCAAACCGACGAGTCAGCCCGTTCGTTATCGCAGTGCGCGACGCGAGAGAGCATTCTGGCCGGCGCGATCCTCGGACTGGCGGGGCCGGGCAAGAAGATCTCCGGCATCATGCCTTGCACGGTGATACGCCCCGATGACATGGCGGACAGCATTCTCTGTCGCGACAAGCACCCGGAATGGAATGGCGAGCGGACGAAGATGGTCTATACGTTTCCAACCGACGAAAAGAGTTGGCAGCGGTACGGCGAGCTGCGCGGGGACAGTTTGCGGCAACATGGCGACATTCGACTGGCCACCGATTTCTATGTCAGCAATCGCGAGGCTATGGACGCCGGCGTATCGATCGCCTGGCCTGAGCGGTTCAACCATGATGAGGTTTCCGCCATTCAGCACGCGATGAATCTGAAGCTACAGGACGAGGCAGCATTCTTTGCCGAGTACCAGAACGAACCACTGCCGGTGGACACCGGAACGAACGACGAACTGACCACCGACCAGATCGCCGGAAAGTTTAGCCGCATGCAGCGACAGGCCGTGCCGATCGCGTGCAACCATCTGACCATGTTCATTGATGTGCAGGCCAACCTGTTGTTCTATGTCATCGCCGCCTGGGAGGACGACTTCACCGGCTACGTCGTTGATTACGGCGAGTATCCTGACCAAAAGCGTCCCTACTTTACGCTCCGCGACGCCCGTCACACGTTGGCACTGGCGGCCAACACCAGCGGACTGGAAGGTTCGATTTATGCGGGTCTCGAACGGGTGACGGAGGCGTACCTTGGTCGCGAATGGAAACGCGACGACGGTGCGATGATCCGTATCGAACGGTGTCTCATCGACGCCAACTGGGGTTCGTCAACCGATGTGGTCTACCAGTTCTGCCGGCAATCGGCGCATGCATCCATCGTGATGCCGAGCCACGGTCGTTTCGTCGGTGCTTCGAGCCAACCGTTCTCCGAGTACAAGCGCCGGCCGGGCGATCGCGTGGGACACAACTGGCGCATGCCGAACGTGAAGGGCAAGCGGGCTGTGCGCCATGTCGTCTACGACACAAATTATTGGAAGTCATTCGTTCATGCACGGTTGTCGGTGGCGATGGGCGACCGTGGTTGCCTGTCACTGTTCGGCGACAGCCCGGATCAACATCGTCTGTTCGCGGAGCACATGTCCGCCGAATACCGCGTGAAGACGGAGGGGCGTGGACGAACCGTCGATGAATGGAAGATGCGCCCCGAGCGGGGCGACAACCACTGGTTCGATGGACTGGTTGGATGCGCCGTGGCGGCATCGATGCAGGGGGTTACGCTGGACGGAACGGACGGCAGCGATCGGACGCAGCGTAAACGGCTCAGCTTTGCCGAGCTTCAAAGGAGCCGACGCGCATGAAGCATACGCCGTCCCATCGTTCTGAACGTGGCATTTGCTGTCCGAATTGCGGCTGCCGGCACTTCTTCACAACTCACACGGAGCCCCTTCGCGACGGGCGAGTTCGGCGGCGCAAAGAATGCCGCCATTGTGGGCGTCGAATCGTGACCTACGAGGCTCCCGTCGGTTCGTCACGAAAGACGGATTGCTAGATGTAGCATGTTCTTCCGTTCTCTCTGTCTTTCTTCGTCATCTTTAGGTTGGACCGGGTAGGTCTACCAATAGGCGAGCATTTTTCCGCGCTCGCGATTGGAGTGATACCGATGGCCGACGATCTCAAAGACACGATCCGCGAAAACGCCGAAGGTCCCGCCAAGGCGGCGGGCGATTCCGGCAGCGTCGAGCAGCACAAGCTGGCCGACCAGATCGCAGCCGACCGGTATCTCTGCGCTAAGGAGGCAGCCAAGTCGAAGCGACGCGGCCTGGCGTTCAACAAACTCGTTCCGCCGGGGACCGCGTAGATGTTTGGATGGTTGTCCAACCTGATACTGAACCGCAAGGCTGCCACAGCTATTGGTCGCCCTGCGCGAGTTGTTCGGGCGCGATACGACGCGGCGGTTACGAATCACGACAACCGACGTCATTGGGCCGGTGCCGACGGGTTGAGCGCCAACGCGGCCAACAGCCCTGAAGTGCGGCGCGTCTTGCGAAACCGATCTCGGTACGAGGTGGCCAATAACAGTTATGCCCGCGGAATCGTGCTCACACTGGCCAACGACGCCATTGGAACCGGACCGCGATTACAGCTGCTTACCGAAAACGCTGAGTTCAATCGCCGCATTGAACGCGAGTTCGCCGTTTGGTCGAACGCGGTGGGTCTCGCCGAGAAACTCCGCACCATGAGGATGGCCCGAGCGCAGGACGGCGAAGTGTTCGCTGTTCTGACAAGCAACGGGCGTTTGGCCACGGCCATCCAACTCGATCTGCGACTCGTGGAAGCCGAACAGGTCTGCACGCCAGACCTCACGGCTCTCAATTCCAACGCCGTCGATGGGATCGTATTCGATGGGCAAGGCAACCCTCGCGAGTACCACATTCTCAAATCGCATCCGGGCGAGTCCGTTCACAAGAGCCGCGACTATGATCGCCTGCTCGCCGAGGCGGTGATTCACTGGTTCCGAACCGATCGCCCAGGACAAGCGCGTGGGATTCCGGACATCATGCCGGCGTTGCCGCTGTTCGCACAATTGCGCCGATTCACGCTCGCGGTGCTGGCCGCCGCCGAAACTGCCGCCGACTTTGCTGGCATCCTTTACACCGATTCGCCGGCCAATGGAGAAGCGGATTCGGCAGAACCATTCGAGCCGATCGAGCTCGAGCAACGTGCGCTGCTGACGATGCCCGGCGGCTGGAAAATGAGCCAGCTCGAAGCGGAGCAACCGGCGACGACCTATGGCGAGTTCAAGCATGAAATCCTCAACGAGATCGCTCGCTGTTTGAACATGCCGTTCAACATCGCAGCTGGCAATTCATCGGGCTACAACTACGCCTCTGGCCGTCTCGATCATCAGACCTATTTCAAATCAATTCGCGTTGAGCAGGCTCATCTGGAAACGGTCGTGCTTGACCGCGTTCTCGCCGCCTGGTTCGACGAGGCGGTGCTCATCCCCGGTTTACTGCCATTGGATGTTGGTCCGATCGCCGAGTGGCCGCACCAATGGTTTTGGGATGGTCACGAGCACGTCGACCCGGCCAAAGAAGCCAACGCTCAAGCAACGCGGCTTGCCAATCACACGACGACGCTGGCCGACGAATTTGCCCGCCGTGGACAGGACTGGGAAACCCAACTGCGTCAGCGAGCCAAAGAAATGTCGCTGATCAGTGAGTTGGGTCTGGCCGTCGCGGATGCGCAACCACCGGACAATCCTGAGGAGGAATCGGATGACCAAACGGAAGACGAAGCCGCCCGTGCGGCCTGAAAAACCCGATGCGCCGAAGACGCTCGCCCTGACCGCTGAAGCGGTGATCGAAGTGACCGCCGCTGAGGGTACGGACGAGGCGTCGAAGCTGCCGCGATTTCGGATGGTCGCCTACACCGGCACTCCCATGCGGATCGCCGGTTGGCGCTTTCCGGTCGTCATCGATTTGGCCGGACTTGCGATTCCCTCGCAGTCTCGACCTATCCGCTTCAGCCATGACGCCTCGGCCGGCGTGGGACACACGGATGCCATCCGCGTGGATGACGGTCAATTGGTGGCGACGGGCGTGATTTCCCGCGACACGGCGACGGCTCGCGAAGTCGTCGTATCGAGCAAGAACGGATTCCCGTGGCAAGCGTCCGTGGGAGCCAGCGTTGATGAGTTCGAATTCGTCAAGGATCGGCAGACCGCGATCGTCAACGGTCGCGAGTTCGCCGGTCCGCTGAACGTGGTCCGCAAGTCGACGCTCAGTGAAATCAGTTTCGTGGACCTGGGTGCGGATGCCCAGACCAGCGCGACGGTGGCCGCCACGGCTGACAAAACCAACAGTTATTCCGACGAGGAGACCAGCATGTCTACCGAACAGAGCACGGATGCGGTCGAGGCGGCCCATCAAGACGATAATCACGACCGCCTCGACTCCAAACCACAAACGCCCTCCGCATTGCCCGACCCGGTGCAACAGATCCGGGCGGAGGTCGCCGCCGAAACACAGCGGATCAACCAGATTCGCAGCTTGTGCGCTGGCCGGCACCCCGACATCGAAGCCCAGGCTATCCGTGACGGCTGGGACGCGACGCGCTGCGAACTCGAAGTACTCCGCGCCAAGCGTCCGGCGGCGCCGGCGATTCATACGCCCGACAAGACGGTTAATGCTCGCGTTCTCGAAGCGGCGTGTCTGATGACGGACCAACGCATGGACAATATCGACGCCATGTTCGATGGTCCGACGCTCGATGTCGCCACGGAACGGTTCAGCGGCGGAATCGGCCTGCAGGAACTCATTCTCGAAGCCGCGTGGGCCAACGGGTTCACCGGTCGCAACTTCCGCGATAGTCGCAGCGCGATGCGATATGCGTTTAACCCGACTGTGGAGGCCGGCTTCTCTACGGTCGACATTGGCGGCATTCTGTCGAACGTCGCCAACAAGTTTTTGCTCGACGGATTCTTCAGCGTCGAGCGAACGTGGCGCAACGTCACGGCGGTGCGCAACGTCAGCGACTTCAAGACAGTGACCAGTTACCGGCTGGTCGGCAAGGATCAGTACGAGCGAGTCGCGCCTGGGGGCGAACTCAAGCACGGAACGCTTGGCGAAGAGAAGTACGAGAACAAGGCCGACACGTATGGCTTGGTGCTCTCAATCGATCGTAAGGACATCATCAACGACGACTTAAATGCGATTACGACGATTCCACGGAAGCTCGGTCGTGGCAGCGGCCTGAAGATCAACGACGTGTTCTGGTCGACGTTTCTCGCCAACAGCGCGTTCTTCACGGCGGGCAACAACAACTACATCACCGGCGCGAGCACGGCGCTTTCGATCGACGGACTGACCGAAGGCGAAGTCGCCTTCATGGACCAGGTCGACGGCGATGGCAAGCCGATCGGAATCATGCCGGCGATCTTGCTGGTTCCGACGGCTCTGTCCGCGATCGGTTCACAGCTATTCAACTCGACGGAACTGCGGGACACGACTTCCAGCACAAAGTACCCGGTGTCCAACCCGCATCAAGGCAAGTTCCGCGTCGAGGTCAGCCGCTACCTGTCCAACGCCCAGTACACCGGCAATTCCGCCAAGTCCTGGTATCTGCTCTCCGAAGCGACCGACCTGCCGGTGATCGAAGTGGCGTTCCTCAACGGTCAGGAGTCTCCCACGATCGAAACGGCCGAAGCGGACTTCAATCAGCTTGGCGTGCAGATGCGTGGTTACCACGACTTCGGTGTTGCCCTGCAAGACCCGCGGGGCGGCGTGAAGGCAAAGGGTGAAGCGTAAGCGTGACACGATAACCAGACTTTGAAATCAAACGGAGGCCGACATGGCTCAAGCAACTTTTGTTCAAGAAGGCGACGCGATCGATTACACGCCTGGCGCGGACGTCGCACTGGGCGACGTGGTGGTCGAAAGCGATCTGGTCGGTGTGGCCAAACGGGAAATCAAGGCGAACGAACTCGGTGCGCTGTCGGTGGCCGGCGTGTTCGACGTGGCGAAGGAAGGCGGCGTGGCCGTGACGTTCGCCATCGGCGAC
>JACNKX010000130.1 GCA_014381825.1 Planctomycetota bacterium
ATGGTCCTCTCTCTTGTGTCTCTTGTTTTCAATGGTTTTGGGGACATACCAGGGGTCAGGTGTCTTTGGATCAACAGCGATATGAGTAACTTTTTAGTTGATGCGCACAGTCTGTCACAGATTCTCGGCACTATGTTAGTACATCCCGAGTGTTGCACGAACGCCTTACAATCACTCCGCGGATGTGAATTGCGTGATTCCGCAACGGACTTGGTTCTTCTTCGAGTAATTGCGGATCTAACTGCCGCTGCTGAACGACCAGTTCCAGACAAGATTGTTCAAACACTGCGTCAGCAGGGCTTATTGGAAAATATTAGTGGAGTGAAGCATGTCGCGCAGTTGGATTGCGCTGCTACGAATTCTGTCGAGTGACCGTTCAGTTGGTGCTTTAAGAAGGCAGTCCTCCATGCCAGTGCATGGCAGAAGAAACACCGACTCGCAATGTCTACTAATCTCGAGCGGAGAAAGAGCATTCGATCAGCGAAGCAAATATTCAAGCCTGGATGAGTTGGGACATGCCCATCTTGTCAGAGAATCCAAAGACTTCAGTTGCCCTAAGATGTGAACGGCAATTGAAAATGCTAGCGCTTTGGCGGGGATTGGAGTGCAATCGCGAAACGGCGACGGCGAGCCCACAGTCGGCGACCGAGGCCCCTTTGCAAACGCTTTCGGTGTAGCTCAAGCCGTGCCCTACAAATACAATCACCGTCGCTTCAATGCGTTCAGCTTTGGTTAGGTGTGGCATCGGATGTACGAACCGTTGGCTGGAACAACATCTACTGAGAGCCCAAGGGTGATCTCGCGAATTCGATTCCGATATTCACTTCGCTCGGCGGTTTCCATCCTGACACTTGCTTGCGTGATTGCTGGGACACGGCACAATTGCCGACATCGAGCCACCGAGGACGTCGAAGCCGCAACTGGCTGGCCGCCCAGCGTTGTTGCGCCATCTCTCCTACGCACTATCACTCGTGACAACGTCACTGTGCGGCGCACGTTTCACGTTTGGTGCTTCGGTGCCGTCATCGACTTGCCCTTCAGGTCCGAATATCCAGAGCCGAACCCATTCATTATCACCGTTCAGCCACGAATCATCATCGATTCCGAACCGCCATTGGAAGGCTTAGGATCGTTCGAGAAATAGCTGTCAAGTATTCTCTACGATCATCACACCGTGATGGCTACTGTAGCCATCACTTTCCAAGTGATCAGCGCTTCGCCTGGGGGGCTCATCACTCGGAGAGTGATGGCCACTATTGAATTCGCGACAGCTATTTCTCGAACGATCCTTAGGCCTTAATCGCCTGTGACGGCGCCGAATGCTTGTTGGCCTAAAGCTACTCGTCAGCGGGCGACGTCCCAGCGTATTCGAGATAGCTGAGCAACTCGAAGATTTCGTCCTTGGTAAATCGATCGAGCAACGCCTTGGGCATCATGGACTTGGAAGACTTTTCGATTTCGTCGATGTCGTCTCGCTTGACGACCGTCGGGGCGGGGGCTTCCGGATTCACAACCACCGAGACGCTGTCCTTGTCCTCGGATTTAACGATTCCGGTTAATATCAAGCCGTCGAGGGTGATGATGACTTGGACCGCGAACTTTGGATCGATTTTGTGAGACGGATCGATGATCTCGCGAAGCACGCCGAGGTGATCTCCCTTCCAACGCTTAAAGACATCACTCAACTCGGGCCCGACTGCTCCGCCTTGACCGGCGACTTTGTGACACTGGGCGCAGGTTGCCTCTTTGTAGATGCGAGCGCCGATCTCGGGGCTTCGACCGCGGAGATTATTGGCGACGTCACCCGACAGATCTTCAAACGTCCAGTTCTGTACGAAGGAACGATTGTTCCCCGTGGGGTCGGTTGGCTCTGTGGGATTCTTTGACCATGCATCAAGATCGTCGACAACAATCATGACGCCGTACATCCGCATCCAATGCCGAGGAAACGTACAGACGTAAGGATACTCGCCTGGCTCAGTCGGAGCGGTGAAGGTCAACCTCGCCTGTTGATGAGGCTGGACCATGTCCGTGTAGAACAGAACGTTCTCAGTTTTCGGAACGTAAGGAGTTCCGCCGGGGTTCTGCGTGAGCGTTGCTCCCGTGATCGCGACTTCCTTCAGCGCACCAGGCACTGTGATTACGAAGTTGTGTGGCATGAGATCTTCGTTGTTCAGAACAATTTGGACAGGCCGTCCAGCTTCCACGGCGAAGTACGCGGTGTCGTATCGCATCTCCTCTTCGACGGTGTTGATTCGCACAACACGAACGGTCACTGCACGAAGACGGTCGCGATAGGAACGAGCCTCGGCAGTCGGTATCAAAGCGATCAATTGATCTGCCAGTTGCATCGCGTCCACGAACTGGTCGGTTGTTCGTTGGGCAGCAGGTGTCGTCTCGGCGTGTTGGACGAGGACGTCAACAAGTTGGCTTGCGGTTTTAGCATCCCGCTTATTCTTGGGAATGCGAAGCAGCGTCCTGACGGCGACCGTGCGATAGGCAGCGTCCGCCACGAAGGGAGCGACAATTTGAAAATTCGCCTCGATACTCGCCGGTACTGAAGCAAGAGCAGTTATCGCAGCTTTGCGGACGTTCATTGCGTTGTTGTCGCCAAGCAAGCTGACAACCGACTGGCGCAAACTGCCGCGAACTACTGCCTTGGGAACGAGCGGTACGGCGGCAAGATAATCGAGTGTCGCATCGGCGTCCTCGCTCGCGGTCCTCCAAGCTCCGTCTGCTCGCCCAGCCACGATCAATCCTGCATATCCCGTGGAGCGAAGAACCTGACTTTCCGACTTGGTGGCTCCCATGAGCGAGTCCGCCTTTGCAGACAGTACGTTGGTCGGTTCCCTCAATAACATCGCGGCGAGTTGCCGACCGACGCGTTGCTGTTCTTTGTCGTCGTCTTTCAGTTCGTGCAACGTCGCCAGTAACTCCGTCACGGCATCGGTCTTGTTGATTACGATTAAACCCTTTAGAGCTTCTTCGCGATCTTGCTGTGCCATGCCAGCACGAGTCAGGATTGCGGCGTAGACTGGAGCGTACTTTGGATCGTCCGTTGCACGTTCGACCATCAGGAGTCGTGCATTCGTCAATCGATTCAGTTGGTACGCGACGACGCGAGCGCTTTTGTCCAGAAAGATCCGCGGTGGCGGCTCGGTCGGCTTGTCGCCGTGATTACCATGGTCGTGATGGTGCTCTTGTGCCAATGCACTCGCGAGGGAAAGGGCCAGCAGAAGGCACGGAAGTGCAGGAAAAATGCCTCTTCTCATCAATTCAATCTCGTGTAGTCGTGGTTGTCGAATGTGGAGTGTCAGAGATGTTTCATGCACCTCTATTGTAATCCAGAGCGCCGAACGTCGCTTCTGAGTCTCAATTGTGCTTCGGGAGTCAAGTTGTGGGAAGCCGGGGTTGAAGTGGCAAATGGGATGAACACCAATCGCCGCTGATAAGACGACGCCTTGGGAGGTAGACAGCCGTCGAAAGATCACGCCAACTCTTTCTTGATCCGTAAATGTTGACTTATTGCTTAGCGTTCTCTCATTCCCAGCTCAGAACTGCTCCAACTGCCGCATTGTTTCGTCGAGCGTGAACTCGATGTACTTGTCGGTCCGATGATTCAAGACTTCCAAGGCAACTTCGGCGGCTTCCGGTGAACGAAAGAAGCTGCAGGCGCGAACGGCTTCGAGTCGGACTCGCGGATGCTCGTCGTTGGCTTGCACTTTGAGCAAAGCGAGCGGGTCCTTCACGTGTGCTCGCCACAATGCAAGGACGTCCGTTGCGGCGGCGCGGGCGTGGAAATCGGAAGAACGAAGGAGCTGCTTCAGTAACGATTCGTCGATCGCAACATGAGACTGCTGAACCCAAAGAGCTTCCAGTAAGTGATGCTGATCGGCGTCCGAAGATGCGTCGAGCGAAGCAACGAAACTTGCAACGGCAGGCACAACTTCTGCAGTGTCGCGAGAGGCCAATTCACGACGTGTGCGATAACGAGTACGATCCTCCGGAGCCTTCAACAAGTTAACTAATTGGCTAGTTGGAACGCCAGCAATCTTCCCCGGTTCGACCAATTCGTTACCAGCGTAGCGAATCCGCCAGATGCGACCGTGGCTGTGATCACGATTCGGATCGCGAAGGTTGTGCTGCAAGTGACCGATCAAAGCATTTTGCCAATCGCAAATGTAGAGAGCTCCATCCGGTCCGAACTGCAGGTCGACAGGCCGGAAGTTGCCGTACGTGCATTCGACGAGATTGCCTTTGTAGTCGCCCCCGATTCCAGAACCATCATCTTTCAAGCCGTACTGCATGATGCCTAGCAAGCCAATGACATTGTTGACCAAGTAATCGCCTTGAGCCTCCTCCGGGAAGTTGCGGCTGGAAACAATTTCGACACCGGCTGATGGTCGTGCGATCTTCTCAAGGAACTGCGGGTAGGGTTTCTCCTTCTTGTTGCGTCGACCGCGCAAACGATTTGGAAAATCGAGACGGCCAGTGATCGGTGTCATGTAGAAGTGTTGGCCCGATGTGCCATCGGTGACGAAGTCCTGGCCCCATTTGTCGAATACATGCCCCCAAGGGTTCGTAAAGTTGAACGTCGAATAGATATCGAACTGTTCGCTTCGCGGCTGATAGCTCCAGACGGCTCCTTCGCGACTGCGAATCGGCCCGTTGTAGGTCTCAATGCCCGAGAACTTAAAAATCCCTTCCATGCAATGCAACGTGCCACCAGGACTCCACTCGAATGCTCCAAGCCCGTGATGCGAGTCAGCGGTGTCGAAGCCAACGAGCTGTCGAACGCGTACGTCAGCTTTGTCGTCGCCGTCCGTATCCTTTAAGAACAAGATGTCAGGCTGCACAGCGACGTACGCTCCTCCCTGACCAAGCTCGAAGCCTGTTGGCTGATGCAATCCGCCGGCAAACGTCTTGCACTCGTCGGCGTCACCATCGCCATCGTGATCCTCGAAAATGAGCAGTTTGTCGTCGAGCTTCGACTTCGGTTGCCAATGTGGATACGACGACATGGTGGACACCCAGAGTCGCCCCTTGCTATCAAAGTTGAGCGAAATCGGATTGGCTAACTCCGGGAACTGCTCCTCGGATGCAACCAGATTGATCTCGTAACCGTCCGCCAGCTTAAAATGCTTCAGCTGTTCTTTGGCAGGAAGGTACGTCAGCTGGCCGCGTTTCTGATCGTTTCCTTTATTCTCGAAGTCAGTGCCGACGTTGGACTTCACGTTGAGAAACGGAAGCGTGTCACTGTCGTCAACCTGTGCCGCGACACGCTCACCTCGAGCGATCTTCCAAACACGAGCCTCGCGATTTGCAGTCATCTGATCAAGGATGGCGAGTTCTCGTTCCATCACGTCACGATTGCGATAGGTGCCTTCGAATCCTGCTTCACCACGTTTGCCGTAAATCGAGAACCCGTTGACTGCTCGGTACCGGTGCCACCAATGGAAGTTCTTGTCATCCGTCTCGGCTTTCACTGACAAGTTGATGTCACTTGGAGCGTCATCGCGCCCGAATAATGCTTTGTCGAGAATGAAGGCGAACTTTTGATAGCCTGCTTCATTGAAGTGAACACTGTTTGACGTGAGCTGTTCGTCGCTCGCATCGAACAGTCGCAACGTGGGGGCAAACACGTCAACGAACGTTGCGCCGCTGGCCTCGGCAACTTCGGCGATCGCCTTGGTGTAGATCGCCAAATCAGCATTCAGCTCCTCGCCATTTGGGATGTGTTTGTTGCCAACGTCTTCTGCCGCGATCGGCGAAACGAGGACTACTTGAGCATTTCCTTTGCCGCTGTAATCTTGCGATCGCGTGTGCTCGACGAGTTCCTGCAGATCTTTCTTAAACTGGATAAGTCCTTTCTCACCCTGAAAGGCTTCGTTGAAGCCGAAGAAGTAGATGACCACATCGGCCTTGTTCTGCTTGAGATGATCATCCGGCGAACCGAAGTTCTGCGAACGTGGACGGACGGTGATTTCGTCTGCTGGGAAACAAAGGTTTCGCACGACGAGTTCGTGTTTTGAAAAACGTTGATGTAGCAGCGATTCCCAGTAATTGTGGTGCTGCATCCTTTCCCCAAGCGCATTTCCGACGAGACAAATATGGTCACCTTTGCCAAGATCAAGCGGAGCGGCAAAGGTGGTGCGAGTAAGAGCGATCACTGTGAGAGCAAGGACTGCGAATGCGAGCTTCTTCATAGTTTGCGATTCTCGATTTGGAAATGCGACGTTGAATGGCGGACCGATGCAGGCAGTTCATGGTAACTACTGAATCGCTGCATGGGCAACCTGACGAAGCTATTGCGAATGGCAGTCGAAGGCCATTCGATACAATGACCGCCCATCGTTGCATCAGCTAGGAACTCGAAGGCTAAATCGCAGCCTCCTCGTCGTCATTTACTCTGGCACTCAGATACTTGGTTCCAGGGCATCTTTGAAATCAGCATTCCCATCGCGCAGGTGTCGGTAATGCCAGCGAACATCAAGCCAGCTCCGACAAATCCCGACAGCCCAAAGAAACCTGGATGGACGGCGAAGCCCAAAACAACTCCTGTCAGAATGAGAAAGCCAGCGGCAATGCGAACCTGACGTTCTAGCGACACCGCTTTCTTGCCGCGCTTCACCGGAAGTCCCGCTTCTTCCCACGCCAACGTCCCGCCTTCGACGTTGACGACGTTCTCGTGGCCGGATGCAACTAACTTCTCGCAGGCTTTTGCCGCGCGGCCACCGCTTCGGCAAATGACATATAACGGATTGGGCGATGAACCATTGCGATCTGACATCACAGTTTGTGGGTCAAACGCGTCGAGTGGGATGTTGCGTGCGAACTCAGCGTGGACTTCGCGGAACTCGACCGGTGTTCGGACATCGACTAATTCGACGGATTCGCCTCGTTGAATTAAGTCGTAAAGGTGTTTAGGTGTGATCGTTCGGTCAGTCATGTGAATAGTCTCCAATTTTGGGGGAAGATCTGGCGATCCTCATCGGGCATGAAGACATTGTCGCAATAAGCATGCCAATCAGTAAGAGTGCAACCGAGATATGCAGCATTCGTTTGAGATCAGAAGTGTTAAGCGTCGACGTCAGATGTTAAGTTAAAGGCTACCACTCCCGCTGCTTCCTCCCTCCGTGCCAACCGAAGAGGCCTTATCCATGAGACGGGCATTCATTATCCAATTGGTTTCACTTGTCTTCGTCACGATCAACTGTTTTGCGCAGGACAAGAGTGTTAATCCGGACATCAACAAGTCATTTAAGAAGCCGGTTGTCAGCACGTTTGTCGAACGTTTCGAACGAGAAGGCCGCGAAGTCTACGACCATCGTGAGGAGATCATCGAAGCGTGCCAACTGAAACCGGGTATGGTTGTAGCCGACATCGGCGCTGGTACGGGATTATTCACTCGAATGATCGCGTCGCGTGTGACAGATCGCGGGCAGGTCATTGCTGTTGATATCGCGAAAGAGTTTGTAGATCACATCGAACAATCGTGCAAGGAAGAAGGACTCAAGAATGTGAAGGGAGTGGTTTGCGGGCCTGATTCAACTAAGTTGCCCGACAATTCAGTCGACTTAGCGTTCATCTGCGACGCCTACCATCACTTCGAGTTTCCCTACAAAACGATGCGTTCTGTTTATCGATCTCTGAAGCCAGACGGACAGTTGGTTCTGGTCGACTTTGATCGTGTCGAAGGAAAGAGTTCCGATTGGATACTTAATCACCTGCGGGCTGGCAAAGCGACGTTCGTAGCGGAGATTGAAATTGCCGGCTTCGAAGTCACGGAAGAACGCGAGTTCTTAGAAACTTCTTACTGGATTCGCTTCACGAAGTCTGATCGCAAGACGGGCTCGAACCACACGACCGACTCAGTCGATGACATTAGGCGACTGCTGGCCGATGGAACGGCGAAACTGATCGATGTGCGAGAAGAAGATGAGTGGGCCGCCGGCCACCTCGCTGCCGCAGATCTTGTCCCGTTGAGCATGCTCCGCGGTCTGCCGCTAGATGAACTCAACACGAAACTTACCGACGAGTTGCCAAAGGATAAAATCATCTACTGCCATTGCCGTTCAGGTGGCCGAGTGCTTGCTGCTACTCCGATCTTGAAACAGCTTGGCTACGACATTCGTCCACTCGCCTTTGGCTATTCCGCGCTCGTTGCCGAAGGGTTTAAGAAAGCTGAGTGATTTGAAGTCTTCTTCGTGGCGAGTCGGCGTTAACGGAGGTCAGCGATGGCTCGACGATGTGATTATCGCTTCGGGGGCGCGGCTTCCCGGACGACAGCTCCATGTTCTTCGCTGAGCACCAGCAAGGCGAACTTGTCGACGAAGTCGAGTTCGTTTGTGTTCAGCGAGGAATAATCGAATCTTCCGCGTAGGTCTGTATAACCGTCTTTGTAGAATCGAACGGTGCCATCCTTCATGCGGGCATAAGCTTTCACGTACACGGTCGACAGTGGACTACCGACCTGCTCGCTCGTCACCTGCAAGTGACCATAGTTCTCGATTACTTGCACGGACAACGCGTTCGAGAAGTAGGCTTGCGATTTGGTTTGGCCCGCGCCGATCACCTCCACCAATACATTGCGGTTCTGCAATTCGTCAGGCAGTGGGAACTCGAGTACTCGTTTGTCGACGGGCAGATCGATTACATCGGTGAAGTTGGGCAGGATCTGTGAGAACTGACCTGACGTTTGCTGTACGAACGGGTTGCGGCTGAAGAGCAGTTCAATATCCATCAGGTAGTAATTTACCGTTGCACGCTTCACATTCTGGTACTCGACGCGTACTTTCTTAGCCTCGACACTCAATTCGAACGACGGCTCGGTCGCCGCCAACTCGGCTTGGCGTTGGTTGCGGCTTTCTTCGTCGATGATTTCCGAATTGCCGCTGTCGATCTCGTCAAGCTGTCGGTCCAGTGAAACGAACGCGTTTCGCCAACGATCAACGGGGTGCTTAACATGGCGGCGGGCGATCTGTCGAGCCATATCGACGTCCTCGCGAAAGAGACTCAAATAAGCCGTGAAGTAGTCGTGCTGCAGCGACGTTTCCAGATCAGCCGCGTTGACTTGATCGAAGAATGCGATCGCTTCTTCGACACGATCTTGAAGCAATAAGTAGTAAGTAATTGCCATGCGATCGTCGTCGGTCAACTCCCGGCAATATCCCAGAATCGTCAGCATGTTGTGATACTGGCTGTACAGCCGCCCGTTCATGATCTGTCGGTTGCGGCCCAGTTGATGGACGCGCGCGTTCACAAGCGGCTGATAGTCCAAGTGCTGAAACGTCTTGCGAGCCACGGGATTGATCGTGAGTAGCGGGCTGTCGATATACGCACCGCATTGCTGCACGAAGCCGTCGGCGTGCTGCAGATACTGCCGCGCAACCGACACAGCATTGTGCTTAATGGCGTACGACCACAGCGTGTGGTTGTAGGCGTGTCGCTGCGACAACAGCGCGACGACCTCCAGGAAAAACCGCTTATTGCCCATCCGGAAAGCAATCTTGTCGAGGTTGGTCGAGTGCAGGTTGTTCTTCCACAAATAGTTCAACACGTCTTCGCTCGAACCGTTCTGCGAGATGTAAGGCCAAGAATCGCGATCGATGCGGCTCAACTTCTCGACCACGTTCAATGCCACGGGGTCGGCGTGAGCCAGCAGTTTTTCATTCTTCGCGACGTGAACCGGATAATGTGGATAACGACCAGCGGCTGGGAAATAGAAGTGATACTCGACCGTTTGCGTATTGTAGGGCTGTAGACTGAGGTTTACGCTGCGCGTTTCTTGCCCGTTCAACACTGGGATCGCACCCAGCGGAATTTGTAGCAGCACGTCAATCTTTTGCGGCGAAGACGTCGGATTGGTAATCACGACCTGGCAACCATACACGGTGTGTACCAAAAACTCCTCGGTCACAAACTTATCAAGCCGCTCGTTGTCGACCTGACGATAGCGGTCATCCTGTCGGAAAAAGTTCTGACTGACGAGAATCGGACTCTGCTCGACAACTTCGCCGGCTTGTCGGATCTCTTCGTGGAAGACCACCATCGGGCTTCCGGCTGTCAGCGTGAGCGTGTTCTCGGCGAGTTCGCTTTTGTGCTCGGCGGGCTCAAACGGCAAGTCGAGTACCGACATCGCGAACATCATCTCGGTGAAATTCCGCGTCACCTCGGCAAAGTAGGGCGAGTGGAACGGTAGAGCCTGCTTGTGTTCGGCATAGTCTCGCCAGAATGTATTGACGCCGACAAGATCTGCGTTCTGTTGCTCGATCAGCAATTTGTAGTAGTTGTTCTCGGCCCACTCCTGCGTTTTGTCGAGCTTCTTATACAACTGACGCGCTCGCTGGAGCTTTGACGCGTCTTGAAGGAAGTAGTTCGCATTCATCGATAGCTGTAGCTTCTCCAACTCCTTCGACTCCGACAAGGACTGGCGGCGTTCCAGGCTTCGGGCCTCAAACCGATAAGCCATATCAAAGTTGTTGCTAAACAGATCGATTGGCGCCGACTCTGCCGCTAGAGCCGGCGCGTCAACAGATCCTGACTTATCCACCGCACGACCGCCACGACCGAAACCAGCTCCACCGGAGATGCGCCCTAAGGCTTCCGTCTCGCCTAGTCTCTCGCTAACCACCCCTCCATCCGCCATCATCCCCAACATGGTAACGCCGCGACTCGTATCGAGCGCGCGGCCTTTGATCGCGGTGAGGAACAACTGGTTCTGCCGATCGATGTTTGGGGGCAGCAACGCGAAGCGGTCTCGCACATCCTGGATCGTGTGTCGCCGATCCGCGACGATCCGCCGCGACAACAAGATTCGCTCGACGGTGTTCAACCGCGCGTACTCCCAAGGCAGCGTGAACGCACCAAGCTCGTTAATGAGCAACCAATGATCGAGAAACGTCTTATCTTTCTTGTTGGTAAGGTACGATCGCACGACCTCGTCGAAAAACTCGGGATCTTTCTTGAACACGAAGAAATTCAATTCGTGACAGGCGTACTTTGAATACAGCGACCGCTTTTCCTCAGCGGGCAGATTCGGCCAATTCAAGATGAAGCTGAACTCGGCTAACTTGGCATCGCCGCTCAACGTCACATACAGCGCATAAACCCGCGCCAATGAGTCGTACGTCTCGAACCGTGACGTAGCGATGTCCGATAAAACAAATTGTTTGCCCTTGCCGACAACGGTAATCTGCTTCTGCTGTGTGAAGTGCTGTTCGGGATTGAGCCCTGCCGCGAACCGCAGATCCACAAGGTCCATCGGCTTCTCCGGCAGCGAGATGCTTCGATACGCGGTCTGCGTCGGATCGACTGCCACGACATGCAAATGCTGGTGCGAGCCGACGGCATCAAGGGGAATCGAGATGACACCCTTTTCGTTCGGCACAAGATTGACAAACACGACCGACGCTTCACTTAGGAAGTCAAGATTCTCGAATCCGGCGACTTGCCCTTCGCCGTCCGCAGGTCTCGCATTGCGATCCGACTCAGCCTCTGGCGCTTCTGCGGCCTCCGAGAAGTCAGTCTGCGCTTCGGCATCCTGGCGACCTGCCTCCGTATTCCTCACCGCCCACGGATTCAGAATCACACTCGG
This sequence comes from Planctomycetota bacterium, assembly GCA_014381825.1. Lineage (GTDB taxonomy): Bacteria > Planctomycetota > Planctomycetia > Pirellulales > Pirellulaceae. Next base: position 11,597 of record JACNKX010000130.1, read on the forward strand.
TCGTTCGACCATCACACCGGGATACTTCTTGGCGTAGCGGCGATCGATGATGTACTGATACTCGTCGCCGATGCTGCGGCCTGCTACGTAAAGCGACGTCAGCTTGCTCCCCGTGACGAGATAAGGCTCTGCGTCTCGAACCCGAGACAACTTGTCAAACGCCGAGAAAGTTGGCTGCTGCCGCGTAGCAAACACATGCACGCGAGAGAACTCATTGCCGTTGGTCAGTTGAATCCGCACTGCATCGTCACCCGACGTCAGCGCAGCGATCTGCAGCGGCTTGGCACCGCGAATCTCCAGATTCCGCGAGCCGCCCAGCACGTAGCGCTCCCTAGCTTCTCCTGCGGCCATTCGCAAGCGAATCCTCCGACCGCTTCGCCTTAACAACAAGTCATAGTCACCACGAGGCAAGCCGCGCACGCGGAGCATACCGTTGCGAATCGAAAGTGCCTTGAAACGGTCGGCCAGGAACGTGCCGCCGCGAACCTCCAGCAGCGACAACTCGTCACGAGTAGGCTCGTCGCCGGACCCCATGTACGGCAACTCGAGCGGAACGCCTGCCACGCCATGCACGGCGCTGTAGTAGCTGTGGCGATCGTGATCGAGCGCCCAAGTGTGAGACGTTCCTTCAGGACTCGTCGCGGTGATGCTCGCAATATCTGAGAGCTTTCCGAGACTGATGCGTCCGCCGCCATCCGTCTGCAACGAGACAGGAACGGCTTCCGTAAAATCGCGATGCTTGACTGCCAGATGAACCGCCCGATCCGGCTTCGCCTCGCCCGTCTTGCCGCGCAGGTCGAGGACATATTCACCGTCGACCTTGGCGAAATGAAGGTCTTCTACTTTTTCGGTTTTGTCAATTTGATTCAGAGTAATCGTCTCGGTGGATTGCAAGTCGATCTTCTTGTTCTGGCTACGGTTTTGAATGCGTGCCTGCAGCATGAAGGTTAACCGCGAAAGTCGTGACGGCGTTTGAAACTCGTAGACCGATTCGCGATCCTCGAACAACTCGAACTCCTTGATCTCCTTCGTAGACGCGACTCCTTCATGATCCACCGATGAGATCGTCAAGCGAACATCTTCCAAATCCATCAGGCTGATCGGCGTTCCGTTCAAGTAGAGTCCCGCGCGAATGATCACCGGCGACTCGGCGCGTTCTAGCAGCGACTCGCGGTCGACATAGATTCCTGCGTTGAGCTGATAGTTCTCTGCCTGGTGCTGCAAATGAGCGAGCGACGAAAGCCCGCCGTGCTCGATAATGATCGGTTGCCGCCCCGGCTTCGTCGAGAAAGGCACGACAATACGGCCCTTTTCGTCCGCTTTGTATTCGTGTCCCGCGAGCCAGACGGTGGCATCTGCCAGCTTCTCGTTCTTCTCATTCAGAACGGTCAAGACTTGGCCGACCGAGCCGGTGCGCACGAGATGCCGAAGCTGGCCTTTACGGACGACCATTCGGCTGTTCATTCCATTGCCGATGAAGTCGATCACGTACACGCCTGGTTTTGTCAGCGCGGGAAAGTCAAAATGACGTCGTACGCGCCGCAGTGGAGCATCCTCGTACTTAAACGTCTGCTCGTCGTTGGCAACCAATCCGTCAAGGTTGACATTCGTGTTCACTTCGCGCTGCTGTTCGCGATAGAAGTTCCGCGTATTGACTTCAAAGACTCGAACGATCAACGAACGCACGTTCTTGACGTACAGGTCGAGACTCACCGAGTCAGTTGCCGCAATGAACTTCGCGTTCGTGTGAGCAAATTCCAAGTCGATGCGATCCTTCAGCGCCTGATACTTGGCAGGCGGCAGCAGCGAGTACCACTGCTCCGGTTCGCCCAGGCCGTAAACGATTTTGGTTTCGGCTAGGTTCTCGCGAAGATAGACGTCGCTTATATAGCGCTCGTACGGCTTGGCATTCGCTTCATCGACAAAGAAGTGATGCAGATAGCTTCGCACGAGTGGCTCGTCGTTGCGGACGGGTGCCATCCGCGTGTAGCCTTGGAAGTCAGCGTTGAGGTCGGCAGCAAAGCGGCGGTTTTCATCGAGCTGCAGGAATTTCGGCTCGATGTACGGCACGTTACGCGGCAGGCGGAGGTATGTCACGAAGCGTTCTTTGTCATAGATCCCTTGCGAACGATCGTAGACAAGCCGATGAAACAGCACATGGGTCTTGAGCGAGTTGTGGACAGGCGCCAGGCGCGACACAAAGTTCCAAAGCCGGTCAAGGTAGGACTCGTACTCGTCGAGTTCGTAGTCCCAGTCGACGTCGTCATTCGGAATCAGCTTCGCGAGGTAGGCATTTACGAAGTTCTGCTGATTCAGCAAGTCGGGCCGCAACCGCAAGCACTCGTCTAGTTGCCCCTTCAGCAACTGCTGATGAATCGCCATCGATCCAAACGGCTTGCTGTCGCGATGGTTCAAGTCATCGACGATGAGCTGCGCTAACTTTGCGTAATCGGGACGCTGTAATCGCTGTAGCAGATGCCGACGGCGGTCAGGGGTAAGCTCCGTCGCGACGAGCCAATCGAGTGCCGCATGGTCGAAGCCCGCAGTGTTCTTGTGACGCCCGTTAGCTATCTCCGACAGACGCGCGCGACTGATGAGTGCCTGGTCGAGTCCCGTTGGTAGGTTCGGCTTCTCGCCAATCGTTTCTCGCTGATGATTGAACTGGATGCCAAGACGATGGCGAATGAACTCGAGCGATGCGGCGGGGTCTTTCTCGTAGGTCAGCAGAGCTTGGCGGTTTTGAATCTGATGGACGCGTGGCGTGTAGTTGTATCGCTTGATCCAGGCCTTGAGCAGTTCCTCAACTTGATCGAACTGCTCGGTGTTCTGGTAGTGCAGACAATGGAAGTAGTAGTATTCCTCCGAGCCTGGGATTAGCAGCTTCAATGCTTCGGTCCGATCCTCCGCCAGGGCGAACTTCTCGATGAAGCCAATCTCTTGTGCGTGAACCATGGCCGCGCACACGACTGACAAGCCCGCCAAAACCACTGTCAAACGCCTCATCTTCAGTCTCCTTGGATCGCTCGTTAGATCCGCCAGTTTCGACTCTACGCTTCACACGAGTAAGCAATTGTAGCTGCGCGGGAGCCACATAAGACGTTAGACGAGCAAGACTTGGGAAAGGTTTTGGAACGGCGAACAATTCTCGCCTCCCCGTTCCATTCAATTCGCGCCGGTCCCTGCGTTCAGCGCCGAGTAATCTGGGGCGAAGGCATCGCAATCGCAGAAAGAACACGAATCGCGCGCCACCAGTCGGTGTATCGATCCGACTCTAACGACTTCCTACTCAAACCAACTCATGCAGCGGCTGGCCATTGTTTTGGACGGCGTAGCGGGGGCGACCGCGTTCGTCTTCGTAGGTAGTATTGAGCGGCACGCCCATGTGGCGATAGATGGTCGCGGCAAGATCGCCGGGAGTTACCGGGCGGTCAGCGATTTGGCCGCCATCACTTTCTGAGGCACCAATGACTTGGCCGTGCCGATATCCGCCACCCGCCAGACACATCGACATCACGACGGGCCAGTGGTTTCGACCATCGCTGCTGCCTTGCGTTCCAACTTGCGGTGTGCGGCCAAACTCCCCCATCGCGATTACCAAACAGTCATCAAGCAAGCCTCGTTCTTCGAGATCGGAAACCAACGTTGTGATCAAGTGATCGAACAATGGAAGCAACGGGCCGAGGCCGTTCTTGATACCGCCGTAGGGAGGAATGTTATCGCCGTGGTTGTCCCACGTTCCCGATGCGCGATGATAACTTAAATCGAGGGTAACGAAACTCGCACCCGATTCAACCAATCGACGCGCCATCAACGCTTCCTGGCACCAAAGGTGATTGCCGAAGCGGTCGCGAGTTGCCTCTGGTTCGCGCGTAATATCGAAGGCTTTGCGAGCGCGGCTGCCAAGCACCATGTCGACAGCTTGTTGCGAGTAAGTATCGAGTGCGTTCATCGAGCCTTGTCGGTCGAGATCGCTTCGGAGTCGATCGAATTGATCTAGAAGCGATCGGCGATCCGAGATGCGATCTTGCGACAAGCCCAGCGGCAGATCGAACAAGTTCGCGCCGCCGACGTTACCCGTATCCACTCCGACGTTCGTATAGATCGGCAGCTTGGCTGCCTGCTGTGCGATGAAGGGATTGTATTCCTTGCCGAGATAGCCGCCGTAGCCGACATGCGACTTATCGGTTTGAAATGCGACGTAAGGCGGCATGCCGGGCGAATTCGCGCCGTGATGTTTGGCGACGATCGAAGCGATCGAAGGATACCTGTCTCCCTTCGGATTGGTTCGCGGCGCGGCTTCCAAGTTACCCGTCTGGAAGACCATATTCGGCTGGTGGCTGCTATGACGAGCGTCAACGCTACGCAAGATCGTGAACTTGTCGAGCATCGTCGCTTGCTTGGGAAGATGTTCGCAGATGTGAACTCCTGGTAGCTTCGTCTGCGTCACGCCGAAAGGCCCACGGTTTTCAAGCGGTCGCGTTGGTTTCGGATCCCAAGTGTCGATATGACTCGGCCCACCCGCCATCCAAAGCAGAATAACGCTTTTGCGGCCAATCGGCCTTCCGGAAGCAGTCGCGGCGTTGCGATGCTTCAACAGCTCAGGCAGAGTCAAACCGGCAATGCCCGCCAAACCGGTCTTTATCATTCCGCGACGACTGACGACTGACAGCCCCTCACGTCGCCGTGCATTGAAATTCACGAAGGCGTGAGCGGGTGTCGGAGCTTGTTTTGGCTGGTTGTTCATAGTTGAAGTTCTTCGCGACGGGGTGTAATCCCACCCTGACGACTGTGCTGGCCACCGTTTAGTATTATAGTTGTAGCGATTTCACTCGCCTTGACGCAACAAGAATGATATCGGCTCGAAAAGGAACGGGCCTCTTCCCGAAAGACAATTGGATGTCCACAGTTGAGAAAAAGAATCACTGGATCGGGTTAGACCTTGGCGGCACGAAGATGCTGGCAACCGTTTACGACGCAGATTTCAAGCCACTCGGACGAAAGCGGAGACGGACCAAAGGCACGGAAGGTGCCGAATCGGTCACGAGCCGGATCGTTCGGACGATTGGCGACGCTATCGAGGACTCTAAAGTTGAGCCTGAACAAATCGTTGGGATCGGAGTCGGGATTCCCGGCCCCGTGGACCAAGAGAAAGGGATCGTGCTCGAAGCGGTCAATCTGAACTGGGATAATGTGCCGCTCGTCAAATTGCTTCGGAGCGAGCTGAATCGACCGGTCGTCTTGCTGAACGACGTCGATGCCGGAGTCTACGGCGAGTATCGGTTCGGCGCAGCGAAATCCGCGAGAACGGCGTTAGGCATCTTTCCTGGAACGGGAATCGGTGGTGGATGCGTTTATGACGGTCAGATCATACGAGGCAAGCGAAATTCTTGCATGGAGATCGGGCACATCTGCGTCACGCCAAACGGGCAACTGTGCGGCTGCGGACTCAGGGGATGCCTCGAGACAGAAGCAAGCCGCCTGGCGATCGCAGCTGAAGTCGCGAAGGCAGCGTACCGGGGTGAAGCTCCAACAATCTTGAATGAGGCGGGAACCACGCTGGCCGACATTCGCAGCGGTGTTTTAGCCGACGCGATTGCTGCCGGCGACAAAGCTGTTCAACGGATTGTGCAACGAGCTGCGAGAGTATTGGGAATTGCCGTCGCTTCAAGCGTACACATGCTCTGCCCCGATATCATTGTATTGGGAGGTGGATTGGTTGAAGCGATGCCCGAGTTATACGTCGAAGCCGTGTCGTCCGCCGCGAGAAAGGCGGTGATGCCATCTTTCGTAGATACGTTCAAAGTTGTTGCGGCGAAGCTTGGTGATGATGCGGGTGTCCTCGGGTGTGCCGCTTGGGCCGAGAAGACGTTTGCCGATTAACACAAATTAACATCGTTCGATATAGACAGGTCGCATGTCAAAAGGACTGGAAGACGTACAACTTCGTATAGCGGCGCCGAAGCCAGTCGCTGTGATCGATATCGGAACGACCTCGATCCGAATGGCGATCGCCGAGATTGACGAGCAGGGCAGTGCGCGCGTGCTAGAAACGCTACAGCAAGCCGTCGGTTTGGGCAAAGACACTTTTACAAACGGTCGTATCGGCAAAGCGACGATCGAAGAATGTGTGAAAGTGCTGCGCAGTTATCGACAAATGCTGACCGAGTACAAGATCGTCCTGCCGGAACAGATTCGAGTCGTCGCCACGAGCGCGGTGCGCGAAGCTAGCAACCGACTTGCCTTTATCGATCGAATTTACATCGCAACCGGCCTGCAAATCGAACCAATCGACGAAGCTGAAGAGACTCGAATCACCTATCTCGGAATCTTGCCACATCTGCGTTCCGAGCCGGCTCTTACCACGGGCACTACGATCGTCATTGAGATGGGCGGGGGCAGTACGGAATTGCTCGTCGTTCGCGATCGAAATGTCTTGTATGCAAACTCGTATCGCCTTGGTTCTTTGCGGTTGCGTGAGACGCTCGAGGCGTACAACGCTCCGACGGGGAAGGTTCGCGAGTTTATGGAAAGCCAGATTGAGCGTACGGTCGATCAAATCTTGGAACATGTTACGCCAGAAGAATCGTCCGAGATGATTGCCTTGGGCAGCGATATGCGGTTCGCGACTCATCAGTTGGTTCCCGATTGGAATCCGAAGCAATTGGCGCGAGTGCCGCTTGCCGAGTTGGAGCAGTTCACGGATCGCATCGTCGAAATGTCCGAGGACGAATTGGTCCGAAAGTACGCGATCAGTTATCCCGATGCCGATTCCGTCGGCCCTGCGTTGTTGACCTACGTGCAACTCGCCAGAGCGTTCAAGAGATCACATGTTCTCGTGACGAACACGAATCTTCGCGATGGCTTACTGAAAGCGATGGCAACAGATTCCATTTGGACCGAAGAGTTCAGCAACCAGATCATTCGTTCAGCCGAAGATCTCGGTCGTCGATTTCACTTTGACGAACCGCACGCGCAGCAAGTTGCCGACACAGCGCGGCAACTGTTCAATCAACTCCGTTCGCAGCATCAGCTTGACCATCGTTATGCCGTGATTTTATACATCGCCGCGTTGCTACACGAGATCGGCCTGTTCGTTGGCTTTGCGAGTCACCACAAACACTCTATGTACTTGATCCGCAATAGCGAATTGTTTGGATTGGGCCGCAAGGAAATTTTGCTGACCGCGCTCGTTGCACGCTACTATCGCCGAGCTTCCCCGCAGCCCGGACATGAAGGATATTCAGCGTTGGATCGTGACGAACGAGTGGCCGTTTCCAAGTTGGCGGCGATCCTGAGAATTGCGGTTGCGTTGAGCGATTCCCGGAGCCAGCGGATCGACAATATTCGTTGCGAGACGCAAGGAAACCGTCTAGTGATTTCGGTACCCAATGTCCAGGACATTTCGCTCGAACAGCTCGCGTTGCGACAGAACGCGTCATTGTTTGAAGACGTTTTCGGATTACAAGTGCAATTGCGGACATTACGTGACGAGGCCAGATAAACACGCATGAGCGACGAACCTTCAAGTAGATATATCAACCGCGAACTCAGTTGGCTCGAGTTCAACCAGCGAGTATTAGACGAGGCCTGCGATCTCACAGTCCCGCTGTTGGAGCGATTGAAATTCGTTGCCATCACGGCCTCGAACATGGACGAATTCTTCATGGTGCGGGTTGGTGGATTACAAATACTCTCCGATCGAAGCGTCACGAAGCACGATCCGGCGGGCATGACGCCGGCCGAGCAACTCGTGGCGATTCGGCAACGTGTGCGTCGCATGACGGCGGATCAATATGCCTGCTTCATGACGGAGATCGAGCCGGGCTTGGAGCAACACGGCATACGTCGTATTCGACCAGAGGAGATGACTGAGCGACAATCGCAGTCGGCAGCTCAAGTCTTCCTAAACGACATCTACCCCATCTTTTCGCCGATCGCCACCAGTTCTGCGGAAGACTTCCCCCGGCTGATCAATCACACACTCAACGTTTGTATTCGGCTCGCCCCAACACCGGGCGAAAATGAGCCATGTCGATTCGCCGTGATTCCATTTGGCCGCGATGCGCGCCGAATTCTGACGCTTCACTCCGAAGGAGGTTACGCGTATACACTGCTAGAAGACGCCGTCAGTATGTTTGCTGACCGATTCTTCCCCGGCGAGGAGGTCGTGGAGTGTACGCCGTTTCGCATTACTCGGAACGCCGACATTGCCATCCGCGACGATACGGCGTCAGACTTATTGGCAGATATGCAAGACCTACTCGACGCGCGTAAGACGAGCGATTCCGTGCGGCTGGCCATCGCCGCGCATACCAGCCCCGAACTGCTCGCCTTCTTACAAGAATCGCTCGACGTGCCGGACGAAGATGTCTTCAAACAGCCCGGGCCGCTGGCGCTCTCCGACTTCATGGAGTTGTCCGGATTGAATGGCTTCGAGTCAATAAAATGCGAGCCTTGGCCGCCGCAGGCACCCGTCGACGTCGATCCCAACGTCAGTATGTTCGACGTCATCTCGCAACACGACGTGCTACTCTGCCACCCGTACGACAGTTTCGATCCGGTCGTACGGATGATCGATGAAGCGGCCGACGATCCTGAAGTGCTGGCGATCAAGCAAACGCTATATCGGACTAGCCGCAACAGTCCAATCGTCGCCGCCCTGGCCCGCGCCGCTCAGCGAGGAAAGTATGTTACGGCGATCATCGAGTTGAAAGCTCGATTCGACGAAGCGCGTAATATCGAAGGAGCCAGATTGTTGGAGCAGGCAGACGTGCAAGTGATTCACGGCATCAAGGGGCTCAAAACGCACGCTAAAATCTGCCTGATTGTTCGTCGCGAACCGCATGGCATTCAGCGCTACGTTCACTTTGGCACCGGAAACTACAACGAAACAACCGCTCGAATCTACAGCGATATCAGTTTGATGACTTGCGACGAAGAACTTGGTGCGGACGCCACAAGCTTCTTCAATGCCGTTACCGGCTATTCGCAACCACGTCGTTACCGCAAGATCGAAGCTGCCCCGACCGGCTTACGCGACAAGCTTTTGGAGATGATCGAAGCCGAAACCAAACGGAAGCAACAAGGGCAGAAGGGGCAGATTGTCATCAAGCTGAATTCGCTGGTGGATCCCAAAATCATCGACGCACTCTATGTAGCCTCGCAGGCCGGTGTGACGGTGAAGCTAAACATTCGAGGCATTTGCTGCCTTCGCCCCGGAGTCGAAGGACTGAGCGAGAACATCGAAGCCATTAGTATTGTTGATCGATTTCTAGAACACTCTCGAATCTTTTACTTCTATCACGGCGGCGACGAGCGGGTTTATATATCGAGCGCTGATTGGATGCCTCGAAACCTGGATCGGCGAATCGAGCTGCTCACTCCGGTCGAAGACACCGCATCGCGCAAACGCTTGATCAACATACTAGAGACCTATTTCCGTGACACAAAAAAGGCGCGTCGCTTACTGCCGGACGGCGGATATGAGATGATCGAGTCAGACGCGCAGCCAGCTGTTTCCAGTCAAGAAGTTCTCTATCGAGAAGCGTGCAATGCCGTCCGTCGCAGCAAACAGTCGCAACTCACCATGTTCGAACCTCACCGCGCCAGCGAATGATATTGCCACTATGAAGACACTTCTAATTCTGCGACACGCAAAATCAAGTTGGAAAGATCCGGGCATGACGGATCACGATCGCCCCTTGAACGCCCGCGGCAAGCAGGCCGCACCGCGCATTGGGAAATTGATTTACGATCAGGGCTTACAACCGGATCTCATTCTTTGCTCGAACACCAAACGCGCTCGGTCGACCGCCAAACGGGTCGTCGCAGGCGGTGATTTCAGCTGCTCGCTACAACTGCTCGATGAGTTCTATCTCGCTCCGGCAGACACGTACATCGAAGCGCTGTGGCAACAGCCAGCGGAGTGCAATCGCATCCTTGTTATCGGGCATAATCCCGGCCTTGAAGAACTAGTTCTTCTGTTAACCGGGACATCTCTAGCCCTGCCGACGGCCGCACTTGTACACGTCGAGTTCGCAATTGACTCCTGGTTCGAGTTGTCAGACCACGGTCGCGGCAAACTCGTCGCTCACTGGGAGCCTCGCGACTTGGTCTGAACGTCGCTGAATTCCAATTACTGGCGCTCAGAATTCGACGAGCACATCGAAGATCAGCAGCAGCTCGATCGCAAGAACGGTAACGCTAGTCAATACTTTCGCGGTGTCACGCGTCCTTGCACCCGAATCGGCAATCCTTGAATGCGCAGGAAGCCTTCGGCGTCGGTTTGGTTGTACGAGCCGCCGCCCTCCATCGTGGCGATGCCTTCGTCGTACAGGCTGTTTGGACTGGTCCGGCTGTCGACTTGCAAGTTGCCTTTGTAGAGGTTCAACGAGACTTCGCCCGTGACGTTCTTTTGGGCTTCTCGGATGAAAGCCAACAACGCGTCAAATTTGGCCGAATACCAAAAGCCGTAATAAACCAACTCGGCTACTTCCGCAGCCATGCGATCTCTCAAGTGAGTTAGATCGCGATCGAGCGTCAATTGCTCCATGACACGATGTGCATCGTACAAGATCGTCATGCCGGGAGCTTCGTAAACGCCACGGCTCTTCATGCCGACGAACCGATTTTCGACCATGTCGATTCGGCCAACGCCGTTGCGTCCACCGATCTCGTTCAATGTCGTAACCGCTTCGAGTGCGTTGACTGGTTTACCGTTAACCGTAACAGGTACGCCAGCCTCGAATGCGATGGAAACTTTTTCTGTCTCGTTGGGAGCCTGCTGAGGCGACACACCCATCCCGAAGTCGACTAATTCGACTCCGTTGATCGTCAGGTCTTCTAGGTCACCGGCTTCGTAGCTGATGTGAAGACAGTTCTCATCCGAGCTGTACGGCTTGGCGGTGCTGACATTGATCGGGATGTTCTTTTGTTCGCAGTACGCGATCAATTCGGTTCGGCCAGGGAAGACGTTGCGAAACTTCTCCATTCGCCACGGCGCGATGACGTTGACGCTAGGGTCAAGAGCTTCTGCAGCAAGTTGGAAGCGGCATTGGTCGTTTCCTTTGCCCGTAGCGCCGTGTGCGTAGGCGTCAGCGCCGACTTCACGGGCAACTTGCAGACAGACTTTCGAAATCAGCGGGCGGGCGATCGAAGTGCCGAGCAGATAGACACCTTCGTATTTCGCTTGCCATTGCATGACAGGGAACGCAAAGTCTCGACACATTTCCTCTTGGGCATCGACAATGCGGGCGCTCTTTGCACCGATCTTTCGGGCCTTCTCGAGAATCGCTTCGCGGTCTTCGCAAGGTTGGCCGAGATCGACGTAAACTGCATGGACATCGTAACCTTCGTCCATCAGCCAGCCCAGAATGACAGACGTATCGAGACCACCGGAATAGGCAAGAACACAGTTGGGCATGATGAATTTCCTTGCGAACGGCTGTTCAATCGGGAGGCGAAACCGTGATTCTGGTTCTACTTCCCCGGCTGAGCAAGGGGAGTGCCCGATCGCCATCGTGAGAAAACAACTCGCGGTCTAGAGCATGTCGGACGAGTTGCTGCCCACTGCAAGTGAGCCGTCTCAGACGATGGACAAGAAGAATAAGGAAGAAAAGGACATGTATTATTCACTCGGCGGATGGCTCACTGATCGAATCATGCCTGTCCTTTTCTTTTCCCTTTAAGATTATTTGCAATCTTCAGGCGTCCACTACAACTGGGCTAACGCGCAATTCGTAAATTGACGGCATCAATCCTCTTAACATATACTACCGTCTTCAGTCGGGTCTCTGGAGAGGGGGTAGTGATGATTCGCTCGAGGCAGTTCCATAGTTTCGTTTGGCTGTTGGTCGTATCTGCTGGAACATGCGACGGTCGAGAGTGGAGCCAACAGGGGCGAATCTTATCAGGGGAATTCGAACGACTTCGTGGTGATGAAGTTGTAATTCGACAAGGTTCCCATCGAGTCGTCATCGCCATCGCCGAGCTCAGTGACAAGGATCAGGCGTTCATCGCGTCTCTCACCAAGGAACGTGTGTGGACAAACGCGGGTGGCAAACAGATCGTTGCCTCGTTCCTGGGGCGAGACGGCGAACATGTTACCATCCGAAGAGAGGGCAGAGAGTTCACAATTCCTATCCAGAGTCTCGCCCAAAGCGAACAGTTTTACTTGGAGCGGAGGCATCCTTGGTCCGCGATGGTGCCAGATGATCCGGTTGCGTCTCTCAAGGACCCTCTGTCCGCCCAACCAGAGGCAACTCAACCTGAGGAAGTCGTGGAGTCTGGCCGCGTGCGAGTCTGGACTCAGATCGGCGGGAAAGAGATACGCGGACGATTCTCACGAATGACAGGGTCGCTGGTATGGCTGCATACGGACGCAGGCGAGAAGCCTGTGCCGCTCGGTGTCCTTTCAAAGCAAGACCAAGAATTCGTCCGAAAACTGCAAGGAGATTCCGACGCCGAATACCAGCCATCGGAATCCTCATCGACGACGGTCGATGTGCCAAGCACAAACGAGACACCGATACCGGATCCACCAGCCGCGAGCGAAGGCGACATCTGGGTACTTCGAGACGGTACTTCCGTAACCGGCACTTTCCAGAAGCTTCAAGGCAACCTTGTTTGGCTCTCGCGCAATCCTGGAGTGACCGTCTTGCCGCTCCATCGCTTCACGGGTTCCGACCATCAGCGAATTCTCCGCCTGAGTGCCGCGGCAATACTGACGCCAGATCCTTTGGTCGCACCGCAACGTGTTCCCGCCAGGATGTCCGAGCCAATCTCGCCTCGAGAACCCGAGGCAGCATCATCGCACGACACCTCGGCTGCAGCGGAAAAGACTGTGAACCAGGGTACCACGTGTAGCAACTGCGGAATGCCCGGCTACATAAGACCGGGCGAGCGCTGCCCGCATTGTGGCAAACAGAAACACTGGTCACAGCAATTGAGGGTCGGAGAAGCACCAACGCAGTTTGGAACTACACCGGGCCTCGGAAGCAGCGATGACAACGACCGAATTCGATTCCGCCCGAGAGGACTCATAAAACTTGCTATTGCGATCTTCGCTATACTTGGTACCGCGATGGCCGGCTTCCTGAAGTTCCTTTTCGGTTCTGGTTCGACCAAACGGAACTGATGATTCCGGCAACTCTGATTCCAAATGGCACAGCTTGCTTGCCAGAAGAAAAGAAGAACACTGAGAGGGCTGAGGGCAGCGGCTCGTGGTAGTGTGGCAGGAAGCTAGGCGACCCGCGAATCGCAGACGGGCGAGCTACTGCCCACTACAAGCGAGTTGCTCCGGACAATAGGATGGGAGGCATGGCTGAAACGCTTCCAGAACCTTTTACGCTTGATATGGATCGGACCAAAAGGTGTGGCTTCCCCGAGGTCGTTTTCGGCGAGGGGAAGTGTATCGACACGTTGACGTCGATTTTCAAGCACCTGCTCGAAAGTGACACCGACGTGTTGGCGACGCGAATCACCCGCGAGAAGTCCGACGAACTACTCAAAGTGTTTCCCAGTGGAAACTACAACGAGCGGGCTCGGACGTTCAGGCTGAAGCGAGCAGTCGACGCCGCGACCGACAAGTGCGGTCGAGTGGCTGTGGTAACGGCCGGCACAAGCGATTTGCCGGTTGCGGAGGAGGCGTTAGAGACACTTGATTGGATGAACGTCGGAGTAACGATAGTTCACGACGTGGGAGTCGCGGGACCGCATCGTTTGCCGGAAAAAGTGGATCAGCTGCGCGGATGCGACGCGGTCGTTGTTGTTGCCGGAATGGAAGGGGCGCTTCCGAGTGTTGTCGGCGGTTATGTCGATTGCCCCGTCATCGCAGTGCCGACCAGTGTTGGATACGGAGCAAACTTTGGCGGCGTCGCGGCGTTACTTAGCATGTTGAACAGCTGTGCGGCGAATGTGACCGTCGTCAATATCGATGCCGGTTTCAAAGGGGGCTATGTCGCCGGCTTGATTGCGTCGAGAGCAGGGCAGGGCAGGGGGAGTGTCGAGAACAAGGGTGGCAAGACAGGTGGGACCGATGGCTGATTTGACGACAAATACACTGTCCGATTTGCCGATGCTCCGACCACGTCCTACGGATAGTCACAAGGGTGATTACGGCAAAGTGCTGTTGGTCGGTGGATCGCGTGGATTGAGTGGCGCAATTGCGCTCGCCGGAATGGCCTGTTTGCGATCGGGAGCAGGATTGGTGACGCTAGGCGTACCGGATGTTTGTCTTGACGTTGTCGCGTCGTTCGAGCCTTCATACATGACCGTGCCTTTACCATGTGATGATCGTGGACGTTTGAGCGTCGCGGCTCAAGAACATTTGGCGGAGCTAGCCGACACAGCAACCTGTATCGCATGTGGCCCCGGACTCGGCAGATCGCAGCGCGTGACTGACCTCGTCGCATGGATGTACGAAGTCTTGCCACAGCCTATCGTGTTTGACGCTGACGCTCTGTTCGCACTGTCGGAGCGATTTGATCGACTTGATGATCCATCCGGCCCGCGAATCCTGACACCACATCTCGGCGAGTTCAAACGCCTTGTCGAGGATGATCTTTTGGATCGCGACAAAGCCGAGTTGTTTGCCGCTCAACTAGCGATGAGCCGTCGGATGGTCATCCTGTTGAAGGGACACGAGACGGTCATTACTGACGGTCGACGTTCGGTCCACAACCACACAGGCAACCCCGGCATGGCAACGGGCGGCTCGGGCGATGTACTTACGGGAATCATTGCAGCATTGCTTGGCCAGGGGCTCGCCCCTTTCGATGCAGCAAGACTCGGTTCGCACGTTCACGGTCTGGCAGGCGACTTGGCCGCCGCACAACTCGGAACGACTTCGATGATCGCCAGCGATATCGTCGCTCAATTGCCGGTGGCTTTTTTAGACTTGGAACGTGCGGGCGACGGGATGGCAGAGTCTGCGGGAAGGCCGGACGAGTGAAGCTGATCCGAAATCTAAACGAGTTGCCATCGGAGTTGCGCGGCGGCGCAGTTTCGATTGGAAACTTTGATGGCGTGCATCAAGGTCATGCTCGGATCGTCGAAACGCTTCGCGCCTGTGCCGCAACGGTCGGCGGCCCCGCGATCGTCTTTACGTTCGACCCCCATCCGGTTCGATTGCTCCGGCCCAATGACGTACCGCCACCTTTGACTTGGTCAGATCGCAAGGCAGAGTTAATTGCGGAACTTGGTGTCGACGGGATGGTCGTGTATCCAACCGACGAGAACCTACTGGCTTTGACTCCGCAAGACTTCTTTCGCGAGATCGTTGTCGAGCGGCTCGGTGCAAAGGCGATGGTGGAAGGCCCGAACTTCTTTTTTGGAAAAGATCGAGCTGGCAACATCGACGTGTTAGAAGAATTGTGCGGTGCGAATGACATCACGCTCGAAGTTGTGCAACCATTGACCGCCGGCGGCGACTATGTATCTAGCAGTCGAATTCGGCGGTTGATCGAGACCGGTGACGTCGGACAAGCGGCGAAGTTATTGACGCGCCCTTACAGAATTCGAGGCATGGTGACGCATGGCGCTGGGCGTGGAGCGAAGATTGGCTTTCCGACGGCGAACATCGACGCGATCGACACGATCTTGCCCGGGGTCGGCGTTTACGCTGGCTTAGCTATTTATGACAACCAGCGTTGGCCGGCGGCCGTCAACATCGGCCCGAATCCTACCTTCGGCGAAGATCGGTTGAAAGTCGAAGCTCATCTCATCGGCTGCTCAGATTCGCTCTATGGTCGACCTCTGGAGGTTGACTTAATCGCACGCGTACGCGAGACTCGCCCTTTCGATTCAGTCGATGAATTGAAGCTACAACTTCAAAAAGACATCCATTTCACCCTTGAAAGAGTGGGGGAAGCGGAGGGATTCAGCGAGTGAGAACCGATAACTCGGCGGATCTCATATTCACGCTGTTCCTCCCCGCATTCCCGCCTCCTGCCCATGACAGTTAACTGGTCCCGCTTCGCAGAAATCATTCACGCCCACGAACGTTTCCTGCTCACGAGCCACATTCGCCCCGATTGTGATGCCCTGGGGAGCGAGCTAGGTATGGCTGGCGTCCTGGAAGCGATCGGCAAGCGAGTCACCATCGTTAACGGCATGGAGACGCCGCCGAATCTGGCGTTTATCGATCCCGAACAGCGGATCAAGGTGATCAACGAGGATATTCAGTTAGCAGATCTAGATGACATCGAAGTGCTGATGGTGTTAGATACGAGCGCATGGGCACAGCTTGGCCCGATGGGCGATGTGATCCGCTCGACAAAGGCCAAGAAGATCGTCGTCGATCATCATGTCAGCGAAGACGACTTGGGCACGGAACCGTTTAAGAACACGACGGCCGAAGCAACCGGAAGACTAGTTGTTGAAGCGGCTGAAGAACTCGGCGTCACGCTGACAGCCGAAATGGCGATGCCTATTTACGCAGCGCTTGCAACTGACACGGGCTGGTTTAGATTTGGTTCGGTGACCAGCGGAACATATCAGATTGCGGCGAAGCTACTAAAAGCCGGCGCGTCGCCACCAGACATATACCGTGACCTCTATGAGCAAGACACATTAGGCCGCGTAAAACTTCGCGGTACAATCCTAGCGAAAACAGAAACGGAACTCGACGGGCGGCTGGCGCATACTTACGTCCTGAACGAGGACTTTGAACGCACGGGTGCTTTGCCTGCCGATACCGAAGACGCCATCAACATGACCTTGGCGATTGCCGGCGTGCAATTCGCGGTGATCTTTGTCGAACAAGCCACGGGCGGTTTCAAGCTTAGCTTCCGCAGCCGTTGTGAATTGCAGTGCAATCAAATTGCCGAGAAATTCAACGGTGGCGGGCATAAAGCGGCAGCAGGCGCGTTTATCGAAGGCTCGTTCGCCGACGCACAACCAAAAGTTCTTGACGTCGTTCGCGATGCTATGCGATAATGGACAGTCCTGTGCGACACCGCACACACGCCATTCGCTGTGCCTGATCGCTGTCCGTTGGCTAAGGGCGCAGTCCCACCCCACAAGATCCCCCCTTCCGAATCAATCCGTTTGCGGGCAAGGAGTTGACCATGGCCGACTCGACACCTGACGTTACTGAAAATCCAGAAGCAATTGCTGGTGAAGATCGCCGCGGATTCGTCACGCGATTAATGGCGGTGATATGTGGTGGAATCGCTGGAGCTGTTCCTTTCTTCTCTGGGTTGGTCGTGATCCTCGATCCGCTGCGGCGTAAAGGTGGGGGCAAGGGATTTCTCCGCGTGGCAACGATCGACTCGGTCCCGGACGATGGGATTCCGAGAATGTTTCCAGTCGTCACTGATCGAACGGACGCTTGGAATCGCTATCTCGACGAACCGATCGGTACCGTCTTTTTGCGGCGAGAGCCCGGGTCGACCAAATTGGAATGCGTCAACGCAAAGTGCCCGCACGCTGGATGCAATGTTGATTTCAATATTCCTGACCGACAGTTTCACTGTCCCTGCCACGATAGCAATTTCGAGGCAAACGGCATCAGAATAAGTCCAGAGTCATGCCCGAGCCCTCGCGACTTGGATACGTTGACAGTGGACCCCGAACGCCTTCAACATGGTGAAGTGTGGGTCGACTTCAAAAACTTTCTCACGGCGACTACTGATAAGATTGAAAACGAATGAACAGTCTTCTTGCGTGGCTTGATGATCGTACTGGATACAAGTCGCTGGTTAACGAAGCACTATACGAAAATATCCCTGGCGGTTCGCGATGGCGTTACGTGTGGGGAAGCACTTTGGTGTTCACCTTCTCAGTACAAGTTATCACGGGCCTCTTTCTTTGGATGTGCTACAGCCCCAGCTCGCGGTCCGCTTGGGAAAGCGTCTATTACATTCAATACGAAATGCAGGGTGGCTGGCTGCTGCGTGGGATCCATCACTTCACGGCACAAGCGATGATTGTTTTGTTGGCGTTGCATCTCGTGCAAGTCGTAATTGATGGCGCGTATAAGGCACCACGCGAAGTCAACTTCTGGTTGGGTTTGATTCTGATGCAAATTGTCCTTGGCCTGGCGCTCACTGGTTACTTGTTGCCGTGGGACCAGAAGGGCTTTTGGGCCACTAACGTTGCCACGAACTTGATGGTTCTTGTTCCAGTGGTTGGTTCGGATCTGCAAAAGATAGTGGTCGGGGGGCCGACATACGGGCACGCAACGCTCACTCGTTTTTTTGCTTTACACGCTGGTGTTCTACCGGGGTTGCTGATCATGATGCTCGGATTGCACATCGCAGTTTTCCGCCGACACGGTATCAAGGCTGCCAGCATGGACAAACGTCCCGATCAGAAGTTCTGGCCTGACCAAGTTTTGAAAGATGCTGTCGCTTGCCTCGCCGTCCTCGCAGTGATTTTGTTCTTCGTACTTCGTGGTGCGATGCATGAAGGACACGCTGGCGAACCGATCCAGGCGCGTTTAGGGGCCGAGTTAGGTGCCCCGGCTGATCCGGCGAGCCAGTACTCAGCGGCCAGACCCGAATGGTACTTTCTGTTCTTGTTTCAGTTCCTAAAGTACTTCCATGGCGCAACGGAGGTCTTCGGTGCCATCGTCATCCCTGGCATGGTAATGGGGATGCTGTTCGTAATGCCATTCATCGGGCGGTGGAAGCTAGGTCACGGATTTAATGTTGGGATGCTGGTCGTGCTTGGAATTGGCGTGGCCGCACTGACGGCCGTGGCCCTCGTCGAAGACCGTAGCGACAAAGTTTACAAGGACGCAGTTCGGACTGCGGAAGAAGACAGTGCAAGAGCGATCGAACTTGCACAATCACCACGCGGCATCCCAGATGTCGGCGCGACCTCGCTTTTACGTAACGACCCAAAGACACAAGGCCCGATCCTCTTCACTCGACATTGCGCCAGTTGCCACGCTCATGAAGCTCCCGCCAGCGAATCGGAAGGCAATCGGCATTCGATTAGCTCGCGCGATCCTTCGGCCCCCGATTTATACAAGTTTGGCAGCCGAGATTGGATTACCGGCTTTCTTGATCCCGCTCAGATTGATCAAGGAACGCGATTCTTCGCGACAACTGTTCACAAAGATGGCGAGATGGTTTCCTTCGTTAAAGACACGTTGACTGATCCGGATCAATGGACCAAGCAGCAGATCGATGCCGTTATCACAGCACTCGTCGCCGAGGCGGGCATCGAGACACTCGATCCCAACAACGAGCAGCTCCAAACGCGATTAGAAGAAGGTCGCGAGCTGCTGAAGGACGCAGAGCGGTGCGCGATGTGTCACAAGTTCTATGACGAGAACGACGACGCTTATGGCCCCGACCTAACTGGATACCGGTCACGACAATGGACGATTGATTTTATTAAGGATCCGGCACACGAACGATTCTACGGCGACAGCAACGATCGCATGCCTGCTTACGGCAAAGATCCAGACAATCCGAAGAACAACATTCTCACACAGCGCGAGATCGAATTGATGGTCGATTGGTTGCGAGGCGACTGGTACGAGCGAGGACACGAAGTCAACGAGTAAGCACCCCGCCGACTCATTTTGTCGAGAACTCGCCTTCGTGTGGTGGAAGTTGATGAGACTTAAAGAGTTCGCCGTAGGTCACGCCGGACGGTGACTTCATCCCCTCAACTTTCTTCATGGCTTCGGCCAACTCCTTCACCGTCTTCTCTTCCTCAGCGGTCTTTGCGTCTCGGCCGTCCTTGCGAGCTTTGTCGAGTCGTTCTTTGACATTACCGGGAATCAGCTTCGCCAGCTCGTTACCGTAATGGTTGACGATATCCTTCTTCTTCTTCTTCACGTGGCAAACATAGCAGCCGTCCTTACGGAAGGCGGTCTTAAAGTCCTCGTCACCACGATTCTTCACGTACTGTTCATCGAACGCTTTCTTGAATGGCGATATCGCCAAGGCCGCATCGGGAATTGCCGCTAGAACAGGCAATAAACAAGCAGTGATAGAGAGTCGAAAATTCATTGTTACTCCTTGGAAAGTAAAGGTGCGTGCGCTTTAGCGCGCCTGTATCGTGCGAATCAGCACACTTTAGCGGCGATTGTGACGGCACCAACAAATCGTACGGATACAGCCGAGTCAGCCGGAACAAGTCTGCGAAGTTTCAGCAGGTGTGTGAATTTGCGCCGGAACTTCGCAGACTTGTTCCGATCTACCTATCGAAGCGTCAAATATGATTTGAAACGGTACTAGTCGGTATGCAACTTGCGTTCCTACTCAAAGCACAATCGAACCAGCGTTTCTCATCATGAGGACTCCGTTGGTTCGTCCCGCCTTGTGAGTCTCCCGCCATGAATCGCCGCTCCCTGTTGAAATGGATCAGTCGTGTCATCGGCTGCACCAGCGCTCTGATCGTTGCCGTGCCAGGCATAAGCTTTATCACCGCTCCGCTCCGCCGACGCAGTTCAAACGGTGCCATCAAACAACGTGTCGCCAAGCTAAAGAACTTACGTGTCGGCGAGCCAAAGCAAGTCGCGATCACCGGCAGTCGCCAAGATGCGTGGGTCCACTATTCCGAAGAGGTTGTTGGACGCGCCTGGGTCGTTCGTGAGACAGATGATTCGGTCGCTCCAGGGGAGACGCTAGTTAGGGCGTTCAGCGCGATCTGTCCACATTTGGGATGTGCCGTGCGACACGATGGCGAGCGAGGCTTCAATTGTCCCTGTCACAAAGCGTTCTTCGAGCTATCGGGGCAACCCCTCTCAGAAGTCGAGTTGGGCCATAAGAATCCAACTCCTCGTGGGCTCGACGACCTGGAATGTCAACTCGTCGAAGACGAACAATCCGGCGAGTGGTGGGTCGAAGTGGGTTACGAGAAGTTCGAGCATGGTTTAACAACAAAAGTATCGCGAGCCTGAGGAAGCACACGTGTTAACAAAGCTGCGTGAATGGCTCGACGAGCGTACGAGCTATCGGACTTTAGTGGATCCGCTGCGCCGTCGGTTGCTCCCAACCGGACCGAAGTGGGGTTATTCAACAGCGAGTTGCTTACTGTGGATGTTGCTTGTCGTCGTGGGGACAGGTGTGCTGATGATGCTCAGCTACAGTCCTTCGACGAACAGTGCTTGGGCCAGTGTTCACTACATCGAGCAGAGCCCGGCCGGCTCGTTCATTCGCGGTTTGCATTTCTACGGTACACATGCGCTGCTGATACTATTTGCCATACACACGATTCGGGTCCTCGCCGTCGCGGCGTTTCGTGCACCACACGAATTGATCTGGGTCACCGGTTTGCTGCTCCTTCCGCTTGTAGTCGTGTGGGCGATTACCGGCAATCCGCTGTCCGCGACGCAAAAGGGGTTTTCACAAATCGAAGTCGAAGGAAACATCATTGCGTCGACGCCACTCCTCGGCCCCATAACGCAACGAATTCTGATTGGTGGAGATCAGGTTGGCAATCTCACCCTGACGCATCTCTACTCGCTTCACGTCGTGATCTTGCCGGCACTCATTGGGCTGCTGCTAGTCGTTCATATTGGTCAGGTCTATCGACATGGTCTGTCGACCGCAACGCTGGAAGGCGGAAGCGGCTCGGCACGACCCTACTGGCCCTACCAATCTGTCCGCAACATGATCGTGTTTGGTGTCGTGTTCGGAATCGTGGCGTTATTGGCTTGGCAGCGTGGCGCGCCGCTCGACGCGCCTGCCGATCCAGAACTCTCCCATTGGACACGTCCCGAATGGTACTTCCTGTTCCTCTTCGAGTTGCGTAGTTACTTTGTCGGGCAATGGGAATTTGTGGCGACCGTTGTGATTCCAGTGGCTTCACTTGTGTTACTGATTGGGATGCCGGTACTCGACCGGATGTCGTCCACTCGCGTGAGCGCCGTGCTGCGTGGCGTTATCATCCTTGCCGGACTCGCTGGTTTCGCTGGCCTGACGCTCGCGTCGATCCTACGCGATGCAAAAGATCCAGACCATCAACAACTGATCGCCGAATCGGAAGAGCATGCGAGCCGCTCGCGAGAACTGGCCGATACAAGCGGCATTCCACCGGCAGGCGCAATTACGCTGTTGCGCAACGACCCGCAAACGCAAGGGCCGCGTCTGTTTCAGCAACACTGTGCTAGCTGTCATTCAAACGCAGATCGAAACGACAAGGGAATCGCCGCCGCTGAACCATCGGCCCCGAATCTCTACGACTTCGGTTCCGTAGACTGGATCGACGGCATGCTCGATCCCGAGAGAATCGCCAGTGTCCATTACTTTGGAGAGACCGCTTTCGCAGAAGGCGAGATGGCGGGCACGATTCTCGACCTCTACGACGGTGTCGAAGACGACGAGAAGCGAGTACTGCAAGATCGACTGCATCAAGTCGCGATCGCCTTGGCAGCGGAACGGGACCCCGGTGAATCCGACGATTCATCGATCGCTGAAGGTGTCGCATTGCTAACCAGCGACTTCGCCTGTACCGATTGTCATCGCTTTCACGATGAGGGCGATTTAGGCTCGGCACCGGATCTAACAGGTTATGGCTCCGCTGACTGGTTGTTCGGGATGATCGCGAACCCGGAACACGAACGATTTTATCCTGACACCAATGACCGAATGCCCGCGTTTGGCGCAACCGAAGAAGATCCTTCGGGTGGCCTATTAACGAAAGAGCAGATCGATCTATTGGTGCGTTGGCTGATCGGCAACCGAGCAGAAGTGCTTCACGAATCGAGTAGCACCGAATAGCCCATATTACTGTCATCGTGCCGAAAACTCTGCGGAATCGGTACAGTTTAACGCGCCCCGCGCCGATAACTCTGGACGGATACGTGCCATTGTTGCGCGAGGGATGCTAGCGAATGTGGTGTAGAAACTGTCAACAGGATGTTCCGGCGATCGGGTCGACCGACGAAGCCTCCGTCCGTTGCG
>JACNKX010000197.1 GCA_014381825.1 Planctomycetota bacterium
AGCGTGGATTCCGGCGATCAAGGCCGGCGGGTTCAATCGTTTTGCGCTGTATGACTTAAGCACTGATCCGCTGCAGCAAACGGACATCTCAAAGCAGCGCCCGAAAGTCACCGAGCGGCTGAAGAAAAAGCTGCTGGTGCTCTACAAAGATGTCATGGCCGATGCACCCGTTTGGGAGCCGGTGGCCGATGCATACGCCACCCAGACGGCCACGCCTCAGAACTCACCCAATGCCAAACTGCTGGCAAAGATCGATAAGGATGATCCGCCGAAGGGTTATCGAGGTGGCAAGGATCATCAGAAATACGTCGATCAGCGGATGGCAGATTTGAGCCCCCAACAGCGGGCACGGGTCGGGCAACTTTTCAAGGAGAAACGCCGGATCGACCCGGACATGCCGAACGTCGGTCTGTCGTTCGTCAAGATCCTCGAATACGTGGCCGCCGGCGAAGAAGCTGATGTGGAAAACGGAATCGAAAATCCTGGGGTGAACTGGCATCAATGGCGAGGTCCGGAAGCGAACGGAGTCAGCCGCACCGCAAAGCCGCCGGTCGAGTGGAGCGAAGACAGCAACATCAAGTGGAAAGTACCGATCGGCGGCAAGGGAAACGCCTCTCCGATCATCTGGGGCAACAAGGTCTTCCTGCTCACGGCAATCAACACAGGTCGCGTCGATCCGTCGTTGCCCAAACCGGAAGACCAGCCGAAACGCGTCTTCGGCATCAAGCATCCCAATACGTTTTACAGGTTCGACGTCCTCTGCCTTGACCGGAACACCGGCAAAGAACTTTGGCGTGAGACTGCAAGCGAGCATGTGCCACACGAAGGCACACACAACGATGCCGACTTTGCGTCCGCCTCACCGACAACCGATGGCAAGCGACTCTACAGCTGGTTTGGTTCGGCAGGCTTCTACTGCTACGACCTCAATGGGAAGAAGTTGTGGGAGCGCGATCTCGGCAAGGCCTATGTCGGAGCCAGTCTGGGTGAAGGTTGCTCACCAGTCGTTCACAAAGGACGCGTCGTCATCGTTCGCGACCAGGCTCGGCAATCGACGATCGAAGTGCTCGATACCCAATCCGGCGACACACTCTGGAAGAAGAACCGGGACGAGCCCAATGCCTGGGCGACACCTCGCGTTATCGAACACGGCGGAAAGACACAGGTCATTACCGCCGCGTCAAAGTTCGTTCGAAGTTACGACCTCGATACGGGAGACATCATCTGGCAATGCAGCGGCCTGACGGGCAATGTCACTCCCTGTCCGGTCGTGGAAGGCGACGTCGTTTACTGCATGAGCGGTTACCAGGGGTACTCCCTCCTTGCATTGCAGCTTGACGCCGAGGGAGACATTTCCGGTTCCGACAGCATCATCTGGTCGATCGACAAGGGCACTCCCTATGTGCCGTCCCCGGTTCTGTATGACGGACTGCTTTATTTTACCCAGTCAAATCAGGGCATTCTGACCGCTGTCGATTCCGAAAACGGCGACATCGTTATCGAACGCTCGCGCCTGCCGGGCATCTCAAACATCTATTCATCGCCAGTCGGAGCTGACGGACGGGTTTACTTCACAGGGCGAAACGGGACGACGCTTGTCATTAAACACTCCGGTGAACTGGAAGTTCTGGCCACGAACAAACTCGACGACGAGTTCAACACGTCACCAGCCGTCGTTGGCACCGAACTCTTTCTGCGAGGACGAAAGTCGCTTTACTGCATTGAAGCCGAGGGAGATCGCAGGACGGCGCACGCAGGTAAGCCGACGGTCGAAGAAAAGACCAGGATTCATCGACTCGCAACAACAAGACGTTCCGTTTTTGACGCGTTCTCTTACATGAATCGTTTGCCGGAGAAACCGTACGAGGATGAAACAGCGGAAGATTTTTCCGGTCGCATCTTCGGCCGTCTTGCGAATCAGGAAGGTCGGGTCTTGTTGAAGGCTCCACCCGGCATGAACGACCAGGCATACGACGGATTCAAGATATTTCTCGGTTATGAAGGAACGACAAGCGTCGGCAACTGCGCTGCTTGCCACTCTCTGCACGACTTCACGGATGGCACATCTCACGTCGTCCAGCATGGGCAAACTGCAAAGCCGACGCCATCGCTCCGTAACACCGGCAAGCGGCGTATTGACTTAAAGGAGGTACTGCAAAGAAAGATCGAAGCGGCACGACTGAAGAAGTCCGGCGCGGCGTCTGGGATCAGTGACAAGTATTCCACGATGCACCTCAGCGAGGAGGACATTCCAAAGTTGGTCGCTTTTCTGAAACTGTTGGATGATGTATCCGACGAGCGTTTTCGCAAACTGATTGTCGATGCCACGGTGCTTGATACGTCTGCAACTGTTGAGTGATGGCTTGCCGGAAATATTTGAGTCCACGATCCGAGCGATCTCGTGGTTCTCTTAGTTCAAAGATAATTTTGATGACTGACGAACAACTGGAGCACAGATCAATGAGAAACTGGATCTTGTTTTTTGCTTTCACTGCAACGCACTTCACTCGGCCGGTAAATGCAGAAACGATTCGCGGCACGGTTTCGGATCAGGCCGGTAGGCCGATCGAAGGGGTGATGGTGTCGGCCATCGACGACGGGCATCGAAAATGGACGTCGGTGTTTACGCAGCAGGATGGATCGTTCGTGATCGACGGCCTGCGAAACGTCGAGCACAGCGTCCGAACTCGCCTGATGGGACTTGCTGACGAATGGGTCAGCGACGTTACCGCTGGAACCACCGACATGGTGATCCAGACTCGGGCTGCAGTCGGTGAAGAGTTGGAAATGCAACGCCCGGCGAGCAGTGCGTTCAGCATGCTCGCCTTCGACAACCCTCGCGACAAACTGAACTTCAAAATGATGTGCTCGTACTGTCACCAGGTCGGCACGCTGGGGTTTCGCACTCCTGAAAAGCCGGTCGACTGGGAAACGATGCTGCGGAGGATGGACGGCTTTGGCGGCCTGTACCCGCATACTCGGGAGACCATCATCCCACGTCTCATGAACACCTACAAAGATGATGCCGTCAACAAGTGGCCGACGTTTGTTCCGCCACCGGCGCCTACGGGAATGGCGAGCTCGGCAACGATCACGATGTGGGAAATGGACAAACCGTTGGAAGGTTCCTTTCACGATCTGGAACTTGGGCGGGACGGGCTTGTTTACGCGGTCAACATCAGTCGGGGGCGGATGATCGCCTTGAATCCCAAAACCGGCGACCAGACAGCCATCAAGTTTCCACGCGGAGCCTACGCACCTCATTCCATTGAAACAGCCAATGACGGCAGCCTGTGGACGACGATGTGTGCCAGCGGGCACATGGCTCGCTACGACATTGAAACGGGCGAGTTTGTTGTCGTCAGCAGCGCGGAAGCCCCCAGGAAGCGCGGCAACTATCCTCACACGCTGCGGATCAATCCCAAAGATCCCGAAGGCCTGATTTGGTACACGGACGCCGGCTCGAACTCGTGTTTCTCGCTCCATCCTCAGACTCACGTCGTCAAGGAATACAAGCTGCTGACTGCAGGGCAGGCGATTGGGGCAGGGCGCGGTGAGTCGCGAGGGATTACACCGTACGGTTTGGACTACTCGCCAGTTGACGGGATGATCTGGTACTCCAAGCTGAACGGAAATCGCATCGGTCGCATCGATCCCACCAAAGACGATGGTGACATTAAGGAATGGAATCCGCCTTTCCGTGGTCCAAGGCGTTTGCACGTGGCGCCCGACGGAATGGTTTGGGTTCCCGGCTTCGGCTCGGGCGTTTTTGGCAAGTTCGATCCGAACTACGAGAAGTGGACGGTCTACGAACTGCCCGACGCCGAAAATCAGATTCCGTACGCGCTGAATGTCGACAAGGATGGCATCGTTTGGATCTGCGGTACAGGAAACGATACGATCAACCGCTTCGACCCCAAGACAGAAACGCTGGTCGAGTTCCGGCTTCCGACACGTGTTTCCTACACACGCGAGATCGAGTTCGACGACGATGGCAACGTCTGGACCAGCACGTCCGGCCCTGCCCGTCATATGGAACGCGGCGTGGGTGCTGTGATCAAAATCTCACTGCCGAAGACTCTGCCCGAAGGTGGTGGCATTAGGCTCACACCGAAAAGGTACGAAGGAAGTCACGACATCGGCAACCTTGCCACCGCGGCGAAGACAAGCCTCCCCAAGAAAAGAGACAACACCGCGTTGTTTGCGAAGATCGACAAAGCGGAAATGCCCGCCGCCTATCGAACGATGCCGCATCAAAAATATGTCGACCAACGAATCGCTGGCATGCCTCCGCAAAGTCGTCCGCGGGTCGGCCAGCTTTGGCACGAATTTCGTCAAGCGAACCCGGATCGAAAACAAGACGGAAAGATGTTCATCCGGATTCTGGAGTACGTCGCCAATACCCCGACGGCATCAAAGCGTCGCTTTATCAAGAAGTGGCAGCATCACAACTTCGGTTCAGCGCCGGATCGACTGCACGGGCGATCGCTCGAAACAGGTCGGATGGTTTTTGAACACGCGACCTGTAGCCGATGCCACAAGATCGGTGGTAGCGAGGCGACGCTCGGCCCCGATCTGTCGGACGTCACCAAGCGATTTCGAGGCTCAAAGTTGCTGCAGCAGATCGTCAAGCCATCCGCCGAGATCCACAAGGAGTTTCAAACGCAGATGATTCTGGTCGACGACGGTCGTCTGCGAACCGGGCTGGTCATCAAAGAAACGGACGACGAAGTTCTCTTGCTACCCAATTTACTGAAGCCCGACAAAGTCGAAACGATCAAGAAGCCGTCGATTGAAGAACGCAAGACAGCCGAAGTATCGACCATGCCAACCGGCCTGTTAGATACTTACACAGTCGAAGAAATATTCGACCTGTTGGCGTTCATTCAGTCCGCGGGCCCTGCGAAGGGGAGTGCAGAACCGAAATGAAAAAAGCATGCTTTGCGGAGGCGGGCAAATGATGGCACGCCTGGCTCGCAGCACATTCGTGTGCATTTTGCTCGCTTGCGCGGCCTCTCAGTTGCTTGGCGATCCGACATTTGCAACGGATCTGGATGCACTGATCCAGTCTTCGTGCATCGATTGTCACGATGCAAATACAGAAACACAGCTCGACTTCACCACGCTCGGAAAAGACATTGAAAATGCTGAGTCATTTCGCAAATGGGTTCGCGTCTTCGAACGCATAGAGAGTGGAGATATGCCGCCGCCTGGAGAAGCGCAACCCGGCGACTCCGAGCGCAAAAAGGCACTGTCAGTCCTGGGAGGCAAACTGAAACGGGCGAATCAGCGATGGCAGAAGGAGATCGGGAGAGTTCCGTCGCGCCGACTGTCTCGTACGGAGTACGAGCACACGCTGCACGACTTGCTTGGGATTGGCGGCGATCTCGCACGCCATTTGCCCCCGGAAAATGAATCGGGGGCATTCGATGTCGTTGCGGCAAAGCAGGAAATTTCGCGTGTTCATGTTCGCGGCTTACTCACGGCAGCCGCTTTAGCGCTCGACGAGGCGATTCAGTTGGGCCCCAAGCCGAATATGAAGCCGCGCGAGATTGACTACTTCAATTCGCGTTACATTCAAATGTGGGTCGAGCGGCCAACGCGTCGCGGCGGTGGGACGATTTTCAAGACGGATCACGACGTGGTCACGTTCCGCGGCGCAAACTATGTGCTGCGTTCCGATCATAACGGCTACCGAATTCCCGTCGCGGGCCGCTATCGCATCACAATCAAAGCTGCGGCACATCAGCCGCGGTCATCGATCACCGTAAGTTTGAAACGTCAGAATGATCAGCAAGGTGAGAGTGAACTGTTTGCAGCCTGGGATCTGGCTGGATCGGACTATCGAGACGTTTCTACGACGACTTACCTTCGGCCTGACGACTACTTCTACGTCAGCGCAGACGAATTGGAACCGGCGCCCGACGGACGTGTGATTTACAACTCTCAACCCGCCAGTGAGTTTGGTGGCGAGGGAGTCAAAATCCGCCGTTTCATTGTGGAAGGTCCCCTGGAAACGAGTTGGCCTCCCGAGCGAACACGAAAACTGTTCCCCGGGATTGAGTGGAAAGCCAGCCATGAACGCACTCGAGACGGCCGAGCCTATGAGCCGGTTCTCACGAAGTCACCCGCTGAGCATGTACGCGACATTGTCACGACATTCGCTCCACAAGCCTTTCGCCGCAGTGTAAGTGACGACGAGATCGACGCACTGGTCGCGCTTGCCGGGCCGAGCATCGAAGCAAAACGCGACTTCGTTGATTCCGTGCGGATTCCGCTCCGTGCCATCCTGGTTTCGCCTCAGTTGCTCTTCCAAACGGGCGAAGCGGGGCCGCTCGACAATGAAGCCCTTGCCAGCCGACTGTCTTATTTCCTGTGGCGAAGTCTTCCGGATGATGAACTCACTCAACTCGCCACGTCAGGTCGGCTCTCCGATCCGCACGCGCTGGAAGCTCAAGTGGATCGCATGCTGGCCGATTCGAAACGTGATCGCTTTGTGCATGAATTCCTTGGTCAATGGCTGGAACTCGACAGCATCGATGCGACGACTCCCGATGCCTATTTGTATCCCGAATACGACGACGTATTGCGAAGAGCCATTCTGGCGGAAACGCGTGAGTTCTTTGCGCATCTGATTGACAAAAACCTGAGCGTGGCGAACCTCATCGATTCCGACTTCACCTTCCTGAACCGCCGACTTGCCGAACACTACGGGATTGAAGGCGTTGAAGGTGAAGTCATGCGAAAGGTAACGCTTGATCCTGCGAGCGTTCGCGGCGGGATCCTCACTCACGCGTCGATCGCGAAAGGGACCGCCAATGGAACAGGAAGGGCGCCAGTGAAGCGTGGCAATTTCGTCCTAACGAAACGGCTCGGTTTTGCCACAAAACCGCCAACGCCGGGCGCAGGCGCAAGCGGTCGGGATACGCCAGGGGCGAAAAGCAGGCGCGG
>JACNKX010000097.1 GCA_014381825.1 Planctomycetota bacterium
GCTGGCCAGCGTCTTTCGCCTCGATGAGGGGCGGCGTCGGCCACACAACCCGTTGGGTGACCTGGATCAGATGACTCTACAGCAGCCCCGTCGTCGCTGGCTTCGATTCCGCCTCCGGACGCTCCTGGTCGTGGTCACGGTATTGTCCGTTACGTTCGGATGGGTTGCCTGGGAACTGGAGCAAGTACGAAAAGAGAAAGCGGCGATTGCTTGGGTCGAGGAGATGGGCGCAATGCTCTCTTATCCGCAAGAACATTCTTTATTTTCAAAGGATATGTGGTTCGGGGTGCGAGTCAGGAGCGTGGTTTTCTTCCGCAAACCGGTGAGCGATCTATCACCTCTGGTGAAATTGAAGAACCTCGAAACGCTTGATCTCTCTAACACACAAGTGACCGATCTATCACCTTTGGCAGAATTGAAGAACCTCAAATTGCTTTACCTCACCAACACACAGGTGAGCGATCTAACACCTCTGGCGAAATTGAAGAACCTCGAAAGGCTTAGCCTCAGCCGCACACCAGTGGGCGATCTATCACACCTAACGGAATTGAAGAAGCTCATACTGCTTGACATCGGTGGTATACACGTGAGCTATGAACAGTGGCAAGAGCTGAGGCAAGCACTTCCGAATTGCGGGATTCAATTGGGTGGCCTCCCAACAAAGCATCCACGCTCTGTCCCTTCGGGAACACCTAACGATCTAGTTTCACGGTCGCTCCCGTAATAGAATCACTCAGATTCATGGCATGTGAGTTCCATCAGGAACGGTGTCGTGGATGCCTCCCGTTGGGTGCCACAGGCTAATCTTCGTCCTCATCTTCTTGTTGATGGTGGAAGCCAATCCGTCGCTTCCGTGGTTCCGGCTCTTCCAGCATTTGCTGCAATACCTGGGTGATGACCTTGATCTGATCGTCGTGCAGTTGCACTGTTTCTGCGAGCTTTGTGAGTTGTTCGACGAGTTCGCCTGGTGTTGCCATCAGCCGGCGCAACCGTACGAATGTACGCATGATCTCGATGTTGACCTTCACGGCCGTCGGAGACCGCAGAACGCTCGACAGCATCGCCACACCTTGCTCGGTGAACACCCACGGTCGTTTCCGGCGTCCGCCACGGCCAGTTTTTGATATCGCAATTTGCGACATCAAAGCCGTAAACTCTTGCTGTGTAAGCTGAAACGCGAAGTCTTCCGGAAAGCGATCCTTATTGCGCGATAATTGCTCGTTCAAACGGCTGGTTGTCACGCCGTACAGTTTCGCCAAATCTGAATCCAGCATCACGCGCTGCCCACGAACAACATGGATGGCCTGCTCGATTTCGGCTGGGGTAATCGTAGGTCTTGTGGTTTTCTTCTTTGCCGTGGGGTCAGCTTACCCAATCACAATTCCACAGCAAAGTCGTGGCACCCAACAAGGCACGGCCGCAGAGCGAAGTCACCTTCGCCGTCGTGCAAAGGCCGCTCGCGTAATAGAATCTATCGTAGTTCAACCATTTACTCTTCCGGCACGGGCGGTATCGGGCATTCAGCCCGTTGTGTGCCCCTAGAGAAATGGGAATTCGAGATCGCCACGGACCACACGTACTATCTCGAGATTCCGTTCGTGCTCGCGGAAGTAGATGATGTAGCTTCCCGCGTACGTTGACCGAACGCCGTCGCCCAGATCGGAACGGTCATCTCCGATGTCCGGACGCTTCGCCGCTAACCGACACTTCTCGCGGAGCTTCGCGACCCATTGCCGTGCGGCATTGGGTTTGTCCTTTGCGATGAAGCGCGCAATCTCCTTCAAGTCTTCTTTCGATGCCGCAGAGTACCGAAGCCTTGGCATCAACCTAACTTTCTTGGTTCAACGACTCGACACGGATGATTTCCGCTTCGACTTCCTCAAATACCGTGGCCTCATCAAACGACTCGCCGAGATCCAATTGTTCAACCCCTACGCTAATCTTCTTGCGTAGTTCTTCTCGCCCCATCAACAACCGAATTCCTTCAACAACTGCCGCCTCTTCGGTGGCGTACTTGCCTTGAGCGACGAGGCTCTTTACGAAATCATTCGCTTCGACTGGTAGATTCAAATTCATCGCATTTCTCCGCTGCAACCGGGGCACACAACATGGTTTTGCCGCACAGGCCCTTCGGGCACGCCTTTCATTGTAGGCCGCGCGGGCTCCCGTTGGTAGAATGATTTGGTTGTTCGACGTCTTTCGCTTCGTTTGGGGCGTCGTCGGTAAAACCTTCCGTTGGGCGAACCCATGACATCCGACCGACGACACTTCTTCACTGTCGCTGCTGTGGCGGTCGCGTCTGGAGCCCTTGTCGCACTTGCGAATTGGGAACATCTCTCTGCGTCAATTGCATCACTCGAATTGGCACGTCATCGAGAAGAGTCGCGAGTGTTGGAGGGCTTTCGAAATCGAAGGATTTGGCGAGAAATGATTTGCGGCCAAACGTATTTCGCTCGCATGGAACATGGTCTCCCCGCGGTCAGAGCGCCGAGCTTCGTGTACCCCCCGTCCTATTTCGATGCTCAAGACAAACTCTCGCTGATTGAACAACGACTCGTCGATCTCCACTTCGAGCGGGCAGTGTACGAAACCCGCTTATTGATCTTAACGATCTCGATGTCGTTCTGTGTTGTTGGGTGCGTCGTCGTCCGCGTCATGGTGTGCTGCGGACGCCCAACACGGCACGGCCGCAGAGCGGAGTCACTCTCGGCATAGTGCGACGGGCGGTGGCGTAATACAATCACTCGTAGTTCAACCGTTTCTTCCTTCGGCACGGGCGGTGACGGCCGTGCCTCCCGATAACCGGGCGTCCATGCCCGCTTATCGTGTGCGGATGGACTCGCGCCTTACTTGGATCGCTGCGGTGTATCGCCGTAGAGCAGTTGACCTCGGGTCATGGATTCCTCACTTGACGGCGGGCTCGTCTCGCCGGTTATCAATGGATGGGCGCAGGGCCCGGCCGTTGAAGCGGATTGGCGGTTCGCCTGGCGATGATGCCGGGTCGCCGCAGAGTGGTGCAAGCCTGATCCACTTCGCTTAGACTCTAACAAGTCTAAACCACTCTGGATGGAACGCGCGGCGCCGCCCATCCGCACACGTTGGGCGGTCTCCCGTCTTGAACACATGGCCTCCATTTGCCCACACTGCGGTGAACCGATACAGCGCCGAACACTTCGCCTTCAGAGCAACTATTGTCCGACGTGCGGCAAGTCACGCCATTCCATCCTCAAATTGAACACGCTTTGTCGGTTGCGGGTTATCGCCTACGGTGCCGTTGGTCTCGCCGCCTTACGTCAATTCTGGAACGTTCCATTCGCGTTGTCCGTTCCTTTGTTGTTGATTCCCTTTTCCATGATCGTCTGGCGATTCTACACTCCCGTCAACGAAGAGACTTTGCCACGCATTCCGTCCGACAACTGAGCGAGCATCACCGCCCAACAACGCACGAGCCGCAGAGTTCGGCATCCATGCCGAATCGCCTTGAACCTACGGCAACGACCCAACATCTGGTAAACTGAATCCCAATGCACGGCCTGTCTCTCGTCGCAACGAGCGGCGACGGCTGTGCGAACCCGTTGGGTGCCGCTAGTCACTCGTCTTGTTCGCGACCGAAGCCGATGCGTCGTTTCGGCGGTTCCGGTTTCTCAAGCATCTGTTGCAGAACTTGGGTGATAGTTTTGATCTGATCGTCGTGAAGCTGCACAGTTTCCGCCAATTTCGTCAACTGTTCCACCAGTTCGCCTGGCGTCGCCATCAAGCGGCGCAGTCGGACAAATGTTCGCATGATCTCGATGTTGACTTGCGCCGCAGTGGGCGATCGCAAAACACTCGACAACATGGCGACACCATGTTCCGTAAACACCCATGGTCGTTTGGTGCGTCCGCCTCGCCCCCTCTTTGATATCACATTTTGTGACATCAAAGCCGTAAACTCTTGCTGTGTAACCTGAAACGCAAAATCATCGGGGAACCGATCGGCATTTCTCTTTACTGCCTGATTCAGCGCTGCAGTAGTTACTCCATACAATTGGGCTAAATCTGCATCCAGCATCACGCGGTGTCCGCGCGCCACGAAAATCGCGTTCGCGATTTCTGCTGGCGTCTTCTTCTTCCGTGGTGTTTGTTTCTTCTTCGGCATCTCGCCAGAATACCGAATCGTGGGGCATCGCGGCACCCAACACAGATTATTTGCTAGTCGCTTCGCGATCACCTTCGACGTAATGCAAGCCGCGAATACTTGGTAGAATCAATCGTTGTTCAAAGTCGTCACCGTCGCAGGGGCGGTGACAAATAATCTACCCGTTGCCCTCGCGAGCAAACTTTGTACGAGACTCGTACGGATTGTCATGTCCCAAGCCAATTCTGCGATTCGGTTTGCGGTCGATATTCGCCGGCATGGTAGCCGTGGCGCTAATCTTCGCGTACGTAGGTAACACCGTCCGCTCATACTTTCGAGAGCGACAAGTTCTCGCACTGATTCCGAGCCTGACCATGTCGGAACCGGATAGTGGCTGAGGTCATAACCTGATTAACCTGCCTGGCCGCGTGACGGTCCAGTACAGCGATCCTTTTGGCTTCCAGACCCTCGGTCAATCAGTCGGGAACAAGTATTTTAATCGGGCCGTTAGCTTCTCATTGCACGGCCCCGCGTATACGGATGCGATTATTGAGCAGATCTGCCAGCTAGATAATTTGCACTCACTTTCGCGAAGTGGTACTGGAATTACCCGCCGTGGACTGGATCGCATTAGGCTCGCCCTGCCAAATTGTCAGATCGAGCAATAGCTGTATCACAGCCAACTCGATTACAGCGTTATCTTCTTCTATCGGTTTTGCCACACGACATGAAGGACGGCTAACACCGAACATCCGCCGAGTCGCAGCGCGATCGCGTTCCGACTTTCGCAGCGCGGGCTCGCGTAATAGAATTATTCCGTGATTTAACGTCGTCCGCTTCGTTCACGGTGGCGACGGATGCTCTTCCCGTTGTGCGAACTAATGGCTAAGTCCAAATTCGAAACCTCAGTCGCTTGGGTCTACGCTTCACTTGGCACGCAAACTGATTCTCCAGATGGCACTGACTTGTGCTCCTTGATCGCTGCTGGAGATATGATGAATCACGCCATACTGACGCTTGGGGAGATCGTGAGTGCGTGCGAAACGCTATCCCTTCACGGCTTGGTCGACTTCAAGAACGGTCGAATCTGTCTGACGCCCCACGGAAGAACTGTGTCGGAGGATGGATTTCGTCGCCGTGGAGGACTGTTTTCGACCATCGACAAGATGCGAAAAGCACTCAATAAGTTCGATCATCCCGTTGTTGATCGCGAACCGGACTTGTCGTTTCTGACGGAGTCCGAATTGAATAACGCGTATCAAGAGTATCGTGCGTGGTCAGACTGATTGTTCACGTCCGGCTACCGCCTTGCCTCTGTATGTCGCTGTAAGTCAAATAGCGCGGAGGTTGATCGTGGAAAGAAGTTGTAGT
Source organism: Planctomycetota bacterium (assembly GCA_014381825.1). GTDB lineage: Bacteria > Planctomycetota > Planctomycetia > Pirellulales > Pirellulaceae. The sequence goes on from JACNKX010000097.1 coordinate 5,489, forward strand.
TATTGAAAGGTCTCCTTTTTCTTGAAGAAGGTCTCCAAATGGGTGTCGAAAATCGCCGTGAATTCGCCACGACTTATCCTTTGGGGGAGGATGCTCGACTTAAGGCCTCGACCGTTCGGCTGCCGCAGTGTCCTGAACGAAGTCTCGCGCTCCACAACCACTTCGAGTTGAGGTGGACGCTGCTTCAAACATCTGTACGTGATTTGTCGGCAGCAGGTGAGCTCGTTTTCACAATGAATGCCCACGAAGGGCGTACGGCCACAGATTCGGCATCCATCCGAATCGCCTTGAACGTAGGGTTACGGCCCACCATTTGGTAAACTGAATCGAATGCACGGTCAGTTGGTGTCGCGATCTGCGACGACGGCTGTGCCTCCCGTTGGGCTGTTCAGCGTACCGATGGCACAAACCGATCATCGCTCGAATTTGAGTGACACTGGGACCATTCTCCGCGCAAATACCTTCGCGACAATCGCTATGCTTCTTTCGTCCGCGATGTGGCTGGTAAAGATACGCCAAATCGGCCCATTAACAGCCGTTGCTCCCGGAACTGCGCTTTGCTGCGGCCTGTTTGGGCTCGTATATTCCGCGTGGGTGGCGATTCGCGATTCGCGACCGCTATTCTTCCTCTATTGTGTGTGGGCGGCCATACCGCTCATGTGGACAATCTATTTTCTGCTTGTACTTCATCCGTCAACGATTGGCAGATGAATGGCACTTCCAGTCACCCAGCACTGTTCGACCGCTGAGTTGCGGCTTGAATTGTGACCGCAACTAATGACCGATAGTCAATAAAATATGACCGATTGGCACAAGACATCTCTCGCAACGACTGCCATAATAGAATTGTTAACAATCTGCAATTTCCAACGAGTAGCTTACCAATATGGCTTCCGGACCGAGAACAATCCGCGATCAGGTTACGGATCAGATCCGTGACGATGTCGTGGCGGGTAACTTTCCGGCCGGTCAGCCATTGCGTGAAAGTGAATTTGCCGAGCGTTTCGGCGTTAGCCGGGGACCGATTCGTGATGCATTCCTGAAGCTATCTCAAGAAGGTCTACTCGCGTATCAGGCCAACCGTGGAGTCACGGTCCGGCGACCGCCAGATTCGGCGAATCGCGACTTTATCATCTCACTTCGCAGACAAATCGAATCCTACGCGCTTCAGACCGGCATGGGACAGCTTACTTCGGGCGGGATTGAATCGATTGCAAAGCGACTCGACGAATTGAAACGAGCCTGCGCGGACAACGATGTAGCGAAGGTAGCAAACTGTGACATCGCGTTTCACGAAGAGATCCTCACTGCGTCTGGAGCTGCTGACTTCCTGCCGGTGTGGAAGTGGCTCTGCTCGCAGATGTTGCTGACGTATACGCGACTCGAAAACTACGATCAAGTTCTCGACGAGCACGTTCAGATCCTGGACGAGCTCCGAGCTGGCCGGACCCAAGAAGCTGTCGCTGCGCTCCAAGCCAATGTTCGTTAATTTCAACACTCACCCGATAGTGGATTTGCGACGATGACACGAACCTCTCGAGGAAGATTCCAGCGTCGCGCGAGTGGCCTCGTTTTCTCGGTCGTTCTGTTCTCCTTGCTGTGGGCGATGTCCGCGACAGCATGGGCGGTGCAGAGGCCAAACATCATCATTATCTACAGCGATGACCAGGGATTTGGCGACTCGAGTTGCCTCAATCCGGAGGCAAAGTTCCGGACACCGAATCTTGATCGATTGGCAGCCGAAGGCATCCGCTTTACGAACGGGCATTCCAGTGACACCGTATGCACACCATCGCGTTACGGGCTGTTGACGGGGCGGTATTGTTGGCGGACCGATAGGAAAACCGGCGTGATGGGAGCTGAGGGAAAGTGTCTGATCGAGAACGGACGGACGACGTTGGCTTCTTTACTAAAGTCAGCAGGCTATAGCACAGCGATGGTTGGCAAGTGGCACCTTGGTATGGACTTTCCTGGCGATTCCCAGAACCGCGACTGGACACAACCGGTAACGGACATGCCGTTGGACAAAGGCTTCGACTATTTTTACGGTGTCCCCGCTTCGCTGAACTACGGTGTGTTAGCTTGGTTCGAGGGACGCCACGCGAATGTACCGCCCACGCGATTCACTGCAAAGAAACCGAACAAGCGGCACGTCGACTACCGCATAATGCCTCCCTACGAAGCAACCTCGGTGGAGACGAAACGCGTGCTTGGCAAAGCGGGCATGGAGGTAGCGCCCGACTTCATCGACAACCAATGCTTGACGCGTTTCACTGACAAAGCGATCGAGTGGATGCATGGCAAAGCAGCTGATTCGAAGAGTGGAACGCCGTTTTTCGTCTACCTTCCCTACACCTCGCCGCACTATCCAGTTTGCCCGCTACCGGAGTTCCACGGCGAAGGCGACTGTGGCGGCTACGGCGAGTTCGTGATCGAAACGGATTATCATGTTGGTCGCATTCTGGACTTTCTCAATAAGTCGGGCTTAGACCAAGACACCATGATCGTCTTCACAAGCGACAATGGCCCTGAGAATTCGTGGAAGCAACGCATCACAGAGTTCAATCACCGCAGCAATGGTTGTTATCGCGGTGGGAAACGAGACATTTACGAAGGCGGGCACCGCGTACCGTTCTTCATCCGCTGGCCCAATGGAATCCGGGAGCCGGGCCGGAGTTGGGATAAGCTCGTCGGACAGAGTGACCTGTTGGCGACAATCGCCGAATTAAGCGGTACTTCGTTACCGACACATGCCGGCGAGGACAGTCAGAGTTTCGCTTCGGTGTTGTACGAATCCAAGTCGCAGCACGAGCGTCTGCCGCTGATAAACCATGCAGCAAATGGTCGATTCGCGGTAACCCAAGGTCACTGGAAACTCGTCATGCCTCACAAGAAGTTGTCAGCCGAGCTGTATAACCTGGCGATCGATCCAGGTGAGACGAAGAATGTGTTCGAGGATCACGGAGAGATCGCGCAGTCGCTGGAGAAGAAAATCACCAAGATCGTATGTGAAGGACGTTCGACATCGGGCGAAACTCAGCCGAACGACACCGGCTACTGGCGAGATCTTAGTTGGATCAAGCCGCACGAATACGCTGCGCGACAATCGGTCTCCGTTCGTGCTAGAGGAGATTGAAAATACGTATTATGGATTGTCACTGAAATTCGCAGAAACGGACATTGCCGCAAGCATCGGAAGAGAACTCGTCATGAAGTTGCGATTCAATTCAATCGTCCAGGCCGCGTTATTTGCGTTGGTTTTATCTGCCCTTGGTCAGCACAGCTTTGCCGAGACTCCGACATCGGACGACGCTGTCGCGACGCGCCGCGCCGAGCGACTGTTCACCCTTAACGTGCTGCCGCTACTCAAGGAGAAGTGTTACGGCTGTCACGGCAACGATGCTGATGACGTGAAGGGCGAGTTCGATGTTCGTTCTCGTGAGGCATTGCTCATGGGAGGCGAGTCGGAAGAGCCATCGATCGTGCCAGGAAATCCAGAAGAGAGCCCGTTCTATATGGCGGTCATTGGGGATGGTCTCGAGATGCCGCCGAAAGAAAACGATCGGCTGACCGACGAGCAAACGGAGTTCGTGCGCCGCTGGATCGCGGCTGGAGCGCCTTGGCCTGACGAAGCGACCCAGGACCGCATCCGCAAACGCGAATGGTCCATCATCCAGAACGAAGACGGTGTCATCGTTCCCACGAGTGGCGGAACTGCCGATGAGTGGACCTACCGTCGCTACAAGCCCGAAGACATTTGGGCGTTTAAGCCGGTCGAGAAGATTGAAGTCGGAAGACTGCAGGCGGAAGGGCAACATCCCGTTGATTTCTTCGTTCAACAAAGGCTTGAAGAAGCGGAAATCAAAGCGGCGCAGCAGGCCGACGTTCGAACGCTCATTCGTCGAGCCACTTATGACTTGACCGGATTGCCGCCAACACCGCAGGAGATCTTTCAGTTCCGACAGGCGTGGGAGAAAGACTCGGAAAAGGCCTGGAGTGAACTCATCACTCGTTTGCTTGACAGCAAACACTATGGCGAACGCTGGGCGCAACATTGGCTCGATGTCGTGCGCTATGCCGATACAGCCGGCTTCTCGAACGACTACGAACGATCCAACGCTTGGCGTTATCGCGACTATGTGATCCGATCATTCAACAACGACAAGCCATTCAATGACTTTATTGTCGAGCAGATCGCAGGCGACGAGTCGCGGCCTGAGGACCCCGAAGCGATCGTCGCGACGGGCATGCTGCGGATGGGGCCGTGGGGAACTGCCATGGTTCCTCAAGACGAGGCACGGCAGATCTACTTGGACGACCTGGTACACAACGTTGGGCAGGCCTTCTTGTCGATGCCGATGCGTTGCTGCAAGTGTCACGATCACAAGTTTGACCCCATTCCGACGCGCGACTATTACCGGATGTATGCCGCCTTTGCCACAACGCAACCTGCGGAAGTCGATGCAGCGTTTCTTCCTCAGGAAAACAGAAATGGGTTCGCCGCAAAACGCAAGCTTGTCGAAGAGCTTTTGGCTTTTGCCAAGGGAGAGCGAGATAAGATTCAAGAGAAACAGGAAGCGGCGGCGAAGAAGTGGTACGAAGAACACGACTTGCCGTACAAGAACGAGAATGCTCGCAAAAAAGACCCGGAAGATAAGAAGCCACCGCGCCATGTCGGCTTGTCGCCGGAAGAAAAGGGAATGAAAAAAGTCCGCGAGCAAGACGTGTGGATCTGGGAGCGGCGGCTCGAACGGTATGAGCCACTGGCACAAGCTGTCTACAATGGACAGGACGACTATAAGAACGGACGCAAGCTGCGGATCGCAAAGAAAATTAAGCAGAACTGGCGCCCCGAGACTTTCATTCTTGCCGGCGGTTCGCTGGCCGCGAAGCAGGATACCGTTGGCCCTGGTGTACTCAGCGGAACGGCTTTGCCGTTTGCCAAGGATGCGCAAGACCCGTTCGTATTGCCGGACGACTTAAGCGGAAGACGTCTTGCGCTCGCCAATTGGATTGCGAATGATGGCAACCCGTTAACTGCCCGGTCCATTGTTAACCGCATCTGGCAGTATCATTTTGGGCAAGGAATCGTCCGCACCGCGAATAATTTTGGCGCAAAGGGTAGCAAGCCGACACATCCGCATCTGCTCGATTGGCTAACGGCCGACTTTATTGAAAACGGCTGGAAGATTAAGCGGCTTCATCAGCTGATCATGTCATCTGACGCTTATCGTCGATCTGGCAAGCACCCAAACATAAAACAACTTGACACGAGTGACCCGAACAATGAGTTACTAGCACGCTTTCCTGTTCGCCGACTAACTGCCGAAGAGCTGCGCGACAGCGCGTTGTTGATCAGCGGCGAACTCCATCGCGAAACCGGCGGTGTACCGATCATGCCCGAGATCAATATGGAAGTGGCGTTGCAGCCTCGGATGATCCAGTTTTCCATTGCACCAGCGCATCAACCTTCACGAACACCAGCTGAGCGAAACCGACGCACGATCTATGCCTATCGAGTCCGTGGACAAGCTGATCCGCTGCTCGAAATCATGAACTTGCCGAACCCGAATGAATCGTGCGAAGCCCGAGATTCTGCGGCTGTTACGCCACAGGCATTCACGCTGCTGAACAGTGACGTGATGACAGATCGCTCAATCGCGTTCGCATTACGTGTTCAGAGGGAAAGGAAAGGTGACGTCAAGGCTCAAATTCGGCGAGCCGTTCAATTGGCGTATGGTCGAGTGCCAACTGCCAAAGAGCAGGAAAGCCTGGAAGGTTACTTGAGCGAGATGCTGAAGTACCACCAAGAGATCAAACCAGCGTCGGTTGAGTATCCAAAAGAAGTGACACGCTCACTTGTCGAAGAATTTACAGGTGAACCGTTTGAGTTCATCGAGAAGCTTAATGTATACAACGACTACGTTTCCGACGCGAAGCCTTGGACCGTCGATGCAAAGACTCGCGCGTTGGCGGATGTCTGCCTGTTACTGATCAACTCGAATGAGTTCATGTATGTGTATTAAGGAAGGTAGAAGGGTGAAGGCGGAAAGATGAAAGATCTGAAGGTGCGAACGAAAGAGTTTGCGTTGCGCATCATTCGGCTGTACGGGAAATTGCCGAGTCGGACGGACGCTCAGGTTCTGGGAAAACATTGCTGCGTTCAGGGACTTCGGTAGGCGCACACTATCGGGAAGCAATGCGAGCTCGTTCGACAGCAGAGTTTGTTAGCAAACTTGGTGGTGGACACCAGGAGTTGGAAGAGACGAGCTATTGGCTCGAGCTGTTAGCAGAGTCGGAGATTATCAAACCAGAACTACTCAGTGGTCTGATGCAAGAAGCGGACGAACTAAGTGCCATCTTTACAACGTGCAGCAAGAACGCAAAGCAAAAGGAAAACGAACGATGAACGGAATTCCACGTCGCGACTTTATGTTTGGACTTGGGTCTTCTCTCGGCTCCGTGGCATTCTCGTCGCTCCTCCAAGCCGAAGAAGTTCCGCCTTCCTCCTTCAACCTTCCTCCTTTATCTCCCAAAACACCAATGCACGCGGCGAAAGCCAAGGCGTGCATCATGCTGTTCATGGAGGGTGGGCCGAGTCAAGTTGACACGTTTGATCCCAAGCCGAAGCTCAGCGAATTGCATGTTACCGAATCGAAACGCACCAAGGGATTGGCTACCGGGAAACGGTTCTATGTCGGCAGTCCGTTTAAGTCTCGCAAGGTAGGTAACGCGGGCATCGACATGTCCGAGCCTTGGCAGTTCATCGCAGATGCCGAAGTCGCCGACGAGCTATGTGTCTATCGCGGTTGCCAAGCCGAATCGTTGAATCACCCAGAAGCCTTGTTACACATGAATACCGGAAGTCGCTTGGGTGGTGACCCAGGGCTTGGTGCGTGGGCGACCTACGGCTTAGGTTCGATCAACCAGAACTTGCCGGGTTATGTCGTGATGACGGAGCTGGCTCTTCCACAAGCCGGTCCCGCGAACTGGACCAACGGTTTCCTACCAGCGCATTATCAAGGCACTCGTTTGCGATCGAACGGTTCCCCAATCCTGGATTTGAACCCGCCGGCTTACAAGACGCGAGACCATCAGCGAAAGGCGTTGGACCAGCTGGCTAAACTGAACGCAAAACACGCGGAGAAGCATCCTGAGCATAAAGACCTTGTCGCTCGGATGGAAAGTTACGAACTCGCGTATCGAATGCAGACCGCAATTCCTGGCGTTGTTGATATTGAAAGCGAGCCGGAGCATGTGCGACAAGCTTACGGACTGGAACGCAAGGAGACGGCCGCGTTTGGCAAGCAGTGCTTGATGGCGCGTCGCTTGGTCGAGGAGGGCGTGCGTTTTGTCCAGATCTTCTCCGGAGGTTGGGACAGCCATGACTACTTGGAACGTGGCCATTCATCCCGCATCAACAGCGTCGATCAGCCAATCGCCGCGTTGATCAAAGATCTAAAGAAACGCGGCCTGCTCGAAGACACGCTTGTCGTTTGGACCGGCGAATTCGGTCGCACTCCGGACAACAACTACCGGGGCGGCGTCACTTCACTTGGTCGCGGTCACAATGTCGATGCTATGAATATGTGGTTCGCTGGCGGAGGTGTGAAGAAAGGCACGACCGTCGGAGCAACTGACGACATGGGAGCAGAGGCTGCCGAAGTCGTGCATCCAATTCGCGACGTTCACGTCACGCTAATGCATTTGCTAGGGCTCGACGACAATAAACTCACCTACTTTCACGGCGGTCGCTTCAAACAACTTTCGCAATTCGGTGGTGAAGTGATCGAAGAGTTGATTGCGTAATGACTCGATGGCTTGGGCGTTATGCAGACGTCGGCCTTTCAACTACCAGCTTGTGCTTCGTTGGGCGCTATGCGAATGACTCGCTGAGACGATGTTACTCGCCCATACATGTCCGTTTCGCGAACCTCGATCAAGTGCGTTCCGACGTTCGTGTCGGTCGGAAACGCGGCATTCCACAAATGTGTCGAAGCTTTCGGCTTTGACATCTTGCGCCAGTTGGCCGGATCGCCGATCACTTTGGCTTCGGCGTCATATACCTTTTGAAGTTGTGGGTCAGCTTCGCGCGTTTGCTCCATCGCGGTCCAGTCATCATCTTTCCCTATTCGCATCTCGACTTTTGATCGTTCTGAGCCGTTGAATACGTTCACATAGATGTTCGTCTCACGCAACTTGTCGACTGTCACAAGTTCTGGTGCATGGATCTGCATTTGATAGTCCGCAGATCGACCGGCGGCTTTGAAGTCGAGTTTGTAGTTCGTACCGTCAAACGAAATGATCGAATAGCCGTTTGGTGCACCATCAGCCATCGCAGTGTGCGGGATACCACGTTCGTCCGGAGCGCCCGACCACCAACTGCCGCTAACGGTGACGTTGATGATGTGATGATGAGGCTCGGGGCCGAGCCAGCCGTCTTCCTTCTTGATGAACCGATGCTCGTGGTGGTGTGTGTGACCCGAAACCGAAACGCAGAACGGACGTTTCTCGATCAAACGATATAATTCCGTGCGATCGCGAACGTCGACCAACGGGACATGCATGAGGAGTACGACGAGCTGATCGTCGGGAATCATCGCGAGGTCGTTTCGAACGAATGTCATCTGTTCTTCGCCCAGTCCGCCACGGTAGCGACCCTTCCCACCCGGCGTTGGATGATACCACTCGATGTCGTCGAGAACTAGGAAATGCACCTGCCCGTAATCAAATGAGTAATAGGCCGGTCCATAGATGCGTTCGAACGTCTCGTCATTTTGCACATCGTCTTTGGCGTCGAGGTTGATGTCGTGATTTCCGATGACGTTGTACCAGGGAATGCCGATCAGCGCGACGGTTTTGTTCAGCGGCATGAAGATTTCGAGATCATCGAAGACGATGTCGCCCAGCGTCACACCGAAGGACGCATCCGTCCCGATCAGCTCTTCGACAACATCGTGTGCAATGTAGTCGACTTCCTTTTGGTCTCGCGGTTGAGGGTCGCCGAACAGGATCGCACGAAACTGCTCCGGTTCCTTTTGCGCGTAGAGCGGGAAGTCGACTGACGCAGGCAACTCGCCGGTTGGCTCGACTCCTTTGAACTTCAGGTCTGGCGAGCCTTCCGGTTTGTGGATGTAGTAGAACTGCGGCAGGTTATCTTCGGACAGAGGCGTACGATAGCCTTTGGGTTTGACGACGAAGATGATGTCGTCGTTATCGACCATCAACTCGTATTCGCCTTCCGCGTTCGTTCGCACAACGTCGCGGCGGTTCGAGACTCGTACATCCGGCAACGGCTTGTCGCCATCGTCGAACTCGCGATTCGAGTTAGCATCGAGATAGACGACACCGGTCGCCTTTATTGTCGCTGTTGAATCCTGTGCAAAAGTGTCCGTGCCAATTACGCAAGCAGTGCATAAGGCGCCGAACGCGAAGAACGAGCGGTTTGCCGATATCATCAGAGGCTCCAAGCGAGAGGGGCAGGCGGGGCGACGAGCGGAGCCCCATTGTTAGCAACCGATCGTCGCCTGTCCAGCAACCCGCCGAAAATCCGCTAGGCTCTGCGCGGAGTATTCCGAATTGCTCTGTTCACTTCTTCAGTTTGGCGTTCAGCTTTTCGAGCGTCTCCGCAAGTCCTTTGACTTGTTCGGCGAGGGCCCTTACCTGCTCGCTGACTTCGCTCAGCTGCTCCTCGATGTCACTTCGTTTAACTTGGATCGTGGCACCATCTCCGACAAAGAGGTCACTTGGTGCGATTTCAAATACCAACTCGTTGAGATTGCGAATGTTTCCTTCCGGCGATTTGGCGTCCGGATCTGCCGCTTTGATTTCGACGTCAAAGTTCGGTACACCCAGGTAATACCCCAGCACATCCTCTCCTTCTACATGTTGCACCTTCCCGTCTTTCCCCACGACAAGCAGTCGGTGAGGATGCACGAGAGAAAGGTTGAAATCCAAGTTGCTCGACACGGGCTCCGGATACTCTCCCAATTCAACGGTGAGTTTGATTTCGTCTCCACCTCGGTCGACGATCACATCGACGTTTTCTCCCGGATGGCTGTGTCCGAGAATTCGTACGACATCGGAGGCGGTGTCCGGTTTTTCGTTCCACAGCTTCAGAATGTTGTCGCCCTGTTGAAGCTTGCCGACTTTCGCCGGAGACTGCTCGAATACCGCCGCAATATAAGGGTGTTCAACCTCTTCATCGTCATCGTTCAGCTGAATGCCGAGCCAGCCTCGCTGGAGGACAACGACGTCTTCACTCGCGGGGTTGTATGCGGACAGGATTGCTTGGGCGTACGACGCGGGAACGACTAAAGCGGGACCATCTTCGCGTGTCGATTCCGATTGTTTGGCGACGATAATTCCCGCGACGCGACCTTCCATGTCGCCCAATGGGGCCCCAGCGCTCATGGGGCCAGTATGAATATCGGTTCTCAAGACGTCCGCGGCTTTGTCTCCAAGCGGCAGATTCAACGTTGTGACGATTCCCGTCCCCGCAGCGCGCTCGCGCAGATCCGTACACGTTACTGTGACGACCTGCTGAGCTAATTCGACGGCATCCTGCCGCAGGTCCACCTTGGCGAGACCATTGGCGTCGACTCGCAGCAACTGCAAATCCGTTCTGCGATCGTGAACCACGATTGTGGCGGGAAGACGGCGTCCGTCCATCCAAACGACTTCGATATCACCTGGTTCAGGCGATAGATGCGCTGTAATGATCAATCCGTTCTCCGCAACAACCATTCCGCTAGTCAAGCTGACTTCGCCCGAGTCACCTTCATCCAACGAAAGTTTCAGAACGTCGTCGACAACGTCCTCGTACGCCGCTTCATCTTCGGTTTGGTCGTGCCTCGTCCACTGTACGGCGACCGTTGCGGGCAGCAGCCGTCGTACCGAACTTTGCACATCGCCGAATGCTGGAAGCGTTGTCCCGACCAGCAGCGTCATTAAACCGAATACAAGACCTCTCTTCACATTCATGATTCACTCCATTTAGATGGCATTTTGTTTTGGGATTCGATTCTTGCCGAGCAACGCTCGCAGGGCGCGTTGCTCGCCGCTACTGAGGTTCTCATAACGCACCGTGGTTTCCTTTCGTGGAACGAGTAACGCTCGTACAACCTCTCGTTGACCACTCTTGTTCTCTCGCACTAACAAGAGCGGAATTGCGCGGACGCGTAATGCCTTCGTCCGGGCAGTTTCAGCATGCGGCTCATCATGCGCTCCGCTCGACGTCACTGAATCTGCAGATTGAGACTTAGCATCGCTCTGCGATTGATGTTGACTCGCACCAGTTTCAGCTCCCACTACATTGACCGCTTCGCCGGGCTCAACACTGCCACGCAATGCTGTTGCATTCATCGCACGAGGTAGCGACAAGAGTACTGCCGCCAACAGCATCATGGACGCGACGGCCAAACCGCTTGACGTCATCACAGATCTCTGACGCTGCCTTCTTCGGTTCTCCATCAGCAACTTCGCGGCTGCTGGCGAAGCGGTCGCGCGGTGGAATCTCGTTGCCTCGAATCGCAGGCGTTCTTCGAGTGGACTCGAATGGTGTTCGTTCAAGTTATTAGCTCCGTTCTGTTTCTAGGAAGCCAAGAGCTTGCGGCTTCTCTTCGAAACGCTTTCGCAGTGTTTTCAAGCCATGATGCAGTCGTGAACGAACCGTTCCGACCGGGCAGCCCGTCGCGGTGGCGATCTCGTCGTAAGTTAATCCTTCCGAGTATCGCAGGACGATCGCATCTTGTTGGACTTGCGGCAACTCTGCGACGATGGCCCAAAGGCTCTCTCGCCACTCCCGCGAGTCCAAGCTGTTCGTTGGTGGGGAGCTGGCATGTTGCTGGATCCAAGCGGCAATCTTTTTCCAACGTCGTGCCAGACTGCGTTGATGCTTGCGGTGAACATTCAGCAGAATGGAGTACAGCCATGTCTCGGGTAAGCTCTTTCCAGCGAAGCGTTCTTTGGCTCGCATTGCTTGAAGAAAGGTTTCTTGCGCCAAGTCTTCCGCGTCTGTGCAATTACCGCACAGCACCATCGCCGCGCGCACGATTCGGGCGTAGTTTCGCTCGATCAGGGCTTCCAGTTCAAGTTCGTCCACGCGCAGCCAAGGTGTTTGTAATTCCAGCGAATCGGAGTGTCCGTCTCTTGTTTTGCAGAATTAGTTCCCGCAAAGCAAGAAAAGTTCAAACGAACTCTGTATTTTTCGCCGACGCCGTTCCCGGTGCGTAACAGAGTTTGCTTGCCAAACGAGTGAAATCCGTTATGTTCGATGAGTCGGAACACACAGGAGGCAAATGAGATGAGGCGGTCTGACAATTCGAAGTCGGGGCGAATTGTTCATCGTCGGGCGTTCACGATCGTTGAGCTTTTAGTGGTGATCGCGATCATCGGCATTCTTGTCGCGTTGTTGTTGCCAGCCGTTCAGTCCGCTCGTGAATCCGCGCGTCGAATGAGTTGCCAGAACAATCTTAAACAGATTGGCCTGGCGATCCACTTATTTCACGACCAGTACCGTGCGTTGCCTCCTTCACGTACCTATGACCATTACACGACCTGGGCGTTCGTGATTCTGCCGAATCTTGAACAAGAGAATTTGTTCGACGGGTGGGACCCGCAACTCAAGTACTACTATCAGCCGGATATCGCTCGATTGACAACAATCGAGAACTACATGTGCCCTTCGCGCCGCAGCGGCCTGCACGTCAGCAAGTCGGGTGACGATATCTACTCGCCTTATGAAACGAGCCCTCACGTACCGGGCGTACTCGGAGACTATGCGGCGTCCGCCGGATTTGGCCCGGCCGGCGTTTGGAATTGGACGAACTCGAACGGAGCATTCATTCTCGGCTCGGGTGTGACCGATCCTCCTACCGTTCCTGCTTGGGATTTTGCGCCACCCGGCGCAAAGCTTATCCAGTGGCGGAGTCGGACGGCGTTCAAGAGTCTCACCGACGGATTGAGCAATACGATCCTTATTGGTGAAAAGCACGTCCGACCTTCAAGGCATGGAATTTCGCCAGAAGATGGCGCGTTGTACAACGGCGATCATCCTGGAAACTTTTCGCGTTGTGGTGGGCCCGGATATCCGATCGCACGATTTCCGACCGATTCCTACCGCAACAACTTTGGCAGCGCTCATCCAGGTATTTGCAACTTTGCACTCGGTGACGGTAGCACGAGAGCCGTTAGCATCCAGATCTTGACCGATACGCTCGGTCGTTTGACGCATCGTTTTGATGGGCAACCTGTGCCGCCGTATTAGAATGTTCGGCGCTTCGGACAGGAACACTACGGTCACGATCGGCGGCCGGTTTGAGCATATTCAACGGGAATCTTAAGCTCGTTCTTTTCGGGCTTCACTTCAAATACTAAGCCCGAGGTCTTGAAGTCAGCGAAGCGAGGATGCAGCTTCGATTGTTCGATCAAACCAGGTCGCTCGGCTCCAGTTCCAATCTCATGACTGGACACCACGACAACGCGATGTTTCCCGACGACCGCACCATCATCAACGTCAAAAGTTCCGAGTTCAAATACTCCGTTCTCGTCGATTTCGCTCGTCGCCATGATTGGGTTCTCGTGGTCGATTGCCTCAAACTCGATCGTTCCTTCTGTTAGGGGTATGCCGTCCGGAAAACGAATAACGCCAGTTACTTCGTAAGTCTTAGGATTACCATTCGAGCAACCCATCGCCGCGAGTAGCAATAATGTTGGGGCGAGCTTTTGTGTCGCAAACATGCCTTGTTTCCTCGAATCCTTTGTCGGTCTGTCGCTGCACCATCCTGACGGAACTAGCGGCAGAGGTCTAGACGCCGTGCCGTGCCAGGATTGGCCATACCGCGACTTTCAAGACCAGCACGGAAGAGTCGCTTGAACTGAGATTGGAGATACCTAATACTGGGGAGCCTGGTGGGAGGGCGAACCTTCACGCGTCGCTGGCCATTTCTTCCCAACGATGATTCCGTCAACATGCAGTCGACTCAAACGAAGGTGCTGTTCGTCGAGGACAATCCCGTCGACGCTCGTATGATCGAAAGGTCGCTGGCTCGCTCCGTCCATACGACCTTCGCGTTGCATCACGTCTCGGATCTGGCGAGCGCTTTGGCGGACCTGCGAAACGTCGGAGATTTCGATGCGGTATTGCTCGATTTGATGTTGCCGGACAGCCTTGGCGGTGTAGACACGATTCGTGCGATCCATGAAATTCATCGTGAGATTCCGATCGTCGTTTTTACGGGGATGGAAGACACGGAGCTGGCGCTGGCCGCTGTGCGTGAAGGGGCGCAAGACTACCTCGTGAAAGAAAAGTGTGATGCCGAAAACGTCGTGCGTGCGATTCGTTATTCGATCGAGCGCGTGCGTCACACGATCGACGAGCGGGCGTTGGGTGAAGCTCGTCATCAACTTGGAATGGGGGGACGAGTGCAGCAAGCGAAGTTCCCGCGCGCTGCTCCCGATCTCCCTGGCTATGACATCGCCGGCGTCTGCGTTCCGGCGGAAGCAACCGGCGGCGACTACTTCGATTATTTCCCGATCGCTGATCGCTACCTCGGTTTGGCGATCGGTGATGCCAGTGGTCATGGACTAGGACCTGCCATGGTCATGTCGGACGTTCGCGCGATCCTGCGGACGTTGACGACCGTCTACTCTGATATTGGAGACATTATGCACCTGTTGAATCAGATCGCCGTTCGCGATCTGAATGTCAATATGTTCATGACGTTGTTCCTTGTCCGGTTGGAGCCAGAGACGGGAGGCTTTCATTATGCAGGAGCCGGACATAACGCAATCGTCTTGAATAAACACGGAGAACGCCGGGATGAGCTCCCACCGGCTTTCCCGCCGTTGAACGTCGTCGCGGATTTCGAGTTTACGGCAGCCACGACGGATCGATTGGCACCTGGCGAGACGCTGCTGCTGTATACGGATGGAATCACGGAGTCTCATGCACAGGGCTCACACACGAATCTGTTCGGGGAAGATCGGATGTTGGAGCTGGTTCGCGGCCAATACCTGGCACCATCGAATGTGTTGGCACGTCAAATTGTGGAAGCCGCGCGCGAGTTTGCGTCGCCCGATGATCCAGAAGATGACATGACCGTTGTGGTCGCCAAACGATTGTCCGAGGAAGCCTGAATACGTTGCGTCGAATATCTGCTGCACGCGGCTATTCCGCTAACAGCTTGTCGAACAAGAAGTCATTGGTGCTGGCATACTTGTCTGACTTTGACACACCACTGATCAACAGATGGCATTCGTGGCCAGCTTTGTCTGCCTTCTGCTTCATCTTCACGCCGTAGACGGGATGATGAATGCCGTGCCCCGCGTTCTCCGACGGCAATTTCATGTTGTTGCCGTAGGTCATTAGCAACGGTGGATCGCTGCCATCGAGATGATTGTAAGGTGAAAACTCGACGTACAGCTCATGATGCTTGTCATAGTTTGCCAAAGCTTCTGCGATCGTTTTCTCGCCGACGGCCATGTTGATCATCTTGTGTTTTAGTACATTCGGACCAAGCCACGGTTCGATCACTTTCGGATCGATTGAAGTTTGACCTCCCGCAACAGCGGCCGCCGACACGCGAGTCGATTGCCGTGCGACTGGATCGTCGGAGTCCGGATCAGCGAGATCGTCGTGCAACAGAATCCACATCGACGTACAGGCTCCAGCGCTTCCGCCAGTTAACGCGATGCGGTCCGGGTTGATGTTCCACTTCTTTGCTTTCGAGCGGATGAACTGAATGGCCCGCGCGGCGTCGTGAACGGGAGCGGGCAGAGGTGCGACGCCGGTCAGACGGTAGTTGATCGCTGCATAGGAGATTCCTTTATCAAGGAACGGCTTGATTCGTGCAGCCGCTTGTTTCTTGTCGCCTCCGATCCAGCCTCCACCATGGATATACACCAACAGCGGTCTCGGGCCATCGTCTTCGGCTTGATAGAAGTCGATAACATTCATTGCATGCGCACCGTAGGATACTTCCGCGTGAGACGGTGTCAGCGGTTTGTCTGCGGCAGTGGCGGCACTCGCCAGGAGCAAGCATGTCGAGAGCGTGATGATGGCGAGTCGCATGTGAGGTTCCTTGGTTTAAGGCTGTCGTTTAGTTTGTTTTGGTGCCACGAAGGCCGGAAAGAAAAGCAACGAGGTCTCGTAGTTCAGTCTTCGTCAATGTGTTCGTAAAGCCTGTGGGCATCGCCGTTCCCTTCTTCACTCGCTCCTCGATCTCGTCGCTCGCAAATTGTCCGATTGCTCCTGTCGTTAGCTCACGGAGAGCAACTTGCCCATTGTTCTCGGCGACCACGTAGCCCGACACGACGCGGCCATCGGCAAGCAGGAGTGTCGTCAATTCGTAGCCTTCCTTGATCTGCCGCTTTGGCCAGATGACCGACTCGATGATCAACTCCAGCTGCAATCCTGCGCCGACCGCCGTCAATTCGGGACCCTTGGGAAACGCGTCCGCCAGCGTCGCAATACCTTGAACCTGGTGGCAGGCCGTGCAGTTCGTCAGCGCAGATGCGAAGACTTTGCGTCCGGAGTCGGCATCGCCGTTGGCTCGCACGTCTGCAGCGAGTTCCGTTACCAAGGCTTCGCTGTACGGAATTGCGTCCGCTGGCTGAATGCCCATCGCAGTTTTCAAGGCGTCGATCAATTGCTGATCATCGTAGCCATTCGCGCTTAGCCAGCGGCTGATCAACTTCGCTTGATCGCTGGAGATCAATGACTCAGAAAGTGCCTTCGCCAAGTTCCCCGCCGCTCCGCGGCGTTGCAACAGAATGCTGAGAATCGGCGCGACGTCGGTTGAGTCAGTCGAAAACGCAAGCAACTTCAAGCCGTCCGCTGTTGCCATCGCAATGTCAACGCGCGAAACCGCGCTCAATGCGGCAAACTGAATAATCGACGTTTCGTCTCGCGTAATGAATGACCTGACGAGTCGCACATCGCTCGGCGAAAGCTCAAGAATCGAAAGAATGGCAGCGGCTCTCACCTGCGCGGGCGCATCAGATCTGTTAACAAAGTATCTAACCTTCGAAGTTAGCGACTGCTCCTTCCAGAGTCCGGCTAGTCGAAGTGCTGCAGTTTGTGTTTCGCGGCTTGCGAGCAGTTCTGTCAGGTCGTCAGCCACATTCCCGGATGGTCGAACTCGTCGAGACGCCACAATAGGCACAATCGCTCTCAGTAGTGTGGCGTCACTAGCCGCAGCGTCAAATACGAGTCGCAAATCCTGGGCGTTGCCAACACGAGCAAGCAGTTCTAGTAATTGTCGTCGCCCGTCGACCGACACAGTATCGCTGCGAAGTAACGACCTGACCTGTGCCGCAACATCATTGCCGCCGTGCGTTCGCAACACATAGACCAAGTGTTCTGGCTGATCAAATCGAAGCTCACCAGCTTGAAGTGCCGGGAGCCACTTGTCGGCCAAAGCGTGAACGCATTGAGACAATGCCGCAACGATGAAGCGGTCGGTCGGTTGGCTAGTCGCACGTGCCGCGACGGCCATCGCATCGGGCGATCCGATATAGCTGCATGCGACAACGGCCTCCAAGCGAACGCGAGGACTCTCGTCGGCGACACTAGTCGCGAGCACATCGAGCGGATTCTCTATTCGATCATGCCAACGTCCGACAACTCGAGTTGCATAGGCTCGCGCGCGGTAGTCTCTTGCTCTGAGTAGGCGTTCGAGCAATGGGCGGTTGATTACTTCGTGCGATTCGAAGACACCGATTGCTTCATAAAGATGGTGCTCGAAGTTCGCATCGGTCGGGTCAAGGCTATCGACCCATTTGGTCACAGCCTCGATCGCTGGCTTGGTCGGCATCTCCATCAACAGACGTTTGGCCTGTGTTCGGACCCAGCTTTCTTTTGATTTCAGCTGCTCGCAAAGTTCGCTCGCTGTCATCTCGGTCAATGCAGGCGGCTGGAGCAATGGTCGCCCTTTGGCAACGACTCGCCAGACGCGACCGTGTGACTTGTCACGATCCGGGTGACGGAATGAAGCTTGATAGTGACCGATGATCGGGTTGTACCAATCAGCGATGTAGATGGCTCCATCCGGTCCGATCTGAATATCGACAGGGCGAAAACTGCGGTGGTTCGAGCGAATCAGGGGTGGGACGTTTGTCGTGCGATGGCCGGAACCTTCCGGTTCGATCTTCATGCGATCGATAAGGTGAGCGAAGTATCCCGCGATGATGACGTCACCTTGCATGTCGTCCGGCAGATGAGACGACTCGACGATCTGAGCGATCATACTCTTGATCTGCGTCGCCCCGATATCGAGAGGCGGTTGAAAGTGATCTGTCGGAATCATGATCGGCACCAGCTCGCTGATCGTCGTCCCGCTGCCTCCCTTCACCAGCGGCTCGCCCCAGCGGCCGAAGGCGACTCCCCAGGGGTTCTGGCTGCTGCCACCACGATAGGAATGCAACTGGCGTCGTCGCGGTCGCATTCGCCAAACGCCATGTTCATCCAAACGCACGATGCCCCAGGGTGTCTCGACGCGAGCGAACGAATGCAAGCCTTGGCAAAAGAACAGCTCACCCCCGGGACTCCAAGTGAATGAATTAATGTTTTGATGCGTGTCACCAGTGCCAAAGCCCGTAAAGATGACTTCGCGAGTTTCAGCCTTGCCGTCTCCATCCGCATCTTTGCAGAAAATCAGGTCGGTCCCTTCACCGATGTAAACGCCTCCGTTACCAATCGCAAAACCGGTTGGCATGTGCAGGCCGTCCATGAAGACAGAGGTCTTATCGGCTCGGCCATCGTGATCGGTATCTTCGAGAATGTAGAGCTTGTCATTGGCCTTTTCAGTCGGAACGATCTGTGGATAGACACTGGAACACAACACCCACAGCCGACCGCGCGCATCCCATCGCATGGTGATCGGATTAGCGATGCCGTCCTTTTCAGACGCGAAGAGATTTACCGCAAATCCGTCGGCCACTTCGAAAGACGCCAACTCGGCAGTGACAGAATCATCCTTCGCGGGCGGAGCTACCGAATCGGCGAAGGCGCGCGCGGAGACCAAGAGGCAACTGAGTAGAACTGCCGTTGCGCACTGACTTCGATGGAGCGAGCCGAATTGAGCGTTCACGCGTTTGTTGTCCTATCTCAGTTGGAGCAGTTGATCTTCGGCTTGTTCTATCTTGGGGATGATGCCATCAAGTTCGGTCGGGAACCAGCGAGGCAGACCAGGTCGATGGTCGTGGCTGCTGGCGACGTGCGTCCGGTTGCCGTAGGCGAACGACCAATTGGTCGGACGCCACAGTTGCTGCCACAACACATTCTTTGCGAGAATCGCTTGCCGTAATCGCTCAAATTTCGCATCTGTAAAAACTCCTCGGGAATTCAAGTCACCACTACTTGCTGGCGACTTGTCGAGCAGTTGGTCGGTCATTTCCAAGGCAAGCTGCCAGTGCCCTGCCCCGTTTAAGTGAATTCCGTCGGTCGTTAAGCCTTCACTGCGAAAGGCCGCAAGGTCGACGGTCAGATAGCCTCTTCGAGTCGCCAATTCGCGAATCGCTTTGGCGTAAAGGGCGACTGCATCGTTATGCGTTGTCAAATCAGGCAAATCCGTTCGTTCGCCGAGTTGTTCAAATGGAATCGGTGTCACGAGGACGATCTTCTGCGTCTGCTGAGCAAATTGTTCGAGCAACTCTTCGTAGGCCTCAATGAAAGCCGGAAGTCGCTCGACTCCGTCCAGTGATTCCATCTGGCCGAAACTTGCGACAACGATTGTCGCGTTGACTCGCTGCAATTCATCGAGATGCGTTCCGAAGTTCCGCGGTCTTTGCTGTCGATAAACGGTGTCGGCTTGCCAAGCGGTGTTTCGGAAATAGACTCGATTGTCGGCTGCTGCGATCGTCAAAATAGATTCCAAGTAGCCGTTGGTTGCCTGCTTGGCGACATCACTTCCACCGGTGAAGACGATGACGTCGTCATCGTTCAATTCGAATCGTCCAGTGAACGAAGTATTCTTTCGCGCGGTCGCTGAACTGACCGTGACAGCTTGCAACGTCGCGAGGTCGGCACCTTTGCGATACCGCCACGATCCCGCAAGCGGCGTCATCTGTCCACTGACCTCTATATGCATCTGTTCTGGCTTGCCAAAGATCCCGCCTGGCCAGCCATGATCCATAACACGAATCGCGATGACGTTGTCTCCAGCGATCAGAGTTCCCTCGGGAACGATGTATTGTCTCGGAGTGTTGTGCGATCCTGGTTCCTCGTATCCACCAACTCGAACGCCATTCACCCAAGTGACATCCATATCATCGATCGGTCCCAGTCGCAACGTTCCCCGCTTGCCCGCCAGTCCCGGCGGAAGTGTCACTACCTTGCGAAACCACACCACGCCGTCGTAGTCTGGCAGCCCTGCATTCTCCCAATGCGTTGGCAGCTTCATTGCCTTCCAGTCTCTATCATCAAAAGTTGGCTTTGCCCACGCGTCCGACTTCGAACCAGCATCCACTGCCGCGATCCGATCCGACCACAAGGGTTCAGCGGTCTGCTGTTCGCCTCGCGGTTTAATTCGACGGGATGCTACAGTCACATGTGATGAGTCAAGTTCGCCCTCCTCCGCCCCGGACGATACCGTAGTTAACAGAAGCAGTGCGGCAAATAACCAACACAGTCCGCAAAGTGTTCTAGAAGTCATTTCAATACTCAGTGCCTGGCGGCTTCCGTCCGAAGTCTCACGACTTCGGCTACGACAGTAATTGATTGGCCGATGCCTGACTATGATAATGAGCCAATGAACCTGCGGCTATCTGTGGCGATCGCAAAGTAACCGGACAGCGAGAGTTCAACGCCAGCCTTCGAACGGTTGATATGGAAACTCTTCTTCACAGCCCGGGACAGGCTCGACGCCCAGCCCCGGGTCTGTCGGCGGGTGGAGGTAACCCCCTTTGGGCTGCAACGCTGCTGGGGCCATCCGCTGATGAAGCTCAAGATCCTCGGGGGATCCAATCATTTCGAGCATGAAGCAGTTTGGGATGGCGGCGAGTAACTGAACGGCTGCGGCTGTGGCGAGCGGCCCGTTTGGATTGTGCGGGCACATCGAAACGTAGTGCGACTCGGCGAGCGCCGAGATCTTTTTGCCTGCCGTGATGCCACCGCAGTTGGCGATGTCCACTTGCAATAGTGCTAGTGATCGTGCTTCGAGGAATGGACGCACTTCGTAGATCGAAGCCAATCTCTCGCCCGATGCGATGCGCGTCACGCTTCGCGATGCGACTTCCCGTAATGCGTTTGCATCTTCCGGTGGCGTTGGCTCTTCGATAAACATCAACTTGTAAGGAGCAAGCGCTTCGCACAATTGTATTGCGTCGGCTGGGCTCAATCGCCCGTGGCAATCGACGGCGAGTTCGAACTCACTGCCAACTGCTTCGCGTCCCGCGGCGAAGAACTCAGCGATCCGGTCGAATGTGTCAGTTGGTAGCCATTCGGTTTCGCGCCAGCTTGCGGGAATGTTGCCGCGCGATCCGGAATAGCCTTTGTCTGCCGCAGGTGCCGCGCCACCGTAGAACAGCGGTAGTGTTGTCTTGGCAGCGAAGTAGCCCCGCTCCTTGCAACGCAATAGATTTGCAGCAAACTGCTCGGGCGAACCTCCCGCTGGGCAATGGCAATACACTGGAATGCGATCACGCGTCGGACCACCCAACAGCTGGTAGATCGGCACACCGAGCGACTTTCCCTTAATGTCCCACAGTGCCACGTCGATTGCGCTGATAGCCGATCCATGCAACGGGCCACCAACCCAAAACGAATCGCGGTACATTTTCTCATGATGGTCTTCTATCCGCAGTGGATCTTTGCCCACGAGATATCGGCCTAGCTCGTGCAGATTCTGCTCGACCGTCTTGCTGCGCCGCTTAAGCACAGTCTCGCCGTACCCGATGATGCCTTCGTCGGTATGCAGCTCGACAACGATGCAGTTTCGAAAGCCAAGTCCGATCAACTTAGTTGCAAGTTTCGTGATGTGCATGATTGCTCTAGCGGTGATCCTCTTGACACGTTAGTCCAGCCAGCCGGTGGCTCGCAGCTCGTCGGCGAGCATTTCGAGTTGCTGTTCCGTCAACGGCGAGAACGGCTCGCGAGAATAGCCGCCGTGTCTGCCCCACAGCTTGAGCATGCCTCGATAGATTGATAGGTCAGCGGCAGGACCGAGCTTCTGATAGGTGTAAAGATGCACGATGGGCAGGATTCGTTTCCAAAGTTCCAAGCCTTTCTCGACGTCCTTTTCTTCGACAACAGCTTGGTACATCTCGATCGCAGTGCCCGTTGCCACATTCAAGATCCCGCTGATCCAACCGTGGCCGCCGGCCGCGAATGCTTCGAATGCCGAAAGGAAGCTGCCATAGAAGATCCGCATCTCGTCGCCAACCATCAGCGAAAGGTCGTGCACTGGCACAACGGACTCCATCGTACTCTTCACCATATGCACCGTGTCTTCGTCGACAAGTTGAGCGATCTGTTGCGGGGATAGCGCAGGACAAGCGGTGTTGTTTGGATTGTTGTACAGCATGATCGGGCGATCGGTCTTTCGGCGCAGTGTCCGATAGTGTTCGATCACCGACGCCATCGGCGGCTTGCTGTAGTAAGGCAAGATCACGATCAAAGCATCGACGCCGATCTCTTGGGCTTCGCGAGAAATCTCGACCGTCAGCTTCGTCGCGTTGTGCCCAGTCCCTGCGATGATCGGCAATTTGCCGCCGAAGTGTTCAACTGCCAGACGACATAACTCGATCCGCTCTTCGATTGTCAACGCGATAAATTCACCGCTGGTTCCAGCCACGACCAAGCCGTGAACACCTTGATCGACGAGCCAATTCCAGTGATCGAGTGTTGCTCGCGTATCCACGTTCCCTTCAGCATCGAAGAACGTCATCCCTGCCGGGAAGATGCCACGATAGGGAGAAAGGTCGTAGCTCGGCATGGGATTTCCTTGCGTTGGCGACTGGATAACGCTAGATCAACTCGGCGATCGGCTCGCCATCGGTCAAGATCGGTACCGGTCGACCGCTGTTGTCGTAGTAATGCTGATTTGTGTCGATCCCGAAGCGGCGATAGATCGTGGCGAGCAGGCAATTACTGTCCATCGTGCGCTCGACGGGGTGCTCGCCGCGTGGGTTAGTTGCTCCAACGACTTGCCCCATTTTTAATCCGCCGCCGGCAAGAAAGATGCTCATCGCTTTCGACCAATGATCGCGCCCGGGACGCTTCGTCGCGTCTTGATGGCGAACTTGCGGTGTGCGACCGAATTCGCCGCAGAAGATGAATAATACCTTCTTGTCCAACCCTCTAGCGTGAAGATCTTCGATTAAGGCGGGGACGGCGACGTCGAACACGGGCATGCGTTCGCGATACGCACGGAACGTGTGTGTGTTGACAGAATGATCGTCCCAATTGCTCACGCGGCCAGCTTCCTTGCTTAACGAAAAGCTTGCTTGCAGTTGAACGATTCGCACGCCCGATTCTACAAGACGCCGAGCGAGTAGTAGTCCCTGGCCCCAACTTGTTCGCCCGTAGCGATCGCGAACTTCGTCCGGCTCCTTGGAAATATTAAAGGCCTCGGCAGTCCGTGGACTGGTCAGCATCGCGACCGCTCGCTCGTTGAATTTGTCGAGCGCCGTCATGGTTCCCTTGCGGTCGACTTCTCGACGAAAACGATCGAAGGTGCTGAGTAGTTTCTTGCGAGTCTCTAGCTCTTTCAACGCATCTTGCGTTACGGTTAAGTCGCCGACGTTGAACTTCGGACTGTTCGGGTCGCCTCGGAACATGAACGGGCTGTTCGCAGCGCCAAGATAGGCTGGGCCGCCGCCATAGAATTTGGTATTTGCCACGGCGAGCGGTATGTCTTGCGCCGTGTGTTCCAGCTGATGCGAGACAACCGATGCAAACTCGGGATACTCGCCATCAGATGGATTTGCTGCAGTCGGAGTGTAGCCCGAGAGGAAACGATTCGTTCCGCCCGAGTGCTCGTTGCGATTGTGATGCAGGCTGCGGACGATCGAGAACTTGTCAGCCATCTTGGCCAGATTGGGGAGCAACTCGCAGATCTCAATGCCAGAAACATTGGTGCTGATCGGCTTAAAGTCGCCTCGGTATTCGGCGGGTGCCTCGGGCTTGAGATCGAAAGTCTCAAGATGACTGGGGCCACCGTTCGCCCACATCAAGATCACCGAAAACTCGCGGTCGAGGTTCGCTAGGGATTCCTCGCTTGCCAACAGCTGCGGCAAATTCGGACAGATCCCACTGGTCAGCGCCCCCATTCCCAAACCGCCGACGGTCAGAAATGTGCGGCGATCCAATGGGCCGGGGCAGTGAATTTGCTTCTGTGGAAATCGCATCGCAAGTTCCTCAGTGAATGTACATGAACTCTTTAGTATTCATCAGCGCCCACAGCAGATTGCCGTAAGCCTTTTTTGTGTCTTTCTCGGACGCGAAGTACTCGGTCGCGTCCTTTAGTTCTTGCGGGGTTGGTTCCCGTGAGAAAGCAGCCAGGAACAACTCTTTCAACTTCGTGGGATCGTCTCGTTCATCAGCCGCCAGAGAGGCCGCAAAACCTTTGCTTGAAGTCGCCTTTCCGAGGATAAAGCTGTTATTCATCACGAACAGCGATTGTGAGAGGCTTGGTTCAGCGGTTCGTTCGCATTCGCAGGCGCTTTCGCGTTTGGGGCGTCCGAATAGCAGCAAGAACTCGTTGGAGTAATCCTCATCAGGCAACTGCGTGGCGCGGGTCTCGGCGGGTAAGCCACTGTATCGCGTTGGAACTCCGGAGACGTGATCGAAGGCATCGAGCAGCACCTCAGCGGCCAATCGCTGTGGATAGAATCGAGAGTGATTCTGCGTTTCATTCAAATTGTCGTCCCCGGCCTGCGAACTTAGCTGGTACGTGGTGCTGTTGCAGATCAATCGGATCACATGCTTCATGTCAAACTTGCTGCTCACAAATTCCGAAGCCAACTCGTCTAACAGTGGTTCGATCGTGGCAGGATTTGTTACGCGCAGATCGTCCATGGGCTCGACCAAGCCACGACCGAAGAAGTGTCCCCACATTCGGTTCACAAAGGCGCGAGAGAAATAATGGTTCTCAGGAGCACTCATCCAATCAACAAGTGCGTGTCTTGGATCTTCGTAAGATGCGAGCTCGATCGGTTCTTCATCCAGACCACGCGGCATAACGACTTCGCCGGTCTCAGGATGTTTGACCTCGCCTGTCGCTCTTACGAAGACTGTCTCGTCGGCTCGTCGCTCAGCAACTCCAGCACCGCCTTTCCGGTCAACTCGTCCGAAGAACGCGGCCAGTCCGTAGTAGTCATGCTGGCTGAACTTCTCGAAAGGATGATGGTGACAGCGAGCGCAACCGATTCGAATTCCGAGAAACACCTGCGCAGTATCGTCGACGTAACGATCGAGATAACGAACTTCGGCGTACCACTGAGCCGGAGGATTGACCGTCACGTTGCCGGTTGCCGTAATGACATCTCTGACGAACTGATCGTATGGCATATTGGTAGCGATCGCATTCCGGATCCAACGATGAAATGCGATCGTTCCAGGGATTCGAGGCGTTTGACCGCGACGTTTGTTTCGCAACAAGTCGGACCATTTCTGCGCAAAGTGATCGGCATAGTCCGGACTCGCGAGAAGTCGGTCGACGAGCTGTGCGCGTTTGTCGGAAGAAGGAGTTTGCAAGAAGACCTCGGTCTCGGCCAAAGTCGGCAGCCGCCCAGCGATCTGTAAGGTCACGCGTCGAAGAAACGAGCCATCGTCGGCGATGTCGGCTGGTGGAACTCGCAGCTGTTTCAGCTTCTCGACAATATGTTTATCGACGAGGTTTCCGATTGGGAACGATGTCAGTCGCTGGTCGACGTCGGCGTCCGGATTCACGGCGGGGACGATCACACGGCTGATGGCCGCGTGTCCCTGGTAAAGGCCGACGATCGGCGTTTCGCCAGTTCGGTCTTCCGTGTGGACAAGTCCATTCGCACTAACCTCTGCGATGGCTGGCTCTGCGCTGTTGAACCGTACCAGTCGCGTAACATCTCGTTGGGATCCGTCTGAGTAGATTGCCGTCGCTGTTAGTTGCAGTTCTGCGGCGGGCGTCATCTGAGGCGAAGCGAGAGTTATTTGCAGCTGCTGAATTCGTGGCGAGTCTTCCCTTCCCCAAGGCATATCGGCCGCAATCCAGTCTCGCAACAACGCGTACTCGGGATCTGTTGGCTCCAACCGTCGACCGCCACCGTGCGGCACCGACATCGTCGCCTTTTTCAGAAGTAGCGACTCGCCGGGCGAAGCAGGAAAGACGCGGCGACCTCGCGAGCCTCGGCTGACAGCGTCGAAATCTTCGAGTGGTTCGAATCCAAACAACGACAGTTTAAACCCGCCGCGCCCCGTCGATTTGCCGTGACATCCGCCGCTATTACAACCGAGCTTCGTGAGAATCGGAGCAATGTCATTCGTGAAGTTGAGGTTTGGCGTTTCAACCGCTCTCAGAGGCGGACCGGTAGGCAGCGAGAACGCGACAAGGGCAATCAACAGCACTAATGAAGTTCGTTGAAACAACACGTTCACTCGCTAACGTAAATGATCATTTCGTCGACACGTCTCGTCGTACCGGACCGAATTAGTACGGCATTTAGCAATGGGATCGTGTGCGTATCAGAGTCGATCTCCGCTTCCACCACAAGTCGAAGCGAGTGGAAGCCTGTCTGTGCGTCCATGGCAGCCGATACTTTGACCGCCTTTGTGATCTCCTTGGCATCGAGAACATATGGCTCAACGGTCAATCCGTTGGGTGTCTCCATCGCACGAACCGTTACTGGAACGGCGAAACCCCCAGTCCTAACGACCGTCAATGCAAGTTCCGCGTCGCCACCTCGCTTGACGAAGACGCCGCGACTCGGCTTCGTACCTGCAGGCATGGCGACCGCGATGACATGTGGTCGCTGAGCTTCAACGATCAGTTCGTAAACTCGATCGGCTCCGAAGACACTGCCACCGTACAGGTCACGGACGGCTAACGAATATTCGCCATCGGCCGGCGCTTTCCAATCACTTGCTGGATCCAACGTGGCAAGCGGCAAAGTCGCGGGAACTCCCTTGGGGGACGCAAGGTCGGTGATGGTTGTTACTAGCTTGTTATCAGTGTTATAGATGGCGACTTCGAGATCCATCAATTGTCCAAGCCGCTCGCCGAACGCTTCGAGATGTACGGTTTCGTCTTTCTTTGCCTGGAAGCGAAACCAGTCGACTTCGTTCCGCTCGACAAGCCGACCGGCGATTCGGCTAGGAAGTTCTATCGACTGGGGTTTCTGTCGTGACTGTTCGTACTCATCTTGAACCGCGACCGCCGGGAACAGATCGTCTGGATAAAGGAGGCCAGTAGTGCGTTCAATCGAAGCGACGTCCTGCGAACCAGTTGTCACTTCAAGCCGATAAATGCTGTAATCGTCCTTGCGATAGGCTCGGTCATGTACGAGTACTCGATAGGTTCCTGTTGTGGGCAACTTGTGCGTTACGCGCGGCTCCTGTTCGCGCGAGGAGCTATGTACGAGCTCGCGCCCATTCGGACTGAATAACGTGAAGGCAGCTTGAACGCTCCCATCCAGAGAAGCCGATCGGCAAGTGATCGTGATAAGTTGCTCTTGTTGACCTTCAAAGGCAAACCAATCGAGATCGGCCGCCTTGTCGAGCCGTGCTTCGATCATTGATGGGATGGAAATCTGCTGTGCCTGGTCGCGGGTGTCGTTACTGTCCTGCTCGACGATTACCGGATTCGAGGTGACGCTAAATCGTCGCGGCCCTGCGAGTCCTTCCGGCGTCGCCAACCACAACTCGCAATCGCCCAAAGACGAGTCGGTCGACACGTTGATGCGAAAGCGATCCTTCTCGATGTGCTCCGCGGACAAACCCTCTTGCGTGAAATAGAGCGAGCCACCTTGGTCAACACCCTTACCGACCAGCGCAATCTCACAACTCGTTCCAACCTGGCAGCCGCATGGAAAGACACCCTTCAAATCCGGCTCGGCAGCGGTCAGCGAAGCAGCGACCAAGTGAAGGGCAACGATGACCAATACGCTAAGGAAACGCAGGGGGCACCCATCGAGCGAGGCGAGCAGTAAAGCAACGATCACAGGCATGGCGGGATTCAAGCAGAGGCGGGCGTGGGTAGCCAGGAGGGTCTTACATTTTCGATGATAGCGACGCGAAAGGCAAGTGAAACCGTTCGAGGTGATGATCTTTCGATTGTTGGGTGACGGTCAACGTCCTCAGAAAACGACCTCTTCAACTAGCTCCCATTCGCTCTGGTTGCTCGCTCATCGAAATAATCCTAAAAGAGCATTCATGTTGTCAGTGACACTATTGACGCCAAGTCGCATGACCGATTTTATTAATGTCAGTGACAACGAAAACAACCAGGAAACGAGCCATGCACCCTAGCAAGCACATTCGCGAAGCGCTGGAATACGCGGAAGCGAATGGCTGGACAATTGCCAAGGCTAGACCTGGTGCCCACATCTGGGGTTCGATCTATTGCATGTTAAACACACGCGAAGGTTGTCGCGTCAATGTATACTCAACACCAAAGAACCCTCAAGATCACGCAAAGCGACTTCGTCGAGCCGTTGATCGCTGCCAGCACCAAGGAGGCTAATCAGATGACGTATCACTTTACCTTGATCTTGGATCGAGAGCCCACCGAAGACGATGCCGACGGACTGTTCGAGGCTGGTTGCGATGATTCGACATCTGGCATCAGCAATGGAGTTCCCTTCATTCACTTTGACAGAGACGCCGGCAGTTTCGATCAAGCGATCAGTTCAGCTATCGCCAACGTGGAGGCGTCCGGATTTCAAGTTGTGAAAGTCGAGATTGAACGCGATGAAGTGCCGTCGCAAACTGCGTGAACTATCTTGACAGTTGGCAATCGCTTCCTGCGGCATGCTGCAACTGTAATGGATCAAGACCTTAGAAGATTTGATCATGAAGGGAATGTTTTTCGCGCATCGCGAGATAGCATTGGAAGAGCAAGAGCTGCCTTGGAGTGCGGCGCACTTTCGGTTGATGCCAACGTTCTGCTCGACCTATACAGGTACTCCGAGACACTTGAAGATGGAAGAAAGTCGTTCGCAGGTGAGAGGCAATTCCTCTTGTGGTTTACCAACCAGTTCAACGACCAGTCGTTGTGGCGAACCCTCGAATTCCGAGCCTAGCGACACGACACAGCATGACGAGGGAGCAGGCATCGGCCGCTACCCGGCGCAGCCAAGGGATTCTCGGCTGTGCCATTCATGATCGATGCCTCGCATCAAGAGAGCGTTGTCGAAGGCGACCGAACCGGCAGGGAACACTTTGCGGTCATCGAAGAAGGATGACTCGACACGCGTGATGGACAGAGGTTCTACGTGCCAATTGAATGCTCGCAGTTCCAGCCCATCAAAGTGTCCGTTTGACCTGTCCGGAGAATATCCCAGAGATCCATCTTCGAAAAACTGTGAAACCTCGGCGACAGATCCGAAGATTGAATCCGCCGGAAGTTCCGACGCCTTCCGACCATCGACCAACACGTGTGTGGAATCATCGTTGCTGTGCATCGAAATGCGACAGTTGTCGCCTGTCTCGTGGACATCGAAACGAGCGTGATTGTGAACGCCAGGAAAGAGTCGTCCACCCGCGAACGAGTTGAGCAACGACGAGGTATCACGTCTTGGGATGAATACGCCAGTGCGAGTGTCGCCATCGACATCCCATTCGACGGCGATACGATGAGCGGCATTTTCTGAAGAGATGCCTATCCACGCCGGCAGTAACTTCGGTCGAATGCGTTTTAAGCGGATCAGACAGATACCAGCGATGCCGAATCCTTGCACAATCTGTGGGCTGAACGGAGCCGGTAAGATGGCGGACAACACTTGAGGATCGACGCGGAAGTTGACAAGGACCCGCCGGTCAATGAACCCGCGGATCGTGGGGATTCGCATTCGAGTAACCCTTGCGGAAAACGATTAGCTTAGGGCAATAACCGTAATGAGGCCACGACCTTAACTTTCAACTGCCAACGGAAAGTGCTCCCTTCGTTCGATCTTTGTTGGCGGCGCGGGTACGTTAGCTTCATCGAAGCCCAGGATATATCTGACACGCAGCCAAGAACGTTCTTGCCTGACAAAGCGTTAGCGGAGATGCTTGTTTGTATCTTGTGCAACTCCACTGTCTACACACCGAGGCACACCTGATGAAACTCTGGCATGCGAGTTACGTGATTGCGTCCTGCTTGCTCGTGATACTGGCGTGCAGTATCTACTTCAACGAATCTGCGTCCCTTGACCAAACGAGCCTCGCCAACGAGCAAGAGCCTTCACGACGCGCCGCAGACAAGCAGGGTTCGACACACGCACAGACGGACGTGATCGTCGTCGGAGCGGGTATCTCGGGGTTGTCGGCGGCGTTAGAACTAGGTCGCAGCGGCGCGGATGTGACGATCGTTGATATGGCTTCGGTGTTTGGAGGCCATGCCGTGATGTCACAAGGCGGGATCAGTATCGTAAACACGCCGACGCAGGTGGCTTTCGGAATCCAGGATTCACCCGATCTGGCGTACAGAGATTTCATTCGTTGGGGTGAAGACGCTGATCCGGATTGGGTCCGTTACTACGTCGATCATTCCAAGCACGACATCTATGATTGGCTGACCGAGATGGGAATCGAGTTCTCGAGCGTCGAAACCGCGCCGGGCAATTCGGTCGATCGCTTTCATCAACCTCGCGGTCGCGGCGTCGGGCTTGTAACACCCATCTATCGCGAGTGCCTAGAACTCGAAAACATCCACTTCATCTGGAACACTCAAGCCAAGCAGCTCTTGACGCAAGACAAGCGGGTTGTCGGTGTTGTTGGCAGCAACTTGCGGACAGGCCAAGAGTCGAAGATGCAGGCAAGTGCAGTGATCCTCGCCACCGGCGGTTTTCAAAGTAATCTCGATATGGTGCGTGAGTTCTGGCCGGCAGAATTCCGCTTTCCGGATCGCATTCTGACCGGCTCGGGCACCAACTCGGTGGGACATGGCCACAAACTGGCACAGAGCGTTGGCGGCGACTTGACCAAGATGGATCACCAGTGGAACTACTTCACGGGGATTCCTGATCCGCGTTATCCGGACAGCGGCCGCGGAGTCAGTGCGGCGAATATGTACGGCATCATCGTCAACTCCGAAGGACGACGATTCGCGAATCTGCTGAACTGGGCGAAGGAAGTCATGCCACCGTTGCTGAGACAAGAGGAAGCGACATTGTGGTTTGTCTTTGACGAGGCAAGTAAGCCGCGTTTCGTCATCTCGGGTTCGGATTGGGCGGACTTTGATCATGTCGAGCAAGTCATCTTTCAAAATCCGAAATTGATGAAGTCGGCGGATACGATTGAAGAGTTAGCTGAAAAGTCAGGCTTGCCGGCGGAAGGCCTTGTCCGGACGATCCGTCGCTACAACCAAATGGTCGAGAATGGCGAGGACAATGATTTTGCGAGGTTCACCCTGGAAGATGTCAAGCGGCGCCACATGTCTCCCAAAATCGCGACGCCTCCGTTCTATGCGATGCAGGCTTTCCCATTGACTCGTAAGAGTATGGGCGGAGTCGCGATCGATCTACAGTGTCGTGTTCTCGACAAGCAGAAGCGACCCATCGCTGGGCTGTATGCCGTTGGCGAATTGACGGGACTCGCGGGCATCAACGGGAAAGCGGCGTTGGAAGGGACGTTTCTCGGACCTTGCATCATGACCGGGCGCGTCGCTGGACGTACCGTTCTCGCCCGTACTTCAATCGTTCCGAAAGATTCTACGAGTAACGCGAACCACTGCATCGACTGCCACAACGTGGGCGAGTTACTCGCTCAACCGCGGCCTGGCTACTGGCATTTCGGAAAGGTACACCAAGTGGCCAGAGAGCGGAGCATGGACTGTCGCCATTGCCACGGAGAACTTGCACCCTACGATCCCGACGAACATCGCACCAGCGAACAGGCTTTGGCTGCAACTTGCGTTCAGTGTCATGTGGCTCAGGAGTGAACGATCAGTTCGACTAGCGATTGGGCCACCTGTCTCATTGCTTCAGTTGCTCTGCTAACGCTTTCGCCGTCGCTTCTGCGCGGAAGTTGATAATTCGTTTCCCCCATCCGATCGTCTGTTCGGCGGGAGCGAGATCGACTCCGTTAATCTGAAACTTATCGGCGGCTATCCGTTGTGCAGTGCGAACACTCTGCGGGTCAACGCTCATCATCGTAGCGGTCATGCCGAAATCGTCGTGCAACCCCTCCGGCGTTTGCTTTATGCCTTGTTCTTCAAGCCAACTGGCAACGGCTGCAAAATCATAATACTCAGGGATGTAGTGCAATCGTCCGCCGTTGGGACTCTTGTTCAATTGCGCTGCGACTTTCTTCAGTCCGGCTTGGTTACCGCCGCTGTCGCCGATAAGAACAATGTGTTGGAAGCCGTGCGTGCGCAGCGAGGCACAGATATCGGTCAATAACGCTTCGTAAGTGGCCTCGGTCACACTGATCGTGCCCGGGTATTTCATGTGTACGGTCGGTGGGTCGATCTCGCCCTCGGGAACGAAAGGCACGATGGGAGCGACCAGCGCGTTGCCTAGTTTGCGAGCGATCGCTTCGGTCGCTCCTCGGAGGACAACGTTGTGTTTACCGGTCACTAGATAAGGTCCGTTTTGCTCAACACCGCCCGTCGCAACGATTACCGTGTCTTTGCCCCCTCGCATTGCGTCACGGACTTCCATCCAGGTCATGTCTTCGATGAAGACAGTGTCGACCGCTTCGATGGGACGCGGCGTGTCAGGATTGGGACTAACCGGATCGGGTAGCGCGGCGAGGGCGGAAACGAAACACGCGATGGCGGACAGACTGACGGTGCGGAACATAATGTCGCTCCTTGGGCGTTTCAGTGGCTCGGATGGTTGTTAAGCTATCGCGAAAGAACTGAGATAGCTAGAGATTGTATGAAAGGCTTTCCACCGGTTCACGGTGCATGCTGAGTTGACGGCGACGATCACCAATCTCAAAGCTTCGAGATGATCGGCAATCAAGTTGCCGTCAAGGCGATGGCGTCGAGTAGTTCATCGAGTTTAACGGTATGATTGTCGAGATTCGCCGGATGCAGAGCTTCCTCGAGTGGCACGATGCGCGGCTTGGAAGTAAGGCCTTAACTCGATAACATGGACGTTAGAACTGGAGTTTTCCAGCGTCGCCCGTGTAAATCTATCACCTGAATCATCTTGTCAAATGATTGAGAACCGACTCGATCACCGATCACGACCTTTGTTTTCTCGGCGGCGACTCCTGCAAGTCGGTGGCATTGGATCGCTCCGCCTGACGTTGCCCAGCCTGTTGCAGGCTGAAGAACTTGAGCGGAGTGCGGCAAGGTCCAAGTCGCAAGCTAAGTCCTGCATCTTCATTCATCAGTACGGTGGCCTGAGTCAGTTGGATTCGTGGGACATGAAATCCGACGCGCCGCTGGAGATTCGAGGGCCTTACGAACCGATCGAGACGGCGACTCCCGGATTTCGAATCTGTGAACTGATGCCGCGCCTTGCTCAGATGTCAGAGCAGTACGCGGTCATTCGTTCCATGACGCATAAAATGTCGCAACACGACAAAGCGAACTCGATGTTGTTGGCCGGACGCGACAAGCCGGCAGCCGACGATCCGTCGTTTGGAGCGGTTGTCACGAAGCTGCGCCCAGCCATGGCAAGTATTCCGGGACATGTGTGGCTTCAAAAGTTTGGCGGGGGTGCTGCGCCACCTGATCACACGTATCTGACGGGCGGACGCCTTGGAATGGCCTACGCACCGATGTTGATCGGCGAGAGACATGATGACAATCCAGCTTCCGCGGATTTCCGCGTTCGCGCATTCGACCCGCAGAAAGATGTTGGGCCGACGCGACTGAACCAGCGACGGAATCTGTTGCGGGGAATTCAAAGCCTTTCGCGGATTGGGACCACGTCCGAATTCGAAGCAGTCGACTTGTACCATCAACGGTCCATCGAGCTGCTGCACGGCAACGAGGCCAAGAGTGCGTTCGAAATTGACAAAGAAGAAGCAAGCGTCAGGGATCGCTATGGCAGAAATCCGCTGGGTCAGAACTTGTTGCTCGCGCGGCGACTCGTCGAGTCTGGTGTACGTCTAGTCAATGTCGTCGCCTGGACGGGGCTAGCTGCTCGGGAGAAGTTCGTAAGCGTTGAGACTTGGGACATGCATGGCAACGCGGATGTTGGCATCTTTGAAAACGGTTGGAATGGGCTACCGTTTGCTTTACCTCGTACCGATCAAGCAGTTGCGTCTTTGCTTGAGGACCTGCGCGATCGCGGACTGTTGGATTCAACACTCGTGGTGCTTGTGGGCGAGTTCGGTAGAACGCCTGTCATCAGCAAAGGTGCCAAACGAATCGGTCGCGACCATTGGCCTCAATGCTATTCCGCCATGTTGGCAGGTGCGGGGATCCGAGGCGGCAGTGTCTACGGCGAGTCGGATAAACGCGCGGCGTACGTCAAAACCAATCCAGTCACGCTCGAAGATTTCACGGCAACACTCTTCGCCGCGATGGACATTAATCCAGCATCACGGCTCAGTCCCGATGGCTTCACAGTCCCTGCCAGCAGCGGCAATCCGATTGCAGCTCTGCTATAGGCGCTGTGGTTTTCCAACAAGCTTCCTCGATCGAATAGCTCCACAGAAGTTGGACTGAACTCCTGAATGATGTTCCCAACCACACCGAAAGTTCTGCCCATCACCAAATCAGTGACGACGTGTTGCCGAATGCGATTTGACGGCGGTTTTCCAGTTCGATCGGTTCGGTTGTGAGAACAACGCCGTACGCGCCACGCGTTGGATCGAGCCACACCATCGTTCCTGTTGCTCCCCAGTGGCCGTAAGCGCTGGCAGGCAGCAGTTCGCCGAAGCCGCGCGGATGACCTGGCCAGTTCATCTGCCATCCTAGCCCCCAAGGGGTCGTACGGATCATTCGTTTCGGCAAGTCAGGCAAGTACCTCAGTTGATTCGTCGTCATGGCTCGCAAGGTGGGTGGAGCGATGATGCCGTCTTCACCAGCGTGAATCTGTAACAAGTGACGGCAGAATCGACCGAAGTCGGATGACGTCGACAGCAGCCCACCCCACGGCGCGGCAAGCTTACGCCAGTACATGCTATTCCATCCCCAATCCGTAGCCTCAGGGCTGTCCTCGACTTGTGACCATGTCATGCGAGCCAAGGTGTCGTCCGACTCCCAACGGTCGGGAATTCCTAACTCCGTGCTTGTCATCTCCAGCGGTGAAAAGATCGTGTCGCGCAGATGATCGGGAAGCGAGACGCCAGTGATCTTCTCGATCAGCGCGGCGAGCGTGAGGATACCCATGCTCTGGTAGTGGACTCGCTTCCCTGGCGTGGCGGCGAGTTGAACGTCGTAGACATGCTTCATGAATTCGGAGAGCGGCGCGTGCTTCTTTCGCAAGTCCACGTTATTAGGCAACATATCCGGCAAGCCGGAAGTGTGAGTGAGCAGGTGAACGACGCGAGTTGCTTTCTTTCCGTGGCCTCGAAACTCAGGCAGATACCGCGTTACGAAGTGGTCCAACTGCAACTGCCCTTGTTCTACTAACATCATCGCAGCTGTTGCGACAAACGGCTTGGTCGGCGAAGCGATAAGGAAGATGCTGTCGTTGTTAACGGCCATTGCATCGTCAGCGCCAAGTTGGCCTGCGGCAAACGAGTAGGACTCGCCTTCCGTCGAGCCCGTCTCGGCGGCGATGGCGCGACAATGCCCATCGAGATTCCAACCCTCAAGCAGTTTCCAAGTTGCACCGATTCGTTTTTCATCTGCCGTCGTCAACGTAATCTCCTCACACCAGCTCAACGACTACGATCCGTGCAGTTCTCTGTGTCGAAGCACGAATCGTGTTGCGAAACGCGGCACTTGATCCAGCTTACCGCAAGTAACCGCGTAGCCAGCCGCGGGAGCCTTGTGGCGGGAGGTCGTCTGCGATATCTGTTCCGTCGGCCAGAGTAAACGAGATCGCCAGCGGAAACTTTCCATTTGGGGCACCACCTGTGTACGCGCCAGCTCCCCAGAAATCTCCTTTGGATACCATGTCGAATCGCACGATCGTGCCGTTCTTTACGTCCACGACACCCAGGAGTTGAGTCTCGTATCCCCGGTCCTCTCGTGCGGTGTTGAGGTGCGCGACACCCGTTATTCTTCCATTTCGTAGTTGCATGTCCATACGGCGAATCTCTTCCTTCTTCCACATCGGCGGTTCGCCGCGTGTGTTATCCACTAAGTGAAATCGGGCGATTCGTTCCTGGAGTGACCTCGGAACTTGCCCGCGGACAAGCTCTTGGTGTTCGCTTGCGGAGATCCATAGGTTGTCGCGCGACATCGCAGATTGAAAAATGCTTTGCCAGCGATTCGTCGTCGGTTCGTAACCATCCAGGACTTTCGCCTGCACGCGTAACACGAGCCCACCCTCGGGCAAACGGGCGTTGTAACGTTCGTCGACTTTGGTGGTCTTGATGGCGGCTGTGCTGGCACGCGCCGCGTCACTCGATTCGAATTCGGCCAGCTTCTCCTTCATCAGCCGCCGCACTTTGGCCGGATCGCGGTTGTTGTTGTACAGCAGCAACTTGCCAGCCGCAGTCGCTATATAGAATCCCTGTGTCGTTCCGTTGAAGTCGCTTCGCGGACCTTGTCCGGCAATCTTACGATAGAAGTCGCCCTCGGTATCTTGTTGTCGTCGCTGATTCGCCTGATCGATCGCGACCGGAACGAACCGAGTTTTCAGAAGGTTGACGATTTCGGAATCAGCAAATGTCGACTCACGGTCGAGCACGCCATTGTTTCACGTGCAGCCTAACGGGTGGCCATCCATCGCCCAGATAAAGATGGGCTTGGCCTGCTGTGCCGCCGTATGTTGAGCGTCCAACATGGCCGTCTTCCAAGGAATCGTCCGCCACGGTTTGTCAGCCGAAACCTGAAGCTGCTCGTGCAATTCCTGAAACTCGGCCATAGTCAAATCGCCAGCACACGCGACCGGCGAAGCGATCATGTGCAGGGCCACCGCACTGGCAGCAAAAGCGATGATCAGCGAACCAAAGAAAAAACTGGTTTGTGTGTTCCGTTTGTGTTGCATGTACGTTGCTCCAAATAGTTCGACCGGGGTCGCAGTCTGCAAATTCGTTTGTTCGCTTCAGGGAACGCTCGGCCTCTCAGGTGTCGATCGGCCAGTCCTTAACCAGCCGCTGACATTTTGTCATGGTGTCCGTTTGCTCACTAAATGTAAAGATGGTGCCGTCATTGTTGAAGTTAGCGGCGATGTGTTGCCAGGTTCGAGCGCGATTTGCTTAGATGCTGATAACTCAAGGGAGCAACAGTTCCCCGAGCGTCTAGGCGGTGGACTGCTTATCGCTTTGTTTCAAGATGTGCGGCGAAATCTAATGTTCGTCGACTCGCGAGTAGTTTATAACGGCATCCACTGCGTTGCGAACGAATTTACATAGAGACGAAGGGATCTATTATGTTTCAGCGGAAGCTTGTTTGGTTAGTGCTGCTGCTTTCAACTCCGCTGTATGCGGACAACTGGCCAGCGTGGCGGGGCGCTGATGGAACTGGAGTGTCGACGGAGAGCGAGTTGCCAGTTCGCTGGAACGCGACCGACAACATTCGTTGGAAAGTGTCGCTGGCTGAACCCTGCAATTCAACGCCGATTATCTGGGACGAACATGTTTTCTTGACGCAAGGTTTGGATGGCGGCAAACGCCGTGCGTTGCTCGCGTTGGATCGCAAGTCAGGCGAGACGTTATGGCAACGAGAACTGGCATGCAACGTCGAGGAGACATCACACCCGCAGAACCCGCCTTGCAGCGGTTCTCCTGTGACCGATGGCGCGGTCATCTACGCTCAGTTCGGCTCGGCGGGTGTCGTCGCTTATGACTTCGCCGGCAAGCAACTATGGCATCGAGACCTCGGGCCGGTCCTGCATCGCTGGGGAAACGGCAGTAGCCCAGTGATCTACAAGGACCTCCTCATCGTCTTCCACGGTCCCGGAGAACCGTCACAGTTGCTGGCGCTCAATCGGAGCAATGGTAAAACCGTTTGGAAATCGGAAGAGGTTGGGATCAACAGCAATATTTTCGGTTCGTGGAGTACGCCCGTCGTGATCCAAGCAAGTGGGCGCGATGAATTAATCATGCCACTGCCGGGCGCGAAAATCGGCGGCACAGGTTGGTTCAAGTCGTACGATCCGACGACGGGAGATGTGTTGTGGCAATGCGATGGACTGGGGAACGAGGTCTATGCAATGCCGATCGTCGGCAGCGATGGGGACGTCGTCGTAGGGATTTCCGGGCACAACGGCCCGACCATGGCGGTGCGTACGGGTGGCGAGGGGAACGTGACTGCATCGCGGCGATTGTGGCGCACCGAAGTGAAGAACCCGCAACGAGTCGGCAGCGGAGTCATACACGACGGTTTACTCTACCTGGCCGATGCCACTGGCATCATGCAGTGCCTCGAATCAGAGACGGGCCAAGTTGTCTGGAAAGAGCGGCTCGGCGGCAATCTCTGGGGCTCCATTCTCGTGGCTGGCAACAAGCTTTACGTGAGCAATCTGGAAGGCGACACCTACGTCGTGCGCACAGGTCGCGAGTTCGAGTTGATCATGAAAAATAGCGTTGGCGAGCCAACGTATTCCGCACCAGCACCGAGTGGTGGCGAGCTGTTTCTCCGAACTCACAAACACCTTTACTGTATTGAGGGCAACCGCCGTGGCCGATGATCGCTGGGAGAGCCGTTCTAATGACACCTCGCAACGCTTGCGATACTCGCGGAGGAATTTCCTGCAGGGTGGGGGCATTGCTGCCGCAGGAACGTTAATGGCCACATCCACAGCGTTCGCCGGTCGCGCTCTTGCTCGTCGCCCACGGGTTGCTGCGGTCTTTACGGTCTGCACGCATCGAACACACGCGCACGTCATCCTGGAAAACTTCCTCAAGCCGTACTTTTTTAACGGCCAGGAAACAGATCCTGGCGTTGACGTTGTTTCGTTCTATGCGGATCAAACGCCGAGCGGCGATATGTCCACTGACATTGGGCGACAGTTCAAGATCCCGATCTTTAAGACGATCGACGAAGCGCTTTGTGTCGGTGGTGAGGAGCTGGCGGTAGATGCTGTGCTTTCGATCGGCGAGCACGGAAGCTATCCAGTGAACGAACTCGGGCAGCGACAGTATCCTCGCAAGCGTTTCTTTGATGAAATCGTCGCGGTGATGCGGCGATCAAAGCGCTTTGTACCTCTGTTCAACGACAAACATCTGTCGTATCGGTGGGACGAGGCCAAAGCGATGTACGACGAAGCGAAAGAGCTGGGCATCCCGCTCATGGCCGGCAGCAGCGTGCCGCTTGCACAGCGTCGCCCGCCATTGCAACTGCCACGCGGAGCAGAGTTCGAAGAGGCTGTTTCGATCCACGGCGGCCCGCTCGAATCGTACGACTTTCATGCGCTCGAGGTT
This sequence comes from Planctomycetota bacterium, assembly GCA_014381825.1. GTDB lineage: Bacteria > Planctomycetota > Planctomycetia > Pirellulales > Pirellulaceae. Next base: position 45,048 of record JACNKX010000097.1, read on the forward strand.
CTTCAGTCGATGATCGAATCGCGCCAAGGCGGCGAGGCAGGTGTTGCGAGTGTCGAGCTGATCAGCGGCGACGCAGTTTGGGCTGCGGCCGACGACGGACGCTGGTCGAGGGAATTGGCCGAGGCTGCGATGACGGCGGAGTTTGGAAAGCCGCTGACGACTCTTAAGCAGATCGAAGGAGAAGAACCGTACGAACCGCACTGCATCCTGGTGAAGTACAAAGACGGCCTTCAAGCAACCGTCCTGAAAATCGGCCACGACAGCACGCGGTGGAACTTTGCCTGTCGGCTAAAGGGAGATCCCGAGATTAAGGCGACGAGCTTCTACGTCGGTCCGTGGGAGAACCGCAACTTGTTCAAAGCATTGTCTCACGCCATTCAACATCACTTCATTCATGGCGAGGCACCCTATGCGGCGGAACGGACGCTGCTTGTAACCGGAGTCCTGGAATCGGCCATGCGTTCGCGGAAGCAAGCCGGTACGCCCGTACTAACGCCACATTTGACGTTCGGCTACCGATCCGCTGACTTCACCGCCATGCGAGAGATGGGTGAGTCCTGGAAGATCATTACGGAAGACATTCCCGAGCCGCGCGGCATCAATCCAAACGGGCTTCGTCAGTAAACAGTCACCCGATTCGCAAGTACTCGGTGCCCGTGCCGCGTTTTTGCAATTCCAGCTACGATCGCGCATCGCACTCTCAAGGAGCTATTTGCATTGTTCAACACGCCCAGGTTGATAAGCCTCCTTGCGGGGACGACCGTCTTGCTTTCCGTGAGCGCCCTGCGATCCGACGACTGGCGGCAATGGCGGGGACCGAGTCGCGGTGGAATCGTTGCCGAAGACTCCGGATGGGATCGCGGTGCGTGGCCGCCGGGTGACGCACAGTGGACGATCCAAGCTGGCGAAGGTGGCAGCGCGCCGATTGTGGTGGCGAGTCGACTCTACACAACCGGTTGGAGCGAAGAACGCGACTACCTGCGATGCTTCGATGCCACCACCGGCCGCGAGATCTGGGAACAATCGTACGCTTGCCCGATGTACGGTCGCGAAAGCGAAGGTGACAAAGGATTGTACTCAGGACCGTCTGCGAGCCCCGTCTTTGACCAAGCAACGGGCTACTTGTTCACGCTCAGCACGGACGGCCATTTGAATTGTTGGGATACAAGCAAAGACGGGCAGCGAGTTTGGGGAGTCAATTTCTACGATGAGTTTGATGTCTCGCAGCGACCATTGGTCGGGAGTCGCAGATTACGGGACTATGGCTATACCGCTTCGCCGCTGGTCCATGGGGAGTGGGTAATCGCGGAAGTGGGCGATGACGAAGGCAACTTAATTGCGTTCTCAAAACGCACGGGCAAGCGAGTGTGGACATCGCAATCCAAGGATCCCGCCGGACACACGGGAGGGCTAGTGCCGATCGACGTCGACGACATTCCGTGCGTCGCCGTGTTGACTATTCATAACTTGCTTGTTGCCAGACTAGACAAAGGGCATGAAGGGGAAACGCTGGCTGAGTTCCCGTGGGCGACCGATTTCGCCAACAGCATTGCGACGCCTGCCGTAGTTGGTAACTCCGTTGTGATCACGTCCGAGTACAATCAGTATTCGATTTGCCGAATCGATATTAGCCTTGAGGGCGCGAAGCTGATTTGGAAACAGCCGTACGCTTCAGGCGTTTGCTCTCCGGTCGTTCACAAGGGCTACGTCTATTGGTGTTGGAGAGGGCTGTACTGTCTTGATTTTGAGACGGGGAAGCCGATCTGGCGCGGCGGTCGATTTGGCGATACAGCTTCTCTGCTTGCGACCGCAGACGATCGGCTTGTTGTTTGGGCGGATCGTGGCGAATTGGTGCTCGTCGAGTCCGGACTTCGTGAACCTGCTGGCTACAAAGAACTGGCGCGCAAGCGGCAGATCTTTGAGAACGATGTCTGGCCACATATCGTTCTCTCGGGCGCGAAGCTCTATTGCAAAGATCGAGACGGAAACTTGAAGTGCTTTAAGTTGTAACGATCGGCTTGCCAAGGGCGGCAGTGCTTAAAGAGTCCCCTCACTTGAAAGCATTGATCACGCAGCATTCGCGCTACCGCTGAATCCACAACTCGGCACCGGCCAACTTCGCTCCACTCTCCTTCGTCTTGACCATCACGCGGTTCGCGCCTTGACCAATCGACTGGACTGGAACTTTGCAAACATAGCGACGAACGTCTGCGATCTGCTCTCCGCCGGCCGTTGGGCCAAAGTTCGCGGAGCCGAAGAGGATTTCGGGAGTACTCTCAGCCGTTAGCCCGGTGAAATCGACTCGCAATTCCGCTGTCACGTTGAAGCCGGCTCCGCGTAAGTCTTCCGGGACGTGAAGCGAAGTTCGTTCGTATTCGTTCGCCTTCAGAGGCAAGGGTAGCGCGTTGGAGAAGTCTGCTGCGTCCTTTGCCCAATAATGAGCCGGCATCCACCAGCCGGCATCGGAAACGGCGTACATTATTGTTGACGTTTCGAGTTGCTCGCGAGAGCCGATCGCGCTGAGTACTTTACGTGCGTACTTTCGATCAGCTTCGTCACCCGGTCCCGGAAACAGATTGAAAGTGTAGATCCCGTCCGCTCCGTCTCGCCACAAACGGGCTGCGGCACCGAACCAAGCCTCGGGAGGCTGCTTGGTGCTGCTTCCACGAGGCAGTCGATACATGAGGCCCGACTGGCTGAGGCACGGATAGACGGGCACATCGTGCGTGTGTGCGAGATCGACGAGTTGCTTGACCGGCACGTCGAATGTGATGTAACCACCACCAAGTGCCATGACGTCGACTAGCTTCTCTTCAAGCCAAGCCTCGATGTCGATGCCGATCTTGCGACAGAGTGCTGGGGTCGAGGGCACACGAACAGTCAGAAGGAACGGCTTGCCCTGACGTTGACTCTCACGCAGAACGAGTTGCCGAACCGCTCGAACAAGTTTGGTGAGGACGCCAATTTGATCATCGGTAGCCGCTTCGCCACTGTAGGTGCTGCGGAAGTAAAACGGGGCTCTTAGGAAATCAAGTTCAAGGCCATCGACGTCGTAACTGACAAGAACTTCCTCGATGATTTCGAGCAGCCGAGGCTCGACGTCCGGGTGCTCGAAGTCAACGAGGCTCCACAGTCGTCGCCGGTCCTGGAAGTCCTTCGGTTGTTCGAACGTCGACATAATGCGAGTCGGATCGTCCTGCTTCCACTTCGGACGGAATTGAGGCGTCCAAGCATCGTGGATGTCGTTCATCCGCAATGTCCAGATGCTCTCCGTGCCGTGTTTGCGGGCGAACTCGCTCGACATGCGCAGCCCATCCGTGTCTTTCTCTAAGAACTTGGCGAGATTGTTGTCGGCGAATTGGCCGCCTTTCGATGTGAAGACTTCGGCGACCTGCGTTTGATGCGTGAAATAGTTGAAAGATTGCGTCGTGCAGTAGTGGATGCTGTCCACATGCGTACCGACGAGCGGAGTGTGACGAGCCGCCAGAAAGCTTTCCGTTGTATCTGCTCCGGCGGCCCAGATGTCATCACCGTCGTTGTTGAAGATGATTCGTCGTCGCCGATGAGCAGCGTTGCGTCTTACTTTAGCACGCGCTACGGACTCAGGAATCGGTGCTGCGCGGCCGCAATGATTGACGCTCGTGCCAACACTCACGGCTGCGACGCCCAATAGGAAACTGCGACGACTGGTTGTCATGGTTTCCCTCTCAATGCAAAGAACACGAGGCTATTTCATCCGGGCAGCCACGACAGGATTAGCAGCACATATAAAACCGCCAACACGATATGCATCGCGGCAAAGGGAGCCGCCTTCTTTACGAAGTCGATGAATGATAGATGCAAGTTGTGTTTGTGGATGATCGTGACTGCAACCAATGTTGACGCCGACCCGATCGGTGTCAAATTTCCGCCCAGATTGGCCCCGAAAACCACCGACCACCACAGTCGTGATGTCTCCGGCGCGCCGAGCGCGTGAAGAATGTTGGCTAACATCGCGGCCAGGGGAATGTTATCCGTGACTGAACTGAATGCGGCGGCACCGATGAGAAGAACCGTCGCGTCACGTGGGTCGCCGGTTTCGCTGGTAAGATTGACGAGGACCTTTTCGAGTCCAACGCCGATCATCTCCAAGACGTGTGCGTGTTCCATGACGTAAATGACAACAAACAGCGCCATGAAGAAACCGAGCAGGTCCCAATCCACCGCCTTATAGAACTGGTCAGCTTCTGACTTGTACCGCACCAGCATCACGCCGGCGAACGCCAACGCGACGAATCCCATTTCTAGTTCGCGAATCCAAGGCAGCACGGACGTCGTGGCGATGGTCACGATGAACAAGCCAAGCGTCACAGCAGCAAAGTAAAAGAAGTTCCAACTCTCGATCCCGTCGTTTTCATCGAAGCTCGCGACCAATTCCGCTGCCTCGTCTCGCTCTTTTGACGACGCAAGCCTTTTCACGTGGAAGAGTCGGGCACCAAGCCATATCGTTGCCGCGGTCGTGACGATCACATAAGGAGCGGCTTTGATAAAGAAGGTTACAAAGCTGATGCCTGCCGCTGTGCCGACAATGATGTTTGGAACGGAACTGATCAGCGTGAGCAATCCGCCAATATTCGTCAGCAATCCTTCGATCAATAGAAAGCCAAGAAGTTTGTCACGCTGGCCCAGCTTCTCGAGCGAAACGACGGTCAGCGAGCCAACGATTATCATCGCGGTGACGTTGTTCAACACAGCTGAAAAAACAACGGTCATCACTCCATAAGATATGAGCAACAGGAGTGGGTCTCCTCGCGATGCCTTGGTGACTCGAATCGCGATCCAGGAAAACAAACCCGAACGACTTGTGACATCGACGAAAATGCTCGATCCGAGAATGATCGCAATCACACCCCAATCGATCCCAGGGATATATACGGGCATCGAGATGCGATGCCCCTGCACGTGTACAGGGTTTTCCTCGTGCGCATCGCCTACTGTTGCCGGTGCGGAAAAAGGCTCGACGTGTTGATCGGATTCATCCACCCACTCGCCGCTCATGGCGGTATGCTCCACGAGCGGATGACTACCTACAACGACTTTGTCAAACGGCAAAATGCCAGTGGCAGCGCCAAAAAACATGCAGACGATGGCGAACACGCCTGCAATCACGGATTTCTTGGCATGCAGTTTTTCTTCAAGCGCCAAGCAGACGATCAAGCCAACCAACAGCAGCGCAAAGAAACCGGTCACGGCGCCCGACATGGACGACGTCGACGCCAATATGAATCCGTTCACAGTTTGTTATCCCGGTTGAAGCGGTGTTTGCGCCGAAATGGAAATCACCAAGCCAGCTATGGTCTATAGCAACAGCATTGCTTGATTTCGCATCTCAATCGTTAGCGGATACGCCAATCCATGCATGGCGAGTTGATCTTCGTCTTTCGTATTGAGTACCAGCAAATCGACATCAAACTCGCTGACGAGTTGCTTGTAGTCAGTCAGATGGTGCCCGAGGCCAACGTGTTCATGTACCGCAAGCCCCGGATTTGTTTGGTTCAATGCCTCCCGACACGAGCTGATATAGTCGTGCGGCTCCTTCAGAAGTTGTTCGAGGATGTCTTCGCGTGCGACGTCGGTGTCGATCGAAGGAATCTTGCCAATCACTTCGATATACCGCTCGAAGACCGCCTCGTCTTCAACGTGCGTCAGATGAAGCGAACCGTTGGCGTTCGTCATTGCGGCAGCCACACTCACCAAATGCGCGTCGCCAGCCAGATGGTCGGTGATCGCCATTACCGACATCGGTTCATTGTGTTTCGCAATTTCGCGAATTTCATGAGGATGTGGTGCCAGTAGCACAGGGGCATTGGCAGTCTGTAGCAGCACGTCAACGAACGTTCCCAAACTGTAAGGATGTTCCGCAGCCGGCGTATGAAGATTGCGATAGGTGCAGATTAAATCGGGCTTCAGCCGTTCTACTTGTTCGAGCAAAGTGGCGACTTGAGAAAAGTCTTCGCCTGCCAGGACGTTCCAATACTCCGCCTGTATTGCGGGCGCGTGATCGAGGAAGCTTCGCAATTGATCGAGATAGCCTGCCGCCCGAGTTGCATCGTCGTCGGATACCACCAAGACGGACGCCACGCTAAACGGGTCCTGCCGAAACACGGGCTTCGATGCCGACTTAAAAACGCTTTCGAATTGATCGATGTTGGTCATGCTCGTCTCACTCGTGCGGGGCACACGTAACGTCGTTGGAGATCTTAAGCCATCCAGGCTGCAATCACCAGATCGTGTGTTTGATTTCAGCGAAGAGCAGGCAGGTTGACACCTCTGGGGAGAGGCAGCTCATCTATCGGGCGTGCCTGGGGCGGAAAGGTAGCGTCAGAACGGGTGGCGTCTGCGCCGCGGCGGTCAAGTCGGTGTCGAAGACTCGCTCCGGTGTGTTACCAGCCAAGTCCTCCAAGAGTGGGTCAACCAATAAGCGATAATCCTCGTCACTCCATGCGACATTCGGCGTGAACGACCAACCTGTTTCGCTCTCGCCAAGGTCGATCCGGCCAGAGATGATGCCACCGCGCGAGTCCTGCACCTCAAGGAATCGCCGTGACAACGCGTGGTCCAGCGATTCCTCGAACCGAACTCCGAGTTGCTGTCGAGTGCCAATTTCGGGCAGGAGCAACTGCCATTGATCAGGCTCAGGTCGTTCGCGATCGGCGACAGTCGTCGCGAACGGCTTCTTGAAGATTTTGCCTAGACGTTGTCCATCAGCATCCTGCAAGCTGGAGTCGATCATCAGCGTGTACCGCCTTTGTGGCTCCAGTACGGGGCCCAGTTCTTCTCGCAGATTCACTCCCGTCTTAACGCGGCCCGGATGAATCCACAGCGTCAGTCGACGTGCGTCTTCCGTCCAAAGTTCCGTTCGCCGCCAGGGATCCGGAACTTCGTCGCCGTCTTTGTCCAACAAGTGAATTCGGTCGAAGATCGCTCGGCCTTCACGCATTGGTTTCGAGAAGTGAATGTAGAACTTCAGGTGATTCGCCGGCAACACGGTGCTGCTCGGGAATATTTGTGTGACCGAAGCGGGCTTGCTCGGTGGACGCTTGGGAACAAGATGGGTCAAGCTCACCCGTCGGTCGTCTGTTGCGTGGAAGGTCGCACGATACTCGTACTCCGGTATCAAACGATATCGCGGCGTGAAATGAAGTTGCTCACCGACGCGCCGATACTCGCCAAAGATCGGTGCGCCCAAAGTGCCATCATCATCGACAAGGCGAAGTGTCAAGATCGATTCGCCGTGCTTCGCGGTGTTCTTCGACTCGCTTCTCGCAGGCAGTTCGGCCTCACGAAGGTCGGCGACAACAGTAATGATGCGCCCATCGCCCTGCGACTCGATGTGCAACAGCGGGTCGTTCGCGACCGCCCACAGACTCAAGATTCCGATTGCAACATGCATGGCGCTAGTGCTTTGTCAAAGCTTGATTTGAGGGATGTGGCCCCCCTGTTGGAGTCCACGCTTTAGCGTGCTTCTTCAGCCTAAAGGCTGTACTCCAACAAATGGTGCGACCGCCGTTTTTGGCTGTCATGCTGCGCTAGGTTGTTCGTTCTATGGCAAGGCGAGAACTTCGAGACTGATCCCTTCGTCGTTCTGTCGCAGGACCAATGCATGCGATCTATCCAGCTTGTCCATTTGCATGACACCATGAAATGCCTCGGCCATGGAGATCTTGTCGGTCACCGGTTCGTATCCTTTGAGACGGCGAGTTGCCTTCTCATTCACCGTTTCATCTCCGCTCAACAACCCTTGATCGAACTTCACGGTCCAGTAGGGACTCGGCCCAAAGGGCTTTCGCTCGTGATGAAACCGAAACGTGTTCGAGAGTACAAAAGACTTTCCATCCTTCTCATACACGAACATATCAATGGGTCGGTTCCCTGAGCCGAGTTCGATCATGCTTGCGCCTTTGACTTGGGCTCCGGGCTGTAAGGAATCGAGCGGATACTTCACGACAGGCGTGCAGCTGAATGCGCCGATGACATACGTCTTGTCGTTCTCTCGCACTGGAATGAGGACGCTCATCGGAGCCTTTGTTTCCCAGCGACCGTGCGACACGTGATACGTTTCCGCACTGTAAACGCTTCCGACTGATTTATGTTTGAGCGGCACATCGATGCTGAAGATCTTCGAGGCGAACGTCTCATTGCTGCGGCCGGCGGCAACAATTTGAGTATCGGCCCAAGCGACATCAGTAACGCGGCTGATGTTGTCCTTTCCCGCTTTGAGCTGGATCCTGGCGTGCGACACATCGTTCAGCTCAAACTCACCAATCTCGCCTTGCCTGTCAACGGTGAGGATCAGATTGCGTTTGTCATCTTGCTTGCGAATCGCGAAATATGGAGTTCCCGAGGCTGGGTTCACCGCCATATCGATGATCTCGATCCCGTCGGACGTCGTTCCGAGACGAGCCGCCAATTTTGCAGCGATACCATCGACCTTGTGCTCGATCTTCGGCTTCGTGACGTCATCACCCGTTTCGATCGCAACGATTTGCGAACCCGTGCCGTCTCCAATCAAAAGGACGCCTTGCGGCGCGAAGCTGATAACGTTGATCGACTTTATCTGCGGATCACCGCTCTCGGTTTCCTGCAAGATGGGAGCGGCATGAATGACAGAAACTGTGACGCAGGCGGCGACAAACAACGCGACAATTCGTACTCGAAACATTCCTGAATTCCTTTACTTCATGGGAGAACTACTCTCTGTCAAGTCAACACGCTATCACGCGTGAACGGCGATGTCTACTTCCGCAATCCATGTCGAACGACGCGAGGTTTCGGTGCCATCGACTGAGGTGGTCGGCACACAGACCCGGTTGCCGAGCTATTCACTCGCACAACTCTGCTAGAATACCTTGACATCCGTCGGCATTGATGCCGGTTCGAGTACCCACAGGAGACGGTTCAGATGGTCCACTTACGAATCCTTTGCGTCCTCATGGGACTTGCTACTATCGCGCCGAGTGCTGTCGCGCATTCCGCCGACTGGCCGATGTGGCGCGGTGATGCACTCCGTAACGGGGTGTCAGCAGGAGAGTTACCTAATCAACTGCGTCTGCAATGGACGCGGAAGCTACCGGCCCCGATGCCTGCGTGGCCGAACGAGGCGCGTTTGCATTTTGACGCCTCGTACCAGCCAATCGTCTTCGGTTCCAGAATGTTCGTCGGGTCGATGGTCGATGGTAGTCTGACCGCTTTTGATAGCACGTCCGGGGATGAACTGTGGCGATTCTATACGAACGGGCCAATTCGTCTCGCACCCGTCGCGTTCAATGGACGAGTCTGTTTTGGTTCGGACGACGGCTGGTTGTATTGTGTTGATGCGGTTAGCGGTGAGTTGATCTGGAAGGTATCGGGCGCTCCAGAACGGGGAACTCACCGCCATCTAGGCAATGCGAGACTCGTCTCATTCTGGCCGGTCCGAGGCGGACCTGTTGTGGCGGATGGCGTCGTGTACTTTGGGGCCGGAATCTGGCCAACCTTGGGAGTCTTCGTTCATGCGGTCGACGCGACGTCAGGGAGCGTGCTTTGGACGAACGACAACAGTCACGCAATCGAGAATGTTCGTGTCGACCACAACTATATGCAAGAGTCAGGCATCTCGCCGCAGGGGCACATGCTTGTTCGCGGTGACATGCTGATCGTTCCGAACGGTCGGTCGATGCCAGCGAGACTCGATCGCGAAACAGGCAAGCTGCATTACTTCGTGCAAGGCTATCGCAATGGCGACAGTCGAGTAACGGTCAGCGGCGACATAGCACTTGTCGGGTTGACCGGTGTTGTAAGTATGAAAGATGGCCGCGAGATCGCTAGCCGCTGGGCAGCTGCTGGCAAAGATGCACCCGCAGGTTGGAGTGGACCGAAGGCGGATCTCTTCGAAGGCCCGCTGTTCCCCTATAAAAGTCTTCCCGGTTGCGACTATCGATCCGTGATCGAAGATGGAATTGCGTACGGCGTCGATAACGGAACGGTCTATGCCTACGACCTAAAGCAGGCGCAGACCACGCTACAAGATGACGAGTTTAACGGGGCCGCGATCAAGCCGGCGCGCTGGGAATCACCAGTGCTCTGGAAACTAGATACCTCATGGACTGAAAAAAAGCTCACGACGAGTTCGCTGCTGAAAGCTGGAAATCGGCTGTACGCTCACAGCGGGCCCAGCCTCTTTGCCGTTCAACTCAATTCCGATGTAAAGCGAGCCGGCTCAGTCGTCTGGTCGATGGAACTATCAGCCGAACCGACGAGCATGCTCGCGGCGAATGATCGTTTGTTCGTCGTACTCGCCGACGGATCGATCCTGTGCTTCGGCGAATCCGATGTTGAACCACACGAGTATGCGGTATCACAAACTGAGGCGGTTGCATTACCCGATACCTGGACTGATCTCGCGAAATCCATCCTTGACGCGACTGATCGGCGCCAGGGATACGCGATTGTCATTGGGCTGAAGAACGGGCGACTCGTGGAAGAACTGTTGATTCAGAGTCAATTTCATGTCGTAGCTATCGATGACGACTCGCAGATCGTCGACCAACTCCGCCGACGATATGCGACTGACGAACAATTCAGCGGACGCTTTCAAGCGATCGTTGATGATCCCGCAGCGGTCAATCTGCCACCGTACATGGCGAATCTGATCGTGACCGAAGCCGCGGAGAAACTACAGCTGGACACCGAGGTACGACGACTGGGCCTCTACGAAAACTTGCGGCCGTACGGGGGTATGTTGTGTCTGCCGACAGATACGTCTGGCGAGGCTGCACTTGCGCAAAGCGTAACATCAGATCGATTCGCCGGCGCGAAAGTTCGGGTGATCGACGAGCTGATGACCATCCAGCGTACGGGCGCGTTGCCCGGCAGTTCAGTATGGTCGCACGAGACGGGTGACGCGGCACGCTCGTTCTTCTCGCGAGACGAACTTGTTCAGGCTCCACTAGCAGTGCTGTGGTATGGCGATGGTCGTGACCACGGATTCTATAAACGCAAAGATTACGGCCACGGTCTAAAACCACAGGTTGCCGGCGGGCGTCTGTTCGCGTTGCAAGTCGCCACGAATACACTCAAGTCGGTCGATGCTTACACGGGACAGCTGCTGTGGTCACGCAAAGTTGGTGGCTCGGCGCGCTATGCATCAATGCTCGACGGCGTGTATGTCGCCGATGAACGAAAGTGCTTGGTGCTCGATCCGGCGACGGGAGAGTCGCGACATTCGTTCGATATAGATGTTGGACGCGAGGATGACGTTCCGGTGAGTGCGACCGACATTCGCGTTGGAGATGACGTCATCATAATTGCCATGCGATTCGACCAAGAAAACGCTATCAGCAAGGGCCGTTGGAACAGCAAGCTGATCGTCGCTCTAGATCGTGCATCGGGGCAGCAACTCTGGAGTAGATCGGCCGATCTGAGGTACAACACAGCGGCGGTAGCCGTAGCCGGTGGGCGCGTGTTCTGTATCGATTCGCACTCGCCGGAAGAGATCGGTTCGATGCGTCGACGAGGTGAAGAAGTCGAGTCGTTGCCTTCGACGATTATGGCGTTAGACACTCGCAGCGGGCGCGAACTTTGGAAGACCGTCCGCACTGATCCACCAGCGAACTTGACTTCACTCCACTTCATGAGTCTGCGCACACAAGACGACTGGCTGGCCTATTCGGTCGATCACGACTTGCTGCTGGCGGGAAAATCGAGCAATACATTTGCGCTCAACGCGAAGACTGGTGAAGAAGTGTGGCATAAGCCGATGCGAGGCCAACAACCCTTGATCCTGGGGCCCGAGACGTTCATCAATCAGACTGGACACACTTATGAAGTTGGCACGGGAAGCTTGTTGAACGGAGCCGCGCTCTTTCGTCGAAGTGGATGCAACTACGCAGTCGGAGGCAAAAACCTACTATTCCTTCGTTCAAACTGTGCGACCTACGTTGACGTAGAGACTCGCCAGGAATACGCAATTCGAAACCTCCGGTCGGGTTGCAGTAACAGCCTTGTCGCCGCGGATGGATTGCTCAACGCGCCGTGCTTCTCGGTTGGCTGCGTCTGCAACTATCCGATTCAGACATCGTTCGCCATGTTCCACATGCCGCAGTCCGCCGCATGGCATGGAGACAGTCCAATGAAGCAAGACGTCCCGCTCGATCAAGGTGCTGCACCCACTAACAACTAGCTCGTGGCATTCCAGCAATGGCGATGACCTTACTAGTGCGGCGTCACAACTAAGTACGGGGGTTGCACCATTTGTTGGAGTACAGCCTTTAGGCTGAAAAAGCACGCTAAAGAGTAGACTCCAACAAGGGCCACAACCCCTCAAATTAAGCTTTTTGGAATGGGTGGCTGGAGGCGAGTCTTCGAGCCCCCAGCAGCATGCCGATTCCGGGGGCTCGAAGACTCGACCCCGGCCACCCCCGAGTTGTAGCTGTGACGCCGCACTAGAAGGAATCGCAAGTACTCACTCTTTCAACAGACCAAAGCAATAAAGATGTCCTGTCGTACGGAGGAATATCTGTCCACCCACGATTGCCGGAGTGGCGTAGGTGTCTTCACCGAAGTCGGCTCGGGAGAGCACTTGCCATTTACTTTCACCGGTGACGACAGTGAGCTGCCCTCGCTCGTTGAGAAGATAGACTTTGCCATCGCCGGCGACCGGAGAACTGTAGTACGCGCCTGTGGCCGAAAGTCGTTTCGTCTTTACTGCTGCTCCTGTTTGCGAGTCGATTGCAGTCAAAATTCCGCCATCCTTTACCAGGAAGACGTTACCATCGGCATATAGAGGCGATGCGATAAAGGGGACGAATTTCGTAAACTCCCAGGTTACTCGCGATTGTGTGACGTCGCCCTTGCCACCAGGTTTGATTGCCACGACGACGTTGCGCGACGATTCGAAAAGACCTCGAAAGTACTCGTATTCGTCGCGTGTAATCGAATCGGTGTTGTCGCGATCGACTTGCGTAAAGCGACGCTCGATCGGACCGTCTTTGTCTAGTTCGTCCCGTTCGAGTGTTTCGTTTCCGTTCACATCCTTTGAGGCGATGACATCGGCGAACGGATCGACCTCGATTCTGGCTCCAGGTTCGCCGCCTCCGGCCCAACTTGCGATATAGATCGTCCCATCATCGGCGATGGCTGGACTGCTGCATGCGGCGCGAGCGATTCCGCGTACGGTCCACACTTCTTGGCCACTGGCGAGATCGTAACCGACAACTCGTAATGTTGCGGCTACCACAATTTGTTTCTTGCCGTCAACCTCCACAATCACGGGAGTGCAAAAGTTGCGAGGAAACTCGCTGCGATCGGTCTTCCAAACTGTCTCACCGGATCGTTTATCGATTGCCATCAGAAACGAATCGGTGTCATGATCTTGGCACAAGATAACCCAGTCATCGACAAGAATCGGCGAGGTTGCCGCCCCAAAACCGTTGTTGAATGGTCCCATCGGCTGCGACCAAAGTAGTTTGCCCGACACTTCGTAGCAAAAGAGTCCGGAAGAACCGAAAAAACTTACGACGCGCTCTCCGTCTGTCGCGCAAGTTGCCTGAGCATGGCTGCCGATTCGGTGAATTTGTTCGAGCCCTTGATGGGCAGCTTCCGCCTCCCACAGCACTTTGCCATCGCCACGATCGAGGGCCATCGTGACCAGCCGCTCATTGCGGACGGCGGTCACATAGATCGCGTTCCCAAAGACGGTCGGCGAAGAATGCCCCGGTGGAAGCTCTACTTTCCAGATGACATTCTTGTTGGGTGAGAGTTCGTTTGGCAAAACTGCGGAATCTGTCGATCGCGCTGACCCGTTAACACCTCGGAACTGCGGCCAAGACTCTGCGGCTGGCGTCCCGGTCACCCATACCGCAACCACGAAGGCGACGCACAATAACTGAAGATGCTTAGACATCCATCTCTCCTTGGTCGTGAGAATGTGTTCGACAGTGTACGTCGTCTGCGTCACTCTTTACAATCGTTTCCGCGAAACGACCGGCGATGTTGTTTCCGAAGATACGCACGACTTCAACTTACATCACACATTTGGAAACACATGAGTACACGCGTCGTCTACTTCAACGGACAGTACGTCCCTGAACAGGAAGCTCGCGTATCGATCTTCGATTCAGCATTGATGTATGGAGACATGGCGTTTGAAATGACCCGTACTTTCAATCAGCAACCGTTTCGATTGCGGGAACATTTGGAGCGGCTTTACGGATCGTTGCGTTTGCTGGAGATCGATTGTGGGATGACGATTGACGAAATGGAGCAGGTTACGATAGATACCTTGCAAAGGAACGTTACGACCGAAGCCAGCGATATGGACTGGCAAATTATGCATGATGTGTCGCGAGGTCCGTTGCCAGTCTATCGCTCGGCCTTCTCGGAAGGAGTGCGACCAACGGTTTCGATTAACTGCTGGCCATTGATCACGCACATGGGCGGCTTTGCATCGAACTACGATAGCGGTGTCGAGATCATGATCCCCGCCCAGCAGACGATTCCTGCCCACATTGTCGACCTGAAAGCGAAAGTCCGCAGCCGCATGCACTATCGCTTGGCCGAGCTTCAGGCGCAACGAGCTGGCGACAAATGGCCTGTGCTTCTCGATTCGGACGGTTACCTCGCGGAAGGCCCAGGCTGGAACATCTTCTTGGTGAAGCGTGGTGTGATCTACACACCCGAGCCTCGCAACATCTTGCAAGGAATCAGCCGAGGCGTGGTGTTCGATCTGGCGCAAGAACTTGGCATCGAGGTGCGAGAAACGAATTTAGGGAGATACGAGGCGCTGATGGCGGACGAGGTCTTTTGCACGGCGACCTCCTTCTCGATAGTCCATGCGAAGACGTTCGAAGGCCAAGTGACCGGTGACGGAATCGCTGGTCCCGTTTTTCAGCGGCTGATGTCAGCCTGGAAAGACCTTGCCGGAGTTGACTTTGTCGTTCAAGCTCACGACTACGCTCGTCGCCTACGACAGTGGGAAGACGACGCGGCTAGCGAGAAGTGAAACGCGACGGCGTTCAGAGCGACGATGATCGCGAAGGCGATACGGGGCACGGATGGATGCTGTGAATCCATCTCATAACCCAGTATGCTCGTTGGGGAACGGCGGTTACTTATCTCCCGCGCACTTCCAACACAAACGATCTGAGGCATGCCGATCCGCAACTGAATGAGGAGTATTGCTCGATGTACAGAATCATGTTTTGGCTAGCACTCGCAAGTCTCGGTCTTGGCCACACAAGCCCGATCCATGCGGAGAAAACAGCATCGGCCATTCAGCTAACATCCTCGTCAAAGGTGTCAAATTACAAATGGGTCAACGTGACTCAGCAGGCGGCGTATGCGCCGCGCGATGGTGCTGGTGCTTTGGTTTTCAAAGGCAAAATGTGGTTGTTGGGTGGTTGGAATCCCAGCGACAAAGTTCATTTTCCTCGGATCTGCAACAACGAAGTTTGGAATTCAAGTGACGGTTTCACTTGGTGTTTAGTGAAGCCGAATACATTTCTCGACAAGAATTTCGACCCGACAAGCGACTGGGAAGGAAGGCACACGGCCGGCTACGTTGTCTACAAAGACAAAATGTGGATTGTCGGTGGAGACGCAAACCAGGGGCATATCCATAACGACGTGTGGAATTCAGATGACGGAAAGACATGGAACTATGTCAACGAGGATCATGATGTTCCTTGGGGCCCGCGAGTATTGCACTATACGCTGGTGTTTAACGATAAGATTTGGGTTATCGGCGGGCAGACCATGCCTGGATTCGCACCTCCCCGGCAGGAGAAATTCTTCCGCGATGTCTGGAACACGACGGATGGCGTTCACTGGGATAAAGTGACGCCAAAAGAACCTTATTGGTCCCCGCGCGGCATGATCGGAGGCAACGTCGTGTTCAATGACCGGATCTGGATTCTGGGCGGAGGCACTTACGACACTCCAACGACGCCCAAACGAAATTACTACAACGACGTCTGGAGTTCTACGGACGGTGTCAACTGGGAGCTGCACACTGAGGCTGCTCCGTGGAAGCCGAGGCAGTACCACGACGTCGCCGTTTTTGACGGCAAAATGTGGGTGACGGAAGGCTACTACAACGAAGTGGGCGGAAATATGAAGGATGTCTGGTATTCGGTCGATGGCGTCAATTGGATCGAAGTGCCAAACACTCCTTGGAACGTACGACATGCCTCCAGCCTGTTCGCCTATGACAGCGCTCTCTGGATGGTTGCGGGCAACAACATGCAGAAGGATGTCTGGAAACTTGTTGGTACCGCCGATGGGCAATAAGTCTCGCAGGCTGTCTACCGAGCCGTCGCTTTCGCTGAATGGCGCCGCGTGGTTTTCCAAGACGTTTGAAACGAATGGCCGCGGTGAACGAATGGCTGAGCTAGGTAAATGGCTGGCGCGTTCGAACTGGATTTGCTGGCGGCGTTAAGGCAGAATGAATTTTCTGAATCATGTCAAAACATTCGCCAGGACCACTGCACCTGATCCCCGACGCGCCGATCACGAGCCCCGGTTTCGACCGACTCGATCGCATGGCGTTCGTGCGCTCATTCGCCGAAGCGATTCGCGCCGTGAAGGGCACGGACTCGGTCGTGTTGGCGTTGGCTGGGCCTTGGGGAAGTGGAAAGAGCAGCTTGCTTAACTTGATCGCCGGCGAGTTAGAGACGACTGCCGGCGAGCAACCACCACTCGTCTTGAAATTTAACCCGTGGTGGTTTTCCGGAACTCAACAGCTTGTTGCCGCCTTCCTTCAGCAGTTGGGTGCTGCGGTGAGCCGCCCCGAGGTGAAAGAGACTCTGGGCGAGGCCACCGTTGCGCTCGACCATCTGGCTGAGTCCATCGCCAAACCGGGCTTAAAGACCGAGTCTGATCCCGCGTCGCGGGACATCGAGGTGATTCGACACAAGGTGAATTCGATTCTCGGAAACTCCGACCGACGCATTCTGATTTTCATGGACGACATCGATCGGCTCACGCCCGAGGAGATGACTCAGCTGCTTTTGATCGTCCGTGCCGTTGCCGATTTCCAGAACACAACCTACGTGTTGTCGTTCGACTACGAGGTCGTTGTCGATTCGATCGGCAACAAACTGGGCGTTGACGGTCGGACGTATCTCGAGAAAGTCGTCCAGTTGCAAATCGACGTGCCGATGCCGGGACGGATGATCCTCGAACGGATGGTCATTGGGCAATTACAGGCGATCGATCCCACCGCAAAGAGCCTCGACAAAGAAACTCAGAGGCACTTTCGCATTTTGTTCGAGGGAGGCATCAAACATTTTTTGGCAACTCCACGCGCTTGTACGCGACTGTTGAACGTTCTGCGATTCACTTATCCGACCTTAGCCGGTCAAGTCTACTTCCCAGACCTCTTGGGAATTTCTTGTTTGATGTCGTTTTCGTCGCAGGCCATCCAAGCGATTCGGTCGTTCAGCGACGCGTTTGTCGGCCACTGCGACCCGTCAGGCAAGGGATGGTTGAACATCAGGAAGTTCCACCACTCGTGGCTCGCCGAGATCCCGAAACGCGATCGTGCGCCGGTCGAATCAATTGTGCGGTTGCTGTTTCCTAAGGTCGCATGGGCTTTGAACGGACCAATCTGCGGTGAGGAATATATCCAGATCTGGCATCGTCAAAAGCGGATCTGTTCCATCAAGCACTTCGATACGTATTTTCGGTTGGGCCTGACTGCGGGCGAGGCCGCCGAATATCAGTGGCAACACATGGTCGAGTTGCTCGACGACGCAACAGCGTTTGCTGGTGCGCTGCAACGATTCGGACCGCTCGAGGAAGAGGGAGAAGCCGGCTGGGTTGGCGAGTTGCTGCAACAGGCCGCCGACTTTGTCAACGAGAAGGCCACTGCCGATCAGGCGCGAAACTTGTTTCGAGCGATAATGCGCCGGGGCGATCAGATTGCCGCCGTCAAAGACAGTGCTTCTCAGCATCGCATGAAGATCGGCCCCGTCCACTGGGTCACATCGGTGCTTCTGGACTGTCTGCAACGAATGGATGACCCGGAGCAACGGCTGGAAGTCCTTCGCACTTCGGTAGCAGAGGACGCCGGGCTGCTGACTTCTGCGGAATTGCTCGAATTGTTGGAATACCGCATCGACATTTTCGCGGATGGCAAGCATGCGCCAACAGCGGAAGCAAACACCGCGAAGCTGCTGGAAGTACTTAGGATTCTTGACAAGCGAATTCAACAAGCTGGCCTGAACGGCGAGTTGGCGGAGCATCCGCAGTTCATGTCGGTCGTACAGAAGTGGTGGCAGTTCGGCCGCAAGGCAAAGTCGCGGACATGGGTTCGCGCCACGTGCGAGAGCGACGAGCGATACGTCGACGCGCTGCTACAGCTTTGGTCGGGATCGGGTTCAGATTTCGTAGACGATTCGGCGGGTATCACTCACGAGTTGCCTATCGATTTGCTCGTTGAGTTCTTCGAGCCCGGCGAACTGCTGACGCGCTGCGAAAGTGTTCTCGGCGCTCAGCCGGATTGGCTGACCCCCAACGGCGCGCTCGCACTGGGTTTGCTCGCTGAACTGCTTCACAAGCGGTCCAGCCGAAAAACCATACAGCATCGCGCGTCAGGCGGACGGACCGGTGCTGTCAATGAACCAACCGATCCGTGAAACCGCAAGATTGGTACTCACCGCATGCTTTCAAATTGTTGTGCGATTGGCTGTCCAATCGCTTGTCACCTTTGCAGCGAGAAGCGAGCGAAATTAAGGGCGTCTCGATGCTGCCACTTCGATTCGGGCGTTTCGGGACCAAACTAAGGGAAAAATCGCAGCAGAAAACCACCATCCCACCAATAGGAATTAGGTGAAGTGACGATGAAGTGAAAAGCGGGGGAGAGCGTCAGACGTAACTTGGTCGGAGGCTTGCAGTAGGGGCGGATGCGGATGACAATTCGACCCCGCTGCGGAGCGGTTGTTGGTCAGCCGGCTGACACATGCCATTTGAGGCGCCTTGCAGGAAACAATAGTGTAACGTTTTGGCGTTAGGTGGTTTAGGGTTAGAATGTTCGCCAGAGAAATAGATGTTCCCCGGGCCTACAACAGGACTGCGTCATGAAGTTAAAGTCACCGGGTTCCGTACTTCTCATTTCCTGCTACGAGCTAGGCCATCAGCCGATCGGCGTGGCAATGCCAATGGGATTTCTCCGGCGCGCAGGCTTCGAGCCGGCCGCGATGGACATTGCCGTCGAGGACTTTGATGCCACGAAAGCTGCACGTGCTGACTTCGTTGGGATTTCGGTCCCGATGCACACTGCCCTGCGATTAGGAGTCCGCGTCGCGAAACGAATTCGCGAACTCAATCCTAATAGCCATATTTGTTTCTATGGTCTCTACGCGGCCTTGAATTCCGAGTATCTACTGGACCACGACGCCGACTCGTGCATCGGCGGTGAATACGAACAGCCGTTAGTCGCCTTAGTCGAGTCGATTGCATCGGGCAGCAGCGATGATATTGAAGGCGTGATTCAGCGCGGAAAGGTGTCGCTACCGATTCTTAAGAAATTGCCATTCGCAGTTCCCGAGCGCGGTGCCCTTCCGCTGCTCGATGAATACGCAAAACTCGAACAGGACGGCGATCGACGAACGGCCGGATATGTCGAAGCCAGTCGCGGCTGTTTGCATTTATGCACACACTGTCCGATTCCACCCGTGTACGGCGGGCGATTCTTCGTCGTGCCGCAAGAAGTCGTGTTGGAAGACATTCGTCAGCAAGTTCAAGCGGGCGCGATGCACATTTCGTTTGGCGATCCGGATTTTCTCAATGGCCCCAAGCACTCGCTAGGCATCGTACGTGCGATGCACGAAAAATTCCCTGACCTGACCTACGACTTCACTGCTAAAGTCGAGCATCTGCTGAATCGTGGCGCGGACATGCCAGAGTTTGCGGCAGCCGGTTGCTTATTTATCATCACCGCCGTCGAATCGTTGAGCGACAAAGTTCTGACGATTCTCGACAAGCAACATACGCGAGAAGATGTCGTATCCGCCGTCAACTTCGTGCGCGACGCCGGAATCGCGCCGCGTCCGACCTGGGTGACCTTCACGCCTTGGACCACGATCGAGGACTTTTTGGAAGTGTTGGAGTTCATCGAAGAGAATGATCTGATCGACCACATTGATCCAGTACAGTATTCAGTCCGTCTCCTGATTCCCCCCGGCTCTTGGCTGGCCGACCACGAAGAAACATTGCCCTACCGAGGGCCGCTCGACGAAGCAGCGTTCACCTATCGTTGGGAACATCCTGATCCGCGAATGGATCAATTGCAAAAGGATGTAGCGAGGCTGGTCGAACAAGATGCCGAAGCGGAAG
Source organism: Planctomycetota bacterium (assembly GCA_014381825.1). Classification (GTDB taxonomy): domain Bacteria; phylum Planctomycetota; class Planctomycetia; order Pirellulales; family Pirellulaceae. Next base: position 65,400 of record JACNKX010000097.1, read on the forward strand.
AGGACGCGGCGACGACATTTTTACGAATTAAGGAGCTTGCGTACGGACGAGAACCGGTCGGTGTTGCCTGTTCGTTGCCGACCGATCGTCAACGGGCTCCGCGGATGACCGAATCGTGGTTCTGCTGAGCGGAGCCAACCGAGGGTCAGTTAGATCCTCTTAACAAGTCCGCAGACAACGTGACTGGGTGCGACTCTGGATCAGGAACGTAAATGAACACAGCAACCTCGATTGATGAAGTACTCGGCTTGCAGCGACGATCGGTCGCCGTCAAATTTCAGGAGTCTGCTCCCGAAGGCATGGCGCGGATCGAGGAGTCCGCTGTTTCAGGCTGTACGTATTGGAAACTTGCCGCCGAGGGCCACTCGTTTTATACCGAGGCATCCGATCATTTCGGCTGCCCGATCGGTGCCCATACACACGGAGTCGAACTGCCCGAAGAAACGGCGAAGGAGCTAGAAGGCCTTGTCGGCACGATGGTTGAACTGCAATACATCGCGATGGAGGAAGTGCCAGAGATTCCGCAGCTCCAGGGCGAGTTTGGCGTTGCCGTCTATGCACCGTTGTCGGACGCGACCTTCGAGCCAGATGCAATTCTGGTTTCGGGCAATGCGAAACAGATGATGTTACTCGCCGAGGCCGCTCATGCGAGTGGCGTTTCGAGTGACTCGTCGATGGTCGGTCGGCCAACATGCGCCGCAATTCCGGCGGTGATTCAATCTGGCACCACGGCAACGAACCTGGGATGTATCGGTAACCGCGTCTATACTGGGATGGCTGATGACGAGTTGTATTTCGTGATCGCCGGTTCGGGGTTGGCGAGCGTCGTCGACAAGCTGAGTACGATTGTAAACGCTAATAACGAGTTGGAAACGTTCCACAAGGGACGAGCAACGAATTAATCTATTGAGGAGTGGTTTATGAAAACGCGACACGCTTTTTCCTTAGCGGCCATCTCGCTGCTGGTTGCATCGTCGGCCAGTGGCCAAGTGGTAAGCGGCATCATGACGGTCACCGGTGCGGAGATGCACTGATGAGCAGGTGTGGCGTGTGACGCCACTGCACGTCTGTATGACGTGGACGAAGATTCGGTTGTATTTAATAAACTTCAAAAAACAACGAAGTACGATCAGGGTACGGTTACGTTTCGCGCCCGTCAGGGCAAGTTGATCGATCTAGACAAACTCCACGAGAGTGTCTGGGCGACTAGGTTGTCAGGTGGAACGCGCAGTGGCTTGGTTAGCCTGGAGGTAACCGTGATCGGAGAGGTCGTGGCCACGGAAGAAACGATCGTGCTGAAAGTTGCCGACTCCGACAAGGAATTCGTACTAGTCAAGCACGCCGATGATCAACATGCAGCGGCGTTCGCGAAGTTGCGATCCGATTCGATCAAGCCCGTGAAGTTGAGCGGCGTGATCGACAACTATGTTGGACGTTGGCCCAGCCTGTTTAAGAAATCACCGACAAATCCTCGCAGGATTCTCGTGACAAGCGTTGAGCTTGTCGATTAGCCGTGTGAAAAGAGAAAGCGATGAGTATGCCGAAGGATGATAGCTGCGAGCGAGGTGATGCTCCGGTCGTCGAGGACGAAATCCACTCCAGCGTTACCAAGGGTGCGAAATCGACGACCGTCTTTGGTGCCCTGTTCGGCGCTGCTGCGGCAGTGCCTACGTGAACGACAGCTGGCATCCTTTCCCTGTTCGGGTTAGCGGGGGGTTCAGCAGTATCAATCGCCGGTTGGATGTCGCCAATTCTGATCGGCGTCACCGTCGTCGCTTTAGGAAGGTCTCATTACGTGCTGTACATTCTCAAACGCGGTAACATCGTATCGACCGTGATCACATGGCTAGCAACGGTATTCGTAGTTGGATTCTGGTCGTGGCAATGGACCGCAAGTTAGAGTTCAGTCATGAATAGCTCCCTCGTAAACCGCAACAAACCGGACGAAACAACGGTACTCGCACTGTGCGAGATTGCGAGCCGCTACGGCACGCCGGCGTATGCGTTCGACGTGCGGCGATTGAGATCCCAGGTTGAAAAACTGCGCAGTGCTCTCCCATCCGAAGTGGAGATTCTTTACTCACTAAAGTCGAACGCGTCGCTCGGGATCTGCGATGTCCTTGCCGATTGTGGCATTGGAGCAGACGTTGCCTCAGCGGGTGAACTTGCGACCGCGGTGGCAGCCGAGTTTCCTGCCGATCGGATCTTCGTCGCGGGACCCTTTAAGTTGCCTGAGACGATCACCCAGTTGCGTGAAACGCCGGAGGCGATTGTTTCGATCGATTCGCTCAGCGAGTTGCAATGGTTAAGCGATCAGCGCATCGCCAATTCCGCCGTTCTTCGTCTGAGGCCAGACTTCGGTTCGTGCGCGGTCGTACCAGCGGGCAGTGAGTCTCGATTCGGCTTTACCTGTGACGAGTTGCAACGCTGCCAGGAATACCTTCCTTCGTCTAATATCGACGTGATCGGCTTTCACGTCTTTGCCGGGTCACAAGTGTTGGACGCCGAGAAGCTGAACGAACAATTGCGTTTGGCGTTGGACTTGTCTCTGCGAGCGGCCGAAACGCTCGGCATCGAGCCAACTTATATCAACCTCGGCGGCGGCTTTGGCGTCCCCTACGCGCCCGATGATGAAGCGTTCGATCTGGTTCGCGTCGGCGATGAACTCGCCAAGTTGGCCGAGCGAGCGGCACCCGCGCGAATCGTACTTGAGCTGGGCCGTTACTTGGTCGCCGAAGCTGGTTGGTATTTGACTTCGGTCGTTGGTCACCAAACATTTCAAGGACGCCCCGCAGTAATCGTCGATGGTGGCGTGCACCAGCGTGCTGACATGTGCGGGCTGTGCCTGCGATCCAATCAGAATGCGCCGCTGGTGCTCGGTGGCGACTCCTCGCCACTCACACCGACGGATGTGTTGGGATGCCTCAGCCTGCCGGACGACGTCATGCTCGAGGCCAGTCCGCTGCCAGCGCTTGCTGCGGGCACCGCCTTGGCGTTTGGCAATGCCGGTGCTTACGGCATGTGGTCGTCACCAGCCTTGTTTCACGGTAGCCCCTTGCCCGCCGAAGCGGCCTTCGACGGCTCGGAGATCTACTTGATGCGCGATCGAAAACCGGCGGCAAGCATCTTGGACGATCAACATCACGTCACTCAAAAGACAGTCACTACTCCTGCGTAGATAACTATGAATTGCCAACAACTCGCTGTATTAACATTGGTCGTCACCCTCGTTGTGCCGCGTCTTGTGAGAGCGGAGCAGCCGGAGATCGGCACGAATCCGACCATCACCAATTCGATCGAAATGAAACTGGCCCGCATTCCCGCTGGCACTTTCGTAATGGGATCACGGCGGAGCGAAGCGGAACGCGACAACAAAGAAGAACGGCACGAGGTCTCTATCACGAAGCCGTTTTACATCGGTGTGTGCGAGGTGAAACAGTCGGAGTATGTGGAGGTGATGCGAGGCATCGAGAACTTCAACAACCGTTCCGCGTTCCAAGGAGACGACCTCCCCGTCGAGACCGTCGAATGGAAAATGGCCAAGATCTTCTGCGAGCGGCTGACCGACCGTTCCGAGGAGAAGGCCGCGGGTCGCAAGTACCGCTTGCCAACGGAAGCGGAATGGGAATATGCCTGCCGCGCCGGAACCTCGACGGCGTTCCATTTTGGCGACTCCTTGTCATCGGAGCAGGCGAACTTCAACGGCCGCTATCCGGCTGGTGACGGCAAACAAGGCAAGTACCTGCGACGCACGAGTGTGGTTGGCTCGTACAAACCGAATTCGTTCGGGCTGTACGATATGCATGGCAACGTCGCCGAGTGGTGTTCCGATTGGTACGACCCTGAGTACTATGCGGACAGTCCAGAAGAAGATCCACTTGGACCGCCTTTTGGCGTGGTCGATACGAAGTTTACTAATAATGGTAATCAGAACTTCTTCGTTGTTATTCGGGGCGGATGTTGGGTCGACGATGGCCGAGCATGTCGTTCGGCGTACCGATTCCGAGCCATGCCGAATACACAGTATCGTTTGATCGGTTTCCGTGTTGTCTGTACCGTTGAGGGCGAGTGAAGTTGCGATGATGATTCGACTGACGTTCCTGTGCCTGACAATTCCGCTGCTAGTCGGCTGTACCTCGCCAACTGTAGAAGTAGCTCCGCTGCCAACGGCTAGTCCGTCGTCGTCTGGTTTGGAAAATGTCACGTTTTTTGTTGGCGGCATGAACCATAAGCTTAAGATCTTGTGAGGCGACTGACCGAATAAGGTCAAACTAGCTCTGGATGAGCTTGAAGGTGTCGAGTCGGTAGAAGATGAATGGGAGCGGGAAATCGAATCGGATGAGGATCTGGATTTGCTATTTGTTACATATCGCTCGGAAAGCACTGCCATCGAACAGATGACCAAGACGGTCGAAGCACATGGCTTCACTGCGGAAGTGAAAGAGGAGCAATAGACATGCCCGACGAACCATTGCCAGAAGCAGCGTCCACGGCAGATTGCTGAGCGTCGACGACAGCTGATTCGCCGTGTGCGACAGAAGTTCAATCGAACGGCGACGTTCCCTCTGGCCGTGCGGAAGGCTTTGCCAGCTTCGGAGCCTTGCTGTCGGCCTTCATCGCATCGAGCTGATGCTGGTTGCCGCCCTTGTTGCTTCTGGGCGGAATCTCCGGTGCGGGGATGACGACATTCGTTAGCGACTATCGACCTATCTTCATGGTCGTGACGTTTGGGTTTCTAGGGTTCGCTTTCTACTTCACATATCGTCCGCGACGTGCCACAACCGTCGGCAACGGCGGCGCACCCGCCTCGCGTCGTTCAAGCATCATGACGTTCAACAAGGTCATGCTGTGGGCTGTAACCGTTTTCGCTGTGGTCTTTCTATTCTTTCCGCAAACGATGACGGATCTCTTGGCATCTCCTGACGAGTTCACATCCGACATGGATCGCACCGTGATCAGCATCGAAGGCATGACGTGACACACGTGAGTGTCGAAAGCCGAAGAGGCTATCAAATTAGCACCGGGTGTGCTGGCAGTCAAAGTAGATTTTGAAAAACAACAAGCCACGATCGGCACAAAGTCTGGCAGTGCCGTGCCCACGAACGAGGTCTTTGCGGCTCTGAAGTCGATCGGCTATAGCGGCGACATCGTCGAAACTCGACCGCGCGAATGATATCCGCACGACAACCGATCGGACGGTAATCAGTCGGTCACCAGCGGTGTGTTCGTGTCTCAAATAGGTGACAACAAATGACCAAGCTTCAGCTGGCAAGGCTCGTTTGGTTTACGAGCATTATCTCAATCACGTTTGTGCACGGCGGTCGTGGTGAGACTGTAAAGCCGATCATGACGATCGAGGGCGGCGGGCCGATTACTTTCAGTCCGGACGGCAAACGTTTGGCCGGTGCTGTGCCTGGCAAGACTTGGCGACCCACGGACATAAAAATGTGGGAAGTCGCCACCGGCAAGGAAGTGTTGACGATGGCAGGTCACACCAGCAATATTTGGAAAATGTCGTTCAGCCCCGACGGCAAGCGTTTGGTCAGCAATGAAAACTACGCAGTCAAGTTCTGGGATCTCGAGGCGGCGAAGGAGATCCGAACGTTCAAAATGTCTGCGTTTACGCGCTCCGTGGTGTTTACTAACGAAGGAAAGTACATTGCCACGGGAGATGACAACGGAAGATTAGTTCTGTGGGATATCGAGGCGGCTCGGAAGGTCCGTGCCGTGGCTGCGCATACCGACTGGATCGTCGATCTCGCGGTCAGCCCCGACGGCCAGCAACTGGCTACCGCAAGTATCGATCGAACGGCCAAGCTGTGGGATTTGAACACCGGTAAGGCGATTAGTACCCTGCGCGGGCACGATTGGTATCTGAGCAGCCTAGCCATGGGTCCTCAAGGAAAAAGGCTCGTGACCGGTGCCGACGACACGACGGCAAAGATTTGGGATTTGGAAACTGGCTCGGAGTTGTTCACACTACGTGGCCACATCGATTGGGTGCGTCGCGTCGCCTTTAGTCCAGACGGCAAGTGGATTGCCACCAGCAGTAACGACAAGACAGTCAAACTCTGGGATGCCTCGACGGGAAAAGAGGTATTTACGATCGCTGCTCACAGCGACGAAGTCTACGGCGTCAAGTTCAGCCCTGACGGACGACTGCTGGCCACCGCCAGTCGAGACGGCGTCATCAAGCTGTGGAACGTGCAATCGTTTGTTGGTGCGGATTAGCATGGATCGCGCGCGGTAACGGTATTGTGGGCCGAGCGGCGTTACGATTTATAGATTCGGCGTAATCGTTACGATCGGACCAGACCGCTGATGGCTCCCTCGTTTCTGGGCCTCTCGGATGGATAAATCGGCAGAATCGGTCGATTGCACATATCGAGACAAACCGTGCCATCGATTCGTTCGAAATGAACCGGCGAATTGTCGGCAGCATGGCGGCGAGTGGGCAATCGCCAATCCGCGAGAGAAGCAGATATGGCTCGAACTGCTATCAACACGTTTTGCATGGCTCGTAGCCTGACCATGGAATATCGAATTGGCGCGACAACCTTCATGGCCGGCAGTTTGCTGGTGGCGGGGGCATTGGCCCTCTGCGCGTTGCCAACCCCTGTCCGCGCGGAACCGCCACCATTCGCCTACGATTCGGCACGAGAACGGCCCTTCCGAACGCCCGCTGTCACGATTCGCTACCAAGAACCGCCCCCTGAAGTGCCCGCCAATCCAGCCGATGTCGAGCCGCCAGCGCTTGAGCTGCTTGACCTGTCGATCGAGGAGTTGTCGCAGACACAAGTTCGCGTTCCGGCTCTGGAACAGGAAGTGACGACCGTTTCCCGTCAGGAAAGCACCGTCGGCCGGTCGCCAGTGGCTGTGTTCGTGGTCACACAGGAGATGATCCGCCGCTCGGGCGCGACGAGCATCCCGGAAGTGCTCCGCATGGTGCCAGGTCTGCAGGTCGTGCGAATCGACTCGAACAAGTGGTCGGTCACGGTGCGCGGGTTCGCCGACCGGTTCTTTAACCGGTTCCTGCTGGTGCAAATTGACGGGCGCGCCGTCTACCAAGTGATCAATTCGACTGTTTCCTGGGATGCCGTCGATGTGATGCTGGAAGACGTGGAACGGATTGAAGTGGTCCGTGGCCCTGGTGCGACCGTTTGGGGAGCTAACGCCGTGAACGGGATCATCAACATCATCACCAAGCGGGCTGCGGACACACAGGGCGGCCTCATCTCCAGCGGTGGTGGCACCGAGGAGCGTGGCTTCACCTCGTTTCGCTATGGCGGCAACAACGGTTCGGACCTGAACTACCGTGTCTACGGCAAGTGGTTCGACCGTGACAACGGGTTCAATGCGAACGGCGATGCCCAAGACGACTGGCGCGCGGGTCGGGGAGGGTTTCGCATGGACTGGACCCCGACCGAGTGCGACACGATCACGCTGCAAGGCGAAATCTTCGAGGTCCACTCCGGCCGTCGCGATTTCCTTCGACCATTGACGACTGGACCGGATTTCTTCTTCACCAACACGGAAGATGAGATTACGGACGGCGGGCATTTGCTGTCTCGCTGGAGTCGCGACTTAGGCGACGACAGCGGTTGGTCGTTACAGGCATATTACGACCGTTTCGACCGCAGGAGCACCAACCAGATTATCGACGCCTCGATCGACACGTACGACGTTGACTTCCAAAACCATTTCCAGCTGGGCTGCAACCACAAGGTCGTCTGGGGCGCTGGGTATCGGTTCTACGACCTCCATTTTCACCCCAGTGGATTCGACGGCGGCTTCCATGTGAATGCGAGCGATGAGACGGTCGACCTTAACCGCGTCTCGGCGTTTGTGCAGGACGAGATGACGCTGCGGCCGGACGAGTTGTTCTTGACGATGGGCATTAAACTGAGCCACAACGACTTCTCGAACTTTGAGTACCAGCCAACCGCCCGCTTGCTGTGGGCGCCCGATGAGCAGCAGGCTGCTTGGGCTTCGTTCTCCCGCGCCGTACGGACGCCCGCCTACGCCGAGCACTTCAGTCGAATCACAGGAGTCGCCGGGCCCGGCACGTCCTTCTTCACAGCTTTCCCGAATCAGGAATTCGACTCCGAGGAGATGTTCGCCTACGAGTTGGGTTATCGGGCACAACCGACCGACGCGTTTTCTTGGGACCTAGCGATGTTTTACAACAAGTATGACGATCTCTTGGTCCGCCGCCTCACTCCGGTCCCGTTGATGCCTATCGTCGTTTTGCCTACCTTTCCGGTTACAACATTCAACGGCATGGACGGCGAGACGTACGGCGTCGAGCTGTCTGGGACGCTGGACGTGACCGATAGCTGGCAGTTGTACGGCCAGTACACGTTTCTGCGAATGCAGCTCCATGCCGACAACCCGGTGGACGCTGCCGCTGAGGCTGCCACTGAAGGCCTCAGCCCGCACAACCAGGTCTATCTGATGTCGTCCTGGGATATGGGGTGCAACTGGGAGTTGGACTTGATCGGCCGCTACGTGGACATCTTGCCGCAGTTCGTCGACGTGCCCAGCTACATCGCATTAGATCTTCGTTTGGGCTGGTATCCGAGCGAGAATCTCGAGCTGTCGGTCGTCGGCCAGAACCTGACTGATCCCCATCATCCGGAGTTCGGCAGTACCGGTGCTGGCACTCTAAGGTCCCCAACGGTCGAGTTACAGCGGGGCGTGTACGGGATGCTGCGGTACAAATGGTAAACCAATCTCGTCACGGATGGGGCTGCGATGGCTGCTCGAGACTACAACCGCACTGTGAATGGGAACTCTGGCCATCGGCGGCTAAAACCTGCTCGACGGCAGCCAGTTGGATTTCGGCACCGATTTTCTCGCCGGCAACCCGCTGGTAGAAGTCCAGCGGAGCGTGTACGGTCAAGTCACTTATCAGTGGTAATGTGAGACAGTTACAGATGACTCGCAACATCCTGCTGACGTTGATCGTGTGCGGCGTCTGGCTGGCGACCAGCGTCTGTAACGCGCAAACGCCAGTCAAGGACGAGCGGCAAGTCAAAGCGACTTACTTGTATTTCTTCAGCCAGTACGGCACGTGGCCGGAAAATGCCGTTCCGGATGCCCAAGGTCAGTTTATCGTAGGATTATTGGGTCCCGATCCTTTTGGTGGCTACTTCGACGCCTTGAAGGGAAAGACTGTGGCGGGCGGCAAGATCAAGATTGAGATTCGTCGCTTTGAATCGTCGAATGACTACAAACCATGCCATTTGGTTTTCATTTCGCCGGAGGCTGCGGACAACGGAGAAGGCACGGCCGAGCAGCGGCTGGCCGGATTGCTAAAGAAACGCAACCCGCACGTGATGATCGTCTCTGACTCACCGGGACTGGCGACAGCGGGAGCGATGATCAACAACTTCATCGCCGCTGACGGGAGGGTGCATTTGGAAATCAATCGCGCCGAGATGCAAAAGCAAGGGCTGGACATGAGCCCCAAGGTACTGCAGTTGTCCATCGTGCATCTGGTGCCCTAATTGGTACTACCGCGCAAAGTGGTGAGATTCTCGGTTCACTACTCGCGAGTGCCGATAGGGATCAGTTAGAATAGATCGCGCTCCAGCGGTCGCCAGCATTTGACGATCGGGTAGCGAGGTAGGCGAGCGGACGCCTGCCCCGGTCGAATCTCAGGTATCGTGCGGCCATGCGTCCGTTTCGCAATGCTCCCATTCGTGTTAAGCTCACGTTGCTCCTGGTGGGCGTCGTGAGTATTGCGCTGTTGCTGTCTTATGCGGTTTTTGTCGTTAACGACGTCCGCATGATCCAAGAGGCGACGCGCAATCACTTGTCGGCGCTGGCGGATGTCGTCGGGAGTAACACGACCGCCGCGCTGAACTTCACGAATGCCGAAAGCGCCGCGGAGGTCTTGGGATCCCTGAAGTTGGAACCCACCGTCGTCTACGCTCGGCTGTATGATGAACGGGGTGATCCGTTTGCCGAGTACCCCGGGCCGACGGGAGTTCACAGGACGCCTCCACCGCTGCCCGCTGGTGAAACATTTTTGACCCAGGACGGCTATCTGCACGTGTTCCAACCGATCATGCAGGAAGGCCAATCGATTGGCACGATTTATTTGCAGGCTTCCCGCGCCGCGCTGTACGGCCAGTTGCGTCAGTACGCGATCATCGTCGTCGCCGGGATGTCCCTTAGTTTGGCGATCATGGTCGTGGTGGCCACGCGGTTGCAGCGTGTGATCTCCCGACCGATTCAGCATCTGGTCGATGCCGCACAAACGGTCTCCGCCAAGGCGGACTATTCCACGCGCGTGATGAAAGAAAGCGACGACGAACTCGGCGTGCTCTGCGAGGCGTTTAACTCGATGTTGTCGCAGATTCAGCAGCGCGACGCCGAACTGGCCCAGCATCGCCAGAATCTGGAACAGCTCGTGCAAGAACGGACGCAAAGCTTGGAACACAAAACGGCAGAGTTGGAAGACTCGAACAGCGAACTGATCCGCAGCAATACAGAGTTGCAACAATTCGCCTTCATCGCCTCGCACGATTTGCAGGAGCCGCTCCGCAAAGTGCAAGCATTCGGCGATTTGCTGGTGAACAAGTACCAAGACAAAATCGATGACGAAGGACGTGACTATCTGAAACGCATGCAAACCGCAGCCACGCGGATGCGGGCGTTGATCGATGGTTTGCTGAGCTATTCCCGCATCGCGTCGAAGGGCCAGCCTTTCACGTCCGTCAATCTTCATTCCGTCTTGCAAAATGTGTTGAGCGATCTGGAGTCGCGAATCGAACAGACCGGCGGTAAAGTCGAATGCGACGGGCTGCCCACGATTGAGGCGGACGCGTTGCAGATGCAACAGTTGCTCCAGAACCTGATCGGCAACGGATTGAAGTTTTGCCATCCCGACGTGCCCCCGTTGGTGACGATCCGAAGCCGCCCCTATCGCAACAACGGCCAGTCGCGCAGATCGACGTCGGGGCTGGCCAGCGAGGAGTGCGAGATCACCGTGCAGGACAACGGCGTCGGCTTCGATCAGCAATTTGCCGAGCGCATGTTCCAGCCGTTCCAGCGTCTGCACGGACGCGACCAATTCGAAGGGACCGGCATGGGGCTGGCCATCTGTCGCAAGATCGTGGAACGCCACGGCGGCCGCATTTCCGGCACCAGCCCCCCTGGACAGGGTGCGGCGTTCGTGATCACACTGCCAGTCACCCAATCTTTCCGAACTACGGGAACCAAGTCATGAATCAACACCCTGAATCGATCGTCATTCTGATGGCGGAAGACGATCCGGATGACCGGATGCTGACACGGCAGGCGTTCAAGGACCAACGTTTGGCGAACGATTTGCGCATCGTCGAGGACGGTGCCGAGTTGATGGACTTTTTGCATCGGCGCGGCAAGTACACCGATCCTGACATTTCACCCCGGCCGGGATTGATCCTGTTGGACCTGAACATGCCCAAGCTGGACGGTCGCGAGGCGCTGGCTCAAATCAAAGCCGATCGGAGTCTCCGGCATATTCCCGTCGTGATTCTCACGACCTCGAAGGCCGAGGAAGACGTGTTCGCGTCCTACGATCACGGCGCGAGTTCCTACATCACGAAGCCCGTGTCGTTCGACGGACTGGCGGAGGTCGTGAAAGTCTTGGGGAAGTACTGGTTCGAAATCGTGGAATTGCCAAACGACTCCGAGACGTAGTGTCATGAACGACCGCCCCGTGCGCATTATGCTGATCGACGATGACGAAGACAGCTTCATCATCACCCGTGCACGGCTCTCGGAGAGTCCGGACGAACGTTTCGAGCTGGCCTGGACATCATCTTACGAGGAGGGCTTGGCCGCAATTCAGCGGGACGAGCATGATGTTTACCTGCTCGACTATCGGCTCGGAGCCCGCGATGGCTTGGAGTTGCTGCGCGAGGCCGTCGGCGGTGGCTGTACGGCACCGATCATCATGCTCACCGGCCAAGCGGACCACGATGTTGACGTGCAGGCAATGAAAGGCGGCGCCGCGGATTATCTCGTCAAAGACGAGCTGAACACGAACCGGCTGGAACGCACAATTCGATACGCTGTGGAACGCCGCCGCCTGCTGGGCGATTTGGACCATGAGCGTTACTTGCTGCACACGTTGATGGACAATTTGCCGGACAGTATTTACTTCAAGGACGCCACGGGGCGGTTCCTGCGCGTCAGCAAGGCGAAGGCACAACGCTCGGGGTTGCACAGTCCGGACGAAGCGGTTGGCAAGACAGACTTCGATTTCTTCGACCCAAAAGATGCCGAACACTCGTTTGCCGACGAGCGTCGCGTCATGGAATCGGGCCAGCCGTTGATGGGCAAAGAGGAAAAACATGTCTGGCCTGATGGTCGCGAGTCGTGGGTGGCGACGACGAAACTGCCGTTGCGCGACACACTGGGCCACGTGATCGGCACGTTTGGAATCTCACACGACATCACGGAACAGAAGCAAGCCGCGGAAGCGTACCGCGAGGCCAAGGAAGCCGCCGAGGCGGCGAACCGTGCGAAGAGCAATTTCGTCGCCAATATGAGCCACGAGATCCGCACGCCGATGAACGCGATTCTGGGCATGACGGAACTGGTGTTGGACACGAAACTCACGCGTTCGCAACGCGAGTACTTGACGATGGTCCATGAGTCGGGCGAGTCTCTGATGTCGTTGCTCAACGACATCCTCGACTTTTCCAAGATCGAAGCGGGCAAACTGGATTTGGATACGACGACGTTTAGTTTGCGCGAAAGTCTTGGCGACACGATGAAGGCGCTGGGGTTGCGCGTGGCGGACAAGAAACTCGAATTGGCTTGGCGCGTGACGCCGGACACACCGGACGCGCTGATCGGGGATGCGAATCGCGTGCGGCAAGTCGTGGTCAATCTGACCGGCAACGCCATCAAGTTCACGGAAACCGGCGAGGTCGTTGTCGTCGTCGAACATCAAGTTGTGGAAGGCAACGAAGTCGAACTGCATATTTCCGTGCGGGATACGGGAATCGGCATCCCGCCAGAGCATCTCGCGAAGGTTTTCGGTGCCTTTGAACAAGCGGACGCCTCGACGACCCGCAAATACGGAGGCACCGGCTTGGGCTTGGCCATCTCGGCACGGCTGGCGAAATTGATGGGCGGCCGTGTCTGGGCCGAGAGCGAAGTTGGTCGTGGCAGCACGTTTCACTTTGTCGGGCGATTCACATTAGGCGATCCACAGGCGTTGAATCTCCCGCACCGGGAACTCGTGTTGCTGCACGACGCACGCGTACTGGTGGTCGACGACAACGCTACTAATCGGCGGATTCTCGAAGAGATGCTGAGCAACTGGGGATTGTCCGTCGTCGCGGCGTCGACCGGTGCCGAAGCCTTGTTATGGGCGCGCCAAGCGAAGTGGGACGACAACTCGTTTCGTTTGCTGCTGACCGATATCAACATGCCGGAGATGGACGGCTTCGAACTGTCGCGGCAAATCAAAGATGACCGGCAGCTGAATGAGTTGGTGATCATCGCGTTAACATCAGGCAGCCGCGTGGGTGACATCGCGCGGTGCGAGGAACTCGGCATCGCCGCCCATCTCATGAAACCGGTGAAACAATCCGAGCTGTTCGACGCCATTGTCAAAGCACTGGACGTCACGGGAGTCGAGCCCGAGTCGGTCGAACCGACTGCAACCGATCTAATCGCGCCGCTTCCCCCGTTGCGCGTGCTGCTCGCGGAAGACAGTTTATTCAATCAGCGGCTGGCAATCGGAGTGTTGGAACGTCACCGTCATCAAGTCGTCGTCGCGAATAATGGTAAAGAAGCCGTTGCGGCAGTTCAGTCGAGCCAGTTCGACGTCGTGCTGATGGACGTGCAAATGCCCGAGATGGACGGCCTCGAAGCTACCGCCGCGATTCGCCAGTGGGAATCCAAAGTTGGCGGACATATTCCGATCATCGCCATGACCGCGCACGCCATGAAAGGTGATCGCGAACTTTGTCTCGCGGCAGGCATGGACGGTTACGTTCCCAAGCCAGTGCGCGCGAAAGAGTTGTTTGCCGCCATGCGCACCTTGCTCCCGGATTTGGGAGCTCAGAACTCGCCCGTTGCAGGTGCGCCCACGCAACCTGTCGTCGCGTTCGATCTTTCGGAATTGATCGAGACTGTCGATGGAAACCGCGCGATGCTGCTGGAATTGATAGGAGTCTTTCTCGTCGAATGCCCCAGTCTGTCGGTTGCGATACGACAAGCGATCGACCAGCGCGATGCTCCGAAATTGCAACTCGCGGCACATTCTTTGAAAGGCGCGTTGCAGCATTTCGGTGCCGAACATTCCGCGTCCCTCGCGCAAGCTTTGGAAGCGATGGGTAAGCGATGCGAACTTGACGGCGCGAATTCCACTTTCGCAGAGTTGGAGCCCGAGGTGCGAACTCTCGTGGCAGGCTTACGGTCCTACGCTGAGAACTAAGTACTTAAAGCGAATCTCGCAAAAAACGCACCATGCTCAGCGACCGATACTCCGATATCGTTGCGCGATCATGACGAACTTTCACGGGCTAGAAGCTCCGTGCCGCTTGCGCGCTCATGACAAAACGACCTTGGTCACGAACGCAGGCTACTGAGGTGACCACGGTGATCGCGTCCTCCGCGCGCAGTATCGAGTACCGTGTCGTGTTCCACACTATTGACCGACTTGAACCACTCGCTGCTCATTTATCGTTTACTTCTATTCCAATTCGGAAAGCAACGTATCAATGGAGGCATCCACATCTTCGGTGGAGATGTTCTTGTAGCGAATCACACCCTTCGCATCCAAAATATGAATCGATGGTCGCTCTTGAATTTGCCATGTCGTATGAATGGGGCCGTCTATATTGCCTTCGTCCCACCAGCTGCGCCAGGTCATCTTCTCATCGGCCATCACCTTCTTGACTGCTTCGCGATCTTCATCGCTGTTGACCCCGACCAATGCAAAGGGCTTTCCGGACAACCGTTTCACGAGCGACCGCTCGTGTGGGTAAAGTTCCCGGCATGGGCCTCACCAGTGTCCCCAAAACGTCAGCATCACAACCTTGCCCCGATAGTCGCTCAATTTGAATTCGTTTCCAAAGGCGTCTTCGCCTTCGATGTCAGGTGCGACCCTGCCAACAGATAGATGACGGATCGCGAACAATGCTGTTTGGGAAAGCTCGCCTAACGTGGCGTCTTGCGTCGCCACATCTGGAAACGACTTCAACATGGTCTCGTAAACTTGCTCCCGCTGCTTTGCGAGTTTCTCAGGATCTAGCGCGGCGAGATGCTTGCCATAGTCCTCGCCGTAGTACTGCAAAACTCGCGGTGCCAGCTCCGGTGCCGCCCGCAATTGATCAACAACGATGGCTTCACCGTTCAGTAACTCGGCGAGATAGTAGCACGCCGCAGCTTTCACTTCCGTGTGCGGGCTCTTTTTCAGCAGGGCGCGGAACAGCTTCTCCGCAGCCAACGAGCGCGATTGCGCGACATCCGCGCAGGCAGGCCCCAGTGTTTTGCTGCCGAGGTGATTGGCTTTCAGCAATTCGAGTGCCTTCGTCGTGTCGGACCGGCCACGCACATTCTTCACGACCCAGAGCAATGCATCAGCTGCCGCTGGATCCTTCGAACGCTCTTCTGCGAGCGCAAGAAACCGCTTGCTAAAGGTCCTCGCACCACCTTCTTGCTCGTACTCGTCAACCAGTGCCTTAAACTGTTTGGCAGCTGGCGACGGCGCGTCCTCGGCGACTGCGGGATACGCCGCTACCAGCATTAGAATGAGAAGGGAAACTATTCGCATGATAAAAGTCGTCCTTTCTGATCGCTGTCCTCAATCGGGAAGTCGCACGAAAGGGTCGGAAAAACGAGGGTCCACCAGAAACGACTGGTCCGTCAGGGTCTTCAAGAAGGCAACCAGTGCCGACTTTTGTGCTTGCGTCAACCGAAACCCGGAAGTGTTCTTTGCGTTTGTTGACTCTTCGTTGAAGGCCACGCCCAAATTCACATGCGGATGAACGCCATCGCTGTAGTGCTCGATGACTCGCTCCAGCGTTTTGAACCGTCCGTCATGCATGTACGGTGCCGTTAAGGCGACGTTCCGCAATGACGAAGCCTTGAACTTTCCATCATTACTGGAAGTGAATGGATCGTTCGGTGACACGGCTCGCACTCCCAAACCTTGATCCACGTAGTACAGGTCGAGTCCAATATTGAATGACTTTGGCATGCCAAACGTGGGCGGGATGTGACAGTGGGCACAGCCGATCTCCGTGACTCCGGCCACGCCATCAATGAACAACGACTTCCCCAGATTCTCCTCGGCGGTGAAGACATTGAAATCCTCCGAGTAGTCGTTGCCGCCAGTTGCCGCGACGGCTCGGTCGAAGCGCGAGTCGAACGAAATCATCGAACGCATAAACTGGGCGATAGCCTTCGAGATTCCATCACGCGTGACCTTCGACGAACCGAACGCCGCCTCAAACAGCGGTGGATAGTAAGGCAATTTGTTCAGCTTGTTCTCCAGATCCTCCAATTCCATCCCCATCTCGACTTTGTCTTGAATCGGCATCAAAACCTGCGCTTCGAGCGTGGGCGCTCGCTCGTCCCAAAAGAAGCCAGGCTCTGTGCCCCGGAGAATCGTATAACGCAGATTCACCAGGCTCATTGCGTTGCGTTTGGTATAGCCATTTTCAAAACCGCGACTGAACTGAAGCGGATCCGCGAACGCCTTCTCTTGCAGATGGCATGACGCACAGGCGATCGTATTGTTCTTGGAAAGTTGCCGGTCATAGAGCAACACCCTGCCCAACGCGGCGCCGGCGTGAGTGATCGGATTGTCTTGCGGTGTGTTGTCGGTCCTACGCAGTTCGGACGCGGTGATGTGACTTGGCGTCTTTTCAACAGCATAACGGTAGGGTTTCGTCGGGAGCATCGGAACATCAATCCGACCGAATGCTTCACGCAACGCGACACGCTCGGTCGCGTTAAGTTCATCATCACGGTTGCGGTCGAATCGACTTAGAAGTGAAGCTCGCATGAACGTCTCGACGACGTAAGCGTCTGCTCGCGTGCCCGGTTCATCGGACCTCACACCGCGGCATGCAAGCAGTGTCAGAAGTAACAAACTCGTGGCCCGAGTCCTTCTGCCAAACATTGTTCCAATGCCTCCAAAAAACAACAACGCAATATTGACACCTGCGATTATACCAGAACGCCCAACTGGCGGACTCACCTCGGTCGAGGTGATGATCTCGACTCCACTGGTGGGCGCGATGTGTGTACGAACGATCAGATTGATCCTCGTCTGACAATTCGACGACTAAGATGAGAAGTAATCCGGCACCCTGCCGCGGCAGTTTAAGCATCTTTCGGCACAAACACCCACGTTTTGGCTGGTGAACGATCCGTCTCACAATTCCAGCATCGCGGGGAAGTATCTTTTGTACCACTGGCGCAAGGTCGCGACATCCTCTTCGGTAGCAAAAGGATATGGCGCGCGACTCCGCAAGCTCGTCTTCAGAAATCCGCTTGCTACGCCGCCCATTCGATCGAACGCTGTGTCGGTGAATTCTTTCGGACCGAACTCAGTATCAAGAAACTCGAACAGCGGCTTGATTCTTTCGTGTGACTTCTCCACGGCTGCCCAATCCTGGCGATCGAGTTCATGCCACATTTCTAAACAAACGCGTGGGTTCCAATATACAACCGAGCTGCAACATCCTCGTGCGCCGCGAGGCCCCAGCGACCCCCACAGACCTTCGCCGACAAAGACGTTGACAAACTTGGCCAGCTCCTCGCATCCATTCGGTGTCGCTCCAATCGTGCCGGCATTCGCTTTGACCATCATGTAGCTGGGAACGGCATCACGAATCGCACGGTGTTGATCAAGTGACAACGCCACCTTTGCTCGTGTTGTCTCGTAGATGGAAAACGCCAAACCGTCAGCCGCTCGCGATACCTCTTCAAAGAATCGCACGACCTGCGCATCGCCGACTTCCATCCAAAACGGCAACGCGACTTGAATGGCATCCGCGCCAATCGACGCAGCATACTCGGCTCGACGAACGACGCCGAGTGTATAGGTTGACGAGCATCCAATCATTGCAGGCGTGTCGCGAATCTGACACTCCTCGACGGTCGCTCGGGCAACCGATTGGAACTCGTCGAATTCCATAGCGTAAAACTCGCCTGTTGTCCCTCCCGTGTAAACTCCCGGCATTCTGGCCTCGCAACAGCGAACGACGTCACCACGGTAAGTCTCTTCGTCGAATCGATCATCGTCGGTCCAGGCAACCGGCAGACCAGCCCAAGGTCCTACGAAAGTGTCTCGCGTTAACATGTTTTCTCATTCCTGGAGGAAGCTAGTAAGCGGGTTGCGTTTTTGCGCAGAATGTTACATTTGTCTTCGTCCGAGATGTCAGCATAGTCGATTCGAGCTCGCTGCATTGCCGTGGAATACAGTGGTGCATCGGTTCCAAACAAGATACGGTCGGAGCCGATCTCGCTAACCGCCCATTCGATAAGCCTCGGAGCAATCGATCTGGCGCTCGAAGTATCGACGAACACGTTGCCGTGCTTGCAGGCCTGGATCGCACGAACTTGTAGAGTCGGATCTCCCGATGCACCTCCGCCGTTTCCTAAATGCGCCAGGATGAGAGTCACGTTCGGATAAGCGTTCGCGAAGTCGACGAAATCCACGGGCCAACTGTTCGGATCGCCGCTGTGGGCCAGCACGATCGCGTCGTGTCTCGCCGCGAGTTTGAAGAGCGATTCGCCGTGCTCTCGGATCGAGTAGACGTGTTCTTCCGGGTGGACTTTGATCCCGACGCATTGCGGCTGTTCGAGCATTTCGTCCACTTGTCGAAATGTCTGCGTTTGCGAGGGATGAGCGACTACCCATTGCAACAGCCCGTCGGTCGCAGCGACAACTTGCGCCGCTTCGACGTTTCCCGCCACCGGATCGGCGTTACCCCGTGGCAGGAGCGCGGACAGCGGTGACACGATCGTCGTCTCGATGTTCACTTGCCTCGCACGCGCCACGACCGTGTCGGCATCGCCGGAGACGAATTCGTTGACTAACTGCGGCGATCGCTTGCTGCGATACGTGCCGAAGTGAGCGTGAACGTCGATTGCTCGAATGTCATTCGGAGTCATTGACTATTCGTCACCTTTCTCATGTACAACGCTTCGCCACGAATAGCTGGCTGCCCGCGTCCTGTCTCTTTCGGGAAGCAGGAAACTCACGCAAGTTGCTATCAAAAATGTTGCGACCGTCGATATCGGCGTGATCAAAAAGGGACTTGGCCCTGAGACGTTCTTGGTTGCCTCTTCGAGTGTCGCGTAGTCCAACCATCCCAGCGACCAATTCAACTCGACCCACCATGCCGAGCCAACGGCGATAACTAGCCCGGAAAGAGTCGCGATCATGACAGCTGCTTGTCCGACCCGGCGCTGGAACATTCCGACCATGAACATCGCGCCCAAAGGTCCAAGTGCGCAATTGAATGTCCTCGCCGTGATTCCAATGATGTTGTAGCGTTCGGGAATGCTCAGCAGCATCCAAGCCAGAGCGGTACAAAACAATCCCACGATGATCGTCAGCACTCGCGGCAGCAGAAGCCGCCGTGTTTTAGTGCCGGTCAAGCGGAGACGTTCAAACACATCGATCGTCAGCACAGCCGCCACGGAATTAATTCCTGAGTCCAGACTCGACATCGCAACTGCGAACAACGCGGCCACCACCATTCCGGAAACACCCGCCGGTAGTCCATAGGCGATGAAGTGTGGAAACACTTTGTCAGCGACACGTTCGTCTCGCGGATCCGAAATCCCATCGGCGATCTCCGTTTGGAATGCAGGATCCAGGTAGTACGTCAGTAACGCCATTCCGCAAAGTGCCAACAGAATCATCACGATAAAGTCTCCTACGAAGTTGACGACGTTACCTCGCACCGCTGCTTTGACCGAAGGAGTTGTCAAATATCGTTGTACCGCGACCTGATCAGCGATGAATGTGCAAGCGTACCAAGAGACGGCTCCGAGTACGGCGAACACGATCGTGTTCCGCTCCGTGATATCCCAACTTGCCAGCGGCGGCAACGAGTGACCTTCGCCTCCAGCTGTTGTAGTCTGCAACCACACAATGGGCCCCGTCCCTGTTCTCCAAGCAACGAAGACTAAGGTGAGCACCGCGCCCCCAAACAAGGCGATGAATTGTGCGACGTCGGTCCAAATGACGGCTTTGATTCCGCCTAACATCGTATAAAATGTTGCGAAGATACCGACTGACAAGAGAACGACCAGGGTCCACTGGTTCAGGGTCATGTCGACGGACAGGATCTCGATGAGGCTTGGATGAGTGATCTGGGCAACCGCTCGCGAAGCCGTCAGCACAATGGTTGCCATCCAAAACAATCGCAGGATCAGCACGAACATGGCGACCGCTGTCAAGCGAGCGACGAGACCGAACCGGCGCTCCAAGTATTCGTAGATGCTCGTTACACCCAGACGCATGAAGAATGGAATCCAGAGTGTATTTACAATGACAAAAGCGATCGGCAACGACAGCCACCCAATCGCCAACGCCAGCCCATGCCGAATCACCTCGCCTGGTGCCGCGAGATAAGTGACCGTTGACAACATCGTCGCAACAATACTCAATCCCACGGCCAGCCAGGGCATTTGCCGGCCAGCGACGAAGTAGTCTTCCTGCTCCTCCTGCTCGCGCGAGAAATACCAACCCGCCGCAAGCACTCCGCCGAGGTAAACTAGGATCACGAGGTAGTCGAGTGGCACGAGACCAGCGTGCTGAGCAAAGAGTGCTGACGGCAAAGGCATTGGCGGCTAGGTCTCCGTCGCAGATCGACTCTTGAAACTCAATTGAATCCTCCGAGATTACGTGGGAAGAGCCAACGCCAGCAGTCGATTGCGCGCCGGTAAACTGAACGGCTTCGAGTAGTGATAAACTTGAGCCAGCTCCTGCTCGTCAAGCACGACCGGCGTCGGCTGCTCGATGATGAAGTCGGCAAAGTGTGCGACGTTGAAGGCAACGAACGCCAAGCTAATGCATTCAATGGGGGGATCGAATCGCTGGCTGAGATCGGGATAAGCAATTGGTCCCGTATCGACTTGGTAAACCGAATTGTCGAGACTGATGTTCATCGTCTTCACGGGATATTCGATCACCGCCGTCAACTTCGTCTCCTCGTTGCGGATCTCGGTTTGAGCGACGATCGGTCGGCCTTCCGCAGTAGCGTTACGAATGTCCTCGAACGAACTGAGCTCGGTCACGCCCTTTCCGTATCGCAGCTTCAAGACAGGTTCGCCCCACACATCTGCCTTCACTTCGCGGTATGTTTCGCTGATGCGACATGGTCGGCGGAACAGTAACCAATCGTGGCCGCCTAGCACTGGAAGGAAGTCGTAATTGTCTTCGATGAACAAACCTTCCTCCGCGAAGGTGTGTTCGCTCTTGCATGCCCCGCATTGGTAGAAGACCTGCGACGTGCCTGCTTCTTCGTCAATCACGGTGGTGCGGCTCTCGACCCAAAATCGCACCGCGTTGAACGATGCTTTGTTACAAATGAACGAGAGCCCATAATCCAAGCATTCCGTTTCGCTGGCTTGGTTAGCTAGCGAGACTGCTCCTGCTCCGACGGCTAGTGATGCGGGAATGCTTTTGAGGAATGTCCTTCGATTGCGCGTCACAATTGTTTCTCCTTTACCTCACACGGCGTAGTGTTTGACAACGTCTTCGTCGACCTCGATTCCTAGTCCCGGTTTTGTCGGTACGGTGATGAAACCGTCTTTCAATTCGAACCGTTCCGTAGCCAGACCATTGCGCCAGGGGTTCTCCGATTGATCCAATTCAAGCATTGGGGTATCCGTCGGCAGTCCCCAATGCGGGTCGGGCAGTAATGAGAGAAGATGAGTCGTCGCTGCAATCAGAATGTCGCCTCCCCAGCAGTGCGGAAGACAGCGGATGCTCGACAGCTTCGCCATCTCCGAAATGAACAGCACTTCACCAAGGCCGCCGCATAGGCTGATGTCGGGCTGAATAATGTCCACGGAGCGGCGATCAATTAGTTGTTTTGCGGAAGCTCGCGAGTCGAGCGCTTCGCCGCCAGCCAGGGGCAACGGCAGTTTGCGACGCAATTCGTCATAGCCTGCGTACTTAGGTGACTGGGGAAGTGGTTCCTCGAAGAACTCGAAGCCCAGGTCGTTCAACACGTGTCCCATCCGAATGGCGTTAGCCATCGTATAGCCACCATTTCCGTCCACCATCAATTGAATATCTGGGCCGACGGCCGCGCGGACCGCCGCAGCTACTTTAGCCTCCCGCGCGACCGAGTAGCGTCCAAGTCGCATCTTGATGGCTTTGTGCCCGTGCTCCACCATCGTGATGGCGGTCTCGGGATAATGCTGCTCAATCTCACGCCCTTCGACATACTCCAACGCCGACACGTAGACAGGTACCTTGTCTCGCATCCTCCCGCCGAACAGTTCGGCGATGGGAAGATTCAATGCCTTGCCTCGCAGATCATTAAGTGCCGTCTCGACTCCGCCAACAGCCAGCCCGTTGCCAAAGTTCGGGCCCCACAAGGCTCGCCAAAGCTGGCGATATTCCATTGGATTGCATCCGATCAAGCGCGGAGCAAGATGATTGTCGATTGTGCCGCGAGTGCCTGAGATCTCAGCCGTTTCACCCCAACCCACTAGGCCCGCATCGGTTTCCAGTTTGACGAGCAACGTCTCGCGAGTCTTGCCAAGTGGTACGGAGACGGAAACGCCAAACGGTCGCTTTAAGTTAGTTCGTAGCAAGTACGTCTTCACAGAGGTAATTTTGAGCTTCGGTTGCCCTGCCAGATCGTCCGAGCCGAACACGTGAGCGAATTGACCAACAAGCCCGCCCGCAAGAAGGCCCGCCCCGCTTCGCAACAAGTCACGACGGCTGCCTTTTGTTTTTAATGATATATTCGCGATTGGTTTCATACTTAACTCACTTTTAGCTTGCAGGTCGTTCGTTGAAGTAAGTGCACTACTCTCGATGCAGCTTCTGAAATCGCTCCCCTTTGATCTCGCTGATGTACAAACTACCAAGAGTGTCGGTCGCCAACATATGCGGCAACTGGAACTGGCCCGGTTTGGAGCCTTCTTGTCCCCAAGAGTTAACGACTTTGCCATGATCGTCGAGCTGCAACACTTTGTTCGCCCGACCGTCCGCTACGAAGAGATGCTCTTGCCCGTCGAAGGCTAAACCATATGGCGCAAAGCCCGGCCAGACGGCCACGAGCTTGCCGTTGCTCTCGAAGACTTGGACCCGATCGTTCTCGCGATCTCCTACGATGGCGCGCCCCTGTCGATCGACCACGATCGTGTGCGGCAGGTTGAATTCACCGGGACCGTCTCCGGCTTTGCCCCATTGGGTTAGGAACCCACCGTTGGGAGTGAACTTCATAATGCGGTTGTTGCCGTAGCCATCGGATACGTAAATCTCACCTCGAGCGCCGAACGCGACATCGGTCGGCTTGTTGAACTGGTCGACGCTGTCTCCAGCGGAACCGGCTTTGCCCAGAGCTAACAGAAGTTTCGCGGCGGGGCTGAACTTCAAAACCTGGTGGTTGCCGATGTCGGTAACCCAGATATTGTCGTGGTCGTCAATTCGCAGCGCATGCGCAGAACCAATCGTGTCATCTCCCCACGAGTGAAGGAAGTTGCCGTTGGGATCAAGACAAATGATCGGTTGCTTGCCTCGGTGGAACAGATACACATTGCCCTTGCTGTTGACCGCCACGCCCGAACATGGACCGAGTTCGATTGTGTCGGGCAGTTTCACGAACGCCGAATCCGCCCGGAATTCGATTGATTCATCTGCGGTAGATGAATCGAGTGCAAATGTGGCGGCGAGTCCCAGCACAGCAAACGCGAGCAATGTCGATTTCATGTGTGTTTCCTCGAAGGATGGATTATCTGTGACCGAACGCGGGATGTGTAGAATACCCGATCGACGGTTCGCTATGCCAACAATCCAGCGAATACACTGCCCGGTGTCCTTCGACGGTATCGTGGTCCTCTAGCAAACATGTCGCGTCCAGAACAGGCCTGTTTGACGACGCAACTCTCGAAACAGATACTGGGCACCAGCGCGAATACGCGACGAGTGTCGTACGCCGTCCACCGCAACGCATTTCGAGGGAATCAGTAATGCCGCTCAGAAGCAGTCAGCCTGAACGGCATTTGCCGCGAACGATCTGTGTCGCTTTCCTGATGTCAGTGGTCTTTGCGCAATTGGAGGGTAATTCGACCTATGCAACCGAAGCTGTTGGTCGCCCCAACGTCCTACTGATTATGGCCGATGATTTGGGCTACTCGGATCTAGGCTGTTATGGCGGCGAGATTAAAACACCAAACCTCGACGGCTTGGCTGCCAATGGATTGCAATTCACGCAGTTCTATAACACCGGACGCTGCTGGCCGACGCGTGGAGCACTGCTGACGGGATTCTACGCCCAACAGATTCGGCGTGACAGCTTGCCCAACATCCCCAGCGGAGGTCGAGGCGTACGACCGGATTGGGCGCGACTGTTGCCCGAGATGCTGAAGCCGTTGGGCTATCGTTCCTATCACACGGGCAAGTGGCATATCGATGGGATGCCGCTTGAAAACGGATTCGATCGATCGTACTACCTCCGGGACCAGGGACGCTTCTTCAATCCGAAGGTCCATTGGGAGGACGACAAGAAGCTGCCACCTGTCGAACCAAACTCCGGATTCTACGCCACGACCGCGCTTGCCGATCACGTCGTGAAATGTCTCCAAGAACACGCGTCGCAACATTCCGACCAGCCGTTCTTTCATTACTTAGCTTTCGCCGCTCCCCATTTTCCTCTGCATGCGCTGCCAGGCGACATCGCTCGATACCGCGCTCGATACCTGGAAGGCTGGGAACAGACTCGTGCTACCCGCTGGAAGCAAATACAAGATCGCGGAATCGTCTCGGCCAAGTTGTCCGACGTTGAACGCGAGGTCGGACCGCCGTACCACTTTCCCGACGCGTTGAAGACTCTGGGGGCCGGCGAAGTCAATCGCCCGTTGCTGTGGGATTCTTTGACCGGCGAGCAACGCAGATTCCAAGCAACGAAGATGGCCATTCACGCCGCGATGATCGATCGGGTTGATCGAGAGATCGGGCGTGTCCTTGAGCAACTCCGCGCACTGGATGCATTCGACAACACATTGATCTTTTTCTTATCTGATAACGGTGCAAGCGCCGAGATTATGGTTCGCGATGATGGACACGACCCACTTGCCGCGCCGGGTTCGGCAGCAACCTACCTGTGTCTTGGACCAGGTTGGTCGAACTGCTCGAACACACCGTTCCGAAGGCATAAGACTTGGGTTCACGAAGGTGGTATCTCGACGCCGCTAATCGCACATTGGCCAAAAGGTATCAAGGCTCATGGCGAATTGCGTCGCAATGTCGGACACGTCATCGACATCGTGCCAACAATTCTCGAAGTGACCGGCGCGAGTCGCTTCAAAACTTGGAATGACAAACCGGTGCCAGCGCCACCCGGTCGCAGTTTACTCCCCGCGTTCACCGCGGACGGAACCGTGAAGCACGACTACCTTTGGTGGTCGCATGAAGGGAATCGAGCGATTCGTGTTGATGACTGGAAACTGGTTGCGGCGGGAAAGGACGGGCCGTGGGAACTATTCAATCTGGGCACGGATCGAACCGAGACAACCGATCTTGCCGAAACACATCCGGCTAAAGCTAAACAGCTTGCGGGATTCTGGTCGGATCATCAAAACGATTTCATCGCATTGGCGTCTCAGAATATTCCCAAGAGCAACCCAAATGTGAAACGCAAAAAGAAGAAGAAAACAAACTGAGATATTCGTAAAGGAAAACACTGTGAAAGCTCTTTTACTGACAGACTATAAGCATCTAGAACTTACCGACATGCCCCAGCCAGAGGTCGGTGCGAACGACGTACTCGTGTCGGTTCAAGCCTGTGGCATCTGCGGCAGTGACATCCACGGCTATGACGGCAGTTCCGGACGCCGCATCCCTCCCTTGGTCATGGGGCACGAAGCATCCGGCATCATCGCCG
The DNA here is from genome assembly GCA_014381825.1 of Planctomycetota bacterium. GTDB lineage: Bacteria > Planctomycetota > Planctomycetia > Pirellulales > Pirellulaceae. The sequence continues at coordinate 91,502 of JACNKX010000097.1, forward strand.
CGAAGGGGCGCGATGTCACCGGCTTCGAGGAGGGTGACCGCGTTACATTCGACTCAATGGTGTCTTGTGGTAGCTGCCACTTCTGTCGGGCGGGTGACATAAACCTATGCGATAACCGCCGAGTACTTGGGGTTTCCTGCGGCGAGTATCGGCAGCATGGCTGTTTCGCCGAGTACGCCGCGCTGCCGCAGAACATCCTTTACAAGCTGCCTGACTCGCTCAGTTTTGAACATGCGGCCATGATCGAAGCCGTTTCCGTCGCCGTTCATGCTGCGAATCGAACACCTGTCGTCCTGGGCGATACAGCTGTCGTCGTCGGCAGTGGCATGATCGGGTTGCTCGTGATTCAGGCGATTCGGCTGGCCGGTTGCAGCCGCGTGATTGCCACCGACTTAAGCGACGAGCGGCTCGCCGTGGCTCGCGAACTCGGAGCGGACGTCACGATCAACGCGAAGTCCGAAGACGTCGCCCAGCGAGTCGCGGAGCTAACCGGTGGCCGCGGCGCAGACGTGGCTCTTGAAGTTGTGGGTGCGACCGCGACCATCGAAACGGCGATCAACTCAGTTCGCAAAGGGGGAGCTGTCACACTGGTAGGAAACCTCGCGCCGACTATCGAGTTGCCGCTGCAGTCGGTTGTGACACGAGAGCTCAGTCTCTATGGCACTTGCGGCTCGAGCGGCGAGTACCCTGCCTGCATCGACTTGCTTTCACGCGGTGACATTCAGGTCGAACCATTGATCACTGCAAAGGCTGCTCTCGAGGAAGGCACTGACTGGTTCAAGCGGCTTTACGCGGGTGAACCGTCGGCGATGAAAGTGATTCTGCAACCCAATGGGAGCTAATGAGTGATCCTGTCCGCGGGCAAATGACCGGTCAGATTGAACTCGAGGATTTTGTGCGAGTTCGGCGTCAACTCAATCTCCGTGACGGAGGTGTTGCAAGGTACACCAAGGTGCTCGTCGTGTAAGTGCGACAGGAATAGGCTCTTGATGTCGGCGTGCATCACGAAGGCGACCCGTTCGTCCGTGTGTGCGAATTCACGTTTCGTTGATTCGATTAGCCGTGCGGCTCGCCATCTCGCTGCTTCCCAAGTCTCGAACGGTTTGCTCGACCACCAACCACTTCCGTCGATATCATCGCTCACCTGGTAGTCTGAAAACTCAGCTTCAATCTCATCTCGCGTCATTCCCGGTCGCCCAGTGATGTTGGGAAACGAGTGTCCGCTGTAGCAGCCGCCTTGTTCGTGAAGATCGACCTGGACCTCGGGTGTCAGCAAAGTTGCGCGTCGGATTGGCTCGGTCGTCAGCAACGTGCGGCGAAAAGGACTTGTAATCAGACGCGTTAGCTTGAGCGATGGGATCCACGCGCCGAGAAGTTGGGCCTGCTGGTGTCCGAGTTCGGTCAGCCCTGGATCTTCGACACGTTCTTCCTCCGGCAAAGCGTTGTTCTGGGATTGAGCGTGGCGGATCAAGAACAGTTGCATAATTTCGGCGCGAGGTAGGATTCGTTTGCGATCGATTGTTGGCGACGAGGCCAGCAAAGGAATTGTTTTCGCAGTAAACTAACGTATTCGCTTAATCTTCGCATCTACAGGGGTGCGCCGAAATGATGCGTGCTTAACTGAAGGCGTTCGATGTCCGGCACTCTGACACTGACTCTCCTGCTCTCTTTGGTAACCTCTGCACCGGCGACCGAGCATCGGACTCCGCCGTTCGTGGCGGGTTACGATCGCTTCTATCACGAAGCAGAAAAGGCACAACAGGTTGGCGGCGACTTATTGATCAGTGAATTGAGCTGCGCCGCGTGCCACGTAACCGATTCGAATCAGTTAGATCCGAAACGTGGCCCACGCCTCGACGGAGCGGGCTTTCGTCTGCAACGTGATTGGATGCGGCGTTACATTGCCGATCCGCACTCCGTGAAGCCAGGCACGACGATGCCGGACGTACTACATCTTAACTCGCCCGAGGAAACCAATCACGTCGTGCAATCACTTGTCGCATTCCTGTCAACTCAGCGGAAGCCCTTTCCGGAGTTGGTCTCGACGGCAGGCAACCCAATCGCGTTTGAGTTCTGGAAAAAGGGTAATCGAGATCGTGGGCAAAGGCTCTATCACGAGGTCGGTTGCGTCGCATGCCACGAACCAGATGCCGAATTCGATGCCGGCCCGAAACCGTCGTCTGATTTAGCGAAGCTCTTGGCGCAGCTTGAGCCAGAAGAGATCCGCGAGTTGGGTCTTGAGAACGTGGTGAGGCCAGTCCAATCCGTGCCGCATGGCGATTTGGCGGCGAAGTACACGCGAGAATCGCTCACTTACTTCTTGCTCGATCCCCACGTGACGAGACCCAGCGGTCGGATGCCGAGTTTGAAGCTCAAGCCGGATGAAGCGGCGGACATCGCTTCGTATTTGCTTCGCGGACAGGAAGAGACGGTACAGGTCGTTCCACTCGCGACAGACGAAGGGCTAATTGAAGATGGTCGCCGTTCGTTCGTCGAATTGCGTTGTGCGAATTGCCACGACGTTACACCTGCCATGTTTCCAAGGTTGGCCAAGCCTTTGGCGCAACTCGATATAGATGCCGATCTTAATTGCGTTGATCTTCCGGGCACCAAGCTCCCGTTCTTTGCAACGAGCGCTGAACAAACGGCGGCGTTGCGGTTGGCGGTGGGACGCGTCGTTTCAAGAGAAGCCCCGCGTGATGAGTCAACCGCCTCGCAGACGCTTCATTTTCAGATGATGCAGCTCAACTGCTACGCCTGTCACGAAAGGGACAAGCAAGGAGGCATCGGACCGCAACGCCGCGCCTACTTTGACACAGTCGGGCACGTCGATCTTGGCGATGAAGGTCGGCTGCCACCTCCGTTGGATGGAGTTGGGCGAAAGCTAACCCAGGCCTGGTTCAAAAAGGTTTTTGAAGGGAGTGGAGACGTCCGACCACACATGTCTGTTCGTATGCCAAAGTTCGCAAAACCCGCGGTAGCATCAATCCCGAATTCGTTTGCCGCACTGGATGCCGCAGCACCGGCTGTCCAAGCTCTACTCGAGGCGAAAGAACTCAGCGAGGCAGGCCGTGCGCTGTTGAACTTGGGTTGCGTCCAGTGTCATCCGATGCGAGGCGAGTATTTGCCGGGCGTTGTCGGTGTCGATTTGGCGGGAATCGGACCGCGAGTTCAATCTCAATGGTTTCGTGACTTTTTGCTCAATCCAGCTCAGCTGAAGTCGCGAACTCGCATGCCGACTTTCTTTCCAAATGGTCGCAGTGGCGTGCCGACGATTCTCGGCGGTGATGTTGAACGACAGATTGTAGCGATGTGGACTTACCTAAACGATATCGATCACCAACCATTGCCCGGAAAACTTGTGACCAGCAAGGTACACAACTTCGAGTTGGTCCCGAAAGATCGACCTTTGCTGTTGCGCACCTTTATGAAGACGGCGGGTACCCACGCGATCGCGGTTGGCTTTCCGCAACGGCTTCACATCGCATTCGACGCCGAGGCAGTTCGTATCGCACAAGCTTGGCGGGGCCGATTCCTCGATGCTCACGGAACCTGGTTCGATCGCTTCACACCACCGGCGATGCCGCTCAGCAACGACGTCGTTACCTTCCCGCCGGGAATGCCTTTCGCGTTGTTAGATGTCCCGCGGGCAAAGTGGCCTATCGAGGTCGGCAAAGAAGCTGGTTATCGTTTTCGCGGCTACCGTCTCGATGCGAGTGGTGTGCCGACCTTTTTGTATCAGTTCGGACAATTTGATATCGAAGACCGCTTCAAGCCAACGCCACACAGGACGTTGATCCGACGATGGACGATTCGACGACGTCACGGAATCGCTGAGCAAACGCTGTGGTTTCGCGCCAGTGTCGATTCGACCGAACGCGACGAAAGCGACAATTCCTATCCAACCATTAGCGTGTTGAAGATTTCGATTGATGAGCGGAACACGTTAGGGATGAGCTTGCAAACCACTGCCCAACGGAAGGCATGGGTTCTTCCGATCACACTGAAACGAAGCGCGACGATTGAGGTGACCTACGAATGGTAATGCGAGATACACGAGCCAGGCCACGTTGGGTTGCGTCGATAGCAAGTTTGGCGACCGCGATCGTTCTTTCAGCGGGAGTTGACCCGTCAAGCGGCGAAGAAGAGCGCGACTACTACCGCCTCGTTTCGATCGCAACGTCGCAGGCACCGACCGAGTCTCGCTCAAAGTTTTGGAAACCGGCTCCGGATGGTTTGGCATTGGAGGTCAGCGGCTTGGCCGTTGTTGACGACCGGCGACTTGCTGTGGCTATTCGCAAGGGAGAAGTCTGGCTGCTCGATGGAGTCTATGGTGATCCTCCCACCAACGTCACGTACAAACAGTTCGCGTCGGGACTTCACGAGCCGCTCGGATTATTGAAGTATGGCGACTCGTTTTACACGGCACAACGTAGCGAATTGACGCGGCTGCGGGATACCAACGGCGACGAAGTTGCCGATGAATACTTGACCACCGCAAAGGGCTGGGGAACGACCGGCAACTATCACGAATACGCCTACGGACCAAAGCTCGATCACGACGGCAATCTGTGGCTGACGTTGAATATCGGTATGGGAATCAAAGGCGAGCAGCGGGCTCGGCTCGTACGCGACCCAATACTTGGCGTTGCCCAAGCGCCTTGGCGAGGGTGGGGAATGAAAGTGACGCCGGAAGGTGAACTCATTCCCGTTTGCGCTGGCATGCGATCGCCTTGTGGCTTAGGTGCGAATCGTGCTGGCGACATGTTCTACACTGACCAGCAAGGCAACTGGGTCGCGACAAACTCACTCCACCACATGCGTCGCGGAGCGTTCTTTCACCATGCGGAGGCACTCGCCTCGATGACGCTACCCGGTTCTCCGATCAAAGACGTCAAGAGCGTACCATCGGGCTTGCCACTGCCAGAAGCCCTCAAGCGATTCCCGCAATTGAAGCCGCCGGCTGTCTGGTTTCCCTACAAGAAGGTCGGACAATCGGCAACCGACATCATGCTCGATGATAGTGGCGGAGAGTTTGGACCGTTCGACGGCCAGTTGTTCGTCGGCGAGTTCACGTTGTCATCTATCAGCCGCGTATTTCTCGAAAAAGTTGCCGGCGAGTATCAAGGAGCTTGCTTCCCTTTCCGCGAAGGATTCGCTTCGGCCGTGATTCGAATGGAACAAGGCGCGGACGGCAGCGTATTCGTGGGGCTCAGCAATCGGGGATGGAGCAGTCTCGGAACAGCCGCCTACGGTTTGCAGCGGCTCGTGTGGACTGGTAAGACTCCGTTCGAGATCAAAGAGATGCGGGCGATGCCAGACGGGTTTGAACTTGTCTTTACGAAGCCAGTCGAGACGACGACCGCCAGTGAAACGTCGTCTTACGCGATGAGCAGCCACACCTACACGTATCATTCGACGTACGGAAGCGACGAGATCCTGAAGAAAGCCCCGGCAATTCACAGAGCCACCGTTTCCGAAGATGGTCTTCGAGTGCGTCTGATGGTCTCGGGCTTACGAGAGTACTTTGTGCATGAATTGGAAGCCGTCGGAATTCGAAGCGTCGATGGCGAGCCACTGTTGCATCCGCGGGCGTACTACACGTTGAATCGGGTTCCCAGCGGATAAAAGGATCTTGCTTTCGAAGCTCTTGTCGGACTTTGGCTGACCGAGGACGTGTCGATGACATCGACGTGCATTCTGCTATCGGTGGATCAGAGCCGACGTGGCGCGTGCCAGAACTTGAGCTTGTAACTTCCAGAGACCAGAGTTGTTCCGTTCGGCGAAAACGCAAGTGACCAAACTCGGTAGTCGTGTCCCTTCAGCGTTGTTTTTGGTTCCCCTGTTTCAACATCCCACAACCGAATGGTCTTGTCTCCACTCCCTGACGCGAGTGTTTTTCCATCGGGGGAAAATGCCAGTGACTGGACCACAGCAACATGGCCGCGAATCGTTCGTTGGAGTAGGCCCGTCTGAGCATCCCAAATCTTTATCGACCGGTCTTCGCCTCCAGTTGCCAGCAAATTCTCGTCGTTAGAAATCGCGAGCGACCACACTCGATCTTGATGCCCATCTAGAACTCGACGAACTTTCCGTGAAGCCACGTCCCAGATCCTTACCGAGTTATCTGCGCTGACGGTCGCAAGTGATTTGTCGTTGTCGAAGAACGCGGCGTTGTAGACACGATCGTCGTGGCCGTTCAAAGTGCCGACCTCCGCCGCGTCGTCAACACTCCATAGCTTGACGGAACTGTCATGACTTGCCGAGGCCAACAGCTTGCCATCATGAGAAAAGCAAACGCACGAGATTGCGCCCTCATGTCCTTTCAAACGAGTTGGTTCATTAGTCACCAGATTCCATAACATGAGGTCGTCGCTGAACGTGCCACTGGCGGCGAGAGTTCCGTTTGGCGACAAGGCAACTGACAAAACTCGCTGGCGATGGACAAGCGGTTCGCCCACTGGCTGGCCGGAGTTTGCATCCCACAGGCGAACCGTTTTATCATTGCTTGCGGAAGCAACACGAGTGCCATCACGTGAATATGTCACCCAGTTTACCGAGCCGTCATGCGAATCGTTCGTCTCTTGAGCATTCAGCCCGGCCACGTCCCAAACGACGACCGCCAGATCTTCGCCCCCTGTTACAATTGTTCCTCCGTCCGCGGAATAGGCAACACTAGCCAACGGTGCTGTATGGCCGATTTCGATTGACTGCATCTGGTTATTCGGAGCACTCATGCGTTCGAAGAAGTGAACGGGCCTCCGTTTTAAGTTTCGAACGGGCACTCGCGACGGTTCGTTCGACCAAGTGAGATCCCAAGTTCTCAATGTTCGATCATGTCCGACAGAAACAAGTGATGTGCCATCGGGCGAGAAGGCTACGCTTCTCACGCGATCCGCGTGTCCCTCCAAGACATCTCGAAGCTCACCAGTCTCGACATCCCACAAGCGGATTGTCTTGTCAGCGCTGCCCGTCGCAAGTTGCTGGCCGTTCGGTGAGAATGCGACCGACCACACTTCAATGGAATGTCCTTCGAGTGTGTGGAGGCGTTCGCCTGAATCGGTGTCCCAGAGGATCGCGGTACGGTCGAGCCCTGCAGAGGCGACCTTTGCGCCATCGGATGAAATATCGACACCATAGACGAAATCAATGTGTCCCTTTATCGTGCGTGTTTCGATCCCTGCTTCGACGTCCCAGAGTTTCACACTCGTATCGGAACTAGCTGACGCCAATGTCTTGCCGTTTCCGGAGAACGCGAGGGAGAAGACCGTGCCGGTGTGTCCGACTAGTGTTTTCAGCTTAGCTCCGGTCTCCCGATCCCAGACTACAATCGTTCGGTCTTGGCTGCCGGTCGCGAGCTTGCGGCCATCCGGAGAGAACGCAACAGAGAACACGGCTTGCTCATGCCCGGTGAGGGGCATCGCCTCAGAACTCGCCGTGACATGCCAAATCTTGACGGATCCATCATCTGACGCAGAGGCGATCCAATCCCCATCCGGCGTAATGTCGACCGCGTGGATGGTTGCCTCATGTCCCTCGAATCGCTGCGACGACCGATGACACTGTTTCCACCAATAGTACCACTCGAAGCTGCGTGGATCTTCCTTGGCATCAGGTCGTTCGCGGTACCGATCGAGGATCTCGGCAACACGTGAGACATCGCCGAATTCATACGCCTGCTGCGCCAGGTTCATACTTGCGACGTAGAGGAAATGCTCGGTCTCGCGACGAGCTTGCCGTTCGCGCTCCGCCGATCGCTTGGCGTCACTCGCTGCACCTAGTGCCTTCAAGGCGTTTTTGTCGGCGCGGAGCCATTGTGACGTCACACCAATCAAGCCCGCGACCAAGGTAAGCACAAAGCACGTCGCTAGGCCAGCGATCATCGGATTTCGGCGACACCAACGCCACGTGCGTCCCACCGTCGTAATGGGGCGAGCTTCGATAGGCTCGCCGCGCAGAAATCGTTGCAGTTCGTCTGACAACTCTTTAGCGGTTGTGTAACGCCGCTGTGGCACTTTCTCGATGCACTTCCAGCAGATCGTGTCTAGATCTTCCGGGATGCTGCGATTTAAGCTGCGCGGATGCGGAGGGTCATCAAATAGAACATGCTGGACGACAACTTGAGGGCTACCGCGGAAGGGTACTTCTCCGGTCAAAGCCTGAAACAAAATCACGCCCAGCGAGTAGACGTCGCTGCGGCGGTCAGCTTGCCGAGCTTCGCCCCGCGCTTGCTCCGGTGACATGTAGGCGGGAGTACCGAACACGTGGCCATCGACAGCGACAGTGGCATCCGCCGCCTCGTGTTTTGCCAAGCCGAAATCCATGATGTGCGGTTCGCCCTCCGCGTCAATCATGATATTCGAAGGCTTGATGTCGCGATGAACGATTCCGGACTCGTGAGCATGGTGTAGTGCGGTTGCGAGCTTAGAGCAAAGGTTCGCCGCGTTGTTTGGCGAAAGCTTTTGATCCCGCAGCCAAGCGGACAGAGGCAGCCCTTCCACATAGTCGCTAACGATAAAAACGATACCCGCTTCACGACCGACTTCGTGAACGCTGACGATGTTTGGGTGATGCAGCTGAGCCGCTGCTCGTGCTTCGCGGAAGAAGTTTTCTGTCTCCGCGGGGCTAAGTCGGTCCTTTCGAGGAATCTTGATCGCGACCGTCCGAGCCAAGGTTCGATCACGAGCTCGCCACACGGTTCCGAATGACCCCATTCCGAGTCGTTCAATCAGATCGAACTGCGCTAACGACTTGGGCGCGTTTTGAGCTGGATCTCCACCAGCCGTCGAGCCATCGAATTCGAGTGTCTCGTCGCCGAGAAGGTCGAAAATCGTTCCGCATGTCACGCAAGCGACATCCGAAAGCGAATCGGTCTCTTCGAGCTTCAATGCGGCGTTGCACTGCGGACAACGTACTTGCACGCGTCGTTCCTTCGGAGGGCCATTTTGGACCTGCAGATTGTAGCACCTTGCGGGCGGGGGGAAGCCGCTCTGACTGACAGATTTAGGCCGAGCGTGAGTCCCTCCCTGCTGTCATTAATCGATCGCTGGCAGACGAAAAGTCTCGGAAGGGACGTGCTCTTTCGCCATCAGCTTGGCCAGACGATCGACGATATCGGGATGCATTGCGGCGAGATCATTCTTCTCGCTGATGTCCTCTGCGATATTGTACAGCTCGATTTTGGTTTTGCCCTTAAGGAGATTCTGGCGAACTGCCTTCCAATCACCAACACGAATCGTCTGTTGTCCGCCGTATCCGGTAAACTCGCGATACAGCAATGGTCGGGGCTTCTGCTGCTGCCCAAGCAGCGTTGGTGCCAGGCTGATGCCGTCGGTCTCAGACGGAACATCGTCTTTCGCACCGGCGATCTCAAGTAGCGTGGGCATCCAGTCTTCGAATCCACTAACCCGATCGTTGCTCGACCCGGCAGCCACTCGACCTGGATACCGGACGAGCGTCGGAACGCGAACACCGCCTTCGTAGAGCGAGCCCTTCAAACCTCGCAACTCCCCGACGCTGGAAAAAAACTCGTAGTCAACTTCTTCGCCGAGATGAGTCGTGCCGTTGTCGGAGCTGAAAACGACAATCGTGTTTTTAGCGAGTTCCAACTCGTCTAGCAGGTTCAAGACGTTTCCGATGTACTGATCCATGCGAGAGATCATCGCGGCGTAAGCCGCTCGCGGAGTGAAGTGCGGCGTGTATCCGTATCCTTTGCCGCGTGTGAATGGCGGATCTTTCCAGCCAAAAGCAAGGTAAGGCTTTAGTTCTTCATCTGGAACATGTAATGCGACGTGCGGAATGACTGTTGGGTAGTAAAGAAAGAACGGTTGGTTTTTGTTCGTGCGAACAAACTCTAGCACTTGCTCGTTGATCCGATCTGGAGCGTAATCCTGTCCCTTGAACACGTCATAGCTCTTCGGATTCGCAGGGTCTGCATTCTTCGCAAGACTCGCGTGTCCAGGTACCGGCGGTGTGTTCTTCAATTCGACGTGTTTGTCGTCGCTCCAAAGATAAGAAGGATAGTAGCTGTGCGCGTGGCTTTGGCAGTTGTAGCCGAAGAAGCGATTGAAGCCCTGCACCAACGGTCGACCAGTCGACTCGGGACCACCGAGTCCCCACTTTCCGAACGCCCCGGTTACATAACCCTGTTTTTGTAACAACTCGGCGATCGTTACTTCTCCATCAGGAATCGGCCACTGGCCTTCAGGCGGCGTTGCTTTGTTGCTCCGCACATAAGCGTGCCCGGGATGCTTTCCGGTCATTAAAACGCAACGCGACGGAGCACAGACCGCGTTACCACAATAATGCTGCGTCAAACGCATACCTTGCTTGGCGAGTGCGTCGAGATTCGGGGTTCGAATCAGCTTCTGGCCAAAGCTCCCCAACTCGCGATAACCAAGATCGTCGGCGAGAATGAACACGATGTTCGGCTTGCGAGCTTCAGCGGCGAAGACAGTATCGGTTGCTCGGATTCCCAGCAGCGTTCCGACAATCGCGATCAGGAAAATGAATTGCGACTTCACAGACATCTCTCCTCAAGTTGTCATCTCTTGATGCGTCATTCGAATGGATTGTCCGACGCTTTCGCGGCGGCTTGCAGCTTCTTCACTAGCTCCTGATCGGCTTTGCTCAAGCGATCCAGTGGAACTGCCAACTCTTTGCCGTCGGTGCGATGCAATTTCACCTTATCGTCTTCGACGCCCAGATACGTCGCTTCGATCTTGTGCTTGCCCGTGCTATCGATCCACGTCCGAGGCTTGGATGTATCGGAAAGCGATTCTGGCAGTTTGGGCTGATCGACTTCTTCCGGTGCCAATTGAACTTGTGCGCGCGGCAGCGTCTTGTCTTGTCGGAAATTGCCGCGCGTGCGGACCATCACCGTGCCGTTATCCAGCGCTTCCAAAACATCTGCGGGGAACCAGAAACTAGGGGAATACCGAACCTGGACGATCTGTCCGGGATACAGCACCGTGTTTTCAGTGAGGACACGCCCACTGGATTTGATCGGTGAATTCTTGGCGTAAGCTGCGTTCAAATCTGCCTTTCGTCGATAGTCGGCGGACCAGGCTCTTAACGCTTTATGAGCATCTTCAGCAACTTTCTTGTTCGTGCTATCAAGCAGTGGGCGAATCGCATCGGCAATCTCTGGATCCTTTTCCTTTGTCGCTTTACCGGCGAGCATCCTCAAGGAGGCCAGTACGGCGGTTGAGTCGCCGGAATTCAGAGCCGCCAAAGTGGTTTGCTTTTCCTCGGATGATAGCGGAGCCTCCTGCATCCGCTTCTTTTCTGCTGCCACTCGCGCGACTTCGTCCTTCCTGGCCTTGGCGTCAGCGTCGATCTTGGCGATCTCGTCCGCTGACATTCGTCGGTATACGACGGTGATCGGAACTGTAACCTTCGTGTTGTCTTCGTCGATGATCAGCTTGTGTTTGAAATCGAGCGATTCGGGAATGCGTTCTTTCAAATTAAACGTCCATGTTCCCGTGCCTTGCATGTCGTAGGCGGCCTTGTTACCGACCTTAGGCGTCTTTAGATGATACGTCTTCTTGACCGTCGCCTTTTCCGCGTCTTTGCGTTCGATTGAGTAGCTTGTGATCTCGCTTGCGGCCTGTACGGATTGCGGATCATTGCGTGCAAAAGGATCGAACCGACCGAAGCGACCGCGACTGTTCTCTTCGCCTTCGGTAATCGAAATTCCACTGTCCACCTTCCAAGTCTTCTCGTCGCTTTCGGGCAAGACCTCGAATGGCAACAGCGATACATTTCCGAGAAGGTATGGCAAGTGCGAATCGCCTTCCATCGCCAACACGCCACCGCGTGGTGACAGCGTGATGCGGTTTGTCGTTTGCACTTTGCCGGCGAACGCCGGGCGGGCAAACGGATCAGGGAACGAAGGGCCGCCACGACCGAACGGGCCAAAGGGCCCAAAACCTCGTGGTCGCGCCGAGGCCTTCGACTTACTCGACTCGCCCGTCCCGCCACGATACGTGAGTCGCGACTGTTTCTCGTCGGAAGCATCGACCGTGTAACGTGTCATCCCTCGGTAAGTCGTCACTTTGGTCGGCAAGTCGACCGTGATCGTGACTTGGTACGCAAACTGTTTCCCTTTTTCCCACTGGTATCGGAGATCTGATTGTTGCGCTGTCGCAACGAGTTGTGTGGTCAGAATGGAGGCTACAGCCGCGAGCAGCGTTACAAATCGCGAGGAAAGTCGATGAGTCATTTCAGGCACTCCTTCTAGTCTTGCCGACTGGACGATTCAAAGACGTAGGCCGGAAGCTTGTTCCGGACTACTTTGGTTTTACTGTGATAATCCACTAGTTTACGAAACCGAGTTAGCAATCGCCATAGTCTAGCGGATTACCAAATACGCATTCAGCTGGCACATTCCGTGTAAGATTCCTCGTACCTGGCTGTGTAGTAGTGCGGAGATACTAAATGCGTGAAGCCCCGGAAACTCGCCAAAGCCTGTTGCTGCGATTGCGTGATTCGCAAGATCATCAGGCATGGACAGAGTTTCTGGCGATTTACGAGCCGCTGATTTATCGGCTGGCGACGCGAAACGGGTTTCAAGATGCGGATGCTCGCGAGTTGACTCAGGAAGTTCTGTTAGCGGTTTCGGGCGCGATTGATCGTTGGGACCCCGATCCGAAGCTCGGGTCTTTCCGCGGTTGGCTGTTCCGTATTGCTCGCAACCTGATGATCAACTTCCTCGCCAAGCGTCGCAACCGACCGTTGGCGATCGGTGACACGGATTTCAACCGTTTGCTGAACGAACAACCAGCTGACGCGAGCGACGAATCACGCTACTTCGACCATGAATACAAACGCCAGGCGTTCCATTGGGCGGCTGAGCGGATTCGCCGCGAGTTCCAGGAACACACTTGGCAGGCGTTTTGGCAATCGTGCGTCGATGGTAAGACGGTCAAGGAAGTTGCCGAGAAACTGAAGATGTCCGTCGGGGCGGTGTATGTGTCGCGAAGCCGCGTGATGGCGCGCTTGCGAAAAGAGATTGAACGAGTTGGTAACGAGTGAAGAGAGTTAATTGAATCATGGTAGCACAAGCCTCAAACTGTAATCGTGATCGCTTGAAGCAGTTGCTTGCTGGGACTCTGCCTCGCGAAACGGAGTCCAACATCACGAAGCACGTCGAAATGTGTGACACTTGCCGGAGCGAGATGGAAACTTTGGCCGCAGACGCAAGTTGGTGGCAAGACGCGCATGAGTTTCTCAGTAGCACGGAAGTCAGCTGCCTGATCGACGACTCTCCGACAACTGGTAACACGATTGATCTGAGCGTGATTGCCGGCGAATTCGACACCACGCCCGATGAAACCACGGCCGACGAATTAGTACTCGACTATCTCGCATCATCCGACAACCCGGCGATGCTCGGTCGATTGGGAGGCTATGAGATCCTGGAAGTTATCGGTCGTGGAGGGATGGGGATCGTCTTCAAAGCCTACGACGGCGAACTGAATCGATACCTAGCGATCAAAGTCTTGTCCCCTTGTTACGCCTCGAGCGCCGCTGCGCGCAAACGCTTCGCTCGCGAAGCGCAAGCCGCCGCCGCTGTGGTTCATCAACACGTTGTGGCAATTCACGGCGTCGACGGTACGGGAAAGCTGCCTTATCTCGTCATGCCGTTTGTCGCTTGCGAATCGCTCCAAGAACGAATCGATCGCGAGGGGCCACTTGATACGAGAGACATTCTTCGTATCGCGGTGCAGGCGGCGCAGGGGCTCAGTGCCGCCCACGCGCAAGGTCTCGTTCATCGCGACGTGAAACCTGCGAATATCTTGTTAGAAAAAGGCGTCGACCGAGTTTTGTTGACCGATTTTGGTTTGGCTCGTGCGATTGACGATGCGGCGTTGACCAGAAGTGGTGTCATCGCGGGCACTCCGCAATACATGTCGCCGGAGCAAGCAAAGGGCGAATCGATCGACCATCGAACTGATTTGTTCAGCCTCGGCAGTGTGATGCATGCGATGTGTACCGGGCGGTCCCCTTTCCGTGCCGAGACAACGATGGGTGTCCTGCGGCGCATTTGCGATGGCGAAGCACGCTCGGTCCGCGAAGTGAACGCCGATCTGCCGCCATGGCTCGAACGAGTTATCGCGAAGCTCTTAGCGAAGTCACCCGACGATCGATTCGAAACGGCCGACGAGGTAGCCTCGCTGTTGGAAGCATGCCTTGCACATGTCCAGCATCCAACTGCTGTTGCGTTGCCCGAGTCACTCGCTTCTTGCGAGCGAAGTCGTGCAGCGCAGTATGCGGCAGGTGGCACACTCGTCGTGAGTTGTCTCGTGGTGTTCGCATTGATGTTCACGACATTGCCCAACGATGAGTCTGGGGAAGGTCCCGGTCAGGCTGAAGTACTGAGCAGCGGAACGGTGAACTCCCTGGACGAGCAGGAACAACTTCGCTGGACGGATGATCTCGACAGCGAGATGTCTCAAATCGACTACCAAATCCAAATTCTCGAAACCATTGACTTCTAAACGGGAGTAACCAGAGATGAAATCTACGTTCTTCTATTTGTCTGGAGCCATCGCACTTGCCGTGGGCACGACGCTCAGTTGGACCGTTTGGTCCGCGTCCGTAGACGCGCAAGACGCATCCCCACCTCCGCCGCAACCAGCGAGTCGCGCCCCTGTGCCCGGTGAGCCTGTCCATTCTTCAACATTCGGGTTTCAACAACCGACACCGTCTCAACAGCTTTCGCCCGGGAAGCCAGTTCACATTCCCCTCGGCTATCCTGCTGGCGTTCCACAGTATTACCCGGGCTACACGATACGTCAGACAAACGGGAGGGCTTCTTACGCCGCTACGCTGCTGCCTAGTGGCGATGCCAAGGCATTGGAATTCACGAAGGAGTATCAAGCTCAGCAAGTCGAGATCAACAAGCTTCTGAAAGAATACAACGGGGCCGAGAACGAACTCGACAAAGGATCTGTTCGAGATGAGATTGTAAAGGCGACGCTAACGCAATTCGATCTGCGCCAGAAGGTCCGAGTTCGGGAAGTCGAGCAACTAAAGAAGCGTCTGGCAGTTGTCGAGACAACGGTCAAGCAACGAAATGAGTTAAAGGAAAAGATCGTCGAGAAGCGGGTCGCCGACCTCCTCCGGGAACCGGATCAACTCGGCTGGGAACCGCTCGCCGGAGGCATTTCGACTCAAGGAAGGCAGATCGCTGCAACACAATTGCCAGGCCCGGGCGCTACTCGCTACGCTCCCGCTAATACACCGACGGTCAACCGACTCGTACCTCGAACGATCAATCGGATCGTGACTGAAACGATTGTTGACGAACAAGGAAACCAGAAGACAGTCTCGCGTCCGGTTACAGAAACAGAACTTGTCGAGGTCGAGAACACGACGCACAATAGACGTGTTCCAGGAGATGGGGGCGATGCGTCGATTGGTGGCCGACAAACTTCAAAATTCACCGATTCTTTTGATCCGTCCGCGGGGCGGGCGTTGAATTCCGGCTTTGTGTACCGTACCCAGACGAACTCGACGGTCGCGGAAGCCGCAGCCCGTGTTCGTTTCGCGGAACAGAAGCGAAGCGTACTGCTTGGCCAAGGCGAACAGGACACCGACGGTTCACAGCTAAAGCTACTCGACGCCGAACTCGAGTTGGCCAAGCTAGTTCATGCCCGAGCCCTAGCCGAATATGAAGGTCGTACGCAACTTCTCGAACTTGACGTGAGGCAAGCTCAGGTGGACTTGGAAGAGGCCGATGGCCGATTCAAGGAATCGCAGGAAGTCAGCAAACGTTCACCGGGCTCATTCCCCAAAGCTGAATTGACCGCGATTCGAGCTGCCGTTGATAAAGCTCAGATCGCGCTCGAACGAGCCAAGCTCGTACTCGATCTACATAAGAAGACAAACGAACTAAAGCCTAAAGGCGACAGCCCGCCTGCTGATCAGAAGCTTAGGGTGAAGTAGCTGAAGGCCGGAACAAGGCTTGATTCGGCCTACAAATCTACGCCTGCAACCACGCAGGCCCCTTGCCCGCGGCAGGAAGCTGAATGACGTTCACACTTTGAACTGCCGTTAGGTTCAAAACCGCATCGCTTGCCTCTTGCGGCGGGACTCCGTCGAGGTTCAACACGCCGATCGCCGCGCCTCCTGGCCCTTCGCCGGCCCGACCGACAGCCATCTGAGCGATGTTGATGTTGTGTTCGCCAAAGGTCGTGCCGACGGCTCCGATGATGCCGGGGACATCTTCGTGTGTGAAGATCAAGAGGTTGCCATCAAGGTACGATTCCAAGCGATGATCGCCCAGTCGTATCAGTCGAGGCATCCCGTTGCCGAACAGTGTACCTGCCGCTTGGTAGCTCTTGCCGTCGCTTACGACCTCGGCAGCGACCGACGAACTGAACGCGCCCATGTCACTGCGCGATTCGGCGACCAATTCGATGCCGCGTTCGCGAAGCAGCACTTCAGCGTTGACGATATTGACGTCTTCGTCCAAGGCGTTTTCTAGTAGCCCCGCACAGAACGCAGCCGTCAGCAGTCGAGTATCCTTCGTGGTGACTTCGCCCCTGTAAGTCAACTTGCACTGCGACGCACCACTCGGATTCCACTGAGCGAGTAATGCACCCAGTCGATAAGCGACATCGAGATAGCCTCGGATCGACTCTAACGTCTTGGGGTCGAGCGTCGCGGTGTTGACGGCATGCCGGACTTCACCTGTCTGCAAACAATTCAACATCAATTCGACCGCTTCGACCGCGACTTGCGTTTGCGCCTCTTCGGTGCTGGCTCCAAGATGAGGCGTGGCTAGAACGCCGGGAGTCTTGAACAATGGACTGTCAGTACACGGTTCGTTCTCGTAGACGTCGAGAGCAACGCCAGCAAGCTCGCCGCTCGTCAGTCCCTCGAGCAATGCTTCTTCGTTGTAGATACCGCCGCGAGCGCAGTTGATCAGCCGCGCTCCAGGCTTCAACAAGTCGAGAGTGTTCTTGTCGATCAAGTTGCGAGTGTGTTCGTTCAAGGGTGTGTGAACGGTTAGGTAGTCGACTCGCGGCAGCATGGCAGGCACATTGTCGACGTGTTCGATTCCTATCTTTGCGGCCTGGTCCGCGGATACGAACGGATCGAATCCGATCACTCGCATTTGAAACGCCAACGCGCGCTTGGCAACTTCCTGGCCAATGCGTCCGAGGCCGACGACTCCCAACGTTTTGTCTGCCAGTTGCACACCCATGTACGAGCTGCGATCCCATCGCCCTTCGACCAAGCTTTGATGAGCCGGCGCGATGTTTCGCGAGAGGGCTAACATCAGAGCGAAGGCGTGCTCGGCAGTACTCAGCGTGTTGCCCGTCGGCGTGTTCATGACGACGATGCCGTGACGAGTTGCCGCGACTTTATCGATGTTGTCGGTGCCAACGCCGGCTCGCGCGATCGCCTTCAGTCGGCGATTGCCTTCCAGCGACTCGGCGGTGATCTTCACGCCACTACGACAAATGGCTCCGTCATATTCTGCCAAAGCCGCACGCAGGTCATCGCCTTTCAGCCCGGTGTGTACCTCGAATTCGACGCCATCGGCCTGTTTGAGCAGCGCGAGTCCCTCAGCGGCAAGTTTATCGAGCACGATGATACGAATCGCAGCGGCCATACTCTCTATTCCTTCGTCGCGGTGAGAATCAATTAGCGTGGCGGTCGCGAAAATCGACCATAAAGTCACGTAACGCCTCGACGCCTTCGACTGGCATCGCATTGTAGATCGATGCGCGGATCCCTCCGACGCTGCGATGGCCCTTCAGCGATTCAAGTCGATGTGTCGCCGCCTCGCTGACAAAGGCTTCGGTCAACTCATCGCTCGGCAATCGAAACGTCACGTTCATCAGCGAGCGATCGCTGACTTGAGCGTGGCCTTGGTAAAAGTCAGGACTCTCGTCAAGCAAACCGTAAAGCAACTGCGCCTTGTCGAGATTTCGCTGATGCATAGCGGCGAGGCCTCCGACTTCTTCCTGCAGCCACTTCGCGACCAATCCGACGACGTAGATCCCAAACGTCGGCGGTGTGTTGTAGAGCGATTTTGCCTTCGCGTGGGCATTGTAGTTCATGTATCCGGGCAGCGAATCGTTGCTACGCTCCAAGAGGTCGTCGCGAAGGATCACGACGGTGACTCCCGCGGGCCCCGCGTTCTTCTGGGCACACGCGTAAATCATCCCATAGCGGCTGACGTCAATGGGTCGGTGCAGGAAGTCCGAAGACATATCCGAGACAAACACTGATTCGCCGGAGGCGGGGTCGTCCGAAAACTGTACTCCCTGGATCGTTTCGTTCGAAGTCAGATGACAGTAGGCGGAAGCACCGTAGTCAAGCTCGCTGAGCTTCGGTAGTCGATCATAATTAGTTCCGCTACCGTCCCACAGAACACGTGTTTCGCCTTCGCGTTTTGCTTCTTTGATGGCGTAGTTTCCCCACGATCCAGTCAAGACGAATTCGGCCGCTTTGCCCGATCCGCGTAACAAGTTCATCGGTGCCATCGAGAATTGCAACCGCGAACCGCCCTGCATGAACAACACTCGGTAGTTCGCTGGGATCGCCAGCAGATCTCGCAACCGTTGCTCAGCATCTTCAAGGATTGCGATGAACTGCTTGCTGCGATGACTGATCTCAAGAATCGAAGCGCCACATCCCGGCAACGACAGCAGATCCCGCTGAGCTTCCTCCAATACCGGCACGGGCAAGGCTGCTGGCCCGGCGGAGAAGTTGAAGACTCGGTCAACAGCCGCGTTTGTGCTCATGTTTGTCCCGCAACCAGTATCGCGTCCTCAAAAATGACGACGCATGCTCAAAAAAATACAATCCGCGATTTTACGCTTCGACATCGATCATGGGAATGTGGGGGAATTCCGCAAGGTTGCAGGTAATCGGTGGATGGTAAAGAATAGCTCGCGGGAGAAGCTGATATGGCGAAGAGACGCCTTGAGGAATTTGAACTTGGTCGAGTTCTCGGCGTCGGGACTGCGGGCACTATCTATGAAGCCTGGGACCAAACGAACGACCAGAAAGTCGCACTCAAGATTCTCTTGCCAACTGTATCAGCGGACAAGATCGTCTCGGCGAGGTTCGAACGCGAGATGGTGATTCTCGAAAAACTCTCTCATCCGAATATCGTCAAGTATCACGGTGGTGGTCGAAGCGACGGGCAATTGTTCTTTGCCATTGAACTGCTCAGCGGTGAAACGCTGAAGGACGAAATCGCACGAGGCGGTGCGTTTTCCTGGATCGAAGCGGCGACATGCGGAGTACAAATCTGTTCGGCCCTGCAACACGCCCACAACCATGGCATTATCCATCGCGATCTGAAGCCTTCGAACTTGATGTTCGACGACGGTGGATACTTGAAGTTGCTTGATTTTGGGATCGCTCGTGACACGCATGAAGCGGACATCACATCCAAAGGCCTGACGGTCGGCTCGTATGCCTATATGTCTCCCGAGCAAATCACGGGTGAAGGCAACATTACCGGGCAAGCCGACCTGTATTCGTTCGGCGCGGTGTTATACGAGATTCTCACAGCGCGCCCTCCGTTTGCGGGCGACAACTTTGCCCAGCTCTTTCAACAACACCTCACGAAGATACCAGCACCCATCCACCAGTTCGCGCCGCGTTGCCCCGATCCATTGGAGCAAATCACGATGCAATGTCTGTCCAAAAAACCAGAAGACCGCCCGTTTAATGCTCGCGCTGTGCAAGGGGCTCTGTTGGGCTTGCTCGACGAAGAGTTCAACGCGGACACGAGCCACGATGTGGCTGCAGCAAAAGCCATCGATCTTGGCCGCGCCGTACTCGTTAGACGCCTTCGCGATCGCTCACGCGAGGTGTCTTGGCTGGCGCTTGGTGGTCTCGGCATCGCCGCGTGCGCGATCGTTTGGGCGGCATGGTATTTCGGAGCTTAGCTTGTCGCTATCTCGGATCGCTCACTTTGTCGAGCGGGCCACGCGCGTTACTTGTACGAGGACCGCCAAGATACCGATTGCGGCGAGGATTGTTTTTGCTTGTTCAATGGGGGTCGTGCCGGCGAACTGGTTTAAGTTGAAGGTTCCGCCGGAGTCCTTCAGCTGGCCCGTGTCAATGATGGCGGGGTTGAGTGTCGAGCCGACAGAATAGTTCGGCGGTAGCTCTCTGAAGGCCTGCGCGGGTGGAGTTTGCGGTTGTGGAATGGCGACTAATCCAGAGGGCCAGTGAGTGTTAGGGCGGTTGGCGGGGATCGAGACGAGAATGTCCGCTTCTTGAGGCTGATCCGCTGGCCATGCGGAATTAAGGAACCATCGAACTCGACCGCAAAAGCTTCCCGAAGTCGTACCGCTTCCGGCACCGAACAGTACTCCGGCCAACTGGCCCTGTTCGTTCAGGATCGGGCCACCGGAATCACCCTGTCGAGCTTCGGCAGAGAGTTCGACCATTTCGTATGGCATGCGACGCCCCGGCGCGACGTATTGTGTGCAACGACCAGTAACCGCGCGGTAATCGCCTGATCCGTATCCTGCGATCGTCAATACGTCGCCCGGTCGTGGGGCGATCGCCGAGATCGCGATCGGTGTAGCGTTGGGACGCCAGATCAAGAGTGCCGCCAAATCCCAATCCTTATCAACCTTCAGAATGGTCGCCGCAGAGCGAAAGCCGTCCGGAAACGTAGCGACAACGGGGCCTTTGGCGTCGCGGATCACGTGCCAGTTGGTTACGACTAAGCCGCGTTGACCACGAACCTCGACGAGCGTTCCCGAACCTTGTGAAACGGCCTTTCCTTCCACGGCGGTGATGCGCGCGACGGCTGGGTTGGGCGTGCGGTCGCCGATCGTGAACGGCATCCAGCTCGGTTGCTCCGAGATTCGAGCATCTTGATCTGCCCAGGCTCGTGTGCGGGCAAAGAGGGTTGTCGCGCAAGTCGCCAATGCTAACGCCGCCGTGATCACGACCGCGATGGTTGTGTGCTGCGGGCCGCGAGGCGCGATCTTCTTCAGCAAAGGAAGGCATATCATGGGACACCGCGAGACGTTACTTCTGAGTCTTGCGCCTCATGGATTCGTTGTGGCGGATCATCGCTAGCAGCTTCTTGCGAAGTTCGATGGCCTCAGACGCATGGTTGGCTGCGCCTTGGGAGACGTTCGGGAGTGGCGGACAGGTTGTCTGTGTCATGTCTTGTACTCAGGCGGCGATGGGCCGACCGCCTTTCAAGTCCTCGGAGCGGGGTGGGAAGTCTGCGCCGTCGTTGTGGCGGTCCTTCAGCTCTTGCAACGTGCTGCGGAGAGCGGACTCGGCGAGTTTCGTCAGTGTCAAGCGAACGGGATTGCCAGCCAGATGTACAACCGCGTTGCGCGCTTCGTCGAGCAAGTCTTCGGGCAAGTAAAGTGTGGCTCGGACCTTGGGTGAGTTGTCATGAATTCGCATCGCGAGCCTCGGCTGCGCTGGTTGTCATGGATGATTGAGGCGGAGCGACATCGATCCAGCCTCGTTAATAAAGAGATCGGACGTTGGCGCACCAATCATCAAACGTCAGACGTTTTGCCTTACTGCTTCCCAGAGGCATTCAAATGGAATCTGCGTTAGAGCTTGCGCAATCCATGTGAATTAACATCTAAATGCGCCTCCCTCGCTCAGTCGCAATCCCGTTGAGGTGCGCGCAGGCAGGGAGGAACTCTGTTACGCGGGGGCCGATGGCCGCGTTGTCAATCAAGCAACGGACGAGCCGCCAGATTAGTCTTCGATTGGCAAACCAGTCCACGGTGCGGCGACTGCGGTTTCCTTTCGGACGGCCATTGCGAAGCCGATGACTGCGAATGGCATCAAGGTGGCGAAGGCGAGCCAACGCGGAAACAGAAGTGTGAAACTTTCGTGCGGCGAGCCCGTCATGACCAAATGCAATAACCAACCGCTTGCTAGCACGAAGAATGTCGAGAAGATCGATAGCAACACGGCGTTTGTCGGCGACTTGGGCCAGCGTGAGCGTTCCATTTGTCGGTAGATGCGTGTGCCGATGAGTGTGAATGCAAAAATCTGGATTGAGAACAAGACAAGCACAGAAAGACCGTAACGGAACATGTCACTCGCTATATCGATGAATCCCTTTTCGGTATGGCCGAGCAACGCCATGCCCCACGTTACGCCCGCGGCAAGAAGCACGACGCTGGGGCATAACAGCAAGTAAGATGTTGCAAGGCGACCGGCGTGTTGCAATTCATTTTCCGTACTTCGCCGTATCAGCCACTTGTCGAGCATGCCTTCACGCTGTTCAAGCCAAGAGACGGTTTGTTGCAACTCGGTCGTTAAGTTATGCGGCGGCCCGAATCGGCTCATCGTTGCATCCAATGCTGCTCGTTCGTCCTTCGCTTGCGAAAGTTCCTCCTCGTAGATATCCAAAATGTGAGCGTACAGCTCATTTCGCATTCGCAGTTTTGTGCGACCCGCAGCGTAAACGGGTCGAACCGCTCGCTCGACGTGGATTTTCAGTTCGTTCATGCTGGAGCTCCTACGACTCGCCCCACGACGTTGACGAAATGCTCCCACTCTTCGCGCCCCTTCTCCAACTGCCGCTTGCCTTTACGTGTGATCTTGTAGATCCGCCGCCGAGGTCCGCGACGTTTCGTTTCGTTGTCTTCCCACCGAGCCGACACGAGGCCGGCCTTCTCAAGACGATAAAGCGCGGGGTAGAGCGAGCCTTCTTTCAGTTTGAGGCCCCCCTGCCCTTCGCTCTCCAATCGGCGCCACACATCGAACCCGTGGCCGTCCGCTTTGTCCAAGACAGCGAGTACCATCGTATCGAGGTGGCCGTGAAGTGACTTGCCGCTGATGAGTTCGCTCATTTGAATTGCTCCGCTAAGAAACGACTCCCTATTATTTAGAAAGACTGGGTAGTGTGTCAACCCTCTTCTAGACGATGAACGTGGTTGCTGGAGCGCAGTGGTTGCTGGAGTACCGCCTTGACCACTTGCGAAGGCCGACCGAGAATCGAACGAACTGTTTCCTTGCACCTGACGAAATCCACATGAGTACATCAACCACGAAGCTTGGCGAAGCTTCCGCAAATGTTCCCGATGAGGCTGGACGATTCGGCGAGTTCGGCGGTCGTTACGTACCGGAAACGCTGACACGAGCGCTCGATGAACTCTCCGCCGAGTACTCAAAGGCCAAGAAAGACGCGTCCTTTCAATCAGAACTTGAAGGGCTGTGGCACAATTATGTTGGTCGCCCGTCGCCGCTGTACCATGCGAAGCGGTTGAGTGAAGAGTGTGGCGGAGCACAGATCTGGCTAAAGCGCGAAGATCTGAACCACACCGGTGCTCATAAGATCAACAACACGCTAGGGCAGGCGTTGTTGACGATGCGTATGGGCAAGAAGCGAGTGATTGCCGAGACCGGTGCTGGGCAACATGGCGTCGCGACGGCAACTGCTTGTGCGCGGTTCGGGTTGCCATGCGTCGTCTATATGGGAGCCGAAGACGTTCGGCGACAGGCTCCCAACGTTTTCAGCATGAAGTTGCTCGGCGCGGAAGTCCGCCCGGTCGAGAGTGGATCGCGAACGCTTCGCGATGCGATTAACGAAGCGATGCGCGATTGGATGTCGAGCGTCGAGGATACACACTACATCATTGGTTCGGTTGTCGGGCCGCATCCGTTCCCGATGATCGTCCGAGACTTTCAGGCCGTTATTGGCCGCGAGACGCGCGAACAGTCGCTTCACAGAATTGGCCGTTTGCCGGATCTTGTTGTGGCCTGTGTCGGTGGTGGCAGCAATGCGGCCGGAATGTTCTATCCGTTCGTCGAAGATCGCGATGTCGAGATGATCGGTATCGAAGCGGGGGGACGCGGTTCCGAACCTGGAGATCACGCCTCGCCACTGAGCTTTGGCGAGCCTGGCATCTTGCACGGCAGTTACAGCTATGTCATGCAAGACGAAGATGGCCAAACCTGCGACGTACATTCGATGTCCGCCGGATTGGACTATCCTGGCGTCGGACCGGAACACAGTTACTGGAAGGCGACGGGGCGAGTGCGGTACACCAACTGTCGCGATGGCGAAGCGATGAAGGGATTCGACGCATTGGCTCGCTGCGAGGGAATATTGCCGGCGCTCGAAAGCTCGCACGCAATCTCGAAAACGATGGAGTTGGCGGCCGCGAGATCGAAGGACGAAGTCGTTGTTGTTTGCCTCTCGGGACGCGGCGACAAGGACGCGAATGAGATTGCACGTTTGAAAGAGAAGGCGAACTCGTAAGCCATGTCCGACATTGATCGACTATTCACCAAACTTCGTTCCGAGAATCGTAAAGCGTTCATGCCGTTTATTACGGCTGGCGATCCGGATTTGGAATTCTCGGCAGACGTAATTCGCGAACTTGCCGCTCGCGGTTGTAGCATGTGCGAGGTTGGTATTCCGTACAGCGACCCGATTGCCGACGGACCCGTGATTCAAGCATCATACACGCGCGCTCTCGACAAGAAGATCAAGCTGGCGCAGATCCTTGAGATGCTCGATGGATTGCAATCCGATGTCTCGATGCCGCGAGTAACGATGGTCAGTTACGCGATCATCTACCGTCACGGTCTTGAATGCTATGTCGCGGACGCGAAAGCTGCAGGAGTTGCCGGGGCGATCGTACCCGACTTGCTGGTGGAAGAGGCTGATGAGTTCGCCGAGATCTGCCGGCGCGAAGATTTCAGCTTGATTCAACTGGTCACACCTACCACTCCGCGTGAACGCGCAGTACGAATCGCCGCAAGTTCGACAGGCTTCCTTTACTACGTGTCGGTTACGGGTATCACCGGCGAGCGGACTCAGCTTCCGCCATCTCTGATCGACAACGTTGGGTGGTTGCGAGAACAGACAAAGCTGCCAATTTGTATCGGTTTTGGCGTGAGTAAACCCGAGCATGTTGATCTGTTGGCCCCCGTCTCTGATGGCCTGATTGTCGGCTCAGCGATCGTCCGTCGAATTGCCGAAGCCGCGAATCGACCGCGTGACGAAGTACTGCAAGAAGTTGGCAAGTACTCAGCGAGCCTGCTCGCAGCTCTCGAATCGTCGTCGAATTGACGCCGATTGGCCCCGGCGACCGCTCAAATTCTTTGGTGTAAATGTAGTCGTGGTGTAGTCGT
Organism: Planctomycetota bacterium; assembly: GCA_014381825.1. Classification (GTDB taxonomy): domain Bacteria; phylum Planctomycetota; class Planctomycetia; order Pirellulales; family Pirellulaceae. Next base: position 116,618 of record JACNKX010000097.1, read on the forward strand.
TAAGCCATTATGAAATAATGACTTAGGTCGTGGATTCGCATTAAACTTGACTCGCGGTGGAAATCGGAAGTAAAGTTGAAGATAGAGGTCGTTCGACCTCTTAGAGTAGCGAATCGTCCGGCGTAGCATGGCGATTGTGGTATCTCGTGATCCTTCAACTCTCGCGAGAGCCGCTCCCGTGTCCTCGCCTTGGCCGTCGGTCTTATGTGGAGGACGTCGCCAGTGAAGGCAACTAATTCATCGACCCTGCACCGTTACTTCGCGGGAATCGCGGAGTATGTCTTCCAGTCGCACCTGGGGGTCGCCGATCCTCCGCTTGTCGACTACGTCAGCGAACTCTTGCTTCGCTTTGTGCGATCGGAATCGATTCACCGAGTGCGGAGTCTAACCGGTCGACCGCTCACCGAAGTTGCCGAAATGTTGGCAGAAGCGAACGCACGTGTCGGGACGGCGCGTCGCTCGGTCCACCGACATATCGGTGATTTCACTTTGTTTTGGGTAGGTGTTTATCCGGAAGCATTGCGCGAAATGCAAAGCCCGATGAAGAAGGACCATTTCATCGATTACTGTTCGCAAGGCAAGCGAGCGTACTTCATTGCCAGCACTATTCAAGCCGAGGAAGACAACGAAGCTCCCGCTCCGATTCTGGAACAAATGAGCCAGCAATTCGAGCTATGTGCTTATGGTCTTCGCGAGATCCGTCGTGAATGGGAACGCCGCGACAACGAAGAATTGCCCGTTCTGCTGGTCGATTGAGCGGTCGGCGCCCTATTCGCGAAAAAAATCTTCGGTTGACTACCAAGGACGACGCGATCGCCCCGAATACGAGGTGTCAGCAGTTTGGTAGCTCCGCATTGTTGCGGTCGTGTTGGCTCGAGCCAGGGCTACCAACTCCCTTGCGAGATTCACTCCCTTGCGAGATTCGTTGTACAACGCGAACGAGGAAAGTTCTCCATGTTTGGAAAACCAGCTTGGTTCAAAGAGAAGCGTTCGGGTCGGGGAATCACGCCAATTTGTCGACAAGGCTGGGCCTATACCGCAATTTGGGCGGGGATCTTGGTGTTGCCGTTTCTGATCCTGATCGGCGAGCAACTGGTTCTCGAATCACTCGTTTGGCTAGCGGCGACAGGCGGGACGCTTGTCTGGGATGTGCGGCAAATTATGGCTGCAATGCGTCCCGAGGACGAAGATGTACTCTACATCGACGAGACGGAGACTCTTTCTGAGGAGTTCGCGACGCGTAACTTCGACTTCCGGCTCCGTGTCTAGCTACGAACTGCCGCATGCATCTCGCGCCTGTCGAATGTGACTGCGGTAATCTTTCATATCGCAACCCAAGCGACTTAAGTCGCTTGATGCATCGAGTTTGTGCCTGCCGGATGGTTTGCGGATCAGGTGGATTATCGACGCAATTCCGCGATCTTAGACTGTCTGCTATAATTGCAATATCGGACACTTCTTCTCGCTGTTTCCAGCTTGGATCGACGTCATGTCTCAGCCAGAGCACTTAGACGACCTGCTTCGCGATTGGTCTTACGAGCCGCAGACGTTGGGCGTTCGAATTGTTACTGGTAGCGACGGGCGCGATCTTCTCCAGATGCGAATCGATATGGGAGTTTTGCAACTGGAGATGGATGGCCGTCCAGACGGGACGCGTCCAGAGAGATGCGACTCGTTCTTCGACCATCTCGTTTCCGAGTCGATTCGTTTCGGTGACGAATTTGTAATCGACGATGACCAAGCCAACGAAGTCGATCGCGAATTTGTACAGTTCTATCATCGACGCATCTGCTGGCTACGTTTGCAAGACTACGAGCGTGCCATTCGCGACGCCGATCATACGCTGGGATTGATGGACTTTTGCAAGAAGTACTCGGACGACGATCAATGGACTCTCTCGCATGAGCAGTATCGTCCCTTCGTCCTCTTTCACCGTACGCAGGCCGCTGCTCTTGCCTCGCTGGACGAAGGTGGCCCCGAAGAATCAATACAGGCTATTAACGGTGGTCTCGACGATTTGCGAGAAGTCTTTGAAGAGTATGAGGCCGAGGAGCATTTTGAGGACGATGAACTCGTTGCTCGTCTGCTCGATTTGCGAGAGACACTTCGTAAAGAATACGAAGTTGGTAAGACGCTTCACGAGCAACTGGCCGAAGCTGTGGCGTCTGAGCAATACGAGCTTGCCGCCCGGCTCCGCGATGAATTGGCCAAACGCCAAGTCTGATTCGTGATTTCACTTGCTGCCCTGCCGGGTAATTGAGAAGATGGTGGTTTAATGAGCCACATGCCACAAATTCGGTTATCGGCAACGATGGACTCGCGACAGCATCTCGTTGATCAGTGGAAGACCAAACTCGCCGCAAGCGAGCGTTTGCCCGAAGACGCCGAGAAGCGATTCGGCTGGGTGCGACAGATCTATGCTCGGATCTATCGATTCTTGGTTGCGTATTATGGCGAAGGAGAGTGGAGCGGCGTTGCTGGCGATTCCAGTGCGATGCCCGATTCCCGCTCCGCCACCAGCCGGATGCCTTTTGTCGATTGCAGTTCCACGACCGACGGTCTGGCTCCGAAGACATCTGAACGAATTCGAAACACGCTTGATTCGATTCATCGGAGTAACCCGGGGTTGGCAATACCGGGAACGATGAGTTGCGTCGCCGAGGACACTTGGGTAGTCGTCGCAGCCAGAAAGAAATCGCGAGCGGCCCAAGTAGTGCATCGCAGGCTTGTCGCTTGTGGCATCGAATCTCAACTTCTAAGTCGGACTACGGACACCGCCATCGTCGTACATCACGAAGACTTTCCAGTGGCCTTAGAGGCGATTAAGAACACGGTGCCAACGCGGCAGATTTGGATCACTAGAACAGCGGACGCGAGGAGTGCCGTCGGACTTGCCCTCCTCCTTGCGACTCTATTGACCCTTGGGATGTGCCTGCTAGTCGACAGCTCTGCTCGCGATCTGTCTATCACTCTTTGCGCGTTGTGGCTTGCTGGGATGGCATCAGCCTGGCTGGGCTTAGGCGGTCGCACACGCCGTTGATTCTGGTCATCGTCTTTACTCATCGCGTTTGCGCCCGCTTGTTGTCGACGTGGCAGATGCAGATAATCGTACGCTCACGTTATCAAGAGACCGAGTTCAGATGCCGAATACCGTCCACGCTTTCGACTTCCTCGCTCAACCGCCCGCGACCGTTCCGTCGGTTGTTGCCTTGTTCGGCAACGAGAGCTTTCTGAAGCGATTGGCGACACGCTCGTTGCGCAGCGCGGTGGTCGGCGACGACGATGCTCCGATTACGACACTGGAGGGAGCAATTGCCGAGTGGCGGGATGTGGTTGACGAGTTGTCGACCATGTCGCTCTTTGGTGGCGAGCGGCGGCTGGTTATTGTTGAGGCAGCTGATCCGTTTGTCAGCAAGGAACGCGGACGGTTGGAGGCGTATGTCGAGAAGCCTCGCTCCTCGGGAGTCTTGATTCTGGACGTTGAGTCGTGGGCCAGCAACACGAGACTCTACAAAGCAGTCGACAAGATCGGGCTTCAAGTCGATTGCCGCGCGCCGGAGAAGGCAGCAGGCAAACGTAAAGTTCTTGACGAGGCAAGGCTTTGTAAGTGGCTGATTGCCTGGACTCAAGACCAACACCTTGCGAAGCTCGAGGCGATCGCGGCGGAGCAATTGCTGGAAATCACCGGGCCTGAGTTTGGCCTGCTGGATCAAGAGTTGTCGAAGCTCGCGTTGTTTGCTGGCGAAGGCGGAAAGATCGACGTGCAAATGGTTCGCGATGTGGTCGGGGGCTGGCGCTCGCAAACCATTTGGGAGCTGATCGATGCCGCGGTGGACGGAGATGCGGGCGAAGCGTTGAGGCAACTGGACCGATTGCTACAAGCGGGCGAGCATCCCGTTGCCTTGTTCGGCCAGGTTTCGTGGTCGCTTCGGCGGTTCGCAGCTGCCACGCGTATCTATCAAGAGGCTGAACGAGCCAAACGACACATCTCGTTGCGAGATGCTTTGATTCAGGCAGGTATTCCGCATTGGAATAAAAAGGGCTTAGAGCGTGCTGAGTCGCAGCTCAAGCAACTTGGTCGCGGTCGAGCGGGCCGGATCTATCAATGGTTGCTCGAAACTGACCTAGCTCTAAAGGGATCTCACTCGAATCCGCATCGAGCTCGCTTTGTACTCGAACAGCTCTTTCTTCGAATGTCGAAGGGGCTTCGCGGTGCTAGCGTGCGATAGCAGCGACGCCGATCTTGCGGCGAGACGCGCCTTCTCTTACCATCCCCGCTCTTCTCGCTCATCTTCTTTGTAGTTAATCAATGGCTGACGCGCGATTGACATTCATTGGCGTTGCAACGGCAACTCTTCTTCTAACCGGCTGCGCGGGACCGGCATGGTTCGCTCAGGGCAAGCTTTCCGAGATCGGGAAGCGTCGATCGAGAGCACAGCGGGAAGAAGGGGCGACGAACGCTTCTCAGACAACGGCGAGTTCCGTTCGTGAGTTGGGAGCTGCGCCATCGTTGTCGCAAGTGCTTGATGACGTCGAACGCATCAAGGACCGAAGCCTATCCGATTTTGCCGTGATTCAGAGCGCGGTCGAGGACGCTTCGAGCGACTTCCCCCCTCAGTATCAACAAACCTACAAGGACCAAATGCGGGGATTGGAGTTACAGCAGCAGGGGCAAGACTCGCAATCGTTCGCCGATCCGTCTGGTGTCATCGATTCGCAACTGTATCAAGCTCCGGCTGTTCAAACGCCCACCGAACAGATCTCGTCGCTCGCGTATCCCGACGTTCAATCGATGCCTCAAGCGTCAGTCCCTGCCGGTGTCGCCCCGGCCGCTCACTCCGTCGGCCTCGGTCCAGCGGCACCGTTGAGATCCAGCGTTGGTGGCGTACCTCCTGTCGGCATGACGACACACATCGGTGATGCGCAATCATCCCAAGTGGCACCCGTGGGGCAATCGAATTCCACGTCGTTAGAAGCTCCAGCAAACGAGACCGGTGCAGAAGTTGCACAAGAGTTAGAGATCGAACCGGGGCAATGGAGGCGTGAGCTTGAAAACGCATTGGCATCTCTGAACGCTGATCTAGCTCGACCGAACCTAGAGCGAGACGAACGGGCAAAACTGGAGATCTTGCGTCGTTTGCTTTACGTCGCGACAAATCAACGAGACGAAGCGGTCGCCCCGGTCGACCAACTCGACGAAGATGAACGCGAGTATTGGAAGCACCAGATTCACGGCTTGCTTGTTTCGATTGACGCCGATGGAAAGCACCCCACGACTCGTCGAGCAGCGTTGGCTTTGCGAAATCTGCGAACTGCGGTCGATCATTTGGCGAATCTAAGTACGCTTGATGTGCGGAATGTGAACTTCTGCAAAGAAGCTCTCAGCTATGGCGAATACCGCTTGTTCGATTCGTATACCTTTCGAGCCAAAGACGAAGTTGTGTTGTATGTCGAAGTAGACAACTTCGCGACGCATCCGCGAAGCGATAGTTTTGAGACAGAACTGCACAGCTCCTACGAGATCATTGACGACGCGGGGCGGCGCGTGGCGAATGTTGTGTTGCCTGCCGACAAACAAGTCTCCAGAAACCGTCGCCGCGATTATTTCATCGCCCACTTGATTCAGATGCCCACTCAGATCGCATCTGGATCCTATCGTCTGCGGCTAACGATCGAAGACGTCATCGGGAAGAAGTCGAATCACGCCGCCGTCGACTTCCGCATCAAATGAGTACTTACGACGTCATCGTTCTCGGCACGGGCGGCATCGGTAGCGCGGCTGCTTTTCACTTGGCCCAACGCAATGTCAAAGTACTCGGTCTTGATCGCTTTCCCGGCGGACATGCTAACGGCAGCTCGCACGGCCAGACTCGCATCATTCGCAAGGCGTACTTCGAGCACGCTGACTATGTTCCGTTGTTGATTCGTGCTTACGAATTGTGGGCGGATTTGGAAGAACGTTCGAGCGAGAAGCTTTACCACGAAGTGGGGTTGATCGAGGTAGGTCCACCCGATGGCATTGTTGTGCCTGGAGTTCTCGCCAGCGCCTGCCAACATCAACTGCGCGTCGATGAGTTATCTGACCAAGAGGTGGCGGAGCGGTTTTCGGGGTTTGCCGTACCTGAAGGCAATGTCGCCGTGTTCGAGCAGAATGCCGGGTTCTTGATGGTTGAACGATGTGTCCTCGCTCATTTGTCCGAGGCGAACAAGCTCGGCGCTGAATTGCGAACTGGTGAGGTGGTTCTCGATTGGCAGGCGAGTCATCGCGGCGTGACAGTACGAACTGACAAAGGCACGTACGCGGCGCAAAAGTTGGTTGTCGCGGCGGGGCCTTGGTCCAAAGAGTTGCTCGTGGGGCTTGGGGTCAAGCTGCGAGTCCTTCGTAAGCATCTTCACTGGTACGCGTGCGATGACCCTCGATATCGCGCGGACAATGGCTGCCCAGGATACTTCTACGAAACGCCCGCTGGTTGCTTCTACGGTTTTCCGCAGATCGACGAGCAAGGCGTGAAAGTTGCCGATCATACGGGCGGCACGGAGATTCGCGATCCACTAACTGATGATCGATGCACGGAACCGCGTGACGTCAGCCGAGCTGAGGCGTTTCTCAGGCAGTACCTGCCGGGTGTTTCAACGACTTCGAATCAGCATGCCGTTTGTTACTACACGATGTCGCCGGACGATCACTTTATCGTCGATCGCCATCCGGAACACGACAACGTTGTGTTCGCGGCTGGATTGTCCGGTCATGGCTTCAAGTTCGCGAGTGTGCTGGGTGAAGTACTCGCGGAATTGACGACTAGCGGGCGAACAACGACACCGATCGAATTTCTACGCCTAGGTAGATTCGGGAGCTGAACAAGGCGTTCTGATTTTTTCGAGTCGCGTGAAGGTTACGACATTCGCTGGCGGATTTCTTCCACGCACTCGTCAACCTTGACTCGCCATTGCTCGAGTGAATCGCGATCGCGGATGGTGACCGTGTTGTCTTGCATCGTTTGTCCATCGACGGTGATGCAGTACGGCGTGCCGGCCTCGTCTTGGCGACGATAGCGGCGCCCAACGGCCCCCTTTTCGTCGTAGAAAACATTGAAGTGTGGTTTGAGTCCGCGATAAAGTTCCTTGGCGATCTCGGGCATGCCGTCCTTCTTGACCAGTGGAAAGACTGCCGCCTTGATCGGAGCGATCCGAGGATGGAACTTCATTACGACACGAGTTTGCATCTTGCCCTTCTCGTCGGGAGCTTCGTCTTCCGTGTAGGCTTCGCATAGGAATGCCAAGGTCGCTCGATCGGCACCGGCTGATGGCTCGATGACGTGTGGCGTGAATCGCTCGTTGCTGATGTCATCGCGGTAGGTCAAATCCTTGCCGCTGCCCCGCCACTTTGGCTTGCCGTCGGGGCCGAGTTGAACTTCGAGTGGATTTGTCTTCTCGTCCAACTTGCCTTCCATGTGGCTTCGCAAATCAAAGTCACCACGATGAGCGATGCCTTCTAATTCGCCGTACTCGCCGGGCGGCAGGAACGGAAACGCGTATTCGATATCCGCCGTGCCGGTCGAATAGTGACTCAACTCGTCAGGATCGTGTTCACGTAGTTGTAGTCGATCACCCGCAAGACCAAGATCTTGGTACCACTTCATACGGCGATCGCGCCAGTAACCATACCAGTCTTGCGACGAATCAGGGTGGCAGAAGAACTCGATTTCCATTTGCTCGAACTCGCGCGAGCGGAACGTGAAGTTTCGCGGCGTGATCTCGTTGCGAAAGCTCTTGCCGACTTGAGCAATCCCGAACGGGATGCGGACTCGCGTGCTGTCGACAACGTTTTTGAAGTTTACGAAGATGCCTTGAGCCGTCTCGGGCCGAAGGAACGCGGTGTCTTCTTCACCACCCAACGCACCAACAATTGTTTTGAACATCAAGTTAAATTCGCGGGGCTCCGTTAGCGTGCCTAGCGTTTTTGCATCGGGCCCCAGAGCCTGCGACATGTCATCCAGATCTGGCAACGCAATGAAGTCGCCATCCCACTTCATCTCGTCAGCGTTCTTCGCTCGGAGATTGAAGAACTTTTGCGCGCGCGCTTTCGTGTCAGCTTCTTCTTGCTCGATCTCCGCGATGGTCGTCACGAAGATACGTTGGCCTTTCGCTTCGACCCAACGACCTCGGACTTGGTCGTATCGATAACGTCGTTTCGACTCGCGGCAATCGACCATCTGGTCACAGAATAAATCGTAGTGACCGCTGCACTTCCAGACTTGTGGGTGCATAATGATCGTGCAATCGAGCCCAGTCATTTCGTAAACGGCAGGTGCGCCAAGTGCCACCGACAAGTCGTCATGCCCCGTAACCATATCCCGCCACCACGCTTGCTTGACGTTACGCTTTAGCTCGACGCCTAACGGGCCATAATCCCAAAAGCCATTCAGGCCCCCGTAGATCTCGCTGGATTGAAAAAGAAAACCGCGGCGTTTGCAAAGCGAAACGAGTTTGTCCATCTCCATCGGTTGTACTCATCCTTCTTAGAAATCGAGATCATTGACTGCTAGCGTACACGACACGCGACTGGCAGCGCGGTTCGCAATACGGGACGTTTCGGCCTGTTGCGCCGTAGGCTTTAGTCTCTTCTTGCGGCACCAGTCGATGAACGGACTCGCGCGAGACACGGTGGCAGTCAGCTCAAACTAGGCAATGTTGCAACAGTCGAACACGAAGGCTAGGTAACTCAGCCAATCTAGTCGTTGCGATAGGGAATCGTCTATGCCGAGTGTCAAACGCCGTCGCTGCTATCGATGGGTTTACCTTCCGTTGGCAACGTGACGTCGCTCGCATCGTCAAGGATGAATTGAATGCGGGTGGCGTGGTCATCTTGGACTTCTAAGATTTCGGCCACCGCGCCATGCACTTGAATCTTGTCTCCAACAACGGGCAATCGTTGGGCTCGAGCCATCAGAACGCCTGCGACCGTGTCCATGTCTTCGTCGGCGAGTTCGAGATTAAACGCTCGCTCAACTTCCTCGACGAGCGTGCTTCCCATCACCATATATCGTCCCGGCGATTGTTCCGAGATATTCGGTTCTTCTGTGTCAAATTCATCTTCGACCGGACCGACGATCTTCTCGAGTACGTTTTCCAAGGTCACGATCCCAATGATCGTGCCGTACTCGTCCAATACAAAGGCAAGCAACTGATGCGTGGCTTGAAAATGACGCAGGACTTGGCTGATCGGCATTGTCTCCGGGACTTTGCGCGCCGGACGCATGAGCTGCCCAAGATCGATATCATCGCCCCCAGCTGCCAAGCCAAGGAGATCCTTCATGTGGATTACGCCCATCACCTTGTCGAGTGATCCATCGCAAAGTGGGTAACGAGTGTGCTTGGTTCGCTTCGCCTGTTCAAGGCATTCGGAGAACGGAGTGCTGACATCGAAGAAATCGACCTCGCCTCGCGGGACCATCACACGACGGCAAATCAAATCGTCGAATTCGAACACCGCGTTCAGCAAGCGATGCTCTGAACGTGTCAAATGCCCGTGCAGATGCGCGTCGGCCAACAACGCACGGATCTCGTCTTCGGTATGAGGTGTCTCGTGTTCGGTAGCACCGGTCAGACCGACCAATCGCAAGAGGAACGACGTCGTCACGTTCAACACGGCTAAGAACGGGTAGAGAATGACATAGAAAAACTTCAGCGGCGCTGCACACCACAGAATCATTGTTTCCGGACGTCGGATCGCGAAGATCTTTGGAGCTTGTTCGCCGATCACGAGATGTAACGCAGTAATCGTCGAGAATGCGATGACAAACGCAACCCCGTGGATCATCGCTTCGCTGGTGACGCCGCCCGCTTTTAACGCGGGCTCCACCAGATGGGCAAAAGCGGGCTCGCCAACCCAACCTAATGCCAACGAAGCCATCGTGATTCCGAGCTGGCAAGCTGACAGCGAAGCGTCAAGCCTCTCGGCGAGCCACTGCGCCGTTTTGGCAAAGACTCGACGGTCGGTGACCAGTTGCTCGATTTGGCTCAAACGTACTTTGACGAGCGCGAACTCCGCGGCGACGAAGAAACCGTTCAACAGGACGAGGAAAATCGCAACGAGGATCTCGAAGGTATCCGCTAACCACGGAGGAATCATGTTGTTTATTCAGAATCCGTATACAGATGAACTAGCCCAACCGACGAACATCGGCGGCTACGCAAGTTGATAGTGTAGCCGTTCATTTCGCAGATGTAATCCGCCAATTGGCAAGATCTAGTTCGGGAACCACCTCCAATTTGTCAAGCTGTGCGGCGATTTCAATATCTCGCTCTTGCCCGATTTCGATGAGATTCCGCGCTCCGATGCTGTCTCGCAACGTTTCGTGCAACGGAACTTTGTTCTCGCCCAGTTCACGCGAGAAGCGACTCCACGACTCGAGTGCGATCGTGGCTTGGTCATTCAGCTTCGGGCGTTCTCCGCTGCCAACCAACTGCTCCGTGATCGCACCTGCCAGTAGAACATCCTCTCGTGTGATCTGCCGATTCGTTCCTGCACAAACGATCTCGACACAATCTTCGTCGGCAAGGCGATCAGAAACGGCGGATAAATTGACGAAGGCGGCGAGCAGAACGCGAGCAGCGCCTTGCGCGGTTTTCATGGCTCGCGTTCCGTTGGTCGTCGTGAAGAGCAGCGTCTTGCCACCGATAGTCGCTTGTGTGTACTCCAGTGGCGAGTTGCCAAAGTCAAAACCGTCGATTTTTTTTCCGCCGCGTTCGCCGCCCAGTACGGAGTCCGCGCCAACCTCTCTTCGGAGTTGAAGGGCTTCGTCGACTTCCAAGCATGGAATGACGCGTGTTGCACCTGCCGCTAACGCATAAGCGATGGTTGTTGTCGCTCGGAGGACATCAATCACGACGACCGTTTTGTCATTCAGTTGACCATCGTCAACCAACTCAGGAAGGAAGTGAACGTGTATCGTCTGCATAACACTGGGATTCCTTGGGCGAGTGCGCGTTTGGACATCGCACCACCGCGTTTAGAACTCTCGCCACCCGGAACTGACCCATGGTGTATCGACGTTCGCATCGAGGCGCAGGCGTAACGTTAGCTGCGCGGCGTGATGCTGGATATGCCGGATGTTGCAGACATGGAGTTCCGCGCGCGAAAAGTCCTTTCGAGGAAACCCACAGGGAACGGCGAGCGATTCGACCGTTTCCGATTGCGTGACAGCACTTGCTCTGGCTCGGCAGAATTCAAGATAGCTCTTGATTGCTGCTCGCTCGTAGACCTCCGTCGGTTCTTGATCCAAGAGTTGCTCGTACTGTCCAAAGAACGATGGGTGCTCTCGATGATACGGCTGCGACTTCATGGCGTCTTCATCGCGGCTCAGGTAGAGATCAGCAAAGATCAAAGTGTGCAGGGCAACTTGCGAGAATGGAAATCTTGCGACGGGCGCGTTCCAGCTTTTATCCGGACAACGCTCAACGCAAGCACTCAACGTGCAGAATGCTGCTTCATATTGATTTGCGAACAATTCCTTGATCATCGTTAACATGCCAAGCTATCCTCAGTTGTTCGTATTGTTCTGGTTAAGCCATTGAACCTAAAAAGGTATCCATTATGTGGCGGTTCCTGTCGCTCGCATTTTGCATCATTCATATCACCGCGTCGACCGCGACTGCAGAGGAAGAGAAGTCGCCACGGCTGCCCAAAGTTGTGTTGGTCGGCGATTCGATTCGGTTAAGCTACGCGCCACGCGTAACTCAACAACTGGCAGGAAATGCGACAATCATCAGTCCCAAAGCGAACGGCGGCGACAGCAGCAACGTCTTGAAACATCTTGACCAATGGGTGATTCGGGAGAAGCCTGACGTCGTTCACTTCAATTGTGGCATTCACGACACGAAGAAGTTCATTTCAACGGGCAAGTTTCAAATCTCGCCCGAGCAGTATGAGGAAAATCTCCGCGAGATCGTGAAGCGAATCCGTCAAGAAACCGACGCTGTCGTCCTGTTCGCCACCTCCACTCCGATTCTCGACCAGCGAGCTGCCGCAGCTCGGAAGGGCCGAGCGTACGAATTGTTGGGCACCAGTATCGAACAATACAATGAGATCGCAGTTCGTGTTATGCGAGAGCTGGGCGTTCCGATCGATGATCTGCATCATGCCATGGTGGAACCCGACGCACTCCATGAATCGAAAGACCTCATCGGAAAGGACGGAGTACACCTGACGGAAACCGGCGTCGAGTTGGTGGGGACGACGGTGGCCGCATTCATTGCCGAGCGAGTGGGCCCGTCATGACAAGGCCTCCGAAGTTAGTACAGATCGACTCGATCGAGTAGGTAACGCAATCGGTTCACAATCGGATTAGGCTCGAATACGTACAGTTGGCAGCGGGCGAAAGGCTGCAAGTGTAGAATGGCAGGCTATACGGGCTTTATTCCGCCCCACTCAAGAAGCATGCAGTCTGAAAAAGATCGACCGGCTCCGTCGCCACAATCGCATCATCGAACTTGAACGTACATTGATCTCAATAAGCCGTAGAATCGCAGAGCGAACGGCCGTGCCTGTCCCCTCCGTTCGGACCTCAACATCACCGCCCCGTCCGCCTTCGCGCCGCAACACTCCCCTCAGCGATTTCGATTTGCGACACGACGTCACAATCGGTTAACCTATTCTCTATCTCGCTTCGTGGTGCCCTTGAAATCGCATAGTCCGTTCCCACCACGAAGCAGCAAAGTTCAACGCACGATCTAGCCGTCTCAAAGCAGGCGGATAGATGTCAATTCGTTCTGTTCATCAAGTCCTCCCAATGACATCACCGCAATGGAACTGGTACGCAACGCAAGAACTCGCGGACACACTCGCGCGGGACGGTCTCGAATGCCCACATTGCAAACAACTGACTTGCAAAATCAACGTTGTCAACACGCCAGAGAAATCTCACTTCCACTGCCGCCTCTGTGAAGCTGAATTCCTACCCGAAGAATACTACGCGGCACAAAATGCCCTGCAACCCACTGGTGTTTCAACGCTCTATCGACCGGTTGGCGAAAACGAACTTACCAAAATCCGTGAAACGGATTTCGCCAGTTTCCCGACCCGACTATTTTGGCAACCGATTTTTTATCCCGTGCTCACTCAAGATTACGCCGAATCAATCGCACGTAATTGGAATTCAAATGACGAGAACCACAACTACGTTGGATTCGTCACGCGATTCCAAGTTCGTAACGAATTTCTGTCACGATATGATGTCCAAACCGCAGCTGATCGCGATACGTTGGAATATTGGATTCCAGCCGAGGACTTGGAATCGTTCAACGAAAACATCGTCGGCAAAATTGAGGTGATCGCCGAATTTCATCGGGGCGAACGGGTTACCGATTAATCTCATTCTCGTAAAATGATGTTGAACGAATCCGACGCAAACCGAACTCGTAGCGCCCGGCACATAACATCTGTATATCTTTTCTTGTCAAGTAGTTCGTACGCTCTTCGCGGTAAAAAGTTTGCATTTTTGTGAGACCCGTTCTTTGGGCCTCATCGATCCGGTGCAATAACTCGTCAATGAGCTGTTTAACGGCTTCGGTAGTGCTTGGCGTGTTAGCGAAGGCAATTGGGCCTGGTGACGGGTGACTCACGCGATCCGTTCCAAGGCGTGACGACCACGAAGCGAAATCGAGCAAAGTGTGGTCTTCAACAAAGAGATAACGATAACATTGTCTTGTAGGATTTTCGCCTCGGCGACCGGGTTGTGTCTCCTACAGCAAATGCCGTGGTGAAGTTATCCTACCTACTGCGGTTAGCCCGAAGGAGCGTTCGCGGATTGAGTGTCGGTCATTGCTCGGGATAATGGTCCCGAGCTACGTAGGACGTAACGAGCATTCTTCGCGCGACTCTCAGGTAGAACGGCGTACGCTCGACCTTTTGACTTCTCCGAGGTATTCAATGACGGCCACCGTCGATAAATCGAACGAACGTGTTCAAAAGATGTTCGGCGAGATCGCGCCTCGCTACGATCTATTGAACCACTTGCTGTCGATGAACACCGACAAGTATTGGCGGCGGCAGACCGTTCGACTTGCGCCGCCGGAAGGTGACGCTCCAATTTTGGACGTCTGCACGGGAACGGGAGACTTGGCATTCGCTTACTACAAGCGGACGCGGGGTGAGGTCGAGATCGTTGGGTCCGACTTCTGCCCCGAGATGCTTGCGATCGGGGATCAAAAGAAAGAGAAGCTCGGTTGCGATGGACAGATTACGTTTGTCGAAGCTGATTCGCAAAACTTGCCGTTTGACGACGATCGATTCCAGCTCGTGACGGTTGCGTTCGGACTGCGGAACGTCGCGGATACAGATCGAGGGCTTCGCGAGATGACTCGGGTTTGCATGCCTGGCGGTCGTGTTGCGGTGCTGGAGTTCTCGATGCCCGGTTGGCAACCATTCAAGGCGATCTACGGCTTCTACTTTCTGAAGGTGTTGCCGAAGATCGGCCAATGGATGATGAGGAACAAGCAAGAAGCGTACAGCTATCTTCCGAAAAGCGTCGGCCAATTTCCGTGCGGCGAAGCGTTGTCCGAACGAATGCGAGGCGCTGGTCTTTCGGAAGTGCGGTTTCATCCGATGACACTTGGCATCGCAACGTTGTATGTCGGGACCAAGCCTGAGCGCCAAGACGCTTCGACCGATGAGGCTGATTCATGAACCAGCCAATCGTTGTGGGCATTACCGGCGCGAGCGGAGCGGTTTACGCCGTGCGTTTGATCGAACTCCTGCTGGAAGCGGGTTGCGAAGTTCACCTCGCGATTAGCCCTTCTGGCAAGACCGTGATTGCGCATGAGCTGAATTTGAATGTAGATCTCAATCACTTTTTACCCGATGCTCTGCTTCGTTGTTCGGTATCTACGAGTTCGCTTCACTACCATCACTTCACGGACTTCATGGCACCGATTGCCAGTGGTTCGTTTGTGACGGGTGGAATGGTGATCTGTCCCTGTTCCGGAACAACGCTCAGTTCTGTCGCCCGCGCCGCAGGAACCAATTTGATTCAACGTGCGGCGGAAGTTCACTTGAAGGAGCGCCGGAAGCTGATCCTCGTGCCGCGCGAGACTCCGCTCTCACTGCCACAGATCAACAATATGAAACTCGCCACAGAAGCTGGCGCGATCATTCTGCCTGCGATGCCCGGTTGGTATCACGGCGTGAACTCACTAAGTGATCTGGTGGATTTCGTTGTCTGTCGAATTCTGGATCAACTCGGCATCAAGACCGACCTCATGCAACGATGGGGAGACATGCGTTCTCGCGATTAATGATTACTCGCCTTCGTCACATCTTGGAGATGATCCGGTTCAGTCATACGATCTTCGCGCTACCGTTCGCGATGTTGGCCGCCGTTATGGCGTGGACGACGCCCGGTTCTTCCTCCCCCCTGCCCTCTGCTCCTCCTTCGTTCAATTGGCTGCACCTAGTCGGAGTGCTTCTCTGCATGGTCTTCGCACGCAACGCCGCGATGGCGTTCAATCGAATTGCCGATCGCAAGGTCGATGCCGAGAATCCACGTACTGCGAATCGACATATTCCAGCGGGAGTTCTTTCCGTGGCAAGTGTCGTCTGCTTTACGCTACTGTCTTCGATTGGTTTCGTCACGTCGACGCTACTGTTTCTTCCGAATCCGCTGCCGGTTGTACTCTCGGTGCCGGTGCTCGGCTTTCTGATGGCGTACAGCTACACGAAGCGAATCACGTCGCTGGCTCAATTCTGGCTCGGAGCTTCGTTGATGTTGGCCCCGATCTGTGCGTGGATCGCACTTCGTGGCGAGATTCTCCTTGATAATCCCGCCGACATTTTGCCCGCGGTTTGCTTAGGCGGTGGCGTTCTGATGTGGGTAGCCGGTTTCGATATGATCTACGCTTGCCAAGATTTCGAGTTTGACGTGAAGGCGAAACTACGCAGCATTCCAACGGCACTAGGAATCGCTGGGGCGTTGCGGCTCGCCGCGATTTGTCACTTTGCGATGATTCTTGTGCTTGTGGCGTTGCCTTTCACGTCGCGGCTTGGTGGCCCAGCGTTAGGGCTTGGTTGGATCTACTGGAGCGCAATCGCAGCGATCGCGATTTTGCTGTTCTACGAGCACTGGTTAGTGCGTCCAGATGATTTAACTCGAGTGAACATCGCGTTTTTCAACGTCAATGCGATTGTTTCAATCGGATTGTTCGCACTAACAACAATCGATCTCTTAACGACCCTTTAAGAGAATCGGCGGGTCGACGTTTGAACAAAAGGAATCAGGAAAACGGGGGCCAATCCTGTATGTTAACTCGCTCTTGTACAATTCAGTAGCGTCTATTGCCTCGTCTCATTCATCTCCTGGACAGCCTGTTAAGTCCAGCCTAGACTCGACGGTTTGAAGACTAACCTCGGTCTTATCTACTTCTTCTTGACCTCCTCGACGGAATAAAGCCCACGTTTTCCGGAATCAACAAGGATTGCCCGACGATGCCAACTCTTCAGTCGATACGCGAAAAGGTTGAGACTGCCGAACGTTTGTCCTTCGACGATGGCATGTTCCTCTACGAACCGAGCACGCCGCTACACGAAATAGGCGAGTTGGCAAATCTTGTCCGCGAGCGAATCAATGGCAACGTCGGCTACTACAATATCAACACGCATCTAAATCCCACCAATGTCTGCGTCTATCGGTGTACTTTTTGTGCATTTCGTTCGGACCTTCGTGATCCGAAAGGGTACACGATGAGCGACAAGCAGATTCTTGAGCGAGGACAGGAAGCGATCGATAATGGTTGTACCGAGATGCACATTGTTGGCGGCTTGCATCATCAGAAACCATACGAGTGGTACGTAGATATTGTCCGCATCCTGCACGACGCGTATCCGAAGCTGCACTTGAAGGCGTGGACGGGCGTAGAGATCAATTGGTTCGAGCATCAGACTAAGAAGTCGGTGCGCGAGATCCTGCAAGACTTGCTCGACGCCGGCCTCGGCAGCATGCCGGGAGGTGGAGCTGAGATATTCCATCCGGAAGTTCGCGACCAGATCTGCGAACATAAGGCCGACCCCACGAAGTGGTTGAACATTCATCGTACTGCGCACGAACTGGGTCTGAAGACGAACTGCACGATGCTTTATGGTCACGTCGAAAACGCCTATCATCGCATCGACCACTTGATTCGTCTTCGCGAACTGCAGGACGAAACGGGCGGTTTTCAAACTTTCATTCCACTTGCGTTCCACCCCGAGAACACGGGCCTGGCTCACATCAAGAAGCCATCCGCGATCATGGACCTTCGCACGATGGCGATCAGCCGTTTGATGCTCGACAACGTCCCACATATGAAGGCGTATTGGATCATGCTCGGCATCGGGACCGCTCAAACCGCGTTGTCTTACGGAGCTGATGATCTCGATGGCACGGTGCGGCATGAATTGATCTATCACGACGCCGGAGCTACGACGCCGGAAATGCTGTCCGTTGAAGACATCCGTCGCTTGATCGAAGAAGCCGGTCGCGAACCGATCGAGCGTGACACGGTTTATCGACGCGTCGAACGCGATCCGACTGATCACAGTCGCTGGAGCGTTGGAGACGCGTTGCCGGTTGGTGTCTAACGTAGCGATCACTCTCCGAGTGATCAGCGCTTTCTTTTTCCGAACGGGGCTCGTCACTTGGAAAGTGACTGCTACGACGACACGGCCGAGTCGCTTGGAAAACGAAGAATTCAGTAACTGCGTGACTGAATTGAATGAAGTGATCCCCTCGCACGATAATGAGGACCAATTCATTGCTCGGCAATGAATTCCCGCGCGCGCTCAATGACTTCCTCGTTAATCCCCATGTGTCCCATGTCGGGGTATCGGTGGAAGGTGTGCGGCGCACCTGCCTTCTTCAAGGCCTCGACCATCCCGAGGGCGTTTTCAATCGGCACGGAGCGGTCGTTGTCTGAGTGTAATATCAACAGCGGCTTCATGTCTTTCTTGATATGATTGACAGGCGATGCCAGCGTGCGAGCTTCGATTGGATCGCCGATGGCCGGAGTCCAGATCTTGCCCCAGCTGAGCGTGTTAAGTTCGTAATTCGCGGCGACACTAATCACTGCGCGAAAGTCATTGCTGGCGGTTTCCCAACCGCCGGTTCGCTTGAAGGGCCCGTCGCCGAGTGTCGCGGCCAAGGACACCATGTGCCCACCCGCGGATTGCCCGATCAGAAAGATGCGGTTGGGGTCGATGTTGTGCTTCTTTGCATTGGCGTTCACATAACGAATCGCGCACTGTAAATCTTGATAGCACGCGGGAGCTGGCGAACCGCCAGTCAACCGATAATCGATTGACATGGCGAAGAAACCAAACTCGGCCCACTGCCGCACGACGATTGTCGATTTGTCTTTCTTGTGACCGGCGTACCAGCGTCCACCGTGAACAGAAATAATGGCAGGTAGTGGTTCGTCAGTCTTCGGGTACGCCACGTCCGCCAACAGCCCGGCTCCTTGCACACGTCCGTAGATCAAATCGTCCTGGACGACGATGGTGTCGTCTGGCTTGGTCTCCTGGGCGCTGACGGCAGAAGATAAGACGAGAACGATCAAGGCGAGACGACTGATGTAATTCATGTTGGAATCCTCGAATGGTGTTAGGTTGTTTGCTCTTTGTGCGAATGTCGTTAAACGACTGGTAGCCGCGAGGCTCACTTGCTGACGGCCTTTTGTGACTCCAGAAACGCCAATAGGTCTACGAACTCACGATCAGTTAGCTTCTTTTCAAGCCCTTCCGGCATGGTACTCAAGCGCTGAGTACTCATTTTGTCAATGTTTTCCGTTAGGATCTCGTGTGTCTTGCCTTGATTGTCGCCCAACAGAATTTTGTCAGCTTCTTCCGCAATTCGGACGCCAGCGAGAACTAGCCCACTCTCCATCGCAACGACGATCGTCGCGTAACTTGGAGCGACCGTACGGCTTGGTTCAAGGATCGACTCGATGAGATGAATGCGCGAGAAGCGGTTGCCAATACCTGCTAAGTCGGGCCCGATCTTTCCGCCTTTGTCTCCGAAGCGATGACACTGTAGGCACGATGACTTCTTGATGTCTTCGAACACTTCGCGGCCACGCTCGGCGTTGCCCTGACTTTGCAAAGCGTATTGGCTGAGACGTTCGTGTTCGGCTTTCGAACTGCGACGGCGGAAACGGAGATGAAAGCGAGTTGCCGTTCCGTTTGGCCGAACTTCCACTGCAATCAGTCTGGTTCCGGCAGCGAGCGTTGTTGCGAAACGATCTGAGTCGGGCCGATAGGTTCCCGCGTTCTCGCGATCGTAGACTCGTGTCTGGTCGATCCACACACTCAGCTTGCCTGTTGTCGACGTCAGAATCTCGATCTTCGTTTCTTCCGGAACCGCGACCAACGACCACGCCAGCCACACCGAATCGGTGCTGCTTTTACTTGCGCTTCTAAACTGAATGCTTGTGTCTGAAGCATCGGCGATCATCGTGTCGATTGTGCGATCCTTCAGATCGAGTTGAGTTGAGGCATCGTTTTGTCTTAGATGTGCCGCGAGTTCGCGTGCCACGGTCTCTTTCAACGGGCCGAGTACTTGCCATCGTAATGGCTGCCCGCTCTGGCCCTGGACGCTGGCTAGAGCTTGCTCGGTGTGAGTTGAGCCAGGAAAACGCTGCAGCCAAGCGTCGAGTGTTTCGATGACTTCTCGTTGGAATTCGATCGCGGGATTCGTCGCCGCTATTTCTACTAAGCGATCGACGAGTTCCGGTGTAGCGAACTCACGAAGGTACGCTAGAGCCGCGAGCTGTGTCTCGGAGTGCTTGAGTGCCGCGACCGCTGGAGCAAGAGCGCGATTGTCCCGCAACTGGCGCAATGAAATCAGGCTTGTTCGAACCAGCCCGTCCTCCTTGCGCTTCGACAATGCCAGTAGTTTGTCCGCCGCATCCGTGACGTCGAGTAAGCCCGCTGCTTCGGCAGCTGCAATTTGAACTTCGACTGCATCGTCGTCAAGCAATCGCTCGACATGCTGGCGGCCCGCAGAAGAGTTTCGCAAGCCAAGCGAACGAATTGCCGCGGCTCGAACTGTGGCATTCGATGAGCTAATCTTGGTGAGTAACAAGTTAGTCACGTCGAGCTTCGTCCGAGTATCAAATTCTTTAAGTACGGCTGCGAGCACAGGCCCGTCTTCAAGTTGCTTACCGAGGGCAATGAGATTGCGGTCGTCGTCGGAGGGCAATTCCGTGACGAATGCCGCCAGCGCCTCGATCCGATTCGCGACAGGCAGCGACTGTCGCACGACCACCTCGCGCAAGATCGGTCGCGCTTTCGCGGCGTGCCCCGATTTTAGTGCCGCTAGAATTCGAGTGACTCGACGTTCGTCCGATTCCTCGCGCAGCCAATTGGCGAGTTGCGTTAGCTCCGGAGTTACGCCCTCCCTCAGCATTCGCTGCAACGCGAACGCTCGGACGTCGTGACTCCCGCCGCTCAGCGACTTGTTAAGGGCGGCGACAATATCAGGCGTCCTTCGCCAGTCAACCGAGGCTGCTGTCCGAGGCGCAGGTCGAAATCCCCAGTAAGTCCAAGGCTTCTCCTCTCTTGCGATCCGAGACAGCGCGTCGACGTATTCGCGTCGATGTTCCGGATCGTCGCAGATCGCTAGTCGATCGATAAACTCCATCGCGAGATACGACACGCGTTGCTCGGCCGTCGCATGTAGAGCCAGCTTGCGGAGTCGAGGCGATTCGTCGAGCAAATTCATTACGCCAGGCCAATTGTTCGCCTGACGGAGCGATTGCTGTGCGGCGTGATCGAGCGCCGGATCTTCTGCCGCAAGATTCTCGTGAATCCATAGCGGCGATTTGCACCAGCGAAGCCTTCGAAAGACTTGCAACGTTTCAAGCGTGACACGAGGCCCCGCCTTTCCGGACAGTCTCGCAAGGCGTTCCGCAACGCTGTTATCACCCCGCCCAGCTTCGATCTTGTCACGGCTAAGCACGGGATCGGTTAAGTCTCCGATGGCACGTATCGCTTGGGCACGGACGCTGGCGTGGGGATCGGATTCCGCGATTTCAAAAAGATCATCGACGAGCGACTCACCGCCCGACAATGCGATGATCCAGACGGCGTGAAGTCGCCCAATCGTTTGTAGCTGCTGTGCCTTCACCGCCGCGAGAACCGCAGCGACCGCTTCCCTCCCTCGATGCTGAAGAGCAAGCTGTGCGGTGACCCGATCGTGATGACTTGCAGAATCAAGATGCGCGATTAACTCACGCAAGTCGATTTCGTCTGGCGACGGCCTTTGGTTACTCGCCGGCGATTCATGATCGGCGATTGCTGAAATTCGATAGATTCGCCCACGACCACGCTTCGGTCTCTGGCCGTCGCACCAGTCGGAGATCAAGAGCGAGCCGTCGCGATCGACAACTAAGTCGGTCGGCTTGAACCCGTATGGATCGTTGTCGGCTGCAGCCGCGAAGTCGATCTCCGTCGTTGGCTCGAAGCTACTGCTATCCCGCTTCGTGGGATAACGCACGACCGCCCTGCCCCATTCACAAAAGTACAGACTGTCACGATATGCCTCTGGGAAGGCAGTTTCGAGATAGCTTGTGCCACCCGCCGACGAACCACGACCGAGATCCGCCAGCGGTTGCATCGCTTCGGCGGGGCGTTCGTAGTAGTGATAAGGATAGCCATGGTCCGAGCCGAAGAAGCAGTGATTCACTCGAATCATGTAGTCGCCGCCATCGTTTTCGTTGTCGCGAACGAAGACATTCAATTCCGCATCGAGTGCGATGTCGTAGATATTTCGCAACCCAGTCGAGAACACGTGCAAGTCAGAACCGTCATGCCGACATCGCAGGATGCCACCTTGTCGAAAAAGCAGCCAGTCGCCTTCCGGTCGCCTTACGTCGCAGCCGCGATCGCCAAGTGCCAGATAGAGCCAGCCGTCATGCCCGGCAACGACCCCGTTGGCACAATGTAATCGGTTCGAGTTCTCCTCCGGCGGCAAGCCGAGCCCTTTTATTAGATCACGCCGCTCGTCTGCAACTCCATCGCCATCCATGTCGCGAATGGACGTCAGCAACGGCGCGTGCATGACGAACACCGTGCTATCGTAAAACGCAAGGCCTTGAATCGAATTGAAACCACCAGCGAAAACCGTCGACTTGTCGGCGTAGCCATCTTTATCCGTATCGGCGATCAATCGCACTTCGTCTCGACGAACAATCTCGACTCCCAATCCGGTCATATAGTCATGAGCGACGAACAGCGTTCCGGCTTGCGGACCGATCGCGATCACGGACGGATACTCAATCAACGGATCGCAAGCGAAGAGAGTCGCCTTGAATCCTTTTGGAAGCTTTAACGCCGGGAATCGACTTTCTGTGTCCGGACCAACGTCGGCTTGTTGTGCTGTCGTGTCGCGATCAATACAAGTTGACGCGGCGAAAACGACCGCGATCGCAAGTAACAACTGTTTGACAGAAGGTTCACGCATCGGTTCGTTTTCCTCAGGACATCGCGGCGGTAGCTAGGCCAGATTCTACCCGAGGCGAGACCGCATAATCCACTACGACGGTATCGCTGTTGCCCTCGGAGTCTCGCTGCGACGCTTGCTGTAACTAGCTGGTTAGCATGTGTTTAGCATTGGTCGGTTTGTTGCTACAATAATGGGCTCGTCCCGCGCATCTTACCTTCTGTCGAAGATTCCCCACCTGAATCGATTCTCCCACCGGACCAAACGCGATGATACGAAGTCACGGCTGTCTCTTCTTGCTCGTTGCCGCCGTCCTCATCCCAGCTTCGATTTGGGGGCAAGAGGAGATTTCGCCGAGTCAGCTCGACTTCTTCGAGAAGAAGATCCGACCGGTGCTGGTTGAGCGATGTTATAGTTGCCACTCGAAAGGTGCAAAGTCGATCAAGGGTGCCCTCGTCCTCGATACACGCGACGGAATTCGCCGCGGTGGAGATAGTGGTCACGCCGTTATGCCGGGCGAAGTTGAGAGCAGCTTGCTTATGGAAGCGATTCGTTTTGAGTCGCTCGAGATGCCGCCTGACGAACAGTTGCCGGCCGCAGTGATCGCAGACTTTGCCAAATGGATCGAAATGGGAGCGCCCGATCCTCGCGAAGGGCCGTCGCTGATAAAACGGGAAATCAACTTTGCGCAGGCGAAGCATCATTGGTCGTTCCAGCCGATTCGTGCCGTCGAACCACCTGCGGTGAAGAACGCCAATTGGCCGCGCTCAGCAGTCGATCAATTCGTGCTGGCCAAGTTGGAAGCCAAGGGATTGAAGCCGGTCGGCGATGTCGAACGAGTCAAGTTGGTTCGTCGTCTGTATTATGACTTGATCGGTTTGCCACCAACTC
Organism: Planctomycetota bacterium; assembly: GCA_014381825.1. Lineage (GTDB taxonomy): Bacteria > Planctomycetota > Planctomycetia > Pirellulales > Pirellulaceae. The sequence continues at coordinate 139,975 of JACNKX010000097.1, forward strand.
CCGATCAACTGGCCTCTGCACTTGCCAATGAATCGGCGCAGGCTATCGAGAATCTTGTCGACCAGCTTCTTGATTCGCCTCAGTTTGGCGAACGTTGGGGCCGACATTGGCTGGACGTGGTTCGCTATGCCGAATCCAATGGACGCGAACGCAATTATGTCTATCCGCACGCCTGGCGGTATCGTGACTATGTGATTGCCGCCTTCAACGCGGACAAACCGTTTGGTCAGTTTATCCGTGAGCAAATTGCAGGCGATTTAATCGAGGACTCTGGCAATGAACAGCTCATCGCAACTGGCTTTCTTGCGATCGGTCCGAAACTGTTGAACGAACGTAATAAAGAGGTCTTTCGGATGGATATCGTCGATGATCAGATCGACGTTACGACACGTGCCTTCATGGCGTTGACCGCCAGCTGCGCTCGCTGTCACGACCACAAATTCGACCCGATCCCAACCAGTGAGTACTATTCTCTAGCCGGTATCTTTCGCAGCAGCGAGACGCTTTTTGGCACGGAGCAGAAGCAGGGTAATCGCCAGGGCAGCGAGCTTTACGCGCTTGGTGAATCGCCGGAGTATCGTGAGCACCAAGAGAGGATCGCCGGTTTGCAGAAGGAGTTGCGGCAAGCTCAAGCCCAAGTGAAGAAGACGGCGAAGAAGAAACCGCCAAAGGGTGCAGATGCAAACGAGAGGCAGGCGGCGGTAAAGGAGAATAGGGCTGAACTCGCCAAAGTACGCAAGCGGATCAAGGCGTTGCAGGTCGAGATTAAGCAGGCGAACGAGTCGAATGTCGAGCCGCCGGTTCGAGCGATGGGTGTTCGCGAAGGTGATGTCACGAATTCTCCCATCTACATTCGTGGGGAGGTGACCAGCCCCAAGGGGAAATCACCCCGCGGGTTGCTTACTATTCTTGATGATGAGCTGCAACAACCGCTTTTGGATGTAAAGCAGAGCGGTCGGCTTGAATTGGCCGAGTGGATCGCCAGTAGCGAGAATTCACTTACGACGCGTGTACTTGTGAATCGAGTGTGGCACCATTTGTTTGGTTACGGCTTGGTGCGAACGGTGGATAACTTTGGTGCAACAGGCGAGACGCCGACGCACCCCGGGCTCTTGGATCACTTGGCAACACGTTTTGCCGAGCAAGGTTGGTCCGTCAAGAAGCTGATTCGCGACCTCGTACTCACGCGCACCTATCAGCTCAGCGGTGAATACAACGCGGATAACTATGGCCAAGACCCCGATAACTTTCTGCTATGGCGGCACAGCCCGCAACGAGTTGACGCCGAGGCGTTGCGTGACGCCATGTTGTTGGCGAGCGGCACGTTGAACCTTTCGCCTGGCGAAGGCTCGCCGGTATCCAGGTTGAAGGGTGAGTTCGGGCGAGGTGTTTCGATCGATCAGCTTGCCGCCGATAACGACCATCGCAGTGTCTATCTGCCGATCGTGCGGAACGCTGTCCCTGAGGCTCTGCAATTGTTCGACTTTGCAGAACCGAGCATCTTGGTGGGCGAGCGACCTGTGACCACCGTTCCGACGCAGGCGCTGTATTTTATGAATAGCGAGTTCGTAACCCAGCAATCGGATCGACTTGCGGAATCGATCGCGGCAAACGAAGAACTTGATGCGGACGGACGCATCGATCTGGCTTATCGCACGATATTGTCTCGATCGGCGAACGGTTCGGAGATCGAACGAGCGTCGACCTTTATCCAGCAAACGACCGAACAGCTCGTGCAAAGCGACGGCCAGCCCGACGAAGCGAGCCGACGTGCGTTGTCGGCGTTCTGCCAGGCGCTGTTCGGATCGGCGGAATTCAGATACGTGGAATAGAAAGTCGTTTCGCGGCTTGCTGTTAAACGACGAATTAATTTCAAGGATCATCTCATGACATTTGGATTCACACGGCGAGACGCACTGAAGACGCTTTCATGCGGTTTCGGCTACGCTGCCTTCGCCGGATTGAGCACCGAAGCCTCCGCAGATTTTCAGAACCCGCTTACGCCAAAGGCTCCGCATCACGAACCACGAGCCAAACGCGTCATCTTTCTTTGTATGCGCGGCGGTCCGTCGCACGTCGATACGTTTGACTACAAACCTGACCTCGAGAAGGACAACGGCAAGCCTGCTCCAGGGCAGAAAGCTCGCAAATTAATGCAGTCACCCTGGAAGTTCGAGCAGCACGGCGAAAGTGGCTTGCCGATTTCCGAACTCTTTCCACATCTAGCGCAGCACGCAGACGATCTATGCTTGATCAATGGAATGCAAGGTGAAGTTCCGAACCATCCGCAGGCGTATCTGAAACTGCACACTGGCAGTTTCCGTTTCGTCCGGCCGTCGGTCGGCTCGTGGGCTTTATTCGGGCTCGGTACGGAAAATCAAAACCTTCCGGGCTTCATCACGCTCAACCCGGAAACTCGAGTTGGGGGCGCGCAGAACTATGGTAGTGCGTTTCTGCCGGCTTTTTATCAAGGCACCGCGATCGGGCAAGTGAACCGTCCACTCGACCAAGCGAAGATCGGAAATATCGCCAATAGCCGCTTTTCGACCGATCAACAACGACAGCAGCTGAACCTGGTGCAGGAAATGAATCGTGAGCTGCTGGCCGAGAAGCAAGTCAGTCCGGAGTTAGAAGGCGTGATCGAATCCTATGAACTCGCTTTTCGTATGCAAAGCGCCGTGCCGGAGTTAATGGACGTTAACAACGAAACACAGGAGACGCTCAATTCGTACGGCATCGGCAGTCAGCAAACCGATAACTTCGGTAGACAGTGCTTGCTCGCTCGGCGATTCGCCGAAGCAGGTGTTCGCTACATCGAGTTGTGTCACGCGAACTGGGATCAGCATGGAGGTTTGAAAGCCAAGTTGACGGCAAACTGCGGCGCGACGGATCAACCGATCGCTGCGTTGTTGGCGGATCTCAAGCAACGCGACATGTTGAAAGACACGCTTGTTGTGTGGGGCGGCGAGTTCGGTCGGACGCCACATGCAAAGAAAGCCGACGGTCGCGATCACAACGCCAGTGGTTTCACCACGTGGATGGCTGGCGGTGGGTCGAAAGGCGGACAGCGAGTTGGTTCGACGGACGAATACGGAATCTCGGCGGTCGAGAACAAGATGGGCTTCCACGATTTACACGCTACGATGCTGCATCTTCTGGGATTGGAGCATACCAAGCTGACCTATCGTTATGCTGGTCGCGATTTTCGCTTGACGGATGTGTACGGTCGCGTTGTGGATGAAGTGTTGGCGTAATCGCCATTCTTTTAAGCCGTATCGGAGTGTCAGGATTACGACGGCAGCTTCGCGTATTTCCCGCTGTAGTACAGCAGTGGCTCACCCTCTTCTGGTGCTGCGCCAGCGACGATCTCGCCAATGAAGATGTCGTGATCACCGCCGGGCAAGATCTCTTTTAACTTGCAATCGACCCAGCCAAGCGTGCCGTTCAAGATCGGTGCGCCGGTCTTAGCGGTTGTCGCATCCAAGTCGGAGAAATCTTTGGGACCTTTGAAAGCAAAGCGGTCCGAGATCTCCTGCTGATCTGCCGACAAGATGTTTAAGGCAAAGCAGCCGCCTTCTTCGAACTTGATGCGCGATTGCCCTTCCTTTTGGATGCACAGGATCACGAGCGGAGGATCGAGGGAAAGAGAAGTAACCGCGTTCGCGGTCATTCCCCACGTCTCGTCTCCGACCTTGGTACTTGCGACCGTCACGCCCGTCACGAACTTGCCGAGGATTCTACGTTGTTCTTTGGAATCGAGGGGCACGGTATAGCTCCGAATGAGTTTTGTTTTCTAGAGGTCAGAGATCTCTCTTCCTTCGCTCACCTTGCGGTCCAGCCGCCATCCACCGTTAACAAACTGCCGGTCATATAACTCGACGCGTCGCTAGCGAGCAAGATCGCTGCGCCTTGAATCTCCTGCATCTCGCCCCAGCGTTCCAGGGCAACCGCGCCGACGATGAACTTCTTCGTTTGTTCAGCGTGCTCGATTGGCTTGTTCATTGGTGTGAGGAACGGGCCGGGGCAAATGGCGTTGCAAGTTACTCCGAACGGAGCCATCTCGAGTCCCAGTGCGCGAGTCATTTGGACGACTGCGCCTTTACTGGTTGCGTAAGGTGTGCGATTTGAGAGGCCGACGACGCCGAGCGTACTTGCCATGTTGATGATGCGCCCGTACTTGGCGGATTTCATGTGTGGTATGACTGCTTTTGCCATTAACCAAACGCCATCGACATTGGTCCGCTCGACGTCTTTAAACTGCTCGTAGGTCAGTTCGTCGATCGCACCTCGAATGTTGATTCCCGCGTTGTTGATCAAGATGTCGATCTTGCCGAATTCGTCGAGCGCTCTCTGCGTGACGGCTTGGCATGCATCCTCGGACGTCACGTCCGCTGCCATTGCCAATGCGCGGTGGCCGAACGCGTCGGCAACTTCCTTTGCTGCAGCTTCGGCCTCGTCGGCGTTGCGGCTTGTCAGCAAAACATCAGCACCGGCCGAAGCGAGTCCAGCTGCCATGGCGTGACCGAGGCCCTTCGATCCGCCTGTTATAATCGCCGCTCGTCCGCTGAGATCGAATAGTTTTATTCCTGGAAGCATTTTTAAGAAGTCCTTCTGTTTAATTCACTTTATCCGCGTGGATCGTGGGTGCAGCACGATGGATGTCTATGATCTAGCGCGACTTAAGAGTGCACAAGGTGACTTGTCGCCGGAATGCCCCGGTTGCGGACATTCGCGAGTTCAACTGGCACTGAGAGCCGACAGTTCCTAAACTAAGAAGCAACTTAGGAGAAGGTTCGTATGACTTCTAGTGACGGTTGTCCTCAATTCCAACATGTCGATCGCGTCTCGCGCCGAGCGTGCTTGACGATTGGTGGTGCCGTCGGTCTCGGATTAGGCCTACCGGATCTGTTGCGGTTACGGGCTGCTGAATCTAATAGTGGGTTTGGCTCGGCGAAGAGCGTCATCTTCTTGTTCCTGCATGGCGGTCATCCACAGCATGAGACGTGGGATCCAAAGCCCGATGCACCGGACAGCGTGCGCGGCGAGTTTGGTGACACGGCAACATCGCTGTCCGGATTCAGAATCAGCGAGTTGTTGCCAAATTGTTCGACGCTTGCGAATCGACTAGCCGTCGTACGATCGATGGCGCACGACAATGCCAATCATGTCCAGGCTTGTCTCCCCGCGATGTCGGGCCATAAGCATCCGCCGAGTGTTCGTGGACGCGGCGACTTCCCGCCAACGGCCGCTGACTTTCCACACTTTGGTGCCGTACTCGATCATCTTCGCCCTGGCAGTGGCGAACTGCCGAATTGGGTCCAGCTTGGTCCTGTGATGACGCGGTCAAATCGTACCGTGTTACACGGCCAGTCGCCTGGCTTTCTCGGCGACAATCATAGCGCCTTTAGAGTCGATCAAGATCTGAAACCGGATGACATCCAAATAGAAGCGATCGCACCGGAGATCAGTGTTCAACGTTTGCGAGATCGCCGTGGCTTACTCGCAGAGATCGATTCGCAGCGCGAGCGAATCGACATTGCGGCTGCAAGGTCACGAACTGCCTTCTACGAGAAGGCGTTTGGGTTGTTAACCTCGGATGCGACTCATCGGGCATTTGATCTTGGGGCTGAGCCAACCGCCATTCGCGAGCGTTACGGTCGCAATCAGGTCGGTCAAAGTTGTTTGCTGGCACGTCGTTTGGTCGAAGTCGGTGTTCCATTCGTGAACGTCCATTGGTGTAAAACGCCATCGGGTTCGTGGGACACGCACGGTCAGAATTTCACAAAGATGAAGGACTCACTTGGCCCGACGTTGGATACGGCCCTATCGGCATTGATCGAGGACATTGAGCAACGCGGGATGCTCGACGACGTGCTGATCATGCCAATGGCCGAGTTTGGTCGCACGCCTCAAATCAATAAGAACGCGGGCCGCGATCACTGGCCGTTCGTGTACACGTTGGCGATGGCTGGCGCAGGACTGAAGCGAGGCGTCGTCGAAGGAGTGTCGGATCGACTTGGAGCTTATCCGGCGTCGACTCCGTATGATCCAGCCGACATGGCCGCGACGATTTACCATCTGCTTGGTATCCGCGACGACACCGTGCTCTATGACCGCGAAACCAGGCCTCACAAGTTGGTCGTGGGCAAGAAGATCGACGCGATTCTCGCTTAGTCGTCGGCCCTTGCGAGGCAGCGATCAATGCGTACGAGACAGCTGTCTTTGCCAAGGATCTCTAAAGCCTCGAACATACCGACGCCGACGCCCTTGCCCGTTACGGCGACTCGCAATGCGTGGATGATCTCGCCGATCTTGATTTCTTTCGATTCGATGAACGAGCGTAACGCGGCTTCGCAGGTTTCGCGATCAAACGGCTCTGCGCTGGCTAAGATATCGCGGAACTCTCTCAACAGTTCGGCAGCGCCGTCTTTGCAAACACGCTTCTTAAAGGCCTTCTCTTCAAAGGGCAAAGCATCATCGTTGACGAAGAATTCGTCGAATTCCAAGATGTCGCCCGCTGTTTTGATGCGGTCACCGGCTGCTTCGACGATCTTGATTAGATGCGGCGCTGTGTCGCAAGGGGGTGGCGATGCAACGAGTCCGGTTTTCTGAAGAAACGGTACGACCAACGCAACCTTTTGCTTAATCGGCAAGTGCTGCATGTGTCGCAACTGAAACGCGGACAGTTTCTGCGGATCGAAGCTGGCTGGCGACTTGTTGACTCGTTCGAGCGAGAAGTGAGTGATCATTTCATCGCGTGTGAATTCCTCTGTCTTGTCGTCCAAGGACCAGCCTAGCAGTAACAAGTAGTTGATGATGGCATCCGGCAAGTACCCGACTTCTCGGTAGAAGTCGACGATCACGGGATTGAAAGTATCAGCTGTGGTTTCGTGTCCGATCTTTGCCGCGATAGCGTTGCCGTGATCGCAGAGACTTTTGAAGTCGCGGTTCTTGAGATACTTATCGAGCTTGCGTTTGCTGATCTTTGCCGTACCACTCGGTTCGGCGACGTAAGGTAGGTGTGCGAACTCGGGTAGGTTGCAGCCAAGTGACTGCGCGATGAAAATCTGCCGCGGCGTGTTTGACAAATGTTCCGCCGCGCGAATCACGTGCGTGATCTCAAAGTCTGAGTCGTCGACGACGCTTGCAAGGTGATACAAACACGAGCCGTCCGCTCGTTGGATGACATGGTCTTGTTCTCTTGCCCAATCAAAGGCAACATCACCTCGAATGAGGTCGTGAAATTCGCACTTGCCATCACGTGGCATCTTTAAACGCACTACAAACTTGCGGCCTTCGGCTTCGAAGGCTGCGGCTTGCTCGTCGGTTTCGGCCATCCATCGGCGACTGTAGACGTAGTCGCGTTTCTCTTTCTCGGCAGATTCTCGCTCGGCTTGAACCTCTTCGGGCGTGGCGTAGTCGCGATAGGCGAAGCCTGCTACGAGAAGTTGTTTCGCCGCCGCTTGATGTTGTTCGCTGCGCTGGGACTGGAAGTACGGAGCGTGAGGGCCATCAACGCATGGACCTTCATCCCAGTCAATTCCGAGCCAACGAAAACCTTCGAGGATCGGTTCCAAGGCGGCTTCGACGTTTCTCTCCTGATCCGTATCGTCAATCCGCAGAATGAATTGCCCGCCGTGTTTGCGAGCGAACAGCCAGTTGAACAAAGCGGTACGGACGCCGCCGATGTGAAGATAGCCAGTGGGACTGGGAGCGAAACGCGTACGAACGGTCATAGGATACGAGTGCCTGGGGAGGACGTTAGTCAAAGAGTGTCGTTGTACTCTTTGACTAATATGAGTGGCAAGTGATGGGGAGAATTGATGCCAGCGACCAAGCGACGATCATTCGTCGTGGTCGAACCCTTGCCGTTGCTGGCGGCGCTGCAACTTACGAAGTCGCCGGCGTTCCGCCTTTGACATAGGCCGACTGTTATCCTCGGATTCGTCTTCCGTGGGCGAACCGGAAGTCGTCCGGACGGACTTCTTGCTGATCGAAGGGACGGCGAGCGGAGTGGCTTCGACGTTTGACTTCTCGTGCGTGGAGTCGACTCGGACCGTCTTCGATCCTGCGGCTCGCTCACGTTGCAACAATTTCTTGCGCGTCTTTGGAAGTTGTTCTTCCTTCGAAACCACCGGCTTGGTGCGACCCGCGCGTCGTGTTCCTTGAGCTTCTTGATAAACATGTCGCCCGTACAATGCGACCGCGTAGACCAAGCAAAAATGCGCTGCCAACAGTGTCGAAGAAGATGCGACGACGCGAGCGAGGTCAAGATTGGTAAGTGCTGGGTGGAAGTTCGTGACCACGAAGCCGATGTATGACCCTGCGGCCAGACAGACAAAAGTAATGGCGAGGCGCGAGCCTCTGACTTCGATGGCAACTCGCACCAAGCACGCAGCGATCGTGAGCCCAACCAACAGGACCGACCACACACTTCCGTCGGCGAGCAACGTCGTGCCGGTCAGCTGAATCATCGACGGTTGCAGGATTGTATGAGCGTGCGTTGTGGCGTCGAAGCTCGCGATGACGAAACAAACCGTTGCCCATTGCCAGACTCGATAACGACCTCGATAGTCGTCCAGACGATGACGGCGGATTACGTAGACAAGCGTTGATGTTGCGGCACCGATACCTAGTGTTAGCGAAGCGAACCAGTCCGCGATGTTTCCACGCGTCGTCAGGTCGAAGGCGGCGAGAGACGATTGGAATGATTCGGGCAACCCGACAAAGAGACGAGCATAAAGAAGCTCGATTCCCGCAATTGCAACTCCACCGACGAGAAGCAAGGCGACGAGCGTTAGAGTCCGTTGGGGAAGCAGCGAAGTTAAAGGTGCTTGTCGCTGAGCTAGCGCCGCGTCGGAGTAGATGCGACCGTCCCCCTCGTCGGGAGATTGAGGCGCGTTGCCTTCATCCCGATCGGTCGATGTCGTCATCTCGTCCCGAAAGACTCGTCGGCGTCTCTCATCTCCCTGACCACCACGTCGAAACTGCATATTCCTGGTACCACCTAACTTGAAGAGCGATTCCTTTCACTCCCGCATGCGAGAACGCAACTCTTCAGACTTCGGCAGCGACGAGGGCTGAACTGTACTTGTGATTGGTCGAAGACGCACACGTCTCCTGGACGTGCGATCACCGAGAATCGTCCAACTCGGCGCAATCGTTAATGTCGATCCATCAGTTTGGTGCCGTGCGGAGCACTTGGTGTTGCACTCGGCCGATTCGGCGCGACCGTTACGATCCCCACGATTTGTACAGCTCACTTATCTAATATGCTTGTCCGAGTTTGACCTTAGTTGTGGTGAAACCTAGGTTTGTGAAGCCTTTGTACCCGACGGGCGCTAGAGCTTTCTTAGAGCAATTAGCGGCAACTGTGGGCGGCGTCCGCTCACTCGTATCGCGTTTATTGAATATGGAATCACCACCGACATCGACATCTCGATCTGACCGAGAGCGTGCGCAGCGAGCGAAAGACGCTGAAAATCGCTTGGCTGCGCTGTCTTCGTTGCTCGACTCCATTGACAACAACGCCCGCACTGATCCGTTATCGGAGAAGAGTTCGCAGAGCCCACATGAATCACAACTGGTGATGGCCCGGCTTGGGATGGCAAGTAGCTTGTTCATTGCCTTGCGAGCTAAGCACGGCCCGACGGCAGCACACTGTTTGCGAGTCGCGCTCGGAGCGTCGTCGTGGGCCATGGCGATGAAGATTCCCGACGAGCTGCGCGATGATATCGAAGTCGCCTCGCTGTTACATGATGTCGGAAAAATTGGCGTCCCGGACCACTTGCTGATGAAGCCGGGCAGACTCACCGGCGAAGAATTACTCTTAATGGAACGGCATCGGCAACTAGGATGCGAGATTCTTTCGGGTTGTTGTACGTCGAAGAGCGTTCTTGACATCGTCCAGTATATTCCCGGCTGGTACGACGGCACGAAACATGGATTTGATCGATGCGGGGAAGATCTTCCGCTTGGATCTCGGCTCATCGCGGTTGTTGACGCATTCGACGCGATGACCACGGACCACGTCTACCGTCGAGCGTTGTCGCGAGAGCGCGCTGTCGCAGAGTTGTTTCAGTATTCCGGGACTCAGTTCGATCCGCAACTCGTCAAGCAATTCTGCGAGTTGATCAGTCAGGAAAAAGTTCAATTCACGGAAACCGTTGCTCGGCGCTGGCTGCAGCAGATCAGCGTTGATGCTTCGAACCGATATTGGTCACTTTCTGATGTGAAGCCCGGCGCGGTCTCGGACTCGCGACAAGCGTCCTCGCCTTACTATCAACGACTGCTCGACAGCATGCACGATGGAGTCGTTTTTGTTGACGATAGCCGTCGCGTCGCGAACTGGAATAGAGCCGCCGAACGCTTGACGGGAATCACCTCACACAGCATCGTCGGGAACACTTGGACTCCCGATCTAGTTCGCTTAAAGGACGAATGGGGAAAGACCGTACCTGACGAGGAGTGTCCTATTGCGCACGCAATGAACTCGGGAGCACAGTCGTTCCGAAGACTCACGCTGCTCGGAAGGAAGAAGGAACGCGTTGCGGTCGATGTTCAGATTTCGCCCGTGCTGCGTGGAGACGGCGTCGCACAAGGGGCCGCGGTGATCCTGCACGACGCTTCGTCGCAGATTAATCTTGAGGAGCGCGTAGAATCACTGAACGAACGGGCGACTCAGGACCCCTTGACGAAGTTGTCGAATCGAGCTGAGTTTGATAGCGGGCTAGAAGATTTCGTCACGAATTACCGTGAACAGGGCGAAGCCTGTTCGATGATCATGTGCGACATCGATCACTTCAAGAAGATAAACGATATTCACGGCCATCAAGCCGGTGACGAAGCTCTGATTCTGTTTGCCGGGATCCTTCAAGGGCACGCTCGCGACGGTGACCTCGTTGCCCGCTACGGTGGCGAAGAGTTTGTAGTACTTTGTGCCGACTGTGACAATGCGACGGCGACTCGTCGCGCGGAAGTGCTGCGCCGAGCGGTCTCGGAACACAAGCAACCGTCGCTCGAGGGAAAGTGTGTCACCGCAAGTTTTGGCGTGACGGAACTCCAGGGGGGCGACACACCGGAAACGTTCTTGAATCGAGCTGATCGAGCGTTGCTGCAAGCCAAAGATAATGGCCGCAATTTGGTCGTCCAACTTGGCACAGGGATTGGCGAGGATGAAAAGAATGCCAAGCGTTCGAGCTGGTGGGAATGGTTTCAGGCCGCGCCGGCCGACGAGCTGCTTTCACGTCGGTTGGTCACTGTCGTACCCATGAAAGTCGCTGCAGAGAAGCTGCGAGGATACGTCGCGGACCATCACGCGGAGATTCTCGACATTCAAGACAATTGCGTTACGGTAAAGATTGATGAATCGCAATCCGCCTTCAACAAACGATGGGGCGATCGCCCAGTTCCCTTCGTGATCGAACTCACGTTTGACGAGCAAGATAACGGAACGGGGCAGCTGGGAACGTTGATTCAAGTCGTCGTTCGCCCACGTCGCCAACGAGATCGACGGCGGCGGGACATGCTCGAACGGGCTCGGCAGCTGCTGGTGAGTTTAAAGTCGTATTTGATGGCGCACGATTACGTAGAAGAACCACGCGAATCCGATTCCGAACACTCTCGGGATCGGATTCTAAAGAAGTCGAAGAAGATCCTTTCTCACTGGTTGAGTCAGTGATTCGTCGAGCCAAGTTGGGCTGACACACATTCCGGTCAGGCCACGTCGCAGGAGCAGGACAGGAGGGGCGTCGAAATGTCACGAATCGGTGCAACGATCTCTGGATTGGATCAATATTTCCTCAGCCATCTTCAGAACTTGGACGAACAGGCGCTTCAAAGCGCAATTCGACTAGCGACTGGCAAGCAGGTGCCGCGCCCTTCCTATGATCCCGCGGCGTTTGTGTTGATCAGCAGTTTCGAAAGTCAGCTGAACGTCGTCGAGAGTACCAAGACACAGGTGGATCTAGCGGCGAACCTGGGTGCAGAGACTCAGCTCGTCCTCGATCAAACTCGTTCCAACTTGGAATCGCTCCGCAGCGCTTTACTGCTGGACGAGGACCAGTCCTTGACCAGCGAAGAACGAGACGCACAACAAGCGGTCGTTGATGCTGCCATCCTCGCCATCGGTGATCTATCTGGAACCGAGATTAATGGGCGCCGAGTCGTCGACGGTTCGGTGAACTACACGTTCTCTGGACGCGATCACACCGAGATCAAGGGGATCCAAGCGTTTTCGCTTCGGGAAACGAGCTTTTCCGGGACGGTGTCGTCAGCGGCAACACAGTCGAGTAAGCAGTACACAGGAGCTGGCGGCACGATCAACAGCGGCGACGCGACGTTTACATTGACCGGTGAACGCGGTGCCACTGCGATCTCGGTAACCGATGGAGAAGCCTTGACTGATGTTCGCGATCGTATCAACGCTCAGAGTCACAACACAGGAATCACCGCTTCCGTGTCTGGCAGCCAATTGGACTTGAACACAGTCGACTATGGTGATGATGCGACGATCGAGATCGACGTGGCGTCGGGAACGTTCACAGCGACGACGACCGCTTCTGGGCAAGACGCGGTCGTCGAGATCAACGGCAAAGCAATCTCCAGCGATCAAGTCGATGGTAATCGAGTGAGTTACACGAACAATGGAACTCATGTCTCTTTCGAGTTTCAAGCTGGTTTCACCGGTACGTTCAATCCAGTGACGGTTTCGGACGGAAGGACTCAGAAATTCGCGTTAACAGCCGATCTGACCAAGCAAACGACATTCGCCATTCAAGGCATCCAGCCAGAGTTGCTTGGAGGTACGAGCGGGACGTTAGCGGACCTGTTGAGCGGCGGTTCACTATCGGGACTTGGCTCCAGTACATCTGGCGCGATTCGCGTTGTCGATGAAGCTCTCGCCAAGTTGACTCTGTTGGAAGGGCGGGTTGATGCATTTGCGGACGTGACGGTTGACTCCGCCGCGAAGCTGCTTGAGAACTTTGAGGGTGAGTTGAAGGACACGCTCGACGCTTTGAGTGGAGTGAACGAAGACGAAGAGAGTTTGAAACTCGCAAAAAACCAAACCCTCGCCTCAAGCACGCTTTCGGCACTCGCGATTATACAGCAGCAACGGTTTAATTCGCTCGGCCTCGTCCAGCTCCTTGCGGGCATTTAAGGCCACTTCGACCGGCGCTACACATCTCCTTGCCCCGATTGCCGCCGCTGTGCTGATTCATTATGCTGCGCAACTGGTGTTCTAATACCCATTTACGCGTCGATGCCCGGCAGTTGGTGATGCTGCGATGCGGGCGGAATCACGACTTGAACTTAGCTGTTGCACACAAAGGAGAATCGCATGGCTTACTCACTACCTGAACTCCCCTATGCCCACGACGCACTCGAGCCGCACATCGATGCTCGCACGATGGAAATTCATCACGGGAAACATCATCAGGCTTACGTCAACAAGGTGAACGCAGCGACCGAAGGCTTGGACGTTCCAGATTGCGTGGGCGCGTTGATCGCGGACCTGTCACAGGTTCCCGAAGACAAACGAGGAGCCGTTCGTAACAACGGCGGCGGACACGCGAACCACTCGTTGTTTTGGAAGGTAATGGGACCCGGCGGTGGTGGAGATCCATCAGGAGATCTAGCCGCTGCAATCGATTCGGATCTCGGTGGCTTGGACGCATTTAAAGCAGCCTTCGCCACGGCGGCTGCCACGCGATTCGGCAGTGGCTGGGCGTGGTTGGTCGTGAAAGATGGCAAGCTTGCAGTTGGCTCGACTGCGAATCAAGACAGCCCGTTGATGGGCGAAGCCGTCGCCGGCATCAGCGGTACGCCGATCCTGGGACTGGATGTCTGGGAGCACGCGTACTATTTGAACTATCAAAATCGTCGACCAGATTACGTCGCCGCGTTTTGGAACGTGGTGAACTGGGATGCGGTTGCCGAGCGTTTCGCCAACGCCAAGAGCTAAGGCAAGTCGAACATCCAACGTCAAAGAAACTCACTTTGACGTTGGACGTTAGTTTTTGTTGCAAAGTATTCGTTTAACGGCAAGCCGAAGGCGACTGTGTAGTGAGCCGCGCAGTCGCCTTCGGCTTGCCGTTAAACGACTTACTGCATTAGGTTGATGCCATGAAACTGATCATCGCAATTATCCAACCGAACAAGCTGGAAGCAGTCAAATTGGCACTGACCGACGTCGAAGTCTTTCGATTGACCGTCATGGACTGTCAAGGCTTCGGTCGCCAGAAAGGGCAAACCGAAGTCTATCGCGGCCACGAATTCACTGTGAATCTATTGCGTAAGGTTCAGCTCCAGATCGCTGTTAACGACGAGTTTGTTCAGCCTACCGTCGAGGCCATTCTCAACGCGGGCCGGACGGACGATAAAGGCGAGATCGGCGATGGCAAGATATTTGTCTTGCCGATGGATGATTGCATTCGCATCCGCACCGGTGAACGCGGCAGCGAAGCAATTTGAAATTGTTTGGCGAGACTAAGGAGGGGGCGCGTTAACTCAACGCTGATCGCGGGAGTACCACGCCGCAACATTCATTGCAGCGGGATTTGATCGCCGGCAAAATGCAAGACGCAATGCTGATCGGCAGGTAACGCCGTAGGCGCATCGAACGGTTTCTCGTAGCGGACTAAACTCGAGATCCGGATGTCGCCGATCTGGCCCGAGAAGACGCGCCCCTGGTTCCACTTATCCGAGAGCATCTGTGCAACCTCGAACGACGCCGGCCATGGTTCGAGTATCAATTCCCCGGCGATACGCTTTCCGTTTATCCACAAAGTCGCCTGTTTGTTGATCGTCTTGGTGTTGACGGTGAGCGCGACATGAACCCATTGATCTGGCTGCAGCTTCGAGTCCGAATCCAGCAACGTCCCGAACACGTTGGCACGAATCGAGCTGCCGTTTATCGTCACGCCCAAGCCGGCTGCGTCGCGACCACCGGTGTTTGAAAGTGTCATGATGAACGAACGTGGTCGATTGATCGAAGCCGAATCGGGGTGGATCAGGAACTCGAGCGTTGCCAGTTCCGATCTCGGCGCCATCGCAATAGCCGGCCACGCTTTGAAGAGATCGATCGAACTGCCCGGTCGAACTGATGTCCCGATGGGTTCAGCAGCGAACGTGTCGGAGTTGCAAAATAGTCCGACCGCGATGAAAGCACAGGCAATGCGACGCATGGATTCACTGAAGGTTCTCGGGAGAACTGTTTCGCCCTTGTAACGGATCGGAAATCGAGCAATCACGTTATGATCTCCATGATTGGTGCGCCGTGATCGATATCTAATCGTTTACGGCCAGGCACTTCGAGCCGCCGTCCGTCGAGGCCCATCAAATGCAGTACGGTGGCGTGAATATCCGTGACATAGTGGCCGGGCGCGAGGGCATGGAACCCTAGTTCGTCCGTTGCGCCATGGATGTGCCCGCGTTTAACACCGGCACCCGCAAACCAAACCGTGAAACCATGCGGATGATGATCGCGACCATCCGTTCCGCCGCCACGTTCTTCCACTGCAGGCGTGCGACCGAACTCGGTGCAAAAAACGACGAGTACATCGTTTAACATTCCGCGCCGCTTCAGATCCTTCAACAGGCCGGCGACGGGTCTGTCAACCTTGGCGCTCTGATTGGCGTGATTCGTTTTAAGTGCTTTGTGGGAGTCCCAGACGCCGTAGGGACTTGGAAAGACTTGCACGAAGCGAACACCGCGTTCGACCAAACGCCTCGCCGCCAGCATTCGCTCGCCAGCGACCCTCGTATTCGCGTCGTTCAACCCGTACAGATTCTGACACTCCAGCGTTTCCCGCGAGGCCCCGATTGCTTCAGGTACCGCCATCTGCATGTTGAAGGCAAGCTCGTAGGACTTGATGCGGGCTCGAACGGCGTCGTCTTCCGGATACTCAACCGCTGCTAAGCGATTCAATTCGCCAGCCAACTCAAACTCATTCTGCTGCTCAGCCGCGAGCACATCTTCGCCGCGTTTTCCATAGGGCAGCGGGTTGTTTGGATCGAGAGCCAAAGGGATACCGGCGTATTTCGGTCCCAAGTAATACGAATCGATCGATGGTTTTGTGTCAGCTCTCGTAGGACCTCCGAGGACCACAAACTGAGGAAGGTTCTCGTTGTGCGAACCGAGCCCGTACGTGACCCATGCGCCGATGCTGGGTTGCGTTTCGTCTAGCTTATGCCGACCTGTGTGAATCTGATTCTCTGCGGCATGATCATTATCCGTCGTCCACATGTTGCGTACGAAAGCCATTTCGTCGACGCAACTCGCAAGGTGCGGCCACCAGTCGGTGACTTCGATCCCAAGTTCGCCCCGCTTGCTGTAACCAACTTGCAGCGGATAGATCTTGGAGTACTTATCGCGAACTTGCTCGATGACTGCGCGGGAACGTTTGTCGTGCAGCGGCGATTCGAGTGGGTTTTCAAACGGCGTTTGTTGGAAAGTCATTCCGGCATAGCGGTTAAGAGCCGGTTTGGGATCGAACGTTTCAACTTGGCTGTATCCTCCCGAGAGGAAGATCCAGATCACGCTCTTCGCTTTCGGCGCGAACTGGGGATTTCCATTCGGTGGTGACCACGTCGAGGTCTCGGATGCGCGGCTGATGCCGTCTTGGTGCAACATCGATCCGAGGGCCAGGCCCGTAAATCCCATACCGACGTCTGATAAGAATGTCCGTCGAGAAGTTGGCCGACAGCTGGTGCAATTTGAATGGAGCATCTGTTTACTGCTTGAAAGTTCCCGAGTGAATGCGATCTGTCAATGTAATGTGATGAAATCGTTGTGATTTAGTAGAGTCCGGGCGAGGCTTTCGCGCGCGCGTTGTTCGGGAGTGGTCGCCGCTGCCACGCCCCCTTTCGACGCCGCGGCGTTCAATTCGTCAACATTGGCCTTCGAGTATAGCTCTCGCTGTTTGGCGAGAAAGGCGTGGCACGCGTGTTGTTCCGCTGCGGTCGGTCCGCGAGAAAGTACTTGTTCGAAGAGCGTCGTCACAAACTCGCTTTCGTCCGCATTCGTTGTTGCGAGTTCATTGGACAGCGTCTTCGCTAATAGCCTGCCTTGATTCATAGCGAGTACGCTGTTCGACATTGCCAAGGCTTGTTGCGGGACGATACTGTCCGTGCGCCGATAGCAATCCCCCGGATCTGGTGGATCGAACAAGGTCATAAAACGCATTGTGCCGCCCGCTTCCGGATAGATCGTGAAGTAAAGACTGCGACGCGACGACGACATTTCTTCAGTCGATTGAATCTCGGGGCCACCGATCGTTGTGTCAAGTTGTCCCGCAACGTGGAGCATGCTGTCGCGGATCACCTCGCCTTCCAAACGACGCCGGTCGAATCTCCACAACGAGCGGTTATCCTTGTCGATGGCGCAGTTCGCGTGATCCGTTCCGCCTGCCCGCGAACTGAGCTGATAAGTGTTACTTGTTACGATTAAGCGATGCATGTGCTTCATGCTCCAACCGCTATCCATCAGCTCGACGGCGAGCCAATCTAGCAGTTGAGGGTGTGTCGGCTTCGTACCAGCACGACCGAAATCAAACACGCTCTCGACTAACGGTCGTCCAAAGTGTCGCATCCAGATGTGATTCACCGCCACGCGAGCTGTTAGCGGGTGATTCCGATCGGTGATCCAAGTCGCCAATGCGCGGCGGCGACCAGTACTCGTTTTCGGATACTCAGGACCGAGCGCCGTGTAGTCCGTCGACTCGGCGGGCGGTTGTTCCAACGTAGCAATTGCCTTCTTTGCAGATTCTGAGTCTTGTTCGCTTTGCTTCACGTTCTTGGCGTCTGGCATGGCGGAGTTGCGATAGTCCGCGAGCAGCTTCTCGGCCAGCGCAAGTTTCGCTCGGCTGGCAGCTAGTTTGGCTTGGTGTTCGGAAGCCGCTGCCGCTTTCGCAAGTCGGGCCGCACCCTCCGTAGCACTCTCAACTCGCGCTCGATCAGCGGCAAGTCTTGCTCGAATGGCGGTGAGCTGTGCCCGCGCCGCCGCGACTTGCGCTTCTGCCGAAGCCAAGCCGAGTTGCGAGGAAGTCTGTTGCTGGCGCAAACCCGCGACCTTGACCATCGCGAGTTGGACGGTGGCACTTGCGGATTGGCCGACGGCAGCCGCGATCTGTGCGATACTCAATTCACTATTTGTGTAACGCACCTCATCAATCAAACCCGTGACGCGGCCTGTTCCGTCGGAGTTGCCGATCTTAAGGGGCGTGTCGTTGGCCGGACGCAACAATTGAGCAAAGTTCTCTTCGGCACTGTTGCGAGCGAATTGAGCCGATTGCAACGGAGTTCGCGACGTCAGATCAGCCGCCCAAAGCGTCACGCTGTTTGCCGCCATCGATAGGCATAAGTAGTAGTCGTGCCCTGTTCTCAGCACTAGTTTTCCGGGCGAGCTTTCCGTCGCAGTCCCTGTGGCGACGTCGCGAAGTTTGCCCTCTTGGTTGAAGTAACGCAGGCGCAACTCAAACGATGTGTCGTCGAGTCCCCGATGCAGCAGCGTCCAACTGCCGTCATAGTCTGCGATGGTGCGGTTGTAGTTCCGCTTCGACACATCAAAGTGTACGAACGCTTCGAAGCTGAAATTGTTTGCGTACAAGTGTGGGCTCCCAGCAGCCGCCAAATACGCGTAGCTTCGATCCTGATGAAACGCAGCCGCTTGCTCATTCTTCACCTTGTCGACCGGCAACGAAGCAAGAAAGGCTTTCGTGGCACCGCTCGTCGCGAGTGCAAATGGTTTCGCGGGATCTTCCTTCCCCGTGATTCGATGCAATGTGTGACCGTTCCCGCTGGAATCGGCGAGGAATCCATTCTGGTCATCACCGCCCTCGAACCTCCACCATGCAATCAATTCGTCTGGCGATCGCGGTTTCGTCGTGGTGTTGTTCGGCAATTCTGCCTTGGCCGCCGTAAGCTCTTGCTCGGCCCTTGTTAGCTCGTCGCGAAGCAGTTCTAGTGCCGCCACTTCTTTTGCGACGGCAGCTCCCGCGGCGTCGATTGCAGTCTGCTGCTGTGCGGTCTCGTCTTCGGCGACGAACGACTTCAACGCGGGATACCAAGCGACTAGAGGAAGTTCGACCGGCTCGATCTGTAGTTCGTCGCCGCCCAGAATCGCGGGTCCGCCGGGCGAGACGGGAGGCCGATCCAGTCGATCACGAGTATCGCCCAAGCGGTACATGTAGGTCTTGTCGTCGACGAACAAGTCGTAAACTCGAGGCAGACCGTCCGTGATCGGCTTCAACGACGCGCCAGAACCTGGCCTGTATCGCATGTATTTCGCTAATGCCGGCCCGCCCGGTACTCGATCGTGTCGCAGTTCAAGCGGCTCGAAGAATGCCCGGAACTTGAAGTACTCTTCCTGTGAGATCGGATCGTACTTGTGGTCGTGACAGTGAGCACAGTTCAATCGCAAGCCAAGGAACGCCTTGCCGGTATGTTCGACTAGGTCTTGCTTCCAAGTGTCGTAATTCAACGAGAACCAGTTGCGGACGATAAAGCCGAGTGCTGGCAGTCGACTGTCGTCCGCTGGATACAGTTCGTCCGCCGCCAACATTTCGCGGACCATCTGGTCGTAGCCTTTGTCTTCGTTCAGCGATTGGATGATCCAATCTCGCCACCGCCAAATATGAGGATAGCTGTTTCGTACGTCACCGACTTGCCGTCGACCGTACCAGTCGCTGTATCGCCACACGTCCATCCAGTGTCTGCCCCAGCGTTCGCCGTACTGCTCGCTCTCGAGGAGATGGTCCACGACGTTCTCGAAAGCACTGGCAGAATCGTCCGTCAGAAAAGCATGTAACTCTTCACGAGTTGGCGGAAGACCGATCAGATCCAAATACACTCGTCGTAACAGGATGTGTTTTGCAGCGGGTGCGAGGGGTACGAGATCACGCTGTTCGTGCTTCGCAGCGATGAAATGGTCGATTGGGTTTCGCGGCCAGTCGGCTCGCTTGACGGAAGGTAGCTTGTGACGCTGTGGCGTTTTGAACGACCAATGCTCGCGAGGGTCTTCTTCGGGCCGTTCGTTCTTCGGCGACACAGCACCTTGCGCGATCCAATGTCTGATCAGCTGGACCTGTTCGTTCGTCAATGGCTCGCCTTCAGGCGGCATTCGTGTCGACTCGTCAGTTGCCGTGATTCGTTTCCATAACGGACTAGTTTCGCTCGTGCCAGGAATCACAGCCGGGCCGCCTTCTCCTCCCTGGCGGATTGCGACACCCGTGTCGAGTCGCAGTTCTGATTCTTGTTTCAGCGCGGCGTGGCAACTGTAACACCGAGCCTGAAAGATCGGCTTTACTTCTCGCTCGTAGTCGACTCGCCGCTCATCGCCGCGCGAAGCGACAGCGCTGAACAATAGTAGAACCGCAGGCAGGCCAATTCGCGTCACGCGTTTCACGTCTTCAGTTGCTCGGGAGGTGCGGAGCAGGAAGGTCATGGCGAGATGCGTATTATGGTCACCACAGCGGTCATTTGGGTAGGGAATTGTTAGAACGAATTTCAAAACACGTTCTAAAATCATGCTTTCGTGGTCCCTAGCTGTGCGATGAGATTTCATAGGGCCGGACGATCGTGATGACCATTTCGCCTTGAAGCGTAAGTGGAATTGCCCGCCGAGCCATAATCATTCCGTCGGTCAACGCTTCCACTGCAACAGGTTCGCGCTCAGGATGTTCGATGCGATGAATCTGGCCGACAGGAGTCCCCTGCTTCACTTCGTCGCCGAGTTCGCATAGCGGTTCGAATATTCCGCTGGCTGGAGCCATGATGTAGTCTTCGGCCTTGGTCGCTCCGACGATTTCAGATGGTCGTGGTGCTGCAGAGCCGGACGGCTGCATGATGTTGGCCCAAGCTAACACGTTTTCAATACCTCTCGCCGTGATATCGAGAATTTCCACTCCGAACTGGGACTTGCTCCCCATCTCCGTTCCCAGCGTTACTTTCCCCATCTGTTCGGCGAGCGACGGCAGAAGGCCCGCGCCGGCCACGTCTTCGTAAATGAACAAGTAAGGCGCGCCCCACGCGAGCCCAGCGTCAATCATCTTTTGCATTTGCTGGCGGTCTGAGACTTCGTGCATGTTCACCGAAGGAAGAAAATGAGTCGAGCTGCCACCGGAATGAACATCGACGACCAAGTCAGCAATTGGAAGCAGTGTGGACGATACGTAATGAGCGATCATCCCCGTGATCGTGTCGTTCGGTCGGCCAGGAAATGCGCGGTTCATGTTACAGCCGTCCAGGGGCGACAATCGAGTGCCGGCTTCGACGGCGGGACGATTGAGCATCGGTACGATAATCACGCGACCTTGAATCTGAACTGGTTCGAGCTTCCTCGCCAAGTTCATCAAGGCGACAGGACCTTCCAATTCATCGCCGTGATTGCCGCCAAACAGAACGGCAGTCGGACCGTCCCCATTTTTGATCACGACGATTGGAATATATCGTTTGGCCCAACCGGACGAATTCGTGGACTGAGGCACGGCCAGATTGCCGAATTGTTTGCCGGACTTATCTAAATCGACATCGGTCGTGATCAGACTCTGCATACTCATGATTTCGTTGTGCTCCCTTGGATCGCTGGATATTGGACCAGATTGGAAATTCGGAACATCCTGCCAAAATGTTGATTCGCGTGGACGGGGAATCGCAATGCCACTAATATATAGGAGTTGCCGGCAACGGCGATCCCTCCTGAGTTTGCGTCAAGCATCCCACCATTCTCCATTCCTGTTGCGACGACATGACCTCTCCCGATACAAATCGTTTGAGACGACTGGCACCGCGATCTATGGTTAGCGTGCTCTTGGCAGCTGTTTTGATCACAGTTCCTGCCGGAGCGGTGGAAATCGATCGCCCGGTAAGCTTCGTGAACGATGTGGTTCCGGTGTTTACCAAGGCCGGCTGCAACGCAGGCGTTTGCCACGCGAAGGCCGGCGGCGGCCAGAATGGCTTTCAACTTTCGTTGCTCGGTTTCGAGCCACAGGAAGACTACGAGCATCTTGTCTTGGAGGGACGCGGACGCAGGTTGTTTCCCGCTGCTCCTGGTCGAAGTTTGTTGCTGATGAAAGCCGTCGGGCAAGTTCCTCACGGCGGAGGCGTTCGGCTCGATGCAAATTCGGAGAGCTATGCGATCCTGCATCAGTGGATCCAACAAGGGACACCTCTTGGCAGCGAAGGCGAGTCTGAATTGATATCGATCGAAGTTGAGCCTAGTCGTGGGGCTGTGAAGCCGCACGGCGAGCAACAACTCCGTTCGTTAGCGCACTACTCCGACGGCACGACGCGTGACATTACGAACTTGGCGCTGTACGAGTGCAACGACGATTCGATGGCGGAGGTCACCAGTAAGGGACTTGTGAGAGCGCTTGATATTCCGGGCAAGGTTGCGGTGATGGTCCGTTATCAGGGCAACGTCGCGGTCTATAGCGCTTCAGTACCGCTTGGTGCTCCCGTCGAACAGCTGCCAGAATCGCGGAACTTTGTCGACGAGCTAGTCTTTGCAAATTTGAAAGAGATCGGAGTTCCGCCGTCACCGATCTGCGACGACGCGACTTTCTTGCGCCGGGTATCGCTTGATATTGGTGGTCGACTGCCGACCGAAACGGAATCGCGCGAATTCTTGGCGAGTGCAGATTCGGACAAGCGTGACCACGTGATCGATACTCTGCTACGAAGTCCTGACTACGCCGACTATTTCGCGAACAAGTGGACCTCCTTGCTGAAGAACCGCCGCGATGATGCGAGCGACATCACATCGAATTTCGCCTTTCACTCGTGGATTCGGGACAGTTTGTTGGCGAACAAGCCGTACGACCAACTTGTGCGCGAGTTGCTTGCCGCCACTGGCACGGTGATCGCGAATCCTCCCGTGGCCTGGTACAAGCGGGTGAAGGAACCAAAGAATCAAATCGAAGATGTCGCCCAATTGTTCCTGGGAGTGCGGATGCAGTGTGCTCAATGTCACCATCATCCGTTCGAGCGTTGGAGCCAGGACGATTACTACGGACTGTCGGCCTTCTTCAGCCAAGTGGGACGCAAGCCGACTGACACTCGCGGCGAGGATCAGATTTTTCATCAACGCGGAAGTGCGGGCGCTAAGAATCCAAGGTCCGGCCAGACCGTGAAGCCGGCGGCGCTTGGAGACGATGTCGGCGAGATTGCGCCTGCCGAAGATCCACGCTTGCGGTTGGCAGATTGGATGAGTAGCGAATCGAATCCGTTTTTTGCCAAAGCCCTAGTCAATCGCTATTGGAAGCACTTCTTCAAGCGCGGTCTGATCGAGCCTGAAGACGATATCCGTGATACGAATCCACCGACGAATCCAGAACTGCTTGCGGCGTTAGAGCATCATTTCCGCGCGAGTGGTTTCGATTTGAAGGAATTGGTTCGAGTGATGACGAGTTCGAATGCCTATCAGCTGAGCGCGATGCCAAACGAACACAATCTCGCGGATCGTCAGAACTACTCGCGATACTACCCAAAGCGATTGCAGGCTGAAGTGATCCTGGATGCGATTGATTACTTGACCGGCGCCAGTACATCGTTCGCGAACTTGCCGGCAGGTACGCGAGCAGTTGCCTTGCCGGACAATAGCTATAACAATTCATCGCCTTTTCTTCGCGTCTTCGGACGCCCGGAAAGCACAAGCGTTTGTGAGTGCGAACGCGTTCAATCTGCCAGCCTCGCACAGAGCTTGCATATGCTCAACGCTTCCGACATCAAGGGGAAGCTTGCGACGAGTAATGGCCGCGCCGATCGGTTGGCCAAAGAAGAGAAGCCCGACGCTGAGAAGATCACCGAACTTTATATAACTGCGTTTTCCCGTGAGCCGCGGGAGGATGAATTGAAAACAGCGGTTGACTACCTATTGGAAGAGCGTCTAGATGCGGACGGCAAATCGATCGACAAAGCGACCGCCGCTCGAGAGAACTTCCAAGATCTTGTCTGGGCGCTGATTAACACGAAAGAATTCTTGTTCAATCATTGAAGTGTGAGTTGAAGATGACGTTAACACAAAGATGTGAGCGATGGCCCTCTATGACGGTTCGTGTGAGTTTCGTGATCGCACTGCTGTGCGTTTCGTCAACCGTTTCAGCCCAGTCCGTCTGTCTTCCGGCTCCTCGGCTCCTGACGACGATGCCGATGGGCGGTCAGGTCGGAACGGAGCTTGAAGTCGTGATTACCGGTGAGTACATCGAAGATGTCGAACAATTGCTCTTCTCGAACGCGGCAATCACCGCCAAGCCAAAGCTTGGTGAGGACGGAAAGCCCGTGTCGAACAGATTCGTTGTGTCGATCGCGTCTGACTGCCCACTTGGTATTCACGAAGCGCGAGTCATGTCGCGGCTTGGTATTTCATCGTCTCGCGTCTTTTCAGTTGGTATGCTGCCCGAAGTGACGCAGGAAAAAGTTAGTACAACGGTCGCTGACGCGATGCCGCTCGCAGTGAATTCCATCTGCAACGCGACCCTGCCAGTGCGAGCTGCCAACCACTATTCGGTTGAAGCGAAGAAAGGGCAACGACTGCTCGTCGACTGTGCCGCAAAAGGCATCGATTCGAAGATGAATCCGGTGCTGATCGTTGCGGATGCCGAAGGACGTGACTTAGTTGTTGAACGTCGCGGCGGCGCCCTAGATTTCACGGTTCCCGACGACGGTACGTATGTCATTAAAGTGCATGAGCTGACTTTCAACGGAGGCGCGACGCACTTCTATCGTTTGGCCGTGCAAGAAGTTGCTGCTGATGCGTCTGTCACACGGTTGCCGAGTACGCGATCGGTCAGTTCCTTCTCGTGGCCTCCAGCCAACTTTGCACAACAGGAGGCCTCGCCGGAGAGCGAGCCGAACAACAAGCATGCGCAAGCCCAGAAGGTCTCGTTGCCTTGTGACATCTCCGGCAGCTTCTATCCGGCTGCTGACGTTGATACGTTCGAATTCACAGCGAAGAAGGGTGACGTCTGGTGGGTAGAAGTTGCATCCGAGCGACTCGGTCGACCCACTGACGCTTCTATCATCGTTCAACGCGTCACTGGTGAAGGTGCGGACGAGCAGTTAACCGATGTCATCGAACTGTCCGACATCGCGAGTCCCGTTAAACGATCGAGTAACGGCTACGCGTATGACGGTCCACCCTACAACGCCGGTTCTTCCGACATTCTAGGCAAAGTAGATATCAAAGAAGATGGACTCTATCGCCTGCAACTGTCGGATTTGTTTGGCGGAACGCGGAATGATCCTCGCAATGAATACCGATTGATCATCCGCAAAGCCGCTCCCGATTTCGCGCTCGTCGCGTGGGCGTTACACATGGAGTTGCGGAACGGTGATCGCAACGCTTTGTCCAAGCCGATTGCGCTACGCGGTGGCGCGACGATGGCTTTCGAGGTTATCGTTGTACGACGCGATGGTTTTGATGCAGAGATCGAACTATCGATGGAAGGTCTGCCAGGCGGAGTGACTTCTGCTGGATTAAAGATCCCGGCCGGCAAGACGCGGGGCATCATGTTGCTCTCGGCGCGTCAAGACGCTCCACGCGGCATGCAGATTGCCAAGTTCGTCGGGCGCGGCGTGATTGAAGGCAAAGAAGTCGTTCGCCCTTGCCAAATGGCTTCGATGGCATGGCCGGTGGCGAATGCGTGGTCCGAGATTCCGGCTCCACGCTTGCTGGTCGACGTGCCAGTGTCGGTCGGCGGTTCCGAGTTTGCACCGATTTCCATCGCTGCTACGGAAAGTAAGGTTTGGGAGGCTGCGGTCGGCGCCACTTTGAAGATTCCACTTACACACATCCGTCGCGAAGAGTTCTCCGGCCCGACTATGGGACTGAAGACCTTCGGCACAGGTTTCGAGGGAGCGGCGAAGTTCGACGTGTCGTTAAAAACTGACCAGTCGGAAGCTATTCTCGATTTGGCCGCAATGAAGACGCCACCGGGCGACTATCTCATCGCTTTCTATGGCAGTGCCGTCGCGAAATATCGATATAATCCAGAGGCGGTGACGGCTGCTGAGTTTGCTCACACACGAGCCCAGCAGGAAGTTGCCGCTGTCGCGAAGGAGGCCGAGCGGCTCGCACAGGAAGCGAAAGCCGCCTCGGGAGAAGCGAAGTCTGCGGCAGAGGCAACGGCCCCGACGATTGCCGAAAAGAAGAAAGTCGCCGACGCTGCGCTGGCTGCTGCCGCGAAGCGTGTTCAAGACGCGAAAAAACAATCGCAGCCAAAAGACATTGTCGATATCATAGTGTCCGAACCTATTGCCATTCGCATTAAGCCTGCCGAGACAAAATGAGCAAATCACAAACAGCTTCATCGCACGCAAGTTGCATTGGCCCGAACAATCTGGGCCCCGGCAGCCGCCGCAGTTTTATGCGCCTCGGAATTGCTGGGTTTGCCAGTATGAGCCTGCCTGGAGTCATGCGTCTTCAAGCCGCTAGTCCGGTGACCAGCGCTAACAGTTCGAGCAATGAACGCGAGAAGACGGCAGTGATCATGGTTTGGAAGCCGGGCGGCTGCTCGCATATCGATACCTATGATCCCAAGCCGCTGGCTGGCAGCGAGTATCGTGGCCCCTTCAGCACGATCCCGACCAAGGTGCCCGGGATGCAGTTTACCGAACTGCTGCCACGGCAAGCGAAAATCGCCGACAAGTTCACCATTCTTCGCAGCATGTATCAAGGTGCCGGAGGCCACCCGGCTGGTTCCATGCAGCTGTTGTCAGGCGATTCCGACACGCGCGACAAACCGAAGCCGCGGTTGCCTGATTGGATGGCAGTCACGAATTACCTTCGGGCTCAGGAAGGTCCACGGACGAATCCACTGCCGGCTTATGTCGGTGTGAACCCGCCCACTTCGTATAACGGTCCCGCCTATCTTGGCGATGCCTACTCGCCTTTCTCGGTGACGGGCGATCCCAACTCGCCGAACTTTGTCGTGCCCAACATCGGGCTTACCGATCAAAACGAGACAAAGAGGCTTGCGCGTCGTGCGACATTGCGTCAGAAGCTGGATACGATCGAACGTGCGTTTGATCAGCAAGGTGAACTTGGCGCGCTCGATGAGTTCGAGACGCAAGCAATGACGTTGTTGACGAACCCTCGTACGAAGGACGCGTTTGACTTGAGCCAAGAAGACGACCGTACTCGAGATCGCTATGGGCGAAACACGTGGGGGCAACAGTTGCTGCTGGCGCGTCGGTTGGTTGAAGCGGGAGTTGAAGTTCTCACGAGCAGTCTTCGAGGTCCGCTGTGTGGCCGCGTGAACAATTGGGACGATCACGCCGTCAATCATCATGTTTTCGATGCGCTGCGATTCCGCGCGGATGCTTACGATCAAGCGGTTACGGCACTGATCGAGGATATTCACGAACGTGGCTTGGACAAGCGAGTACTCGTTGTCGTTACAGGCGAATTCGGTCGAACTCCAAAGATCAGCCATCAGCCGAGCACCGGAGTTGGAAACGCGAGTGCGCCGGCTGGCACGAAGCAGCCTGGAAGAGATCATTGGCCGCGAGCGTTTTCGAATCTATGGGCCGGCGGTGGCATTGAAACTGGGCGTTTCATCGGTGCCACCGATAAACGAGGCGAAGACTCCGTTGAACGCCGTTGCGGCCCTGGTGAGTTCCTGTCGACGATCTATCATCATCTAGGAATTGATTCGTCGAATGTACTGATCAAAGACTTTAACGGACGACCGACGCCCATCGTCGATCATGGCAGGCCCATCCCGGAGTTGATCAGTTAGCCGATCGTTTGTGACTTGCTTTCACTAAGAACGTGTTTTGAAGTACGTAGCGGAAGTCGTGAGACTTCCGAAGCAGCGCGGAAACTCTCTGAATTCTCACGAATTCCGCTACAAACACGATGTACGCATTCAATTCCAAAACACGCTCTAAGGCCAACGTGAATCTACGGACCGTCGCTTCTCGATTCGTTCTCTCAATCGGGATCGTCATTCTTTGTCGGGGCGCACTAGCTGACGTTCAAACGGAACGTCCAAATATCCTTTTCATCATGACCGACCAGCACCGATGGGATTGCATCGGTGCGAATGGCAATCGGCTGATCAAGACTCCAAATCTCGATCGCCTTGCAGCGGCCGGTGCGAACTTCACGCACTTCTTTGTGCAAGCTCCGGTGTGTGTGCCGTCACGAGCCAGTTTCTTCACTGGACGATATCCGCACTCCCATCGGAACCGAGTCAACTACACGCCACTGGATCGCGGCGAGGTACTCATGCAGCATCGGCTGCGCGAAGCTGGTTATGCGACGGCGTCGGTTGGCAAGCTTCACTACCACCCGCCGAACGTGACGGAAGCCAAGCGTACGGGATTCGATTTCGTCGAGCTTCACGATGCCGTTCCACAATTGGATCGCTTCTCCGATTACGCTGCTTGGCGAAAGATTCATGACCCGCAGGCCACGCTCCCCCATCGCGCGTTGGCAAAAGATATTCCTCAAGGGAAGAATCCTTTTCGCCAAGCGATTGACGAGAAGTATTCAGAGACGACTTGGGCTGGCGAGCGAACTCGGCATTACATTCGTCAGCTTGCAGCTGGCGAACAGCCGTTCTTCATATTCAGCTCATTCTGGAAGCCACATTCACCGTTCGAAGTGCCGCAATCATTTGACGCAATGTATGACGACATTGAAATTCCGCTGCCCGACCAAATGACGTTGGACGAGATCATGCGACTCCCGCCACCGCTGCGCAAGTTGATCTTGCGTTTTCGACCATCGTACGACCTTGATCGCGAACGACTGCAATGGATGTATCGCAGTTACTACGGAGCGATCAGCCACATCGACCGCGAGATTGGGGCGATTCTGGCCGCGCTGGATGACGCCGGTGTGGCTGATAACACGATTGTCGTCTTCAGTTCCGATCATGGCGACCAATTGCTGGAACATGGTCTGATGGGAAAAAACTGCTTCTTCGAGGCATCCGTTCGCGTTCCATTTATCGTTCGATTTCCCGATCACGTGCGCCCGGCGCAGTATGAAGAACTCGTCGAGTCGGTTGACTTGCTGCCAACTTTGTTTGAGCTGGCTGGTCTCCCCGAACCATATTCAAATCAAGGCCGAAGTCTCGTGGGACTGATCTCGGGCGACGGAAGTGACTACACACCGCGCGAGGTCGTCTTCAGCGAGAACATTATCCCGGAAGTGATCACGGGCGGTCGCGATGAGTTCGAATTTATCAAGGGTGAAGGAATTCGCGGCATCCGACATCCCGACGCGAAGATGGTCCGCACTCGTCGATGGAAATACGTCTACTATCCTGAAGGCTTTGCGGAGCTATACGATCTTGAGGCTGATCCGCATGAGATGACAAACCTTGCCGAGGATATGAAATATCGAGAGCAGGTCTACGAAATGAAAGATCACTTGCTACGCTGGCTGACCACGGCAGACGAACCCGATCAAATTGCACCGCGCTGGCTGCGTCCAACTCGTTGATCACAATTACTGCTGATGTCGCAAGACATCCATCCGCCAATTACGACGGGTAAACTAATCTTGGATCTGTTTGAGTAACGCTCGACCGCTTACTTCTTACTGGCAACCTTTTCTTTGACGTCGACATTGTCCGTTTCGAGCAACGCAGCGACTTTTTCAGAAACCTTGTTGGCCAGCAAGCCGCTGGGATCGCAACCGGCGGCAATTGAACGAATCTTGCCTCCCTTTTCAATCAAGAAATTTGTTGGCATCGTCTTCGTTTGGAACACTTTCCAGCTTTCGCCTTTCGTGTCGACGGCGTACAGCATCTTCAGCTTCTTTTCCTTGACGTAGGCCTCGACCTTTTCGTCCGGTTCGCGGAAGATCGCCAAGCTGGTCAATCCTTTGCCTTCGTAGGCCTTGTCCAACGCCTGGAAGTAGGCCAGCTCTTTGTCACAGCCGGAACAACCGCAAGTCAGTCGTACCAATACCGGGCCCTTGTTCGTAAGCTTGGCCAGATTGATTTCGTTCCCTTCGGCGTCCTTGATCTTGAACACGGGCGCCTGGGCACCGATAAGCACTGTTTTCGCTTCTTCTGTTTCCTTGGCGACCTTTTGTTTTTCATCGGCTTGCAAAGCGAGTGGGGCGATGACCAACAAAGCTACCGTCAACAATTGCGATCTCATGAAAGACTCCATTAAGAGAGTGGATTCGATTGATTTCCGGTGATTAACATTCGGTGCAGTGAGTCGCAGTCTATCAGATTGGGCAGATACGCTCAAATTCAAATCACGTTATGTACCTTCCATCGGGCGATATCCCCCCGAATACGATTCCCGAGTTCAATTGACACGTCTGACCCTTCCGTCGAGAATATGACCGGTCCCACATTTGACGCGGATCGGCATAGATTCGCTCCCACCCCCCTGCCCCGCTAAACAACCGAGAAAACCCATGCTGCATCGTCGCGAGCTGCTTCAAGTGGGAGGTTCATCATTCTTGGGGATGACTTTACCCGGCGTACTCGCCGGGCAAGCGGCGGCAGCGGGCGAAACGCGAAGGGCCAAATCGGTCGTCTTGGTGTTTCTTAGTGGTGGTGGCAGCCATATCGATATGTTCGATCCGAAACCGGAAGCGTCTGCTGTGAAAGGCGAGTTCGAACCGATCGCAACACAGATTCCGGGTGTCCAATTTAGCGAGATGATGCCAGGTTTGGCCAAACGAGCCGATCAACTTTCGATCGTCCGTTCGATGTCCCATGGAGATAACCGACACCTTTCGGGATCGCACAATACGTTGACTGGTGCGGTTCAAATGTTTCGAGGTGACTCAAACGAAGACAAGTCACTGAACCGAGGGGACTGGCCCTGCTACGGTTCGGCCATCGATTATCTCCAGCCGCGAGCTGATGGCTTGCCGAGCCATGTGACGTTGCCAAACCCGTTGATCGAGGGCAACCTTGTCTGGCCCGGTCAGCACGCGGGTTTCCTTGGTTCGAAATACGACCCGTTTACCCTCAAGGGTGATCCCAACAGCGACGACTTCAAGGTCAGCGGCCTAAGCCTTGCTGATGGTCTCAGTATTGGGCGACTGGAAAATCGCTGGCGGCTTCTGAATCAAGTGGGCCAGCAGAAGCCTCGCCTTGGCGATTCGCCGAGCGGCCAACAACTCACGAATCAGCAACAAGCCGCTTACTCCATGCTCACGTCGTCGGGTTTGAGCAAGGCGTTGCAGATTCAGAAGGAATCGGCAAACGATCGTGAGCGTTACGGTCGAAGCACGATGGGACAGACATTGTTAATGGCCCGTCGGCTGGTCGAGGCAGAAGTTCCGGTCATCCAATGCAATATGGGCATCGTTCAATCGTGGGACACGCACGTCAGGCATTTTCCACGTTTGAAGAACGATCTTCTGCCGCCGCTCGACCAGGGAGTCAGCGCGTTGTTGGACGATTTACAGGAACGAAGCTTACTCAATCAAACACTGATAATTGTCGTTGGTGAGTTCGGACGGACGCCAACGATTTCACCGCTGCCCAACGAAACAATTCCGGGCCGACACCATTGGGCGTCTGCCTACTCGGCGGTGTTTGCTGGTGCGGGCGTTCGCGGCGGACAGGTAGTTGGAAAAACGGACGCCACGGGCGCTCAGCCCGTAACCGTGCCTTGGCATCCCAACGATATTGGCGCAACGATCTACGATTCACTGGGTATTGATCCGCGTTCAGAAGTGCATGATCAACTTGCGCGACCGATCCGGCTGAATCGAGGCAAAGTTATGGACGTGCTGTTCAGTTGATCTGTTCCGCGAGTTATCGAGTCGCGTGCGGCCGACAGACATCATGCGATGATGTCGTGTAAGACATGACCGTTCACATCGGTGAGACGAAAATCCCGACCCGAATAGCGGTAGGTCAATCGCTCGTGATCCAGACCAAGCATGTGCAGGATCGTCGCATGTAGGTCGTGCAGATGCACGGGGCTCTCGACGGCGTGGTAGCCGAATTCATCGGTCGCTCCGTACGTCGTTCCTGCCTTGATTCCGCCGCCGGCCATCCAAAACGTAAAGCCCTGTGCATGATGTCCTCGCCCGGTTTTGTTTTGAACTTCGGGAGTTCGTCCGAACTCGGTGCCCCAGACAACGAGCGTCTCGTCCAACAGTCCGCGCTGTTTAAGATCTCGAATCAACCCGGCGATTGGCTTGTCGCAAGCCTTGGCGTTGCCTCCGTGTCCTTTCACGAGGCCACTGTGTTGATCCCAGCGACCGCCTCGACCGCCGGTATGCGCAACATGGACAAATCGCACGCCTCGCTCGACGAATCGCCGCGCCAATAAAAGCTCGCGCCCGTAGTTCTCGGTCGAAGCGTCATCGATGCCATAGAGCGATAGCGCCTGCTGTGATTCGTCGGAGATGTCGAGTACTTCCGGCGCGTGTGCCTGCATGCGAAACGCCAATTCAAAAGAAGCAATGCGCGCTTCGAGCATTTCGTCCCGCCCCGTTTGTTCGAGCTGCTCACGATTGCCCGCCTGAAGCAAATCGAGCATGCGGCGCTGGTCGGCGGCATTGGTAGAATTGTTATCGATGTTGCTAAAGCGAGCGTCTTTCGCGGGGATCCGATTCGTTCCGATCATTGTGCCCTGGTAGGCGGCAGGTAGAAATGCGGCCCCAAAGTTTCTTTGGCCTGAATAAGTCAAAGGCGGGCAGATCGTGACGAAGCCGGGGAGATTCTTGTTCTCTGAGCCGAGTCCATAGGTTACCCACGCCCCGATACTCGGTCTCATAAACGACTGCGAACCCGTGTGCAATTCGAGCGTCGCGGGCGTGTGTGCATTGTTGTTTCCGTACATCGACTTAATGAAACATAGATCATCGGCAACTTCACTGACGTGTGGAAACAAGTCACTAACCCACGCTCCGGATTTGCCATGCCGCTGAAACCTCCATGGCGACTTCAGAATTGTGTCAAGATTCGCATTGAACTTGTTTCGCCCTGTATTCACGGAATCGGGCAGCTTCTTTCCGTGCTGCCGCTCAAGCTCTGGTCGGTAGTCGAACGAGTCGATATGCGACGCGCCGCCGTGCATATAAAGAAAGATAACGCTCCGTGCTTTCGGTGGAAAATGCGGAGGCTTTGGAGCCAAGGGATTCGCCGTCGCCGCGGACGCGTCCAAATGTGCTAGCGCAGACAAGGCGAGCGATCCGAATCCACACCCTGCGTTGCTAAGCCATTGGCGGCGATTGAACATCTTTCACTCCTGATCACCGAAAGCGTCAGTCTACGTGAGCAAATTCGTTAAGACAAAACAATGACTGACAAAGCATCTGCCAAGCTGCGTCTTTGTTGTCGGCGTCGGCAATGAATTGTTCAGCTCGGTCAAGCTCGGTATTGGAAGGACCTCGTAACAAAGCGAGTCGATACGCGAGTTGGATTCGACCGCGCGAATCAAGATCAGCGCGATGCAATAGTCGTTCCGCAAAGTACCGCGCCTGTTCGATCACGAACGGACTATTCATTAAGAACAGTGCCTGTGGTGCTACGGTCGTCACTTCGCGACGGGCCGTTATCGAGTTTGGATCGCCAAAGTCGAACACCTGTAACATTTCATGAACGGCTGCGCCACGAACCACCGGCAGATAAATGCTACGCCGATTCGTATGGTAGTTCGCGGTCTCGGCATTGACATCATCGACGCTGAACATCTTCGGCTTCCAATCATTAACCGTACCGCCGATACGCAGATCGAGTTGGCCGCTGGTCGCGAGAATCGAGTCGCGGAGAGCTTCCGCTTCGAGACGGCGTCGGTTCATTCGCCACAGGAGCTGATTGGCGGAGTCGATTGATTGACTGCCGTTGCCATGGGCGTGACGTTGCCCCGTTGTCTGGCGATAAGCAGCCGAAAGCAATATTTGTCGATGCAGTTGTTTGACCGACCAACCTCCATTAACGAGCTGTGAAGCGATCCAGTCGAGTAACTCCGGGTGCGAGGGGCGTTCGCCCAGTCGACCGAAGTTGTCTGGAGTGCGAACGAGCCCCTCGCCGAAATGCCATTGCCAGACGCGATTGGCCATGACGCGGGCGGTCAGCGGGTGCGATCGGCTTGTCAGCCAACGAGCGAGCTCAAGCCGACCGCTTTGATCTTTTGGGATCGAAGACTGGTCCGCCTCTTTCGTTGGAGCGGAGCTGCTCATGCTTGTCGCAACGATACGCGGGAAGCGGCGTGGTATAAGTTTGCCGAGACTGTTGCGGTCACCGGCGATGTGGACTCGCAAATCCGCCGGTGCTTCAGCGTCGAACGCAATCATCGCCAATTCTGCATCCGGCACGTGCATCTTTGCGATCGCATCTGCCTCAGCATCGAAGCTCGCGAGGCGCGTTTGCGCAGCTTCTGAATAGAACTGTCTAGCGTCGTCACCGACGATGAAAGGAGTTTGCTTTTCATCGTCGAATAACTGCCTTAGCCGCTCACTAGCTTTGTCGATCAGAACATTGACTTCATCAACCGCCGTTGGCTCCGACACCGCTAACGCGTGCAGCGCATTGCGTTCGTCAGCTTGGGCGATGGAAAGCAGCGACACGAACCGTCGAACGATGCTAGGCACTAGTCCGTTCTTGGCGGCCTGATCGTAGTTAAATCTTGGAGAGTCACGCCGCGCGGTATCGCGAAGGCGTCGTCGTTCTGCTTCAACCTGAGCTACGTTGTGCGCGGGAGTCGAGTCGACTGCGCGCGCGTAAAGCTGCTTGATCTCGACGGGCGTCAACAGCCGGTTCCAAAGTGCGACATCATCAAGCGAGCCACGAAAGCCGTTCGTTTCGGCGCCGATGCGGAAGGTCTGAGGCGAGTTAAAAGTCGCCTTCTGGCTGACGGTCGAAATCGCCACGTTGCCGGTTTGTTGACCGTCGATAAACACATTTCCCGACCCATCGCGATCCGACGTAAAGGCAACGTGATGCCACCGCGCGTCTGCAAGCTTAGCCAGTTGGTCGGAGGAAGGCTTGATATCGATTGATCGTTTGCCGGCGGAGTGTCGCAAGTAGATTCCGTTATATCCGCCGGGACGGAGCGCAACGAACCACATCGCTGCTTGATACTTCGCGGCCATCAACGTGTCGGCTGTTTGAGGCGTGTAGCCTTTGGCTGTTCGCAACCAGAACGAGACGCTGAAGTCCGTTGAGGTTCCGAATGTCAACGGCGAGTTTTGTGCAGGGATTGCAACCACTTCCTTTTGGCCATCGAATCGCAAGGCCTTGCCGAGTTGACCATCGGTTGGCACTGGTATCGCGTCTGTGGCGGACGAATCAACGTTCGACAATACGCCGTCCGGCCCGGTCGATGCTTTGACAGCGCGGTCGTTGACTTCATCAAACGTCCAATGTGCGACCGCCGGCGCATCGTCCTGTAGACGCATTAATCGCGACGCGGCCAACATGTACTCCAACTGTCGTTGACGGGCCGCCGCAATCAATTCCGCGTTGGCTTGCTTCGTGACATCTGTGATTGCTTTCTCGTGGGCTGACTTTCGTGTTTGATATTCATTTCGTGCCTGCGTTACTGAGGGAAGCTCGAACGGTCGCTCCGGCCAGTAAGAAGGGTTCTTGTCCGTATCGATCACGCTGACCGTGCTGCGAAAGATTCCTGCGAGCGCGTAGTAGTCGCTGGTCGGAATCGGATCAAACTTGTGATCGTGACACCGGGCACACGCTAACGTGAGTCCCATCAGGGAACGCCCTAACACATCGATCTGATCGTCGACGACGTCCAGGGCCATCAACTCCTTGTCTTGCATCCCCAAGCCTTTGGGAGCGATCGCCAGAAACCCTGTCGCCGCCAAACGGTCGGTGTAAGTTTCGGAATCTTCGGTTGGTGGGAGCAAGTCGCCGGCGAGTTGGTCGACCAGGAACTGGTCATAGGGTTTGTCTGAATTAAGTGCCCGCACCACGTAATCACGGTAACGCCACGCGTTCGGATAAACGTAATCGAAACCACCGCCGTTCGTATCTGCGTACCGGGCGATGTCGAGCCAGTGTCGCCCCCAACGTTCCCCGTACTGTGGCGACGCGAGTAGTCGGTCGACCAATCGGTCGTAGACGTCGGGCCGGTCATCGTCCAAGAACTCGTCAACGTCTTCCGGTGTCGGAGGAAGACCGAGTAAGTCAACCGTAACGCGTCGTATTAGTATCCGACGGTTGGCTTTTGGCGACAACGACAGGCCTTGCGATTCGAGTTTGTGCAAGACAAATCGATCGATCGGCGTACGCACTCGCGCCGCCTGTATGACGTCTGGGGAGGCTGGATCACGAATTGGTTGAAATGCCCACCACTCGCGATCGTCGGCGCTAAAAGCTTTATCGCCACGGCCCGCGCGAACCGGAATCGACGTGCCAGGCAATACCGCTCCATCACGAACCCATCGTTGGAGCAGTTCGATCTCTTCCGAGGGAAGCCGAGCGTCGGGCGGCATCTTCAACTTGGCGGTATATCGCACCGCCTGAATCAGCGGGCTCTGGTCTGGCTTGCCGGGAATTGCAGTAGGCCCCGTCGAGCCTCCTTTCGCAATACCATCGACCGACGTTAACGATAGCCCATTCTGTGGCTCGTCAGCGCCATGACATTCGCCACATCGTTCGATCAACAACGGTCGAATGCGACGTTCAAAAAAGTCCGCGCTTCGCTCCGCGGCCAGCGTAGCGTGAGAGCATACGATCGTGATGGCGATGACCGCGAGGACTTTCTTCAATTCGACGATGCCGCTCATTCAGATCAGTATAATGGGAATCCGGTCGAATGAGCCAAGTGATCACCGCAACGAGAGGTAATTCGCGATGAGAATTTCGAGCCTCGTACTTTTTCTCGCTATGTATTCTCTTTCTGAGTGCGAATCGGCAGCTGCCGACGGCGAGCTCGAGATTGCCACGTTTTCGGTCGAAATCACTCCAGCACTGGGGCTGCCCGTCGGACAAGGCTTCATTCCAATTCTTGAAACTGCCGAGCATCCGCTTTTTGCTCGTGGGATACTGCTGAAGGACTCAGGGACAGCATGTGTCATTTGCACGCTTGATTTAATGGAAGTGCATAACGAATCCTACGACTTCTTGCGCCAAGCAATTGCATCAGCGGCGGGAGTTGACGAATCGCACGTGGCGCTCCAATGTCTCCACCAGCACACGGCACCTGCGGTCGCGACGGGCGCGCAACGATACGAACTTGAGGAGGACGATTCGCGACGTATCGCGACTGCCGACTACCTGGTGCAATTGGCAAAGAATCTGTCGAAGGCGGTAAGCGAAAGCAAGAAGAACTGGAAGCGGGTTACGCATATTGGTAGCGGTCGCGCGAAGGTCGAGCAGGTTGCTTCCAATCGGAGAATCGAAAGGCCGGACGGTTCGATCCAGGGACGAAGCAGCAATACGAAATCAGCTCCAGCACTGCGTGAGTTGCCGGAAGGTCTGATCGATCCCTGGGTGCGGACGGTTTCTCTAGAAGAAGGCGATCGCCCTGTAGCACAATTGCACTATTACGCTTCACATCCGCAGAGTTTCTACGGTGATGGTCGTGCCAGCTCCGATGTACCAGGAA
Source organism: Planctomycetota bacterium (assembly GCA_014381825.1). GTDB lineage: Bacteria > Planctomycetota > Planctomycetia > Pirellulales > Pirellulaceae. The sequence continues at coordinate 177,481 of JACNKX010000097.1, forward strand.
TCATTCGCGAGCAGCTTGAGAAAGATACCGGAGCGTTTCAGCTTTACCTAACTGGGTGCGGAGGCGATGTCGCCTTTGGCAAGTACAATGATGGATCACGCGCCGCCCGGTCGGAATTGGTGGCCCGGCTGCAGGCTGGCATCGAGAAGAGCATCACGAGCATCACGCGCGAGACCGCCGCGCCGCTGAAGTGGTCGGTCGATTCGATGTCATTTCCCATGCGAACCGACGAGCCGTTCTCTGAGGCCGCAAACCGGCGTATCCTCGCCGATCCCGATGCAGGCGCTGGGCAGCGTCGCAAGGCGGCGATCGCGCTGGCGTGGATCGAACGCGTGAAATCTGGCAGGCCCGTGCAGTTGAGTTGCTTGGCGATCGGCCGCGTGCGAATGTTGCATCTGCCGGGTGAGCCTTTTGTGCAATATCAACTCGCGGCGCAGAAGATGCTTGCTGACCAGTTCGTGTGCGTCGCAGGTTACGGCGACTGTGGAATGGGCTATATCGGAGGCGATCGTATCTATAACGATCGTGGCGGCTATGAGCAGACATATGCATTCGCCGGGCCTTGCGAAGACTTGCTATCGCAGACGATGAAGCGGCTACTGACAGCGGCGAGCACCGACGAATCTCCAACGCCCTGAACGTCGCTTCGTTGATGCTGCTCTTGGATTAACTTTCACTTTGTGACTGACGCTGCAAACCGGGCACGTGCTATTTGACTCCAGGTTTTCGAAGCAGCTCGACGATCTCCGCATATCCTTCGCGGTCGAGGCTGGGGTCGTCTTCGAAGGCACCGGCCAATCCCCTCGCCGCAATGTCCATCGCTCCTGCTGTGTCGACGCCTCGATCAACCAAGATCTGGATTATCGTCTTGCGGCGCATCACAATCGCTGTTCTAAGAGGTGCCGCGCCGTAATCTTGCTCGCGCCGCTCGATATCCGCACCGTGGTCCAGCAGCCACTCGAACCACTCCGGCTGGTCTGCGTAGATGCACATGTGCAACGAGGGTGGGATTCCGTCCAAACCTTCGAGCGCCTCCGGTTTCTCCGCCAGAATGTTTTCCGCGAGGGCGTAATCTCCGGCCTCGAAAGCATCGAAGATTGAAGGTTGTTGGGGAGGTGCGGTGAAGTCATCCAAGGGTGGAGTCAATTCGAAAGGGCCCACCTGGGCGGCGAGCACGCGAAAGCCGCAATACCGCCCGCGATTGCCCGGCCCCCAGCCTTCGCGTCGGGCGGCACGGCACGCGGCGGTCGTGTTGTAATAACTGCCACCTCGCACCGCGCGACAGGGATTCGCGCGCCAAAACAAATCCTGACACCATTCGCAGACGTTTCCCAGCATGTCATGGAATCCCCAATCGTTGGGTGCCTTCTGAGCAACCGTGTGCGGTCGGCCTTCAGCGTTGTCGAGGTACCAAGCAATCGAATCGGGGGCACCATATCTCGCCTCCTGGTTTCCCGCCCGGCAAGCGTATTCCCATTCCGCTTCGGTCGGTAGACGATACTCCCATCCGTCGCGAAGCACTCCGGCTTGGCCGTCAATCTCGGTCAACTTGCTACAGAACGCGTTTGCCATGTCCCAGTTCACAGAGTCGACGGGCGCGTCCTTGCCGGCTCCTGCGTGGTCAGTTGGGTTTTCGCCGGTTACCCGTTCGTACTGCCTCTTCGTCACGGGAGTCGCACCGAGATAGAACTCATGCGACAACGTGACCTCACGCTTTCCTTCCCAGTACATGTGCCCCGGCTCACTCTGCGGGCTTCCCATGATGAACGAACCGGGAGTCACTTGGATCAGGCGCGCACCGCTCGAACTGATTAATTCCGCTGTCATTTACTCGGCCTCGTAGAACTCAATCATACTGATTAGCAATTCAATTCCTCATTTCGGGCGATGATAGCCAGCGGGACGAGCATTTGACAGTACGCTGGCTGGCTGCGAGTTCTTGGTGATGGTCGGCGAGCCCTCGGCGGCTTAGGGCAGGCTGACGGGATCGATCCAGATTCAGTGACCGTGAGTTACCTAGAGCGGTCCTCCAGTAAGTGTAGCGTTGTTGCGTCAAGAATCCCTTTGATTCAGACCGCCACAGCCGCTATACGTCCGTGCGACTCGCACTAATTCAATCGGCAATCCGGTTCGACATCCATTTGTGTGTCCATGAAACCGAGGTATGCTCTGGCTGTGGCCTGAAGGCAAGATTCCACACCAATCGCTATTTCGACACCATTTCGATTTGCTATTCGAGGTTCTCGTGGTCAGCAAACAGCAAGTGCAGGAGTTTTTCGACGCACGTCGACAGGCTCTTACGAATCCGGAGACTTTTCAGAATGCCCGACGAGTACTGATCACGAGTGACAAGACCGAAGTGCTCGCCCATTTTGAAACCCGTTTACAGGTTCGTGATGAAGAAGAACGTGCTTCGACAATAGAGGGATTGGCCTTGCTATATGGTCCGGAGGCAGCAGACACAATCGTTCGTTGGATCAATGACTCGTCATGGATTGTCCGCTGTGTGGTCTGTGGCTGTCTCCACGATCACGGCGATGTGCGTGCGGCAGCGGCCTCCTGGATCGATTGAAAAACGATACTGAGTGCCAGGTAAGGGGGCTGGCTGCCAGTGCACTTGGGAAAATTGGGGCGATCGAAGCCTTACCAGATCTGCATCAGGGCTATCGAACGGACTTCGAAGTTGAGGAACTTGGATACTCACCTTCCGGTCAGGCCCAGGACGCAATGACGTCGGTATTGATAAGCTGGGTTTCGCGACAGATTCAGGGGACTCCGCCAAGAACTTTCCGGGAATCTGCTCGGACGGGGCAGCTGAATGGGGCGGTCACGGCCGAGGCAATTCCGTTCGACGCGGAGGGCCGCATCAATCACACGTTACGGTACTCTCACATGCCGTATTCCTCGTTCGGTGGCGGATGCGCATCGAAGATGGACTTGCAGACGAGCTTGATCGCTCCTTTTGAGATTGAAGTTGAGTACGTCGATCCAACATGCGTCATCCAGCGAATTCTGATCTATCGGCAAATTCATGACAGTGTTGATTTCAACTTGGAGTTGCACACAATTCTCGATCCCACAGCGGTGAAATCGCCACCACAACCATAAAGCAGCAAAGTCTTCTCGCTGCTCTTTAAGACGAGTCGGGGATCTAGGCAAAGTGCTGAGGGTTCATTCATCATTATTTCCCGGCATGTGGTCATCGGTTGCTCTGTTCCGGGATGACGAAGTTAATCTCAATAGGCTTGGGAGTCTGGCTCGGAATCACGGAAAGAATCGTAATTTCTGCCTCGCCCACTTGTTGTGGAACGAGGAATGCACTCACTTGGCCGTGTCCAATAATCCCCGGTTGCGACGTTGCAACGGTACCAGCAATCGAGACAACACTCCCGTCGCCCTCACCGCCCCACTACAGCTCTTCTCACCCAACGCCTGTCTACTTTCGGTCCACGAATGTGCGAGTGCTCCACACTCGCACCGTGCCGTCGTCGCTGCAGCTGGCAAGACGCGCTCCGTCAGAACTGATAGCGAGGCTGTTGACGGAATCTGCATGTCCGGGCAGCGTAAGGATCTCCCGCCCTGTCTTCGCGTTCCACACCTTCACGGTGTGGTCATTGCTGGCGCTGGCCAGCCACTTCCCGTCTGGGCTGAACGCAACGCTCGTGACCCAGTCGGTGTGCCCCTTCAAAGTTAGTAGTTCTTTTCCCGTGACGAGATCCCACACTTTGACCGTGGTGTCGTCACTGCCAGTCGCCAATCGACGTCCGTCCGGGGTGAAGGCGACGCTCTCAACAAACCAGGCGTGTCCTTTAAGTGTCAGCAACTCCTGTCCCGTGGTCAGATCCCACACCTTCGCCGTCCGATCGTACCCAGCGCTGGCCAGTCGCGTGCTGTCGGGGCTAAACACCACGCCGTTTACAGGCTCGAAATGCCCCGTCAGGGTGAAGACCTCTTGCCCGGTCATCGCGTCCCAAACCTTCACCGTCTCGTTCCAGCTGGCGGCGGCCACGTGCTTCCCGTCTGGGCTGAAAGCAATGCTCGTGACCCATTCTCCGCCTTGTGGCAATACGTGAACCTCTTCTTCAGTAACCATATCCCACACTTTGACGCTTCCGCGCTGAGCGGCAGCGACTCGCTTGCCATCGGGACTGAAAGCCACGGTGTTGATAAAGCCCGAATCAACTGCGAGTGTGGACAGTTCCTTTCCCGTCGACGCATTCCAGACCTTCACAGAGCGATCGCGGCCTGCGCTGGCAATGTTCTTTCCGTCGGGACTGAACGCCAACGTCTGGACGGCACCGACGTGTCCCTGGAAGACGAGGAGCTCCTGGCCTGTCTCGACTCGCGGCGCATCATCATCTCCCCAAGCCCCTCGACTAACCACGGACGCGATCAATAGGAAGGAGAACCACGGCAACGTTGCGGGCCGAAATTTGTTCATGATCGGCATTCCTCGTGTTGTTGGAACGTCTTCGTGCCTGCTGCCGTTTATTGTAACAGACTCGGTTGGACAGCCACGTCGGGAAAGTAGCGAGCAAATGAGGAAGTCGTGGAAGATCAGCTTCACTCAATTATCGAAAAGCACACGGAGGGGCATCGAGACAATCGCGACGTTGGCCCGTGGGGCTGTTTGCGAAACATGAGGTTGGCACTGCTCGGTGCTGCTGCCGCGTAGTTCTGGTCAAACTTGGTGATCCATGATCGCGTGACGACAGCAGTTCGTTTGTATCCCAGTAGATTCCTGATATTCTTACGAGACAAAGCTTTTTTCGCGTTCTTACGTGAGGTGGCAGGATGACATTGGAACGAGGTCGTCTTCTTTGCGCATTCAGCGCCACTACCGTGTTGCTGGTTACGGTTATTGCTCAGGGGACTGCCAGCGCACATCCGCCTTCCGGCATCGTGGTCGACGAACAGGGCAACGTGTTTTTTTTGCGGCACGCGGCGCCGCAACTCATCCACGTCGATCCATCGGGGAAGTTGACGGGGCATCGTTTGGCACATGACGGTAAGTCGCCGTCGCGATCGCACCGAATGGCGGGCGACGACGAAGGCAACCTGTATGTTTTCGGCGTCGGGCATTCGTTCTGGAAGATCGTCGACCCGGGCATGGAATCGCAATCGATCGTCCCGATTGTTTACAAGAATGTGCCGCTGCCAATGGCTTCCGGAAAATCGTTGCGGACATCCAGCTACGCGGCGACGCCGTTGGCTGTCGATTCCCGCCAGGCCCTGGTCTATACGCAAAGTTCCGATTTCGGCCTCGACGGAAATTGGCAGATCGTGCGCATGGATCGAGAGCGACGGGCAGTGATCGTGGCAGGCGGCGAGCGCGGCTACAAGAACGGGATAGGGAGAGCCGTCGGCTTTCGCAACTTTCGCAACGCGGGGATGGCTTTCGGACCCGACGGTACGTTGTACGCAACTTGTGCAGGATCGAGCATTCGCAAGATCACGCCCGATGGTCACGTCTCAACGTTGGCAGGTGGTCCCGAAGTCGGTTACGCCGACGGCGTCGGTGGCGATGCTCGCTTTCGATGGATGGTGGGGCTGGACGTGGACAAGCAAGGGAACGTGTATGTAGCTGACGCATGGAACCGCCGCATCCGCAAAGTGACGGCCCAGGGCCACGTCTCGACAATCGCGGGAAACGGTCGCGAAGCGCACGTAGACGGCGCGGCTGAGGAGGCCTCGTTCGTACTTCCAACCGGAGTGGCGGTAGGGCCGCACGAGGAGATCTACATTCTCGACCCGGCAGACCACATAAAGCGAAATAAGATGCGCGTGCGAAGACTAACAACCGACGGTCGCGTCGAGACCTTCGCAACGATGGCCTACAAATAGATCACCAATTGCTCTAGACCGATCGCTGCAGTGCCCACTCAGTTAACCCACTATTTCCGCACGGTCGCGTCGAGACCCAGTTGTGCGTTTCAGGAACAGGGTGATGGAGTAGGTACGTCACAGCGCCGTGGCTGTCCCCTGATGGGACTGATAGGAAGCTCTGGACTTAGGCTGATCATTCTAAGAAGATGATAGCGGTGACTCCCTGGAACGCATCTAACAGGACCGAATCGATGATCACCGTGCTCGGACATTCGAATAAGTTGTGCGATGGTATGACACGGCGCGAGCTGATGCGAGTTGGTGGTCTTTCGCTGTTCGGAGGGATGACGCTGCCGCAGCTCTTGAGCGTAGCCGACGCTTCTGCGACCGAACGCAGTGGTTCGGCGAAATCCGTGATTATGTTCAATCTGCTTGGTGGGCCCGCTCACCAAGACATGTTCGATCTGAAGCCGGATGCACCCGCGGAGGTTCGTGGCGAATTCAAGCCGATTGATACCTCAATGCCAGGCCTGCGAATCTGCGAGCATCTGCCAAAGTTGTCGCGCTGGATGGACCGTGCGACACTGATCCGCACTTTTAGCCACTCGTTCAATTCGCACGACCCCCTGCCATTCATGACAGGGTTCACTGACAACAAGCCGTTGGAACAGGCGATGCCGACGGACCCGCCCGACGTCGGTGCGATCTGCCAGTATCTAGGGCTTGGTCCTAACGACATGCCCGGCGCGGTGTGCATGCCGAGCTTTCCTGGGTCTGGCCAAAAAGGCTGGCGCCGTCGGGGGCCCTATGGTGGATTCTTGGGTAAGCAATACGACCCACTGTTTACGCTTTGCTCGCCGAAGTTCAATAGCGAGCCGAAGAAGAACCACTACGACCCGGTCATGCCGATTGGCGAGCCGTTCCCGCCTGCGCCCGACGCCCTTCCTGACATGACGGCGAATCGACTCGATCGTCGGCGATCACTCCTTAGTCAACTGGAAAGCGAGTTCGTGCGCATCCAGCGATCTGAAGCGGTTGCCACGATGGAACATGCCAAACAGAAAGCATTCGCAATTCTAACTTCGGGCCGCACGCGCGACGCGTTTGATCTGTCACTTGAGTCATCGCAGACGAGAGACCGTTACGGACGCAACCTCGTCGGATCGAGCCTGTTGACCGCGCGACGGCTGGTCGAAACTGGCGTGCCATTTGTCAGCGTGCATCAGGAGATATTCGATCATTACGGCCATGCCTACGATATGCACGAAAATAACTTTGGGATGCTGAAAGAGTTCAATTTGCCGCTGCTCGACCAAGTCGTGCCTGCGTTGTTAGAAGATCTGGACGGACGTGGGTTGTTGGATTCGACGCTGGTCGTGGTGATGGGCGAGATGGGCCGCACGCCGAAGATCAACGCAAACGCCGGTCGCGATCATTGGCCGCAGTGCGGATTTAGCCTGTTGATCGGCGGCGGCGTCAAACAAGGTTATGTCCACGGCACCACCGACAAGATCGCCGCCTGGCCAACGAGTAAACCGGTATCGCCGCCAGATTTTGTCGCGACGGTCTATGAACTCTTGGGCATCGATCCGCATATGACGGTGGCGGACCGATTTGGTCGCCCCATTCCGATTGCGCACGGTGGCGAGCCCGTTGCGGATGTGATCGATTGAAGGCCAGTGCCGTGTCCATCAGCTATTCGCGGCTACGATCGCGGCTAACGATATCCCGTCCGCCACTGTTTGTTGCGCATCGCGGAGTTGCTGGACGAACGCCGAGCAGCTTTCTTGGCCACCCTCGTCGACCATCCTGAAACCTATCGCGATCAACTCGTTTGCCATGATTTGTTCTGGTGGCTTGGCCAAACTGACGGCTGTCTCGCGATCTCTCACACGATGCAGCCATCCGCCGTGGACCAGGCGTTCGATAATTCGAGCGATGGTTGGTTCCGGGATGGAGGTAACGTCGGCGACTTGTCCGGACGTCACGGGTTGACCCGCGACGAAATGCTCGGCGATAACTTCCGTCACTGCGAGTATGGAAGCGGGATCGATCATGCCCGTTCGAGCATGTCGATGGTCCACTTCGTCGAGTGATCTGCCACGCAACAATTGCAAAGTTGCACTAACCTGCAATCCGAACAGGACGCCCACCCACATCAAGTAGACCCAGAACATGAACAAGGGGACCAGTCCTAGAGATCCGTACAATTGGTTGATGGCGAACGCGCTCCCTAGATAGGCACCCAGCGTGTGTTTACCAACTGTCAGCAACACGGCGGCGACCAACGCTCCCACCATCGCCGGACGCAGTGAGACGGTGGAATTTGGGACGAGGGTATAGACGGCAAACATGAACAGCCACATCAGGCCGAAGCTCCACAATGCTCGGGCTGTGAACAGCAGCCAGTGCCACGTGTCAACAGAAGCAATCCAGTCCGTGAACTGGTTGTTGACGTAAGATGCCAGGCCGAGCAACGCGGGGCTGACGGTGAGGAGAAACCAGTACAAGGGAACACGCCGTATCCAGGGTCGTCCGCTGGACGCTCGACAGATGATGTTGAAACTGTTTTCGATGGTCACCATTAGACCAATGGCGGCGTATACGATAACTGCCAACCCTACCCAGCCGATGGCGGACAGATTCATGTTCGCTAGTTGACCCGCGAGGTTCTCCAGCCACTGAGCCAGCGTGATGGCGGACCCGTCGGACTCTGCCGCGACTTGCGACGCGGCCACGACGTGAATCTTGTCCAGCCCAGCAGCGACAAAAAGCTCGTTAAGCGACCGCAGAATCGCATCGGAACCCTTGATGGATTTGACGAGAATCATGCCTACGACTAGTACAGGCGCCAGTCCAAACAACGTGCGGAAAGCTAACGCGGCCGCCATTTGCGGGGCACGGTCTTCCTGTAGCTGGTGGGCACCGTAGCGTCCCAAATCGTAGCCAAATCGGGCCGCGCGTTGCCAACGGTTCAACTCCTCGAAGGGTTGAGTGACCGCTCGTCGAAGCCAGCTAATGATGAGCCGAATGCCTTCTCGCATCATACGATCACTTCCTCACCGTTGAAAACTCGGTTCCACGTATCTACAAGCCTACCCTACTGCGAGCGAGACGTTTCGCAAAACGACTGCGTTTAAGGTGTGGCGAGACTTGTCGCTTGCGATTGAACATCTTGTTCGCGTGGGGAACTCGGAATTGATTGGTACAATGGCAAGATGTCGGCTGACTCGAACACTTGGATGATTTACGGCGCGAACGGATACACGGGGCACCTCATCGCACGTCAGGCGGCCGCCGAAGGTCGGAATTCGATGTTGGCTGGGCGGGACAAGTCAAAGATCGAAACGATCGCTAAAGAGTTGGGCTGTTCCTTTCGCGCGTTCTCGCTCTTCTCCCCAGAACTCACTGAAGCGGATCCCATGTGCTGGGCGCACAACGGGAATCAACCACGAGAGGCTCACACATTCGCACCACGGTCGCGACTATCGTTTGACAGACTTGTCTGGTCGGGTCGTTGATGAGATTCTTGCATCGTCCCGCTCAGCACAAAGCCTGTGATCCGGCTGATTTCCTGTTTCGCCGACTCGAGCTGTGCTTCAGCGTCGGACCAGCCGAACTTGAGACCAGCTTCCGCCCGCGCCAGTTCGGTGCGGGCGACTTCGTACTTTGCTTCCTGTTGACGGGCGAGTTGGAGGCTTGCGTCGAAGGCTTGACGGGCTCGGGTCTCGTTGTCGGCGAGGGTATGGAGGTTGGCATTTTCTCGCAACGCATGAGGGCGGGATGTCAGATACAGCCGTGTCGTGATGAGCGCGTGTCGGACGGCTCGGCGTGCCTGTTTCATCACGGCGTTTCGCGCGCGGCCTGCTGGTTCGCGTTCGGCAACAATTCGCAGCGTTTCGGCTCTCCAGGCGAGTCCGCAAAACACACAGGGATTCCGAAGGCCCCTCTTCTTGGCGACGTTCAACGCGTCCAGTAAGACGTTCGCCGCCTCGCGCGGATTGTCTTCGCGAAGCAGGAGCTCCAAACCACGGGCCAGGATGATCGACGTGTCGGACAACGGGTCGCCTGGCGATTTTTGCAGCTCTGCGGTGATCAGTCCGTCAGGAACTTGCTCTGGAGCATACAACACCCAGAACCACAGGGCGATCATGACTGACGACGCGTCGCCTGTTTCCTTTCCGATTTGAATTGCCTTACGGGCGTTGGCGGCTGCAGACTCAAGGTTTCCTTGGTAGTACAGCGGAAAGCTAAGAATGATCCGTGCCATGTTTGCTTCCCACACGTCACCAGCTTCTTCCAGCAGACGCACCGCTTCGCGACCGGCTTCAACACCTTCGTTGAACCGTCCGGCGGTGAGGAACGCAAAAGTCTGATAACTGCGAGCCTTGCCCTGGCCCTGCAGGTCTCCGTCGTCGAGGTGAATTCCGAACGACCGCTCAGCATAGGCGATTCCGCGACTCGTCAGCGGTACGGCTGTCATGATAACCGCATGAAAAGACCAGGCCCGTCCCAGTACCTGCGACGGTGGGTATCGCTCGGAGAGATTCATGTGCCGCAGGTGTGCCCAAAGGTTCGGTACTGGGCCTTTTTTCCACCAATAGGGATACGACAGCAGTTGGTAGATACTTGCGCTAAACAGTTCCCGGCGACCGGAAGCTGTGTCGGGATTGCGTCTCTTTGTAAATACGGAAGGCAGCCATGTGTGCAGCAATTGAACGAGCAGCTCTTTGACAACGGCAAGTGTCTGAACCGCGATGTTGCTAGGTGGAGGACTCCCGAGTTCCGTCAGCGTTTTTTCGAGATGAGCCGCCGATTCCTCCATATCTCCTGACTTAAAACAGAGATACCCGAGCTTGCTGTCGATTCGCGCGAGCACTTGATTGCTGGTTGCGAGGCTGCGAGCTGTCTTGAAGTGCTGGTGGGCGCGGTCGTAACGAGCCCGCAGCAGCAGCACATCGCCCAACCCTTCGGCAATGCGAAAGCGCATCGCGTCGTTTGATACCTCGGCACCGCGGCGCGCGATTTCGAATTGCTGCTCGGCAACCTCAAGAGCGTTTTGCGACCACGCGCGTTCGGCGGCAACGAGTGCATATGGAAGGGCACGCTCCGACTTGCCTGCAGCGTCGAAGAAGTACGACAGGTCAAACACGCGCTGCCAAACACCGGTTATCAATTCCAGTGGGTCGCCAGGCCCTTCGAATTCCGGTGTCTTGTTGATATGCGACTGAACGGTAGAAAGGTTAACATCCCCCGACTGTTCGATCACTAAAGCGATCTTAAGATGATGTGCGCGTACTCGCGCAGCGGGAAGATGATTCACCACGGATTCCCGGATTCGATCATGGTACGTCTCGACGACGGTCGCTTCATCACCTTCCGTCGTGCGGATGAAGTTACTCGTCCGCAACTGAGCCAGCAGACCAGGGCCGTGTGTACGGGCGTCGATCGTTTCGTAGGCTTCGGAGGCTCGCATCGGTCGACCTGCGACTGCGAAGACTTCCAGGAGGCTGCGTGTTTCCGCGGGCAATCGGCAAACGCGAGACCATATCACTTCGTCGAGTTCTAGCGACCCGAAGGATGCGGTTGATTCATCCTGAACATGTTGCGCCAGCTCCCATACGAAAAACGGCGAACCACCTGATTCACCCGCGATGCGTTCGGCGACCTGCTGCTGGACGGCGTCGCCGCCGAGCAATTGCAGCGCGAGGCGACTGGCATCGGATTCTGAGAGCGGGTCGACCGGCAGCTCTTGCCGATGAGGATGATCGGTACCCTTTTGATAGGCATCTTCCAGGGCGATTAACGCCGGACTTCGCCCGACATCCTCACGCCTGTAAGAACCAAGCACCAGCAGTCGCGGGCTGTCGGGAGGCCGCACGAGGTCCGCCAGCAGATGAGCACTGTCTTCATCTCCCCACTGCATATCGTCGATGTAAAACACAACTGGGGCACGCTTCCCAAGACTCGTCAGTAATGCCCGCAGTGACGTGAAACCCCGCTTCCGCAGTTCCTGTTGATCAGCGTTGTCGATGGTCGGGCGCCCAGGATTACTCGCTCCGGAGACCTGACCAAAGACCGGAAACAGGCGAACCAGCGGGAGCATGTCCTCGGGCATCAACTTCTCAAGTGTCAAAACATGTAGCCCACAAAGGTAGCCCACCAAGGCATCGACCAAGCTGTCGAGCGCTTTGAAGGGTACAGATTCCTGTTCGTAGCAGCGTCCTTCCAGCAGGATCGATGTGCTGCTTGACTGGATGCTGTCGACGAAGCTCCGAATCAGAACGCTCTTTCCCATGCCCGATAGGCCGTGGACGAAGACACTGCAAGTTTCGCCGCCGGTCACAGCTCGCAAGGACTGGTTGAGAACTTTAAGGTGTGACTCACGACCCACTAGGTCGACTGATTGAACGACCGTGCTGGTCGATGCCTCAAGGATGCTGTTCGCGACATCGTCGGCTTCGACCGCACGCAGGACATCAATCGTTGACGGGCGATTGGACGCATCAATCTCCAGCATCGCCATGCACAAATCACTGAGTTCTTTGGGAACACCTGGCTTTCGTTTGTTCGGCGCCAGCGGCGCTTCGATCCGCTTGCGAAGCATGGCTTTGACCGACTTGTCGTTGAAAGGAAGTCGTCCCGTCAGAACTTCGTACAACATCACGCCGACGGCATACCAGTCGCTCGCGGCCGTCAACGCCGAGCATGCAACTTGTTCAGGAGCCATATAGTGCGGTGTTCCCTGGATCATCCGCGGCAGACGACCATCTTCGTCACGTGTGATTTCTGCGACCAATCCAAAGTCCACCAGGACGACGCGCCCTTCAGTCGTCACCAGAACGTTCGACGGCTTGATATCGCTGTGCAGTTTCCCGTGGCGATGCAGTTCGTTCAGTCCAATGGCCAGTTGCTTGAGTCCGTCATAGAGTCGATTGATCCTCCTCACGGTAAGACGTGATTGCCCGGCAACATCGGCGACGCGGCGACGTCCACCGTCAATCCTCAGCGACTCGAATTCCGACCAGACGTATTCGAGAAATTCGACTCCGTGCAGCAACTCCATCGTGAGACACCACGTCGTGCCGTCCGAGTGCAGTTCGTAAAGGGATGCTAGATTCGAATGTGCGATGTCGGCAAGCGCTCGGAATTCCTGCTTGAACCGAATCAGGTCATCCGGACCCATCCGCTGCAGTGTCTTCAGAGCGACTTCACGTCCATGCTTCTCATCGTATGCTCGGTAGACCACGCCCATGCCGCCTCGTCCAATTTCTTCGATGACCTCCAAACCTGGTAGCGCTGGCGGCTGCAAATCCTGCTTCGCGGGGCTCGCCGGTTGTCTCTGCGGCGCATCGTTTCCTGTTCCTTCTTCGTTTTGTGTTTCGTCACGGTGCGTCGCTGCATCACCGGCAACTGCAATTCTCGACGGATCCAGAAAGGTCGTCTGAGCGTAGCTGCCGTCCGCCACTTCAGCATCATCGATGTGGTCATTGGATTTGTCGACGCCGCCGTCTTCCGGTCCTTCCACCTGCGGCACCAACTGGCTGCGGCCAGCGTCAAGCTGCGAGGTCGGCACAACCGTGATCGCCAACGCACCCAATTCTGTGTCGTTATCCTTGCTGTCTCGGACGTCAGCTCCACACAAGGGACAGACCAGTCTTGCCGACTCGGGTCGCTTGTCAGGCATGTCCAGCGGATGCCCATGTAAACATGACAGCTTCGTTGCCATCAAGCTCTCCAAAAATCATGTGGCCGGGAAGTGACAGCAGCGAACGGGAGGTCAGCCAGTGCGTCCTGACTCGACCCGAGCACGCTCGCAAACCAGTAGTGCAAGTTTACGCGTGCGTTGTAACAATTTCGTGTGTTCACAAATTCGAGTTTACCAGAGTCCCTAAGTCAAAGCTGCTGGATCCAGAGGGAAGGCCGGAACGGCCTTGCGATTGGTCCGGCCTACCGGCTACCCGCCTTGCCTTAGACGCATTGAGCGCGCCAAATCATCACCTCCGAATAGATCAACTCCGCAATTGGTTTCGCGCCAGCCGGCAAGAAGAACTGCGTTCGCCCCCGGAAGTCAGCAGATGGCAGCGCTAGATTGACGCACGGGACATGAAAGATGGTCGCTATCAATTCCTTCGGTACTCTCTTGATCGTGCGGGCGGCGGCGTTCACAATGGTGCCATCGTCCAATACCAAGAGCCAGTCCGGCTCAATCTCTCGGATGTGAATTATGCCCCTTTCACGAACGGATCTTCCTGTTCTACCACCACGTCGGCGATGGCTGACTCTGAATGTTTTCGTTGTGAGTCTGTTGGCAGCCATTGGTGCGAAGGCGAACGAGATTGACTTCGATTCTCAGATCGCACCAATTTTCGCTGGGCACTGTCTTGAATGTCACAGCGGCATCAAGCCGAAAGGTGATCTCGCGCTGACCAGCACAGAAGACATCACGAAGGGTGGAGCTTCTGGTCAGCCTTACGTCGCAAAGGATTCTTCAAAGAGCCTCCTCTGGGAGCGGGTTAGCACTAACGAAATGCCACCGAAGCACGCGCTGAAGGTCGAGCAAAAAGAGATCCTTAAAAGGTGGATCGACGAGGGGGCAAAATGGGGCACAAGTCCAATCGACCGGTTCGCAGTGACGACATCGAGTCGAGCAGGACGTGACTGGTGGTCTCTTCAGCCACTTGAAGCAGAGCCGCCAAAGACTGACATTGACGCGTCTGTGCGAGCCAAACTGCAGGACGCTGGCTTGAAACTGGCGAAGATCGCAGATCCCCGAACGCTGATTCGCCGCTTATACTTCGACCTGATCGGTCTGCCGCCATCGCCGGCACAGGTCGATGCTTTTGTTGCGAGTCCGACGCTCGAAGCGTACGAAAATATCGTCGCTGAACTGCTCGCCTCAAAACACTACGGCGAGCGGTGGGGGCGTCATTGGCTGGATGTGGTTCGCTTTGGTGAGAGCGATGGTTTCGAGAGAAACATGCCACGCAAGACTGCGTGGCACTATCGCGACTGGGTTGTCAAAGCATTGAACGACAACATGCCGTACGACGAATTCGTCCGCATGCAGCTCATCGGTGATCTGCTTCAAGACGGCCCCGATGGCGCGGCCGCAACAGGTTTTTGGGTCGCTGGTGTTCACAACACTGTCGTCGGCGGCAGTCAGCGGATGAAATTGCTCGCTCGTCAGGACGAAATTGAGGAAGTTCTCGCGACAGTCGGACAGACGTTCGTTGGCCTCACAGTGAATTGTGCCCGCTGTCACGACCATAAGTTCGATCCGATTCGGCAGAAAGAGTTTTACCAGATGGCCTCGGCAATTTCCGGGCTGGGATATGGTGAGCGTGTTGTGAAGACGTCGGTGGACGCTGCGAAACTTGCTGACATCGAAAAGCAACTCGGCGTCGCTCACTCGAAACTCAGCGCGATCGATTCGAAGGCTCGCGTAGCAATCATTGCCGCTCGAAAGAAGGGCGAGTTCAAGATGCCCGATCCGCCAGTCGCGTTTGCTCGCTGGGAGTTTGATCGTGATCTGAAAGACAGCATCGGAAATCTGCACGGAACGGCAATTGGCGGTGCTCGCGTCGAGAACGGGGCACTTGTCGTCGATGGAACTTCCTTCGTGGAAACGATTCCCTTGAATAAGGACATACAGCAAAAGACGCTGGAGGCTTGGGTGTTGCTCGACAATTTGGAGCAGCGCGGTGGTGGTGCGATTTCGATCGAGACCCGCAGTGGCGTGATCTTCGATTCCATCGTCTTCGGCGAACGGGAACCGAAACGTTGGATGGCGGGCAGCAACGGGTTTGTAAGAACCGATTCTTTCCAAGCACCAGAAGAAAGCGAAGCGACCAAGCGGCCGGTTCACTTTGCTCTTGTCTATACGAAGGATGGCACGATCACCGGTTACCGCGACGGAAAGCCTTACGGCCGGTCGATTCGCAAAGCCGCGCTGCAAGATTACAAAGCGGGCGATACGGAGATCGTCTTCGGCTTGCGTCATAAGCCTGCGGGCAGCAGTAAGCACCTCAAAGCCAAAATCCATAAGGCAGCGTTTTATAACCGAGCGTTGACTGCCGAAGAAGTCGCGGCGTCGTCCGGCAACTCGGCCGAGTACGTTCCGGATGAACAGATCGTCGAGTGGCTGCCCGAAGACAAACGCCATGAACGAGCAACGTTCAAGCAGCAGATCGCCGAACTCGCAAAGTCACGTGATGCGTTGAATGCGAAAGCTAATCCGAGTATCTACACGCTGACGCCTGGCGGCGGCGCGAAGACGAACGTACTCGTACGCGGCGATCCCGAACAACTTGGCGATGTCGTTTCGCCTGGAGCCGTAGCAGCCGTGGCCGGAGTGGATGCGAACTTCTCTCTGTCACCGGAAGCTCCGGAGGCGGATCGCCGTCGGAAGTTGGCAACGTGGATCACCGACCGTAATAACCCGCTCTTTGCTCGCGTGATTGTTAATCGCGTCTGGCATTATCACTTTGGGACGGGGCTCGTTGATACGCCCAACGACTTCGGCTTCAATGGCGGTCGACCAACCCATCCGGAACTGCTCGACTGGCTCGCCGCGACGTTCCGCAACGACGGATACAATTTGAAGAACTTGCACCGCATGATCGTGATGTCGGACACCTGGAAGCAGGCGGGATACTTGGAGATTCCGGTTGATGCAAAGAACCCGAATGACATCGATGCCCACAACCGGCTGTTGTGGCGAGCGACTCCCAGGAGGCTGGATGCGGAGTCTGTCCGGGATGCGATGCTTGCGGTCGCCGGAAAGCTGAACGACAAATTGGGTGGTCCGAGTTTCGAAGACGTTACGATTATTGGCAACAACGGTACGACTTACTACGAACCCAAAGATGTCGAGGGCGATGCGTTCAATCGGCGTACCATCTACCGCTTCAATCCGCGAGGCGGGCGCACCGCTTTGCTCGATACGTTTGATTGTCCAGACCCGGCGACAGCAGCGCCTCGCCGAGCCATCACCACGACGCCATTGCAGGCGTTGAGTCTGCTGAATAACGCCTTCGTTCTGCGAATGTCGGACGCCTTCGCGGACCGTCTGACATCCGAAGCAGGTAACGATGTGCCAGCGCAAATCACCCTTGCCTGGCGACTTGCGCTTTCTCGCGAGCCAACTGAAATAGAACGACGGTTGTCTGAAGAGCTGACAAAAGAACATGGACTAGCCGCGTTATGTCGCGGCCTGTTTAACACCAACGAATTTGTCGTTGCGGAGTAACTTGCTGGAGTACAGCCTTTAGGCTGCTTACATGGCCCCGAACAGCGAAGACGCGCTAACGTGTGGACTCGTACAACACAAGAAATCGAATCTACCGATGGCTGGCAAATTCAACCCAACATCACCAACGTCGGATCTCTCTCGCCGAGACCTCTTTCATTGGGGAATCAACGGACTTGGGTCGACCGCATTGCTGAGCCTATTTCAAAGGGATGGCGCGGCGTCCAATTCACCAGAGCCGCATTTCGAGCCGAAAGTCAAACGGGCAATCCACATCTGCCTGATCGGTGGAATGAGTCACGTGGACTCCTTCGATCATAAGCCGGAACTTGAAAAGATGCACGGCAAGTCGCTGGCGATGGACAAGAAGCCGGACATCTTCTTCGGCAAGGTCGGCTTGCTGCGGAAGCAAGACTGGGAGTTCAAGCCGCGAGGTAAAAGCGGCTTGATGATCTCTGATATGTTTCCACACATAGCGGAGCTCGGCGATGATCTCACGGTTTTCCGCTCGATGGTGTCTGAGTCGGCGAACCACACACCGGCCTTGTTCATGGCCAACAGCGGTTTCGAGTTCAACGGCTTTCCCTCGATGGGTGCTTGGATTTCGTATGGGCTCGGAGCCGAGACTGATTCGCTGCCTGCTTACGTCGTGCTGAACGATGAACGTGGCGCTCCCAATACCGGAGCATCGACTTGGAGCAGTGCGTTTCTGCCGTCGAACAGCCAAGGCGTTGTCCTCCGCGGCGGCAAACAACCCGTACGTGATCTATTCCCGGCGCAAGATCTAGCCAAAGGTGCCGACTTGGCGACTCGTGATTTCGTAAACGAGATTAACCGACAGCATATTGCACGAACCGGCGACGATCCCGTGCTGGCTGCTCGCATTCGCAGTTACGAACTGGCCGCGAAGATGCAGATGTCGATTCCGGAAGTGGCTGATATGTCAGACGAGACGAAGACAACATTGGACAGCTACGGCATTCACGAACCACAGTCTGCCGACATGGGCCGACGATGTCTACTCGGTCGACGCATGCTGGAACGCGGGGTTCGCTTTGTACAGTTGTTCTCCGGCGGTCCGATTGCTGGCAGCCCGCGTGCGAGTTGGGATGCTCATGAGAGCGTCAAAGACAACCATACGCTTGAGGCCGGTCGAATCGACAAGCCCGTTGCTGCTTTGCTGAAAGACCTCAAGCAGCGAGGGCTGCTCAAGGACACGCTGATCATTTTTACGACCGAATTTGGGCGTACTCCGTTCGCTCAGTCCGACGCGAACCAAGTTGGTCCCGGCCGCGACCACAACCGCTACGGATTCAGTTGTTGGATGGCTGGCGGGGGGTTGAAACCGGGGCTTGCCGTCGGAGCCACGGACGAAGTCGGTTGGAAGGCCGTCGAACGCCCGATCCCTTGGCACGACTTCCACGCCACGATCTTACACCTGTTCGGCATCAACCACGAGCGATTGACTTACTACCACAACGGCATCCAGCGTCGTCTGACAAATGTGCATGGAGACGTGGTCACGGAAGCGCTGGTTTGAATTCACTTAGGAACCGTGAACAAACGCGGCTCGTGGCTTTTGACATACGATGAATTGGGTCCATCTCCATCTCGCTCTCAATCACATCCCCGTGTTGGGTACGCTCTTCGTCGGACTAATTCTGGCAACGGCGATCGTCAAACGCAGCGAGGAATTGAAACGTATGAGTTTCACCTGGTTCGTGGCTTTGACGATCATTTCGATCCCAATCAAGTTTACAGGCGACTTTGCCCATGAAGCGGTCGCGGAGAGCGAATGGTTGCCGGCTTCCGGAGTCGCAGCCCACGAACAATCGGCGGATCAAGCCACCACCGGTATGTTCTTGTTGGGCTTGGTGGCGGCCTTTGGGCTCTACCGAGGCCGAGGCCAAAGGTCGATACCAGGATGGGTGGTTGGAGCGATGGTGTTCCTCGCTTTGGTGACCTTCGCGCTCATGGCGAGAACGGCAAACCTGGGTGGACAATTGCGTCACAAAGAGATTCGATCGGTTGGCTTCAACCATCATCGCGCCCCCATTGAGTCACGTAATGAAGTAATTGGAGGTCTCCTATGAAATATCGCCGCTGCAAGGCACCTGCACGATTTTGATCTTCGCGCATCGAGAAACGGTGGCGACCCGCGATACTTGAACGCGATTCTAAGCTTTGCCACGTCTGGTCGTGTGGCCTAAGCCGTTCAGCGCGGCGGCGAATAGATCACGCCTCCCGTAGCGTTTATCTCACGCCAGAATTGCAGAAGCGTACGATCACGGGCTCGAACGACAAGCGAGACGTCAGCGCGCGATCGTTCGTCAGACGGCGAATTTCGAAGGCACGCGGGATTGTTGCTACAATCAATCGCATCGACCGAAGTCGCGGAGAGCTTGCCTAGTTTAAATGGATGCTGCGACAGGTAGTCGGTGGGGACAATGTTTGGCGCCCATGGATAACTTGCTCCAGGCCATCGCTCTGGCGTTCCAAGACGTTCCGTATCCGGGCGACGATAATCTCACCGTTTACGATCCGGCAGGGCGTGAATTCGACGAGACCTGGCAACTCCTGCACGGCAAAGCGTGGCGAGATTTCCCCGTCGAAGCGTTCATGCGCGGCGATACGCCGATCCCGGATTTAAGTCCTGCTGCATTTCACTACTACATGCCAGCATTATTGATGGCTGCCCTCGATGGTAATGACGATGCTGACGTCGGCCAGTCACTCATGTTCCATCTCTCTCCGTCTTTCGCCATCAACGTCAAAGGGCCATCGTATACGCGCTATGATGACCGGAAAGGGTTTCACGAGAGATCGGCGTTGTTCTCGCCGAGACAACGCGAAGCAATGGTTGGGGTTTTGACAGAGTACGCAACACGATGGCAGGACGACGGAGGCGTCGCCGAGGCTATTGAGTTCTTGGGGGCGGGCGTTGAGCCCGGTCGCCCAACATAGAACATCCGCTAGGTCCGCGTCGCGGATCGCCTTCGTCCTTTGTCCAACGGGCGTCCCGCTGGTAAACTCACTTGTCGATTAACGTCGCTCGCTTCGTTTACGGCGGCGACGGATGTTCTTCCCATTGGCAGATCGAACAGGAGCAACGACAATCGGTATCGTTACATCGATCGCCGTCCTCGCCGCCGCACTTGTCCTGTTGTACGTGCTGTTCGTCCGCTGGCATTGCAAATGGCTCGAACAGCAGACTCCTGTCGGTTCGTGGACAGCAGACCACGATTCCGCGTTGATCAAACTAATATTCGAAGGTGGGCCGTCAGAAGGAATCTACAAGCAGCTCGTCGAAACCGATGACCATGCAATCCGTGAATTTGGTCACTGGGCAGTTCAATTCAATACACTGAACATGCTCATCATGGCCACGGACGTACACCCGCACGCACGCTTCGGCATCGACACGACGTACCAAATCAAATACGTCGGTTTCGATAGTATCCGGATCGAGGGTCCGGACCGCCCAAATCTGATCTTCACCCGCGCCGAAGACATGACGAGCGACTTTGGTCTAGACGAAGCAACGGATTCAGCCAACAACTCATAGCATCACCTAAATCGACTAATCGAGGCAATCGGTTGGCTCATCACGCCGCCGAGCGTGCGATAGCCCGCTTGCACTGCATCTCAGAACCAAGATGGACGACAAACCACCAACACAATCTGGCATGAGCGAGCCGCCAAAGGGCCCGCCCGTGGCACTCGCCATGTATGACGATGATGACTACATTCGTCACCTTGGAGACAAGATCGCTGGTCTGTCGCGGGCGGAAGCTTCATCCCTGCATTGGTATCTTGAGCAAGTCGGAGCCATGTAAATGCCCAGCGAGCGAGACAAAACCAGAGGGTGGTTGCCTTGGTGGCTTAGGCAACCGGAGGTCTGCTTGGGCGGAGGCGGATTCCTTCTATTCCTGCTTCTGTCGCTGGCACTACTGATCTACAACTTTACCGGATGACGCAGCCTATGGACCTTCCAGCATGACAAGGCGAAGCGGTGGCGGCCACGGTTCTATGGGACGACCCAAGACTCTTATAGATTGTCAAGAACTGCCCTGACTTTCAGCGCGTTGCCCACTCGTCGGGCACCGAAGAGTTTTCGCGCCAAACTGTACCACTACCGAAACGACTACTTGCTGTTCGTGGGATTCTGCTTGCGTTACAATGTCGCACTGAATAGATTAACGACTCTTGATGTGTTGTCAGGTACGTACTTGGCAGCTTTCCTTTTTTCGCAGGAGAACTCTCGATGAGAACTATGTTGGTCCCCTCGATCGCGATTGTGGCGCTATGTTTTAGCGCCGTGGCCGTGGCGGCGGACTTGCAGTCTGGGTTGCAGGTCGGTGACAGTGCCGATTTCTTCCTCGTCAAAGACTGTACAGGCCCGTCCGCTGGTAAGTCGCTGTGTTATCGCTGACAGTACGGTGCTCGTCCGGTAGCGAACGTCTTTGCACGTACGCTCGACGACAACTTGGCCAGTTTGGTCAAACAACTCGATAAACAGATAGACGCGAACAAGTCACAAAAGATGGCAGGCTTTGTTGTCTTGCTAACCGAAGATCCCGATGCGGCCGAAGGTGAACTGAAAGCCTTCGCTGCGAAACACGGGATCAAGAATATTCCGTTGACGATCTATGAAGGGTCTGCGGGCCCTGTTGAATACAAGATCGCCAAGGGCGCGGACGTGACCGTTAACTTGTGGAGAGGCCGAAAATCGAAGGCCAATCACGTGTTTGCAAAAGGCAAACTCGACAAGGACGGAATCGCAGCGGTCCTTGCCGACACGCCGAAGATCTTGAACTAACTTAGCGGTTAGTAAAACGCGACCGTACTAGGGCCCGCTTCGATTCGAAGCGGGCCTTTCTCGTGCCTCTGGGATCGACATCATGAAAAACGAGCAACGCAACCGAAGCTGGAATCACCTACGACTCTCGGTCGTCCTTTGCACTCTCGTCGTATTTTCAGGGAGCCTCAATTCACCGCTACGGGCAGGCACGTCGAACAGCTTGATGGACATCTCTGCGGACGGAAGACTTCTGGCGTGCTCCAATCGAGATAGCGGGACGGTCACGATTGTCGATCTCGGCACTCACACAAAACTGTATGAGGTCGCCGTTGGCACGAAGCCCGAAGGCGTGACGTTTCTTGGCGACAGCCATCGACTGGCCGTCGCCGTCTATGGCGATGATTGCATCGTGTGTTTGGATGGCGATTCCGGCAAGAGTTTCGGACGCTGCGATGTTTTCGATGAACCTTACGGCATCGTGAGCGATCCCTCAGGCGAACAACTCTATGTGACACTCGACTACCCAGGGCAACTACTGACGATTGATGTCGACTCGCTCCAGGTGACCCAAACGTTTCAAGGAAAGAACTTCTTGCGCGGCGTCGCGTTGTCGCCCGCGGAAGGGCGCGTGTATTTAGCCGAGTACTACACGAGCAAGATCATCGCCGTTGACCTCGCGACGAGCACAGTTGCCGACGAGTGGACCGGGGCGAGTACCGACAATCTTGCGAGGCAACTCGTGTTGAGCCCACGTCGCGAGAAACTCTATGTGCCACACATGCGGTCGCGAGTCACCTCCGTTCATGGCCAAGGATCGATCTTTCCTTACATCTCGGTGATCGACACGCCGGTTGGCGAGGACTCGCGTCGCAAGCGAATTCCTATGGATTCGTTCGGCGGCAATCGAGTGACCGCCAATCCTTGGGAAATCGCGGTCGCGCCCGACGGGCGAACTCTATATGCTGTCTTCTCAGGAACGAACGACATGTTCGTCTGCGACATCCTGGACGACAACTATCGTGAACTCGCTCCTAAAAAATTGATTCAAGTCGGCGCGAACCCTCGCGCTGTTCGAGTTGCACCAAACGGTGAAACGGTTTACGTCTATAATGCCCTGGATTTCAACGTCGTCGCCTACGATACCGCCAAGCTGATTCCAATCGTGAACATTCAGGTCACGAACAATCCGCTCAGTCCCCAAGTGCTGACCGGGAAGAAGCTGTTCTACTCAGCGTTGCAACCGATGGTCGGACGTCGTTGGATCTCGTGTTCCAGTTGTCATCCCGATGGCGATTCCGACGGTCGAACGTGGCACAACGCCGAAGGCTTGCGGAACACGCAATCGTTCGCTGGCATGGCTTGGACGCATCCGATCCACTGGTCAGCTGACCGCAACGAAGTGCAGGATTTCGAACACACCATACGCGGCCCCTTGATGCAAGGTCGTGGTTTGGTTCAAGGCAATATCCACGAATCGCTCGGTAAAGCCAACGCAGGTCTTTCAGCAACGCTCGACGCGCTCGCAGCTTATTCCAACTCACACAAGTTCCCACTTAGTCCTTACGCAAAGAGCGGGCTCAGCGAAGCAGCGAAGCGTGGACGCGATGTTTTCTTCTCCGAAGAGTCTCAGTGCAACACGTGCCACTCGGGGCCGTTCTTCTGTGACTCGCAGCCCCGAGCCACGAAAGAAATTGTTCGCCATGATGTCGGCACGGGTGAAAGCGATCCGTCCGAGACAATGGGACCGGCGTACGACACGCCGACATTACTAGGCGTCTATCGCACGGCACCATACCTCCATCACGGCAAGGCAGCGAGCTTGGAAGACGTTCTTACAACGTCCAACCATGACGATCGCCATGGCAAGACCAGCCATCTCAAGCCAGAACAAATAGCTGACTTAGTGGAATATCTAAAGGCATTGCCCTACGAAGATCCTGAGCCAATAGCAAAGGCTGCCGGTTTAACAAAAGTTGAACGATAGAGGTTCTTAGAACGCTTGCCGGAAGATAGGAACAAAGCGTGAATGGAAAACTCTGCTGCTGGCTCTTGGTTTCTGCGTTCGCGACGCGCGCTGCGCTGGCTGCCGAGCCGCTTCGTCTCACACTTGAAGTCACGGAGCCGACGGGAGTGCATCGCGATGGCTCGCCGGTCCACGTGTTGCTGGCACTTCCTCGTCCAACTGCGGCATCGACGAGTTTTCGTCTCATTCATGATGGCAAGCCCGTCGCCGCACAGTTCCGACCGAGTGCCAACGCCACCGGAACGTCAGAGTGGTGGCTGGACTTCGTCGCTCGCTCTGCACCGAACGAGACACGCAAGTATGTAGTCGAGTACGGACCGGATGTCGAACCCGGTCCGGAACGAACAAGCGGCCACAAGTTGATCGAGAAGGCCGATTTGTTCGTCGTCTCAAATGCTCCCTATATAGATTGGACCGTTCCCCGCGACTTGCGAGGATTTCTTCGCTCGGTTGACTTCACGCCCTCCGAGCATCTCCGTCCCGGATCAATCGGGCTCTCGATTCGTGACCGTAACGGCACCACGCACCAACTCGGCGGCGACGGCACAAACTCGCGTGTCGTCCGTCGGGGCAAAATGGTCGTTGCGTTGCGATTCGAGAAAGCGGAGACAAGCGGCACGCTAGACGGGGTCCAATGGAGCGCCGATCTCATCTTCCCAGGCCCCGTCAGTTGGGTCGAACTGCGGCTGAATATCGACGATCCGCAGAATCGCGTCGAGGAGGTCGGCTTGCAATTACGTCTGAACTTGGACCCGCCAAGCGGAAGCAGCCGCACGCTGGTCGAGTTGGGAGCAGCGCGAGCGGTTTACCGATCGTTGGTTGGAGACGCACAGGTTGAGTTGCGAGCCGATCGTGATGCCGTTCCTCGTTGGCAAGTCCTTCGCGGCACCAAGGGCCAGCTGCAGTCGTTCGTTGTCGCATCCGAGCATTCCCCGCCTCCGGAAGGCTGGGCGCACGTGATGGACCGCAAGCGATGCTTGGCGATTGCGTTTGAGAACTTCGGCCAGCAAGGCGAAGAACGAATTAATATCCAGGCTGACGGCACGCTTACCGCCTCGAAGCGCTTTCACGCCGAGAAATTACATGACGGAGAAGCACGCAAACGCTGGCGAGCGTGGCTGCACTTTGTTCACTTTCCGCCAGCACAATCCGCAGGTTCTGATCCTCATATGATGCAGAACCCCTTGGTTGTCCAACAGGTTGACCGATGAGCAACTTACAAATGCCGACACAGTTGAGAGTCGTTTTTCGCTCCTGGCGAGAGGCGCTACTTTCGCGGAGCGAAAGACGACAAGCGTGGCGGTGTGTTGTTACCGCAGTCGTACGGGCTGTGGTGCGGGCGTTTACATAGGCCAAGATCGGCGCAAGGCCTGAAGCTGGCTCCGTCCGCCGTCCCCGCGGCGGTGTGGCCCGCCTATCGTCGCGATCCAGGACTGACCGGGTTTTCACCATTGGTCGGCGGCCTTGCCGAGGCACCGCGCAAGCGATGGACGCATGACCTTGGCGGTACGAGTACCAGCACCGAACAGGTACAGTTGGTCGACGTGAACGGCGATGGCTGTGACGAGTTGCTCCGTGTGCTGGCCGATCGGCTCGTTTGCCAAAACGTGCGCGGAGACGAGTTGTGGGAAACGCATGAACTCGCCCAGCCACAGGTGATTCAGATTCGGGACTTTGCCGGCGACGGAACGCGAGGATTGCTGATTGCTTCGAGTACCGGTGTCGCACATCACCGCTACATGGTCAGCGGCACAACGGGGAACGCGTCGCTCCTGTATACGTGTGGCAACGTGTTCGGGCGCTACGAACGCTTCGGCAAGATCCTGACAGGTGTTCCGGGCGAGCAGCTTTGTGCGTGGTGGAGTGGCGATTCGGAGAAGCGAATTGGCGGTAGCGCGGCGCGCGGTGTCGGATACTTGTGGAGCTTTGAGGACGGCGTCGATGTACCCTAGTTGCGTTTTCATCCCGAGGAAGAAGGCACGATCTACGCCCCACTGCATTTGTTTGCTGACATGGATGGCGATGAGCAGATTGACATGGTGATGATCTCGCACGAAGCGATGTGGGTTTACGACCTGTCGTCGGGCGAGAAGAAGATGCAGACGACGTGGGGACTGCAGATTCGCACTTATTGGGCAGCGACGGCGGCGATGCCGCTGGCTGCTGGTGAGCTGCCGTCACTGTTGATGATCAATCCGATGATCCCCGGTGTGCAAGTTGTCACACAGGACGGCGATACTTCGCGGAGCAAGTGGAAACTTTACACTCTTACGCCGTCGCTCGAAGAAAAAAAATCGCTTGGTAAAATTGGCGGAGGTTTTCGGGTAGTCAACAATTCTTCCTCTTCGTGAAAGCAATGTCGTCTGTATCCCAACTCTCGGTAATCGTCCTTCTGTAGAGTGACAACCTAGCCGATGAGCTTGACTCGTTTGCGAGATGGCAAGTAGAGTGAGGGACATATCCAAGCACGTTGAGGCATCAAAGACTCGGAGCGGTGAGCATGTCGGGGTCGAGCGAAAGTCGAGAACGATTGGATCGCAGGTGCTTTCTCGGTAGTAGCAGTGTGGCGGTTGGTGCGTTTGCATTGCCGACGGTGTTGCCGAATGTCGCAACAGCGCGCGACGAACCGTCTGGGCGTGACCGCGCCGAGCAGGCGATCGTCATTCTGTTGCAAGGTGGCTGCTCGCATCTTGACACATGGGACCTGAAGCCAAACGCGCCCACCGAGATTCGCGGCGAGTTCCAACCGATCGCCACCAGCGTGCCTGGCGTGTCGATCTGTGAGCATCTTCCCATGCTCGCGCAGCGTGCGCACCACTACAACGTGTTGCGCAGCGTTCATCACGCCACGCCCAGCCATGAGGCGGCGATTCATTGGGTGCTGACCGGTTACAACTATCCTGGCGCGAACACGTCGACCCGCAACCGTAACATCAAACCAGCGATGGGTTCGATCGTAGCGAAGACGCTTGGGTCGAATACGCCCGGCTTGCCGCCATACGTCTGCGTGCCCGACAAAGGACAATTGGGAGACCGCGTGCGTTACGCGTCCGCCGACTTCCTGGGTATGGCCTACGATCCGTTCGAGTCGGGCATGCCACCGTCCGGCGCTCATGAAGCATTTCGCATGCCGCTCAACTTGAGCGTGTCGAAGGCGGCGGATTTACGGCGCTTCGACCATCGACTTGCTTTGTTGCAGCAGTTGGATCAACTTCCCCGAGCTGTCGAAGCTACCGTGACGATGGATGGGATGGACGTCTTTCAACGACAAGCAATGGAGATGCTATCGAGTCGAGCGACGCGTGACGCCTTCGACCTTTCGCAAGAACCGACCGCCTTGCGCGAGCGGTATGGAAACACGCGCGTAGGACAAGCGGCAATCCTCGGGCGTCGACTGGCTGGAGCGGGAGTGCCATTTACGCTGGTTAATTTCTCAATCAACCAAGAGTGGGACACGCACTCGAATGGCTTCAAGTCGCTAAAGACGACAAGGCTGCCGGAATTTGATCGCGCTGTTTCAGCGTTACTCGACGATCTACAAGAACGCGATCGATTGCGATCCACGCTGGTCGCGGTGATTACCGAGTTCGGTCGAACTCCGACAATTAACAAGACCGCTGGGCGCGATCACTGGTCGAACGTGTTTTCGATTGTCTTGGCTGGAGGAGGATTGCAATCCGGCCAGTTCATCGGTAGCAGCAACTCGCGCGGTGAGGTTCCGCAAGACCGCCCAATCCATATCAACGAAGTGCTGGCGACCATCTACGGGCAACTCGGTGTTCAGACCGACCTTGTTCACTATGACGATGGTCGGCCTGTCCCCGTGTTGTACGCCGGCAAAGCGATTCCAGAATTGATTTGATGGAACGTGGCCACCGCGGTGAGGAATAAGAACTGTGAGGGATGTCCCTATCGACCGACGACGACGTCAATCCAAGCGGGACGCCAGCACGATCGAGAGAACAGACAGTAATACCGCCGAGCCGCTGGCGATAAGAAAGCCTCGCTGTACGGTAGTCCGCTTAGCATACATGCCAATCAGTATTGGGATTACGGTCCAACCGATTCCGCCAATGCAGAAGAAAATCCCGACGGCGCGCCCGTGCAGCGATGGCTCGACGTGCCCAAGTAGGATCGCGATCAACGTGGGGAATATCGGCCCAACAACAGCGCCTGCTACGACGATCAGCACGCACATTAATTTCATGTCGCGGCAGAATACGATGCAGAGCGTGATCGCAATACTGCAAACTGCCATCACGACGACCAAGGTTGTGGCCGCTCCTTCTGGTAGCATCAAAGCCGTGACCAACCGCGATCCCATGAATGTCAGCCAGAACACCGAGAGCAAGGTGGATGCTTTTTCTTCGCTCACTTTCTTTTCGGTCATCAAGGTCGTTGCCCACGTGGCGACGGACGCTTCAGTCGGCACATGAAAGAAGAACGCCAGTGAGCAGAGCCAGACAATCGGATCGGACAGCAGCTTCGCCACTCCACCAGCCACGGATTCTGTCGGCGTCACTTTCAGTGCTTCCCAATCGACGCCAAGCCCCAAAGAAAGCGGCACAACCGATACTGCCGCGAAACCATAGAGAGTGCGGATCAGCCCGAACCGCCGCGCGCAATAGACGATGATCAACGGAGTGACGAAAGTGCCCATCCCAAAAATGAAGTCGCCCATGTTCATCGCGTATGCCATGCGCTGTGGGAGATCTTCCGGCGGAACAAAGGCAGGCGGAGAGGTCACGTTTAAGACATTGACCAATGCCGACCAACCAGTGCCGAGCACCAAGACCGCTACAAGCGCGGCCGTATAGCTGCGCGAATTTGCGAGTACGACCAGACTGAGAATCACCAAAACGAAGCCGCCACCCAGGACGGTCTGTTGTCCGAGTAGGTCGACCAAGAATCCTGCTGCAACCACCATCGGGATCAAGGTGAAGCCAAACACCGACACTAAGCCGCCGACCTTTCCCTCGTCGATTTCCAACCTGCGGGCAAGTGGCAACTTAACGCTGCCCAGCAAAGCAAAGCACATTCCGGCGGTTGCCAAGGCTGCGATTTGCATCAGGGTTAGCATCGTGTCCATGTTCCGTATTTCCTCAAAGTGGCAGGCAGATTGACTTGTAAGTCCGCCTGAACATGGTAGTGCATTGGCCGCATGAGTTCGATCAGTGACGCGACTTCCGCGGTTTTCCCATTGTGGCTCGTTCCCGATGTTTTGCGAGGCGAGACGAATGCGCGGTTGATGTTTTGGTTGCTGGAGTCGGGGGCTTGTTTTCCGAATCCCAGAGTGAGGACGCGAGACATCGTCCGATCGGTTCGCCGGACCGTGGTTCGGATTGCCGCAGGAAAGATCTCGGTGTCTCGTCCGTCCTAAGCCACTTGAAGTCGCAGTTCATCTATCAATCAAAGAGCTGCGTCCCCTTAGCTTTGCCTCTTGCGGGCAATCCGAACAACACTTTTTTGGACTAATTTGATCCTGGGCATAGTTGGGGCATTGATTACCGTATTCATCTTTAAGGTAATGTCTTCTTAGCGATAAAAGAGGGTGCTTCGGCCCTCTTCACTTGATATTACCCGGAAAAAGTGGTGGCCAACCAGTATTTTACAAGGTCTGCGAAAGAACTTGCGCAGAGCAGCAACGTTGATTTGATTGACCGTCAAGATTTGATTGAGATGATCCAGGACTTCAATCGAAGCCCCAAAGATTATTCGCTTCTTGCTTCATTGTTTTCGTCTCAAAGCGAAGCTGCGGCTTCGTCTTCGCAATCTGCTTCACTGGGCAAGCCTCCCCCACGTACCGCCTGACAGAGACGCAGAAACACCGAACGCCGTCGCTGTCCCCGTTTCCGTCCGCAGTGGGCGATGGACTGTTTCACCGAACTAATTCGCTCCACTACCGCTTCCTGAATTGCGGCTTCCGACTTGGTGTATCTGGTGGATCGGTGATTGGCGTGATGGATTTGCCGACGGGTTACAACCGAGTATACGCCCGGATCGACGGGCGACTGACGGCCGAAAACATGTGGACGGCAATCAAGACCGGACGCACGTTATATGATCCGCTGGATCGATCACCTCACGACCATTGCCGCAGCGAATTCTGCCCGTTTCCCTGATTCCGCTGCAAAAGACGCAGTGTTAGCCAATTACACCGAGGTGCGTAGTCGCTACCAGCAGGTCATCGACGAGGCGAAACGGAGCTGGGGCGACTGATTAACGAGGCCACTCGCCCAAATAGAATCGCTTCGTCCGACTTCTTGAATCAACATGTAAACTGGTAGAGTACATAGTAAAGACACTAGCCGGGTGATTTAAAAACGACCCAAACACAAAGCTCGCCGTAATCCGCATGTTATTCGATCGTCTCGCCGTATCCACCCTTTGCGTTTTCTGCTTGATCGTGGTTCAAGCGACTGGAGCAAGCGATCAGCCTCTCGTTTTTGAATCGCATGTCCAGCCAGTGTTCGCGCGGAAGTGTGGAAAGTGTCACACCGAGAAGGTACGCAAGGGTGGGCTTGATCTTTCGACGATGGCGGGAGTACGGCGTGGGGGCGAGTCGGGGGAGGCGGCGGTTGCCGAGTCCGTTGACGAAAGCATGCTGTGGATCATGATCGACGGTGGAGACATGCCGCCGAAAGGGCAAACAGTGTTAACTGATAAAGAGCGTGAAGTCATTCGTCGTTGGATTGCAACCGGTGCGAACTCTGAAGAACCGGTGTCGAAGGAAAAACAAATTACCCAGCACGACGTGCTGCCGATCCTGCTGCTGCGATGTACGACGTGTCATGGCGCAAGGTTGCAGAAGGCTGGCCTGGATCTCCGGACTCCGGCCGCCATGCGAAAAGGCGGCGTAAGCGGGCCAGCGATTGTTCCTGGCGATCCGGACTCCAGTCCGATGATTCAACGGATTGAAAGCGAGGCTTGTCCGCCGCGCGAGTTGCTGCTGAAGTTCTTTGTGAAACGTCCGCCGTCCACGGAGGTCAACGTTCTTCGTGATTGGATCGCAGCTGGTGCATCAGAAGTCGATGTGCAGCCGGATGTGGCAACCACAACTCCTGATCCGCTTGTCATGGACGAAGAACGCCGTCACTGGGCGTTCCAGTCTCCGAGGGCGGTTTCCGAAGCCAGATCTATCGACGATTTCCTATTTGAAAAACTGAAGGCGAAGGGCCTGACGTTTTCCCCGCAAGCGGATCGCGACACGCTTATTCGACGTGTGTACTTGGACCTGATCGGGATGCCCCCAAGCGTTGACGAGTGGAAACAATGGCGCGGTAGTGCTGAGCCAGATTGGTATCGCGCAATGATCGATCACCTGCTCGATTCGCCTCAATACGGCGAGCGCTGGGGACGCTACTGGCTCGACTTGGCTGGCTACGCCGACTCCGAGGGAGGCGTGTCCGCCGATCCAGTCCGTGAAGTGGCCTGGAAGTATCGCGACTATGTCATTCGCGCGTTCAACAGCGATAAGCCTTACGACCGTTTTCTGTTAGAACAGATCGCTGGAGACGAGCTGCTTGATCACGAAACGGCGGCGGTTGTCACCGAAGCGATGGTCGAAAACCTCGTCGCGACCGGTTTCTTGCGGATGGGGATCGATCAGACTGGTTCCCGCACGATGAACTTCGTCCCGGAACGGCTGGGAGTGATTGGCGATGCGATCACGGTGGTTAGCGAAGGAGTCATGGGCCTGACGCTTGGGTGTGCGAAATGTCACTCACACAAGTACGATCCGATCCCACATCGCGACTACTACCGCTTCAAAGCGATCTTTCAAGGGGCGCTCGATGAACACGACTGGCTGACTTTCAAAAACCGCTCGCTGGAAATCGATATCCCTCAGCGGCGACAACGCGTTGCCGAACTGAACCCTCCACTAAAGGCCAAGCTGAAGAAACTCGAATCGAGTTTGAAGAAAGCCTACACCGCGGTGCAAATCGAGCTTCTTCGTCATCACTATCCGGATCAGTCTGAAGCCGACCGTGACGAAACGCTGCGTGCGTTGCGGATCGCGGACAACAACCGCACGCAGCAACAACGCATTCTTGTTGAGAGATTACAGCATGCGGAATCGCTGCTAGACATCGAACAGCCCCCACCCGTGCAAGCTGCTCTCGGCACGGTCGCCGACATTGAACTCGATATCCGGCAGCTCCGCCGTCAGATGGAACCGCCATTGGCCATTCGAGCATTGTGGGATCGTGGCGAGCCATCACCCACGTACATCCTGCGCCGCGGTGAACATGACAAGCCGGGGCGTCTCGTTGGGCCGGGTGTTCCTTCCGTGTTGACGGACGGGCGGACGCCGTTTGCAGTCGAGCCGCCCTTCCCCGGTGGTACCCAGAAAACCGGCCGTCGGCTCGCCTTCGCTCGTTGGTTGACGCAACCGGACAATCCGCTCACGGCCCGAGTGATGGCGAACCGCATCTGGTATCACCACTTTGGAACGGGGCTCGTGCAGACGCTGGAGAATTTTGGGGTCAAGGGCGAACGGCCTTCGCATCCCGAGTTGTTGGACTGGCTCGCCATCGAGTTTGTCGAGCGAGGCTGGAGCATCAAGGAAATGCATCGCCTGATGATGAATTCCCAGGCGTACCGGCAATCCAGTCGTATTTCCAACGATCGGCAGCGAATTGACCCGCAGAACCGGATGCTCTCGCGAATGACGTTGCGACGAATGAATGCCGAGGCGCTGCGCGATTCGCTTTTGTTCGTTTCTGGGAGACTCGACAGCACTCCCGGCGGTCCCCCCGACTCGGTCTTCGTTGACAGAGACGGGCTTGTCAGTGTTAACGCGACACTCGACGCTCGCTGGCGTCGGAGCGTCTATCTGCGATTCCGCCGCACCGAGATTCCTACGATAATGGATACGTTCGACTATCCAGAAATGGGACCAAACTGCTTGTCGCGCAGCGTGTCGGTTGTCTCGCCCCAGTCGCTGATGCTAATGAATAATGAACACGTCCGAGATTTGGCGAAAGCCTTCGCATCACGAATACTAGAGATGAACGACGGTCATGCCGACCCCGGCGACGGCGTTCATGTTGATACCGTTTATCAACTCGCGATGAGCCGCCAGCCGAGCGATGAAGAACGGCGGCTCGGAATTGAAACCCTCAAGGAATTAGAGTCCGAGTGGACTGAACAGCCGCGTAAGGCGTTGGAGACTTACTGCCACACCATCCTTAATTCGGCCGCATTCATCTATGTTGATTGAGACGAATTGCTGGTTTAGCTAATGAACGATCGATCGCAGAATCATCACCCTTCCCGCCGCGATTTCTTCGCCCGCACCAGCGATGGCCTGTTGGGCGCTGCGCTCGCACAACTGTTGTGCGACGATTTCTTCGGCAGCACATCAGCTCTCGCTGAGGAAGCGAATTCAAGCGATTCGTCGGCGCAACCCGAACGGGCATTTGACCTCAAGCCGAAGCCGACTCATCATCCGGCGAGGGCGACTTCCGTCATTCAGCTATTTATGAATGGCGGGCCAAGCCAAATGGATCTGTTCGATCCAAAGCCGCTGTTGAATCAAATGGATGGGCGACCGTATCCTGGCAACGTCGAAGAGATCGGGAACCAGGATACCGGTAACATCGGCGTGATGATGGGCGGACAATACGAGTTCGCTCAGCACGGCGACTCAGGAATGTGGATGGCTGACGTTTTGCCGCACACGGCGCAAATGGCAGACGAACTCTGCCTTATCAATTCGATGTGGACCGATCATCCGAATCATGACAACGCCCTGTACAAGATCCACAGCGGCCGCCTGTTCATGGGTTACCCGACGCTTGGCGCATGGTCCGTCTACGGATTGGGCACGGAAAACCAGAACCTGCCCGCCTACGTTGTTCTGAATGATCCGCTCGGTCCGCCGAAGAACGGTACACGGAACTGGACATCCGGCTTTCTACCGCCGCTGTATCAAGGGACCCGATTCCGGCCAACCGGTTCGCCGATCCTCAATCTCAAACCGCAATACGAACAACCCACGAGTGTGACCGCATC
Organism: Planctomycetota bacterium; assembly: GCA_014381825.1. GTDB lineage: Bacteria > Planctomycetota > Planctomycetia > Pirellulales > Pirellulaceae. Next base: position 211,399 of record JACNKX010000097.1, read on the forward strand.
GGCTCGTGGACTGCTGAATCGACTTGACGAGATTCACCGCCAGGACCGCGCTTATTACCCGGAGCTCGACGCGAGAATCGAGTCGTACAGTCTTGCTGCGCGGATGCAATTGACGGCCGGCGAAGCTCTCGATCTATCGCGAGAGAGTCAGCTGACGCATTCGATGTACGGCGTTGGAGAAAAATGGACAGACTCCTTCGCGCGTCGCTGCCTGTTGGCGCGACGCCTGGTCGAACGCGGAGTACGTTTCGTGCAGATCTTTCTGGAGGAACAGCCTTGGGACAGCCACGCCGACCTCGCGGCCAATCACCGAGGAGCCTGCCGACGCACCGACAAACCCGTCGCAGGATTGCTTCGCGATCTGAGACAGCGTGGCCTGCTTGATTCGACGCTAGTAATTTGGGGCGGTGAATTTGGACGCACTCCGACGACGCAAAAGTCCGCCAACGGATTTTCGGGCCGCGACCACAATATGCAGGCATTCACGTCATGGATGGCGGGTGGCGGAATCAAGGGTGGCACGACTTATGGTGCGACTGATGACTTTGGTCACAGCGTCGTGGAGAATCCTGTCAGCGTTCATGATTTCCACGCCACGATTCTTCATCTGCTGGGACTGCATCACCAGAAACTGTTCTTCACACGCAGTGGTTTGGAAGAACGGCTCACTGGCTTCGAGCCACCGCGAGTCGTGACCGACATCCTTGCTTAAGCATCTGCCAATCAGTTACTGTCGCGTTTTGTCGTAGTGGTGGCTTCCAGCCGCCATCATCTATGAACTTTCGTGGCGGCTGGAAGCCACCACTACGACAATAATTGACGGGTCGATGCTAAGCGGGGCGGCTGGTCGTCGCTTTCACGCTAGACGTGATGTTGACGGCGAATGGTTGATTGGCTGCCGTGTTGTCCGATAACTGAATCGCAAAATTATCAGAAAGAATTGCTGGAGAACAAATGAGGGATCGATCGTCGCTCGTCCTGGCGTCCCTGGGAGTCGCGTTAACGCTTGTTCTGCCTGTGCAGAAGAGGGCATCTGGCCAGGGTAGTGATGACCGACTCGTTTCGTCTCCGCAGTCACCCGATGACGCGTTGCGATCGTTTGAGCTGCATCCTGAATTTCGAATCGAGCTAGTTGCCAGTGAGCCGTTGATTCAAGACCCCGTTGCGATGGCGTTCGACGAACGTGGTGATTTGTACGTCGTCGAGTATCCAGAGTTCAACGAGTACCAGTTTGCCCCTGGGGTTGGCCGATCGGGTTGCGTAAAACGTCTTCAAGACACCGATGGCGATGGGCGGTATGACGTGGCAACGGTATTCGCTGAAGTGCCGTTCGCGACCGCATTAATTTGTTACGAGGATGGAGTGTTTGTCGGAGCACCGCCGGACGTCTTGTTCTGCAAGGACACGGACGGTGACGGCGTAGCGGACGAGAAGCGAGCAGTCCTAACCGGTTTCGGCCGAGACTTTGCAGGCGGTGGTTTGTTGAACTCTTTCAGATGGGGGTTCGACAATCGAATCCACATCGCCACGGGATTTGCCGGTGCGCAAGTGCGTCGCCCTGATCAAGAGAAAGACGAGCCAGTTGACATTCGCAGTCGCGGATTGATTCTGGATCCGCGAACTCTCGAATTCGAACCCACCAGCGGCGGCGGGCAGCATGGCATGGGCATGGATGACTGGGGGAACAAGTTTCTGTGCTCTAATGTCAATCCACTTCAAATGCTGACGTATGACGATCGCTACGCCGCGCGCAATTCATATTTCGCTCCGCCGTCTCCCGCTCGAAATATCAATGGAGAGGGGCCGCTTGTGTCGTTGAGACGAGTCAGTCCGCTGGAGCCCTGGCGCGTCGCGCGATCTCAGCTGGCGGCGGGCAACCAAGAGCAGGATAACGAGGCGACTCGCGCTGGCGGCGTCTTCACGTCGGCCAGCGGCATCACGGTTTATCGAGGCGACGCCTTTCCAAGTGAGTTTTACGGGAACCTGTTCGTTGGCGAAGTGGCCAATAATCTGGTCTATCGCGCCCAGCTTGAGTCGAGCGGAGTCGCACAAGTTGCGATGCGCGCCGATGATGATGCCGAGTTCCTGGCATCTCGAGACAACTGGTTCCGGCCGGTTCAGTTCGCCAATGGTCCTGACGGCGCGCTATACGTTGTCGATATGTATCGCCAACTGATCGAAGGCGCTGCCTTTGTGCCGAAAGAGCCGCTGGCCAAGCTGGACCCCAGCCGAGGCATCGATCGAGGCCGAATCTACCGCGTCGTTCCAAAATCGTTCAAGCGCCGCGAGGCACCTCGATTGGGGAAACTCACTGCGTTGGATCTTGTGGCACTACTCGAACACTCCAATGGTTGGCATCGCGAGACGGCAGCTCGACTGCTTTATCAGCGACAGGACCCTCAGGCAGCGATACCACTGAAACAACTCGCGGTGAACTCCAAAATCCCGCAGGCCCGAATGCTGGCACTTTATGCACTAGAAACGCAGGAGTCACTCGATTCACAGACGCTACAGTCCGCACTCGGCGATCCACATGCTCGTGTTCGGGAACATGCCGTTCGCTTGGCTGAGTCGAAGGTCCAGTCCTCGCCGGTGCTACGCGAGGCTCTCTTTGCGAAAGTTACCGACCCGGACGTCGGTGTCCGTTATCAATTGGCTTTCACTCTGGGGAGCGTCCGCGATCCGCGCCGTAACGCTCTTCTTGTGGATCTTGTTCGGAGAGATGTGGCAAGCCGCGATATGTTGTTTGCCGTGCAGAGTTCGCTAGCGACGGGAGGTGGGGAAGTCTTTGCTCGGCTCGCAGTGGAACCAGAATTGATCGCGAAAGAGCCAATCCGAAAACTTCTCTTGGACTTGGCGGCGCAGATTGGTCTACGGAGCGACACGAGTGAAGTTGCCGCCGTTCTAAAGAGCGTAAGTGCGTTGGCGATCCGCGATCACGAATTGGTGGAGGCCATTCAGCAAAAGTTATTTGCTGGCATGCGGCGCCAACGGTTTGGGAAGTTCGAGGCTGGTTCTGCGAATTCGATCTTCAACGAGCTGATGCGAAGTGCCAGAGAACTCGCCGTTGACGAACCAAAGCCGATCGCTCGGCGCGTGCAGGCAGCCAGCACTTTGGGATTGGCTGATTTCAATGATCCGACGATTCAAGCGATCTTCCAGCGATTACTCGACCCGAATCAACCGAGGCCGATTCAGTTGGTTGCTTGCGAGACGCTTGCAAGATTTGATCATCCACGCGTCGCCGAACTGCTTCTCAACGCGTGGCCGAGCATGACACCGGCATTGCGCGGCACATGCGTCGAGACGCTGCTGTCGCGCACGGGCTGGATCGTCCGATTTCTCGACGCGGTGGAAACCGGGAGCATTTCACGAAACGACGTCGATCCGGCCCGCATGCGTTTGGTGACGGCACACGTTGACGAGGCGATGCAATCTCGGATGCAGCTCCTATTTCCACCCAGTCGGCGAAACGGTCGTCAGTCGGTCGTCGACTCGTATCGCGTCGCACTGGAACTGGTCGGCGACGCAGAACGCGGCCAGGGGATTTTCCGACGGGTCTGTGCGTCCTGCCACTTGCGAAAAGGGATCGGGAAAACTGTAGGAGCTGATTTGAAAGACACCGCTCGCCGTCCGCCCGAATCGCTCTTAATCGATATTCTGGATCCCATGCGTCAGTTGAAGCCGCACTTCCAAAACTACGTGATTCGAACCAAGGACGGTCGGGTCTTGACGGGATTGATCGTCGAAGAGACGGCTAACGGCATACGGATACAGCAGGCGGATGGTGGCGTCCAAGAGATTCTTCAAATCCAGATCGATTTTCTCCAAGGCACCGGCGTCTCGTTCATGCCGGAAGGCCTCGAGAAGACCATTTCTCAACAGGCAATGGCGGACTTGCTAACGTTCCTGAGTTCGTGAACTTCACCAATGGCGGCTTGCCGCTGTTTTGGAAGATGTGTTTGCTGACGAACCAGTTAGGCTCCGATTAGCTTCTGCGAGCATTGTCGGTCGGATCTATTGTTCGTATGAGAACTTGACATGGATCGTCGATCTAGCAGAAGGACTACATTCCTTGCCGCATGTGGAGGAACTCCTGGCGTATCGCCGCATAGCGTTCGGTGAGATCGAGGCGCTTGGACGTAGGAAAGTCACGGTGCCATTGCGCGATGGCGAGTTCAACCTCAGCGTGATCTGCTTCGATCAGCATCAAGGCTATCGCGTAATTATAGATGGTGTTTTCGTCGCTGCGCAATCCGGCCATCAAGCCCCGTTGGTAGTGCATGGCGGCTTCCCGCTCAGAGCGTTGGAACTCGGAGATGGTCACACGCTCGCGAAGCGAGATCTCGGCGCGGCGGCCGCGATGATAATGGTTCTCAGGGCGATCGGGATAGAGCTTGGCAATCGTCTCGGGAAAGTTGTTGACCGGATCGACGTAAATTCCATGGTCATCCGCTTTGAAGATTCGCAAGTATTCACCAAGACCGACCAACATTGCCACGCCGTAGATCAGAAGAAGCGAACGGTAAGTGACGAACCACTTCATTATCAAAGGCCCTCCTGAATTCTGCTGTCGCTGACCTTCCAGATGAAAGAGTCGAAGTAGTAATGGGTCATGGGGGCCGCTTGGATGACGGTGGCTGCGAACAGGTCATAGCCGATGTCGTGTGAGATCGCAGCAAGCCCAAGTTCGGGGATGGCATCGTACACGGACATAAAACTGACCACGCCAAAACCAAACTCCTCCAGGGGCTGCATGAGCAGGAATTGGTAGAGCAGTGCATATGCGGCACAGGCCATGAGGAACAAAGGAATTCTTCGCAGGGTCATCAGCTTCGACAACGTACTCGCCGCGCCGGTCGCGGCGCTCGTCTTGCGATGGATGTAACCATGTACGACGACGATGTACTGCACTCCATGCATGATGCGGTGGGAAATGCCGAAGACCAGAAACGAGTCCGTGTGCCAGGCAGTAAAATACCACAAGAAGTAACTAGCTCCGATGAACAAGAATTTGATCGGATTCAGCGCGTATCCACGACGAAGTGACCAAATGACGTGGCTGACATAAACGCACAAAAAAACGCCGGTTGTGGCCCAGCTAAGCTGCTGAAACAGCCGTAAGCCTTCTGCGGAAAACGGAAAATGCAAAGTGTAGAGCGTACGGACCCAGAGATTGGCGAACAGCGGTGCAGTCAACAGTAGGTTAACAAACAGGAAGATGTTCAGGAGCAGGTCCAAGCGGCCGGTGGATGGCGCACCGGTGCGCGCTTTGAAATCGTAGATCCGAGCCAGGCCATGCTGCTGCATCGCGCTGTGCTGGTGGTCCCACAACGTGCCCAGCAGTAAAGTGGTGCCCGGTGCAAATTTTAATCCCAGCAGTGTCATTCCCATGATCACGATTGGCCCAGCGATTAAACGCCCCTTCCACCGTTGCCAATCCTCTGCCAGTCCATACGTCCGAAGCCAAGTTGCAAAGTGGTGCGGAACCGTGATCCACAAACCCACTGACGCCCAGGCCAAAACGGGCAGCCATTGGTAGCACGCCAAAGCAACTCCGATGGCCAGAAAGGGGAGCCCCAAAAACCACACGAGGTCAGATCGCCAGCTGAGGATAAATCCAGTTTTAAACATGATGATCGCGTCTGTCCGTTTCGGCTCTCTGATTGTCTGGTGGGCCCACCATTGCCCCTGTGGTCAGCTTCTCGAACACGTCTTTGCCGTTAAATGGAAAATCGTTTCTGTTATCTTTGGCAAGCGACGGTCGCATGCCGTTGCCGATGAGCAACGCGACAACCGGCATGCCGTCTGCAACAATTCATCATAGGTCTCCGATAAAATGAGGCCTTAGCACGCTGCACATGCAATCGCGATCTTAGGCGAGCCGCGTGGCCTTCGCAATCGCTATGCGATACCAGCCGCCGCGCATGATTCCCACCAAAGATGTACTCTGACACAGCCGAGTTCGCTATAGATGAGGCCTAGCAGAGTCGGTCGTTGCCATTCAACACCGATGCGTCATTGGAAAGGATGGCTCGGGACATCTCTACGGCCCTTGATGGGTTAGTCGCCGAACGTCGGTGCGCAAGGTGCGGATGTGGGCGATCAAATCCCAGCGATCGCGCTCGGTCAGATTGCCGCCCCACGGTGGCATTAGGAAAGAACGACCAGTCTGCATTCCACCGCGTGTGATGACGCCGTGCAGCAGTAAATCTTCGGTCTTCGACATGCGGCCTCCGGAACACAGTCGAATTACTTAACCCCGATTCTCTCACTCCTTGTGCCTCGAGTCAAAAACCAAAGCGGAGAGGACAGGATTCTCTGAAAGTTTGCCTGCTGCTGTTCACCGCTTGTAGCAAACGGTTGGTCTGAAACAATTTCTGTATGTCTCAGCTAGTCGCTCGTGTTACGCAGCTTTCCGTGAAAGGCAATACTGATTGCGACGAAAACGCTATAAACCGTAGGCCGCCTTGATGTAGTTGTGCTTAGCGAGGCTGCCACCGCGATTCGAATTCTTCTTTTCCACATTGCAAAGTTACTCAAAGTGGAAGCACTAGCGCGCTGGCATTTTCACTTTGGGCTACGTGATTTCGTCAGGATCCACCTTAAGCATCTCATAAACCTCGAAACCCAAGGTCTGCAGGATGCCCAGCATATCGCGAATGGCCTGATAGTCTTTTTCAATGGCAACGGCGGCTTTGATCTCGTCGTCTTTCTCCTGGCCCTCGGGCGGATTACCCGTTCCCCACGATGGTGCATCCGCCTGCCAGTGCTCGCCCGCCCTACGCAGCAACTCCTCGAACGACAATAGATCCGGATGCGTGCCCTCTGCTCTTTCCGGTCCCCATCGAAGACCTATGAGTCGCTTCTCTCGACACCAGCGTTCATGTTCCAATCTCGCCAGAGTCCGAAGTGCTTTTGCTGGAAACGCAACAATCCCCGTACCGGCGGTCTTCGGCATGAGGCCGCAATTCACCTCGGGATGTCGAAGCTTGTTGGGAATATCGGCGGCCGCATCACGATTGGAGTCCCTGAAGTGATCGCTCAGTTCTTCGTACGTCTCTTTGACTCTATTGTGCCGCGCGTACTCGTGGTGAATGCAAGGAGCAATCGCCTCGATCAGTGCATTCTCTCGCTCGGGATAGCTGCCGCCCGTTTGTGATGCCGGTGATCCGGCAACCAGAGCGATTCCGCGGCCTTCGTCCGCGGATGGACTGTGTGGGCAGGCCGAAAGGAGTGACTGAAAGCATTCTCGTTGTGTTAATAACATGAATTCTTCGGGATCAACATGAATGCCCAACTGGTTTTCACGAGGGAGGGACGCAAGATCAAAGTGGGTCTTATTCGCCAGGCGGCACATGTCGATGATGGCCTGCATCGAGCGAATGCCGTGCCGATAATCGCTCACGTACAACAAGGCGCGCAGGACTCCATGATCGATTTCCAACTTCCCTTTCTTTTTTTGCCTGATCTCAAACAAACCTTCCGCCTTGAAATGTCGCTCCAAGATGTTACGCAGCAGCATCGCGCGACGGATGATAAAGGCGTTGTCGTTGATCGGGCCGCGCTGTCGGTTCGGACCCATCACATTAATGAATCCCCGCAGCCGACTGACGAAGTCCGGTCCCTTGGCTCGCCGAAATCTCTCCTCGGCATCGGTCGTATTGAAATCGCTGTCACGGAACTCGACGTCCGGCGCGTTCTTTTGGAAACGCTCGTAAGAAGAACGTGTTCCTCCGGCAAACACGAAAATCGATCGACCGATCGGGTGAACACCGGATTCATCTTTGAATTCGCCGTCCTGCATGGGTGCCAAGAAATATCGAAGCCAGCCTAACTGTTGCTCACCCAAGTTGGTATCAAACTCGTCAAAGAAGACAAACGGCACATTACCCTTGAGCGCGATGTCTCGAACTCGATGAAAAGCCGCAACCAAGTCTTGATATCGCTGAAACTGCGAGATGTTGAACGTGATGCTTTCAAGCTCTTCATTCCCGATGCTCTTGACGACTTGTTTGACGCCAAACGACTTCCCGGAACCGGGTGGACCGAAGACGGAAAAGCACAAGGGCCGTTCAGGCCGGGGATCTTCCAGAAATTCGCGAATCAGTTCCCGAATGGCGCTATAGCTTTCGATTTCCATTCGATCCACGGTGATCAGATTGCCAAACTTGCCGGTTGGAACGCCTTTGATGTGTTTCGAATTCCGCAGTCCCTCGACGACGATCTCCTCGGCGGCCAAGTGCCGAGTGAATCGGGTATTCTCATCTAAGATCCTCCACTGCAGCGGATCGGAATGCCACAACTCCGTGGCTTCCTGAATCTCGCAAGTCTGAAAGAGATCATGTTTCGTCAGCCCGGTCTTGCCGTCAGCCGCTTTACATTTCTTCGATTCGCCGGCCGGTGCTTCCTTCGACTCGTCATGATCGGGTTCGCGTATTGGCCCTGGACAAAACGTCTCGTATGGGGAGTAGATACCCGCTGTCGAACCAGTTTCGCCCTGCAATGCGCCGTCATTTGAAGCCGTGTAGGCAAACCCTGCCTTGAGGAAGTCGCGCATCCGCGCCAGGCCGATCTTCATGCCCTGAATGATCTGTGGCGAAAGATCCTCTGGTTGTTCTTCGCCGTTGGCCTGTTTGTCTTCTTGCGGTGTGGTGCGTACTCCCCGCTTCAGGTGTGTTACCAGCGCCGCCGTGAAGATCGATGTCAGGCCGTTCATCGTACCTTCGATCGAACTGGCGAAGTCGCCCTCCAGCGAGTTCGGATCGAACACCAGCCAGGATCGCTTCTTGGCGCCTCGGCGATACAAGAGCGCTCCGTCGGTGTCAAACAACACGATCAAATACGGACACGTCTGCAGTCGCTCGAGGCTGGGTGATCGCTTGATTTGATAGACGAAGTCTTTCGCAGTTCGTTCCCAGGAGAGTGCCTTTCCAATCTGAACGCCTTCGCTGTCGCGAACGTCTTTGGCGTTCACGACGACGATGTGATTGGTGAAGTTGCATTTGGTGAAGAATTCCCAAAGCGCTTCGGTTGCCAGCGGCCGGCTCATCTTGTGGACGATGATGGGGCGCGGGATTGCAGGGTTGACTGGTCGAGATTGTGAATCCTCTGTGGCTCTCTTCTCACGCTCCAACTGCTGCTTCCAGATCTCGTTAAGCGATTCTGGCCACGCTTCGGGTACTACTTTCTTCTCCGGGGTCTTGTCATCCTTGGCTTCTTCCTGGTCGCCTGAGTTCGAGTCTTCGCGAAGGCTCCCGAGGGAGCCTTCGCGAAAACCATTGCAGGCGTCATCCAAGACGACAAAACCTGTCTCCTCGCATTTTGGGTCATTGTCCGGGGCTTTTAGGTCGCGAGTGTCTTGGTGTGGTCTGGAGTATCCGTACGATTCGCGGACTCGTAGTACCTTCTCCTTGGAATCACGATCGGTACGGAACCAGTGAAGCGCAGCGCTGGAATGCGTCACATCAGCAGGAGGATTCACCTTGATTTCCTTGGGATCCGTCTTCGATCTTGCCACCGTTGTCGTATTGTCACCTCCCAACTTGCAGAATTGTTCAATCGTCTCTGCCAGAAACTCAACGCCCCCTGGCAGCGCCGCTACGGCGGAACCTGGTTTCATGCGGTGGACTCGCAACCGAACACCATTATTCTTCTCAGAATCCTCTTGTTCTGGATATAGGAACCAGTCGATCGTCGCATCGCCCGCGACGACGATTGCTTTGCGTTCGGTCTTTTTTGCGCGTTTTGCCACTATGCCACCATCGTTGTTGACGTATTTGAGTTCATTAGGCTCCGACTTTTGCAGGTGCATTCTAATCTGCCGAAAACGAAATCGCCAATCATCAGCTGGCGATGAGCGGCAACCGGGAAAGGACGACAAAAACGCTGCCCAAACGACCTTTGTGGTTCTCACCGTGATCTTCTTGGAACACGGCGTCAACTTCCCCTCCTAGACAGGCAGCCTACACGTCTTCCAAGTAATGACCGAGCGGCGAGGCCGACATCGGTGTCGATCGCATATCAAAACGAGGATGGACTTATGGTGCGGCACCACTGACGAAGAGCCTCCCGACGGCAGTGCTTTGCCACCGCATATGGAGGACAGCTGTGGTTTCAGGGCGACAGTTGGTGACGCGTCATTTGGAGGGATGTCGTGAGCGGACTAGAGCATGCGAATCGTTTGACGTTGGTAGGTGTGTTTGGAATGCTGTCGAAGTATGATGTTACGCAATCTGCCATGACGGTTGTCGCGTAACGGAAGTGAACATGATGAAACACGGGGTTCGACGTTGGAGCGTGGTCGCTCTGCTCATCGGTGTTGCTTTCGCACTTGGGTTCGTGGGATTCTACAAGTTGTTCGCTGCAACAGACGAACCACGCAACTTCGGTGATGCGATCTACCTGACGTCGCAGTTGTTCTTTCTGGAATCAGGTCTTATTGATGGGCCAATCAACACGGAGTTGCAGGTTGCTCGCTTTCTGGCTCCAGTGGCAGCGGCATATGCAATCGTCCAGACCGTCGTTGTGGTCTTTGCGCTGCAGGTTCAACGCGTCTGGTTGCGTTTGATCGGTGGGCACGTCGTCGTCTGTGGACTAGGGCGGAAAGGTGTGCGGCTGGTCGAGCAGTTGCGAGAGAAGCACAATCGAGTCGTCGTGATTGAACCCAACGAGCAGAACCATGACTTGAGGCACTGTCGCGGGTTGGGGGCGATCGTGTTGGTTGGTCGCGCGGATGATCCGTGGACATTGCGGAAGGCGCTTGTACACCGTGCCAGCACGCTGATCTCTGTCGCCGGGGATGACGGAGTGAATATCGAAACCGCCGTGCGCGCTCACGACTTAAATTGCAAGCGTACCGATGGCTCGTTACGCTGTGTCATTCACGTTAGCGATGCTGATTTGCAGGGGATCCTCAAGCAACATGCGATCTTCGCCCGGCAGGATGACCCGTTCGAGCTGAGCCTCTTCAATGCCTTTGAAACGGCATCTCGCGTAATGCTTCGCGAACTGTCCGTCTTGGCGCGCCCACGCGAGCCGGACACCCAGCCACCCCACGTTCTCGTTGTCGGCTTCGGCCGGATGGGCGAAGCACTGCTCTCGCGTTTGGTCCGCGACTGGCGTATCGACTATCCGCGTGCGACTGGACAGCTGCAAATCACCATTGCTGATCTTGAGGCGAAGCGGAAGGAGGAAGCATTCCATCTGCGGCATCCGCATCTTGCGAACGGAGCCTCGATTCAATTTGTTTCGACTGACGTGCGAAGTTCGTCGTTTGCATCAGGGAAGTTTCTCGTCTCGCGCAACGATTCGAGTCCAATCGCGGCGGCCTATGTGTGTCTCGATGACGATTCTATCGCAGCGCTGGCCGCGCTAACGATGCGACGCTGGCTGGACGATGGAGTTCCAATCATTGTTCGCATGTCAGAGGAGGCTGGCCTCGCGACGTTGCTGGAGACAACTGGCAACGGCGGCGTGATTACCGGTGTACGCGCCGTCGGTCTGCTTGAGATCGCGTGCAGTTTGGAATCTGTGTTGGGCGGGAGGCGAGAGATCCTCGCCCAGGCGATTCATCAAGGCTATATCCAGGATCAGACGGTACTCGGAGTGACTGCCGCCGAGAATCCGTCGATGCGACCTTGGCACGATCTGCCATCGGATCTAAAGGAGTCGAACGGCGCACAGGCGGATGATATTCCGCACAAGTTAAAAGCCATTGGCTGCGAAATGCGCGTGAAGACATCCGGTCAGGTCGCCGTGATGCGGTTCACGGACGAGCAAATCGAACACTTGGCCGAATTGGAGCACGAACGATTCGTGCGAGAGCGAGAAGACGCCGGTTGGACGCTGGGCAAAAAGAAAGATGTTGATAGGCGGACAAGCCCCTACTTGGTTTCGTGGGGAGATAAGGATCTCCCGGAGAACATCAAGGACTACGACCGCAACACCGTCCGCCGCTTGCCAGGCATCTTGGCCAAAGCCGACTATGAGATTCGAGAGACCAGGTAGATGGCCTGTGCGATCACATGCCTGCCGGGTCTTACTGCGTCTACGAATCGTCACAAGTTGGTATCATGCAGGCAAGGCGCATTGCCCACATATCCAACGCCGAACGACATCCGATCCCGTTACGAACTCAACGCAATCGGTCTGCGGTTCCAAGTGTAAGGTAACGTCTCGATGGACTACTATTCACAACTCTCGCGTTTCTTGCGACGTCGGATCTGTATCGACTTGGCGGGGCGTTGTACAGCCTGGGGGACGTTGGCGTCCGTGGCGAGTGACCATTTGCGGCTGGTCGACACGGTCATCCTTGGTGATTTGGAAGGTCATAGTTGGTTTGAACAGATTCAGTACGCCCAGGACGGCGAAGGTGGTGGCCTGCGAAATCCCGAGACGATCGTTCGGATTGACTGTGTCCTGCACGTTACATGTGTTGATGATGATATTCCGGAACCCGCCGATGAAGGGTCGACGAGTACGCATGACTCCGATCCGATATCTGAAGAGCCGTCTTCGGACGATAGAAGCGCAAAGGGCCTGCGCAAAGAGACCACAACCACGAGTACTTCTGATTCGCTGGCGACTTCTTTAGAGCGGCTCTCTACCGGACTCAAGGTTTCGAACACACCATCGCCCGACTCATCCGAGGTGGACATTGTCGACGATCGATTGAGTGTCGAGATTGGCGTCGAATTGGTTCGGTTGGCCGATCCACAGCGAGGAGGCGAGTTGCTTCTGCGCATTAGCGCATCACGGCAGCAGATTGCGTCGAAGACGGGCGTCGTCATCCCGAAGGTTCGCATTCGAGATAATATACGATTGGAGTCGGCGGCCTATCGCATCCTCGTAAACGGCAATGTAATTGCACGGGGCGAGCTAAGGATTGACGACTATCTGGTGCTGAATCTTGATAAGATGGCTCTTCCAATCGATGGCGTCGACACGACCGATCCCGCCTTCGGGTTGAACGCCAAGTGGATCAAACCGGAGCAGCGAGAACGCGCCGAGTTGGCTGGCGGCGTCGTGTGTGACGCAGCGTCAGTGCTCACAACTCATTTCGTCGAAGCGGTTAAGAACCGGCTTCACGAACTGGTCAGCTGCCAGGACGTGCTGGATCGCTTGGAAGAGCTAAAGAGACAGAATCCGGACGCGATTGACGAACTCGTCCCAGGCAAAGTTCCGATCGCGTTGCTGCATCGGATGCTGCAGCACTTGCTCGAAGAGCGAGTGGCGATCATCAATCTAATGCGGATCATTGAAAGCTTGGCATACCACGTGGAGCTGGCTGCAAACCACGATCAACTCCTGCAGTCTCTGCGAGTCGACATCGGTCGCGATATCTGCGAGCCTCTGACAGACGAGAACGGTCAGCTTCAGGCAATCATACTGGACGACGAAACCGAATGCGAAATCAGTCGACTCGTTGCAGAGGCGTGTGACCTTAGCAATACGGAGACTCTTGAGAGAATTGTCGAGTCGCTCCAGCCCACATTCGAATCGCAAGTTGTGTTGGTTCAACGACCTGAGATCCGTCGACCGCTGTTTGACGCTATCGCTCACATTCGCCGCGACACGTTCGTCATCGCCAGCGGCGAAGTCCCGAGAGACCTCACGGTCGTGCCTCTCGACAACCATACTGCCTCAGGTAAGCCAACCTCACAATCGCTGCCGCCACGGTGAGCTCTCGACAAGAACTTCGCTTCTTGGTCGGCGTTTCAGTAGCAATACGAGTTGTCCATCGCTCGTTGCATCCCTTTGCGTTTGGGGAACGCATCGGTAACAATTCAACGCGTCCTATTTCTCGGAGCAATCAAACAGATTGGGAAAGAACAATGGCATCGGAACGTGCCAGCTATCCGCTGCGAATTGGCGTTACTGGACATCGCAGCTTGAGTGACGAATCGGCTGTCGCGGACGCGGTGGATCGCGTGCTGGAGTACATTGAAGAGACGTTGCGGCGTGTGCCAGTTCGAGGTGGCATGGATCGGCATTGGTGCTCACGAGTGATCGATGGTATCGCGCTGACGCTTGTCCGGCCGCTGCTAAGGCTGCTCGGCTCGCCTTCGGCAGACGCACGCTCCGCAGCTGGCGGCGAAACGGAAATCGACTGGACGGTGATTTCCCCACTGGCGAAAGGAGCTGACCGCATTGTCGCTCACGCGGTCCTGGCAAAACAAGACGCGAGACTGCAAGCCGTCACACCTTTACCGCTCGACGAGTACCGGAAGGACTTCCAAGACGCCAAAGACCGACGAGAGTTCGAGGAACTCTTGCAGCTCGACGTGGAACCAACCCAGTTACACGCAACGCAAGACGCGGGAGAAATTGACTGGACCAACCAACAACATCGCAATCAGGCCTACTTCAACGTCGGCCGATATGTCGTTGATGCTTGTGAGATGTTGGTCGCCATCTGGGATGGCAAACCGGCAGTGGGTTATGGGGGCACGGGTGATATCGTTCGATATGCGGTAGAGTGCGGGAAGTGCGTTATTTGGATTGACGCCAACGAGCCCCATCGTCCTCCCTGCCTGATCGTCTCCGATCCGAAAGGTAAGGAACCGCATGCCGCAGCACGCGTTAAACGACCGCCTTCGCTGCCCAAGCAACTGTCGCTCGGATACCATCGGCTGGCGGCTTATAA
>JACNKX010000134.1 GCA_014381825.1 Planctomycetota bacterium
GCGCTTCTTCACACGCCGGTACAATCGATCCGCCAACCGGCACAAGCACGACGCAACGCGCCGTGTCCATATCGACTTTGGATCGCGAGCCATCGTAGGACGGGTTTCCAGGCCCGTCGTTCTGTTCTTCAACAGGGTGCCTCGTGACCGCGACGTTCTTTGCGTCATTCGAATACCCCAATGACTCTGCCATCTCATGCATCGCATCACCAAGTTCGGCGAACTCCGCATTGGGAATTGCTTCAATAGGCTTTGGCCCGTCGTTCGGACGAATTTTTGCCGCATCATGATTCAACGAGAAACCTAGATACGCTTCAATCGGTTCGTAGTTTTCTGCTTTCAAATCTTCATAGCGAACGCCGTGTGCATCAAGAGTTTCCGCTTGATCAATAAAGCTGCCAGCCAGTTCACACCACAACCGGCCAAACAATCGAGCTGTCACTGGCTGATCAGGCCAACGGTAGAACCACTTCCAATCAGCGTTCCGCCTTGCCGCCCACGATCGATACGCGTCATAAGGATTACGAATCAGAAACAAAAACTTGCTGTCGGGATACAGCAGCTTTAAGTAGTGCGCGTAGTCTGCTGACAACCGCACTTCCTTGAATCCCCAGCGATCCGTGCCCGCCTCGTGACGCTCGTAGGCTGGGTCGCGACCCAGCGCCTCGCCCCCGTCCACTTTTGCAGGATACTTAAACAACGTCGCAAAGTACGCTCGATGAGCCTCCACGAGCGACTTCACGCTCGGATACATGTTCGCAATGAATCGTTCGGTGACCGAATCTCGATTGGAGTCGTTCAGGAAGAAATGTGGTTCCGGCCAATCGTTTGTCATACAACGCAACGGTTCCGCCAAGTGTTCCAGCATGCACGCGTGCCCATACGGCTCGCCCCAGATCATGCATTCAGGCATCAGCATGCGTTGCAGTAGCGTCGAGCCAGACCGCCAACCGGCGGCAAGCACGAAGACCGGCGAGTCATCTGGTGCCGCGTCATTCAACTCGGGCCAACGAGTCCGCATTAGATGTACAGCATTTGCAAAGCCACGACGACTTGCTCCTTGACTTGCTGCCACGCTTCAGCCCTCAATTCGATTGCCACGTGTCAAATCGTATTCTACCATTTTCCCGCGTTGCCGAACGACGACGATATGAATGTTATCACGGTACGGTATCAAGATGCAAAAGAGATATACCTCCAGTGTCGAATTCATTTAATCGCAGGGCCATCAACAAGCGACGGGTGGCAGAAAGTGAGATCTGCGATAATCCACCTGATGCGGAGAACGTTTAACGACCTCAACTGTTTGCGAGACGAGGCGACTACGGCGCGAGTGGAAAATTCGTGTCATAGAATCAGCAGCTGCCAAAAGTTTAATCTATTAGCCAACGCAACCACACAATGATGATGTTAACGCCATCTCGTCCTAACGCATTTGATTTATTCGGTCGAGATCCGGAACAATGGTTTGCACCCAAACGTCCGATGCTCCAAATTCCGTGAAGTGTTCAATATTCAAATTCTTAATGAGGTCAAGTCGAACTTGTACTGGAAAAACAAAGCGCTTGTCTCGTTGGTAGTACCAGACCAGAGCATCTTCTGTGGGGCCAATCTTGTCGTTTCCGTTAAGATATATCGCGTGCCGAGTTAACCGAACATCTTTTTTTGAGTTCGTGAGTTGATTGGATACTTGTTGAATCAATATGTATTGCAGAGTCAGGCGATATCCATCAGATGCCCACATCCCGTCGCACATATATCGATCGGTAACGAAGGTTCGCCGTGCTTCTTGCGGGGGTGCATCCCAGTGAATGCGAATATCAGGTCGCACTTTATTGAATTGTTCGACTGTGTTTCCTGATAGTTGTATGTCGAAAGCGTCTACTTGCTTCAGTCTTGGAAGCGATGCTAGATCTAAGAACTGTTGGTTCGAAATACTGCACTTGTTGAGGTCGATATGCTCCAGAGTGCGGGCCTTTCGTAGCCATTCGATTTCTTCTTGTACTGCATCGGTATGAACTGTCACCGAGACAACTTCGTGTCGCGAGGTTGGAGCTCTTACTACAACACAACTAGAAACAGATCGCAGACGTTCGTTGACGATTGTTTGTCTTCGTACTTGATTCCCGTACCAAACCATCGGTAACGATAGAACGGTAATGGCGAATAGCAACGCGGCGAGTCTGAATCGAATTGTCGGCCGTTGCACAGCTTTGCTCCTTGCGAGTTTGGCATGTGCATTTTGGTGGTAAGTCATTTCTCGTACATCAACCGAGGCTCAACCGAAAAAAGTTGTACTCGTGCCTCCTCCATAAGCGGCGACCAAGCTAGTGAGGTGTGTGTTGGCAAGGTTTGCTACGCGAGCTACGGCTCCAGTTGCTGTAGCGTACTCACCTTTCATCAGCCCATTTTCGTAAACGCCAAATCGGTCCTCCCACCCTTCGGCTGAGTTGAGAGACATTGACGTAATCACATCGTACTGCGCGGTGAAACTAAAGTTTGGATAATTTGCGGCTACGTTAAGCACTGATGGATGCTCGTCGGCACCAACGGTATAAATGGTTTGTGTACCCGTGCCAGGCAGGGTTGATATAGCCAAGTTAACGTCCGCTTCGTCGTACTTAGTACTCACGATGCCAGTTGCATCTAGTATATCACCGACGTCAGTACTTGCCGTAACGCCAGTACAATTAACATCTTGCCTCATCGTGATAATCCGAATTAGGTCCAAGTCGTGCGATATGCCATCTATTTCATAGTCAACCCACTCATGATGGAGAATACTCCTATATTGGCCGTTCCCAAGCGGAGTAGCAGGTGTAAAAAAAGCTAACCGTCGATTTCGTGTGCTTTCCCACCAAAAGTCAGTGGACAATTCAGGATTCAATGACGCTGGAAACAAACTGATTCCACCGCCGCCCCACATGCCAACATACGCTTGTTGGACCTCTAGTGGAGCGCCAGGTGGCACATCTCCAGGCAATTCGGAAACCACTCTAAAAACAGGATTATCAGACGCAAAAATCTCGGCAGTGGCACCAAATGTGAACCATTGCTGTTGAATCTCGTGTTCGACGGCGTCACCATCTTCCTCGCACGCCAACCCACCGCCTGATGGTGTGCCACCTGATGACGAAGCACTGCTAGATGCGCTTGCCGAACCACTCGATGACGAGCCGCCTTCACCTTCGCCACGCGTCCAGGCCGGCATCGAAGAGGCCGAGGCGACCGAGCTAGCAACATTCGATTGCGGCAATTCTGCTCCCGTCACATTGTATCCTTGGCCGGAGCCTCTACCGACGCCAGCTCCAAGTTGGCTGATTGGCGAACTGAAGGAACGCGAGGGATTGGCGAGAGGGGGAGTTTGAGCGATGGGGAGAGTGGAAGTCGTGTCGACGAATTGGTTGCTGGCGAAGAAGGAATCTACGAAGGATGCCGCGACGAGTGTGTTCGTTGTGGCGTTGGATTCCGGTGTCAAAACGTGAGCGTTGTCGGCTTTGGTCAGGTCGGCAGTTACTTCATTCTTCTCACGGTCACTGTCTTTCTCGCGGTCGACGCCCAGAGCGGACAAATCGGTTTGTAACAACGCTTGATTTGGCTGACGGCTCATCACGGTCTCGTTGGAGTCCGCCTCGATTTCTTCCGGTAGGAATTGCTCGTCAGGGAGCAGATCGAATGTTGATGCGATGGCGGCTCCAGCGAGCAGGTCGAGAAATCCGCCGGGAAGAATTCGTTTGTCGAGTTGTTCAACGCCATTGCGAATCTGGCTGCGACGGCTGCGGATCTGCTTGTTTCGCTTCATTCGTTTGCGACGCTGCTTGCTCATCTTGTTGCCTCCAGAACATGGGAAGATCGTGGGATTCGCTATTGAACTCGACGGGCTCATCACTCGGCGAGTGATGGCTACCTTCGGAGAATCGCGAATGGTTAACGCGAATCTATCCGTTGAAAGTGGAGGCACAATCGTTATTTTGTCTATAAGTCATAGTTATTTTGTCTATGCGTCTTTCCCTCTAGCGACGAGTACTCGGACACCGTAAACAGCGTGATCGTGACGATACTCACTAGCTCGTGCAGCGAGCCGACGTCGAATTTGTGCTTTAAGCTGCCGATCTGGCTCCGCACGGTGGAAGACGATACTCCGGAATCACAGGCGATCTGCTTCGGATCTTTTCGACCAACGAGCATATCCAAAACGCGGCGTTCGGCGGGTGGCAACCTGTCGTAGATTCGATAGACCGTCGCCCAATCCAACTCGTCGAGATGCAAAGGTGCTATCGGATGCGAACCTTCGTGACGATCATGCGCGCCAACACGTCCCGTCTCAGCGTGTGTTGCCATGCTTGCCCACCTGACCTCTGACCGCTGACCTCTGACCGCTGACCGCTGACCGCTGACCGCTGACCGCTGCTAAGTCTTGCCACTGCCTCGTGCCTCCTCCAAAGAACTACCCTGATGAACGTGAAGTATGTGATCCTTAGGGAACAAATGTCAAGTAGATTTTTTGGGGAGCGGCGATTTGCAAACGGATCGGTTGAGCGGCACAATGAGCAGCGAGTGCATGCTCCCCGGTGGGATCGCGTTCGACGAAGGATTCGTTTTTATGCACCGCTACACAAAAAATCAGGGCTTGGACGTTGCAAGGTAACCCGATGCGTGAGCGAGGGAATGGAATGGTTATCCGCCTCATCCCTCGCTCGCGCGTCGGGTTACCACGAACACAGCGTCCCTACCATGACGCTGTGACAAATCAGTAACTTGCGATTAAGGAACTGAATCGTGCCAAACAAGTATCGGATCGCTGTTATCGGTCACACAGGTCGAGGTAACTATGGACACGGAGTCGATACGGTTTGGCTGCAAATGCCCGATTGCGAGATCGTTGGAGTTGCCGACGCGAACGAGCAGGGACTAGCCGCTGGCGTCAAGCGACTGTCTGCGCCGAAAGGCTTCGCGGACTATCAACAGATGCTCGACGAAACAAAGCCAGACATTGTGGCGATCGGGCCGCGGTGGCTGGACCAGCATCGCGACATGGTGTTGGCTGCGGCGCAGCGAGGCATGCACATCTATATGGAAAAGCCAATGTGTCGAACGCTCGAAGAAGCCGACGAAATGGTCGCCGTGTGCAAGGAACACAACGTCAAGCTCGCACTAGCACACCAGACTCGATACAGCCCGAAGTTGCACGTAATCAGCGATATGATTTACGACGGTCGCATCGGCAAACTGTTGGAGCTACGAGGACGTGGCAAGGAGGATCGACGCGGAGGGGGCGAAGATTTGTGGGTCCTCGGCAGTCACGTCATGAACCTAATGCATCACTTCGGCAGCGAACCGAACTGGTGCATGGCCAAGGTGATGCAAGATGGCAAGTCCGTGACGAAAGAACACGTCGCTGAAGGCGCGGAGGGAATCGGGCCACTCGCTGGAGATTCGCTGACCGCGATGTACGGAATGGATGAAGGCGTAACAGCCTACTTTGCTTCGACGCGAAACATGGGTGTCGGCAAACGCTTCGGCTTGCAGATTTGCGGTTCGGAAGGCATCATCGAAATCCTGACCGGCTACTTGCCTGCGGTGAACTATCTTCCGGATCCAACTTGGTCGCCGGGAAGAAGTGGAGCCAAGTGGATTCCCGTCAGTTCCGCAGGTGCTGGCCAGCCTGAACCGTTACCAAACGGGGGATCGAACGCAGGAAATCTACTCGCCTGCAAAGATCTAATTGCCGCGATCGAGGAAGATCGCCTGCCCGAATGCAGCGTCTACGAAGGTCGTACCACCGTTGAGATGATCGCTGCCGTGTTCGAGTCACACCGCGTTGGAGCGTCGGTCGCGATGCCACTCGAGAATCGAGAAAACCCACTTACGATGCTGTAAGCATGCGGATTGCAATGTGATCACTTTACGAGAAATGCTCGATTATTGAGTTCGGTCAATGCGAGGTCGAGTCGTTGCTCTGGTGTTCGTCGTGTTTCATCGGGACTCGACACGAGTTGCTGCTTCAACTGCTCTCGATCGTCGCGGCCGTCCAAGTGCGATAGTATCAGCGCCGCATCATTGCTTAGGCTGACGTTTTGATGACAACGATTCGCGACGATCGCAGTTCGCTTGGCCAGTGCACAAGCGAGCGGCGACGCGGCGGGTCTGTCGCTGATCGTTTGCACGAATTCCGGCGGACGAACGCAGACTTGAATCAATCCCGCCTCCAGCGAACCAAGCATGGCACTTGCAATGAGATCCTGGCCTCGGTCTCTGTCAACTCGCAAATGTTGAGCGGTTGGCGGGAGCAACGAGTTCGCACCGTCGCATAGTTCCGATATTGACACTGGACGCGGATACACGTCGATCAAATGTCTGAGTGCGGCCTTTCCGAACGGTGCCGCGACGCCAAGGCTTCCGCTTTCATACTTGAACGTGAGAACGTCCGAACTTCCAATTTCAAAGTTTGACGGAGTGGGAATCTCACGGAGTGAGAGACGCATCGTCTTCAACTTCGCTGGATCGATCGACTCGGACATTTCGACATCGCCGCGACAGAGAATCGATTTACGATACGCCGTATTATTCAGAAAGTCGAGCATCTGACATCGCTCGACCAACGGCAAATCGGCCATTGCGGTTCGTGAGGTGGTCGCATCGGGAGGCAAATTGTTCCGGGCAAAATTGGTTTCGCCGACGTACTTCAGATCGTGTTCCGTCGCTCGCCGATAAAACTCGTGGAAGTAAAGCGGATAGCTGGCGTCCGTTAGATAGTCGTGAAATAGGTAGTCGTCTTGCGCATTGCCGAGAAACTTATGTTCGTCGCGATAGATGCGCCCCTGCACGGAATTCGCTTGGGTCTCGCGGGCGAACAGCTCCAGCGTCTTTCGTGCGTCACGAATTCTATCTGGCGGATCGTGGGATTTATCTGTGTGATAGCGCATTGCATCACGCACAATGTTCAAGTGATGCCAACCGGGAAACGTCTTGTAAGTGACAGCGGCAACGCCTTGAGCCGTCAGACTCTCCCTGATGACACGAAAAATCTGATCCTGGACCTCCGAGGGTACCCAAGACAAAACGCCGATACACAGAATGTAATCGAACTCTCCCCAAGTCTCATCCACTTCCGTCAATGAGCCCTGACAAAACTCGACGTTTTTCAAGCCAACTTCGGACGCAATTGCTTTGGCTTCATCGATCCGACCGCGTGCCAAATCTACGCCGATGAATTGGCTAGTGGGAAACTCCTCGGCGAGTTGCAACAACGTCTTGCCAGCGGCGCATCCCAACTCGAGCACACGACACCCATCGAGTGACGCCGGTTGTATGCCGCGCAGCATCGCGACAGCTTCGAGATACCGTGGATGCGTTTCGGCTTCCACGGCTCCCGAATATGGCAATTGGTCGTAAGCAAACACGGGCAGTTCCTATCGGCTGTCATCCGCGTCGTCGATTACTTCGCCGAAAGGCCTAGTGAAATCTCTTGGCCCTTGTCATCGCGGCAGTCAAGCTCAAGATGCTCGGGGTAGAGCCCTTCACTTCCGAGGATCTGAACAGCCATGCCGCCTTCATCTTCCAACTGATGGATTTCTTTACGCTTGCGATTGTTCAAATAAGAAGCCACTTCATCGTTGACGCGCACGGCTACCCGAGAAATATTCGGTTGTTGACTGGCGAGCATAAGCATGCGAATGACTTCAATCGACATGCTTTCTGACGTCTTAACCACGGCACGCCCATTACAACACGGACAGTCGGAATAGACGCTTCGTTTCAGACTCGGTCGAATCCGCTGACGCGTCATCTCGATCAACCCAAACGGACTCGTGCGGAGGATCTTTGTGCGGGCGCGATCTCGCTTCATCGCGTCTTTGAGAACTCGCTCCACGCCTCGGCGGTGCTTTTCTTGCCGCATGTCGATGAAGTCGTTCACGATGACTCCGCCGAGATCTCGCAATCGAAGTTGCCTCGCAATTTCCTTCGCGGCTTGAATGTTCATCTTAAAGGCCGACTCTTCCGCCGAGTTGGAAGTTCGGAAAGTCCCGCTATTCACGTCGATCGCGACGAGCGCTTCGGTTTGGTCAATGACGATCGAGCCGCCCGCGCGAAGTGGAACTTCTCGCTTATGGATGCGTCCGATCTCGGATTCCAACTTGTACTTATGGAACAATGGCTCCTTGCCTTCATAGAGATGAAGCCGATTGACGAAGCGAGGCATGACGAGTTGCAAGAACTCTTTAGCCCGTTCATAGGCAGCCTCTTGATCGATATAGATCGCGTCGACATCGGAATTGAAGATGTCGCGAATCGTTCGGATGATCATGTCGCTCTCTTCATAGATGTCGATCGGAGCGGGATGCGTCTTGATTCGCCGGACGATGACCTTCCATAGTCGCAGAAGATACGCCATGTCGCGTGACAGCTCTTTTTGATTCCTATCGATACCGGCGGTGCGAACAATGAACCCAAGTCCCTTTGGTGGATTCAATTCGAGCAACGTGTCGCGCAATTTGCGACGTACCGCGTCGTCTTCGATCTTGCGCGAGACGCCCAGTCGACCGAGTGCAGGCATGAGGACAAGGTAGCGTCCCGGGATGCTGATATACGTTGAAAGTGTCGGACCTTTCGTCCCGAGTCCCTCTTTGATGACCTGAATGAGGACTTCATCGCCACGCTTGAAGATCTCCTGAATCGGAGGTTTTACACGTGGACGAGCGCCCGGTCGCTGACGCCGCGGAGGACGACCATCGGAGCTTTTTTCATCTCCATTTTTGTCTTCGCCATTCGCCGATCGATCTTCACCGATCGGTTTGCTCGGATCGTATCCGCCCTGACGAAAGTACTGCGATTCGACATCGCTGATGTGAAGAAAGCCATTCCGACCAACGCCGAAGTCAACGAACGCCGCTTGGATGCTTGGCTCGAGATTGACAATGCGTCCTTTGTAGATATTTCCAACTAAATTGTCTGCGCTCGCACGCTCGATGTAGAGCTCTTCAAGCAGTCCATCTTCGATAATCGCAATCCGACATTCTTCGGGTTGCGAAACGTTGACCAACATTTCTTTTTTCATGATTGTTGTTTCCAATAAATGTTTCGTTTAGTTCCTGTCACGCCGACGCCTGAAATGAGACGACGGAGACTAGTTGTCTCCAAACTCTGGCGCAACCTTTCTTAGTTCCTCGCGCAGATAGGTATCGATCTCGCGAGCGCTATCCATGGTCATCGCACGGCGAGCCACTTCTTCGCATTGGGTGATCGAGATACTGCGACAAATCTTCTTAATCTCTGGCACGGCGCTTGGTGGTACGCTCAACGTGCGCAACCCAAGGCCGAGCAGCAACATGGTGTAACGAGGCTCGCCGCTCATCTGTCCACAGACAGACGCGGCAACATCAGCAGCTTTCGCCGCGTCGAGCGATTGCTCGATTAGTCGCAAAACGGCTGGGTCACTTGCTTGATACCGGTCAGCAACTTCATTGTTGCCCCGATCGACGGCCAAGGCATACTGAATCAGATCGTTTGTCCCGACGCTGATGAAGTCAACTTCCTTCAGAAACCGATCCAGCATCGTAACCGCCGCCGGTACTTCGACCATCATCCCGACATCCACGTCCGCGTCAAACGCAATCCCCGCTTCTTCCAAATCTTCGATCGCATCAGCCAGTACCATTTTCGCTTGCCGCAGGTCCGCCAACGTTGAGACCAGAGGAAACATGATGCGAACCGGACCAAGCGCACTCGCGCGCATGATCGCTCGTAACTGAACGAGAAACAGTGGCAAGTTGCGTAACGACAGCCGAATGCTGCGCAAACCCAAGAACGGATTTTGCTCGTCCTGCGGAAGCTGCCCAAGCTTATCCGCTCCGAGATCCAAAGTCCGAATCACGACCGGACGCCCCTGCATCTGCCGAATCACTTCAGCGTAAGCCGCGTAATGATCCTCTTCGGTTGGCTCTACTTCTGCCCCTAGGTAAAGAAACTCCGTTCGATACAGTCCGATCCCATCCGCGCCACGTTCCAGGCAGGACTCGGCTTCGCGAGGAAACTCGATATTGGCGTGCAACGTTATCCGTGTTCCATCTGTGGTTTGTGCCGGTAGATCACGAAGCGTTCCAAGTTGAGCAACTAAGTTCTGATGCTCTTCGACTTCATAGCGATAATGTGCGATGGTTTCTTCGTCGGGCTGCAGAATCACCCGACCGTGATTGCCGTCGACGATGACGAGTTCACCTCCAGACAAGTCCGTGAGGAACCGCCCCATTCCAACAACCGCTGGAATCTCGAGGCCCTTCGCCACAATTGCCGTGTGTCCTCCCGCGCCACCAATCTCCGTGACAAAGCCCAATACAAAACGTCGATCAAGGTTTGCGGTTTCGGTCGGTGTCAAATTGTGCGCGAGAATGATTGCAGGCGACGTTATGTGTGAAAACTCTTCGCGTCTTTCGCCAAGCAACTTGCCCAACAGGCTGCGTTCGATATCGACAATATCGTGCGCGCGTTCCGACATGTAGATGTTGTCCAAGTCCTCGAAGACTTTGGCGAACCGGCGAAGGGTTTGACTGACCGCGTATTCGGGCGAGTAGTGCTTCTGCCGAATGAGACCTTCGATCTCCGCGAGCAAACTCGGATCTCGTAGCATCTGGAGGTGCGCGGAAAAGATCGCGCCGCATTGATCGCCAAGCTGAGCAGTGACGGAGTCACGATTACGAGCGATTTGCCCCGCGACAGCTTCAACCGCGTTGTTAAGACGTTGTAGCTCGTCGTCGACAGCGTCGCGCATTACGAACCGACGAGGGATGCGAAATCCCTCGTTGTCAACTATCAGTGCTTCGCCAATGGCTACGCCCGGCGAAACCGCAATTCCCTGCAACGTTCGCATTGCGACGTCGGCGGCGACCGCGGTCAGCCCTTGCGGGCTTCGATTATGATCCGGCTGTTAATCGATTGATCATTTTCGGTCTGTGGATCGCCTACCGTCTCGTTGTGTGCTCGTGTCGTCATAGGTAGCGTCTTCGCGACAGCTTTCGTCGTTGGCGAATCTCGCCAACGGGCATCACGAGTCGTTACCTACCTGTGTGTGATTCGTGTCGTGCGCCTCGTCACTGTTCTCGCGAAAGCCTGCCGCGAACAATGCCTCGATCGCGTTAAGTGCGTCGTTGGCATCGTCACCGGTTGCAAGAATTGTAAGCTGGACGCCTTGTTCTGCCCCTAGCGTTGCTAGAGACATAATACTCTTTCCATCGACGGTCTCGCCGCGATAGGAAACCTGGATCGCACTGCAATACTTCTTGGCGAGCGAAGCGAGCGCATTGGCGGGTCGGAGGTGTAGTCCCTCCGCGTTTGTGACCGTCACAACCCTTGTACGCGATTCGCTGGCCATGGCCAATTCTGTACCTCTTGAAGCTCACGAACAACTTCGCTCAAGAATCGAGCGAGTTGAACGTGCTTGCTGCTTTCAATCTGTATCGCATGTGCTACGAGGAGCACTTACGATACAAATTGGTTGTTGTCTGCCTCTTCCAACAACTGCTGAATGTCATCAGCATTCTTGGACTGCTTTAAGAACCGACAGAAAGTCTCGTCACGCAATTGGCGCGAGATATTCTCGAGGGCTCGCAGGTGGTCACCTGGACGGTCTGGTGGTGAGACGAGTAGGAACAAGAGTTGTACCTTTTCTCCGTCCAGGCTATCAAAATCAACGCCTTCGCTACTCACGCCGACCGTGCCAACAAGCTGGTCAACGCTGGGATGCTTTGTGTGGGGCACAGCAATGCCGCGTCCGATCCCTGTGCTGCCAAGCTCTTCACGTTTCATAATCGCTTTGACAATGCTCTCGCGGTCATCTTCTTTGATCGAGCCTGCATCGACTAAGGCTCCAACAAGTTCGTTAATAGCGTCTTCTTTGTTGTCCGCCGTCAGTTCCGAGCTGATGGCCTTCACATTCATGAAGTCTGAGAATTTCATAGGCCGTATATCCTCTGTTTGTCTGTTTCACGCTCGCCGCTCAGGATGACCGAGCGGTTCCAGCGTCACTCTTCGGCTTCGCCGTCGTCGGCCGTATCGTCTACGGCAGGTGGCTCAAGCTGTTTTCGCCCGGGTTTCCGATGCCCATCTTGAATCTTTTCTTTGTGCTTCCGTAATTGCTGTTCCAATTTGTGAACCACGCTGTCGATAGACGCAGAAAGTTCGCCCGTGTCGGATGCCACGAAATCCGAAGTGTGTTCTGCCGACACACACACCTCCACATGAGGTGCTTCGCGATTCTCTAGATTGACCGTCACCTCAATGCGGGTGATACGATCGAAGAACCGTCGCAGCTTTTCAACCTTCTCAGTGACTTTCTCTTGAGTCGCCGTACTCAGTTGGCCATGTCTGGCCGATACAATGACCTGCACTCGGTATTCTCCTTGCCCTGTAAACCCAAAGCCTGCTTAACCTTACTGTAACACAATCAATGTGAGTCAGCGGTCTATTCTAGCCACGGCCACTGCTGGCCACAAATCCAAAACCATGTAGCGATGCTGAACCAACTGACCTAGTCTACCCATTCCGAGAGTGACCGATAAGGGGCTAAGAGCTTGCTGGCGACCGCTAAAAGGAGTGTCAACCAGGCGTCCTAACGCATCGATACATTGAAAAAGCGGTAAAACTCGATGTGACGCCCGAACGAGCTACTCAGTAGCTGGTGATTCACCGCTCGTATCCGTAGTGACCGCACGACGAGTTGGCAACGCCGCTGGTGGATCTTGATAGAGGATCGCGCCCGCACTTAAATTTCGCCGCCACTTCATTACCTCCCCCTTTTGCTGAGCGGGAGGCTGTTCGGGGCGGAACAATTGCGTTTTGTCCGTGATCCGACGTAGGTTCTCGTAGGCGAGCACTCGCGTGGCGACGCGTTCGCTCTCCAAGGCGTCGACTAACTCCTTCGCTCCTCCGGCCCCCAACTGATCAGGATCAAAGCCACATAGTAACTCGTACATCAACTCCGCATCGTCACCCGCAATCTTCTCGAGAGACCGCTGTAACTTGATCGCTGATTCAGGACTGCGAGCTAACGCGCCGCGGAGCGCATCGAACTGTGCGTACCAATACGAGCGAAGTTTTGCACCATCAAGTGCCTCAATCGCTCGATCAAACATGTCTAGGGAACAAAGCGAGCGACACGCTAACGAACGGACCTCAACTTGCCGAAACTCCGTCAGCTCTAACAAAGAAAGGCCCAACGGTCTGTCTGTCGCCAAGTCGCGGCGCAGTTCTGCTGAGGCAAGTCGATCGATGTCCGCCAGGTCCTTGCCGACGATCCATTTGGGAAGTTCTCCCGCCTCGTACAACGTCGGCGAGCCATCGCCGGCAATCGTCAACACTTGGCCAGCGCTCACGACGAACTCACCTGACCCCTCCTCTTTCCAGGACACTTGCCCGCTTACCGCGAACAATTGAATCATTGGGACCGAAGGCTCTAACTGAGGCTGTTGTCCCGGAGGCAGGTATTGCATCACGTGAACTGCCAACTTAGAATCGGCGTCGCCAAACGACACGCTTCCGATACGACCGGCCGCACTCAAATGAACAACCGCTTCGGGATCGCCGAGTGGCACAATCGTGGCTCGTCCCGTTTCGATCTTAAGCATCGGTGCCGTCGGCTCTTTCTTTTGCCCGAACTCAACATAAGACTCGCCGACAAGTGTCACTCGAATGTTCGGAGACAATAGCAGCTTTGGTCGATAAGTCGGCAGAGCGATGACTCGCTGTCCCGCCAGCACCGGCGCATCCGGCGCAACTCGGAACCAATCACCAGCCGTCTCGTCAAATCGCGCCAAGACTTCTACTTCGGAGATGTAACTTCCAACCGGAACTTGTCGAGTTGGCTCGACGGCAGCGACTTCCGCCCGCTCAGACGGATCGCTAATTGCGGCACCATCCACCTTGGCAACCTCTCCAACTACACCAGGGGGAGCCACTTCGTCACCGGTCGCAATCTCACCGCCCGCGACCGGCGGTCGATCGACGACGCTTGCACCTGCAGCATCCGTCAGCGATGGATTATCGATTGAAGTCTCCAATGCCGGGCTTACCGGTCCCGCTTCAATCGGCGACACCATCGGCAAAGATGCCGCGGCCTCTCCCTGTCGCAAATCGGATGATGCATCAATTTCAAGACGCGGCTCGACGTTCGCCTCGCCGGATCCAGGCGATAACGATTCGGCATTCGCAGACGACGTGATTTCCGGCTTCGCCGTTTCCGTCGACGAGGGCGATGAACCGTCGGCAACGTCAGCTGCCGAAGACAGACCAATCCAACTTCGAAGCCTGCTGACGCCAACCGCTTGCAGCGCGACGACCGCGAGCAAAAATCCTAACAACACCGTAATCGCGAGTGACTTTGGCGAAAGCTGCGATGGTTGTCGAGAACTCCTAGACTTAACCACTGCCGCAGTTCCCACTTCAGCGGATGACGCACTCGCTCCGCCGTGAGCCGCAACGGACCTAGCACCATTCCGGGAAGCGGCTGGCGGCTGATTCGATTGCCGATTGTCTGGATGACCAACTCGGTAAATCCGCTCACGCATCGCGGTATCGACGTCCGCCGGTTCGCCGAGAACCAATGTCAAAATCTGATGACATGAGGCAACTTCCGCCAGATGCACGTCCGATTCAAGACAAACTTTTTCGAATTCAGGAACTCGTTCCGGAGGGAGCGTGCTATCGAGATAATCTGCGACCGTGTTCGGGTCCAACCCCAAACCGCGTCCGTCCAACTTCGGCGCCCCTAAACGCATACGTCGCATCGAGTCGCGAACACGATGGACCAGACCGCTGGCAAAACTGCTCTCTTCGATTTTCTGTTCCAATTCCTGGGCATCAGCCGGATCGAGAACATCGTCGAGGTATGCCAGCATCGTTCGCAAGGTTAGTCGCATCGAATTCGCTCTCTTAGTCAGACTTGTTCTTACAGAACCCAGGAATTAAGGCCATCTGTAACTAATAGTGCGGAGCTAGCACCGAATCCGTACACGATTTGGCAAGAAAGCACAAAAAGAGTTCGACCCAACGTCCAAAGATGGATCTCAGCGCCGTCTAACACACCGAGCCGGGGTGCCAGCCACGAGGGCACCAACCGAGATCAACAACTCGAGCGAAGCGATAACCAGCGGGTGGACAGCGGACGCCGAGGCGGGGTTTGGGTGAGGCCGGGATTCGAGCTGCCAGTGCGATGCACGCTCCCACCCGAGATTGGTCCGCCTCCAGCCTGCTGGACGGCGACTCGAATCTCCGTCCCCTCTTGCCTCCGAAATTGGATAAATCGCCGCCGGGAGACAGCAGGCGAGCGAGAAGCAGGCAAGTAGGAAGACAAAACGTGGCAAGGAACACTCGAATGTGAAAAGTTGACGCCGTGAAGAGGAGAGTCCACATCAATCGCAAGGCCCGCGCCAACTGCCGAAGAAACGGTCGATCAGCTTGTAAGAGATGTTGTTCGATTGGTTCGTGCGAGTTGTGCCGAATCGACGATCGATGCGATGTTGCCGATCCGCAACGATCCGTGATGCCTAAACACAACGCGGCCTTCGCGTAGCAGGATGATCCGAGATACGACTGTTTGCCGTCTGCATCGGTGTGGCCTATGTTTCATACAGGCTTCCTTGATCGCGAACTGTGCAGTCAAGAATGATCAACCGACTCATGCAAGTGGGGCAATAACAGATGGCCATCGATCGCGACAACACACAACTCGAGGAATTGCTGACGGGCGCACAGCTTCCGGCGTTACCCCAGAGCGCAATTCGCTTGTTGGAACTCTCGCAAAATCCAGATCATACTTCTGCTGACTTTGCGGTTCCGATCGAATCCGACCCGGGCCTCACGGGCCAAGTCCTGCGATTCGTTAACTCGTCGTACTTTGGATTCTCTCACGAGATCTCCAGTATCAAACTCGCTATCTCGTTGGTTGGCATTCGCACGATTAAGAATTTCGCCCTTTGGAGCGCTGTCTTTAGCTTGATGCCGAATCCAAAATGCGGTCCGTTCGACTTGAAGAGTTTATGGCAGGATTCACTACGTCGCGCCGTCTTTTCTCGCCGGTTTGGCAAGTTACTTGGCTTGTCCGACGCGGAGGATCTGTTCGCGGCGGCATTGCTCCAGGATATGGCCGTGCCGTTGCTGGCGAAAGAACTTCCGACGGAGTACGAAACGCTTCTAGAGCGTCGCCAGGATGGTCAATTCAGATTGGCGCAACTCGAAGCTGATACGTTTGGCTGGACACACGCTGACGCTGGAGCGCTTATTGCTCGAGGCTGGCACTTGCCCGCAGCGTTTGCTTCGCTCATCGAGAGCCATGGCTCGGTGGACGATTACCTCGATGATCCTTCAAACAATCGAGAAGCGTTAGCGGTCAGTCTGTCAGCGCTGCTACCAACCGCAGTGGATGACGAATGGTTCGATCGTGAACGATTCCTCGCGGCGTATGAACGGTGCGCACCGGCAAACGCAGCGCCGGTCCCTGTGTTCTTTAAAGCGATCGATAACGAGTTCGCGGAGTTCGCTCCCGTCCTTAAACTCTCCGCGCCTGCCAAGCCACTCGCAGAATGGTTCGAGTCAACGCCGGAGCCACAAGAAGTGGCTGGGTAATTCGAGTCGCCAACGGGTTCGACCTCATTTGCCTGACTGTTACGACCGATCTCTTTGTGCATCGATCGGTCGTGAAGTCAAGTGTCTTAACGGTTGCGCCGCGAGAATTCTTTGCTTTTTGTCTTGGCTAAAAACAACTGTTTGGATTCGTCTGCGCAGCGGTTAGAATTGACGTTGATCGAATGCAGTTGGGGGCAGGATGATTCGTCGCATGTTCCGTTCGGAGCAAAACCGTGGTTAACTATGACCGCACGAAACGACAGCAATTACTTCGAGAAGCCGAAGGCTATCTCGATCTAGTTACTTCCTGCGCGGATGACTTTCCGTTGCAGCCAACGCTCCGCGACAGACTCGCCGAACGTGCCGTGACTGTCCTCAGCTCGATCAGCGCAGAAGGCATCGAACGAGAAGATTTATTCTACCTTCGTGGGCAAGCTTATCGAGTCATGGAGCGGCACCATGAAGCGATTCAATGGTTGGAAGAAGCGGCTGAGGTAAATCCGGACAACCTTCATACGTGGTTGGCGCTTGCCTGGTGCCAGAAACGCGTCGGTCGCCTGGACCTCGCGATCCAATCGCTCGAAGAAGCCCTCTCGGTCGCCTCCGACCACGCGATCATCTATTACAACTTGGCTTGTTACTGGAGTCTCGCGAAGAACTCGAAACTCGCGATCGCGTATCTGGCTCGATCCTTTGACATCGATTCTAGCTATCGCGACTTGGTCGCCGGCGAAACGGACTTTGACGCAATCCGGAATCACCCCAGCTTTCTTGAACTGACCAGCGTCATCGTTTAGCCATCTCGTAAACGCCTGTTCGCAGATGCGATCATCGATTCGACGATCGTGCGGCTACTCTTCGGTCGGCGAACGCACAGCGACGTCCAAAACAACGCGAGTGTCGAAAAGAATATCATGCAAAGAGCGACCATCGCGTCGTATGAACGCTAGCGCGGAGTCAGCAATAACTGCCAGCGTAAGGCCGATGGCGGCCACCGCTAAGATGACATCGGCACCTAGCAGTTGCAGTCCCAATCCCAGCGCACCCGCCCAAAGCGGCAACATCTGAAAGACCATTCTGGCTGCCAGCGTCGCTTGACTCGGTACAAGTCCGTGACGATCGACAACTCGTATTTGAAACAACTTCTTGCCTGGCGTGATGCCCCAATAAGCTTGAACAGCAGATGCCAAAAGCGGAGCCGCCGCACCAACTAACAAAACAAGGGGCGTCACAAGCAAGCGTCCGTCGAGCATTTGTCGCAATTCATCACCGACAAAAGGATTCGTGAGTACCTGAAGCACGGTGTTGACGAGCGCGAGGTCTACCAACCAAGCCAGAGCACGTTGAACGCGTCCCGCCTTCGGAACGTCGACCGGTCGCAACGCTCGCAGGTCTAACAATAATGCGTCATAGTTTTGATAGCGATCTTCCGGCGACTTCGCCAACAACCGTGCCAGAACTGCTCGCCAACGCGCCGGCACTTCAATAGGCCAAGGATCTGGAAACTCAACCGCCGCAGTCTTGTGCTTCTCCATGCAATCGGCAACTGTGCCACCACCGAAATCGTAGGGCAGACGGCCAAACGTCGTTTCAAATAACGTCACGCCAAGCGAATACATGTCGCTCCGAACGTCTGTCACGTCCGGATGCATCGATTCAGGCGCCATGTAGATTGGCGTTCCGGCAATCCCAACTTCGCCATCTGCCGCTTGCGACAATCGCCTTGCCAACCCGAAGTCCGAAAGCTTTGCGACTCCGTGTGGTGCCAACAGGATGTTGCTTGGTTTGATATCACCGTGCAAGATGTCATAGCGAACCGAGTGTCGCAGCGCGTCAGCGACTTGAATCGCAATATTGACGACCTCCACGAATGGCAGTGGTCCGTCCGCGAGTTGATCGGATAGCGTCTCGCCTTCGACAAGCTCCATCGCCAGAAACGGCGAGTCCTCGTTGCGGCCCACATAATAGATATGGACAACGTTCGGATGATTCACACGCGCCTGGGCGATGGCTTCTTGGAAAAGCCGCTGCAGTTGCTGCGTATCCTTCGCCGATTGCTCGCCCGATCGAATCACCTTCAGCGCGACGTACCGTTGCAACGATTTGTCGAGCGCGCGATAGACACTGCCCATTCCACCTTCACCAAGGGAAGCGATGATTTCGAAGTGATCAAATGTCTTCCCGATCCGAGCATCTTGTTCGGCTCCACCAGAAGAAGGCCCTCGAGGTTCAGCGCCAACTTCCCCTAATGGCATCGTCTCAGCAAACGCAGTGCGCAGCACGTCGCTAGAATAATGTCGGCCACAACTCGCACAAACGCCCCCATCTGCATCGTCCATCGGAACCATTTCACCACAAACACACCGATAAGAAACAACAGACAACGGGCGCTCCGCCAGGTTGAGGAATAGACGACCTATGTTTACCGTTTGATTATGAGTCGCGATGAATCGTCACGAAAGACCCTTGCCCGAAGAGCAATGCTCGCTTGGCCAAACAGAATAACTCGATTGGCACTACGTGTTGGATGCGCTCTCAGAAATCTCTTCACTAGTTGTTGCCAACAGCTTTAGATAGAACGAAGCGACATGCTGAATCGTATCGACGCGGAACCACTGTCGTGTCAACTTGAAGCGTATGCCCCCCATCGCTCGCTCGGGATTCGCCGCCGAGTAGACAGAATCTGCCGTATTACACAGTCGTAGTGTTGCGGCGGCAACTTGATAACAGGCATGACGATAACACTCGACTCGTCGCTGATCGCCCACCTTCAAAGCAAGCTGATAAGCGCTGAGCAGTCCTTCGGCACGAGCACCATCGGGATAAGGATGGTCACCGTAATGGTAGTAGAACGAGCCAACATAGTCCGGGTAGATCGCGTCTTCTTCCGTATACATCAGGCGTACCATTTGATCAGCATCGTCAAAGACGAACTTCTTGTACTCCTCTTGCTGAAACTCAGCGACATCCCATAGATCGTTAATTCCCATCATCAACCACGAATCGGACGGCAGCGTTTGGTAATGCTCTTTGTGAAGGTGAGGTCTTTCGCAGAGCAGGAATCGCAACGCTTGATGAGTCTTGGCGTAAATCGCTTGCCGCTCCGCGTCGGCTTGGCAAACGTGTTGGCAGTATTGCGATAGGCCAAGAATTGCTTCGCCCGGATAATAGAACGAGAAGTATTTCTGATTGTCCTCCCACCCAACCGGCTTGTCCAAGTAGATGTGATAGTATCGAAACTCGCCATGTTCGTTGATCTCGTTACGCAGATGATGGGCAAGCCGCGCAGCAACGTCCGCAAATCGATCGTCTCGAAACAGTCGCTGATACATCGCAAGTGCGCACAACCCGATGCCGCTGCCGCCGAGCTTCGCCTTTCGATTGTACAAAGCATAGGCGGCCTTCGTACCGTCCGCCGCTTGGTAGTCGACAAGCTGCTGAACCAAGAAGTCACTTGCCCGTTCGATAACTTCACGTCGCTGATCCGCGATAGCGGACGGCGTCGGGAGGCTTTGTGCCTGCCCCAATTGTTCGTCCAGAAGCAAAGTGATCACCCCGCCACCATGGCGCAGCAAGTTGTAATACGGATCAGTTTCCGGATCGCGTCTGGGATGCTCGTGATCTCGCTGCGTATCCGTCGCCGCATCATAGTAGTAGATGAATCGACCATCGGTTTGCAAACTATCCGCAATCCATTTCGTGCCAGCCCGCGCGGCGCAAGTTAATGAGACGTCATTCACTGCCGGAATCGGCGGCAGCCCACGATAAAGCGGAAGCCACGATCGAGGCTCTCGATCGTCCGACACGTCCTCGTTGAACCGAGTCGCATCGCGACCGCTGTCCCTCTCCGATTCCACTACTCCACTTACGAAACTCAACGACCGAAACCGATAGTACTTCAGCGTCTCAATATCGTCGCCAGGAAACAGACGTTGAATATGCCGACGAAGTTGTGAGATTCCAAGGATCGATCGAACAAACGCATCCCCAGGCAAAACGTACCGTCGCTTTCCTTCCTTAACAATTCGAAGCCCATCAACGCCCAGTTCGAAGCGAGCTAAATTCTTCGGCACTGGTAGGGCTGAAACTACTTGTACCTGCCAGGACGCAGCATCTCGCCAGACGATCGGCTCGCCATTTTGTCGAGCGTGAATCGGAAGCTCAGTCTTAGGTCCCGTTACGTCGATAGTAGAATCGGAGAATTCGGAAAGCTCGACTGCCTCGGGTTCATGCACGATGAAGTCAATTTGGACTCGGCAACGCTTGAGGTCACCTAAGTCGAAATCGTCGAAGCGTTCGTGTGCAGTAGTTCGATTAATCGCCTGCCGAATGTTCTCGTATGTTGAAGAGTTAGTCGCTCGCACGACCATCAGGCGCGGGCTGTCTGGCTGATAGAGCGTTATTGCCACACCCCACAAGAACTGCGGGAGCGATGATTCCTTGAATAGCGCCGCCGCAGCGCTGGACTCTGCGTTCACACCGTTGCGGCTAACCAAACAGTTCCGGAGGTAATCGAGGAATACCACGTCGGGAGACGAAAGCAAAGTATGTTGCTGTCGCGTCATGTCCGAGCCCTGCACTGTTGCCGAATCCTTTGCGAAATGGGATCGGACTGCGATCGCACCGTAAGAGTCACTCTGAATTGACGCATAGTCAGCGGCGATCCTACGGTAATCAATATTGCCCGATCCAATACCCGACGATCTATCAAACAACTCGCTTATATTCTGCCTTGGGTCACGGAGCGCACAAACGTCATGCCTCCCGTGCTAGTGCCGGTCTATTGTGCAGCTGCAGGCACGATCGGAAACGCCTTGAGTATCGCCTCCGACACCTTCACGAATCCCGCCGCGCCCTGCGCTTTTAGAAGTAACACGTCTCCAGATTTGAGAATGGAAACCAAGGCATCAGCAACTTCGTGCGTCGAATCGAAATGCCCTTGGTGTAATCTCGTATGATTCAAGAGTTGTCGCATGGGATGAATGTTCTTCCCGAAGGTGTAGACAGCATCTAAATCCGAACGTGCGAGTGACCTTGCAACTCGCACGTACGCGCCTTTAGCGAAACGCACATGGTCATTGAATCCACCGATGACTGCAATTTTCTTTCCCACAGATGTTGTGTTGCTCAAGTCGTCAACGGCCGACAAAAGTGCGTACTCATTGTTGCTGTAGTGTTGATCGTAAAAGACAAAGTCACCATCTGGGTGGCGCAGCGTAAATCGCCGGCCCGTCGACTTGTACGAAGACCTAAACTGTACCGCATCATGAACCGCCTGGTCGATGTCCAGACCGAGCAGTCCAACGGCAAGTAGTGCCCCCAACGTGCTTGCTGGCGCGTGCGAATGAAACAGGCCTAACTGATATCGATACCGCTCTCCCAGAATGTCCGCCTCGATATTCCATTTACCGTTCTCGAACCGACTGGCAATAAGCCTCGCATCACAGCGTGATTCACGGCCATATGTATAACATCTCGAATCCGGGCGCCTCTGCGAGATAGCTGCCCTCAGCTGCGGGTAGAAGAATGATTCACGATTGATAATGATCGTACCGTTTGCTTGCAAACCGGATACTGCGTCAGCCTTATCGACGATGACATTCTCCAACCCACCATGTGTTCCGAGATGGCACGGATTCGCGTTAGTAAAGACGCAGATGTGCGGCCTGATAAGCTGAGATCGACGAGTACCTACACCTCGATCTGACACAGCAGCTTCAACTAAACAAATTCGATGCTCGTCGGATAGATTACCCAGTGACAAGAGCACGGGAACATCTAAGTTAGCGGACGATCGGGAATAATAGACTGGTACAGTTTGCTTACTGATCAACTCGCCAAGGAGAAGTTTGCATCCTGTCTTACCTTGCGTTCCCGTTATCAATACTCGTTCCGCCCTCGATGCGTCTCGCGCGGCTAACGCGATTCGTTCGAGGGCGAGCCTCGTGTTTTCGACAATGAGAGTTGGAGCCGTAGTGTGCTTCGCTTGTTCTGGCGTGGCAACGATTGCCGCTGGTCTCTTGGCCAAGATCGCGTCTAGTTTTGAAAAAGTGTTCGGAACTTGCCGGCCCCATTGGCGTGGAGTCGTGATGAATACCAAGTCTCCTTCCTTCACTAGATCGACAACAACTGACAGCCCCGAGATCGACAGTTTATCGCGTAGCAAGTTTACCCATATTCCACCAGTAACTTGTGCGATTGTTGCGGGAGACAAGATGATTAGTGACATGACGGATCGCTCAGTGAGATAAGAGCGCCTTCTGGCAAAAGGGGGTATCGACGAGTTGTGTCACGTTGTCGTTGCGATGGATCACGATCGTAGAATGCAGCAATCTGGCCGCGATTGTTCTTCTTTCAATTCGTTCTAAAACGTAGTTAGTATCCAGACGATTTGCCTCGCAAATGAACGACACTTTGTCGGCCACGCTTGCGGCTTGATTTTCTTGGGCGGTGCTGGGTGACAATCGCAGGGTCTTCCCATTTACATCAAATGACAAGCCGGACATCTTCAGTTCGTGTTCCCCAATCACAACGGCTGGGAGCGTTTCGCCCCGCTTAACGACTTCGATAAACATCCCCGTCTGGGGGCTGTCCAGATCGAAATCCGCGAGGCCGCTGTTGCTTCTCAACGCTTCGACATTACGGCGAAATACGGCGTTCAGGCTCCTGCGAGAGCTGCCCCATCGAAGCATGGCCCCAACCTGGTCATAGACGCCTATGAAAACAAGATCTTGTTCAGGAATGATTTCGTACTTCGCTCGAAACGCTGAAAGCAATTGCCCCCAAGACACTGCGAATCCTTGCAGTTGTTCACGGAGATTAAGCAGCACTCGCTCTTCAGTCTTGTACAAACAATCGTGCAACATTCGATTCTTCACGGAATGCGGTAACCGCCCACTCCAGTCGACACCAGCGCACGTTGCAGGAATCTCACCATCAAACACGTAGAGCGGTCCCACATAGAAATGGTCCAATCCTTGAATAGTCTTGAGATGATACGAAGTCTCTGAATCGTATAAGCCCCAAAAAAGATCGTAGCATCCCGGGACCATTCGCCGTGGCGGCCTGACGACACAGATCTCGCGCGTCGCGCCTTTTTCCTCCCACTGACACGGCAAGGCGGTGCCTTGCGCAAACGGATGTCGTTCGCGACACTCAAGCGTCCCCTGACGCGAGCGTAGCAAGACCTCAACGACCCAGTTGCCATCCATGGGACGCGTATTCGTAAGCTCGACATCAAGTCGAAATCCACTCCGATGTCCCACCGCCTCAGCGCTGCTGACGGACGACAACATAATCCCATTCTCGAAGCTGCATCCCCAGTCCGCATCGGCCTTGGGCAAAGGATCGCTAACGTTTCCACTCGGTTCATCCCGTATCTGAGACGCCCATTGATACTGAGAATTCATATCAACTTCATGGACTCGAGCACGCTCTTGTTCTTGTCGTCGGCCATTAGTCAGGATAGTAAATCCATCGTCCGTTTCTTCAAGAGTTGCTTCTTCCCTTAGGTCGCGTTCCAAGACCTGCCTAACGTGACTCACAGTTTCTGAATCAGCGAGATCGACGCGGCACGGAGCCAGAGTTACCGGTGTGATGTCAACTGACGTTATGTAATGTTCGTCGATTGTCAGCTTGAAGATCGCTGAGCGGGGCATGAGACGATGTCCCGAGACGCGGTCACTGAGGAATGTCCCCATGTCATAGATGATGGGCTTGCCCTGATAGATTTCGACGCCGTGCATTAAGTGCGACGAATGTCCCAGGATGCCGTCAAATCCCATATCGATGAGCTGTCGTGCCGCATCTCTGACGTGCTTCGGCGGCTCGACAACCCAGTTCTCGATCCAGTGAGGCGATAGCAAAACGATGTGTGCGTTTCGCTTCGCTTCATTCATCGTCGCGGCGACAAATTCGGGAATCTCGGCGGAAGTGTCAGTTCTTGCTACGCCAGGAGTCTCGGCAGACGCGCACGGTAGCCGCGGTTTAACACAGCAAACACTAATAATGGCGACGACGGTCTTACCGCAATTAAAGTATGCAGGCGCTAGGGCTTCATCGAGATTGTTGCCGCTCCCAGGCGCCAGGACGCGATTCGTCGTCAACCAACTGCGGTGATCGCCCAAACCTCGGATACCGTAGTCCAACGTGTGATTGTTAGCCGTGGTAACGACCGAAAATCGAAGGTCACTTAATAGCGTCGCCAATCCATCAGTCAGTCGAAAGTAATACGGCTTGTGCTCTCCCTTTGACATTGGAATGTCATGCGGTGTAATGACAGCTTCGACATTCCCGACGACGCCATCCGCAACTTCGAACATCTTTCGGATTTCAGGCGCAACGATTCCATCGATTCCAGCCTGAAGGTAGGGGTAGTGCAAGTCACGGGCGAGCAACATGTCGCCGACGGCGATTAATGACTGCGCTGTCATGAAACTTACGATTTAACGTGACTGCGGCGCGTGACTGAGATCACCTGCGCCTAGGTTTATTGGCCGGCCTATCGCTCGTTCGAAACTTGCTGAATGGCTTCCGCGAGTTAGCACTCGTGGAAGCCGATATTTAAATCCGCAAAGAATTTCCCAGGTAACGGTCGGCATTCGATCAGCCCAATCGTCAACGGTGATCGTTTCCCCTCCATCAGTGCCAAGGAGCGTTACGACGTCGAGTGGTCGTACGGATGACATATCGGTCACATCAATCATGAGTTGATCCATCGTGATCGCACCGATTTGACGAGCGCGTTGGCCGTGAGTGAGAACGTCGATTTGTCCGGACAAGGCCCGTGGAACTCCATCGGCGTATCCGATGCTCACGACCGCGATTCGCATTGTCGATGGTGCAGTAAACTGTCCGCCGTAACTGATGCTCGTCCCGGCTGGAACTTCCTTGACTTGTGATACGCGGGCCCTTACCCGGAGCGCGGGCTTCAGTGAAGTCTGTACTTCCAGACTGCAAAACGGAGTTAAGCCGTAGATCCCCAGTCCGACCCGCACCATATCGAAATGCGTCGCTGGATCGCGGATCGTTCCCGCCGTGTTCGCCAAATGTGTTAGCACCCGCCCCATTCCGTCACGTTCCAGCCGCGCGAGTACATTCGCGAATTGCTGATGCTGGAGCCGCATGACCTGAGAGTCTCGCTCCTCTGCACAAGCGAAGTGCGAGTAGATCCCTGTGGTCGAGAGATTTGGGTCGCATTTGATATGTTGCCAAAGTGTCCGAGCATCGCACGTCGGCGTACCCAGTCGCGACATCCCCGTGTCGATGTTCAAGTGCACATCGACACGGGGACGTTCTCCCATCTCAATTGATTCGGAGAGTTGACGGGCATGCTCTACGTCGCAAACAGTCGCACATAACGCATAGCGTGAAAGCTCGCGTATTTCCTGTTTATCTCGCACCGCGCCGAAGATCAGAATTGGGGCATCAACTCCCGCATCGCGGATTTCAATCGCCTCAGGGACGGTCGCGACGCCCAGCCAACTCGCGCCAGCAGACAAAGCTTCGTGAG
This sequence comes from Planctomycetota bacterium, assembly GCA_014381825.1. GTDB lineage: Bacteria > Planctomycetota > Planctomycetia > Pirellulales > Pirellulaceae. The sequence continues at coordinate 26,126 of JACNKX010000134.1, forward strand.
AGATCGCGACAGCCCCGTGCCCGTACGCGTCGGCTTTGACGACGGCCATCAGTTCTGTCTGCGGTGACAGAAGCTCCCGCAGATTGCGCACGTTCGAGTTCACGGCATCGAGGTCAACCTCGATCCACGCACGTCTTTTCCGAGCGTCGCTTGGCGTTCTATATGGTTGGAGCATACTGATATGTCCGCTTCAGCGTTTTCTTCTCGTGATGTCTCTCAAGTCCCAGAGCGATCAATTGGTCCAACAGTTCTGAATAACCGATTCCAGACGCTGTCCAAAGCTGGGGATACATGGATATCTCGGTGAATCCGGGAATAGTATTTATCTCGTTCACGTAGAGTTGATCGTCGGTCAGCGAAAGGAATAAATCGACTCGCGCCATCCCGGCACAATCGATCGCGCGATAAGCGTCAATCGCCAACTTCTGTGCCTGTTGGGCCAGTTGAACATCCAGTGGAGCGGGAATCAGCAGTTCCGAGTCGTCACTAACGTACTTGGCCGCATAGCTGTAGAACGCTGCCTTGGGTCGGATCTCACCAATCGTACTTGCTTGTGGATCGTCATTTCCCAAGATTGCAATCTCAAGTTCACGGGGCCGAATTCCCTGCTCGACCACGATACGGTGATCGTAGCAGCATGCCTCTTCTAGCCCTGCGATCAGCTCCGTCTGATTGTTGCAACGGGATATCCCGACGCTCGATCCAAGGTTGGCAGGTTTCGTGAAAACAGGATACGACACAGCCGCTTCGATACGTTCGACAACTCGATCGGCAGAATCAGATAACTGCTTCGACGTAACAAGGATCCACGGCAGGATCGGGAATCCATGTGCTTGCATGATCTGTTTGAAGACGGCTTTGTCCATCCCAGTCGCCGAAGCAACAACGCCCGGGCCGACGTATGGAACGTCCATCATCTCAAGCAGTCCCTGAATCGCTCCATCTTCGCCGTGAGTTCCATGCAACACCGGAAAAGCGATGTCTGTTTGGTGAGCAAGCAACGGAAATGGATCGGTCGCCGACCCGATGATCCCCTTTTGCGCGTTGTGGGGCGTCGTGTGCGGGATCCAGTTTCCCTGCTGGTCGAGATAGACCGGAAGTGGATCATACCTCTGCCGGTTCAGTGTATCGATAACCGACATAGCTGAAGCAATGGAGACGTCATGCTCCCCAGACCGACCGCCGAAGAGGATCGCGACGCGCAGCTTTTCGTGAAGACTACGTTGAACCATAAGTGCCCCCAAGACTCTCAAAAGTCTCCGATAGGTTCCCCATCAGCCCGAACTCCCAGTTTTTGGTATGTTCCCCAAGTGCTGGGGCTGTTCACGTTGCCGATTCGCGACTCGATGGTTTCCGAAATAAATCGCACGGCTCCGTCCGACATGGCAAACATTACTCCGCCGGGATGCTGGCTGCTGTAGCCCCAAGACGCACCCGGTAAAAGCAAGTTGCCGATTCCCGTGCCCGATTGCAGTTCGAAGCTCACATTACCGTAGAATCCGACCGTACAATGATTGGGCAGGCCTACGTTGCAAGGGAAATCAGTTGCTCCAGCCCAGATCCCAGCGCCGGGTTTGGAGGTTCCCTTCTTAATTTCTAAGGTTGCTCGTTCACCAACTGCAAACGTGTTGCTCAAACCGTCCAAGATATCGCGAAACTGATGACTGCTCCGAAAGTAGAACAGGCCATCGGCTGGAGAAACATTGTCAACGCCCATGCAGCCAATATAGTTCGTCTTGGAGACAGCAATGTCCAGGCCGGCAGGATCAAGATGCCGATCGTCGTTGAGGTGGTTTCCGGTATCGCTAGGACAGATGAACCCTTTAATGGGCGTCGCAAGAACATCAACTTTCACGGGATCTGCCAATGCCTCTAGAAGACTTTGCGGTCGGTTCGGTCGTAGCGTATCGTGCGCGGGTCCCTGCTCGATCATCGGCATCAGCAGCACATGCCATGACCACGAAGAAAGGTCGCCTGGAAAACGGCTCGACGGAATTGCTCCGGGCGGGAGGCGTTTGAACGTATCATGATAGTTGTGCATTGCCAGAACAATCTGTTTCAAGTTGTTACGACAAGACATTCGCCGCGCCGCTTCGCGAGCCGCTTGAACCGCAGGCAGGAGCAGCGCCACAAGCACGCCGATGATGGCGATGACGACGAGGAGTTCCACGAGCGTGAAGGCAGCACGTCGAGATTCGAGTATGGGTTTCATAATGACTCGCTTAGATGGAGGAGTGAACGATTAGTCCGACGACGGGGGGCCATTGTCAGGCATGGGGCGTTTGCGAGGTCGCGTTTTATAGCCAGGAAAATAGATTAGGCAGTCGGGGAGAGACTCTTGAAGTTCCTCGATCGCCTCGACGGAAACATTGCACCCTTTGAGACGGAGTGAACGAAGGTGTCGGAACTCCGACAAGACTTGCAGGCCGTTGTCGGATATCTTTGTTCCTTCTAGGTGCAATGTATCTAGGGATGCTAACGACTGAAGTGCTTTCAAGCCCTCGTCGGTGATGGCCGTGTTGTCGAGCGAGAGCCGTTCAAGGGTGCTCAACGAGGCTAGGCTGGCAAGACCCTCTCCCGTGATTTGTGTTCGTGAGAGCACCAAGGAACGTAGTGCGTGGCACTCGCCAATATGCTGGAGGCCCTTATCAGTGATCCGCGTCCCGTCTAGCCGCAAACTGATCAGATGCAGGAGATTTCGGATGTGAATTAGATCATCATCCACAATGAGTGCCTCTTCGCAAATCAACGTCTGAAGTGATGTGGTGGACGCGAGCGGCGCTAATCGTTTGCCCTTGACGTCACGGTACGAAACTCCGATTACGGTTCCACTTCCCCAAGTGATTGAAGGATCCGCACCGACCGCGTTCCAGTCGTCGCGGATTTGCTGATCTCGGTAAGGTTGCCACACCTGCCATCCTTTGATTCCAAGTGCGCCAAACATAGGTAGCAGAAGGACCGTAGTCCGTACGACAACACCCATCGTCGAAACATTTGGCGCGGACTTCCAAGGCTCGTGCGAATGCCAACCTGTCAAGATCGTAAACAGCAAGACGATCCCAGGCAGATAGCACAAAATCCACCGCGGAAGGCCAAAGTAGACGAACTCAATCCCGACGAACCCATCTTCAGGGACGGAACCGAGGTTAAAGTAACGACGCATCACGAGGATCGCGAACACCGACCAGCAAGCAGCAACAATCAGGAGAACGACGCGCAAGGGTCGATGGTGTCGATATGCAAGTAAAGGGAGGTACAATGCCCTGGCCCATGGCCACATGGTCATGCCGAGTACCACTCCGACGAGTAATAGAAAGAGTCCCATAATTTGAACGAGCGTCATTGCCCTCCGCTAATTGCCTTGATCTGTTTCCAAAACGCCCAAGTCGTGTGGATATCGTAGTGGAACTGGTAGGAGTGGTTGGATCGATCCAGCCCGCCGACCATTGTTGTGGCGTAACCGAGTGTGTTCAAATTAATATTGATAAAACGGTCCGTTGGATCTTCTATCTGTCCGAGTGGCTTAGCGTTTGAAACCCCGAGAAAAGCTAGGACCTCGTAGGCGTCCCTGTATTCACCGTCTTCATAAAAGATGAGATCCGTCCACGGTTCATTGGGGTCATCTAATCGCCGTTGAAGTACATCGCCAATGCTCCGGTAGATGTAAGGCCAACTGGGAACGGCTACGATTCCAAGGTTAGTGTGCTTCCCCCAATTGTTGACTTCCCACCACCCCAATGCGTTATCGTGCTCGTTATGAATGTTGTACCATTCGCCAGATGCCTTTCCGGTTTTTTGGAACAGGAACTTATCAGCGGTCTGGGCTGTGACCACATCACTGGTCGGAAAGTGGTGATAGAAGTCCCGGTTGCTGCCATTGAAGAACCGGGCATCATTCGCATCATTTCCATATGCTCCTGACGAAACCGCAGCCTCCATTGCGACGTAATTGCTTATGAGTTGCGTATCCAGATTCTCGTTCGACCACAGTCGGAGTGCTTCGCCCGCGACCACATTACCCATGCTGTGTGCGATAACGGTCACTTCGCGACCGTCATTCTTCAACTCTGCCAAGACATTTTTGAGCGCGGCTCCAGAGCGAAAAGCTTGAAGCTCGCTCGCGTTATATGTCTGATTAACTTCCTCAATAGGTACAGGCCACGGTCCATCTAGTTCATCGGCAAGAGTCGGCCAGTTGAAGGCACCGAATCGCCCAGTATACCCTTGCCAATACATACGTTTCACGGCTGTCTGTGCGGATGCTGCCTTATCAAATGGAGTCACGTTCCAACCGTGGACAAGCAGCACGTAGTCGTCGCCATCAAAGCCTTCGTGTTGGTTGATGGACGCCGTCTGAACCTGAGAATAGTCGGGATATGTTCGGAAGAATAGGCTTTGAACCATCGCTTGATCTGCCAACACCTCGTAAACGTCGTAAAATGCTCTAATGTCGTTCAACCCTACCATCACGCTATCCTCCAACTTGCGAGTGCGCCCCGTCGGGTATCGAATTTCGGCTTCGTACCCCAAACTGTTCCAGTCGGGCGGCGGCGTCTCCCATTCCGGGCCAGTCGAAACGGCCTCAAATAGGAATGGGTTGTAGCCAGCCGTGATTTCCGGCGGTGCGACAATTGTGGGCGAATTTGGGCCAGTCTTTTCAAGCTTCGCGACGCGATTGGAGAAGTGAGGATTCGTCGTGCGATCCGTGATCTGTCCCTGATTCGTCACATGACTTAACGCGTTGGTGTGCTGTCCGCTGAAGTCTCTGAATAAATTGATGCGGAGTTCGTCTTTCATCAGGTTTTGGAATCCAGTAGTCAAGATGAGTCCCGATGCATCACTCGATAGCGCAATGAGCGATTCATCCAGAAAGACGTTGAAAGGAGCGAGATCTTCTAAATCTCGGGAGCGGCTAACGCTCCCATCGGCTCCGTCCGCCTGCAAGATATCCTCTAACGGCTCGTCCGACTGAACACCGTCTACTAGTTCATAGTCCCCGTCGTGGTCGTTGTTGTACCAGAATATGAGGCTTGAGTCGGCCACATTAGCATGATCGATCGTACCATCACGATCACCATCGACTGCCGCGTTAATATCGACGACGGCAAACTTCGCTTCGTCTTTCAGATCGATCACTTTCTTCGAATAGTCCGAAATTGGTTTCACTTCGACGGAGATGGAATCGCCTTTCGCTTGCCCGGTACTGGCCAAGCCTTCGACCCAAATCCTTAGCTCTTTCTGTGATGCGGGAAGAGTTAAGGTGGTTGAAGGCAGCAGTCGCACTTTGCCGCTGGGAGCTATCCCAGGAATCCAGACGCTGATGTTGTCTGGAAAACTCAAGTCCAGACTGACATCGCCAGAAATGTCCGAGTCGAACTTAATGAGACCCTCAGTATAGCCGCTGCTGTCGTCGGGAATCTCGGTCGCCGTAAAATCTTGCACCAGGACACCATCAACCTTATGTCCTTTCGAGAAGTCAGCGTTAGTCTGAATGAAGGCGCCATACTCCTGCTCCTCCCATTCGTTAAGCCCTTCATCAATGAAGCCGATCGGGATTGCTGGGATGTCCAGCTGAACGTCGATGTCGATCGCTTCCACGCGTGCCGAGTCGCTCAACAGGCCGCTGGGATTGTCAGGAACAAAGTTCGCAACGATCAGTTGCTCGCTCGACGAGGAAATGCCCTCGATTAGTAGACTTACGGACAGATCTGTTGTACCGCCTGAATCGATCTGCCGAGCGTTTGAAAAACTGGATGGCGCGGGCGTGATGACCGTGCCGGTATCTGCCTCTTGAATCTCATAAATCCTAAAGTGCCCATTCGGATAACTTAACCACCACTTCCCGTCGGTGCCGTTAGCGGCTCCGATCGTGAGTGTCGCGTGGACGACTTCTTCGTCCTCTGGATCAGCCGAGTGGGGCGACGAGACAGTCTCTTTGGGCTCGGTTACTGTCGCTGGGCAGACGTTGTTGTCCGTGACAGGCTGCGAACAGGATCCGTCTGAGTTTTGTTCATCGTGGTCGTCGTTCACCGGGATGAGAGCCACAAGATGGTCTTCTTCATATTCACTAATATTCGGAATCACAAGATCGATGGAGAGGACTGACAGTTTCAATTCGTCCGTTCCCGTGCCGCTGGCTTCGGAAGGTGCGAACGTCAGCTTCATTTCTCCCGGAACGCCCGTTGTGATTGAGACACCTTCGATCATCACGCTCAGATCTACAACTTCGGCCTCTTGATCCGACGCGAGGTCCTCGCTGGGCACGTTCAACGTTCCGCCAGTCACTTGCACCCACTCGCCGTCATCTTCGCTTTCTTCGTCATCCACCAGCGTCCAGACTTTCGTTCCTTCGGCGGTCGAAAGCGTCCAGGTGCCTTTTAATTTCGCCGGATTGATAATGATGGTTCCAGCCTGCAGCTCGCTATCACCCGAGACAATCATATCTTCGCCTTGGTGATCTGGTATTGGCTGGTCGCCGCCCTTCTCTTCGTCGTGGTCTTTGTTCAAGGGCACTAAACCGGAGACATCCGCGTCGTCTTCTTCCCACCAATTGACCATCACTTTTAAGTCAACATCGATAACGGTCGCGACCTCCGTGGCAGTGGCAGGTTCGGGCTCATCATCAGTTCCTTCTTCGGGATCCCCGGCAGACGCCTCGCCAGATGGAGTGAATGTTACGGTAAGCGATTGATCCCACGGCGAGCCACTAACGCTTACTCCATCCACGTAAAGCGTGAAGGAAATCCCGGCTTCTGTAGCAGTGATCTCGTCTGATTCGTCTCCGTTGGAGATCTTCTCGCGGTCTTCACTTTCTGATGATTGCCGATAAACGCGCAGGCCCCCGCCAAAACTGATTTGGTACGTCCCAGTAACGTCTTTTCCTGTTATCGAGACACTCCATTGCTTGACTTCGTCGTCTCCGTCTTCGAGAGGTCCAGTTGCCAAGTAGTCGTGAATCGCGTTCCCATCGTCATTATGTTTTTCACGATCGAAATCGTTATTCCATTGCAAAAGTAGCGGTCCGCCTGAGATTGCTACGTTGTAGCTTGGGCCATCACAGCCCCCGCCATCGTCGTCGCTATCCGTATCAGTGTCGGAGTCCGTATCGCAGTCGGTATCTGCGTCGGTATCTGTGTCGCAATCACTGTCGGTATCGCAGTCCGTGTCGCTATCCGTGTCCGTGTCACAGTCGCTATCGGTGTCGCAGT
>JACNKX010000192.1 GCA_014381825.1 Planctomycetota bacterium
AACGGTTCGAGGAGTATCTCGGCAGCGTTCACGAGATCGAGGGACGCATCAAGCGAGCTGGCCAGGAGCGCGAAGCTGGCGGCTGGAAACCGAGCCTGACCGCTCCCGATCGCCCGCGGCCCGCCGATGGCGTTCCCGCCGAGATCCCGGATTATTGGAAGCTGATGAACGATATCGTGCTGCTCGCCTTCCGTACCGACTCCACGCGGATCGCGACCCTGAAATACTGCAACGATGGCTCGATCCTCACTCACGCGCACGCTGGCGCCAAAGATCAGCATCACCAGATGGCCCACACCCAGCCGCAGGAACTCGTCGCAGTCAACCAGTTCTTCACGTCCCAGCTCGCCTACCTCTGCCAGCGGATGGCGGAAGTCAAGGAAGGCGATCGCACGCTGCTCGACAACACGGCCATCATGCACTGTTCAAGCATGATCCACGGCAACCATGACTCCAAACAATTGCCCGTGGTCCTGCTCGGCGGAGCGGGCGGCAAGCTCCGCGGCGGCCGGGTGCTCGACTACCTCGATGCTCCCAACCGTCGCATGTGCAGCCTGTTCCTCAGCCTGATGGAGTGGGGCGGCCTGGAACTCGACCGCTTCGGCGATTCGACAGAGCGGTTGACGGGCATTTAATCGGACTCTCTATGGCTTGTGAACGAGATTTTCTCATGAAATTGTTTTTTGCAGTGTATGTTGAGGTGCTGGTGTGAAAGGGACTTGCACATTCCTTGCCCCGTTGCTGTTTGCCTGGGCTGCTTCCCTTCACGCCCAGGACGTCAGGCCGGACAGTGATGATCGGTCGAAACTGGCGACCCTTTTCGCATCGGCGGTGAACAACGGCGGCAAGGTGACGATCCCGCCCGGTGACTACTTCCTCGACGGTAACAAGCCGATTCCGTTGCGTTCCGAGATGACGGTTACCGCGTATGGAGCCCGTTTTCATCTGCCGGAGAAGCTTGGCGACCAGGCTCGGTCCGTGTTGTTCTCAGGGGAAAACGTCAAGTACCTGCGCTGGTTTGGCGGTCACTTCCAAGGCCGCGTGTTCGCCCCTGCCAGGACCAGCAACATGTGGGAGCCGAACGCCAATACCCGCGGCATCGTGATTACGACAACTCCCGGAGGCGAAACTGCGAATCTGACTTTCCGCGATATCACCAGCGACGGTTTGGCGGGCGCGGTCATCACGGTCCTGGGCGCTGCGAAGCCGGGTAGCGATCGCGAGATCGACACCTATGCCCGCAACGTCACGATCGAGAACTGCACGCTCGAGCTCAGCGGAAAGTTCATGTGGGACTACGGTTTTCTCTGGCAGAGGATGGTCTGGCCCGAGGACTACAACGACCAGCAGCGGGCTCTCGCAACAAAATACTTTCCACCTGAATACGTCCGCGGGCCGGTGAGCATGAGCAAGGGAGACGACCGCGTCTTCTTCGACAACACGCCGCCGCTTCCGGTTTCGAAACGGGACTACCGAGGACAACAGTCACTCTGTTTCTACCATGATGACCTGCCCTCGAACGTCGTCCGGGGTCGGCAGTATTTCATTGTGGAGAGTAAACTGGACTTCATCCGTGTTGCTGAGACAGTCGGTGGAGAACCGATCCGATTCGCCAGCGACTCCGGTGCAGACGCCCGGCTGATGTATCCGCTCTTCCGCGCTCACCTCGCTCTGTACGCCCCCAAAGGAAGCGGGCCGGGTAAGGGAGCGATTGATCTGGTGGGCTGCGAGGACGTGATCGTTCGCGGCTGCCGACTGAGCGCGCTGGGCGACACGATGCACATCCAGAAGAGCCGGGATATCACCTTCACCGGCAACCACATCACGGGGTCGCGGATGGGAGCCTTCTTTCTCGCCGAGTACTGCCAGAACGCGGTCATCACCGGCAACACGGTTGACGGTTCCAATGGCTCGCGGGTGATGAGCGTCGAGAAGTCCTGCGAGGACGTGACCATCGTCGGCAACACCTTCCGCAATGGCGGCCGCGGCTCATGGATCAACCAGCCGCGAAACTTCGTGCTCGCGGACAACGTGTTCGTCAACAACACGACGAAGTGTGAACGGGATCCTCGTCGCGGAAGACGCAGCTTTATGACCGGCGATTACGAAGAGTACGCGGAACTCTATTTTACTACCCATGAGCCGGATGGCTGTTATGGCAATGTCACGGTGCGAGGAAACATCTTCATCAGCGGAGATCATGCGTCGCACGCCATCACCTTCGCTCCTGGCGGCGACACGCTGCTGGTGACGGACAATATTTTTCAAGGCCAGGCGCGCACCATTGAACCGACCACGGGCTGCACGAACGTGACGATCCGCGGAAACGTGGGGGCGGCACCGCCGAAAGGGAAAGCATCACCATGATAGACAACAAATACAGATTCCATGGCAAACACGTTCTTACGCACCTGGCGGCCTTGCTGCTCACGCCGTTGGCCTCGCTGTACGCAATTGTTCCTTCGGAATGGGATGCGGGACTTGCCGGCGATCAGGTTCTGAAACGCCTTGTCACGGTAACCGCCCCGCAGGTCAAGGGAGCGCATGATGCAGAGATGGCGATTGTGGGTCGGCGCGCATACATCGTTGCCGAAGTCAATGACGTCAGAGCCGGTGAAGGCGCGGGTTGGCCGGAGATCTATGTCGCAATGTCGATCGTGAATCTGGACACGCTGAAAGTCGAGGAGATCACTCCAGTCGCCAGAAGTGAACAGGCCTTCACTAATACGAAGTTGCCAGTCGGCGCCTGCTTCGTGCCGCGTATTCTACAGAAGGACGACCGCACGCTCCGTTGCTACTTCGCCAGCGAGCAGCCCGGCAAACGCCAGGCTCAGACGTGGTATCGAGACTTCGACCTCAAGACGCGGACGTTCGACGCAGCAGCCTACAAGGCAAAGCTCAAGACGACTGCCGGAACGTTGGATATGCAGCCGAGACATTTCCATGCCGATGCCGCCTTGCAGGGATTTAAGAAGCCGGCGAAGGGTTACGGACTCTATCTGCTCGATTCCTTCAAGGTTTTCGACGGGAAGACTTACATCGCCATCAACAATTGGCCCGGCAAGCAGAACGCCCTTGCGCTGGTTCACGACGACCTGGCGACCTTCGAGATCCTCGGGCACTTCAACGAGCCGCAAACCGCGGAGCTAAGCGAGTCGGCGGTAAATCGCCTGCCCGACGGGACCTGGATAGCGATCTCCCGCGACGACGCGCCGGAAGGAAACTATCATTTCACCACCAGCAAAGACGGTATTACCTGGACGAAAGGCGAACCACGCGATTTCGTTCCCAACGGCGCGAATTCAAAGCCTACTCTCGACAAGTTCGGCGACCTCTACTACCTCGGCTGGCAGGAAAAAACGAAGATCCACGGTGTGAATCGCAGTGTGTTCAATGTCGACATTTCCCGCGACTGGGAGAACTGGGAACGCAAGTATCGTTTCGAAACGACCAGGTCATTTCAGTATCCGACTTTCCGCGAGTACGACGGCGCGGTTTGGTTGACGGCGACGCAGGGCGATCATTCTCCGAGCCGGAAGGAGCGAATCGTTTTCGGCAAACTCGAAGACACAGGCGCCTTTGCCTCACAAGAGGGAAAGACGCGTAAGCCGATTCCCGCTCCGGTTCCGCAGCCGCTTTTCCAGCCATTGAAGAAAGGAGCGAAGCTCTTCACGGATCGCAATTACACCCTCATCGATGCGCCCGAAATTCTACTCGGGAGAAAATTTCTCCATACCAGCATCGAAGGCTACACAATCGAGTGCATCACACCCGGCGATCTCTACATCATGACACTGAGCCAGACGATTTCGGCAAACCAGTCCGCGTTGCTGCTGAAGCGTGGTTTTGAAAAAGTCCAAACTCCCGAGTTTCAGATGTCGCAGGGAGACGTTCATCGAGCCTTCGCTTACCGGAAACAAATGGAGAGTGGGGAGAGGCTCGCGATCCGGAAAACCGCCGTGCCTGTTCTCGGAGACGATATCGAAATCAAGTTGCTTACCGTCGGATCTCCCGACAAAGCGGCCACTTCGGAAAGGCCGGAAGAAGCCGCGGCTCGCATCAAGAAGATGGAGAAGGTCGCCGATCATGCGCTCGTCCCGCCGGTGGTGAACACTTCCCGTTTGCCTGAGTACGACTATGACAAGCTCGACTATGGCATGACGATTGGCATCGAACGCACGCCGGGCGGGCGATTGTGGGCTTGTTGGGTTGCGGGCGGCGACAGTCCCGATGCCTTCTTCGTCCTCGCTTCCAGTGACGATGACGGCGAGACATGGTCGAGCCCGCGCGTCGTGATTGATGCCCGTCAGGATGATCTCGGCGCGAAACGCAGCATTCTGGTCGGCAATCTGTGGACGGACCCGCGAGGGCGGCTCTGGCTCATCTTCGATCAGTCGATGGACATGTTCGACGGACGCGCCGGCGTGTGGACAACGGTGTGTGAAAACCCAGATGCCGGGGCGCCCGTCTGGTCCAAACCACAGCGCATCTGGCACGGCGTTACGCTCAACAAACCGACCGTGCTGTCTACAGGGGAATGGATGCTGCCGATCTCGCTCGACCAGCGTCCCGGGTTCCGCGAGTTTCGTGGCTGCTTTCGCGAACTCGACCCGCTGCGCGGCGCAAACGTCTTCGTCTCGGCCGACGAGGGCACAACCTGGGAACGACGAGGTGTCAGGACCTTTCCGAATCCTGACTGGCATGAGCACATGATCGTCGAACGCACAGACAAGTCCCTGTGGATGCTGGCGCGCACAGGCAACGGCATCATGGAATCGGAATCGACCGACGCAGGCCGCACGTGGTCCGAACCAGTTCTTTCGAACATCAAACATCCCGTCGCACGTTTCCACATTCGACGTCTGGCATCGAATCGTCTGCTGCTCGTGAAGCACGGAGCCGCCATCGACTCACACAAAGGCCGCAGCCTGCTGACAGCCTGGCTCAGCGACGACGATGGCAGGACATGGCGTGGCGGCCTGATGCTCGACGAGCGGACCGGCGTGTCGTACCCCGACGGTTTTCAGGCCCCAGACGGCACGATCTACATCTCCTGGGATCGCAACCGCGCCACGGACGGCGAGATCCTGATGGCCCGCTTCACTGAAGACGACATCCTCGCCAAAGCGTTCAAGGGCCCGAAATCGAAGACGAAGATGCTCATCAGCCGACCGCTCGCGCGAGAAGTGGCCAAACTTCCCGCCTTCCAGGGACGGACTCCCGGAGTAAAACGCGAGATTGATATGCCGCTCGTCGATCTTTCCGCCGACAAGGAACGCCACTCCGTGGTCGCTGCCGGCACTGAATCGGTTTACCAGGGCCACTGCGACACTGTCCTGCTGCCGGACGGAAAGACGATGTTCACCGCGTGGTGTCTTGGCCACGCGCGCTGGATCGGTCCGATCGCCAAAAGCGCCGATGCCGGACGCACTTGGAGTAAGCCCTTGGACGTGCCCAAAAACTGGCACCAGACCTCCAACACACCGGCCTTGCATCGGCTCGTGGCGCCCGATGGCAGGGCTCGACTCTTCTGCTTCGGCGAAGGGCTCAACTGGAGCAAGAAAGGCAAGCCGCCGTATCCGCTCCGCCAATCGTATTCCGAGGACAACGGCCAGACTTGGACGCCGATGGTTCCGAACAACGTGGAGAGCGAAGTTCCGCCGAAAACCATTCACGCCTTCGACGAAGGTAAGCGGCTCGTGATGTGGGGTGACCTGCCCGGCTACGTCGTCCAAAGCGAGTCTCTCGACGGTGGACTGACCTGGAGTCCGAGCCGTCGAATTCTCCGCGTTCCCAACCGTTGGAGTCAGCCCTGCGTGGTCCGTTCCGCCGACGGCAGGACCCACCTCATGCTCCTGCGGGAAAACAGCCGCAAATATCAGTCGCTGTATTCCGTCAGCCACGATGACGCGAAGACCTGGACCGAGCCGCGCGAACTGCCCGCCACTCTCACCGGTGATCGGCATGTCGCGAAGTTCGCTCCCGATGGACGTCTCGTGGTCGCCTTCCGCGATGTGGCGAAGAGCAGTGCGACCTACGGCCACTATCTTGCCTGGGTGGGACGCTTCGAAGATATCCTGGAAGGTAAACCGGGTGACTACCGCGTCAAGCTCTTCCACAATACGTTGCGCAAAGAATCGGACAAGCCCAGGACCGGCAACACCGACTGCGGATACTCCGACCTCGAACTCCTGCCCGACGGAACAATCGTCGCCACGACCTATCTCAAGTATGCCCCGGGCCCCGAGAAGCATTCCGTCGTGAACGCGCGCTTCACCCTGACAGAAACTGATTCGCTCGCCAAAGAACTCCTGAAAGCCCGGTAGGCCGATGAAACACAAATTCTCACTCCTCACCGCCCTGTTGCTCGCGCCGCTGGCTGTACTGAACGCTGACGACACGCCCTTTCCCGCAGGCAGAGCCGAACGCCCCAACATCGTTTGCATCATTGCTGATGATCACGCCTGGACGGACTTTGGCTTCATGGGCAATGAGCGCGTCCATACGCCAAACCTCGACAGGCTTGCCTCGCGATCGGCGAGATTCACCAACGGGTATGTGCCCAGTAGCGTCTGTCGTCCGTCCCTAGTCTCGCTGCTGACAGGCTTGTATCCGCATCAGCACGGTGTCCACTTCAATCATGGGCCGCCAGGAAGTGCTG
>JACNKX010000137.1 GCA_014381825.1 Planctomycetota bacterium
CTGCCCACGGCAACCTACGCTTGGCGTCCGGCGAGCCGTCTGGCGAACGAATAAACTGGGCGTGTACCTGTTAACTACTCCGTTATCGCGAAGAATGTCGACGTCGGCCGACGGAATTTCTCAGGTCGCTCGACACTGGAGAGGGCACCCGTCGTGGCAAACAGGAATCCGACATCCAACCTTTTCCGGGTTGTTCCCGGCGGGTTCGACACACCAGTTGTCGACCTGAAAGTTTTCAGGATGTCGCGCGACTATCGCCGGATACGCCCACACGTGCGCACGGCTCCAGCTGCCAAAACCGCCAAGGAGTTGCCCACAACGGACATCTTTGTGTGGCTTCCAACCGCGTCCGGTTTCGTAGACCGGTGCCGGTAAGACGTTGTCCCAAATGGCACCGGTCGCGAAAACCGAATGCACGAAGTGAAAGAGCTGAAGTGCAGTTTCGACTGCGCGCCGAACGTGGTTCGAATTCCGCTGGTGAAGACCGCGAAAATCAAACTGACACACGGATTTAGGTGCTCACGGGTTGTTTCCTCGACCATCGAAACTGCATTCTGGATGAACGCCACAGGCGTACCTCTCTGCCGAACTGGCCGCCGAGTGGATCGATTGAAGATTGTCTCCCTGTTGAGAGCTTGCGAACGGCCAATCGGTGTCTCGACGCTGCGGCCCGGTGCCCTCGGAATCATGCGTAGCCGCACCCATCACCCGACGCCGAACTTATCCGGTGTGAGGGGTTCGCCTTGAGGGAGCGGCGGGCTCGATAGGCAAGGGCATGGATTTTCTCGATAGGCGCAGGCATCGAATTTGCATGGGAAGTTTCTCATGTTCCATCGCTTCCAATCGAAGCACATCGGTTCTACGATCGATGTTAGAAAGGTCTGCATATCATGCCAAATCCCAATCGCCGTTTCGGTTTCACCTTGGTAGAGCTGCTGGTTGTCATTGCCATCATAGGTATGCTCGTCGCGCTGCTCTTGCCCGCCGTCCAGGCGAGTCGTGAGGCTGCACGCGGGGCTCAGTGTAAGAACCACCTGAAGCAAATCTCCCTCGCGGCCGAGTTGTTTCACGACACGTATGGAGCTTATCCACCTGCTCGCTACCAGCCTCGGCCAGGTGATCCGCCAGTTAATTCGTGTGGTGGAAACGAAACAACGTGGTTAGTACGCATCATGCCATTCTTGGAGCATGGGGCTGCCGAGGAGAAGTGGGACTACGCTCAGCCTTACGCCAATCACGCTCAAGATGCCCGTGAAAGCACGCTGTCAGTCTACGTTTGTCCGTCGCGTCGCTCCGCGTCCAATGCGATCGGTGAAGGCTTGCTGGCCGCCACGACGACTACGATTATCACGCTTCCATGCGGCTGCAAGGTGCCCGTCACCACGACCGGTTCAGTCCTCGTCCGTGGCGCAGTGGGTGACTACGGTGGAAATCACGGTGATTTGTCTCCTGGGTCGTTCGGCTTGCCCACCGATTTTTACTATGGCGGCAACGGCACAGGCATTATCATTTCTAGCCGCCCCACGTGTGAGAGCGGTGTCCCAATGGATTGGATTGACAGAATCTCGCACCGTAACGTCACTGACGGGTTGAGCAATACAATCCTTGCCGGAGAGATGCACGTTCCCGTCGGCCATCTTGGCCGTTCCCCAGAAGACGCATTCATCTTCAACGGCGATTACGTATTCAACTTCTCGCGAGTGGGCGGACCTACGGTGCCCATCGTTTCCGACAAATATGCATTCACTGGAAATGGCCTGGTGTCGTGGGGAAGCTGGCACCCGGGCGCGTGTCACTTCGCTCTTGGAGATGGGAGCGTCCGCTCTTTTGCACCCACGCTCGACACAGAAATCCTCGGTCGACTTTGTAATCGCGCGGACGGCGAGACGGTCAATTAACCTCTGCAATCAGTCGGGTGAGTCATGCATAGAGTCGAGTCGTTCGAGCGAGTCTTCCTCCTGCTGTTTGTAGCCCTCGTGGCTGGTTGTTCGAACGATCGTCTTCCAACCTTCGCGGTTCAGGGGCAGGTTGTCTTTTCTGACGGCTCGCCGGTGCGCACGGGAAGTATCGAATTGAAGTCAGTTCAACACAGCGTGCAAGCCAGAGGCGACATCGCGAGCGACGGCTCTTTTCAACTAACGACCTACGAAGAAAACGACGGCGCTGTCGAAGGTGTTCATAAATGCGTCGTCGTCCAACTCGTCATGGTTGAGGAACTCTCCAACTTCAAACCGAGCACGGAGGGCGTTGTCGATCCGCGTTTTGGTTCGTACACAACCTCCGAATTGGAATGTCGCATTTCCGAAAGCGACGATAACCGGGTGAAGTTGACCGTTGAGCCGATTCGTCTCGGCGCGGCAAGTACGGGAAAAGCTTCCGATCCACCGCTCGATCACGCGCATCAACATGATCACAAACACGATGCGCATGAAATCACCGAGTGAAGTTAGTACTTGCGCAGCCAAGGCACCGGCGTTCGACGCATCCGACCCTCCCAGAGGGCACTCTGGGAGGGTAAAGAACCCTATCTCGTCGCAATCCGGCCGGTCGTCCGGTTCTCCAGATCGTCACTCTTCTTTTGGCTTCACGAACAATGCCTTGAGCTTCTCAAACAATTCGCGGTGATGCGATTCAATCTTCTTGTGAATCTCGCCCAGCCGCTCGTGTTCGGTTCGAAACTTCTCGTGTGATTCGTGCAACTTGTCATGGTCGCTGTCGTCACCTTCCTGCTCATGTGCTTCGATTTCTTCGGCGTGATGACGCGCATGATCTTCATGAGCACGAATATGCTGAGCGTGCTCTTCGAGGAGAGCCTCATGTTCAAGAATTCGAGCTTGCAGCTTTGCCAGTGCCGCCAACGCACGCAGGTGATCGGCTCGCCAACGACTGTGCTCGGCTTCCCATTTGTCATGGTCGGCGTGAGCCGTATCGTGTTCCTTCTTCATCTTCGTGTGTTCTTCCTTGGCATCGCCGAAAACGGCCGCGGGCATGCACCCCAGCGCGATCACAATCAGTGCCGTCCGTAGTTTCTGTCTCATTTCGGTCACTCCTTCAGTTTCGGGTTACACAAATGTCAGACGCTTCACGGCACGATCCGCTGAAGCAATCCGACAGTCCAAGTCAGGTACTCCAAGATTCGTTACGGATAATTCGCAACTTCACCACCCTGGATCGTCGCTAAGGCTCGATAGACGTTGAGGTCGATCGTCTCGGTGATGATGTGAACAGATCCATCCGCGAAGACAAAATTGGTGCCGCCGGGATGGAAACTTCCTGGATCATCCAAGTGACCGCCTGGGGCGTTGGGAGCGTGGTCCGCGATTGCCAGGATTCGCGCAAAGCTTTCTTCTGCTCCCGGCACTGCGCCAATCCAGGTCGAGTGCTCGATCTTGGAAGACCGCTCCCCAACCAGCAACGTGTGGCTTGTGCCGTCGATAATGTCTCGGAACCGGGTTGAGCTGTTGTGATAGAAAGGTCCGTCGCCTCGGCACTGTTGACCGACGGGCGTCATCTCGCAATCTTCCAACTCCAGCGTGCCGAACATCCCGACATAGTTTGCGACGGGAACGGTCGTGATGACCGTACCCGTATCGTCTTCCAATTCAAATGTTTCATCCGATCCGATATCCGAGGGGCAGCGAAAAACTGGCAGATAAGTCGCTCGCGCTTGGGCATTCGCGGGGGCTGTAATCTGCAAGTGGTCGTCAATGATATCTGTTGTGGTGACTTGTTCGACGAAGGGCAACGCATGAGCAGCCCAACCCCAACCAGGCCCCCCTTCTGCATCGAGAACGCGCCCCGTTCCATTTCGCAGACCGATCCATCCCATTGGGAAGGCCTGATAAGTATCGTGGTAATTGTGCAGCGCCAAACCGATTTGCTTCATATTGTTGTTACACGACATTCGCCGGGCAGCTTCCCGAGCCGCTTGCACGGCCGGCAGCAACAACGCGACCAAAATACCGATGATGGCAATAACAACGAGTAACTCGACGAGCGTAAATGCCTTTCGACGGTTCATGAGATTAATCCTCCTAAAAGTAGTCCGGCTGACTGTACAGCACAGTCAACGGATCTCTGAATTGAGTTGAGCCAACAGACGCGAAGCGCGCATTAGGACAGCGAGCGCTCAAGCGAACATAAAGCGATGAAACTCAACCCAACGCTGGAGGAGCACGAGGTCGGCGAAGGCCGATCGGCGAGGAGCAAGGGATCTGGCTGTCTGACGTTGCAGCGAACTCTGCCAATGATTCAGGCGCGAGTTCACTGTTGTCAACGCACAGAAACGAAAACTGGGCAAGCCCTTGGCATATCGAACATTCATCTTCATCAACCGGCCAAGTGGGATTCTCCGACGGCCGCTGACTGTCATGGCGATGATGATGTCCGTGTGAACAACTGGAAGCAACACGGCCGTGTTCCGAGGAGGCCACACTGCCATGGTGGCTGTGGCTATGCAAAGCACCTGCGATCGTCGCTTGTACGGCGACAACCAAAGCAAGTATCGTTGCAAGTAATCGTTGTTGGGACATTTTTTCCTCAAAGCTAAATTACATGCTCCGAACCGAAGCGTCAATGCACAACCAATGATGACTGCTTTGGCTCGGGCAAGGATCGGTTCTTGCCATTGCTTACCTGCTTGCGATTGCTTTTCCGCATCGCAGGTGTTGGATGTGCGGCACGATTGAATGCGTGCGAACGGCTACGGGACAGTCGCGTGTCGCGTGAAGAACGGCACTTGGGGCAACACGAATTGCCGCTTCGATGCAACCGCCTGCGGCCACATTAACTGCGGGAAAGTTTGGCGTGCGACCGTAGACTCGATAATCTGTTGATGACAGTCGAACCATCGAGGCGATTGGCACGTAAGACGACTTTGGCAGAATGTTAAATCTTCGCGAATCTGTTGACACTTCACCCGTCGGCTACTAGAACTTCCTCCGTTGAGACCGCCCTCGGGTAATTAATTGAGATCGCAATGCGTGTGACACACAAGCCCATTTCGGCGCTCCTACTCTTGTTGTACGCGGTCGTAACGACCGCGGGGGCAGGACATGGCAGCTGGTCACATTGCGATGACACGCACGACCACGGGCACGACCACATCCACGAATCCAGTTCGTGCGATCATGGTCACGCTGACACGCACGCAGCAGAACAGCTTGTTTCGAGTGACTCCCATGCATGTCGGCTCTGCGATTGGCTGGGTCAAGCACAATCGGATGATGCGGCGTATCCGTTGCTGTTCGCGGAAACGCTAACTATCTTTTCTGTTGCGATTTCTTCGCCGGTCCTTTCTCGTGATCGTGGACGCGATGCTCTTCCTCGCGGCCCGCCAACCCTCTCTTAGTCACGATTGATCTTGATTTCAGCTTAGAGCGCTGATGTCGCGCGGAATGTTCGTTCGACGTTCGAGCTGCGCCCAAAGCGGGTGCTGTGCGCTCATCTGATTTCGAGAGTGTTCTTGCCGACTAGCTTGATGCATGCGAGCGCGCAAATCCGGTAGCTGTTTGGTTATCGCGAATCTTTGCGGTCTGCCCGCGTTAGCCGTTGGCGGCTTCGCGTCGTCGGTCGCGCAATTCTCTCACGAGGTAAATCAAGGAGCCAATTTGGAACAACGCATGATGCGAATACGACTCAATCTGGATGCACTTGGTGTGTGTGCTTCCACGCTGTGCATGATTCATTGTTTGGTGTTGCCACTCTTATTGGCTGCATTGCCGCTGTGGAGTTTGTCTGGGAATGATCACGTATCGAACGCGGCAACTCCCTTGGCAGCATCTTCGTCAACAGCAGCTTATTGCGTGGACGGAGAATGTAGGTCGGAACAGGTGATAGCAGCAAGCGACGCCCAGGGCGGCGAAGAGGCCTGCGCGGCTTGTTGCTCTACGCCACTCGACTTTTGGATTCACGTCGGCTTGCTGGCGACAGTTGCACCGCTCGGTCTCGTCGCGTGGGGCGTCGGCTATCGGCACCATCGTCGGCTGGGTGTGCTTGCTCTCGGAGCGTTCGGCGTGTTGCTGCTTGCGAGCGCGCTGCTGTTCGGGACTCAGCTCTTCGGCGGACGCGGTGAGCAAGTACTGACGGTGACGGGCAGCATCTGCATGGTGTCGGCTCATCTGTGGAACCGCCGACAATGCCGCTGCTGCAGAACTCCTGATTTGGCCCGTCTCGTGGAGATTGAATCTGCGTCTTCCGTGACTGCTCAACTACCTATTACAGACGGAGGTGTTTCATGAACTTCGTACTACGTTTTTCTGCGTGCCTTGCATTGCTTGGCAGCATGGCGTGCCTGATCGGATGCGGATCATCCGCCGCAAAGAGCCCCGCGTCTGCGGTCGAACAGCATGACCATGACGAATCGCATGACGACGGTCATGGGCCCGCCCCATCAGGATCTTTGGCCGACGCGGTGGCGAAAGTCGAGCGACTGGCTAGCTCGATTCAAGAAGCGTTCACGGCGGGGGATTTTGAGAAGGGGCATGGCCCGCTGCATGAGATCGGCCACTTGCTTGAAGCACTTCCTGATGCGGCGGCCATAGCGCCGCTTTCCTCAACTCAGAAACAACGGCTCAAAGAGGCTGTTGATTCGCTGATGGATGGCTTCGGTACGTTAGACGAACGCCTGCACAGCGGTAGCAACGACGGCAGATCGTACGCAGACGTCGCGGCCCAAATCGAAGAGGCAATGGCCAAACTGAAAGCGGTTCGCGACGAGGAGCAAGCGCCATGAACAGTCATTTCGCAATGACGACTCGGATACGGCGAGGTGGATGGATGATCGGCCCGATGTTGGTGTCCGTCATGCTCGCGCTGTTGGGAGCTGGTTGCTCGACGGAAGATCCGCAGGTCCAAGCGATGCGCGGGCGGCTGTTGCTCGAAGAAGCCCCCGATCATGCGATGACCATCACGGAAGCCAAGTCCGCTGTTACGGAAAACGCAAACGTTGCCGTTATTGCTCGAATCGCACCGGACCTACATGAAGCGTTCGTACCTGGACAAGCCGCTTTCCTAGTGACCGAAATCCTTCCGGAAGAAGACGGTCATGGCGGCAAGCAACACGCCGACAACTGCCCGTTTTGCAAACGCAAGGCAGCGGAAGCGCCGCGGGCGGCGGTGCAGTTCGTGGACGAGTCGGGCTCGCCGCTCAAAGCCGACGCCCGGGAACTCTTCGGAATCAGGTGCGGCGATGAAGTGGTGATTCGCGGCAAAGGAGAACTGCTTGGCGAGTTGAACATCTTTCAAGTGACGGCGGATGGAATCTACTTGCGAAACCGGAGGGCCGAGTGATGAAAGGCAACGCCCAATCCTTCGTCCAAGCAACGACGCGGCTGGCAGCGCGGGTGTCAGCCGCCGGGAATCACGACTTTTGCCCTTGGGCAAACGGTTACGTCTACTGGCTGAAGCAGCCGATTGGCTGGTTTGTCATTGGAGCGATGGCGTCGCTGCTCGTGGCGATCTTCTTGGCTCCACACGCTTGGATCATCTTCGGATCGATCGTCGCTGTGATCGTCTTGGGAGTGATCTGGCCTTGGGTGGCGATTCGTGGAGCGACGGCAGAAGTTGCGTTTGACTGTCGAAGATGCCGCGAAGGCGAGCTGATTCAGGTGCGGTTGGCCGTCTACAACCGTTGGCCGTGGCCGTTGTGGGGCTTGGCCGTCGAAAAGGGGTTCTTCAACGAAACGACTGAACCGGGAGAACGGCCGGTGACCGCGTTGGCTCGTGTCCCCGGATGGTCCAAGTCGGAGTTCGTATTCGACTTTCGTCCGAGCCAGCGTGGCGTTTACCCTCATGTGGCACCGGAGTTGGCGACAGGCTTTCCGTTCGGTATCTGGCGGGCGCATCGCAAGATCACCGTTCCGCGCGAGCTGCTCGTGTGGCCACGCACCACGCCGTTGACTTCCATTCCGTCGCTCGGCGGTGACGTCGCGGATGTGATCGGAATGCTGTTCGATCGTCCCGGAAACGAAGGGGATACAATCGGAGTTCGCCCGTTTCGGGAAGGCGATCGCTTGCGAAGTATTCACTGGGCACAAACCGCTCGACGTGACACGTTCATCGTGACCGAGCGGCAAGCGATGGCGAGACGTTTGGTCGTCATCGCGGTCGATCTGCCTGCGTTTTCAGGCAACGACAGCAACCATCGGGATTCGCACGAAGTGGCGATTCGCGTCGCCGCCAGTTTAGCGCAGGAGTTTCACACCCATCACGCTCAAGTTCGTTTCGTGATGGGAAGCGTTGATGTGCTGCTCGAGCCGAGTGCGAACGGTTTCCACCGGCTGCTTAACGCATTGGCTCGATTCCAACGAAAACCGGAGTTCTCGAAACGCAACAAAGATTTTGGGCCGGATGCATTCGTCGTTTTCGTGACAACTTCGGAGAGGACGTTTGAGCGGGAGTTTGGAACACGAGGCCAACAACGTTTCGTGCTAATTGATCGAACCTCGTCAACGCTTCAACGAGCCGGCGTTGTCACGTCAGGCAAGCGGCAGCAGACGTGGATCAGGCTCGACAGCGACGCGGATTACCAGCATCAACTTCGCCAACAATGGGAGCGAGTTTGTCATGCCAGCATCGCCAACTAAGGCACTGCCTCGCTTCGACACCTTGTTGCTGGCGATGCTCGCAGCAGGTGGGTTAGCTGTCGTGCGCATCGAAGCGGCCTGGCACCGTGGGCCTGTCGTCGCACAGATTCTTTGCGAGTTGTCGGCTGAGATCGGTCTGTGGGCGCTGGTGCGAAATTGTGAAGCCGTTCGCGAGCAAGGTTCGCGTTATCTGACGATCTGCGTCGCTTTGGCAGTCGGTTTCCCAATTGCTTGGGAACTTGGACAACGATGGTCTGGGCAGAGTGGTACTGCGAACGAGATTACCATGCTCGTAAGTTTGCAACTCGTCGCGATGGCACTAGCCGCGTTCTCTTTCCTGCCTCGTCTCGGCGGCACCTCGGTTCTGCTCAGCAGTTTTCTTCTCCTCTTTTCGACGACGATGACAACGAATCGTTTCGTTTTTGCAATCGCCGGCGTTTACGGCGTGCTCGGCTTGTGGTGGCTGATGGGTGCCTACTGGGACCGCATCGAAGGAGTCTTCGTCGCGTCGAGCGTGGAACGAAGGATTCCCGTGCGAGCCTCGGTCATTGGCGTAACCGGTTTGGTGTTGCTCCTGTTTGGCAGCCTTGTCGGAGCGGCTGGCACATCGGCGGTTGTGCTTCGTGGCTTTATGCCGACCTCGGGAGGTAACCGATGGCACGATCCGTATGCGCGTTCGGGTGTGGGCGATGGCGACGCGATGGTGGCCGCGAAGGACGAAGCACTCAGTTTCGGCCCGGTCGAGAGCGACTTGTTTCTCGACTCCGAAATGCCCTCGCTGTACGACATGTTTGACGATACCTATGGCGAGCCGCCCAGGCCTAACAAGAGGCAACAGAAGGCTGTCAGCCTCGCTCCACAAGATCGCAAGGAGACCGAACAGCGAATCGCTCAGACGCAACGAAGCGGTCGCGAGTTTTCCATGGTGCGAAGGCGAGTCGAGCGAAAACGCGAGGAGTTGTCCGATCGAAATGCGCCCGCAATGCTTTACGTCGTTGGACAAACACCGCTGCATCTGGGCTTGGAAACATACAATTTCTTTGACGGCCGCGAGTGGACGCACGTTTCCGGTTGGGAGGAAGTGAGATCGCCAAAGCTCGACAATCGCTTTGGAAAGCCGTGGATCGACGTTCGGCGGACCGTTCACGCATCAATGTTCCAAGGCGAAAACTGCTACGCGGTCAAAGTCATCAATCTCAAGACAAACCGCATTCCCGCGCCCCCGCATTTGACCGAATTGCACATCGATTTGGTGGATCGCGTTGATTTCTTCGACTGGACGAAGGACGGCATGTTTCAAATGAGCGGCCGCGAGCACATCCCGCAGCTTACGGTGATCCATCTTCATTCACATGGCATCAATCTGCATCCGTTGCGTCGTGGCTATGACTTTTCGCAATCGTTTACCGACGAGCAACTCGCAAAGCTCTCGCCCTACCTGCAACACGCTGAGCAGCATAAGCAAACTGCGGACGCTTGGGTTTACGATGTTCCTCGCGGGTGGCTGCAAGTGGAAGCGATCGTTAACCGTTTGCGTCGTGATTTCGTTCATGATCCTGACGCGACCGCACCGTCGCACTGTGACGATGTTGTGTCTCATTTCCTCGAGACGCGGGGAGGGCCTGATTATCTATTTGCGGCAACAGCAGCAATGTTATTGCGTTCGCTGAAATACCCAACCCGGCTCGTAACGGGATTCTATGCAGATCCGCAGCGCTTCGATCATCGCGCCGGCCAGACGGCGGTCTTGTCGGAAGATGTCCATGTGTGGGCGGAGGTTTGCGTTGACGGTCGCAACTGGGTGACGATTGAACCAACGCCCGGTTATCAGCCACCGTCGGAGAACTTGACTTGGAAGCAGCGGGCGATGTTAGCGTTCGCCCAGTGGATCGATTGGTGCAAGCAGCACCTTGTGAGTCTCTCCGCACTCGCGATGGTGGTTGCTGTGCTGGCCGCGTCGCGACTCACTTGGCTAGATGTGATTGGCTTATGCGTTTTCCGTCTGCTTGGTCTTCGGTCGTCAGAAGCGAATCTCGTGTGGACGATTCGGCTGCTGGAATGGCGAGCCTGGCTAGCGGGCCGCTCACGTCCACGGCAGAAGACAATTGCGAGTTGGTATTCGCCCATGCTCGATTCCGCGCGCGACGAGTTGAAACCAGCACTCCGCAGCTTCTTCCGATGGTCTGATCACTTGCTCTACTCAGCGCGTGTGATTGAGTCAAACCATCACGACGAAGTCCGTTCCGCCTGCGCGGCTGTCGTGGCGGCTTCCCGTCGGAAACTCCTTCAATCCTCAATCACTGTTTCTTCGAGTATCCCGTCATGAGTGCCACCGAAGTATCCGATCAAGTCACTTCCTCATTTACCCCAGGTGATACGTCGACGTGTCAGCACCAGTTGGCTATCGATGGCCTGCGGTTGGCGCTAAACAAGGCGCTCATTGGCAAGGACGACATCGTCGAGATGGTCCTGTCCTGCCTGCTGGCTCGCGGACATTTGCTGTTCGACGATCTACCGGGATTGGGTAAGACCACGCTCGCCAAAGCCGTTGCGCACGCGGTAGGAGGTCGCTTTGCCAGAGTCCAATGCACACCGGATCTATTGCCGACCGACATCACCGGCTTCAACATGTTCGACCAGAAGACGCGAGAGTTCGAGTTTCGCAGAGGCCCCGTCTTCTCGGACGTATTGTTGGCCGACGAAATCAACCGCGCAACGCCTCGCACGCAAAGCGCACTATTTGAGGCGATGGCCGAAAGACAAGTCACCATCGACGCTGATACTCACCGGTTGAGCGAATCGTTCTTTGTGATTGCGACGCAAAACCCCGTAGAAAGCCACGGCGCTTATCCGCTTCCCGAAGCACAACTCGATCGATTTGCCATGAAATTGCGCATTGGCTACCCGGATCGAAACAGCGAGTTGGCGATGCTGGCGTCGAACGTCGGGAGTTCCGACGGCGCAGTCGCATGCGACGAAGCAATTATCAAGCCGCAGCAACTCCGACGACTCCAGGAACACGTCGCAAACGTCGCCGTCTGCAAAGCGATACAGGAGTATCTCGTCGATCTGGGGCGAGTGACTCGTGAGCACAAAGAAATCACGTTGGGCCTCAGCCCGCGCGGTCTCATTACTTGGCAGCGTGTCGCTCAAGCACGAGCCCATCTGTGCGGCCGCGACTTTGTAACTCCCGACGACATACAAGATGTCGCTCGCCCGGTACTGGAAGTACGGCTCAGCGGCGACTTCGATTCGGCCGATCGCGCGGTTGAGGAAATCCTGTCATCGGTCAGCGTGCCGGTGCTTGAAACACAAAACAGAAAGTGAGGACATCATGAAGCGGATAAGCGTTGCGCCCGCAATGTACCTGATTGCAGTTGGCCTGCTGCTGGTTGGATGTGACCGAGCGGCTTCGTCGGTAACGCCCGACATGCGTGCTGATTTCGGACACGATCACCGACATCAGCACGGCGAGGGACACGATCACGAGCATGAACACAAAGAAGGATTCCACGGAGGCCACTCGCACACGCACGGGCACCGTCATGGTGCGCCACTGCACGGTGGCCGAATCGTTTCGATTGGTCATTCACATCATGCCGGCGGCGAGACGCATTTCCATGCCGAAGTGATGCCGATTGTCGATGGGCGAATTACCTTCCACGTTCTTGCCGAGAATGCGGAAGGCAAATCAGAAGATTATCGAGTCGAAGCCACCGAGATCGTCGCGTATGTTGATCGACTCGACAAAGAGTCGACACGAGCAGACGAAGTCGTGTTCCGGTCAGCAGGCGAAGATGGCGGCTCAACATTTTCCGCGGAGGTTCCTGAGCCGTTTCTCGATAGCAGAGAGCTTTTCGTTGTCGTTCCAAAGATCAAGCTTGGTGGCGAGCGGCTGAACTTCAGCTTCACGGCATCTATATCAGATCGAGCTGAACAACCGTCTGAATCGGCGGACGAATCCGCGGAGGAGCCGCAGTCATGAACGACTTTTTGCTTTTGGCTGACGGTCCTGGCTATCAAGGCGTCTTTACTGATTTCAACACGACGTTCTGGAGCGCCGCGTTGCGGATTGCTCAAGCAATGGTGGCCGCCGCGCCATTTCTTGTTGCCGGTGTATTGGCGGCAGGAGTTCTGCGCGGGATGGTCGGCGCGGAACGATTACGGAGAATCCTCGGAGTCGGTCACTGGTCGGGGCCGCTGCGAGCATGGGGCATAGGCATTCTGTTGCCGATCTGCTCGCTCGGCGCTTTGCCGGTCGCGAGGGAATTGCGCCGGGCTGGTGTGCCCAGTGGAACGGTGCTGAGTTTCGTACTCGTTGCTCCCGTTCTCAATCCCGTGTCAATCATCTACGGATTAAGTCACATCGCGCCTGGAATGCTTCTCTATTTTGCAGCCGGAACGTTCATCGTCTCGGTCGGCATCGGTGCGATTTGGAACCGCGTTGTGTCGGACAAACGAGACGCGTCACCGGAACAACTCGAGGTCGCGCCGCGAAGCAGTCATCATCGCCTGGCCGTGGTCGGGCACACGTCGGCCACGGCGTTGGTTGGTCCCGCGTTTGTCGACTATGGCTTGGCCCTTTTGGCCGTTGGTTTCTTGGGAGCGTTTCTGCCGCACGCATCTCTTCAAACAGGACTTACCCGAGACAACGCACTCGCGCCGGTCATCATGGGTCTGATCGCGATTCCGGTTTATGTAACGCCAACCGAGGTGATGATGCACTTCGGACATATCGTGCGGGACGGCTTTTCTCTGGGGGCCGCTTTTGCCTTGATCGTCCTTGGCGCAGGGGCGAACGTTGGCGTCGCGAATTGGTTGCGCCGCGACTATGGGCCGAAGTCACTCGTTCTATTCGTCTCGTTGCTGATCGGTTCGACCCTCGTCATCGGATTGACCGCAGATCGCACGATCGTCAACGGTACTGCAAAAGCAACCGACCACACACATGCGTTCGATCCCTTCACTCGTCTGGCAAATGTCGACGACCGGCACGCAAACATTCAATGGGTTTACTCAGAAGTGCGAAAGACGATGACTGTCGATCGCGCTTGGGGGCTGGGCCTGCTGGCGGTGATTGCCGTCATTGGAGTCGGTCTGCGGCTGCTGGGAGATCGTTGCAGCATCGACGATCTGCTGCAACCAGGTCGGACGACGACCGACGAAACGCCGGGCCGAAGCTGGAACCCGACGCTGTCACCAGGGCAACTGTGTGTCGCCGGAGTGCTTGGTGTTCTGGCGTTTGCGACCGTGGGCTTGTACGTCTTCTATCCGCCGACTGACGACCTCATCGACGACATGAGGAACGTCCGTCTCGCTGTCTACGACGCGGTGAGAGAACAAGACACCGTCGAAACCCAACGACGGCTTGTGCAATGGCGTTCGCATGCCCGGAAGCTTCCAACAAGCATTCGGATTCGTTTCGGCAGTGTTGATGGCTCGCAACACGAAAGCCTCGACGAACTGCTTTACAGCCTGAAGACGTTGGAAGAGTACGTTCTCACGGGGCGATCACGCGAAGCCAAATCACTGACCAGATATGTCGAGAAAGTCTACCAATCGTGCTGCGAGGATTTTCGTAGTCGCGAAACGTGAGCGTCTCCGTTAGCCAATCCCAATAGTTGAAACGCCAAGACGAGGAATATCGCTGTGCATACATCTCGCCTGCCCAAGGCGCGCAATGGCTTTACGCTGGTCGAGTTGCTAGTCGTCATTGCCATCATCGGAATCATCGTCGCGTTGATTTTGCCTGCCGTGCAACAAGCCCGTGAAGCGGCGCGACGTCTGTCGTGCAAGAACAACTTGAAGCAGCTTGCTCTAGCTCTGCACAACTACGAGACCACGCATCGGGTCTTTCCGCCCGGTTACATTCACCGCTTCGGTCCAGCCGGTTCCCTCGTCTAACCCGCCAACCATGCCGGCCTCGCGTGGGGAGCCGTGATGCTTCCGCAACTCGAACAGGAGGCCATGTACGACAAGTTCGACCCTAACGTTCCGATCTGGCACAGCGTGAAACTGGAACCGCGCGAGGAGCATCTCTCCGTGTCTCTGTGTCCCTCTGATCCTTACTCCGCAAAAAACTACGTGGTTCGAGACGACACCGTCACACCTATGGAACAGTACGCTGCGGCAAGTTATGCAGCGAACTGGGGGCCGTCCGATGCGCTCGTCAATTTGGATGACACGCCGCTCCAAAGCCGAGGCGTATTCTACTGCAACAGTGACACGCGCGTCCGAGACATCGGCGTTCACGACAACGTGGACTTCGAGATGGCAGAGCCTCTCGCTGGTGGATCAGAATGATGGCGAGATAGCGGTGCTCGCCCAAGAGACCAGCAGATTCCGAAATCCGCTTCGGTCATCACCTCCGCGCGTTGCGCCGATGGTGACTGGGTGGGTTTGCGCGCCTCGGACTAACCATCCGGTTGCATAAGCCGCTTGCGCGCTCAGGACAAAGTCGAGAGGTGTCACCCGCGGGGATGCGTTTTGACCGGACCGTTAATTCCGGGGCACCTGCTAACCAGAGATTCAGAGAGTTTTGGGCCAATATCTTGGGGGCCGGCGTTGACCTTGAAGGTCCAGACCGGACCCCGTGTAGTCTCTCTCGAACTAGAGACTTTTTCGCCAGCGGCGAACTTGACGCAAGTCCTTGCGACAAAGGCGATAAACGCAAAAACGCCGCGAGCGGAAACTCCCGGCGTCTTGTGTAAACTCCGCGAACCGTTTGGTTCGTAGGATTTGAGTTAGCTCCCTGCGTAGAACGCTTTACGAACTCGTAAGAAGAGAGTGCGGGAGAGAATCGTCGTAAGCGACGTGTGCTGCATGTGTTGTGGCGATCGGTGGGAAGGCGACCGAAATGCGGCTTCATGAGTCGTTTTCCCCCGGTTAACACGCACGCCGCAAACGGTGTTAAACGGTGTGACCGCCTCGAACTGATGACTTTGTGGTTAACACGCTACTCCCGTCGCCGTTCCAAAATCCGCAAGAATTCGGCGAGCGTGTGATAGGACTTGCGGCCCGAGGATCCGTCGACGAGCAGGAAGCCATTGGCGCCGTCGTATCGCATCTTGTCGCCCTTCGGCAACAGAAACCAAGCTCGGCCAGCAGGTGATTCCTGGCTTTCGAGGCGTATGCGGTCAGCCGAGATTTTGAAGCCAATCCGCCGCGCGCGGAGCAGCTCGTAGAGTTTCCATTCGGGCTCCGTCTCTAGAATGATCTCCATTGCCGTCTTTGCGCGATTCAGGCCAAGTCTCGACGTCCACCGATCTGAGCGGAACGTCGTCAAATCATCACTATGATTTTCGATCGGGGGTACAAGTGGTTTTATCTGCTTGAGATGATAAACAAGCATCAGTTCGTTTCCAGATCCACGCGACGCCCATGGAGTGTCGATCGCCTTTCTCGGTCGCACCTCTATGGTTTCAACTTCAGCAACATGCGAGATCGCCGCGGTCGGCAGCATCGCCTTCGGCGAGTACAGGGCGACGCGGGCGACCCGGAAATGGCGGTGTGGCGAGCTGGGGAGCGGGCGGTAGTAGATCCGGTTTTGCGCGATCCAGTCGAGTCGCTGCTTCGCGTTCGCGGACGGCAGCACGCCAACAAGAACCGGTTCGCTTGCTGCGATGCGCCAGTCATTGGCGCGTTGTTCAACAGCGTGCGGAATTATTCGATCGGCTAGTGACCAACCACCTTCGCGAATTGCCGACGTCAACCATTCGTTCAGGTACTCAAGATTGCGGGGCAACGCGGGAATGGCACCGATGCCGAACCGTTCGATCGATTGCCAAAGTCTGCTTTCTCGAAACTCGCCAACTTGCTGCTCATCGTACGGAAATATCGCGGCAGCTTGGATGACTGATCTCTTCGGTGTCCGGCTGAGGTTGTCCTCCTTGTCGAACTCCAGAATCGCGTCGCGATACCGATGCAAGACATTGATCGCATCGCGAGGGGGACCAAATGACTTGTATTGGTTTCGGTACTCGTCAGTCGCGTCAATTCGATACTTTGCATCGCAGATAAGTTGAATGCGAGGCCAGCCTTCCTCCTCGAATCGAATCAAGATGTCTGGCTTCTGTGGGATAAGTGTCGTATCGTGATCATCGAACTGCGGGTTGTAAGTAATGGCAATGCGTCTAGTCTTGCCGGTCCGAAACACAACCGTTTGCCCGCGACCTTGCACCAAGCGAACACCGACACCGGACTGTGTGATGCGAAACAGCTCGCCAAGGTCACCGGGGCACCCGTACTCGTCACGAATGACCTTCACCATGGCAAGGAAGACCCAGTACTCGTAGAGCACGTTCAAGTCTTTCACGCTTAGCCTGAGCGCTTCGCCCTCTAGCCGAAGCCCCATCTTCAACAACATGCAAAGCTGGTACGTCTCTCGATAACCTGGTGCCGACAGAAGTTGGAGCGATGCAAAGCCGGCAGCAACGTCCCCGTTCGCCTCACGAAACGGTTCTGCGTGGGACATTCGAGAAACACGTCGCTCCATCTTTGTCAGTTCGGCGATTGCGGACTGGTGCCGTTCCGAAAGATCTTGTCGTTTGTAGCTGCCGAGGATCTGGGCGAGCGTCCTTTGAATATCCGTCAGCTGCCGTTTAATCCAACGATGCTCCATGGTGTCCATCGTTGACTCCGTCGGGTACTCGACGAGACGTTCGCGAATTGGCCCGGCTGAAGTTGCCACTAGCGATCCGCGCCCCATACCTCGACGAACCTGAGCACGGACTGCAGCATCGACACGTTTAAGTCTTTCAAGTCGAACCGTCCGAGGACGTCGCACGAGTCGGCGTTGTGGCTGCTGAACGATGTGTCGAACAGCCTTATCAAGATCCTCGACAATATGGCGGAGTAAAATCACCCATTCGAGACGCGAAGGCTTCGACGTGGAGACAGCCTGCCCAAGATGGAACGTGGAACGCAAGTACTCGTACGCAAGCCCGGTCAGGATTTCCTGAATGTCTGCAAGTATCTGCTTGTAATCGGATTCGTAGTCGACTTTCGTCGGGAATACCTCGACCTCGAAATCGACTTCCGGTTTGCCGTTGACCAGCACCGTGAAAGCACTGCGACCAATCTGGCCACGAAAGTTGAGCACACCGTGAAGGACACTTTCTTGCTCTTGGCTGGAAAGTCGGCGCCGCATGAGTGGATCGCGGTGCTGTAGTTCGACGGTATCACCGAGGTTCTTAGCCCGAAGATAAACCTGATAGTCTGTTTCTTCGAACAAGGCGGGACCAAGTTCGATGTTCGGCTGGTTGCTTATCTGCTCGGGGAAAGCCTTCCACGTGTCGCCGAGTAGTCGCGTCTTGGCCGAACGCGGAGTGATCTTGAAACGTCCCAAGACCGACAGGCTTGTCGCAAGGATGGCTGGCTGTTTTGTGCTCACGCTCCGCCAGTCAAGCGAAATCAAGTCGGTCGAAATACGAAACAGAGCTTTCATCGAAATCCTACAGCCAGAACGATGTGTAGCCTTCGACCTCAAGGCGTTCCCACATCAGACAGAGACGTGCCGCTGTTCGTGGAAATCTTGCAGCGGTATACGCTGGGGGACGCCCGTCGTCCTCCCACGCTTTGAGGATCTCAGCGGGATCGTCCTCCGCCTTCAGCGGTGTCCCGTCTTTTGCAAATCCGATGAGACCGAGCAGGGTACGACGAATCGAATTGCTTCCGCCGACGATACGCGGGAGGATCTTCATCATTAGCACCAGGTCGAGCGGGTCGACCGGCGTGCCATCCCTTGTCACGAATGATGAACTGATCTCTCGTGCGTTGATCAAGAACAGGGCGACTTCATCCCGTGTGCGATAACCAACTTGCAGCTGACTATACAATAAGGACTGGTTGACCTTCTCGAGTGTGTCAATGGTAAGCTGTACGTCTTGCCGCATCGTCACGTTCGGGCCGTCCAGCTCGTCGATCCGTGAAGCGCGACAATGCCAATAACTCAGCGGCCATACAGTCTGGTGTGCGTCGTCTGTATTCCGGTCATCGCCATCGGGCGTCCAGCGCAGGTCAAGTTCTGACAGCTCAAGGGTGAACGCTCGATCGAGAACCTTGCGGCTGAAGCCGTGTGTCGTTTCATCCATATTGACAGTGCCGACGATCGCCAGATTCGCAGGGATGCACTGGCCCTGCCAGTCATCTGTGTCGTTGGGTAGCGTCTGCGTTAAGATCGCAGAACTTTCATAGCCGCCGCCTTCCGCGGCACGGCGATCTTCGATCGCGCTGAGAAATTCGGCGAAGTAATGCTCAACCCGAGCCAGATTCATTTCATCGACCAGACAAACGTGAAAATGCGATTTGTTGGCTGAGGCGGCCCGTAGCTCCTGAAGCACGACGCCCGGACGAAAGTAATCCTGTAAGTCAACATATCCCATGACTTCGGAGCTGTCCGTCCAGTCCGGTCGAACTGCGATTCGGCGCGGCCTTATCGATCCCGTCAGCTCGGCCACAAGCATCGGCAACTTCGATTTGCCTGTACCAGAGACTCCAGCAAGAATCGCAAATGGCTTCGTACGAAGTGCGGTGATGTAGGCTGCAATTTGCCAGGGCTGGTAGACGAATCCTCGGTGCGCAATGTCTTTGATCAACCGTTCTGTCGCTGCGGCGATTCCTGTCGCTGGAACACTCATGTCCGGCCACCATTTCTTTGCAATCGCATTTAAAACTCGATTCCGATGTGTGGGATCTTGCAATGCTTGCCAATACGGCTCCTTGATGACCGCATGCGTGATACGATCGCGAATCTGGCTCGCGGTCGGTTTATCGGCAGCGAGTGTCTCCTGCGGTTCGCGATGGGCAAGCAACCAGAACAAATCACCCGCAAGGCGGCCGAACCCTTCTGCCGCTTGTTGCTCAGTGACGTCGCGCTCATGCCGTTTCATTCGCTCCAGAAAACGCGGAATGACCCAGTCGAACTTGATTTCATTCTGAGGTAGCTCGCCGTTGCTGATTGCCTCAATCACCAATGCAAGAATCACTGGCTTGTAAAGTTGCGGACTAGAGATGCCCTCGATGAGCGTCACGAAATGCTCAATGGCCGCCTTATTATCCTCGAGCGCAACGGCGACCTTCCGATCGTTTGACAACCCCAGATCTGGCCCTTGCAGATAACAGATGTGCTTAGCCACGGTGTTATCGAGGTCTGCGCGATTCGCCTGACCGCCTTGCTCTCGCAACCACTGGCACTTGGCTTGGTAGCCCGTTGCCGTCACGCGTTCTGATTCGTCCGCATCCAGCCGCTGGACGACGCACCCTTGGTCATCGACTGCGGAGATGAAGTAGCGCACCTGCCGATTTGGGCTGAGAAAGACGATGCGTTGATCGGTGTACCATCGCATGATGTCGAGGAACTGCGGACGCTTTCCCACAACCCCATGCGTCCGGTCGGCCCAAGACTTATACGCCCGCAAGAGCGTCCGCAATGCTCCCGTCAATTGATCGGATGCGGGTTTTAGTTCCTCCAGCGGGACGAATCGCTCGAAGATCATCCCGCGTTGGTAACCAGTCGCCAGTTTTCCCGAACCAATGTGAATGCGTTGCTGATCACCGCCAACGACATCAACGAAGTTCGCCTGGCGAAGCAACTCGCGATCGTGGTCTGACAGCTCGCCATGAACCTCTTGGGCTTTTGCTTCTGGGTTGCTCTTGAACTCCGTCGCGGCAACTCCGAGCCCCAGTCGCATCCCTCGAGGCTCTTCACACGAGAGATGAATGACCGGATACACGCCGGTCTGAGCAGATGTTGACTCACGTTTGTCGAAGATCGCAACCCAGGGAAGGTTTGTCCAATTCCCCTTCCCGACCGACGCGCTTCCATGCCAGTGCTCACTGCTACATAGCGCGATGGCAACTTCAGCAGCCAACTTCTTGAGCTGGCGTTCGATATTCACGGGCTCAGAGTCACCCGTGTACTTCTCAGGTCGGTCGGGATAGACCTCGATCAATCGCACGCAGTTCTGCCAAAACTCTGTGGCGATCGTCGATGCGTTGTCATCCAGTGTATCGGGCACGAGCGGGCTTGCGTGAGATGAAGGGGTTTACAAGACGCGATTGTCACATCGCCAGCGTCTAACGATCGGGTTACGACATTACAGAACCAGAATCATTGTGTACCGGGGATGGGGAATCAAGGTGCCACACGAAACGCCCCTCGTGGTCGACCTAGCCTGTCGTCAGAGCCAAACTCCACAGCCGGCCGGCGGTGAGATTGTCCAGACTTGGACCAGCCTTTTGAGGCAACGTCCGACAGTGTCTTTCCTCGTCTGATTGTAAACCTATGTTACCCCCGCTAGATCTCCGTGCTCTTTATAAAGACCAGCGACTCACCTTCCTTAATTGACCAATATTCGGGGTGATGGGGAATCACGATCCCTTCACTCACGTCATATCCAAAGAACTCGACTTCCAGATCGTAGAGCAAACTCAGTGTCTTCCGAGCCGTCTCTTCGAGTTGCCGTTGATCGGATTCCACAGAAGGACGCAGGCGTTGGAATGAATTCCTCTCGGACCATATTTGGTCGAGCTTGGTCTTCCAGTCCTCGCTGATGAACTTCTTCTTCTGCAATGCCGCCAGATTCTTCTCGAAGCTGCCTTCCTGATTCGGCTTCTTCTTGAACTTCGCTTGCCAAACATGCCGGATCACGGCTTCTAGGACTGCTTGTGCCAGGGCGATGCAGCCAAAGTAGTAGCCGTCACGGAATTGTTTAGCACACTCCATTGACGGCGCTTCAAACGGGCGGTCAGGTACGAAGACTACTCCTTGCACCTGTAGAAATCGCTCTGCTCGCTCGGACAAGTTTCCCAGGAATTCAGTCTTCATGGAATCCTCGACTCGATGCTTCTCGTCCGCCTCAGTCAGCTTCTTCCTCGTGGTCGCACGAGTCTTGGGAAGGATCGGATCAGAGGTGGGCTTCCCGTTTGCAGAGGCGGTCTCTTCAGCCAGTTTATCAAACAGACGTGGCTGATTTGGCTTGACCTCTTTGCTTTTCTTTGGCTCCTTTGCTTTCTTTTTTGGTTTCGGAAGTGGCTCCAACTTTACTTTGCAAAGGGCAACCATGTCCATGTCCAGCCCTTGTCGGTGAATGTCGAATCCTTCGTGCTTGCGAAGATCGGCGACTCCGACATTCACTTGGAAAGGAAAGGACTCGGGCAGGCGCAACAACTGTTGGGCTTCGATTTCGTCAGCGGCACTCGATGACAATAACGATTCCAACAACCAGAGTTCCAGTTCAGGAATGCTGGCGGTCATTTTCCGAGTTGGCAGGAAATGTCCCTGCTTCTTGGTAGATCGCAGCACATCCCAATCAACGAGTGTGTTAAGGAGATATCTGGTTGCCAACTTACTCGTGACTCGATCCCCCCAGGTTGTCAACATCCTCGCTTGCACCTGAGCGGTCGTAAAGTCGTCCTGGAGAGCGAGCAGTCTTCCCACAACCTCGGCGGTGTCACGGAAGAACGGATAGGCCAGGGCTGCCATCCCCAAGTGAAGCCACACGCGCTCTTGGCCGCTAATCCTGGGGAGGAGCGCCACGGCTCGATCTCGTAACGGCAATCGTTCTCGGGGTACGCTACTCCAAATCTTAAGAACGATGCCCACAGCTTTGGCTCTGGACTCCTTGCCCGGAAGTTCATCTTTCAGGTATTCGTCCAGAAAGGCACGCAGTTCTTTCTCGTCTCCGTCTTGTGCAAGTCGGTCAAGTGCAGCGTCCAACCAGGCTCGTTTGATCTTCCTGTCAATACCAACAACTTTTCTCATCATCCCTCCCTGGTGATTGTCACGAACGGCACCATGACTTCTTCCAAGGCGATCCCTCCATGGGAAACTACCTCATCGCCGACGTCCGTGAACGCCTCAAGATAGCCGGCTAACAGCACGTGCTTGTCCGGCGGCAAACCTTGATTCGGCCAGCGAATGGACATCGGAAAATTACCAGCGACTTCCTCAAGAAATTCGGTGCGATCATAAACCCGCACGCGTTTCCCTCGCGTCTCAGCAAGCACTCCTTCCTTTGGATTGCCGACTCCAGTGGCTGAGATGTTGCCGTGATCAGCAGTCAGATAGATCTGGAATCCCTCGTCGTGCAAACGCATCAGGAACTGTTGCAAGTGTCCTTGCGATGCCCACAATCGCACTTGATTGTGCATGCCGGCCGTTTGCATCTGCATGCCATGCATGATGTTGTCGACCTTGTTCCATACAACGCCCAACACCGATAGCCGAGCATTTCCCAGCGCGACATCCAGTTTTGGATCGTTGGGGCCATCGAGATTTGTAACCAGGTCGACGGCCAATTTCGGGACTCCCTCGTTTTCCCAAAACTTCAACCAATGGCTCTTTTCTTTCGAAGTCGTCGCCAGCGACTCAGCAAAATAGAGTGGAGGATCACCCGCAAAGATGGATTGGCGGGTAACCGAAGTCAACGTTGGAACCCACGCGAACGCAGTCGATTCCTGGAACCGCCAAGCAGCGTCGGTCGTTTCAAAATGCTTCTTCAATAATAGCCATTGATCGTAAGCCAATCCGTCCAGCACAACCAATGCAACCTTGGGTAACTTGTTGCGGCTTCGTTCCAACGCCATGAATCGCGCGATGTGGTGGACCATCACCGGGTGCTGTTGGTACGACAGGTTATGTAACGAACCGTATCGTTGCAGCATCCAACCGCCGAACGCTTCTTCGACACTCTTTTGCAATCCGCCCCAACCCGACCGTTCGGCCGCTTCGACGCTCTCATCCAACTCCCATCGCAATACGACCAACTCGGCCCAACGTTGGGCCGTCTGTTGCCAATCCTTGTGCGATGCGTCCTCGCCGGGAATCTCCGCCGCAAACTTCTCCCACAGTCCGCGAAACCGCCGAAGTGCATCTACCTTTGGATCATGAACTACGCCAGTTTGAGCCCATGCCGGCAAGCCATCGGTGTTTTCACGTTCAAGTGGTTTCAACGATCCATCGAGGAAAAACGTGTCGATGTAAGCTCGGATGTCCTCATGATTAAACGGAACCCGGCAATTGCCCGGCGGATTGCTCTGGGCATCCAGATACAATTGCCATTCATCCTGAAGGAATCGCAAGAACCCTTCGCGGTTGGCAATGATATCCTCAAGCGGCCACGTTGCGAAATGGTTGTCGTGCGCGAGACTCTCAAGCAAATGGCTGACCAGCAAATCCGGCACCCGCACCTGTCGCGAATGAATTGACAACAAGACTTTCAGCAGATCGACCGGAGACTTGATCAGCTTGGGCACGATGCTGAAACAATGCATCAACACAAATTCTTTGGTTTCTCGCTCCGTCAAAGTGCTACCATCATGATCCTGATACGCAGCTTCAATCGCATCGAGGAATTCCCGATCTAGCCCTGCGATCACCGGGTAGTTCAACTTTGGAAACAGCTGATGAATTGCAAAAGTCAACGGACGACCCGCCTTGAACAAATCGTACGGCAGCTTGTCCAGCTGATGTTCCGTCGAACGTAGCACGACCACCAAGTCGGTTTTCAGGCCTTGATCCCATTGGCTGCGATATTGCGATTCGTAGGCAAAACGAAATGCAATCGAATCGTCGAATGGAATGAGATCAAACCCGCGATCCCGAATCGCCGTCACCATGCCTTCCTCGGTTAGCAAACCGTCGGGATCGGCCACTAAGGTCAGTCGCGAAATCTTCGGTTTAAAATGCTTCAGAATGTTTTTGCGCCAATCAGCCATTGCCTGCCTCCACCCGCAAGACAATGACAGGACCGAGTTCTGGCAATACGGTTTCTCGCTTACGCAGATTTGCCGCCCACTCCTGCTGTTCCTGCTCGAGTCGCTTCAAGCGATGTTGGCGTACCTCGGGCAGCCCCAGCCGGTTGAGCGCCTCGAGTCGGACGTGAAACGCATACTCGCACTTTTCCCGTTCCCGACTCAAACGCTCTTGGTGCCGTGTATTCAATTCATGAAAGGCATTTTCGCCGAGCCGTTCTGCCTCGGTTCGCAACTCACGCAAGACTGCTGCAACCTCTTCGCAGGCTTTCGATTCAACCAATTGGACGTCCGGTTGGTCGTCCACCAAAACGTCCCAAATCCGCCGTGCGGTCGGCCCTAGAATCCGGCCGTCATCATGGCGGAAGATCGGGACAATCTTTACATCGCGCAGACACGACTCGGCGATGGCGATTCTCCACAGCGACCAATAGCCTGCGATCTCGCTCGGCAGATCACCAATTCGCAAACAAGAAATCGAATCAGCAGCGATGACACGCGGCAATTGCTGAACCAGACGACGTACACGGGAATCCTCCATACTGACGTGCGACAAGCCATTGTCCTGTGCGTCCCGGCCGTGAAACGAAACCCGATCCATCCGGCTGCCATCGGGCCAGGCCAGTGAATAGCCAAACAGGTCTTTCTCAACTTTGCCCCCCTCGCTGCGCAAGTAGGACGTCGTCATTCTTTCGACCCAATACGGCAATGGATGGCTACTTAGCTGCTGAGCCAGTGTCGCATCGAGCTCCGGTTGACCGTAGAACGAACGTCCATCCGCTTCGTATTTCGCCTGCTCGCGAACCTGCATTACCAACGTGTCGACCTTTGATTCGATGGCCGTCGGATCGACGATCGACTGGGCGTAAAGTCGCTCGAACATGGAACCGCTTTCGGCTGAGTCCAACACATCCTGCGTTTTATCCACGCCGAATTCTTCCAGAATCGTCGCCAGCTTTTTTTCCAGCACCTCCTGAACTCGCAATTCCACGCTATCTTCGAAAATCAGATTGAATGCCTTGACGGAATGCTTTTGGCCAATTCGATCGACGCGTCCAATACGCTGTTCGATTCGCATTGGATTCCACGGCAGATCGTAGTTGATAATGACGTGGGCGAATTGCAAGTTGAGACCCTCGCCGCCCGCGTCGGTAGAAACCAGAATCCGCGTCTGTCCGGCAAACTCGCGCTGGACCCTTCGCCGTTCCTCCATGTCCATCGAGCCATTAAGGCAGACAACGGAAAAGCCGCGATGCTCCAGGAATTCCCGCAGCATTCTTTGCGTCGGAACGAACTCGGTGAAAATCAGGTATTTCAGTTCGGGGTCGTTCTCTTGCTGTTGGTTTTCGTACAGCAGATTCAGTAACGTTTCGGCACGGGCATCAGCACCGGCCGCCTGGCAACGACGAGCCACCTCAAGCAACAGCTTGACTTCCTCCTTTTCGTTTTGCAGGCCAGCCAGTCGTGTCGCCAGCAGCTCTTCCAATTGTTCTTCTGAATCCTCATTCAGCAGAGCTTCATCCGAGGGCGTTTCGTCCGTTGTTGTCAGTGTCGTCGACTGCAGGGCGTCCAGTCGTCGTTCCAACGCGGTAGCAATCGCGCTGGTGCTGCTGGTGACCAGTCGTTGCATCAAGATCATCAAAAAGCCGAGATACTGACGATTCTGGCGCATTGCCTGGTTGTAGCCCAATCGGACGTACTCGGTCACCGATTCGTAAAGCTGCTTTTGCAATTGATGGTGTTCTTCCCATCGGACCGGAACCAAGCGAGTCGTCCGGGGCATGAACAGCGGATCGCCCTTTTCATTGATGGCGCGGCGTTTCTCCGTACGGATCACATAGGGAGCGACTTTTTCCTTCCGGATTTCAGCGGTCGTGATGAATTCTTCCTTGTCCAATAACGCCATGATCCGCTGAAATCCCGCTGTCTTTCCCTGATGCGGAGTTGCGGAAAGCAGCAACAGATACGGCGCGGCCTCGGCCAGCGCTTTTCCCAGACGATAGCGGGCGACTTGTTCCGTGCTGCCGCCAAGTCGGTGGGCCTCGTCGCAGATAATCAAATCCCAGCCGGCGTCGATCAAATCGCCAATCCGATCCTGGTTGTATGACTCCAGTTTTTCTTTCGTCCATCCACGTCGTTTCTCGACCGGTTTGATCGAGTCTGCTGGGCAGACGACTTGATCAAATTGTCGCCAGACATTTTCGTTGCCGTTGAAGCGTCGCAGGGAAGAAATTTCGCTGGGGATCAGCAATCGAAACTCTTCGCCGAAATGGGTCTGCATCTCCTGCACCCATTGGGTTACCAATCCCTTGGGGGCGACCACCAGAACTCGTTTCACCAGGCCACGAAGTTTCAGCTCACGAAAGATCAAACCCGCTTCGATCGTTTTGCCCAATCCAACTTCGTCCGCCAGCAGAAAGCGAACCCGATCATCCTTGACTGCCCGCGTGAGTGCGTACAGCTGGTGGGGCAACGGAATGACGCCTGCTTCCAGCGGCGCGAGCAAAACATCTTGCGTAATGGCGTCGGCAATTCGAGCTGCCGCGGCGGCGTAGGTGATGCGATCCAAACCACTGACTGGCGTCGCAGTTTCCGGAACG
Organism: Planctomycetota bacterium; assembly: GCA_014381825.1. Classification (GTDB taxonomy): domain Bacteria; phylum Planctomycetota; class Planctomycetia; order Pirellulales; family Pirellulaceae. The sequence continues at coordinate 26,939 of JACNKX010000137.1, forward strand.
CCAACGGACAAAGACTCAGCGGCCAAACGCTCAACCGTCGCCAGATTTGGAATCCAGACCTGGTAAACCGTGCGGTTCCAAACCGACTCGGAATCCAGGATGCGCACGCGCTCACCATGAGCACTGCTAAAAGCCCAGTCTCCAACCGAAAATTGTGGTGCTGTGGTTGTCGACATTGCTACTCGCCCTGCATCAACGCAGCGTTGTCAAAGTACATCAAAAGGTCCTGGTCTTCCTGAATGACTGCTTCCGGCAAGCGGCTGCGGGCGAACAGGCACTCGAGCCATGATGCACGCCGAAGTCTGGAATCGGTGCGATCTATTTCAAAGACTTTGCCTCGGCGAGTACGAACGAGAATGCTCGTGGACTTGTTCGTCGCAACAACCACCCAGAACTTGTTAACAACATAGGAATAGCCCTCGCCCTTTTCCGAAGGAGTTACGTTTCGTGCGGCAACTCCGGGGCGGGCTGCATGCCGTGTGAGACGAAATACAACTCGATCGCCAACGCAAATGCTGGTGCTGCCGAAAAATCGTCCCATTTTGCACTCCTTGGCACACGCAAGTTGGCGCTACGTTCGCGCTGCCGATTTCAACCGGTTAACGAAGTGTACAACCGAGAGTTGAAGAGAGTATTGTGATTGCGTAAAGATCAGTGTTGCTATCAGTCGCTCTATCGTGCACTTGGGCCTTTGCCAAGCAACTCACGTCTTCGACGTACGTATTCCTGTTCGTACTCATACGAATCGGTTGCGAAATCCTCTTCCGCGTCTTCGGGCGGCTCGGGCTGATTAGGTTCTGGCAGCCGATTGAATTGGAGATGTGCCAACTTTGCACCAACGGCTGCGATGCAACTGACGATTAATAAGTACGAGGACAAGCCAACAAAGAAAGAGGCTCGCGATTGCGATTCGACCACCAGCAACGCAGCATTCACAAACTCCGCTTCAGAAAGCGAATCCAAAGTGTGCCCAGCAGCTGCGTATCGAATATCGAACGAATGCAGCGTCCAAGCTTGTCCTACGCACACGCACGAACCGATGAATGATCCAGCCGAAATTACGACGGCTGTCACAATGAGACCTCGAAGCAGTTGGCGCATTATTGACTCCTTTCTGTTACACCGGCGCAATGATCTTGGCAACACATAGTCCGATGAGAGCGTTTTACCGTTTTGAAATTGATCAAAGTGTTCCGCATGACAGCGTTAGCACGAAGACGAAACAGTAGTCTGAATCACCAGCGCCGCAAGGTGACTGCAAACGCGATCGCACAAGACGGATTTGCTGGTCAATGAACGTGATGTGAATAACACAGGAGAAAACTCAAGTTTGGCTTCGCACGTTCCAAGTGTCGTGCGAAAAGTTTAACGGCGCATTAACGTAAATATCATCTGATTGGTCGGGCGCGCGTCGCTGCCATTCAGTTGGAAATACACCCTGAGTGTGCTGTCCGTCTGACTCAGCTAACACTTTTTCTAAGATTCCAAATTTTCCCTGCACGAAATCGTGAACAGTCTCCACTAGTCTCATGTCCACCGGTTAACGCATGCATGCCCTTCGCCGAGTCGGAAATGTTTACCGCACTTACGAACATCAAAATCTGCCAGGAGAGAAGATCATGCTGCGAAAACTGAGTTTAGCGTTGGTTGTCGGGTTGTGTTTCGTGGGAAACGCATTGGCTCATTCGCCCGAGGACGTTGCTGCACGTTGTGCCGACCGCGTCGAACAGGTCGTCGAGCGAGCGACCAACGCCGCCATGGATGAAACGCACGAATGTGTGCGGCGAATTAACGCTTTGCAAGATCAAGGTCGTCACGAGGCTGCCAGGAAGTTGGCGCAGCAGTGCATAAACAATGCGACACAACGAACACAAAATGCGGTTGGTTATGTCAACGAGATCTGCGACGAATGTATTGAAGTCTTGCTGCGACTTGACGCACCGCAACTTGCTCGACGCATTAACCACTTGTGTGACGAGGCAGTAGAAACGCTTCGTGTTATACTGCACCGCGAGAAGACTGCGATCCTTGACGCCTTGGAAGATTGATTGACTACCAACGGACCAGCATCGCGAACGCCGAGCCCGCTCGATACGAGTGACGCTCGGCGTTCGGCTGCGCGGATGGAACAATCACAAAGTCGATCGCTTGGAGAAGAAGATCTTGAGTTCGTGAGACGCTTGATCGAAAGAGATAGCTCGGCATGGACCGAACTCACAACTAGGTATCGCGACGCGATCGTACGAGGCGTCGGTCGCGGCTGTGCCGAACTTGGATTGACAATCACAGCATCGCGATTGGAAGAAGTTAGTGCAGAAGTCGTCTTTGTGTTGTTCAAGAACGACTTTGCCGCGCTGCGAGGCTTTCAGGGGCGAAGCAAGTTCGCGACATGGTTGACGGTCGTCACGCGTCGCGTGTGCCTTGCCAAACTTCTGCAACACGAGCGCACCGTTGCGGGCGGGGTGCGGACGACGACGGATCTTGACTTGAATGCCCTGCCTGGACGAGGTAGCACGTCGAGCCTGGCAGAAGAAATGGAAGCCGAGATGCAGGCGATTCAGGCTTGCCTGCCTCGGCTTTCCGCTGACGACAGATCGGTAATTGATCGCTTCTTTTTTCATGAACAATCGTATCAGGAGATCGCACAGGAGTTAGGAATTACTAAGAACGCGGTTGGCCCCAAGCTGACCCGCGCTCGAAATCGCCTTCGTCGACTCGTTGCTATGTATCAGCAGCGACCAACGACTTCTTCCCAAAAACTCGATCCCAGGAATCCGAACCATGGATCCTAGCAATGAAAAACTGCTGGACCTGCTTCGGTTAACCGACAGGTCACTAGCTCAAGTCGACGCGGCGACTCTGCAACGCATGGTCGCCAGCGACGCTGAATTGCGTGCTCGTGCGGAACGCTTGGAACTCGTTCTGCACGCTTCGCAATCGATCGGTACGGATGCCTTGTGGCACGACCTTGACTTGTCGGACGCCGAACTAACAGCTGAGATTCTAGACGGGGCTCAGGCATTGGAGGTCTCGACTTCTGCTGATCTCGTTCGGCACGTTGATGAGCTTCAAAGCATAACGTCAGGCGAAAGAAGCAACTCGGGCGTTGAAGCGTCAGAAATTGCGTCACGATCATTGCTTGACGCGGTTAATCGAGAGTTGATGCTTGACAATCAAGCTGCAGCAGTTGCGAGGATGAACGGTAAAGCCGTCGACTTGGAAATAGTCCAGAGAGCCACGCTTCATAAACCACAATCCAAGCTTCGACACTATGTGATGTGGCCGATCGCTGTCGGTATAGTTGCTGCGATTGTGTTATTCGTCATGTCGCTTGGATCACAGCCAACTCCGCCGAAGCCGTCATCCCCAATTCCCGAACGCTCAGACATCGTTATCGAATCGCCGCCTCAGCCGGCGGTCGTACCTGAAGACTTTCCTGTACAGCCAGATCCCGAACCACAGACGATGCCGCAGATCGTGATTGATTCACCTGACGAGGTGGTGCCTGAGGCAGTGGTTGTCGAAGCTCCAGAGTTGCGGCCGCCGCCGGTGGTGCCCGAAGTCGAACGTCCTATCGTGCCACAAAGACTGAAGTGGAACCGCATCAGTGGACTCGTGGCGACCCAAGTGGAAGGATCTGACTCGTGGTACGCCATCAAAGCCGAATCGACGTCTATGACAAATTCCGACGGCAGCCCGAAACTGTTCCAAGCATTAGGGAATAGTTGGGGCGAGGCTCGAACCGAGTCAGGGATTCGAGTCGTACTTGGGCCGGGCGCGGTTGCACGCGTCGGTATCAGTACGGGCGATACCACGAAAGTTCAACTTGACATCCAAGAAGGCAAGGTCAGTGTTGGCGACTTATCCGCGTCGACTCAAGTGCTCGTGACGCATCAAGCGGATCAAACCGAGTGGCTCGTCAGCAACAGCGACACTACACTTGCTTTTGATTTGCAGCAATCAACGTCCGAAATGCAACTCGTCCAAGGAAGCTTGCAGTTCGATGGCCAAGCATTCACCGGGCCTTCGAAAGTGACATACAAAGATGGTGGTTGGGAGGCACGTCGATTGGCTCGTACGGCTCCTTGGTTGGCTCAACCTCCGAAGTTGTCTCCGGCCGAACGTCAGCTATCGATCATCGCGATCGAAGACGGAGATCTTGTCGCTGGCTTGATGATGAACCGGCCAGGAATGAACGCGGCGCTCGCTATGGCCGCGACGGATTGGAGCTTGTCGCTAGATCCCGCTCGGACCATTCCGCTCGCATTGGCTTCGCCTGTTGCAGCTCAACGCTTCGCAGCAGCCGAGTGGCTCGTCGACCCGCAGAATGATCTAGCAACAGTGCGTCCAATCCTCGCGCAGATTGCCGCACTGATTCCGCGGTCGCGAAGCAGCGTGCCGCGTTGGATAGCCGCAGTTCGTGGCGATATCCCAATCACAGGGACATTGGCGCAAAACATGTTGGGTGGCCTCGGACCATCCGAGCCCATGTTCGTTCGCGAGATGGCACTGGCATCATTGATGAATCTCTCTGGTCAAACGTTCCCGTACTATGATCTTCGCAATCCGAATCGGCAAGCAATCACTCAAATAACGGCAACCCTGCGCCCCTGGATCAATCAATTGCCATAGCGCCTGCAGAAAGCCTCTTGTCGTAATGCATTCCAGATCCACTCACCGAACTATCCCAAATTCGAGTAGCATGGACGAGAGAATCTCGCAAGCGCTATCGATGCTCAAACTAGCTTGGTAAGCAGAGTCAGATGCTCGATGCTGTCGATTCGATCGCGGTCATCTCTATCGGCTTGAACGGCTCTATGGATGTTGCCGAATGTGCAACATTCGATATCGGCGAAGCCAGCGTTCCGATTGGTTTGACGTCTCAACTTCCAAGCTCGTCAAACACTGCCTTCATCAGCAGGGGCCAAACAACCGTGGCGTCGGCATAGACTTCCGCGTAGCGACCGCCTTCGATGGGTGGGACGAACTTGCCCCAACTGACGCCTTCAGAGTATGTGCAACCAGACAGACCACCCCAATGAACAGGTTCAGGGCAGATGCGTACGCCGTACTTAAAACGCGGTGCGGTCAACTTGGTGCCGAGCCGCGCGTTGGTGATGTCATAGTATGGCCCGACTTGCTGCGACCAGTTACGCGGGACTCCGCCACCGATCGTGAGGATGCCAAGTTCTTCAGCCGTTCCGATAAACCGGGCGTATTGTTGAAGGTCGAGAAAGGGATTGAAGGATGGAGTCGTTTGATAGATTTCTTCCGGTGTAAGATTGGCTGCGTTTTTCCCTTCGGATCGCAAGGCAGAAGCCATTGCCCAAGTTGAAACGTCGAGTCCCATTTCGCTATCGGTGAAGGCTGGAATGAATACCGGCACGTTTTGCTCAAAGGCACTGCGCAGGATGCCTGGGCCCTCTGCCACTTCATTCAGCTTCTTGCCCAAGGCATGGCATAGTCGAGCCGACGACCAAACGCCTCCCTCCGGTTGTGTCTCATTCAGCACCGCGCGCACGAGTCGCTCGACATCATTCAAATTGGCTTCCATTTCGAGCGTGTCATAGATGCGGTTGTAGCCTTGCTCAAAGAGGTCTTCGTCTGATTTTGTGGGGTCGTATCGATAGTGAGCCAAGCCGATCGATTCCGTCAGCCCGTGCGCGATCAATGCTCCGGTCGCCACGATGGCATGCACGATGCCATGGTCGATCATGTCACACACCAATCGACCTTGCTTGGCGACGGTCATGGCTCCGGACAGTGTCAGTACAACCTTACAGGACTCTTTGCGAGTCATTTCCACCAAAATGTCAAACGCTTCGCCAAGCTGTCGCCCGCCAAATGCTGTCTTGGACATGGCTCGAAGCAGTTGGGGGAAAGATTCGACCTCGCGAATCGATAGACTCTCAAGTGGAACAAGACCATCGCTTTGACCGTTGTGTAGTGCTCGCTTCTCCATAGCCGGTGTATCCTTA
>JACNKX010000110.1 GCA_014381825.1 Planctomycetota bacterium
ACCGTTTGGTATTTGACATAAAGGTTGTCATTTCGGACACAAAGGTTGTCACGCTTTGACATAAAGGGTGTCACGAATTTCGGCAGTGATTCAATTGAAGAACGGTCGTTCGGTCGTGCCGCTCACTCCGCAGCAATACGAACGTGCAGTCGTGCGGTGGCTGTCAGGCCGGTTTTGTCTTCTCGCTGCACCCGGAAAAGATAGTGACCCGGCTGTTTGAACGTGTGGTGAGTGACCGCGTATCCGTCTTTCGCCTGGGGATCTGCGTTGCCATCCGATTTCACACTGACCGGCGGACTGCCGTCTCCAAAGTCCCACACTTCGTTTCCGTTCTTGGCTCTGGGCGTGACGGTGTTGTTGTATCCCCTGTTGACCCATGCTCGTCGTCGTTTCGGCGTAACAGCGGAGACTTGCCTCTGCGTCGGCGGTGCTACCGTCGAGGTCGTTCCGGAGGCCTGCAGCGCCGTCACCCTGCAGCGCGTCGAACAGCTTTCGATCCAAGTGGGAGACGTTGTCACCTGCCGTAATCGATACCAAGGGAAGATGTTCGAAATCAACGCCGGCCCCACGTTGGACCGTCTGCACTATGTTTCGGCCGGTATGGTCAGCTTTGCCCGTGGGCTGAACGACACGCCAAAGATCGCCGCATTGCTGGTGCTCGCTCCAGCGATCGGGCAATTTGGCAGCGTGGCGCTAGTCGGAGCGGCGATCGCAGTCGGCGGCATCATCAGCTCACGACGCGTGGCCGAGACGATGAGTCAGAAGATCACTGCAATGAATCACGGGCAAGGGTTCACTGCCAACTTCATCACGAGTTTGATCGTGATTGGTGCCAGCCGGCTAGGCTTGCCAGTATCGACGACTCACGTCAATTGCGGATCGCTGTTCGGAATTGGCTCCGTAACCCGTCAGGCGAACTGGAGCATGATCGGCAGGATTCTCGGAGCCTGGTTAGTCACTTTGCCGCTGGGTGCTGCGCTCGGCGCTCTCTTCTACTGGCTGGTCAGTGGACTTGGATAGTCATCATCGAGGCTTCTCAACTCCAACGGAGGTCTACCCTCTTTTGATGGCGGACGTGTTTTGTGTCCAGGGTTTGTACTTCCAAGGTCGCCCCGTTGTCCTTTAACAGCATTCTTATCCAGCCCACGGCTTCTTTGGGACCGAATGTGTACCCAACCGGAGGCATGGAAACGAAGAACACGTTTCGCGACTTGAAGATCTGAAATTGGTGCATGTGGCCAAACACGACCGCCTTGACGTGTGGTCTTGCGTGGAGCAAAGCGAGAAATCGATCCGTGTCTTCCAGGCCGCCCGTGAATCCCCGGAAGGGGTCCGCGCTGGGAACGATGAAGTTCTCTTGTCCAGTGTGTTGTCGATATTCATCGCTCGGATTGACATTGTGATGAAGTACCACAACGGCTGGTTTGTCCGATTCAGAATCAAGCACGGCCTCGAACCACGCTAGTTGTTCCTTGCCAAGTCTTCCCGGTCCCTTCACCGGTCGATCAGGAGTTTGCATCGTAAGCGAGTCCAACAACACAAGATTCGCGTGCTGAGATTTCAACACAGAGACATGGCGGTTCTCCAGCAGAAGACGGTCGTCACTTTGAGTCTGCTCTCTAAACACGTTGGAGAAGTTGTCGCGATGATCATGGTTGCCCATTGCCAAGTGAATCGGAATCGTGTCAAGCAACTTCAGCTTGCGAGCCAGCAGTTCATATTCTTCCTTCCCACCCACATGCACGCAGTCGCCGCTCAAGACGAGCCCCGCAGGCCTTTCCGCAGACGCCAGCACTTGACGAGCAGCCCGCTCGAAGTTCGTCGCCACGAGAGTTGCCCGCTTTTCCATGGCCGTTCTGTTGTTGTCGTAATGCTGATCAATCGACCGTTGGGACAACAGATGCGTGTCGGAAATCAGCGCCCAAGAATTTGGGTTCACTTGAGAATCAGAGCCAAGCAAGTCGGAGTGTCCCAACCCTGCAATCGCCGACGCCGATACAGCGAGAAATCGACGGCGTGACACGGGCAAGAGATGTGCTGGCATGGCGTGACTCCTGGCGGACGAAAACAAATCTGTTGGTGATGGCAGTATACCTGAAGCTGGAGCACGCCGACGTCAGTTCCGTGAGGCACGGCGGATCGGGCAACAACTTCATGAGTCTTGCGTCGGGCATGCAAATGCTTGGCGGACCGCTAGACAAGGCCATCAGCGCGTTCCTTTCGGACCTTGAGGAGCGTGGACTGTTGGAAAACGTGTTGCTGGTAATCACTGGCGAGTTTGGACGCACGCCCAAGATCAACAAGAACGCAGGACGCGATCACTGGGGTAGTCTCAGCACGCTCGCTTTGGCGGGCGGCGGGTTGGATTCAGGACAGGTTCTTGGTCAAGCCGCGCGCAACAACGACGTTCCCCACAGTGATCCCGTCGGAGTTGAGAACCTGATGTCCACGATTATGAACATCTTGTTTGACGTCGGACCGACAAACGCCACCGAACGACTCGGCGATTTCGCGGCGCAATCGCGTCCAAAAAGGGCAACTCGCCGCGTGGAGGAACGGAATAGCGCCCCCAAATCGCTGCTAACCAGAGACTGTCTTTAAACGAGGCTGGCGATCGGCTGGCCGTCGATGAGCATCGGCGTGGGCCGACCGCTGGGGTCCTGGAAATGTGTGTCAGCAGCTATGCCGAGGACGTGAAAGACAGTGGCCATCAAGTCCTGCGGAGTAACAATAGCGGACTTCGGAAACTCAGCCTTCGGCGAAGATTCTCCGATGACTTGGCCGACCTGCAGGCCTCCTCCTGATAACGCCAGAGTACTCAGGCGTCCCCAGTGGTCGCGTCCGGCTCGCTTGTTAATGCGCGGTGTGCGGCCGAACTCACCCGATACAACAAGCAGGATGTTCTGGTCCAGACCTCGTTGGTAGAGATCCTCGACGAACGCGGAAACGGCCCGATCGACTTCCGGGCCGCGTTTGTTCATGCCACCCTTGACGTTGCCGTGCATGTCCCAGCCCTGGAGTGAGACTGCGACGAAACCACATCCGGCCTCGCACAGCCGCCGAGCCGTCAGCATCGAGGCGCCGAGTCCGTCGCCGTACTTTTCGACAATCGCCGGGTCTTCCTGCTGCAGGTCAAAGGCCTGCGTGCCGTTGCCGAGGATCAAGTTAAGGGCCTGCTGATTCAGCCCGTCGATACCTTCCATGATTCCGCTGGCATCGGCTTCCCGCCGCAGTTGATCGAGTCGCTGCAGCAGTGTGCGACGGTCTTCCAAACGCGGCACTTTCGTCGTGAGGTTCATGTTGTCGCGAGCCGGCCCGCTGGGCGTGAATGGCGCATAGGCCTTCCCTAGCCAGGCTGGTCCGGGGATACGCGGCGCATCTGCATTGAAGCCGATGCGGCCCATGAGAACGTAGGTTGGCATTCCGGTGACGGAGTGATTGGGGCCGCGTACTCGAGATGCGATGGATCCCAGCGACGGACGGTCGGCATTGTGTGCGTGTCCCGTGTTAACCCAGAAGGCGGCTCGATTATGGCTGCTCGTCGGAACGCTGAACGATCGAACGAAAGCCATCTTGTCGGCCTGCTTCGCGAGTGCTGTGAAGTTGCCGCCGAGAGTCACTCCCGGCATGACGGTTTTCACTTCACCGGTAACGCTGCGGAATTCCGCCGGCGCGGTCATCTTTGGATCAAATGTTTCGATATGTGTTGGGCCGCCGTTTAGCCAGAGCCACACAACGGATGCGTTCCTGGCCGCAACTTGAGTCCCCCCCGCGGCTCGCGCTGCCAGCAGACTGGATAGGGTCAGACCGCCGAGACCCAGACTTCCGACCTGCAGGAAGCTCCGTCGTGATAAGCCCGCACAGTTGCGCTCCTTCTCGCCGAAACAGATTTTCAACATGAGATTTCTCCGACAGCGGATGGAGGTGGCGGGTTTTCGCATCAGTCAGATTTGATGTATCCCACTTATATCACGTTTCGTTCCTTGCTCACAACATGAACGCCCCTGGTGCGGCGGAGAGCGCTGCCCGCTGGTCGAAGTAAGTTCACGGTATGGCACTAAGTCCTCTGATTGGTCAAACTTACAGACATGCTGCGGACTCCAATCAGTCGACGCCGTTTGTTTCAAGCCGTTAGCGCGGGCGTCATGGGTCATAGTTTGCCCCAGTTGCTGGCTCTCGAGTCGACAGCGGGTACGGCACAAGCGCAAGCCAAGCAAGTGCTGGTCGTTTATGAAGAAGGCGGCATCAGCTAGATGGATACCTGGGATCCGAAACCGAATGCCCCGGCCGATCATTGCACACCTTATAAACCGATTGCGACGAATGTTCCCGGCGTGCATTTCTCGTCCCTGATGCCGCTGCTCGCACGGCAGGCGGACAAGCTGGGGGTGGTTCGCTCGATGACGACTGCCGAGGCTCCTAGTCACCCCAACGCTTGCGAGGAATTCTTCAAAGGCTATCCGTTCGATGCGCCCTTCGACTTTCCAGACATTGGCTCGGTCGCGGTGCACACATTGGGTAGTGAGTGCCGCGAGTTGCCGGGGTACATCTTTTGCCCCGGCATCAACATGCCCAACCACGTTACCAGTACTGGGTTCTTGCCCGCCAGTCGTGCTCCCTGGAAGCTGGGCACGAAGAACCTGGGGGAGAATCTCGCTGATCCAACATGGAAGGTGGCGTCGCTCGCGCCGCAGCCCGGAACGAACGGTCAGCGTCTGGAGATCCGACAACAGCTCCGCGACGGCTTGAACGGGGCCGCGTTGAGTAGACTCGATGCTGCTCAAGCGCTCGAGAGTTACTACGAGAATGCCTTCGATTTGCTGACTAGTCCCCGCGTGCACAAGGCCTTCGACTTCTCCCGCGAACCCGACAAGATCCGCGACCGCTATGGGCGTGATCACCGCGGTTGCTGCTACCTGCTGGGTCGCAAGTTGATCGAGGCGGGTGTGCGGTTCGTAACCGTGACCGTCATTCAGCCACCCGAACACGTCGAACGTCCCGGCTACGGACAGCCGAAAGGTGTGTTCCTCAATTGGGATCATCACGAAGGCATCTATCAAAACGGACCCTGCGGGGGGCCGCAGGCGATGCGGAATCAGGAGCGTTATGGTCTGCCACATCCGATCATGATGCCCAGTCTTGACCGTTCGTTGAGTGCGTTGGTCGAAGACATGGATGCTCGCGGGCTGTTGGACGAAACGCTGGTCTGTTTTGTCACCGAGATGGGACGCACGCCGCGAATCAATAAGTGGGGCGGCCGCGACCACTGGGGGCGAGCCATGTCGATTGCCTTTGCCGGTGCTGGCGTTCCCGGCGGCCAAGTGATCGGGGAAACCAACCGGGACGGAGGCGAAGTCGTCGAGTCTCGCTACACGCCGGCCGACTATGCCGAGACGATCTATCGCAAACTTGGCATCAACACGGCAGCTCGGCTGCGAAGACCAGACGGGCGTCCGATCGACTTCACCGACAGTGGCCGCGCGATCGCCAGCTTGTTCTAAGTTCACCAGAACGCGGATCTTCCGCACTCTGGAGAGTGCAGCTACCACAAACGTATCGGAGGAAGCAGCATGTCCGAGTCGCCTTGCACGGTTGGCCGTTTGAATCGCCGACACTTGCTCGCACTTGGTGGAGCCACGCTGGCAGCGGCCACGACGACGGCACTGCCGCCAGCCAACGCGTCCCCAGAGTCGACCGGCGGCGAGTCGTCGATCGGATTTCATTGCTACACCGACTTGTTGGCCCACATCCGGCAGCGCGGCCACAAACTGCGAGTACTGGGACACTGCCCGGATGGCTCGCCAATGGTGGCCGTCAAGGCGGGCGGGAAGAAGAAACCTGCCATCTTCATTGGCGCGGGTAGCCATTCGACGGAACACGCTGGCGTCGTGGCGGCTGTTGAGTTGTTGGACGAGTTGGAGACGGAGCATGAGGTCTATGTAATCCCCTGTCGCGATCCAATGGGATTGCAGGGATTCCACCATGTGCTGAGCTTTGGGCTGGGCGACGAAGCGTCGATATCGAGTATCGAAGAGGTTGAGCCGTTGCTGCGTAGCAAAGGCGAAGTACTGTACGACGTCGATGGCCGACTGCTGGTGCTGATCGGCGAATATGGCTATGCCAGTACCAGCTTCTACCGCAAATTCGATAAGGGAACGGCCTTTCTGGAGCCACTCAAGGGCCGCCGCATGTACTTCCCTTCCAGCCGCACGGACTCGCCCGGCGCCGCGCCGCTGGAGCGGGCTTACACACAGATTGTCACGCCCGACGGCGAAGTTCTGCATCTGAATCGTTTTCACGACACCAAGTGGGCGCCGATCGAAGTCCGCTGCACGCGAAACTTGATGGCGGAAGTCCAGCCTCGCTTGGTATTCGATCTGCACGAATATGGCGGCGACGCTTTCTGGATGTCGGCCAGGAGACAACGAACAGACGAGGATGAGATTTGGGAACGCCGCATGGCAAGCGAAGCCGCTCGGGCCGTGGCAGCCCTTGGAGCCTCGTTCCCAGACGAGAGTTACAGTCCAGGTTCGTTTTTCGAGAAGCTCGAGTCGGGGGTGTTTTGGTTGGATGCCTCGCAGCGCGGTGAAGGATTGAATCTGATCGACTTCGCCGCCCGTCACTACGGCCCGGGCTTCACCATCGAAACCGGAATGCGGCAAGACTTCAAAGAGCGTTTGGCAATGCACAAGACGGTTGTGCAGACCGCGGTGAAAGTCTTTTCAGAGCGGTTTTGACTTGCTCTTTGTCCGCTTAAGGATTCGCTCTCTTTCGTTTAACGGCAAGCCGAAGGCGACATCTCTGCCTTCACAAACTGGAACGAATACAGATCCGCGTCATGTAACTCGAAGAGTAGCCGGACCGGTGTGCCAGCGAGCGAGGAGAGATCGGCGTCGCTGTTCCACTTCACGCGTCTAGCGATCGAATCCCCGAAGAGTTGCGGACAGTTTGCCGCTGAGAAACCGTTGATTGGCTTGCCATCTGTGTCCTGGACCTCGACGCGGACGCCACCGGCCGCCGACGTCGAGAAGTTGATTTCCAACTGAGTGCCAGCGAAGACAATTGGCTTGGTCTGCAACCGGCCGCCTTTCAAGTCCGCCGCTGCCGAAACGAAGCCGTCAGCGCGCATCGTGTGGCGGCGGACCTGGCAACTCTCGCCCTGATAGTACCCTTCGACGACGTACAACGAGATCTCGTCAGGCGCGCCCGCCAGATGCGAAGCCGTCTCAACCAATCCCCAGGCAACAAGGTTGTTGCGGCACACCCAACGATCCGGTTGCAGACCGGGGCGTACGAATGCATCCTGCCAGCGGTGAAATGTCTCGCCATCGCGACTGCTCATCAGGATCGTGTCTGATACACCCGGCAGCGGATGGTCGATCGGCGACTTGCGGCTCGGCACGAAGCGTTTTGGGAAGCCGAGATAGATGTGTGGCGCTCGGTAGTACGGCTGAATCTGGTTGACGTAGAGGTGTTCGGCCGGTGCGCCGGGATACTCCAGAAACTTCGGTTTCGTCCAATTCAGAAAGTCGGGCGAAGTACACGTCATGATGTCCCGTTTGCCGGCTCGCCCCTGGCGATGGTAATCGACGTACAGTCCGCGTTTTGCATCCCAGAATGCGAGGTTCTGTGAGTCAAACGCGCCGTCGGTAATCACCGGCTTGTCGCTCATCAGCGACCAGTGAATCGCGTCCGGCGACTGAAAGACGAACAGTCCGCCTTCGTGCTTGCTGCCGCCTATCGCCTTGTACTTTGCCTCCGGTTTGCAATCGGGATTGGGATCCTTGAACGGCACGAAGTCGCGTAAAGCGAGATCTCGTCGGGAGCGCCCACAAGATGCGACTTCGTTTGCAGCATGCCCCAAAAAATGAAATTGTCGCCGTAGACCCAGGTGTCCTTGCGAGCCGGTCCCGGCCGAATGAACGCTTCGCCCCAACGATGGAAAGTTACGCCGTCACGGCTGGTCATGAACGCCGCGTCGGTAACCGTTGTGCCGTATCTCCCGGACTGTTTAGCGCGAAACTGCCGCTCTTGGAGCCCCGGCAGTTTGGTCATCGACTCCGACCATCCCCGGTCGTTGTATCGCATCGGAAAGCCCATGAAAATGTGGGGCGCACGGTAATACGGCTGGACCTGGTTGGTATAAAGAGCCTGCTCGGCCGCACCGGGATATTCGAGCCATTGGGGCTTTGGAAAACTGCCGGGGTCTTTCGACGCAGCGGTCATGATGCCGCGGACCCCATTGTCGAAACTGCGATGATATTCCCGATACACCGCACAGACCGAATCCCAGAACATCAGGTTTTGGGAATCGAACGCGCCCGCCGTTGTGAACGGCTTGTTGCTCTTCAACTGAAAATGAATTCCGTCCGCCGACACCATCAAGTACAGGCCGCGCGGACTGCCTTTGATCACAATCTTGTAGCGTTCCGAATCCGGGCAGTCGGGGTTTGGGTCCATAAACACGGCGGTATGCGCGGGACTTCCGCCGATCTCTTGGACCATCGCCTCGTTGAGGATCAGATTGTTCTTGGTGGAACCCTGAAACTCGACGATACCCAATTCCGGACGCGTCCAGTGAATGCCGCCCTTGCTCTCGGCCAGGCATAGCGTCTCCCAGGGGCTCGGGTTGGTCTTGTAGGCCTTCGAATTGGGATGATGGCCGCCACGGTAGTAGATGCGGAAGCGGTCGCCATCCTGGAACACACTTTGATACGCACTGCCGTTTCCTTCCCAAGGTGCGTCGGTGCGGAACACGACCTCACGGCGCAGCGGACGGTGTAGCTGGAGCCGCACTCCATCAAGCCGTTCAATAAGGTAGTGATCGACAAACAATTCGCGGCGCGCTCCGATGTCGATCGGCTCCGCGGATTGTGCAACGGCTGAGAGGACAAGAAGAATCGTGGGAAGAATCGCGGTTTTCATGTTAGTTTCTCAGTTGCAGTGTCCTGCGTGAGCTGTTTATTTGCCAAGTGAATCGTCCTTCTTCACCAGCCGGAACGAGCTCATCACGATCGACTGATTCGTCTTACCGTAGGCGTCGTCGCCGCCAACATGACCGAAGATGAAGATGCGACCGTCGGCGGCCTGAACCGCGCGGGGGTAGTAGGCCGTTCCAGGTACGTTGAGCTTGTGCCACGATTTTCCCGCGTCGGTGGTGTAGTGGATACCGGTCGTGGCGATGTGCAGAATTGGGCCCTCGCGAGTCGCCAGCACATCGGGGTGACCGCTATGGGGGAACGGCGCCGGACCGACCTCGCCGGGAATCCAGGTGTTGCCGGACTTCTTCAACATGCCCTGCCAACGCACCTCGCGACGCTGGCCTGATGGCGCAATGCGTCGGAAGACACAGAGCAAGTCCCCGTTGGGCAGTTCCGCCGCATCAAACTCCTCACCGCCCCAGTTCTCTCGATGCGCATGCGGGACGACTTGAATCGGACCAATCCACGTCTTGCCTTTGTCGCTGGAAACCATCAGCAGCGGCTCGAAGAGGCCGTTGTACTTTGCCCGCGTGCGGCTGTTCGCTGGGACATGGGCCGGTATGATGTTCATTCTTCTGCAACCTCCGTGACCATTCTCCACCGGGAGGCAGCATGACACAACTCGCCAAACAACGCTGACGCCGTCGCGGTAATGATTGGCTATCAGACCGTATGCAATAGTCCGCCCGCGACAAGTGTCAGACGAGAACCATGAAACGAATCTCTCCTGTTGCTGTACTAAGTGTGCTTGTGCTTGCGGCGTCCGAGGCGCCGACGACCGCGGACGAGTCGATGCCGATCCCACCGATTCAGATCGCGCATCGCGGTTTGCTGCGTCACGCTCCGGAAAACACGCTGCCTGCTTTTGCCGCATGTCTGGCACTCGGCATGGGATTCGAACTCGACATTCGGACGACAAAGGACGGTCATCTGGTTGTTTTGCACGACGACAATATCCAACGAACAACGAATGGCCCTTCGCGATCTGTTCGTGACATGACACTCAACGAAGTGAAACGGTTGGATGCAGGAGGTTGGTTCGACAAGACATACGCGGGAGTCCGTGTACCCACTCTAGAAGAAACCCTGTCGCTCGTGAGTCATCGTAAGCGTGGCCCGACGATCATCGCTCTGAATGTGAAAGATGTGACTCGCAAAGGTGAAACACAGCTGGTGGACCTGGTCGAGAAGTACAACCTGCTCGGCGAATCCTTCGCGTTCGACCAGAGCGACGAGATGAGTCGTCGTCTCAAGAAACTGAACCCAGCTTTCCGGATTGGCCAGAACGTGAATCGACAGAGCATTGATGCTCGAATCGAGGAGGGCCTTCTCGACTGCTTCCTGCTGGCTTCGCTGCCGACTGCGGACGAGGTCTTGCGTCTACATGACCTCGACAAACAGGTCCTGTTCAACTTTGCCGGTTCTGGTGAGGGGCGTCGCAATCAAGACGCGTGGCAGCGGGCTGCGGCGGCCGGAATCGACGGTTTGCTCACTGACTACCCGCTGGAATGTCGTGCTGCCTGGCGCGCGGCCGATCGTGTTGCGGTGGCGCCTGCACTCGACCTGCGAGGCGTCTGGGTGGAAACACCGTGGGCGAAGCCCGTCATCGACCGAGGGAGATTCGGAGCCTGGGACCACATGGCTGTCGATAATCCGTATGTGCATGTCGATGGCAATACCCTCTTTTGCTTTTACGAAGCACAGGACAAACCTTTTGCCAAAGGCGGACGCGAGGCATTTGGGATCGCGACCTCCAGCGATGGTGTCCATTGGAAGAAGCTAACGAGCAACCCGATCCTGACGACCGGCGATGATGGTGCGTGGGATCACATCGTCGCGAAACTGCCAGTCGGCGTGATCAAACGTGGGCAGCACTATCACCTTTTCTATTCCGGTCGAGACAGCCGTACGAAACAGATTGGTTTGGCCACCGCTCGCCAAATCACCGGTCCGTGGACAAAGAGCCCAGACAATCCCGTTTTGAGGAGTCGGTCCGGTGATTGGGACAAGATGCTTTCTACTCACCCCACACCGATGTTTGAAATCGACGGCCGTTATCACCTGTTGTTTCGTGGAATGGAAAGACGATACGAACAGCAGGGGGTCGGCCTCGCCGTCAGCACGGACCTTCTTCACTGGCAGCGCTTGCCGACCAGTCTGGTGATTCCTGCGAACGAAGAGATTGCCTCCCTGGCGGTTGCACGTAGCGAGCAGGGGTTCGTCGCCATTTCACAGCCAATGGACCTTAAGCGACGCAGCTACTGGTTGTCGAACGACCTGCAGCAATGGCAAAAAGGTCCTCCGGTCAACTTTCGAGCGTCCATTGCCGCGGAAACTTTGTCAAACCCGTTTCTATTCGACGGGCGCTGGACGGTACTCTATGAACAGAAGGACCGCATCTACCGAGCCGTCTTACATCCGCCTACCGACCAACAACGTAAATAGGATTCGCGATCCACTACAGCGAACTGAACCGGCAGTCACATCAGCGGGAAGGCTTGACCTTCGCGGCGTCAAGAAAGCAGTCCCTCGATAACCTGGCCATGTACATCAGTCAGACGAAAGTCGCGGCCGGCGTGGCGGAAGATCAGGCGTTGATGGTCGAGTCCGAGGATGTGCAGGATCGTCGCGTGAAAGTCGTGTATGTGGACAGGGTTCTCCTCGACGCGATTCCCGATATCGTCCGTCTGTCCATACACGATCCCCGGTTTGACTCCGCCGCCGGCAAGCCAGCACGAAAACGCCGTCGGGTGATGGTTGCGACTCTTCGTCCCTTTGCCATCTTGTGCCCAGGGAGTCCGGCCAAACTCGGTACAGAATATGAGCAGCGTGTCGTTGAACAAGCCACGTTGTTTTAGATCCTTGATGAGACCGGCGATCGGTTGATCGACTCGCTTCGCGTACTTCGCGTGCGTGCCAACGTCGCGATGAGCCGCGTCCCAGTTGTCGCGGCACGCGCCGACTGCGTCGACAATCTCCACGAAACGAACGCCGTTCTCGATCAAGCACCGAGCCATCACGCATTGCGCTGCGTAGGATGTGCGGTCGCCGGGATGTGACCCGTACAGCTCCAAAGTCTGCTTGGATTCCTGAGTCAAGTCGAGCACCTCCGGCGCGAGATCCTGCAGGCCTTTCGCGGTGCGAAATGACTCGGCCCGCGTGGCAAGCTGCGAGTCATCCGGGCGGCGGCGAAGGTGTCTGCGATTCAACGTTTCGAGCAGACCGAGTTCCAATTCCTGCAGATGTGCTGGCGAAGCTGGTTTGAGATGGGGCAACGGCTCGTCGCCCGGCTTGATCCGAACGCCGCAGTGCACGCCGGGGAGGAAGTTCGCGTCCCAGATCTGTGGCCCACTGTAGGGTCGGTGTTCGGAGATCACCACATGCGCAGGCAGCTTGTCGTTGAAAGTGCCAAGACCGTAGCTCAGCCAGGCGCCCAGACTCGGCATTGCGACGGTCGTGCTTCCCGTATGAAGCTGCAGAGTGGCCTCGCCGTGATCTCGATGATCAGAGTGCATCGATCGGATGAGCGCCACCTCGTGCATGACCTCGCGAAGGTGCGGGAACAAATCGCTGACCTCCGTGCCGCACTTTTTGTTCGGTCGGAATCGCCACAGAGGTGCCTTCAGAAAACGCTCGGCCTTGGGCTGCCCCGAAACGGCTGCTCGCAGTTCCGGGCCAATGGAAACATCGTGATCGCGGATCAGACGCGGTTTTGGGTCGAACGTGTCAACGTGTGAGTAGGCACCCGACATGTACAGCACGATGACGTGCTTGGCTCGCGGCGCGTGATGCGGTTGGGGAAGCGATCGGTTGGCTGCGATCGCTGGCCGACCAAGTGGAATGCCTCCAGCCGTCGCAAGCGTCGCGAGAATTGCATCGCGTCGCGTGATTGGTTTCATGGTTTCAGTCAACAAAGAAAAACTCGTTACTTGTGAGGATGGCGCGCGATAGCGAGATCAGCTCTCTTGGCGGCCCTGGACCGGCTGTGCCTGGTTGGGCGGCGCGATACTCGCCCAAGAACTCTTTCAATGACGTCACCTCTTCCGCTTCCGGTGCTCTACCAAATGCGGAGAGAAACAGCTCGGCAATCCGCCCGTCATCGTCGTCAATCGTGGCAAGCCGAGCGGCCAACGCCTCGGACTGTTCGCGAATAAACGTCGAGTTCATCAGGAACAACGCCTGAGCGGGAACATGGGAAGTCCGACGGCTCGACGTGCTGGAGTTACGATCGGGTCCGTCGAATTGGTCGAGAATCGAATGGCGGAACAATCGTTGCGTCAGCAGGTAGACGCTTCGCCGGTTTGACACAGGTTCCATGTGGAAGGGGTTGTTGAGGCTGAAGCGGTTGTCGTACCACGGCTGCATTGGGTGCGCGCCACCTTGCGTGCGATCGAGTTGGCCGCTGACCGCCAGCATCGCGTCGCGGATCGATTCCGCATCAAGCCTCCGCCTCGGATATCTCGCCAAGAAGATGTTCTCTGGGTCGTTCGATGTTGTGTTTATCGCGGCAGACGAACTCAGTTGATAAGACTCGGTTAGCATGATCCGCCGATGCAGCTTCTTCAATGACCAGCCGTCTCTGACAAATGTCTCGGCGAGCCAGTCGAGCAACTTTGGGTGTGACGGCCTGACCCCTTGTCGACCGAAGTTGTCGGGCGTGGCGACGAGCCCGCGCCCGAAATGCTGTTGCCAGACTCGGTTCACGAGGACGCGCGCGGTAAGCGGGTGGTCGGGCTTGGTGAGCCAGTGGGCCAGCTCAAGGCGGCCAGAACCGCTCTCGATCGGTGGCGGCGTCTGCCCATCAAGCACTTGCAGGAAGCGGCGAGCAACGGTGGCGCCCGGCTGGTGAGGGCTGCCGCGGCGATGCAGCTTGGCATCGTGCGGCTGGCCTTCGGAAACCGCAAAGACAAACTCGATCGGCGGCTCCTTCGCCAGCCGCTGTTTTTCCTGCTTGATCCAGGCGAGGCCGTGCAACATCAGCTCGCGAAACGCCCCGCCGCGGAATGCCAGCAACTCTTCTCGACGTGTTTCGAGTTCCGGCAAGTCTGTCTCTGTCCGGTGAGCCTCCTCGATCTGCTGACAGACAATCTTATATTCATCCAGGGCCGGCTTGAGCCACGGTCGGTGATGATTGTTGATCTGATACTCGTAGCGAGTGACCAATGCCCAGTATTCCTTGGCCTGCTTGAACGCAGTCGGCCGGGGCACAGCCGGCGACAGGTCCGATGGAGACTTTTCGTTCGACATGCCCATCCAAGGGTAAGTCGTGCTCTCGAAGATCCCGTACAACCCGTAGTAGTCCGTGTTCAAAATCGGATCGAACTTGTGGTCGTGGCATCGTGAACAACGCAGCGTGAGGCCCAGCACGCCGCGGCCGACGGTGTCGATCGTATCCTCGATGGTGAGGTGGATGTCGTCTTTCTTTGTGTTGCCGAATCGCCGCGACAAAGCAATGAACCCGGTGGCCACGGTCAGCCCGCGGGCAGTCGTTTCATCCTTAACTTCGCGTGCGAGAATGTCGCCAGCAATCTGAGACCGCAAGAACTCATCAAACTGCAAGTCGGCGTTCAACGAATCAATGACCCAGTTGCGATAGAGGTACGCGGTCTGAATCGGAATGTCGCCGACGTCCCCTTGCGTGTCGGCGTAGCGGGCGACGTCCAGCCACAGCCTTCCGGCTCGCTCGCCATAGTGCTTCGAAGCGAGCAAACGATCGACGACTTCGGCGAAAGCCTTCTGATCATTCGCTGGGTCGTCCAGAAAGCTCTGAATCTCGCCGGGAGTCGGCGGGAGACCAGTGAGATCGAACGTGGCACGACGGATGAGCGTCCGCCGGTCTGCTCGTTTGGTCGCCTGGATTCCGGAATCGCGCCGTTTGAATTCGAGGAAGCGATCGATTGGCGAAGCTGCCCAGCGGGCGTCATCGATTACCGGAGGTTTGAAGATTCGGCGAGGTTGGAGCGCCCAGTCTTCGACGGGATCGATCGTCAGCTTGCGCGTTATGTTGTTATGAGGCTCTGGTGCATTGGCAGCGACCTTTGCCGAGCCACCTGGCCAGATCGCGCCATCGTCGATCCAGCGGCTGAGCGCAGCAATCTCGTCGCGCGACAGCGAGTCGTTCTTATCCGGCGGCATGTGAAGTTCTTTGTGTGTCCTCTTCACCGCGTGGATCAGCAGACTGTCCTCGGCTCGGCCGGGTACGATCGCCGGACCGAATTCGCCGCCGGCAATCAACGCTTGACGCGAGCCAACCGACAACACCGACTCTGCATCGGCGCCTCCCGAATGGCAGTCCGCGCATCGCTCAATGAGCAGTGGCCGCACCTTCAACTCGAAGAACTCTTCTTTGGCGGCTAACGGTGTAGTGCGCGTGGGCTGGTTCTTCAACGCATCCAAGCCGACTCGATAGTGCCGTGCCATCGCATCGACCGGCAGCGCGCGGTCGTACAGGGCGAACTCGTCGATCAACCCCTGCCAGGGTGAGTTTGGATGAACGCCGTTGCCGATCCGTAGAGGACCGTCGTTGTCGATCTTCGTCATGGAAGGGAATGTCGATTCATTCACCTGCTTGCCGTCGAACAGCGCCCGCATGGTTCCTTCCGACTGCGACCGATCGACGATAATCGCCACATGATGCCACATGCCGTCTCCAGCCGCTTTGTCGCCTGCTGGATTGCGGATTGACACGCCGAAAGACTTCTCCCCCTTGTCATGTATGCCGAGGTCATGAATGCGGAAGTAATAGTTCCCATCCTGACGAGCTCGATAAAACCACATCGAGTTGCGTGTGAACTTCGGTTTGTCGGCCTTGTAAAATAGGCTCGAATTCACGACGTTGTCCGGTTTGGCAGCCTCGTCGAGCAGCCACAGCTCAAGCGTGAACGAGCCGTTCAGAATCTCTTCGACGGCGGCATCCTGCACCGGGGTTAACTCCGGCTCGATCCGGCCCGCCAGATGACTTCGGTCGAAGGAAGCAGCAAGCCCGCTGATCCCGCGACGCACAGGCCCCGTCGCTTTTGCCCAACCGTCCGTGCTGCCAGACTCATCACGAACAGCATCGCCAGAAACGGCTTCAAACCGCCAGTACAGCGCGGGATTGTCGGCGCGGACGACTGCGGTGTAGTCGGCTGCTGCGGTGTGGCGTGCCACCAGTAGCGTCGTGGCCAACACAAATATCGCGGGTATCCTCATCGCGTCATTCTACATTGAAAATTCTACCAGTGCGATTTTGGGTTTCTCGCCATTGACATCCATTGAACTGGGCAAGCAAAAGCGCGAGCCCGTGTGTACGATGGCCTTCCAGGTTTTAAGTACTCACCGCACACCCAATACGCCACACACCTCGCTGATCGTCAGACGTGCCGTCGCAGGCTTCATAGAGCATGCGAAAACCCAGGGCCTGGTTGTGCGGATTCCAAACGACGCACATCTCCGAACACTTGGCCGCGTCCCAGGCTTTTGATCCTGGTGAATGAACGGGCTCGACGACCTTCTCCCAAGTCAAACCATCGCTCGAAACGGCAGTCAAGATATCGGCACGTTTGGCGTCGCGGTATCCCGCATAGTACATCCGATAACTGCCATCGACCAAGCGGAGAATCTCCGGCGCAAAGCACGTCAATCGATCATGAGGACTGTCCGGGGCGACTCGGATACCCGGCTCCAACTTGAACTCGAGGCCGTCGTCCGACACGGCGCTAATGATCCCGCGGCCTCGCTCGTTGCAGTACAGCCTGCAGCGTCCGTTGTCAATGAACGCGATGCGCGGGGCGGAAACATTTCCATCCTTCAACGCGATTCGCTCGCCGGGCTCGACCGTCCAATTCAATCCATCGTTGGACACTCCGCTACGGATCGAGTTCGATTGCGATTGTGTCCCAGGACAACATTCGAAATACATGCGCAGCCTGCCGCATTCGCCGAGCACGGGAACGACTTCCGACGAGACAACGCGAAAGTCACCCGCGCCGCCTTGCTGTGGCGAAAGCCGAACTCCGCCTTCAGGTTTCCAAGTCACTCCATCGATCGAAGTCGCGCTGAGGATACGCGATGTCGCGTTGTCATAGTCATTCGCCCCGGTTGGGAAGCCGGCGCGCGGCAGGATTTGCGTGTAGTACATTCGATAACCGCTCCCTGGTAACGCGACAACACGCGGCGAGACCGCGCCGCACAAGCCGGTGCGTGTGGCCTCTGCCGGCCACCTCACATCGGGCAAGGGGTCAGTGTCGCTGTCGGGAGGAGCGTCGATAGCGATCAACGCGCTGGTCCAATCGACTCCGGGATCCGTTGGCGGAGTGTGTACCAAGGGAGACGCTGCAGCTGATTTTGTCAGACTGATCATGCTTTCCTAAATCACTCGGCGGGATGTCATACGAACCGGGATCACAGGATCGTGTACGTTTTCTGTTGGCAAGTCAGCTCTCAGGCGGATCCCACTGCAGTACTTCGTCGATGAACCGGTAGGCAGCCTGGCGCTGGTCCGGTGGGAAGCCGTGTTTGCCTTCCGGGTAAACGGCGACGAGATTCGGTTCGGCGTCCAACAACCGGTACACCTGCTTCGCGGCATCGACGCAGCGGCGGGCGCTGTCCACCTTGAAGTTCGAATCACTCAGCGGGGCGTGCACATAAAGATGCCGTGGGGCGATGGCGGCCAGCACTTCGGGGAAATCGAAGGGCAGCTTTTGCGGGTCCTTGTCAAAGACCGTTTCGATCCGCGGCATGTAGCGCGTCTGGCACCAGCCGGTTGGGTCGCCGTCCATGTAATCCAGAAACGAGTCGAAGCCGGAACTCGTCACCACGACCTTCAACCGCGCATCGAACACGCCGACGAACAGCGAATTGTGCCCGCCCAACGAAACGCCGCAACAGCCGATGCGCTGGGCATCGACTTCCGGCAGCGACACCAGCAGATCGACGGCCCGCATGTGATTCCAAATGCCTTTCATCGTGCCGCTCACGTAGCCGACCGCAGCCGGATCGGTTTGATTCTCGCCCAACAGCGTGTAGTCCGGCGCGATCGTCACGTAACCGCGCTGAGCCAACTCGAGCGTGTAGCGAGGATATGGCTTGCCCAATCCCGCCGTGCGCCCTTTCGGTCCGCTGGTGCCGTGCAGGCACAACATGGCCGGTCGCGGCCGCTGGATGTCATGCGGGATCAGCAGATAGGCCGGCACGCGATCGCCCTGCGACGACAGATACGTGACCTTCTTGCGAGTCAGTGTCTCCAGCCGCTCGGAGCTGACGACTTGAACATCCAGCGGCGTGCCGTCGCGCTCCGGCAGCGGCCCCATCACGTGAGACATGTTTTGCAAGACGTGACCTCGCCGATGCCGCCATTCGGCCGGCTTGTTGATGGCGTGCGACTCGCCCGTGTCATCCAGCCAATGCAGAAGCCTCATCTTGTCCGAATAGAACGGCGGCTGCGGTGGCTCGTTGCCGGTGAACCAGTACGAGTAGAACTTTGCCCGCCGGCAGGTGAACTTCAAACGAACAGTTCTGGACTGCAGGTTGTCGAGCGCGCCGTCGGCCCATTCGATTCGCGCAGCATGTTGATCGCCAGCCACTGACTTCGAGCGGGCGAGCAGCTGGCCGTCGTCTGCGCCGCCGACAGCGATTAGCTCGGCACTCAGCGACCCCCCACCTGCATCGACGTTGACATACAGGGCGCCGCCGGGGAACGTGAACGGCTGCGTCAACACGTTGCCCGGTTGGTCTCCGGCATCCAGTGACATGAACCCGTCGCGGCGCAACACCGCCAAACAGATCGCGCCGCCTTTCGGATCCGCGTCTTCGGGAACGTGCCGGTACTTCAGGCCCGTGTAATAGAACCGCAGTTCATCGCCATGCACGACCGGTGAACTGGGCGGCAACAGTTGCGTCGTATCGTACGCTCCGGAATCGACCGCCGATGGTCCAATGAACGGCTGCCGATCACCGAGCCGCCGCCAGTGCCTCAAGTCGCGGCTCATTGCCAATTGGATCAAATGAAAGCCGTCCGTGTTTCCTTGCGGGCGGCGGCCGACGGCGTGGTAGATGGCGGGAAGACCGATGTAAACGCCTTCGTAGGCAAACACGCCCATGTTATAGACGTCGGCGTTGTAATCGGCCGGATCGTTGAACAGCGGGTTGCGGAGTTTCGGATCGGCCAACCGGGCTTGGATGTTCTCTTTCGCGCGGCGCTGATCTTCGTCGTCGGTGTGGAACACCAACTCGGGCTTGGTCCACGTTTCAAAATCGTTGCTCGTCGTCAGTGTGACCGACCGGCCGTTGGGTCCACTTTGTTTCAGGGTGGCGATGAACTGCCGCCGGTGCCGGTCGTAGCTCATGTTCGATTCGTCCTGCGACGGCAGCAGCGCCACGGGCAGCTTCTTCCAAGTGATTCCGTCGCCGCTGGCGAGCGGTTGGCGGCCGTTGGTGCCGAGCAACCCTTTGAAGCGCCGCGTCGGATCGGGTTCGTGAGGGTCGTAGACGACGTTTTCCAACAGGCTTTCCATCGCGAGCAGATTGTTCTTGTTGGACCCCCCTCGGTCGACTTGATTCAGAATTGGTTTGGTCCATTTCAAACCGTCACGGCTCTCGGCGTATCCCACGCCGGTCATCGAGAAACCGGGCGCGGCGCTGATCAACCAGATCTTGTACCGCTGCCGCAATTCGTCCCACACGGGGGCGCAACGAACCTGCAGTAAGCTCTCCCAAGGCTGGTCGGGTTCGATCACCGCTCCCTTTTTCACCGGTGAGTGCATGGTCCGTGTGAGGTTCATCGTTTTGTCGATGCCGTGGTCATCCACAAACAACTGCCGTTGGCCGATCCGCACCCTAAACACGGCCTCTTGGTCAGCAAACGCGACCGTGGACAGGGTACCGAGAACGACCAGTAGTAGTAGTAGCGTTGATCGATTCATGATTCAGTCACCCTTCACTCAACAGCCGGTTTCAAGTTTAAAGAGAGCAGTCATTGTTAACTTCGCAACCAGTGAGCCGCGCTTGGAACGAGTATATTGGATGGAGGAGCAGTTGAAACGCCTTGAGAAAAGAAGTCGACCGCGCCACACCAGTGCATCTCAATGGCCGGCACCGCGTCGTTTGGACCGACCCCATGGGCAGAGAGCTGGCCTACTTCAAGGCCCGAGAGAGTTTCCACGAACACGTCAAGAGGCATGGGTTGGACAAGATCCATCCGAATTACCCACCCTACTTCGGCGCGATGCTTTCCGCAGCCTTCGGCGACCTGGACGGCGACGGACGCGACGAACTGCTGATCACGGATCGACAACAGGTCTGGGTCTTTCCGGTGGAATGAAACGCTCGTTATGCAACGCTCACCAATCGCATTTCCTTCTGGTCTTCCGGTAACCGCTCAGCTCACATATTGCTCCAGGTCGCAAAGTACTCTGGGGCCCACTTGCGCGCAAGGTGGATCGTGCGTTGGGCGTGCATGCCGTGGGGGAGCGCTTCCTCGCCTTCCATCCAGGCTTCCGCCGCTTCCAATGTCGGCAACTCGATCACCCACACCCGATGCCAGTCCGCCTGCGGAGACAGAAGCTGGAACCCTTCGAGCCGCATCAAGCCGTGCTCCCTGGCGATGCCTTTCATCAAGTCAACGTGCCGCTGATCGCCGCGTTCTTCGGGAGTCAATGCTTCGGCACCGGGCCGATGCCGAGCGAACATCAAAACGACGATGCTCCTTGGATCGATTCGCAACTCCCCAATGGTGTGAGGATCTGCGGCGAGGGGGATGATCGGCGGAGCGGGCTGCGTCACCCACGCCGAATAGCGTTCGGGCTCGATTTGTCGGGAGAGATGATACTCGTAATGGCCGTAGAGTCCGTAGGGAGGAGCCATCTCGGCTCGAATCCACGCCTCGGCGCCTTCCATCGTCGGAAACTCGATCAGCCAGAATCGCTGCCAATCGTCCTGCGGTCCGATCAAACGAAAGCCTTCCAGCCGCGACATCTTGTGCTGCTGGGCAACTGACAGCATCAGATCCACATGAGTTTGCTCAAACTCACGTCGCTGTTCGTCACTCAACTGATGCCACGCAGGCAGCCGCCCGCCCTTGAAAAGAACGACAACAGGGTCGAGATCAGTCACTCCTCATGCTCCTCGGTTTTGCGGCTTGGACGTGGCTGGAACTGAAACGAGTACAAGTCCGCGTCCTTGATCACGAATCGCTTTCCCGCAATATACAGCGCGTCACCGGAAACATTACCATCGGGGAGTCTGGTTCATCGTTGTGGACAAGTGGATATGATGACGCGGATGAGTGATCGCATCTATCACGAGCAGTTCGACAACGGGCGGGGTGGTTGGTACGGTTGGATCAGCAACGCGGGCGGTCCCAAGCCGCTTGAGTGGCTGCCAGGCCGAAAGGGTGGTTAGATGACATGTCTAACTCGCGACGAGTTGGTGAAACAGGCGCATTGGTCGCGATCACCCGATGTACGATGCAAAATCACGCCGATGCGAGCTTGATTCCAGTATGTGGACCATGCAGAGTTGGTTGCTATGTGCTGATCGATTTCCGAAGTTGCGCGAACAATCCACCTTACCCTGCCACAGAAGAAAAACAGGCATGACAGACATCCGTCTTCTGACACTGCTGTTGTTGTTCAACTCTTCCGCCGCTCTCGCTGTCGCGGATGATGGCTGGCCGCAGTTTCGTGGGCCCGGCGGTCAGGGTAACGCTGAGCAATGCCGGCCTCCGCTGACCTGGGATCTGGAGCACGAGGCTTCGTGGTCCGTCGACGTCCCGGGGAAGGGATATTCGTCACCGATCGTTCAGGGCCATCGTGTGTGGGTCACGACCGCGGTGGAATTCAAACCGACACCCGAGCAGACGAAGCGAACGCTGCAGGCATCCCGGCTGGAGCCGAAGGATTTTTCCAGGAGACAAGTCGCCGGGCGCGTCTCGTTGAGAGTCTGCTGTTATGACTTCTCAAGCGGCGAGCGTATCTACGAGTCGGTCGTGGCGGACGTCGACTCACCCGAGGCGGTTCATGTTGGGAATTCCTACGCTTCTCCGACTCCGGTTGTTGAAGGCAATCGCCTCTACGTTCACTTCGGAGTCAACGGAATTGCGTGCCTCGATGCTGAGACGGGGGACGTCATCTGGAATCGATCACTTCCGGTGTTCTACAGCGTTGGGGCCGGCAGTTCTCCAATTGTTTATCAGGATCTGCTCATTCTCGTCTGCGACGGGATCGACCAGCAGTATGTGGTCGCGCTCAACAGGAACACGGGTAAGACGGTCTGGAAAACGGACCGGCCTCCCAAGCGGTCGGAAGATGGGCAGCTACAGAAGGCGTATTCGACCCCTCTCGTCGTTCGTCATGAGGGGCAGGACCAGCTCATTGTGCCGAGTGCACAATGGGTCGTGTCGTATTCTCCATTGACGGGAGAGGAGATCTGGCGGGTCGATCATGGAGATGGATTCTCGACGATCCCCCGCCCGGTTTATGGAAACGGTCTGGTTTACATCTGCACGGGATACAGCCCGTCACAACTTCTGGCGATCCGCATCGACGGGAAGGGCGACGTCACCAACTCGCATGTTGCCTGGCGTGCGGGACGGCAGATTCCCAGAAACCCGTCCCCACTCCTCGCAGGCGAGCTTCTGTTTGTCATCAGCGATAACGGAATCTGCACCTGCTTTGACGCGATCACCGGGAAAACCCACTGGCAGCAGCGGATCGGTGGCAACTATTCGGCCTCTCCTGTCCTGGCGAATGGACACGTCTTTGTCCTCAGCCATGAAGGAACGATCACGGCGATCCCGGCCTCTCGTGAACGGAAGGAGTTGAAGACGTCTCAGGCAACCGATGAACTGAAGGCGTCACCAGCGATCGTAAAGTCGTCTGTGATCCTGCGAAGTGGGTCAAAACTCTATCGAGTCAACTAGACCGGCCATTCGTCGCCGGCTATGGCGCGCCGGGCAGCAACTTCTGCCCGTTCATCTGCGAAATCGTGCTGTCGTTACTACGAATGTCGTTCTCTCCGTAGCGCGGGAGGCTCACACTACTTCCGCAACGGACACGCCCACCGCAGTCATTTGAGCGATTCGCATTCTTCGCACATGACGTTTAGTCTTGCGTCAGTTAGCACAACGCTATACTGCAACGGTTTCACCGTCTTAAGAAAGCAATTCAGCCGCTACTTGTAAAGCCGGAGCCACATCTCAACACGCTAGGCCGCATCTTTCTGTTGCGAGTTGAAGCTCCCGGCTCGATCAAGAACGAACTGCCGATGACTATCTGACAAGTAGATGAATCCTTGCGGCGGATGGAATCGAGGCCAGGCACTACGTAGGTCTGCTAAAGGAATCGGCGTGGCAAGCTCCCGCGTTGATTTAATCGCAATGCCAACTGCCCGATCAGTCCCGGCGAAATACTCGTCGAATTCGCCCTTCGTGATCCCAGATACTGGGCCGACGCTACGCCAAAGGCACTGAGGGCTGTTGACCCTCACCTCTGCGATTTGCGTTATGGCAACGAGCGCCATCGTGGGAGCGCTTTCGTAGATGGCAAGCCAGTCCCCTGGCAGCGACCGTGGTTTGCGCCGTCGAAGCTCGACACGCTTTTCGCCGCTCAGGATCTTCTCGACGTATTTCGGCTTGATTGAAAGCAGTAGCACTTCGCTCACCAGGTCAGAAGTTCAACCCTTGACGATACAGTGCGAGGAATGCGTCCTCGGAGATTGCGGTTGGCGACTGGAAAGTAGAGCGAATATCGAAACTACGCAATATCGATTGAGCCGAGTCCCAAGAGATTGGACTGTGAAAAAGTTCTGTATCCGAGAATTCGAGAGCCATCAGCTGACCATCCAGACTGCCAGCGGTCTCAAGTACATTCTGCCATTGATAGACCCCGAAACGGCGGAAGCGACGAAAGAGTTCTTTCGGTCCACCGTTCACCACGCCACGCAGCTGCGAGCAGGCACGAATACGTTTCGAGCCAGCGATCTTCTTTGCCTCTTTCACGTACCAGAGGATTCTCCCTTCGCTAAATCGCATGGGTGGTCTGATCGCTCGGTAGTAAACCGAGTCGGGGTTGAGTGCCAACTCGGTCTCCGCACCCCACAACGAACTGCGAGCCAAACCTGCGTCGAACAGATCCGTAGCCCATCGAGGTTCGATTGCAACAACGTAGTTCGGGACGGCGCAGCCGGTGAATTTCCCTGGCCACAGCATGTGTTCGATGTCGAGCACGGCGTTTGCATCGCCACGGAATGACGGATCGCCGATCACGTCTTGGATGTGCTGGATGTCGGTGTCGTCAATGCTTGCGGACTGAACAATTCGTGCCAGCTGCTCCGAAACATCTTCTACACTCTGCGCATCGACAAAGGACAGCTTGAGCCACCCATCGGATACTTGGAAGAACCCGCTTGACTGCAACGCAGATGAAACCACCGGACTCAAGCATGGCTCGGTGATGCGAACAGCGTGGATGCCGGAACGTAAGGCGCTTTGCACGATGCCTGCCAAGAGTGTCCGAGCGAGCGTTGGCGCAAGACGTGTATTTAGAACGCTCTTGGCGATGCGAAATGTCGGAACGGTAATCATGTTCGTCTTGCTGCTGTCGGCAACATGAATCGCCAGTGGTCTGTTCTGACCAGAATCCACAAGGTGGCATTCAAATCTGTCAGGGTTGGCGAATGTCCGATTCAGGTGCTCGACGAGATCACGTTTCCGTTCGCCAGTTGCCTGCGACTGAAACTGCTCGGCCAGCTTGGCGGAGTCGTCACTCACTCGGCGAAACTGCAACGATGTTCCGGCGAGTCGGGCTCGTTGGTAGTCTCGCTCGTTCCGAAGTTCTTCAAACCTCGCCACAAGTTGAGCTGGCCTGACGATGGACAGTCCGTGTTGGTCATAGATTTCATCGGCGACTTTGAGGACGGGTTCATCACGGGTGACGAACACCGTTGAATCAGATGCAATCGTGCGAGCCAAATGTCGCTGATCAGATTCATCTCGCTTGCCGGTGGACTGCCCCAATAGTGTTCGAACGCTGCTCTGGGCTGTGAGGAAATCGTCTGTATTGCATTCCAGACACTCAAAGGTGTGAGCCTTTGAAAGCCGATCTTTACGCTGGTCTGAATCGTCGTTCCGATAGATCTCTACGTACAGTTCATCATTGATGCAGATCTGAATAAGCGGTTTAAGCCAATCGGCCATGATTCCGACTGTTTCGTCGGCTCCATTTCGACTGATGTCATCGAAGTCAAGGAAGATGTTGGCGTCGATGACGACTTTCAGCCGCTCATCATCGTCTTTCGATGAGAACAAAGTTGGATGAGGATGTTGTAGCCAAAAGTACGTCAACTCATGGCCGTCCTTGCCTCGCCCAACTTTCTCAGAGATTGGAACGAATCCAAGCCGAGGCCATAGTTCCCACGCTTCGTAGTCTCGTCGGCAGTAGAGCCCGATCCCTTTGTGTGCCACTGTTTGGTTGCGAAGTGCCTCGATCAATTGGTGAGCAAGTCCCTGACGGCGATTTGTTGAATCAACGCAGAGATGTGTCAGTCGAACACGCCGATACTTCTGGCTGGAATAGAACAGGGCGTAGCCGACGACTTGACCGTTTTCGAGCGCCGCAAGGATCTCACCGCTCTGAGCGCGTTCAACAAAAGCACCGTTCGGATACGGCCCGAGCGTTTTGCTGTTCTCCCGCCAGAGTCGCTTTACCTCGTCAAGATACGACGAGTCTTCTGAAACGACTTCAATAACGGCCATGCTGCCACTTCCTTCATGCTCGTACCCACGTAGTTCATGTAATCCTAACACAACGGCATGACTGGTAAATCACTGCTTGTCACCAGCCGTGACCTGTCTCAGGGATTCGTTGACACGGGCGAACCGGCTTGAATCGCCGCCTCGACACCCGTTACCTTTAACGTTATGTGCCAAACCGAACTTTCTCCGTTGTATTGTGTCATGGTTCCGTGAGGAAAACTCACGCGACGAACGGAGTACGCGATGACAAACAGCACCGAGAACGCCCAATGCATCTTCTGCAAAACGACATCCGCCCCATTCACATCGATTGAACACATCGTACCAGAATCACTGGGCAACACGGACTATATTCTCCCTCGCGGCGTTGTCTGCGACCCGTGCAACAACTACTTCGCCAGCAAAGTTGAAGGGCGCATCCTCGGATCGGACTATTTTCGTCAGGCTCGCCACCGAAACGGCATTCCTAGCAAACGAAACCGAATCCCCATTCAAGAAGCACTATCGTTCCCAGATGCCATGCGTCTGGAAATGGGCATCGCGCGAGACGGCAGCCCGTACATTGGCCCGGCTGACGAATCCCAAAACGACAACTTCGCTTCCCGACTGCTCAATTCAAATCGGCTGACCGCCATATTTCCTGTTGCCGACCCGCCGGATCAACGGCTGTTTGCTCGCTTCCTGCTCGCAATGGGACTGGAAGCCCTCGCCGATCGGATGCTTCCGGTTCCTCGCGGAATCGAAGTTGATCACATCAATAATCAACATCTCGATGAGGCTCGCACGTTTGCACGTTATGGTAGCGGTCGTGATGTTTGGCCGTTTCACGAAGCCCGTATCTACCCCGAAGGAAGACACTTCCACGACTTGGCCGACGGCACATCCTGCGATATTCCCCACGAATACACTTTGCTCTTTACTGACAACAATGAGCTGTATTTCGTCATCGCAATCTTCGGCATCCAATACTCGATCAACTTAGGTGGCCCTGAAATCGAGGGCTTTCATCAATGGCTTGCGGCCAACAACGACCAAAGTCCGTTGTACCCACAAGGCCCATAGTCGAGTTGCAGCGCAGGTGTGAAGGGCCGAAACGCAAGATGCGGCATCGTATCAATAAGAAAGACCAAAGGTCTTAGAGGGGATAACCATGCGGTGAAGGAGAGATTCGGCGCAGTCGGTCCTGAAGCCACGCTTCTCTCTTCGCCCCCGTTATCCTTATCGTTCTCTCGTGTCGTCCGCTCTGCCAGTTGCACGTTAGCGACCAATGACGGACTCGTCATAGGGAAACAACTTTTGATAGTAGCCCCAGAGAAACAGAACTTATTGACTGAACGTTTTGCCTCATCGTTTGCGGTGCTCTCCCGTAAATTCAGTTTACCACTGGCCATAGTTGCGGAGATCTGTTTGTGCCGTGAATGATCGTTCGAGACAACGGAAACTTACCTTCCAAACCAGAGCAATCCGCATCCCCCCAAGCTGCTTCGTTTTCGCGACCTAACCGTCCACCATTCATGAAAACGATGGCGCGGAACACGCGCTGTCCGAGCAGCCGAGACCTTTGAGATCGGGACCAAGTTCGACTACGCTTAAGGCGAGTTCCGCGAATCGTTGCGCGCGTAGGACTAACCGGCCGAGTGGACTTCGGTTGTGCACGAGGTCACGCAGCCGGCGCGCCTCGGACTCGCAGTCCTGGAATGGTCTGGCCATTTTCGGAAATCACGTTGGGCCATAAATCGTTGCCCACGGAAAGCTCGTGTTGGCATCGATCAAGTCAGGGCGTGCGTCCCACAGCTCGATCACACGATCGCGGAAGAGCCAAGGTTGAATTTTCAGTTTAGGTGGTGGCCCCTTATCTAGCTGCAAACGGGGAAAACTTTGCGATACGGACCAAGTCGGAAGCGGATCACTCTTGTTCGTTTTCTGCAGTCCCATTCCTTGGTGCAAGAATCCGTTTCGTATCACGTCCCAAAAAGCATTGGCAGTATCAGTGTCAACTGAGAAGTCCGCTTCTAGCTGAGCACGCTTGGCAGCGTCGTTTGCTTTCGCTTTCTTTGACTTCAAATACGCGACGCAATACCGTTCGTACAAAAAGCATGAAACGGCAAGGGCAACGAACGCACCGTCGCCGTTCGGCAACGACTCAAGGTGTTGTAAGGGCGCTTTGTACCAGCGATCGAAGGAATCGTTCGGAGACGGAGATGACATGGAGACGTATCCCTTAAATCTATCGCGGAACGCAGGGCCCTGACCGCAGTATCACGCATTAGCGGGGCATTCTAGCGGTGCGCAGGCAGCTCGAAAAGCTGCGACTCAGACTCAACCGCATCTAGGACACACATGAGCGCGCAAGCGGCCTCAATCGGACGAGATTTACCTGAATGGTTGCGAGCCTATCTGTGTGTAATACTGTCTGATTTGTGACAAGAGGCCTTTTTCAGGGGGGAGTGCGGACATGTCAAGCTACGATGATCGCGGTCCGAGACCGGCAGACCAGCTCATGAAAAACGTCTTCGCCGATCGCGCTCCGGCGGAGGTCTGCAAAGTTGTCGCTGACGGCATCGGTGGGGGTTGGCGTAATGCAGAGCGTCTACTGTCCGACGCCTCGCTTATGGTCGATGCTGGGCGCCTGTCGTCCGCGCGGTTCCTGATCACCACGGCTCGCGAGGAACTCGCGAAGTCGCCCCTCCTGCTCGACGCGTGTATGGTTGACTTCTCGAAGCACAGGTCCGTGCTTCAGAAGATCTGCCAAGCCTTCTATGACCACGTCGCGAAACACGCGTACATCGAGCTCCTCGAGGAGACGCTCATTGACTCGATGGATAGGGCGGGCAAGTTCTGGACTACCGCTGTTCGGCGTTGGTGGCCGGGCGACGTGGAGTACGGCGAACCAGACATGCCACACGCGACCCACTTCGACAGAGAGTTTCCTCTCTACCTCGACTTCGGCGACTACGAACACCGTTGGTTGATCCCCAAGGACGATGCCCATCGTTCACACTATGAATGGTCGGACCGGATCGCGAAGGTTGAAAAGCTTATAGCTCCGTGGAGGAAGGCGGATGCCGACGGGATCTGTACGCCAGAAGTGCTGGCGATCGTCAACTCGGTCTTCAAGGGGACATACGTCAGCGTGAACACGACTACCGCCGCCCTGAAGCGGTTATACTCCGTCGCAGAAGCGCGTCTGGTAGCGGAGACAGGCGTCTCGTCGGAAGCATTTTGTGCGTCGCCTCTCGTCCGCTGGCCGCTATATCACTTCGTCGCGCAAGGTTGGTAAGTCCAAGGACGTGTCCGCATAGGGGCGTGACTGCGGAATTTTGATCGCGCTAGCCTTCAAAGCACGACAACTGAGCCGAATTGCGGGCGATCATTGCGCGCACCGGTCTAACCGACATTGGTCGCTTGTCGCCCGCAGCGTCGTCGGGCGCAACAGAGTGCGCCAAGTTATGTGACGAAGTCATCGGCTGTCTGCCCCATCCATGGTTCGAGTTTTGACGTAAACCACTCCCCGTCTCGGTACTTGCACGAATTCACGCATTCTGCCGTGCCGTACTCCTGGGCAAAGACCCGCGTTTTTGCGAACGGCACAGAGACCGTGCCTGCTACTTGGAAAACCGTTCTTTGAACCAGGTGATGACGTCTTGGGAACACATGGTGTCGCCTCCATCATGGATCAGGTAGCTGTAGCTTGCTGATGCACTGAGCGCCTGATACTGTGCTTCGCAGATCGTACGAAAGTTGGCGGCGTGCTCCTGATGAGAGCCCGCGTCCTTTCGTCCATGACCAGCCAGCATCGGCAGGGGAGCAAGAGCAACAGGCATCAGATTGCGATCGCTCAAACTCAGCATGCCTGGAATGATGTGGCACAGATCTCGCTGCCCGTCATACTGCTGTGGTTGAAGATCCGCCGGGACACTTTGTAACTCATCAACTCTCGCCATCAGATCGATCATTGTTTCTCGCATATCGCACGGAACATAATCACTCATCCCTTGGCCACATCGATAGATCCCACTTCGCCACACCCATGTGATAGCGCTGGTGCCACGGCAGGGTGTGGGCGGCGTACTTGGGATGCTTCGGTCCGAAGTAATAGGCGGTGACGATCGAGCCGTCGTCACGTTGCACGCTCGAAGGATAACCGCAATCCGTTTTGTGCCAGTCGCGCGCCGCACAGGAGATGAACACAACCGGCAAAGACCATGTCTCCCCGCCGTTGTCACTCATTCGTAGGACGACGCCGAACAGGCCGGGGATCCGGCTGGTGATCGAGCACAACAGACGTCCATCGGCCAACTCCGCCAAATGCGCGTTTTCCTGACCCTGTGGTGATATCAGCTTGGGCTTGGACCACGTTTTGCCTTCGTCGCGGGAACGGATGAGAGTTTCGCCACTGCCATGCGGCAGAGCACCATCCATCCGGTCGCGGCAACTGGTGCGGCATACGGCCAGCCATTCTCCGTCACCGTGGCGCAGAAGAAACGACTCGCTGACGTCGTCCGCTGTCGTCTGCTCGCCGCCCCACGTTCGGCCACCATCGGAGCTGAAAATCACACTGGCCTTGCGTCTTCTCCCCTCGCCGGGAAGCTTTCGATATGCCGGGCAAACGAGCCGGCCGTCGGGCAGTGCGAAGATGTCGCCGTGCGGGATGACATCGAGAGCCAGCAGTTGCCGATCCCACGTCCGGCCGTTGTCTTTGGAGATGCACCGTTGCAGTTTGAGAAATGGCAGCTTCTGACCTTTGTGGTAGCCGCTGACCAAAGCCACCAGATGCCCCTCGCCGTTCAGCCCCACCGCGTGGTTCATGCGAATCCCGTCCGGCTCCTCGGGATGACTCGAAACCTTGCTGCGGAAGTTCCAGTTGACGCCGCCATCAGCGCTGACCCACAGTTCGACATCGCTGTTATCCCCGTAACCGTGACTGGGATGGTTGTAGACAGCGGCCGCGATTTCGCCGTTCGTCAGTTTCGTCAGATTCGGCCAAAGTCCCTTGTTGTCGATCGCAACGTAGAACTGAGCGCCGGGCAGCAGTTGGCAGCCGTTCATTCCCTGCGTAACGAGCGGCCGATACTCGGTGTCGCCAGCAGCGACCGACTGGAGTGCGGCGGGAATCGTGGTCGCTAGCGCGGCGCGTTGGATGAGTGTGCGGCGACTGATGCTGTTGGATGGCTGATTGGTCATGTTGTGATTCACCTTGTCATTCCAGCGATCCGTCAGAACACTTTGCTGAGTGGTTCTTTGCTGGAGCATCGCTTCTTACCTAGAAGTTGTATTGTAGCGAACCGCTCAATGCGAATGACAATCTGGTTCGCTAGAATGAAACATCACCACACAGCACGTAAGTGACGAGACGCGTTGGATTGCGCTGGAGTTGAATGAATGATTACGAAAGTGCCTGTCGCCATAGTTGCTCTGCTTTGCATCGTTGGCGTGGCGCCCGAGATGGCCGAGAGCCAAGATCCCACGTCTTCCATCCCAGCCGAAGTTCAGACGCTCAAGCGTGAAGGGTATGGAGCCGTGAGCAAAGGTGGTGATGGCGGCCGCGTGGTCTGGGTGACCAACCTGAAGGACTCCGGTCCCGGCTCGTTGCGCGCAGCGCTGGCGATCGAAGAGCCCCGCATCGTCAAGTTTAAAGTCGGCGGCGTGATCGAACTGGAGAAGCCCATTGTCGTTAAGTCCGGTCGCGTCACGATCGACGGCCTTTCAGCGGCGACAAAGGGCGGTATCACGGTGCAGGGTGGATTTCACATTCGCGGTTGCGAAGATGTCATCGTACGACACATCCGCAGCCGCGGCGGCTACGACACGTTGCTGATCTTGCAAAGCCGCCGCATTCTAATCGACCACGTCTCCACGGCGTGGGCGCTCGATGAAAACATCGACGTGTGGGACAGCCGCGACGTCACGCTGGCGTGGTGCATCGCTGCCGAAGGCGCCGTCGAAGGGCATCACGAAGGAGTTCACTCGATGGGAAGTCTGCAATCCGGTGGCACCGCACGCGTGACAACTCACCATTGCCTCTTCACCGGCAACCTCGACCGCAATCCCATCATCACCGGCCCGAAGGAAGCACCGAAGTATCCGCTGGACGACTATCGTTACGATGTCATCAACAATGTGATCTACAACTATTGGAACGCATCGAAGTTTGCGGGCTACGGGCGGATCAACTTTGTCGGCAACTACTTCCGACCCGGTCCGGACTCCAGTCTCGGCAAGCCCGAGATCAACATCATTCCGAAACATCAACGGTGGGATGATGTGAGCATGGAGCCGCAAGTGTTCTGCGCGGGCAATCTCGGACCGCATCGCCAGTCCGATGATCTCGACGAACTGTCTCTGGTAATGATTTACGGTAAGGAAAACCGGCAGTCGAAGTATGGCGTATACGGCGCCGAAGCCGAAAACTTCATCGCCTGCGAACCGTTCGGCGGCCCCGCGGATGTCGTGCTCAAACCGCAACCCGCCGAGCAGGCTTACCGACAGGTACTGGCCTATGTCGGAGCGTGGCCGCGGGATGATGTTGATCAACGGTTGATCCGCGAAGTGCGGGAGAAACAGGGCAAGATCGGCCGCGTCGGCCCGCGCTGGCGTCAGATCTACGAGGAGTTTCAGAAACGGCAGCAGGCAAAGTAGAACGTCAGGGGCGGTCGGCGGTGGACATCCAACATCAGCCGGACGTTTGAGGGAGAACTCGTTTCAATTGGTATTTGACACAAAGGTTGTCCCGATTTGACATAAAGTCTGTCACGGTCAGGTGCAACCAT
>JACNKX010000124.1 GCA_014381825.1 Planctomycetota bacterium
AGCTGCCAACTTAATGTTGCCCAGATAAGTGTGCGTTCGGGATTCCCCGTTCGTCTACAACTGAGTATCGACCAGCAGGTTTGGTTACTTTAGGTAAAATAGCAAAACTACGGCCTCTCCCAGCTTGTCTTGAATTCTTGTTCGGCTTCCCGCGTGACTGCACGCTACAAATAACCAGTTTTGTTGAGTATTTCCCTTGCGCGACGATTTCACGATTCCTACATCCGTTAGATGCGTCAGGAATTCTCACCACGACCTACCTCAGCATTTTCGAGTTTGAACTCGCCAGCTTTGTTACGAATTCAGTACCGATGTCTTGATAAGGTCCCAGCGGTCGGCGACGGAGAACGTGGGCCAGTGTTTGAATAGGCATCCCACCTCCACCTGGGAGTTCCAGGACGAGGAACTTGTTCGGAATTGCCCGGTCGTTGATCAAACAGATACCACCGGTCGAAAGATTGCGGCAGATCATTTGGAGCGGAGAACCGACGGGACGCAGGTCGTCGTCGAACTCGATTGCCGTTATCGGTGCGATCACAGGATGTCGTGTTGCGCTTCGCTTTTCAACGTTGTTGTTGTCACGCGCGCCAAATCGTTTAGCAAACTCGGCCATCTCCGGGTTGATTGGCTGAATCAACTCGGTATCAAAGATGAAGGGCTCGGGGTGAACACCACGTAGCTCATTGATGGAGTAATTAGGTGCCAGACAAGCGCAGTACTCCGTGTCGCAGCCAGCGCACAGCCAGATGCGAGCGTCCTCTGGAATTAGCGCTTCGCAGAGCGGAAGCGGCGTTTCACAATTAGAACACCGCTCGATGCGTGTCCCCACGGATTGAAGCCCCACGCCGCTCACTGTCGCCCCTTCACGATATATAGTCTACCCATCGGCGCGGTCTGCAGTCGCCCCGCCTACACCGCGCGTGTCAGCTGGACGCAACTGGGCTGCCTTCTGGTTTTCGCGTTGAATAGCGTCGTAGACCTCTTGGCGATGCACCGGAATGTGTTGCGGTGCGTCGATGCCAAGGCGGACTTTATCGCCACGGATATCGACGATGGTAATCACCACGTCGTCACCGATCATGATGCTCTCATCGCGATGTCTCGACAGGACTAGCATCGATGGCTCCTTCCTTGTGTGCGTATACAGCCATTGGTGCGGTTGCGGTGCAGTAGTTCTCTAAAGCTTCACCAGCGACCAAGGCGGAGACAACTCGGTGGTTTCAAATGGGCAGGAAATCAATTGGGAACGCGCCTCGGTGTTACAACCGGATCGGTCCGGCCGCTTCAACAGGGCTTTCTCCCAGGAGGGACAAGGGAGGAGTGCTAATGGAGAACAGTCCCCAGAAGAGACACACCTTCTTGTATGTGGAGTTTATCGGAACGCGTCACGCACAAGCTCACTCTTCTGTGCGGAGTTACCGATTTACCGACGGCAACGGCTGTATCAGGCAGATTGTCGCAGCTTAATGATTGGAACCGTTAGATCCCATTGAAGCGGTTGATCATCGCTCGTGACGACCTGACATGCCACACGCCGGTCGAGATTAAAGAGAACGGGCGCCTTTAAGTTCAACGTCAATCCATGACCGTTCCGGGAAACCAGCGTCAACACAAACGCTCGATCCAACTCATCAAGCTGCAATTGTTCTAATTCGACTCGCGGCACATGGACTTGATACTCTGGTACAAACCGTCGAGGGCTGACGACGGCCACGGCCACGTCAGAATGGGACGTACTTTGCAACCAACCTACCGCGTCATTCTCGGCATCCGCCAGCAAAACCCACCGTCGAAAATCTTCGAGCCCGATTAAGCCACGGGAGAATAGGAAGATGTCGTCCGATTCCACCAGGATCGTGCCAAATCGTGTAGTGTGCAGCAACATAGCGCTTCCGCCTCTGCGGGATTGGAGTACGAACGGTCTCTGGATAGACATCGGCGTTTTAAATCCCGCAAGGCCAGTAAAATCGGCACGACTGGATTGATACGATTCGATGGCAGTGCGGAGAGATGCTTTAGATGAAGTTCAGAACTGTCAACTGAAGTGTTTGCCCGATGAGCCGAAGCGTTGCCTCTAGATTCGCCTGACGAGCGGTGAGATCTGAAATCGCTTTGACCAAGTCGGCATCGATTTCCTCCGATA
Source organism: Planctomycetota bacterium (assembly GCA_014381825.1). Lineage (GTDB taxonomy): Bacteria > Planctomycetota > Planctomycetia > Pirellulales > Pirellulaceae. The sequence continues at coordinate 2,144 of JACNKX010000124.1, forward strand.
GCGTTGCGCGCAGTTGAACATCCTCGTCTTGAACTCGCTCAGCCAGCACGTCGAGCGATCGGGCACGCGAGCCAAGATCGGCCCGAGCGAACGTTAGGGTTCCGAAGTCATCATCTAGCATCTCGACAGCGCGACCAATTTCGACGATGTCAAAATCGACGAGTGCCGCACTCAGCCGCAACAGCGAGTTAAAAACTCCTTTCGTTTCGGTTGGATTTACATCCGCACCCTGCACTGCGTCGTAGGTTCCGCCGCTAAACGTAGCGACTGTACCGGTCGTAGTGATCACACCCGAGCCATTGTTCGCGGGATCTTGAATGGTCTCCAAGTCAGCGGTAAACGTACCTTGCGCGTTGATCGCATCAATGATCGTATTGGCGGTGGTTTGCCCAGCGTCGATATCGACAAAGAGCCGACCGCCAGCAAACGTCGCGGTCGCAGACCCAGCGCTCAAGATGTCGCGGTAAATCACCTGAACCGAGTTGAAACTCGGGCCGCCGACTGTCGCGGCGATGACAATCCCGGTGTTGCGGTCGTTGGGTTGTGGAAACGTGACGGTCGCTTCCGCGGGGGTCGACACCGACAGTGACGCCGTGTCTTGATTCCGCTCGATTAGACCGAGGTCCCATGCAGCGAAACTTTCGCCTCGCACAACGGTTAAGGATTGCGCCCCACTGTTGTTCTCGTCGGTGATCTGAATCCCGTTTCCAAACTGAGCCAGACGAGCCGTGATTGGCGAGGCACCACGATTGTCGGGATGTGTGTTGATCAGGTCGATCACGTCACCAATCGTTTCGGCGGAGCTGACATCGATAGCAATATCGGGCGAACCGTTACGCCGAATCGTAAAGTCGATGCGCGGTCCGCCGCCACCAACGAAATTCGGCTCGGCTGCCAGCGAGTCGTTCCCGCCCGTAAGGTCGACGCCCTCACCAAAGTTGAGATCCGAAAGCAGCGTGTCGCGAGTTAATGTACGAATTCCAAGTTCGGTTGCCGTTGTCCCGCCATTTTCACCGATTGTGAAATCGGCTCCGCTCAACCTCGATCGAACTTCGATGCCGCGTCCGTCCGGAGCAATTCGCGCGGAAACCGATGCCGCCGAGCCATTGAAAGCGTTGAGTAAGTCTTCGACGGTCTCGGCCGTCTCGAAGGTGATCGTGTGGGATTGACCGCCGTTGACGATCTGAACTCCAGAATCCCTATCTAGAAAGATCCCTGACCCTCCGTCGAAAGTCGCGGTGGCGGCCAGCTCAATCGGTCCCGCTCCTGAATTGGCGATATCGGTTTTTTCATCGAGCGAAGCACTAAACTGCCCCGTTGCGTTAAGTGCGCTCACGACCGTTTTAGCGGTAGTTACACCCGGGTTCGCGTTGATTTCGAGAACGCGATTTACTTCATCGAACGCAGCGATTGCGCCGTCGCCGGCAATGACGCCCGTCGAAGCGAATTGCACGAGAACATCATTGATCTGCGAGCCGTTCTCAGTCGCCTCGATAAAGATGTTGTTGTCGAGTCCAGTTGACTCAAGTACGGCAGACGCACGCGAGCCAAGGATATCGGTTAGCAGCGTGGTCAGTTCTAACTGCGGTGCCAGATCTTCGCCAAAAAGCTGCTTGACGCCGACACCGATCGGATTGAATATACCCAACTGATTCGCGGTTGTCCCGCCCGCTACTTCGCGGATCGTCAGATTCCCGGCTCCCGCATCATCGATATCAATTGTCAACGCGTTTTTCGTCAAACGAGCCGTCACTTGCCTACCGTCCGGTGGATTGCTCTCGATCAACCGGACAACGTCGCCGATCGTTTCGGCGGACGAAATGTTGATGGTTTTCGTCGAAGTACCGTCGGAGACTAAAAAGCTGCTCTTGGTAACGCCCACTCCACCACGGAGCGAGCTGAGTTTCGTATTGAGAGTTAAAGTCGGATCGAGGTCAACCGTTCCGCGCACCTCGGATGAAATCGCACCGAATACTTCATCTCCCGTGACGTTGGCGTCAATGAGAAAATTTGCGTCGACTAAGCTACGCAAATCAATTTCGTTACCTTCATAGACAACGTGCGTCCCTTGAAGCTCGAACGGTACCTGTGTCGTATTCGAGCCCGCGAATAAGTATCGACCTCGAAATTGCTGATTTCCGACGTCGACTAGCTGTTCGATCGCCCGATTCACTTCCTCGGTAATAACGCGTCGTTCACTCTCGCTATTCGTCGAGTCGACCGCAGACAATGCATTGGCGCGAATGCCGATGAGCAGCTCGGAGACACGTGTTAGTGCGTTGTCCGTCGCACCGATGTACGAGGACGTCGTACTGACATTCGTGACGGCTTGCTGCTTCTGTTCCAGAAGCCGTTGGACGGTTATCGCGCGTCCGGCCGCCGTCGGATCGTCGCTGGGCGTTGTCAAACGAATGCCCGTGCTCAGTTGGTCCTGAAGACGAACGAGTTCCGTGCGATCAAAGTTGAACTGCGACAGGAGACGAGCTCGCAAAAGCTGCTCGCTGACGCGGCTCGAAGCAACAGGATAGATCGCGGGCATGGTCTACGTTAGTGGGTTAGAGGGTCAAGAGGACGCTAAGAAGTTCGCTGATCGTTGCTATTAAGCGCGCTGAGGCTTGATACGTTCGCTGATAGCCGATCATATTGATCGCTTCTTCGTCGATGCTCACGCCGGTCAAGCCGAGATATTGCCCCTCAAGTGTCTGTTGAAACACACGAAATCCCTCTCCGACTGCTTGAGTCACCGACGAAGCTTGCGTGACTTCGGCGACAAAATCTTCATACTGGTCAAAGAACGTCTGGTTGTTTCGTGATTCGAGAGGCGTGTCTCCAAATGATGCAAGCTGCAGTGCAATGTTGGTGTCTTCGCCGATTCCACCTCCACTGGCCGCAAATTTCGAAGGATCCGATCGTACTGTCTCACTGATCCCGATGTCACGACTGTTCGTTCCAGAGAAGAATGTGTTAATTCCTAACGCGGCCAACACGTGACTGGTATCACTTCCAAAGCCGAATTCGAGAATCGGCGATTCAGTTGAGATCGAGAGTACTCGCTGCGGACTCACATTAGATGCGAGCCCGTCGATCGCATCCAACGATTCGGCCAGATCCTCGAGCGTCGTATCCGTATTCAATCCGTTTAAACGCACGAATACGTCACTCGTTTCCGTCAGCCCTGTGCGCGTGTTGAATACTTTCACTTGGAACGATCCATTGACGGGAGTGAAAGGAAGTCCCGCTTGATCGAGCGCAACGGATACGTCATCAACTGGAAACTCTTTCGTGATTTCCGTCAGTCCAGTCAGGCCCTGTCCGCTGGTGTAGATCTTGTTGAATTCAAAAGCTAAGGTCGCTGCCAACTCGTCCAGACTATCAATGAATCCACCAAGGATTTCGTCTCGCGCCGCATAGTTGCCGGCCAAACTGCCGGCCGCAGCCTCAAGTGGAGCATCGGTTGCGACAAGATTGATGGTCGCAATCGATAGTCCGCGATCGGAGCTAAACGAAGCTTCAACCTCTCGATACTCAGCTTCAAATACCAGAAAGTCACCGCCTGCGAAGAGGCTAACTGAACCATTTGCTTGCTCGGCGACGCGAACCTTCAGGATCTTAGACAGCTCGGATAACGCCAGCCCGCGCTGATCGCGTAATCCGCCCGCATCGCTACCTGAAGGCGAGCCACCTTCCGTTTGGACGATGTTGACGTTCAATTCAGCGACTTCGGCTAACAAGCGATTTATATCATTGGCAGCCGAAGCCACCTGCTTGTTGATATTAGAGCGAATATCACCCACGCGAGATTCTAAGCGACGAATATCGTCGGTGAGCGTTGCACCCTCGAGTACTGCCAAGTTGCGAACGGAGATATCCTCGGGTTGATTGAGGATGTCGTTGATCGCGTTGAAGAAATTTGACAGGGACGTACTTAAATCGGTTTCGCTCAACTCGCCGATCAGAGCCTCCAGCTGAATGTACGCTTGTTCCTGCGCTTCGCTGCTCGCCAAATCGCTAATCGCACCGCGCAATCGATCAGAGAGAAATTGATCTGCTTGCTGAATGATCCCGTCGACTTGGACGCCAAGTCCGAGCGGGAGGTCTCCAATCAACTGAGTTGGCGCAGGCGTGAAGACAGGCCGTTGGCGGACGTAGCCAGGCGTGTTCGCATTGGCGATGTTGTTTCCCGTGACCTGGAGGCCAACCTGGGAAGCAAACAGCGCGTTGTTCGCGATCTGAAGAGATCCAAGAAGAGACATACTAACACTCGGCGCGACTTCGTCAGTTCCGCAGCAGCGCCTAAACTTCCCTGTCTACTAGCGCCCCGCGCGAATCCGACGGCTCGTCTCTTGAATATGTCGGCTGCAAGTGCCCGCCAGTAGCAATAATCTCCAATAACTGTGACAGATGTAGGATGGTTCTTTGAGCTAGCACCCAGTTCGCGAGGCTTTGGTGCTGCAGTAATCGCATTCTTGCCGAGGCGGCGGTCATCTGCTTGGTGACTTTTTTGCGATCGGCCTTCGCCAGCGTCGCGGCGATATTACCAAGGTTTTCTGCGGGTACGCCCTGCTCATTGGCTATCGCTATCAAGTCTTCTCGCTGCTGGTGACACGATCGTAACCGGTCGCACAACGCCTCAGCGCGCGGATGAAGATCGATCATTTGTTGCATGTCATTGCTAGCCATGCTGTCGCGTTTTGCAGCGAGTACATCCAGCAACTCTGTCTGAACGCTGGACAACTCGTCCAACAATCCCGTGAGATCTGCTTCCCAATCGTTTTGTTGCGTGTCAGCCACCATCGATCCAAAGTCCTTCCCTAAAGCAACGTGTTGCTCCCAGCCGGCCCGTGTTGCTCGCATTCCGCATCACGCGCGTTTCAGCGAGTACAACTCAAATAGCGGATCGGTAAACTCGTCGGCCGCCGCTTCGGTCATGTGTTCGGAGAGAACTTGGTCGAGTTGGCCCTGAAACACTTCTTCAGTTCGTCCACCATGAAAGTAGGCTGGTTTATCGACTGTCTTCCGCATTGCGCTCAACATCTGTTGAAAGAAAGTCTGTCCGACAAAACTGTCGAACGCTTCACGCAACTCACTTGGCTCCTCGGCGCTCTCCGGCGCGGCAGGTGGAACGAACTTGGGTGGGGCTGCGTGACCTGCGAGCCCGGAGAAAACGGTACTCGCTTGTGTACTAGTTGGGATATTCATCGTGATGCCTTTGTTACTGAACGATCAGTCGACCGTACAAGTCTCCGCTTCGTTCCAGCGATTTGATGATGTCCATAATGTCATCGGGACTGACTTTTAGAGAATTCAGTGCGGCAACCAGTGCCTTCAGACGCGTTGTGGAGGTTTCGGATTGGTCAATTTCCACGATTGGGCCAACGGTCGGTTCGTCTCCGGTTTCGATGCTCAGATTGCGATGTGCTACCGCGACGCGTCCGACCATGACGTTGTCACCGATAACAATAGTGCCGTTGCGTTCATCGATCACCACGCGAGCGGCATGCTTGGGTGGAACGATTTGTGTATCGAGAATACCCGCGATGAACTCGACTTGACTATCGCGGTAGATGTTTGGAACGCTTACTTCGACATTCACAGCGTCGATCGCTTTTGCGCGCGGCTTGTTATCGCTACTACCGCCGATGACGTTCTCGGAGACGCCATTCGATCGCGAACTACCGGATCCACCACGACTCGGCGAGTTCAATAGATCTTCGATTTCGTATGCCATTCCGAAGCTGGCGTGATTCCGGTCCAACACGAGCGTAATTGAGTCGTCCTTCATATACGCGTTGTGAAAGTTCTCTTCCAAGCGACAACCATCATGAACTTTGGCGGATGTTGGTGGTCCAGTATTATCTAGGGTGAGCTGACCTTTCGCGTAGCCATAGATCCGTGGATTCCCAGGCCGGGGCCCGAGCAACGGAGTCATCAGCAGGTATCCGCCCTCGATGCTCTTCGCGCTAATCGCGTTTACAACACAGTTCAGCGTTTCGCCTTGCCGGGCACCTTCGGCCGGAATCGTTGCAGTGATAAACACCATCGCCACATTCTTCGCGTTCTTTAGCTCGTCGAGCGCAACTCCACCGGCCGCGTTTTGCCCCAGCGGGTTGCCCATCATCGCCATCATTCTCGACAGCGCTCGCGTTGTTGGGACTTCTCCGTCTCCGGTGCCTTTCAATCCGACAACGAGTCCCAGGCCGTGCAGCGTGTTTTCTTCTTGACCTTTGACTCGGCAGATATCTCGAATTCGGAGGTACTGTCCGAAGCAGCTTTCGCCACAGGCGGACCAGCACAGTAGGACCGCAAGTCCCACACCGAGCGTTCGCAGTGGACGTGGCATCTGTGTAGAGGAGAACTTACGCATGGAATTGGCCTTCACGACGTGTCTTAGAACGGATGGAACTCATCAAGCCAGCGGACGAACCAACCTCGCTTGTAGCTGTCTCGGACGTGCCCGCGCTCCCGTTTATCAAGCTTCATGTTGACGATGTTTCTACTGAGGACAACGTTGTCAGGACCGACATCTTGGTGGCGGCAAATTCCGGCTAACGAGACCTCCCACATGTCGTCGTTGATCCGAATTTGTTTGTGTCCCTCTAGCACGAGATCGCCATTGGGGCGAATGTCCGCGACCGAGCAAGCAATATTTAACGTCAAAGATTCACGAGCCTGGACGTCGCCTTCAGCTCGGTAAAGTTGCTGAAGTTGTCCCGCAATTGTCTGGTCGCCGTCCGCCTGGGCATTCGGCTTGATTGCTTTCAGACCGATCAAGCTGATCCAATCTTGCAAGACGGCGTTGTAGGAAGCTGTCTTGCGTCGCTCGACGTCACCTTCCTGAGTCATGCTGGCGATTTCATCCACGCGGATCGTGACCCGATCGTGGATCTGAATTCTTCGTGGCAAGGTTGGCGGAATATACGTCCAACTCCCGCCATCTAGCATGATCGGCGGCTGACGATTCGTTGGAAGATCACGATCGAAGATGCTCGACGTTTGTGCTGCCACGGGTCCCGCAAACGCCAGGATGGCCAAGACCGCGGTAAGTTGAACGATAGGATTTCCATCGTCTTGAAAACTGAAACGTGTCATTATCTTTTCTCCGTTAACAAACTTGGAGATCGTGCCGCTGAGCGAGATGCGTCGGTGGCGATGACGCCGGTTGCATACACTTCGACTTGCCGCGAGCCAGTCACATGGGTCGAGTACTTCTCTCGATTCTCCAAAGATTGCACCACGATGATGTCACCCAATGAGCCGTCTTCCGTCGCCCTGGCCGTTGTCGTCACTTGAACGCCGGCTGCCCGAGCGCGAACTCGAATCACTTCGCCTCGTTTCACCAAGATCGGCTTGCGGAGTTGATTTAAACCGATCGGTTGCCCCGCTCGAATCGGCGTGAGGACTTCCATTCCCACGACCGCTCGTCTCTCCGTCGCGAGCTGAAATCGTCGCGTTTTTGGATCGAGCGTTTGCAGTTCGACATCGGTATCACGAACGATGTCACCTCGATTCAAGGTGCGCCGCGCGACGACGACCATTTCAGCAGGTTGGTCTGTCTGCGTGAGCAATCCCGTGGGGACGACTTTGGACTTCTGTGGACGAGCATAAATTCGGGTCGTTCGCACGCCGGAAAAGGCGAGATCGTCGATGTCGATTCCGTGAAGCACAAGCAACTCGACCAGCTCACGGACATGCATCAGCTTCGAGCGATTTTGGGGCGGAGCAGGGAACAACTCGACCCGTTCGAGTTCTGCGCCGCGTTGCAAATCCTCCGACTTGACCTCGGCAACGTCGCCCAACAAGACCAGCGAGCCTTTGGCATGCGACTGTGGACGGAGTGTGACTTCAGCCGCATCCGCCGACCAACTGCCGGCCAGAATGGCGAAGAAGTAAATGGCGATCTTTGTTTGGAACGGTCTTGTCATCGATTCAATTCGTTTCAAGTTGGACTAGCCAGTGAGTTAGAAGCGGCGGAGATTCGAAATCAATTGCAATACTTGATCGCCCGCTTGCACGGCCTGCGAGTTCAGCTCGAACGAACGCTGTGTCGTGATCAAGTCGATCAGCTCTTGAACCGGTTCCACGTTGGAGGCCTCGAGGGATCCTTGTTGAAGAACGCCGAGCCCCGTACTCCCTGGATTGTCTGGCGTCGCGTCACCAGATGCATTAGTTGCTTGATACAGGTTCTCGCCGAGTTTCAGCAGCCCTTCGGGGTTAAGGAAGTTGTTGAGCTGAATCTGCCCCGCCGGGGTCGCCTGATCCTGACCCGGCAATCGAACGAGAACATTTCCATCAGCCTGAATCGCAACGTCGAGAACGTTTGGCGGAATCGTGATCTGTGGTTGAACCACTCGACCGGCGGTCGCGGAGCCAAGTACGAGTTGTCCAGTGGAGTTGATCGAAAAATTTCCCGATCGTGTATAGAGGCTCGATCCAGATGCTGCGTCTTCAACTTCAAAGAATCCGCTGCCTTGGATTGCCACGTCGTAACGGTTCCCCGTCTGCTCGAAAGCACCTTGCTGAAAGTTAGTTTGAATGCTTGAAACGCGCGTACCAAGTCCGACTGATTTGCCGGTAGCAGCTTGACCCCCGCCAGCTGGATCGGCTCCGGGCATGGTTTCATGGCGGTAGAACAAGTCTTCGAAGTTCGCTCGTCCCTTCTTGAAGCCCGTTGTGTTAACGTTCGCTAGATTATTCGCGATTACGTCAAGCTTGGTTTCCATCGCCTGCATGCCGGTGGCGGCTGTGTAAAGTGTTTGAACGCTCATCGTGAATTCCTTTGCAGTGGCTTATGACTGTCTCAAGAGACGGCTTACGAGCGAGCCGGCCATTTGATCTTGGCTTTGGATCATCCGAATGTTGGCTTCGTACGCACGCGATGTTTCGATCAACTCCATCATTTCGATCGCCGGTTTGACGCCAGACTGTTCGAGGTAGCCGCTCTTGACCTTTCGATTCGCTTCTGGAACGGGAGTCACATCCGCGAGCGGCGAGAACATGTTCTCGCCCGCTTTGACCAGATCGCCGAGCGACGTTGGTTTGACGAGTGCCAGCAACACCGCATCGCCGCCTTGTTCGATCCCGCCATCTTCGGAGAAGTTCCACGGCAATGTGGGATCGATCGCGACAGATCCCCCGTCGAGCGACATGACTGGGTAGCCTTGTTCGGATTGCAATTCGCCCGCCGTCGAGAAGTGGAAGTTGCCAGCACGCGTAAGAAGTGATTCTCCGTCCTTGTCGACGAGAAAGAATCCTTCCCCGTCGATCGCAAGATCGGTCTTGTTTCCTGTTTGCCGGACGCCCCCCGCGCTAAAGTCGGTAACGGTCTCGGAGAATTCCACGCCGCCCCCGATATCTTCGATACCGCGCTGCCCGGCAGCAACCGTGCCTTGCTCGATAGCTTCCGCGTGTCTTGCCTGTAGAATCGCGATCTCGCGTTTGAAGCCTGGCGTGTCTGCGTTCGCTAAGTTATTGCTCAGAACCTGCAACCGCGTACTCTGCACGTCGGCACCGGCGGCTGATATGTACATCCCGTAAGACATCGATGTTGCTCGGCAAGAAGTCCGCTCCCCTGCAGACGTTCGTTCCCATTTGCAACCGGTGTGCCAGTTCGCTCTTCTTTGCTTCGCTTGCGGCACGATCGAATGAAGAAGCTGTTAAAACAACGGCCGGCCGCGATCTAGCAGCTCCATCTTTCGACCAGCAAGAGTTGCCGATCCGGTTGTCGCGCTGCAAGAGTTGCTGGTCGACGAGCAAGAACCGCCGATCGCTAGCATGACGCAGGCGATGCGAACCGTGAATGAACGAGAATGACAGATACATCCGTTTCAAGCGTCATAACTGGTTTCGTGCAGCCGTGTAACCGCTACGATCTCCTCGACGTTGTGCTATGTCGACCCAGGTCGTCGATCAACGTTACAGCAACCCGAAAGGGAAAGGACGAGGAAGATAGGCTCAGCAGGAAAGGACGCAATTATGTGGCGAGCATTCTTTGGGGCAATTGGTGCCGCGTTGTTGATTTTGGGCGGCGAATGCTTGGTGGTCGAAAAGGCAGTGTTCGCGAACTCACCAAAAAAAGCTGCGGCTCCGATGAGCCCATTCGATGACCCCCAGGTCCCACAACCTCCCGTGAATCGCGAGTTGCGTCCGCCAGAGTGGGCGCCGTGGAGTCTGCTCTCCGCCGGCGCAGTGATCGTACTCTACACATTCACGCTCCGGCGCGATCACGACTAGTGCGCACAAAAAAACCGGCTCGCCCTGCGGGTCGAGCCGGTTTGGTCAGCTTATCGCAACTTACAAGGTGTCAATCCTCGAATCGTTTGTAGTATTCGCGAACGTGATCTTGTTGCTCTTTCGGGAGACGCTGGTCGGCGAGTGGATCGGAGTCATTTTTGACCGCGCTCAAGATCTCTTGCTTGATACTCTCCTGACTCTGGCCAGCCTTGTTCGGACCGATAGCATCTCCAACCCGAACGGCTTCGCCCGCCTTGGGATTACCGCGGACTTTCGATTCATAAACGCCCGTATCGGTTTCTTGCTCGGGGCGATAACCTTCACCTTGACCTTCACCCAGACCATTACCGAAACCGAACTGATCGCTGAATCCATTTCCCATCTGACCAAACTGGTCAGAACTTTGGCAGCCCTGTCAGCCAGCGCCTGCACATTCGTCGCAGTTCATAGCGCTCTTGGCATCGCCAATCTCGTCCATCATTTCGTCCAATGATGCAAGCTGTTGCATCTCTGACTGCATGTCCTGGAGTTGATCGGAAAACTCGGAAAGCTGCGTTTGAGCTGATTCCATGTCGCCGTTCTGCATGGCCTCTGATGCTTGACCTAGCTTATCGGCCATTTGCTCCATCTGCTGCATCTGTCTGTCTTGCTGTTGCAGATCATCCAGCTTTCGCTGCAGCTTGCCCGCCGCTTCGGTGTCGCCTTCATCCATTTTTTGCTGGATTTGACGTTCTAAATCCGCCTTCGCTTCTCGTTGCGAGTTCACCATCTCTTGCATCTTCTGCTGCATTTGTTGGAGCTGCTGCGCGAGTTGCTTCTTCTCTTGCTCGCTTAAGTCGCCCTTCTCCATTTTTTCTTGCAGTTGTTTTAGTTGCTCAATCGCCTTGTCGAAGTTTCCATCCTTCATGGCGTTGGCAATCTTTTCAGCGGGGCCTCGCTCAATGTTCTTCAGGCCCTCGAACTGCTTCTGCATCTTGTCGGGATCACCGAGAGCTTTGCGACGCTGTTCCAATTCCTTCGCCAAATTGTTGATCTTGACGAGAGCCTTCTTGCGGTCGACATTTCCGTCCTTGGACATCTCGTCGAGTCCCATGTGGAGTTTCTTAAAGATCTGGTCAGCATCCTTCAGGCCGCTCTCTTCAACTCGCTTGCGTTTCTCAGCAAGACGATTCTTTAACTGCTGAGCCGAACGTTTGATCTGTTCACGAATCGCAGCACTGTCGCTTGACGCAGCCGTAGCTTTGTCTTGCGCATCAGGAACCAGCACCAATGCAAAAGCGACTAGCGCCGGGAGCACCGGCAACAGGACTCGCGGAGTGATCGCGATACCAAACTTCTCGCGAACTTGGAGAGATTCGACACGCCGCGAGGCATCGCTCAGCAACGCCTGGCCCGCCTCCGATTCCAGCTCGTCGCTTCGCAGAGAAAGAACGCTGGAGACCCGTTCCTTAAGTCCGAATCGGCGATCGAGTTCGATAGCAGCGTCGAGTGCCTGTCGGCGGACGACGATTGTCCAGCCGATCGTAAAGACGATCGCTGCAGCAACGGAGCCAATTAACCAACTGGCGAACCAAGTTTGGCTATCGACGCTGATGATCCAGAGTTTAGGAATCGCGAGTCCGATGACGGCGATCACCATGGCGACCAGCAGTGCCCAGGGGAGTACCCCCAAAAATTGTTGCATTACGAGCCGTCGACGAGCCGTTGCCACTTGGCGTCGAATCTCTTCCATCGCTCAATCCTTCATTACATTTGCGAACGGAATGTGTACCTACTAATCCACGCATTATATCGAGTACTTCGTGATCGATCTCGTCTGATTTCCCGAAAACTTTAGTGTTTAGCAGGGTTTAGCATAACAATGCCGATCAGACTCACGGCGATCGCAGCGGGCGATTACGGCCGCTTCCGCCGAACGCAAACGAACCGGGATGCTATAGTTAAGTCTACCGCACGTATGCGGTTAGAGTTTCGGAGATTGATGAATTCCCATGAAGACAAACCACGTACCTGAGCTGCCCGAAGTCAGTTTGCCCAACTTGGCGGATCGCCCCGAGGCCGATGTCGTCATTTTCGATGGCAACTGTGTCTTTTGTCGCGGTCAGGTAGAGCGGCTTTCACGTTGGGATCGCGCGGGTCGATTGGCCTTTGTTTCCTTGCACGACCCGGTCGTCGCCGAGCGTTATCCAGACCTAAGTCATACTCAGATGATGGAGCAAATGTATCTCGTCGATCGAGCTGGAAACCGGCATGGAGGCGCAGCCGCATTTCGCTATTTAAGTCGCAAGATGCCAGGGCTTTGGTTGTTGGCTCCGCTGTTGCACCTGCCGTTCACACTTCCCGTCTGGCAGTGGTGCTACCGGCAGGTCGCAAAGAGACGCTACAAGATTGCGGGAAAGCAATCGTGTGACAGCAGCAGCTGCGAAGTACATTTCAAGTAGTCTCATAGCCGAGGCGGACAGGCGAACTCGTTCAAACGACCTGCGTTCCTTCGCTACTTGTACAGTCTCGGAACAACTCAGACAAACGCTCGGTGACGGAGCCTAGCTCTCCACTGCCGATCTTACGACCGTCGACTTCGCTGACCGTTGCGAGTTCGCCCATCGTTCCGGTGCAAAACATCTCGTCGGCGCGGAAGACTTCGGTGAGCGAGATGTCGCGTACTTGGAGTGGAAGTCCATTCTCGCGACAGAGCCCGAGTACAACATCGCGAGTGATGCCTTCCGGGCAAGCGTTCGTTCGCGACGTCAACACAGTCCCGTTGAGGACCAGAAAGATATGCGTTGCGTTCGTTTCCGCGACGAATCCTTGCGAGTCGAGCATCAACGCGTCGTCCGCACCGGCAGCGTTGGCATGGATTTTGGCGAGGATCGAGTTCAGTAAATTGTTGTGATGAATGTTAGGGTCCAACACATCTGGCGTTGGTCGCCGCATTCCGCTGGTGATAAGCCGAATCCCTGATTTGTCGTAGACGGGCGCTTTGAACTCGGCCAGCACGATTAGAGTCGGCCCCGCTTGATTGAGGCGTGGGTCCATTCCGCTGGTAACCTTGACGCCACGAGTGAGGGTCAAGCGAATGTGTACGCCATCCGTCATCTCGTTCGCGGCGAGCGTCTTCTTGATCTCTTCGATCATCTCTTCATGTGACGGAATCTCTGCGAACGCCAGCGCTAACGCCGAAGATCGCAATCGATCCAGATGCTCGATCAGCCGAAAGATTCGACCGTTGTACAGCCGCAAGCCCTCCCAGACTGCATCTCCGCCTTGCACGGCGGAATCGAACGGGCTGATTCCCGCCTGGTCGCGATGCGTAAGCTTGCCGTTGATATTAATCTGGAGGTCGCGATTGCGCTCGTCAAATTTTTGGAGCATCGAGAGTTACCCTGCGGTGATTCGATGTTGATAGAGCTGTCGGTAAAGTTCGTTGCATTCGGCGAGTACTTCCCGCAATGACTCAGGCACGGTGTCGGACTTGGGACGATAGGGAGCAAAGGTCGTGGTGTGTTCGACCTTTGCGTACCAGTGCTTTGCCCATACGCCGTCTGTGTCGCGGAGGCCCGGTGGCCATGCAAGCATCTCGTCGCGGAATTCTAGGCCGATCTTCGAGCAAAGTTGCCCTAGAATGCCGCGTGGATTCTCGAGGACATCTCGCGAATCAAGGACTGGTGGTGTGTTTCCGGTCTGATCGCGAACCATCTCGAAAATGCGGACTTGCTGAGGCAATCCCGTGTCTTCGACGCGCGGTTCGGGAATGAATTCGATTAACGATGTGATCATCTCGCGCGGTTCGCGAATCAGGAAGCAATTCGCGAGTGACGCGATCCAATCGAGTTCAATGTTCGAAAGTAGATGATGCGCCATTTGCTTCTGGTAAAAAACCGACTTGCCATCGGGCAACGGGCCGGTTAGCCATGCGACAACCTTGCGCCAATCACTTTCATGTGTCGCGACGGTTTCTTCGGCACCTGGATGATCCAACCCGGTGGAATGTAGGTAGTGAGCGTACAGCGGCTCATCACACACGATCGCGTCTGGTCGGTTTCCCCAAGAACGCATCATCGCGGTCGAGATGTTTCGAGGACCAGACCACATGGCGATTCGTGTTGTCATTGATGTGTTTTGTGGGGGCGCGTCAATCGAACGAACGATCTATCAGCCGCGCGTGCTACTTGGACACAGCCTTGTGTCGCTTGATCATCACGTGCGGCTCTGGGTAGTTTCCCAAAAGCAATCTACTACGTGAAGACGACCAACCATAGAGGCGCGTAACTCACTATCGATAAGGACGCCAAGTTGGCAGCGGGAGTGAGCCGGAGGGCGCTGACTCGCTTGATTCATGAGAGGCGGAAGTGATTCGTCCCGCGATGGGCTCGCGGCGAGGTGGTGTCGGAATAGCCCGCGCTTCATCTGTTGCCGACGGCTGACGCGCAACGTTGATACTGCCTCGTTCTTCACCATCGTCGGTTTCGTCCGTTGAACGTCGAGTCCAACGCTGCGAAAACTGGCCAGGGCGCGTGACGAAGATGTCGCGCGTCGCTTCGAGCTTCCTGCCATCGGCCGTCGTATAACGCACGGCGACCATCAACTTGCTGCTTTCGGGCCGCTCGTCTCCCCACGGCAATCGCAAATAAATGCCACGTTGCGTGGAGTTATTGTGGAGCGAACGATCGATTTGTTGTGCCGTCAATTCCCACCGGGCAATTCTTGCCTCGTCGCCAGCTTCGCGTTTTGCATAGTCAAGCACGACGACGGAGACTGGTCCGGCGAGAGGCACGAAGGCTTCGTTTCGATTGCGTGGTTCAACGACGACCAAGATACCGTCGTCACCCGGCTGTTGATCGAAGTCGCTTCCACCCGTGTGAACTGGATCGATGTGTATGTGAGTAATCCGTGGATCATCGGGCTCGAGAAGTGTGGGGCCGATGCGAACGGGTTGCGTTTCGAAATCGCGACGATTGGACCGACCGCTGGCGCCGGGTTCAGGCAATTCGAGAGGGCGTTGATCCGGCACTCCGGGCGTTACGGACGGAGGGCTGAGGTCGAGCATGTCATCATCTGCTTCAGGAAGTTCGATGCGGGGAGTTTCGTCGGTGTGACGCAGGTCAGAGTCTCCACCGTCGAAGCGCCTTAGCCGCTCCTTCGCCTCTTCAAGTTCCGCAACTTTCCGCTCGTAGTCGTACTCTAGCTCGTACAACTGGTCTTCGAGCGTGCGCCTCTCAATGTTCATCATCTCGATGTGAGAAGCGATGTTCGGGTCGCTGCGGCAGCCAGCAGCGAGCGCGCAAAGGGCGCTGACAATCGCTAGTTGGTACAGCCGGATTGTGGAGTTGAGGGGAAAGCTGTTCATCTTCCCTGACGAAACGCAGATCGAAGTGACTTACTGCGCAGCTCGAACGTCGATGCAGAGCGATACCGCAGCAAAAGAAATGTGCGGAGCAGGAAATACTCGCTTGCGAAGATTGCGTCAACATCAGCCTGAAAAGTCGGCGGACGCAGATTACCAAGTCACCGCTATTTTACCGGTTCCATGTGCTCGATGACTTTGTCGATCAATCGATAATCGACGGCTTGCTCGGCCGACATGAAGCAGTCTCTGTCGGTGTCCTCCTCGATTTTCTCGAGGGTTTGCCCCGTGTGCTTCAGCAAGATATCGTTCATCTTCTGTTTGATTCGCTTGAACTCGCGAGCATGAATTTCGATCTCGGCAGCCGTTCCTTGCATTCCGGCGAGCGGCTGGTGAATCATGATTCTGGCGTTTGGTAAGGCAAAACGCTTGCCCGGAGCACCCGCAGTGAGAAGTACAGCGCCCATTGAGGCGGCTTGTCCAATGCAATAGGTCGCGACGTCACACGTCACGAATTGCATCGTGTCGTAGATCGCTAGTCCCGCACTGACGCTGCCACCAGGCGAATTTACATATAGATGAATATCACCCTTCGGATCGTCTGACTGCAGGAATAGCATTTGCGCGACGATCGCGTTGGCGACTTCGTCGTTGACGCCTGTGCCAAGGAAGATGATGCGGTCCTTGAGCAATCGGCTGTAGACGTCGTAGACGCGCTCTTCACGACCACTTTTTTCGATGACGTAAGGGATGGGGGCCATCTCGTGCAATACTCCCGTATGCGAAACTCCGTTTTACTTTCGTTACGTCAAACTATCCGTCGTCATTTGTCATCGTCGTCGTCATCGACTTCGACGGGCGGTTTTTCCAGAATGTCATCGACCACACCGTACTCCTTCGCTTCTTCGGCGTTCAAAAAGAAGTCGCGATCAGTATCCTTCTCGATGCGTTCGATCGGTTGACCACAGTGCCCGGCGAGAATCTCATTCAGCGTTTGCCGATTGCGCAGAATCTCGTTCGCTTGAATCTCGATATCACTGATTTGACCTTGGACACCGCCCCATGGCTGATGCATCATGACGCGCGCATGTGGCAAGGCATATCGTTTTCCCTTGGTTCCCCCAGCAAGAAGCACGGCACCACCGCTGGCTGCCTGACCAACACAATAGGTCGCGACAGGACAGCTAAGGATTTGCATCGTGTCATAGATCGCCAGCGTAGCGACAACATCACCTCCTGGCGAATTGAGGTAGAAGTGAATGTCCTTCTTGCGATTTTCGCTCTGCAAGTACAACAGCTTCATAATTAATTCATTGGCGTTGCCCGTATGGATCTCGCCTTGCAGAAACACAATGCGATTCTCGAGCAACAGATCGCCCAGCGTTAGCTGTCGCTGTCGTTGGACGCTTTGATACGACTGCGAATCGTAAATTGGTGACGTAAAATGGCTCATCAAGTACCAGCCCTTCCTTAAACTTGGCAGAAGAATCAGCCTGAGCAAGATGGACATGCCCCGAAGGGTCAGTCATGATAACCGTCGCCGTTTGGGCAACGCCCAAGCAATGCGCGGTCGCACCATCCGCTAACTACGATCGTCGGGGGTCTTTAGCTCCTCGGCGTCGCCTCCATACTTGGCTTCCGGAATTTCATCTTCGTGTACAAACCCAGTGATCGAGTGATCGATCGCGGACGTTTCGTCCTTCTCGGCCTCGAACGGTGTCTCAGTGAACTCGGCAGCGTCCGTGATCAACTCGATCACTTTCCGCTCGATGATCTGATTCCGAAGGGCATCCATTTGCCCCCGTTTTTCTAAGCGAGCACGGACACGACGCGGCGACTCTTGACTTTGCCGCGCGATCAGAAGGATCTCGGCATCGTAGTCACTTGGCTCTGCATCGATCTCGTGTTCTTCAGCGATCCGCTCAAAAATAAAGTGTTCTTTTAATGCCCGCTCGGTCGACGCCAAGCTGTTTTGACGCAGCTGGTTCTGATGCTGACGAATTACATCGTCAGAGAACCCGCTGGAACGAAGCTCCAATACCGCCCGCTCCATTTCACGACGACCTTGCCGCCGCAGCATCTCGGGAGGCAACTCCCATTTGGCATCTTTGGTCAATATCGCAGTAATTTGCTTGCGAATCTTTTGTTGTTGGTGATATGTCAGCTGGCGTTCCAGTTCGCCTCGTACCGCATCTCGCAGCTCTTCTTCGTCTTCAAAACCACCAATGCGATCGAGGAACGCCGGCGTCATTTCCGGCAAATCAAGATGCTGTACTTCTCTGATCTCGATGTCCGCAGAAACTTCTTTGCCTCGTAAGGCTTCGTTTTCTGCTTCTTCGCTTATCGTGATCTTAGCTTCGCGATGATCACCGACCGAAGCACCTGTGACGAGCTTATCGAAGCCTTCGATGTTTCCGTCGCTGAAGCTAAGCGTCGGCTTTATTTCAACCGTGTGTTGTTCGACCGTCGACAACTCTTCCTCACCGTCTTTGAACGCGATGTTAAGAGTCACTTGATCGCCCGCTTCGGCGGCACCGTCCTTCGAGGTTATCTTCCCATAACGCGTCAACAACCCAGTCAGATGCTCGGAGACTTCGTCGTCCGAATACTCATGCTCTTGGCGTTCGAGCTTCAAGCCCTTCCACTCGGGCATGTCAAACTCAGGCCGAACTTCGATGTCGAACTCAAAGGTCATCGGTCCGTCATCGGGAAGTTCGATCGCCTCGAAATCGAAATCAGGCTCGCTGATGGCAGAGAAATCGCACTCCTCGCTGGCCTGCGTCACGCTGTCCATGAGCAGCGAACCTTTGACTTGGCTCGCCATTTGTTCGCGGAAACGGCTTTCAACCAGCTTCCGCGGAGCTCGACCGGGTCGAAAACCCGCCACTTCGGCTTTCGGAGCAAGATCATCGAACGCCTCGCTGAAGTAGCGTTCAATATCGTTGCGAGCCACCGTGACGGTCACGTGGCGTTGGCAGGCACTCGGCGTATCGACTTTCACTTCGAGAGCCAGCTTCGGCTTCTCTTGTTCCGACGCTTCTTCCGGTGCCAGTTCAGTGTCAGGAGTCGCCATCGGGGTGATAAGTCTTTTCTGCGAAGCCACTTGCAATAATTAAAAGAGCGGGTGATGGGATTCGAACCCACGACAACAACGTTGGCAACGTTGTGCTCTGCCAACTGAGCTACACCCGCACTTTACGTCCGTTGCCAATGAAGACAACGGTCCCGTAATTTGTACGATCTTCGGATTATATGACGCGTTTGCCTGCTTGCAAGGGCAGTTAAATGATCGGCAGGAAATCAGTTCGACCGGCTGCCAAACCACCTCCGCATCCAACTAGCGGCCAGCAGCCTTGCGCTGATGCCACAATCGTGAAGTCCCTATCAGTTTCATGACTGCGATCGATGCCAACAGCAAGCAGAATCCAACTCCAAGGTGCATCGGTTCGGTCGCATAATGAACGAGACTGAAATCGTTCCCCGGTTCCCCATGTCCGGGGTGCGCCTGGGCAACGCTCGCAGATACGAGACATCCAATGCTGGCAGCGATCAAAGAGTATTGTCTCATTATTTGTCCCCTAAGCGTTCAAGCGAAAAATAACGGGGTAGCGGTGATCCGTCAGTTTAGGCTTGGCAGGTCAGCTGGCCAAGACAGGTTAGTGTCGCTTAGCTTAATACATCGGACATGCTGTTTCCAAGCCTTGAAAGACTCCCCAGGGTTCTCCGGAGTATGATCGCCTCTCAACAGCTTCGGGAGAGTGCATCTATGTCAGACAATCTGCTACCACCAGAAAATCAGCGAGTACGTAGCCCTTCGTAACACCAAATTGAGGCCTCATTGATGACGAGGTATATGACGATCGCAGTCGCCACGATCACAATGATTGGCGTTTTGAGTGTATCCTGCCTGCTCGCGGAGACTTCGCTGAAGCGCCCCAACGTCGTTCTGATTTTCGCCGACGATATGGGTTACGGCGACGTTAGGGCTTACGATCCGAAGTCGAAGATTGCGACACTGCATCTAGATCGGCTTGCTGCCGAAGGGATGATGTTTACCGACGCGCATTCCGCATCGGCTGTTTGTTCGCCATCCCGCTACTCGCTCCTGACGGGACGGTACAGTTGGCGAACCGCGTTAAAGCAGGGCGTACTCGGCGGCTTTTCGCCACCCTTGTTGGAACCGGACCGTATGACGTTGGGCGACTTGTTCAAGCAAAGCGGATATGCGACAGCCTGCGTCGGAAAGTGGCATCTCGGCATGAATTGGTCCGGCGGTATCCGCGGCAGCAAATCGTACAGCATGCGTAACGACTCGACGGGGATCGACTTTGCGAAGCCGATCAAACGAACAGCAACGTCAAACGGTTTCGATTACTACTTCGGCATCGCCGCGTCGCTGGATATGCCACCGTACGCGTTTGTCGAGAACGATCGCGTAACCGCCCAGCCGACTTCAACTCTGAGGATGGAGGACACCGGCGGACGAGATGGCCCGGCTGTTCCTGGTTGGCGACACAAATATGTGATGCCGACGCTTGCGGACAAGGCGATCGAATGGATCGGCGCTAACAAAGAGGAACCGTTCTTCGTCTACATGCCTCTTAATGCGCCTCACACTCCGCACGCGCCGGGTGACGCATTCGTCGGCAAGAGCGGCATGGACGTGTATGGTGATTTCATGGTCGAAGTCGATCACACCATTGGTCGCGTCATGCGAGCGCTGGAGCAATACGAGCTGACCGACGAGACGTTACTGATCGTGACGAGCGACAACGGTCCCGAAACGAACATGTTTCCGCGGCGACAAAAGTTCGGACACGACAGTTCTTCGCACTTCCTTGGAGCGAAACGAGATAACTGGGAGGGCGGCCAGCGCGTGCCTTTCATCGCCCGCTGGCCCGGCGTGATCGACGCGGCTTCGACGTGTGACTCGCCAATCTGCCTGGTCGATATGATGGCAACGTTCGCTGACTTGATCAGCGTCGAAGTGCCCGAGAGTCAGGGTGTCGATAGCGTCTCGATATTGCCACTGCTACAAAAGAAGAGCGATGCCTATCGAAGCGACCACGCCATTATTCATCATTCGTCGAGCGGGCGCTTTGGAATTCGCCAAGGCGACTGGAAACTCCTGCTTCACTCAGGTTCTGGCGGAAACGGCTACGGAGGCGGGAAGAACAAGGGACGCTATACGGGAACGATCGAGCAGAAGTCGTTCGCGACTGGCGAGCGACAACTGTACAACATGCGTGACGATTCTGATGAGACTAACAACCTCGCCGACGGACACCCAGAGCTGGTCGAGCAACTCACGGCGCTCGCTGCCAAATGCGTCACCGACGGGCGCAGCACTCCCGGTCCACGTCAGGGCTATGTCTCAGACGGATGGCAGCAGCTTGACTGGCTGCCTAATGAGTAATCTGGCAAACCGAACTTGTAGCGAGCATTAAGCCATGCTGTCACAACCGCCACTTGTCGGAGTCATCGGACTCGGGTTGTTAGGAACGGCGGTCGTCGAGCGATTGCTCGAGCAGGGCTTCGCCGTCCTTGGCTACGATGTCGACGCGGATCGTCTTGAGAGCTTGCAACGCCTAGGCGGCACGCCAGCGACCGATCCGAAAGAACTGTGCGATACGTGCGAGACAATCGTATATAGCCTCCCGACGAGCGACGTCGTTGCATCGATCACCAAACAAATATCGAGTTCGCTTCGAGCAGGTGCCACGATCCTCGATACGACCACCGGCGATCCACAACAAATGATTGCGATTGGCGAGTTTCTCGCAGATCACGAGACCAACTATCTCGAAGCCAACGTTGCAGGTTCAAGCAGCCAGTTGCGCGAAGGAACGGCCACGGTATTCCTCGGCGGCGACGCTGCCGTTATCGACGCAGCACAACCAGTACTTTGCGCGATCGCCCCGACGCGCATGCACCTTGGTCCAATCGGCTCGGCGTCGAGATTCAAGCTCGTCCACAATTTGATTCTAGGATTGCATCGCGCTGTACTCGCCGAGGGCTTACACTTTGCCGAGTCGCTTGGATTCTCGGCGACCGACACGTTAGAAATCTTGCGTCGAACGCCTGCCGCATCGACCGTGATGATAACGAAAGGCGACAAAATGGCGGCGCGCGATTACCGTGTCCAAGCCCACCTGTCTCAACACTTGAAGGACGTGCGGTTGATTCTCAGTGAAGCCGAACGCGTCGGATCGCCAGTGCCGCTAAGCGAGTTGCATCGAGAGCTACTTGAGCACGCAGAATCGCTCGGATTTGGTGACGCCGACAACAGCGCGATCTTTGAATTCTATCGCGCAGACAGCAGTGATGATTGAATCTGGAATCTGAACTCGCTGATACCGAATCCCACGAGAATTACGCGGCGCGAAGTCACGGGATTGCGACCTGCCGAAACCTGTTTGCCAAGTGAGGCGACGTTCTCAACATCGACGAAGCCACCACCGAACGACGATTGGACCAATGATCGGTCATCTGTTAGCAAGTAACATTCCCAACGACGTGACTCGCGGCTGCCGCAAGGGCAGCGTGCCGTTTCGGACATTCTCCGGCAGCTATTCGGGGAGTTCGTATCCCCACTCTGCGAAGCTTCGATTCCACTGAGTAGCGACGAGTTCCGTCTCTTCGCGGGTCAGCGGTGGGAAACCGTTCCTTTTGTAGGAAGAGATTGAATCGATGTAGAGACGCAGGTTCTCCTCGGTGTCAGAAAACCGTGGCAGGTTAAGGCTCTCATACATACTTCGCAGTTCTTGGATCGGATCTGCGATAAGCTCTTCGTATCCAATTTCGTAGAAATTATCAGACGGAATTAGATCGCGCTCCTCAAAAAACACCGAGTACATTTCGCGATAGACACGGATCGTTCGTTCGACCCAGTCCACTCGATCAACTGTGCAGCCGGAACCAAGGAGATGCCGTTGCGAGCATTTTAAGCGTCGAACTAAAAACCTCAAAAGGATTGCGATGAATGTGCACGAATTTTGCCTCAGGGAACATCTCCAGTAGCAATCTAACGTGGCCCGTGTGCGTTGGCGACTTAACGACCAGCGGCTTGTCGTACTTAAACGTCAACTTCTTGAACAACAATAACAACGCCTCCTTCCAACAATGAAGTTCGTCATCAGAAGCGTTCCGAAGCGTCAAACGCCTCGTGGATCGACCGCCAGCATTCGTGACTTACGACTTGTGCTTCTGTCAGTAGTCGTCTAGTTTAATAGACGATGGATGCAGTCGCTACTAACTATCAGTCGTTATTCATCGAAACAGAGGTGTCGTTAATCGGCTCTCGTCGATTCGGGGCTGTGGTGGGCGACAATTACGAATTGGTACATGCGGATATGCAACATGAGCCACAAACTTTCACGACCCTCGTCACTCCTGATGATTTGGAGGCAATAAGGGAAATCCTTCAACGATGCTACATCAGCCAGAGCAAGGCGTTTGAAAGCTCCGTTTCGGAGCGAGTCGGGTTCGCGGGTCGCTTGTCGAATAAGCAACTCCAGGCACTCTTGCTAGTTGGAGCGCTGATCAGCTCCTTACTGCTTGCGACAACGAGGACAAACGAAGTGTTCGGGTGGCTGTTCTGTGGTGGCTTAGCTATTTTCTTTTGGGGCTATCTTTTTGCAATGCTCGTGCTGGGGCAAGATCGGATCAAGGCTGCTACTCGTGAGTTTGTTACAAATCCACTGATACGGGGAACGGTCAACCTGGAACTACGTCGAGCGATCCAACGCGCCCCGTTTTCGGTGGTTTATCACTTCCATGAGACCAACTACACCGCTACCGCGCGTGAATTGAAAGTTGAGCGGTCGATATCGTTTGATGAGATCAAGGTTGCCTACCGAGCAGAGTCAGTGTTCTGCTTGTTCAAAGGCAACAGATTACAGTTGAAGGCTGTGATTCATATTAGAAAGGCAGATCAACGCAGGATCGTCGAGGCTTTTTTGAAGCGCAACCACGTCGAAATGCGTGAACTAGATGCCTGTTCGGGGGAGTTCGCGTGAAGACACGAACGAAGCGAGTCTTCGCGACTGCGACTATATTGGCGTTGATCTGCTGCTCATTCGCTGCTTGGACAGCGTTTAAGGTTGTTGCTTGGGCGCGCGATCTCCCAAGCCGCATCGTGATCGATGGAGACGGATTGGGCGAATCCTTGGCGGACGCTGTTGTCCAGTCGTACCACGAATCGCTAATCAACGGTGATCCAAAGACACAGATTCAAGTCCTTCGAGACTTCACCGAGTTGGTTGCTGAGGATGATGTTGCTCGAAAATGGGTTCGCACCGAATATTCAAGTGACCTGAAGCGCCTCGCTTCATCGCAAAATAGTAACGTGGCTGCTGTTGCCACCGAGTTATCCAAACAACTGGAATAAGGCAGGAGATTGGTGTCTTATCCCGGGGTTTGCCAGGTTAATGAATGAAGTTATCCGCTTTAGGAGTGTTTCGTGAGTCTTCTGACTGATGCGTGGTTTTGGGCATTCGTTGCAATGTTTGGATTGCAGTGTGCTACCTTCGTCGTCAGCGGTCATCGACTAGGCCGAAATCTTGCATTCACGGCCCTCGCCCTTACAGCGGTAACCATCGGTCGCTTCTTGCTTGTCTTGCCGTTTTGCCCTCAGCCTCGATTTGATATCTCGATTTGGAATTGGATCATCGGTGGCATTGTTTTGCTGGCGGCCGGCGCGATAGGAATTCCGACACTGTCCATCAAATGGTGGCGCGCGCCTGACCCGCAGATGCGCTTACGTACTTCGTGGCCATACAGCATTGTTCGACACCCGATGTATCTCAGCGAATTGTTGTGGCCGATTGGCTGGAGTATTTGGTGGGGTTCAATTTATGGACTCGCGCTTACACCAATTTGCTGGATCGGACTTCTGCTACATGTCCTTACCGAAGAAAAACAATTGGAAGAAAAACTTGGTTCACAGTACGACGACTACAAGAAGCAAGTTCCGGGGAGAATCTTTCCGAGGCTCCCCATATAGCGCACAACGAATTGCCATCCGTAAGGAGCACGCGCAGTGTCACATTCTCCCAGTTCCTCGCTCGACATAACGACTCCCAAGACACCGCCCGGCATTTGGAGTGGTCAAGCAGTACACGTCGCGTGCCTAGCGTCTCTTCTCGCCTTGGTGTTCGCGGCTTGGAAATGTCTGGGTGAACCATTTCCCTTCGTCTTTTGGATTGCGGCAGCTTGTCCAATCTTGCATCAGATCTTTGTATGGCTGGCATGGCGCTTTGAGTTCCGATCTTCGGCAACAAGCAAGGCGATAGGGTTCCGAGGATACTTGGCGTGCTTTTACCTTCTCTTCGGCAGTCGCTACATTTCCCTCTTTGCATTGGCTTGGATGGACGGCGGCAGTCTAAAGCTCGACGTTCTCCCGCAGACCATCGTCACCGCAGTCCTCGTCGCGCTCGGCACGTACGCCGCCTACAGTGTTAAACGATACTTCGGATTCGTAAGAGCGGCCGGCGTTGACCATTTCGATCCACGATATCGCGAAATGCCGCTTGTTAAGGAAGGCATCTTCCGATTCACAAACAACGGTATGTACTTCTACGCCTTCCTTTTGTTTTGGGCCATCGCCGTTGGCTTTAACTCTACGGCGGCACTCACCATCGCAGCATTCAGTCACGCGTATATCTGGGTTCATTTCTATGCGACTGAAAGGCCTGATATGAACTTTATTTACGCCTCGGATTAGAGGGCATGCCTTGATGTCGATTCACGCAGCGCTTCCGCGCCCCGAGAGCTGTATGTCCATCTTCGTCAAGTAGTACCTACCGTCCGCGCGGTAAGAACACTGCATCTTTCTGAGATAGGTATTCACGAGTCTCTTCGAGTTGGAAACAAAGTACGTGGTTGAACTGTTTATCGCTTTCGAAAATCGCAGCAGCAGGTCCGGGCACCCGGTCGCGTAACGTCGCAAGCGGTGGAATTGACGAAAGCGACCCCAAGAAAGAGGCGGGTCGCAAGTCTCACGAATGTTAAGACTTGCGACCTAATGCGACTTCTGACGAAGTACACTGGAACCAACGCTCTTCGTAACGACTCTCTTTAGCCTCTAGCGCTGCAAAGGCTGGCTGCAAAGGGAATTCCGACTTTCGAGTTCGGTTCGATTTTTGTCTATCGAAACATCCTCTCCAGTGGCACGAGGGCTAATGTTACTTCCCATGGCTTGCCGTCCGGTATTTGACATGGACTTCAACCTTCTCCAGCGAGAATGCGTGCTCCCGTCCACCCGGCTTGGCGCCGTCGAGCGTAATCAGGTTGCGTCCTGTTGCGGTTTGTTGCGGGGTGAGAGCAGAGACCCACCAGTTGCCGTCCTGCTTTTGAGGCCGCAGGTTGATTCCGTTGAACTTGACTGCGATTTGTTCGGGGGCGGTATCGGCGGAGAGTTGCAGACGGAGTTCGAGTTGATCGATCTGGTTCGCTTGGGCGGCGAAGTCGTCGGCCAGCGACACCTCGACCCACGTCGGGTCGGCTCCCAGTGTCTGAGGCAACGGCGACTGATGGTTCAGGTTCGTGTAGTCATCCCAGCGATTTCCCAGACGGTCGTAGAACCCGCCTCCGTATCGACGAGCGACGACGAACCACTTGTCGAGCGGCGCCAGTTGCTTCGGATCGCCGAGTTCCAAGTAGGCCAGCGCGTGTACCGATTTGCCATCGAGCAACGGCCCGGAAGTGCCGATCACCTTGGCGGCATCAGGCAGCTCATTCCAGAAGTTGAACGTGGCGATGCCGTCGGCTCCTTGATGCCACCAATTGGCAGCGACGCCGCGCAGGAACTCGGGCGCGGGGACGGCATGGTAGCCATCGGGCGAGTGATGCTGGTCGATGCAGGGATACAACTTGACGTGATTGCCGGTCGTGATGCGTTTGAAGCCGGGGAGGTCGACCTGAATTGACCGCGTGCCGATGATGATCATGTCGATGAGGTTCTGTTGCACCCAGGATTCAATGTCGAAGCCATCGAAGTGACAACCTGGAACAGAATCGGCGACGCGTACCGACAACAGAAACGGCCGGCCCCGCTTTTCGGCCACGGCTTGCAACATCAGCCGCACTTGCCGCACGAAGTCGGTCAACGCTTCTCGCTGCTCCCACTGCTTACCAGCGGGCAGGTAGGGCGGATGTCGGCCGAAATCCAGATTGATCCCATCCAGGTCGTAACGCTCAGCGACTTCACGCAACACGGCGACCTTGTACTGGCGCACTTCGGGAACCGCAAAATTCCACAGCCCCGGCTTCCACCAGCCCCCTTCCAGCAGCCATTCGGGATTCCGTTCCTTCAGAGGATGGCGAGCCGGTGTCGTGACATCCGCTTCCCGATCGGCGCCATTCAGGCGATGCTCCCAGAAGACTTCCAGTTTGCGGCGATGACTCTCCTCGACGATCCGCTGCGCGATGTCAACGCCCTCGGCTCGCCAACGCAGCAATGTCGGGTACTGCAACTCCGGAATGATCTTGCTGGGATACGCGGCGATATTTCCTTCATCCAGGCACCAGCCGACGCAATCCACCTGACTGCCCGGCTGGTCGAACGCGCTGAATCTTGCGGCGAGCCATTCATCGGGCTTGAGGGCCGTCAACTTCGGCCCCATAGCGACCTGGTCGTAACCGACATCGTTGTTGACGTAGATCCTCCGCCGACGATTGACCGCAGCGACGTGGGCCGCTGACAGTTCGACCGAATCGGCCTTTTTCGAGATCGCCACGAATCGTGTGTCGGCAATCAGCTTCACGCCCGCATCACTAGGGAATTGTCCCGAGACAAATTCCGTATGACGGACATCCTTGTCCGTCGCGGCAGCTTCGACGGACATGAATCCGAAAGCATACACCTTCGCGTTGCGGATTGTCGCTTGCAGTCGGAGCTTACTGCCAACGTACTTTTCCAGGCTGCCGCCGTTTTTCCACGACACCAACGTCTCGGTCACATTGCCTTCAATGGGCTCACTTTCCAAACGCATCACACCATCCTCGTCCACGATGGAAACCGTGATCGAACCACCCTGAGCGTCGGCCGTGAGGGTCAAGTCCTTGCTTGTGCAGGTAAGGGGGCGAGTCACTACGGTCGCTCTTTGATCGGGCACCTTTGGTTCGTAGCCTGCGAAACCATCGGGCCGCAGCGTCGCGAGTGCGAGAAAACCCTTGCGTTTGTCCTCGTGCCCATGGTCGGACGCGCCGTAATAGAGCCGGATTCCGTCTTGTTCAATGACAGGCGCAGTCGCATAGACACAACCCCAGTCATAGTCTCCGGGAAAGTCGGACGTGGGTATCAATGAAGTGCCGGGTTGAATGCGAGTCCACTTGACCGTGTCTGGGCTCCGCGCCAACTCGCAATGCACCCGGCCGGTCTTCGGGTTGTAGATGCTGACGAGTCCCAGATACACGCCCGCGTAGCGGAACACCGGCATTGAATACGTCTGAGCCAGTTCTTCACCTTGCATCACATCAACGGCTTCCGTCCAGTGAATGAAATCGGGGCTTTCGGTGCGCACCACCACTCGCCCACCACTCCATTTGCGAGTGATGCCGACATACTTGCCGATCTCTGGCGCCCAGAGTGCATTGTTATGCGTGTCGCCAGTTCCCACCAAAGGATTGCCGATCTCGGGACAGAGCTTCATTTCACTCCAATGCCAACCGTCGGGCGAGAACGCCACGGCCATCACTCGCGGGTTCTTCATGGTTTTCGGTTCTCCGTGGTCACCCACAGAGCAGATCATTTTGAACCGTCGAGCCGGATCGCGTTCCGTGGTGTCCATAAACACGCCCGCGCCGTGCAGACGGCGCGCGACGAGGTTGTTTGCCTTGCTACCATTGAACTCGACGACACCCAACTCTGGCTTCTCCCAATGCAGCCCGTCGCGCGAGGTCGCATAACAGAGGCCCATCTCTGCCCAATTCCAAACATAGACGTCCTCCAGGAACGAATTGTACCAACACCGATAAATGCCTTCCTGCGAATCAAAGACGACGGTGGGATACATGTTATCGACCCGCAATTCCCAGGGTTTGTCCTCCCCAAACAGCGGATTGGACGGATGCTTCTGGACCTTGCCCACGCGCAGGACGGCGTTCTCCACTCGGTCGACAACGCGATCGTCCAGCAAAAGAATTGTCTTTGATGCAGTGGTCTCGCCGATCAGTGTAATCCCCGTATCACTGGGAATCCGGTCGGCCTTGAGGGAGCCAAACCTCTGCTGGCCAAACGCTTCGGTCGGTCCCAAATGGACCAACAGCGCCAGGCATAAGATAAATCGTCCGATGGTCATGGTTGTGATTCCTTGTGCGTCTTCATGGCTGATTCCTAGAGGAGCGATCGTCGGGGATTGCGAGGGCATACACGATCGCCGGTCCTCGCAGTCTCAGAGCGATGCGGACCGTCTTGTCGCGCAGCGAAGAGAGGTCGGACTGAGTCTTCCACCGGACGGGTGCTCGGATCGCATCGGCGGTGAGCGGAATGGAGTCGGCAAAGCCGAAGCCAGGCAGCTCTCCTGCCTGTTCATCGAGCAAGGCAACCGTCACTTCGCCTACAACTTCGTTCGCACCGCCACGCTGCTCGACGTTCAGTAAGAGCCGGTCACCGCGGACAGGCAACGATTTGGTCGTCAGTTGTCCAACGGCATTCTTGTCCGCCGACTGCACTCCGACGAACGCGTCGCGGCGCAGTTTCGCCACGCCGATCGACCGTGAACCCTGCGGACATGGCGTCTGTTGATTTCGGGAGAATGCGTTGAAGAAAATCAGCATCTCATCGCCAACCAGGAACGGCTCGTTATGCAGAGGGACGGCTCCCGTGGCATAGTAGCTGCCGGGAGGGCCAGGCGGGATGAACCCGCTGGTCTGGTCGACCGGGCTCCATTCTCCACGATCATGGCGGGAGGCAAGCATCACCGTGAACTGCCCCTTCGGCTTGTCCATCCCGCACGGAAAGCCCAGATCCTGATTGCCGTAGTTGAACGGAATCATGCACTCGACCGCCGGCGCGTTGACCAGTTCCGGCGTGATCCGTCTCGCAGGTTTCGCGGGAGACCAACGCCGCAGGTCGTCGCTGTAACTGAACGCCGGATACGACCACCCGCCAGCGCGAACGTAGGCCATCCAGCGATTGTTCCGACGATCAGGGACGACCAGCAGTCGATCGCCGCCTCCGCTCGGGAGAGTCTCGAGCCGTTCCAGAGGTTGTTCCCAGCGCAGTCCGTCGGGACTGTACGTGATGTATTCACCTCGCGCGGCGGCATAACGGTCCATCATCTCCTTGGGTCGACCGAGTGAACCGCTGACGGCATGGTTGTCCCAGTA
Organism: Planctomycetota bacterium; assembly: GCA_014381825.1. Taxonomy (GTDB): domain Bacteria; phylum Planctomycetota; class Planctomycetia; order Pirellulales; family Pirellulaceae. The sequence continues at coordinate 32,049 of JACNKX010000124.1, forward strand.
ATGGACTGACTCCCAATGGGCGACCATCTTGTAGCGACGATCGGGGTTGGGTTCGCAGTCGTCACGGAGAATGGTGTAGCCGTCAAAGTTGGTCAACGCGCCGTCGGTCTGCTTCGCCGCGAGACTCCCCGTCAGGATGATGTTGTTGTCTTTGCTGCCGCGATAGTCGAACTGTTCCAGCTTAGGTTTCCGCCACGTGATCCCGTCGTCCGACTCGGCGTACTTGCCCAGCATCGACTCGACGTCCGGGTGATCAGCGTCTGAACGGGGACGAAAAGTGAAATCGTCGCCGCGTCCCCAGACACCCGCGGCGGCCATCTCGTGGGGACCGGCGGCGTTGTGCCCCATCGTCATCGTGCAGTACCACAGGCGGAACTTCCCGTCCGCTTCGCGAATCACGTTGCCCCAGGCGCA
>JACNKX010000176.1 GCA_014381825.1 Planctomycetota bacterium
TCTCGACAAGCTCGGCAAGAAGCCTGTCCGGATTCCCGAGCCTAAGCAAGAGACGCACCCGAAACGCGATTCGGGCTAATCCCGCAAGGAAGCACAATCAACTCACTTAAACAACAACCAATCTCCGACAGCGAGTTATGAAAAGGAAGACCAAATGAAACGATCCGCAATTGCATTGACTCTCGTAGCCCTGGTTGGCTCGATGAGTTTCGCACAAGAATCAACAAGGAGAAGACCAGAGACTCGGGAGGCCGAGCGTAAAGAACAACGCAGTGCAGGACGGGAACGTCGTGAATACGATCAGAACAAGTTTCCGGTGAAAGATCCCGACGGATTCAAGGTGGAGGGTGAATCGGTCTTTTCCGGGCCTCAACCTGGTGAGAAGTTACCAGGCTTGAAGGCAACCAGCATTATTGGTGAGGACAAGGGCCAGGAGATTGATCCTATTGCGGTCACGGGTGACAAGCCGCAGATCCTGTTCTTCCAGGATGAAAGCGGTGTTGCCATTCGAGGGCTCTACGGCGTCGTGGATGCAATTGGCAAGATCAATCGAAAGACAGACAAGGATCTGCACGTTGCATGCGTGTTTCTGTCCGACGACCCGGATTCGATCACCAGCTTCGGGGGAATGCTTCCGACATTGCGTGAGCGGGGAATCGATGTGATTGCGGTTTCCAAAGACGGTCGTGACGGGCCTGGCGTTTACGGACTGAACCGAAAGGTCTCGCAAACAATCATCCTCGCCAGGAATGGCAAGGTAACTCGCAACTTTGTTTTTCGCCAAGGCATGCTTTTCGCGGATCCACACGTCATGGGTGGCATCGCGGAATTGATCGACGAGGACCGCGAAACCGTTGCGGGCTGGTTGGCCGAAGCCAACGAGGAAGCAGCTCGGATGCGAATGCGTCGCGACAAGGATCCCCAGTCCGCAGCAAAAGCGGCTCTGCGCGAAAAGCTTGGCGAATTTGTACGGGCAGGTAAGCTCACTCGGGAGGAAGCCGGCGAACTCTACGAGGCCGCATTCCCGGAACGTCGCTAAAAGGGTGGACCGGAAACAACCTTACGAGGTGCAATGGATATGAAAACGCTGCTCCAGTCCCTGACTCTCATCGTAGCGGTGGCATCGGTGGGGAGGGCGGAAGATTTACCGGAAGAAACGGTGGACTTTCGCAACGACCTTATTCCGATGTTCACCAAACATGGGTGCAACGCCGGCGCATGCCATGGTGCAGCGATCGGGCGTGGTGGATTCAAGCTTTCGCTATATGGAGGCGATCCGAAATCCGATTTTGAAGCCGTCGTCCGACAGATGAATGGCCGGCGAGTCAATCTCTCCAATCCGGAAGAAAGCCTGATCCTCTTAAAGCCCGCCGAGTATGTTGAACACGGTGGAGGAGCCGTCATCGATGACGAGGGTGACAGCGCTCAGCTTTTGATCGATTGGATCAAGCAGGGCGCTGGCAATAGAACGCGGCGTGATCTGTCCAGCGTGGAGATCACGCCGAGGAAACGCGTTGCGAAGTCACTCGGCGAACTGGTCACGTTGCGCGCAGTCGCCAAATATTCCGACGGCACCTCGAGAGATGTCACCGGGTGGACAATCTTCTCGGCAGAGGATCCGTCAGCGGTGGATGTCGATCCAGAATCAGCGGTGGCCAAAGTCCTTCGGCGCGGCCGACACATCGTCGTCGCCCGCTATTTGAGCAAGGTTGTCCCTATTGAGTTGGTTGTTCCGCTGACGGATTCCAACGTTGATTTGGTTGGTGAGCCTCGGAACAATTTCATTGATGACGAAATACTCGAATCACTCGCGACGCTCGGCATGACGCCGTCGCCACCGTGCGACGACGCGACCTACCTCCGACGAGTCTATCTCGACCTGACAGGTCGTCTTCCGTCGGCAGAGCGAGTCAATGAGTTCCTTGAAAATAGCCTACCTGACAAACACAAAGTGCTCGTCGATGAGTTGCTTCAAGCAGAAGAATTCAATGAGTATTGGACGCTGCAGTTGGCAAAGCTGCTGAGGATTCGCCCCCAGCAGGATGACAGCCAGGGAGCCCTGACCTATCACAAATGGGTTGCCGACCAGATCAAGAATGACGTTGGCTATCGGCAAGTGGCTCGGGCATTGATCATGGCAACGGGAGATACTCACGAATTCGGCCCTGCTAACTTCTATCGCACTGTCTCAGGGCAGCGCGAACAGGCGGAATTCGCGAGTGAGCTGTTCATGGGCAGCCGCCTGCGTTGTGCAAATTGTCACAACCATCCGCTCGACCGTTGGACTCAGGATGATTATCACGGTCTGGCAGCGATTTTCGCCAAGGTCGAACGGGGGAGAGTGGTTGGCGAGAAACCAAACGGACAGACGATTCACCCCCGGACGCTTGAACCGGCCATTCAGCGTATTCCGGGCGAGCAATTCCTTGCCGAGAACGCAACAGACGGGCGTCGGCAGTTGGCTGATTGGCTGACGGACTCTTCCAACCCGTACTTCGCGAAGGCGATTGTCAACCGATTGTGGAAGCGGATGATGGGACGAGGGCTGGTCGAACCGGTTGATGACTTTCGGGATACCAACCCCGCCACACATCCGGCCTTACTCGACAAGCTGGCTGCCGATTTCCAGGCAAACGGTTACCGCCTCCGACACACGCTAGGTTTGATCGCTGGTAGCACAACGTACGCTCGAAGTGCAGATGCCACCGCGGAAAACAAAGACGATGACCGCTTCTATTCACACGCGGCACGTCGCCCGCTCGAAGCGGAAGTGTTGTCGGATGCAATTTCGGACGTACTGGGAATTGCCGCCAAGTACGGGAGTGAACCGGATGGTGCGCGAGCGGTCATGTTGGTCAATCCAAAGACGCCATCACCTGCGCTCGACATCCTTGGTCGGTGTGGCCGTGAGGAATCCTGTGAGAATACACCCGGTGCGGTCGGTGGGCTTCCTCAGAAGCTGCATCTCTTCAACGGAGCCTTGCTGAACGCCCGCATCGCCGCGGAAGGTAGTCGTCTAAACCAAATGCACTCCTCCGGCAAACGACCGATGGAAATCGTAGACGCGTTCTATCTGACAGCACTCAACCGACTCCCGTCCGGCAAAGAACGGAAGCACTGGCAGGGACAATTGGCGGAGTTGAAATCGAACGATGATCAGCGAGCGTTCCTCGAAGATTTCGTCTGGGGTTTGATGACTTGTGAAGAATTCGTGACGAACCACTAAATGCGTCTATCCTCGTTCGGGGAAAGAGAAACAAAGGAAGCCAATATGGATACTCAAAAACGATGTGACGGTGTGTCGCGGCGGGACATCATTCGAATTGGCGGTTTGTCCGCGTTAGGACTCGGCCTCGGCGACTACTTTCGCCTGCGCAACGCTGGTGCGGCCGAGGCTTCGCGCATTGCGAAAGCGAAATCATGCATCCTGGTCTGGCTGGACGGCGGCCCGAGTCATCTTGAGACATTTGACCCGAAGCCGGATGCACCGAAGGAGGTTCGCGGCCCGCTGGAGACCATTGCGACCAATGTCGAAGGCATCCGTGTCAGCGAGTGCCTCAAACAAACTGCCGGAGTGATGGACAAGCTGGCGATTATTCGGTCCATGACCTCTCCACTTGGTGAGCACAACTTCGGCACGCACTATCTCATGACAGGGTACAAGCCCTCGCCCGCATTGGAGTACCCAACATTTGGGGCAACTCTCGCCCATGTGCGAGAGCGGTCGGGCGTGCTTCCGCCTCACATCGCAGTCCCAGACTTCAGCGGAAACGTGAGCGGGAATGGGTTCTTGCCAAGTGCCACGCGTCCCTTTTCCGTAGGCGGCAATCCCGAACGCCCCGATTTCAGGGTTCGCGACCTCGACTTCTATCGAGGGCTAGACCTCACACGCCTTGATCGCCGCCGAAAGATTGTGAATGCGTTCGATGAATTTAGTCGTGCCAAAGACGCCTCGGCTTCCCTGAAGTCCGACCCGGACCTTGAACAAGCATACAACCTAATCGCATCGCCTTCCGCAAAGGACGCTTTCAAACTGTCAGATGAACCAGAGAGCGTCCGAAATCGCTACGGCCGCACTGGTGGGAACAGCATCGGCCAGAGTTGCCTATTGGCTCGACGATTGGTCGAACGAGGAGTTCCGTTCGTCACGGTCAACAGCGGCGGCTGGGATACTCACCAGAACATCATCCAACTCAAACGCCGCTATCCGACGGATCGTAACGCGCATCTGCCATCATTGGACCGAGCTCTCAGCGCTCTGATTCAGGACCTATCCGAACGCGGAATGCTGGACGAGACATTAGTCGTCGTGATGGGCGAGTTCGGGCGCACGCCGAAGATCAACTCCGCCGGCGGTCGCGACCATTGGCCCAACGTCTTCAATGTCGCGTTGGCCGGTGGCGGAGTAAAGGGTGGACAAGTCATCGGCAGCAGCGATTCACTTGGCGAATTGCCCCATGACAATCCTGTCACGCCGTCGGACCTCGCCGCAACGATCTATTCGCTGCTCGGCATCGATCCCGCGCACGAACTACACACAAGCGACGGTCGGCCCGTTCGTGTCGCGCCGGATGGTGCAACGATAATTTCGGAATTGCTTGGTTAGAAATGGGCCCTCACTCCTTGGAAAGCGGAACTTTCAGAAAGCGAAACATGAGAAGTCTGCAAATCTCCCTGGTGTTGGCCGCGACGATCACCACGCCAAGCTTCGCCCAACGGACAGATCATGGGACGTTGAAGCAACATCAGTCTACAGATGAAGCTCAAGTCGACGCGGAACGCTCGCTGAAGTCTGCGCGCATCGCGACTGAGTCTCCGATTACCGCCGCGGCCTTTTCCCCCGATGGAAAATCTGTTGTTGCGGTGTCTCAGTCGGGATTGCACGTCTACTCTTGGCCGGCATTGAATCGGCAGCGAACAATTAAGAGTTCCGCAGCGAATCTCCACTGTGTCGAGTTTTCACCAAATGGGAAGCACATCGCCATCGGCGGCGGGAATCCGTCCGAGGACGGGATCGTCGAATTACTGTCCTGGCCAGCCGGAGAGTCATTGACAAAATTCGATGACCACAGTGATTCCGTACGGTCGGTAGCCTGGCTAAACGATACACGACTGCTAACCGCAAGCATCGACCGTGAAATCAAACTCTGGGATTTGGAGATGCCGACCAATCCCATTCTTACCTTGGAAGGCCATTCGCGAAGTGTCCATGCCCTTTGCCTGCTCAAGGACAACAAGACACTCATCAGTGCAGGAATCGATCAGTCAGTGCGTGTCTGGGACTTCAAATCCGGAAAACTCATTCGCAGCATGAACCAGCACATCAAACCGATCCACGCTCTGGCCATGCGCCCTGGCGTGGACGGGTTGCCGATGATCGCCTCGGCCGCCGGCGACCGCACGATACGTTTTTGGCAACCAACCATCGGTCGGATGGTCCGTTACGTACGGCTCGACGCCGAACCGCTGGACATCGCCTGGTTGAGCGATGGTTCACGAATCGTGGCGTCTTGTGTTGATGGCCGAATCAGAGTCGTGGATCCCGATGAAGTGAAGGTCACTCAAACTCTTCACGCAATGGACGGATGGGCCTACACGGTTGCCGTCCACGCTTCTGATGGGAGCATTCTAGTTGGCGGCAGTAACGGGCACTTAGGTCGCGTGATTCCGTGAGCGTCAGCCCCGCGCAGCATTCTTATCGTGACCTTCGTTCGCGTCGAGAGCTGCTTGCAAACTCAACTCAAGGCTAATCGTCGGCTATTGTTTTCAAGTAAGTGTCGTCGGTGGCGCGACCGACGCGACTTTAAACGTGCTCTTCCTCACTTCGGTTGGACATCCCGACGCGAGTTGGGTTCGACGCGAATTCGCTGAGGTGAAAACGACCTCCGCGCCTAAGCGGCCGCTCGTGGCGCCGTCGAGGAGTGCCAAAAAGCCGTGGGAAGTGGTTTTGATTCTTGCGACGACGCATCAAACGACCGAAATTCGATACTCAGTCAAGCCGCACGTACCTATAGAAAGTTGATCGCGAAATACGCAGCGTCTTGCAGATATCATCGATTTCGAGGCTCTTGTCAGCATGGAGCTTCTTGGCCAGCACGACTTTCGCCTCGTTGGCAGCGACCTTCGGGCGTCCACCGTTGCGGCCCCGTGCTCGCGCCGCCTCCAATCCCGCCTTCGTGCGTTCTTGAATGAGCCGCCGCTCGAACTGGGCCAGGGCCGAGAAGATGCTGAAAATCAGCTCGCCTAAGGCACAAGTCGTGTCGATCGCTCCTTCGTTGAGTGATCGGAACCCGATCCCCTTTTCGCGCAGGTCTTCGACCAGCGTGATCAGGTGTCGCATTGAGCGTCCGAGACGATCGAGCCGCCAGACGACGAGTATGTCACCAGCCGCCAGGGCCTGCATGCACTTGGTGAGGCCTGGGCGTTCCGTTTTCGCTCCGGAGATCTTGTCCATGAAAATCGAGTTGGCAGGAATGCCGGCTCGCGTGAGCGCGTCGAGTTGCAGACTCAGATCCTGGTCATCGGTGCTGACGCGGGCATA
>JACNKX010000164.1 GCA_014381825.1 Planctomycetota bacterium
CTGCCCACGGCAACCTACGCTTGGCGTCCGGCGAGCCGTCTGGCGAACGAATAAATTGGGCGTGTACCTGTTAACTACTCCGTGGGCGCGAAGGATGTCGACGGCGCGGCGGAATTGCTCCGGGAGCTTGCCCCTGAACGGGAGTCGGGCAGATCGCCGGGAAGATGGAATGCCGCGAGCGGCTCGGCGGTCTGCTGCGCTATTGCTACACCAACTCGCGCATCGGTTCTCGACGGTCAAGGAGGAATTGCGGGCGGCCCGTGGGATCGATCAGCGTAGTCGTCATCGTGTCGATGCCGAGGTTGTGATAAATCGTGGCTACGATCTCCTGGAACTCGACAGGACGATTCACGGCATGTTCACCGAGGCGATTGGTCGAGCCAATCGCTTGTCCCGTTCGCATCCCACCGCCGGCGAGCAATGCACAGCTGACTTGCGGCCAATGATCTCGACCTGCATTGGGGTTAATCTTCGGTGTGCGACCGAATTCACCCCACACGACAACCGTCACATCATCCAGCATGCCACGCTCGTCAAGATCTTCGACGAGAGCCGATACACACTGATCGAGCTTGCCGCCGTGATCGCGAACCAAATCGAAATTCGCACCGTGACTGTCCCAGCGCCCGTAGGAAAGCGTGACTGAGCGAACGCCGGCTTCGACCAAACGGCGAGCGATCAACAAATGGTCATTGCAAGTCGGCGCTCCGTCGTACTGATACTGATAAGGCTTGCCGTCGCCATAGCGCGCGACGAGTTTGGGATCTTCCTTGCTCAGATCCAATGCATCGACCAGCTTACTCGACGTAAGAACGCCAAAGGCCTCTTCCGTGAAAGGATTCAGTCCGCGATTGGATTCCGCAGCGCGTTCGAGTTCTCCGAAACTTTTCAGCAGCGTCTTGCGGTCTTGCAGCCGATCAAGTGTGACTCCGTTGAGTGTCAAATCTGCCATCATCTCGCCATTCGGCTTGAAGGGCTTATAAGCATCTCCCAAAAAGCCTGCCTGGCCCGATTCGGACCAAGGACCGTGGCTTGTATTCTGTGCCAAGCCTACGGTCGGCGGCACGGAAGGATCGACTGGACCTCTAATCTTGGCCAACGCTGATCCGATGCTGGGTGGACCGCCAAGGGATGCCATCGCACCACGAGGCCAGCCGCTGACACACTGATACGCATCATGACCGCCCGAGCATCCAACCACGGACCGAATGGCGACGAACTTGTCCATCATCGAAGCGATCTTCGGGAAGCACTCGCCGATTTGAATGCCAGGCACACTCGTCGCGATTGGCTGGAATTCGCCACGGATCTCCGCCGGAGCTTCAGTCTTGATGTCCCACATATCTTGATGAGGCGGCCCGCCTCCCAGGAACACATTGATCACCGCTTTATGCGACGACTTTGTGCCAGCAGCGGATTGAGCTTGCAGAATGTCTGCGAGTCCCACTCCGCCGATACTGCCCAGGGCGAATCCGCCAATCTTCAGAAACGCTCGGCGTGATACGCCATCGCAATATTTTTGTCCGCGACCAAGAATTGTGAGCATCCGAAGTCCTTCCCTAGAAAGAGCCGTTTCTATTCTCATCGAACCTATCGGCCAAAGCTGATGCGTTATTCTCGCAACTCGGCCCAAATTGGTCAACGTTACGAACGCAAGGAGACGCTGCCCCACGGCCCGTCATCTTTTCCTGACCAACCACGGACTTCATAGTCGTCAGGAACGCCGAACGCCGTCGCGCCGAACTGACTGCGGAGTTGTCGACCTTTCGCACGAACGGTATCGGGGCAACTGCCCCCGGACACACCATCCTGACGCACCAACGTAACCTGCAGTTACCTGCTTCGGTCGCGATGACCTCTGCAAGCAGAGAATTCGCGGATGTATCAGACTGGTCACGCTCGATCAGGGGGAACCGAAGGCAGTGGAGATCAGAACGATTACGCGGCATTTACTGCATGAGGTCAGTTTCACCGACGCGCTTTCGCAAGACTTCGTCGCGGTGGCGGTCGATGCAACCTACCGCACTTCGAGCCCGGCGAAACTGCGGGCGGTGAGGTCACGTGGAGGTCACCGAAGCGCCTTAAGCGCAATGGGATGCTGTCTATTTGAGGCTCGCGTAATCGCCCAACTCTTGATGAAGAAACCCCCGGGGCGACTGGCGGTCGTTTGAACCGTTGGTGGCGGAGTTTGCGGAAATTGCAGTGCGAGACGTCAGGGATGTCCGACGAACATCGAAATGGCTCGGCATGATTGCGTGTCGGGCCTAATCGCTGTCGAGGGGGCCCTTTCGCACACTTCCGTTCTCTCGCTCCCACGCCTCGAGGTCGAAGTCGGGGGCAACGACGGATTCGTCGTATTGGTCGCCGAGCAGCCAGCTCTCAGCGTACGGAATCACGGATTCCATTTTCTTTAGCAGCTCGATCGCTTCGGCTCGGTTGTCCTCGCGACCGTCTTTCTTGAGGGCGGCTAGATCGAGCAGGCCTCTGGCGCGTTGGTAGTCCATGCCCTTGCGTCGCGCGATTCGAACAGCTTTCTGAAACTGCGGAATCGCCTTCCGTTTGTTTCCGAGAGCGGAATATGCTCGACCAGTAACTCGCAACAAATGAGGGCGGAGATTCGTCTGAGTCGTGTAGACTGCCAACCTCATCCGGAGTAGCCTTCGCAGCGTTCTGCGATCCTGGATGGATAACGGCGAAAGCCACTGCGGTCCACTGATGCTCTCTATCAGTATGGGCAGGCAGAGCATGGCGACATCGATGCTGATCAACTTGCGCACGACGAGTTTCCAGGCAAATCTAGCGAGTTGGTTCGCCGTCGTGTAATCTGAGCTCTGCAATCGCACGTACGCATCCGTACTGGCCCGAATCGCCTCCGTCATGTAATAGCGTTCGGCGGTAAGCGTGGAGTTTGCCTGCTGCATGTGCCGGAATGCGGCTGGCAATTCCCCTTTTCTGGCGAGGGCGGACGCAACATCGTATGAGCCCCAGCACAGTCCTTGCGCATTGCCCGTTTCCGTCGCAACTCGTAGCACGGCTTTGGCCATATCCAGTTCGCTCGACGCACTTCCAATATAGGCAAGCACGTGTCGATGCATGTGCAAACAGACCTGTAGGTTGACGAGGCTGTGACAGCGGCGAAGTAACGATGCGGCACGACTAAACGTCTCGCCTGCTCGCTCAAGATCGCCTTCCCAGTAGCTGGCTAGACCCTGGTAATAAAGGTGGTATCCTCTTGACTCAAGATCCACTTGATCAAGGTTGGCTCGACGCGATCTTCTTAAGGCGACGCCACCACACCAGGGAATCCCCAGGAGCGTCCAGATTGTTGCCGCCTGAGCGTAACCGATTGCAATCAACGTCGGGTCACCCGTTTGCATGGCGCATACCGACTGACGAAGGATCGTATCCAGTGTCGCTAGGATATCCTTGTCGAGAAGGTCCTGTCCCGACGAATCGGTGACCAACTGCTTCAACCTCGCTACGTCCTTTCGATGCTTTGTTTTCGCCACCTGCCAGCTCGCGGGAATTGCGAGAATGCGAAAGCTGTTTCCCGCGAATGAAACCAATTTGCCGATTGCTGTCTTAGGGCGTGATGTGCCTAGTTGCTTCAGTGCGTTATCAGCCTGCGATATTGCCGAGTCATACCCGCCACATTGGCGAAAGACGTTTGCCATTCCAGTGTACGCCCTGGCGCGGTCAAGGTTGTCAGACGCACAGTCGACAGCCCTCTCGAAGGCCTGAAGTGCGCTTTCATTATTCTTATTCCATTGATGCACTCGGCCCATTGCAATCCATATTCTGTGTTGCAGCATTGAAGGCGAGTTCTCTGGGACTAACATCCTTACCGTTTCATAGTACGCGCTCGCATCTTCTACCGCGTAAGCCCTGAACGCCTGTTCGGCAGCCACGAGCTGGTAAACAAAGGCTCGGTTGTCTTTCGCACGATGAAAGTGGTGTGCCAGGTCAAACACACGCGGTGACACTTCGCGCTGGTATTCGCCCGGCGTAGACAATCGGCAAACACTATCAAGCAAATCCGCGGCCGTAGAATCTTCGCCTTGTTCAATCATCTCCGCAAAAGCTAAGTGTAAGCCGCGCCGCTGTACGGTGCCCATGTTCTCGACGACGGTCTCGCGGATCTTGTCGTGGTAGGTATCTACCGACTGCTGTCGATCTGAGCCGATCAAGCGGACCAGTCGCTCGCTCCGCATGTGTGTGACGGTGGAAAACAAGGGAGTATCGTACCCTGACACGGACGATGCTTCCTCGATTGAGACCGCTTGTCCTGCGATTGCAATGACCTGCAGCAGTTCCCGGGCGTCCGTGGGTAGTTGCTTGAGTTTCCGCTCCAAGATGTCATGCAGCGGCACCGGCTCGAATTCCCGAGTCTCCGCATTAAATCCCTCAATCAATTGTTCCAGAAAATACGGATTTCCCTTGGTGTCGGCAAAGGTCGCCTGGGCTTGGCTGCGCAGTTCCTCGGCATCAATGCCCAGCGTCTGGGCCACGAACTCTGCGCACTGCTCCTCAGTCAGTGGCGTCACTTCGACGCGTCGGCCCGACAGTTGTCCGTCCTGCTCGTCGCTGCGACGCTCCCACTCCTGCAAGAAGGGGCTCTGACCCGCTTCGTCACTACGATAGCTGCCCAACAGCAACACGGCCGGCGGATCAGGTGGCGAAAGCAACTCGACCAGCACTTCCGCGCTGTCGGCATCGCCCCACTGTAAGTCATCAATAAAAAACACGATCGGAGTTTCGCCACTGATGTTCACCAGCAAGTGCCGAAGCGCGAAAAATGCACGATAACGGACTTGTCGGTCATCAAGATTGAAAAACTCGGCTTGCGAACGATCTTCGATCGCCCCAACTCGCCTCAACGTGGGGAACAGGCGGGCGAGCAGCTCGATATCTGGAGGCAACCAGGCGTTGACTTGATCCCGGGAACGAGCCCTGAGGAAACTGACGAGAGCTTCAACCAACACATCCACCGCCTTAAAGGGCACAGATTCCCGGTCGTAGCAGCGGCCGGACAGCACGAGCTCGTTGACGCTCCGTCGCAGGGGAGCAAGAAACTTCTCGGCCAAAGAGGACTTGCCTTCGCCGCTTAACCCTGCGATCCAGACAACTTCGGGCTGCCGATCTCTGAGAAATGCTTGCTTGGCATCCTCTAGCTGCGTCAGTTGTTCCTCGCGACCAATCAGTATCTGCGTGGAATCGTCAGCGAGCTGTGTTGGGGCAGTCTCATCATCGTGCGATCCGTGCGTGTAATGGCTGACCGTCTCCATTTCCAAGGCCAGCGCTTCTGCAATTCCCTCGGACGTAGGTCGTTCGTCAGGTGCGCGGCGCAGCAACTGGTCTGTCAACGATGCCAAGTCCTCTGGCAGGTCTTCTCGCTCCGCAAGCTGCGGAGGATCTTGGTCCTGCTTCTTCATAAACAACTCGGCTGCTGCACCTCGATAGGGTGCCTCGCCGGTCAGCGATTCGAACAGCATCGTCCCGACCGCGTACCAGTCCGTGGCCGGCGACCGCTGGCCGAAGACTTGCTCGGGAGCTGCGTATCGGGGCGTTCCCGCGAAGTGCTGCGTTTGCATGCTCGCCGTCTGATCGGTGCGCTGTTCGAGTTGGGCGACCAAACCAAAGTCGAGGATTGAGACACGACCGTCCGGGCCGACCAACACATTTGAAGGTTTGAGGTCGCGATGGAGGATCCGTTGCTCGTGCAACGCTATGACGCCGGCGACAAGTTGCTTCAGTGACTCTCGCAAGCGGCTCTCATCGAGCTTCCCGCCCGGCCTGACATAGCTCAGGAAATCTTCACCTTCGATTAAGTCCATGGTGAAAAACCACTGACCGCCATCGACTTCGAGCGACTGCATGCCGACTAGGTTCGGATGATTCACTTCCGACAAACTCCGGAACTCCCGGCGGAACTTGTGCAATCGTTCCGCATTGACTTCCTGGCCATTTTGACCCGTCGGCAGGGTCTTGAGAGCGACCCGGTTCCGGCGCGTGACGTGCTTCGCCTCATAGACGACGCCGAATCCGCCACGCCCAATTTCGCAGATGAGCTCGTAGTCGCCGATACGATTGGCCGCGGGCGCTTCGATCGTGGCTAGAAGGTCAGCAGAGTCATCAGCAGGAGTGCTTTGCATCGCCTGCATTTCGATTGACGTCGAGAAATTGAACCGGTCGCCTATCACCCGCTTGTATCGCGGGAATTGCCCGAGGTAATCACCAGACTGGGGCTTCTCGCCGTTACGCTCCCGATATCGGATGTCGATGGGCAAGAGATTGCGAAATAGCTGCTCGCGAGCGTTTTCAGGGACCTTCGGCAGATAGCCCTCGATCCGCGGGCGTTTTCCTACCTTCCACTCGCGCCGGAAGTCGGCGCAGACCGAGTCGCTCCGGTCGAAAATGTT
>JACNKX010000100.1 GCA_014381825.1 Planctomycetota bacterium
GAGCACTACTCACTATACAACCCCGTTCTGCGCCCAGCGCATGGGGTCCACTTCAAACATTACTCCTGTGATATCACCCGCAAGCGGGAACGAAGGAACTGGAAGCAGTACACAACTCAGCTTCGATGTGACGCTGTCGTCTTCAATCTCAGAAGCTGTCTCGTTCGACGTATCGACGATGGCAGGCACGGCACTGGCCAATACCGACTTTGTTCCATTACCAGCGAACACCACCGTCGACTTCGTGGCGAATCAGACAACACCCAGCCAAATTGTGGTTGAGACGATCGCCGATGCACTACCGGAAGCGAGCGAGGAGACGTTCACAGTAGCAACGTCGGGAGATGCGGATGTTATCCCGCCAACTTCGCTCAACGGTCAAGATGAGGCAGTGTTCTATACAATCTTGCCTGGCGACCCGGCAACAGGCACGATTATCGATGACGATACGTTGCCGGCTGGCAGCGAGCTATGGCAAGGTGACCTACCAGGATTCACGGTCGGGTCAGCGGGCTGTTTCTTTGATAATCCGCATTTCATCAATGCAGCCAGCCTTACACTAATCGTGCCATCTCCCGGTCTGGTCGCATTGGCCAATAATCCTTTCAACGGCACGACGACGTTTAGTGGCACGTTCTCCAATATGGAGACGCTGGTCCCTACTACGAATGAGATTGGTTGCTTAACGACGCCGGTCGCCAACAATACTCCAAACGTAACTGTCGAAGCCGAAACTGGATTCGGTTTGCCGGTGATTCAAGTCAGCAGTGCCACGCAGATCCTGTTCCACGGCGATTATGGCAACTCAGCCGCAGATGCGCAAGGATTTCAACTCCAGATCCAGTCGTCATCCGCAAGCGAAATCACTGGCCCTTACACCAGCTTTGACGAGGTTGACCAAGGCATAAGCGTGTTTGGCAACTTCACACTCACGAAGGTGGCTGGTTTATCGGCTGCCGAGCTTCCGGCAGATTCTGACCTCGCAGGCACGATTCTCACCACGGATGAATTACTTCCGACCCAAGAAGCCGTGGCAGCGCTATGGGGCAATGCCAGTGCTACCGCAGAACGACTATCCGAGGTGCGCGTCGAGATCTTGGATCTGCCCGGCTCACTGCTCGGTGCGGCGGGTGGAAACACAATATTCATCGATCTAGATGCTGCAGGACACGGCTGGTTCGTAGATGCGACACCCAATGCGCATGAGGAATTTACCCTTCGTGATGACCTGTTCCGTGCGGCGCGTGGCAGCGATGCGGATGGCAGGATGGATCTCCTGACGGTGCTAGCTCATGAAATGGGCCACGTCTTGGGCTTGGAAGATCTCGATTCGGATCTCCACGCGGACGACCTCATGGCCGATACGCTGCCACTCGGAACGCGACGTTTGCCCTGGGCGGCAGCCGTCGATGAAGTGTTTTCCAAAGGGCTCTAACGCATCATCACGTGCTACTAAGTCGCAATATGACAAAGCGCGATAGCATTGATGCCATGTTTCCATGCAATGCGTGGCCGACGGAATATCTCTCGGACGGTCCTGCCTCCGTCGCATCTATGTTGACACGTTGTGCCAACATAGATAGCGTCCCACTTTTGGTCGTGTAATTGCAGTCACATCGCGCCTCTATCGGCTCCGAAATCGGCTTAAGATCGATGAAGATCGCCATCGTACTTCCCAACTGGATCGGTGATGCCGCCATGGCAACGCCGACGTTGCGCGCGATCTCAGAGCGCTTCGGTACTTATGCAGAGATCATTGGCGTGATGCGACCTTATGTCGCGGAAGTTCTGGAAGGCACTTCTTGGCTCGATCAATGTGTCCTCTATGATCCAAAGTCAGCTGACCGATCACTCAGCTCTTGGTCGCTCGTGCGACGGTTGCGATCGATGAAGCTTGATTCAATCGTCATGCTTACCAACTCGCTTCGTACGGGCGTGAGCAGTTGGCTCAGCGGTGCTCCGCAGCGAGTCGGCTATGTACGGAATGGCCGTGGGCTGTTGCTGACGGATAAACTTTACGCGCCTTGTGATGGGAGAAGATTCACGCCTATCTCAGCGGTAGACTACTATCTCGATCTGGCGAAGCATCTTGGATGCGAGAACATCTCTCGCGATATAGAACTCGCCACAACAGACGCGAACGAGGAAGCCGCGAACGGTGTTTGGAAGAAGCTAGGACTGGGCAATGGTGGTGAAACAGTTGTCCTTTGTCCTGGGAGTGCTTTTGGGCCAGCAAAGCATTGGCCCACCGAATATTTCGCCGAACTCGCGACGAAGATCGTCGACACGCGTGGTTGCAACGTGCTTGTCGCCTGTGGTCCCGCGGAACGCGACAACGCTCGCGAGATCGCACAACTCGCGAATCGCCCGCAGATAGTCAGCTTGGCGGACGAGGCGTTAAGCATCGGGCTGACAAAGGCCTGTCTTCGCCGTTCACGCTTAGCCGTCGCGACGGATAGTGGGCCGCGGCATCTTGCTGCCGGATTCGGAGTGCCGACCGTCGCGCTCTTTGGCTCGACTGATCCGCGTTGGAGTCTCAATTACAATCCTCGCGAAATCCGTTTGAACGAGACCGTTCCTTGCGGGCCGTGTGCGAAAAGAGCTTGCCCGCTAACGCATCATGACTGCATGAAGCATCTTCGCGTCGAACGTGTTTTCAAAGCGGTGCAGTCGCTTCTTGAACGGTTGTCCGACACAAAAGCCGCATAAGTTCGACGGGCAACGCGACGATTTGTGCGCTCACGTCTAGCTTAACCCCGTCAGCGGTCCGTCGCCACAGAAGTCCGGATTGCCAAACGTATCGACCTCGTTACCAAAACCATGGGCGATCGAGAGCAGCAGTCGGTTATGAGGCACCTTCGGGAACTTGAGCGAACGGCCCATGTTAAAGTCGAGTCCGTTGCCGAGCATCACAAACGGGATGTTGTCTAGCGTGTGCGAGTTGCCTTGGCCAAGTTCGTTCCCCCAAAGAATAGCCGTGTTATCAAGCATGCTGCCCGTGCCACCGAGTTCCGGTGTGTCGGACAAACGCTGTGCGAGATAGGCGAGTTCGCCAGCGAACCATTTGTTGATGCGAGTTAGCTTCTCTTGTGAATCTTCGTTGTCGTTGTCGTGATGCGATAACGAGTGATGACCTTCGTCGATTCCGAGCCACCGCATCTTGGCTTGGCCCACTGAGTTCGTGTACTGCAGCGTTGCGATACGAGTGAAGTCGGCGGCAAGGCTGTTTACCAGCAGGTCAATCTGCATGCGGCTGATCTGCGGTATGTTGTCGTTCTCTTCTTTGATGCCAGCATCGAGTTCCGGCACGGCGTGGACTATCTTTGACGTCGCACTGGACTTCAGCTCTTGTTCCATTTCACGAACGAAAGTCGCTTGTTCGTCGAGCAAGTGGCGATCTTCCGCGCTGACGATCGAGCGGAGCTTTTGAAGATCGGCTTGTACTTCGTCCAGAACGCTCTTCAAGCTCTCTTGGTCTTTCAGTTGGCCGTACAGTTTGTTGAACATCTGATAGGGATCGTCGATCGGAGCCACTGGTTTGTTGGGGCCCGAATAGCTCATGCGCGTCCAGGTGTCGGCTCGATCCGGCACCATGATGCCAAACTCGAGCGATCCAAACCGCGTACGCGTTTTCGGGTTGGACTGCAAAAAAGTCTTTAGCCCTTGATCCAGCGAGATGCCCGTTGACCAGCCAGCTGGCGTGTGCGAACCACCTTGAATGTTGCCCGGAAACAGCTCGATACCGGTTAGCAGGCATCCCATCCCCCGCATGTGGCTGTCGCCGTCACCGCGCACCTTGTCGCAGACGCCATGCATTACGAGCATCTTGTCTTTGAAAGGCTCGAGCGGCGCGAGGCTCTCTTTCAGCGTGAACGAATCGCCTTCTTCGTCTGGCCAGAAGTTCCAGGGCACCACACCATTGGGACTGAACATTACGATCAGCCGCTTCTTCCGCACCGCCGTATTCGCAAAACCAAGGCTCGGCAGATTCATCATGAACGGCAAGGCCGCGGTCGTGAGGCCAAGGTCTCGCAAGAAGCTACGGCGACTCGTGGATTGGGACATCGTGTTCTCCAAATTTGTTTAACCCAGTCGCGTCGCGACGGCTCGCGCAACAGACCGTCGCGATGCGACTGGGTCAAACGAAGGTAGTGGTGGCGTCTCTAGTCTATCGTTTTGCTAGGTACGAGCGCAGACGTCTTGGCGATTTCAATTAATAACTTGTTGATATTAAACTCATGCTGCACGAACAGCTGTCGTAACTCGTCGCGTTTCCCCAGCCCGTACGCCTGCACAGGTTGCTTCACCGAGTATTGGAATAGCCGTTCGGAAAACGCCGCATGAGCTTCACTATTGTCGGCGAGGAACTCGGCCAATTCGCGTACACCAACAAACGCGGCCTTCTCACCCGAGAGTCGTTCGTAGAAACCGGACGCGTCGATCGGCTGGCCTTTCTCTTCGCGACGAAAGCGGCCGACCGCGTCGTAATGTTCCAGCGAAAATCCGAGCGGGTTGATCATTTCATGACAGAGAGCACATGCGGTCGGCTCGGTCTGTAAACGGATTCGCTCCCGCGTCGTGAGATCGGGATGCGATTCAGCGGGAATGGGCGTGACGGCATCTTTGGGAGGCTTCAAGGTCCGGCCCAAAATGTTACGCGCGATGAAGACGCCGCGATGAATCGGCGAGCTTGTCGTGTGGTAGGCAAACCCAGTCATCATCAAGGGGTGTGACAGAACACCGGCTCGTTCCACTGGATTCACCGCGACTCGTTTCAGCGACGAGCCGTCCGCGCCTTCGAGCTGGTAGAACTTTCCGATCCGATCGTTCGCATAGAGTCCATCGGACAAGAGCAACTGGCGAAAGTCGGTTTGTTCGCTCCAAATGACTTCTTCCAACGAAAGATCGATCGAGGCACGTAGGTCCGAAATGAGTTCTGGCGTAAAGTCCGGGAACTGCTCCTCGTCCTTTGTCAGTTCTTCGAATTCGTCTAGCTTCAGCCATTGATGGAGAAACTGACGGAGTTTCGCTTTTGCACGAGGATCGCGCACCATACGTTCCGCTTGACGTTCGACTTGTTCAGACTTCGTCAGCTCGCCGCGCGCAGCGACTTGCCAGAGTTGGTCGTCGGGCAGTGAATCCCAAAGCGTGAACGAAAGCCTTGCTGCGACGTCGTAACTGTCGTTCACATTTGCAACTTCTCGAAAGAGAAAACGGGGCGACTTGAGTGTTAGCAACGCAACTCGTTTGACAGCGATCGTGCCGTCGCCAGTTTCATTGAAGTGACGATCGACGTACAGTTCACGTTCGGTATCGGAGAGTGGTCGTCGGAACGCACGCTCCACGAACTTTCCGCAGAATTCGCGAAGTTTCGCGTCACGCTTGTCATCATCCTGCTTCACGCCGGAAAGATCGCGCAACTGCGAAATAGCCTTGTTGGCGACTTCGATTGCCGCCAGTGTGGTCGCATCGTTCCAAGCCTTACCAACCGTCGTTCCTCTTTCGTAACCGTCGCTCTTGTCGTCGGGTGGGAATGCCGTGTTGACGACTAACGATTGCCGCGCACCCTGTGGTGTCAGGTGCCGCTCGGGGATGACTTCTTCTTGACGACGCGGCGGCTTCCAGAGGAGTCGGATCGACGCCGTCTTCTCCTTGAATTTGAAAAACTCAAGCCGGATCGGATAGCTTCGCCCGCCCAGCAACTTGATCGAAGCTCGATATTCGGTGTCGTTGCCTGATCGCACCCAAGCGTCGATCAATTTTGAATCACGATCGTTGACCCATAATCTCGCGCCGTTATCGGTTTGGACGATGAACTCATACTCGCCCGTATCAGGAGCGATTACCGAACCTTGCCACCGAATTGAAAACTCTTCGCTACCGATGTCCTTATCCGGGCTGCGTTCTTCAAAGTCGAACGCGATTGTTGCATCAACGCGTTGGATCTTCCGTTCGTTGCCTCGAAAGTTGCGTGAGTTAAAGTACTCGGCGGTCAAACCTCGCCGCTCGTCCCAGCGACTTGTGCCGGTGAAGCTGCCGATTAGATCGGTGACGGTATTCTGATACTGCCGGACCGTCAGCCGTGTCAGCTCCACGCGCGGTGGTTTGTTGCGAGCTTGCGCAACCGGCGAATAGAACGTTTCGTAGATGTACTTCGCCGCCGCCTTTGCTTCGTCGCCGACGATGTGGTCTGGAGTTTCTTCCGGCATCGTCTCGACGATGACTTTCGTCAGATCCAGAAGCGACCGGTCGCCGACAAGCGGCTCTGGTTGCTTTTTGGGTACGCCCTCGCCCCTTGTGCCGTGGCAGGCCGCACAGTGTTGCTCATAAATCCGTTGTCCTGCTGAAATCCCATCGACGTCGGCGAACGCGTTCGTTGCAAGAAATACTCCGGCAACGGAGATCCCGAGGACGCGCAAACACACTAAGCACTTTGCATTGCTTGTCAATTGCCAACCCTGATTAATAAGAGGAATCAGTGGTGCGTAAAATCGGAGGGAGGAATCTAGGCGGGAGGACATCTCGAAGTGTCTCACTATCACGTTAGAGACGGGCTGTACGAGTGTCAAGAAGTGGACGGCTGGAGAGTGGGTGAAGCCGCGTTGTTAAGTCGCTTCGAGAATGCTGGCGCCGAAGGTAAAGCCACCGCCAAATGCGCAAATCCCTAAGCGGTCGCCCTTCTTTGCATTCGGTAAGATCTCGCTCAAGCAAAGCGGGATACTCGTCGACGACGTGTTCCCGAAACGGCGAATATTGCTGTAGACGTTGGCGTCGATGCGATGTTGGATCGCGTCGATGATTCGTTGATTGGCCTGGTGAGGCACGATCATCTTCAGATCGTTCACACCGACACCTTCGCGTTGGCAAACACGATTCAGCGAAGCGATCATCGAACGTACCGCTTCGCTGAAGACTTTCTTACCCTGCATTCGAATGAAGCCGCCATCTCGAAATGGAACGGTCAGTGCTCCGCCATCTTCGCCATTGGCCGACAGTTCAGGTCGATAGAGCTTGCCCTTAGCGTTCTCGTAGTGGCTCTCGCCATATAGCACCGTTGCGGAAGCGGCGTCACCGAATAGGATCGCCGTATCGAGATCCTTTCGATCTAACAGCGGCGAGAGGACTTCTGTCGTAACAACCAAAACTCGTGCATCAGGCTTGCTTTGCAGGAAGTCATAGCCGGCCTGCAATGCATACAGGTATCCACTGCAGGCTGCACTGATATCAAACGCTTGGAGCGTGGCGTTGGACCTGCCGCGAACGAGCCCGCTGAGTACTTGGCAGGCCATCGAAGGCGTTACCGAGGTTGGGCTCGTTGTGCTGCAAATCACCAAGTCGAGTTGATCGACGAGTAAGTCTTCTTGTTCCAGCGTTCGTTGTGCGGCTTGGACGGCCATGTTGACGGCGTTCTGTTCTCCCGCCACCCAATTGCGACTTTCAATGCCCGTCAGCCGCATAATGTCTTCGACGGTCATGTCGTCGGTCGAAGCAAGTAGCTCGCTATTGGAAACGATTCGATTTCCGGTCACTGCGGCGATCGAAGAGAGCCCCACATCGAAGGCCCGGCGATCGTATCGTTGAGGCAGAGGCAGGCGCTCGGATGGTCGCCGGCGGACGAGGATTGGCTCGCCTGGATTCTCGAGCAAGACTGCGTTCTTGTGTACGACCGAGTCATCGGTTCGAATTCGCATCATCGGTTTGCCAACCGCGATGCTACCTCCTTCTTCGGCCAATAGCTGCGCGACTTCGCCTCCGACGGATGTTGTCATTTCGAAGACGGACTTTGCCGCTTCGACCGATGCGACGACGTCCCCCTTCTGAACTTGCGAGCCAACCGTCGTTAAAAACTCGACGACCGTCACGGTTTCGTCGGATGGAGCTGACCCGATGGCGAGCAAGTCAAATAGTCCCTCTTCTTGTTCGGCGGGTTGTTCCCACGTGAGATCAAAATCAAGCAGCGCTGCCGCGGTCGATAGCACACGTTGGTACGAAGGCATAACTTCGATTTGGCTGCCGTAATGGCATGGAATGAAGGTGTCGGCTCTCGTGATGCGACGCATCGAAACTGGAAAGCGAGACTTTTCGCCGACCGTCGCAAGCACTTCGCTGCCAAAACCACAGGTGTGATTGTCTTCGTGGACGACGACCAACCGAGATGTTTTTTCGACCGATGCGACGACCATGTGTTCGTCCCACGGTGAAAGCGAACGCAGATCGATAACTTCAACTTCAACGCCAGCTCGTTCGAGGTCGTCTGCCGCTTTCTCACAGAGCGACACGGTATTGCCCCATGCGACGAACGTGATATCGCGACCGGTGCGTACTTTGCGAGCCGAGCCAATCGGCACGAATTGCTCAGCAATGTTCGGTGACGTTGCGAGCGACACATCGTTCAACATTGCCTTTGGATACAAGATCAATGACGGACGTTCTGATTTGAAAGCCGCATTCAGCATCCCCGCCGCATCGCACGCGTTGGACGGCATGAAGACGTCGATGCCAGGTGTATGTGTGACGACCGATTCGAATGTTTGGGCGTGATACGGACCCAAGCCAGGACGATAGCCACCGCAGGCGGCCATAACAACCAACGGAACTTTCCACTCGCCGCCCGTCCGCCAAAACATAGTCGCCAGTTCGGAAGTGAGCTGGTTGTAGGCCAACGGAAGGAAATCTGCGAACTGAATGCACGCCACAGGGCGCTGGCCTGCCAATGCTCGACCGATCGAAGTTCCAACGATCGTCGACTCGGATAGCGGCGAATTGCAAACTCGCCCCTCGTACTTTGTGCTCAAGCCACGTGTGACACCAAACACATCACCCTTCGGATCTTCAACGTCCTCACCATAGATGAAGACTCGCGAATCTGTTGCCAGTTGATGGTTAAGAACTTCTCGCAGCGCCTGTCCCATCGTGAGCGTCGCATTCTCGTCATCGCCTCGCACTTCATAAGAAGGATGCGTCAATTCGACAGGAATCGTCGCCTTCGCTGATAGTTGCGGTGTTGGGTCAATTCCCGCCAAAGATTCTTCGGCGGCGGCAGCAACTTCAGATTCCACGTTTCGGCGGAGTGCTGACAAGACGGATGTCTCGCAACCGTCTGCGAGTAGTCGATGTTCGAGTTGTGTGAGCGGATCACCTGTCGTTGTCGCGTTTTGAATCTCGTCCGCGGTGCGATACACACGCTGATCATCGGCGTTTGTGTGACTTGCCAGTCGTTCTGCCTCGAAGAGCACTAACTGGGGAGTGCGCTCTTGTCGCATCTGCGCAACGATGGAACCGAACTGTTCGAAGCAAGCTGCGGCATCTCGGCCATCAACTCGCTGGATCGGTAACCCGTAATACGAGGACGCATCGCCAGCTGGCAGCGAGAAGAAGGTGCGACCGCGTGTCGTCGTCGAAATCGCCAAGCGATTGTCTTCGACGACAAAAAGTACCGGCAATTGGTCGCGGACGGCAGCGGCGATGGCCTCGGTAACCTCACCTTGTTGTGTCGTTCCGTCTCCATTCGCACAGTAAACGATGGGGCAAGATGCTTCGCCTTTCACAGCCGCAGCGACACCAACCGACTGCAGCGCGTTGTTGCCCGTCGGCGTCACCATGCTCAGAATGTGCAAGCCCGGGTCGCTGTAAAAACCACTCATCCTCCGACCACGCGACGACGAACTGTCTTTGCACAAAAAGGCGTCGAAGAACGAACGAATCGGCATTCCGCGCGCGACGAGTAACGCTTTGTCGCGATAATGACAGTGAAGCCAGTCGGCTTCGGTCATGTGAGTCGCGATTGCCGCAGTTGATTCATGCCCGCTGCCAGCAACATGGAAAAACGCTTCGCCACGCTGCGTGAGTTCCTGCTCGACTTTGTCGATCTGCCGCGCGGTGTACATCGCGCGGTAGAGAGTCAGCAAGGAATGCTGGTTCATGATTACCTCAACGTTTGTCGACGCTCAAGTTGCTGGATCGGGGACTAGGTTGCGAGCGAGGTCGGCCCTGTGTCGGGAACAGGGACGGCTCTTGTATTAAAAGCAGCGAAGTTTCAACAGAGCAAAACCTGACTCGGCAGCATTTTTTGTCGCCTGCTAGCGTTGCCAGCACGTTACGGCAGACCATCAGAACAATGGCAGCCTCTAACGGTTTATTGGATTATCCGGCCCGCGCAGATGATGCGTTCCGAATTCGGAAGCGAGCAGAGGCTAATCACAGAGGTACGGAGGGCACAGAGATTTACTGCAAAGATGTTCTCTGCGTGTCTACTCTCTTCTGCCCCAGGCTAGCCGCTAGACCTTTGGTTCCCATCCCGGTTCATACTCACGGCCCCACAAGGCCACCGCTTCTTCGTTGTCGAGAATGTGGCCGTTGGTTGGGTCGCAATTCAACGTCGTGCCAGTGCGTTGTGCGATATTGCCGAGATGGCACAGCAGCGTGCTGCGATGTCCCTTCTCGATCTCGGAGTTCAATTCAAGCGGTTTGTCGTTGCGGATGGCTGCGACAAAGTTGGCGATGTGTTCGTCGTCACCGCGACTGGCGGCCTTCTCTTCGCCGACGACCTTATCGCCTTTGTCGTACTGGATGTACGAACCGTTGCTGTCGATATCCACCGTCCCATTGTCGCCGTAGAACGTGATGAAGCCGGCGCGGTGTTTGTTACAACTCAAACCTTGCCACGAGATTTGACCCTTGTCGCCGAACTCAAAGCAAACCGTATGCGTGTCCGGAGTTTCTTGATCATCTTGCCAATGATATCGACCGCCACTGGAGGTCACTCGCGTCGGGAAATCGACATTCAATCCCCAACGGCAGAGGTCCAGCGTGTGAACGCCGTTGTTGCCAAGTTCGCCGTTGCCCCAGTGCCAACGCCAATGCCAGTTGTAATGAACCACATTGTCGAGATACGCGCGGCGTGGCGCGGGGCCCTGCCAAAGGTCGTAATCCACGTGTGCCGGCACATCCGCCGGTTTGCCCGTGCCAATCGAGCCGCGAGCGCTTGCGTACCAACTGCGAACCAGATAGATGCGCCCGATGGCACCTTCATGCAGCTTCTGAATCGCCTGCTGCCAGCCGCCACCGCTACGGCGTTGCGAACCCATTTGAACGGCTCGATTGTGCTTGCGAGCAGCCTGCACCATTAACTCGCCTTCGCGCGGATTATGGCTGCAAGGCTTCTCCACGTAGACGTTCTTTCCTGCGGAACAACCGAGGATCGTCGCTGGCGCGTGCCAATGGTTCGGCGCGGCACAGATCAGGGCGTCGACGCTTTTATCGTCCAGAATCCGACGAAAGTCTGTGATTCCTGCGGGAGCTTTCCCCGAAGTCTCTTCAATCCGTTTGGACAATGCGGGAATTCGATTCGAGTCAATGTCACACAAGTACTTAACTTCGACGTTTGGTTGCTTCGCGAAACCGGCGGCAAGTGCCGCGCCGCGACTTAACCCCATCACTCCGATGACGACTTTTTCGTTCGGCGACGAAGCGGCGATCGCTTTCAAGCTGGATAGGCCAAGGCCGACTGCTGCCGTACCAGCAGCTGAATTGCCGATAAAGTGGCGTCGATTGATGGACTCTGACATGAGGACTCTCCCGCAATTGTGATTTGTTTCTTAGTGAATTCGAAGCGTTACAGCGTCCAGCCTTTGCGATATTCTTTGTGGACAAACTGCTGAGCTTTATCGGAATTTGTGACTTTCAAGTTCTCGGAGTCCCACTCGACTTTCTCGCCTGAACGATAAGCGACCGTGCCGAGCAGTACCGACTCGGTCAGCCCACCGGAGTAATCAAAGTTACAGGTCGTCGGGCCGCCGTTCTTGATCGCGTTGACCCATTCTTCGTGATGTCCAATCGAGGCTGGAATATAAGGTTCGGGAGCCTTGAAGTCGGAGAAGTCCTCCGCAGGGACTAGCGAACGCTGACCGTAGTTGGAAAGGATCATTCCTTTCTCGCCGATGAACAGCTGGCCGCTGCTGACGTTCATCGGTTTGCCGTTCTGATCAAGGGGCTGACGCTTGACGACTGCTGCGAGCTTCTCAGGTTTCTTGCCACTGTCGTACCAAGTCAACTTCACCGGAGGCAGTTCATTGCGGGAGGGGTATTCGTAATCCACGATGCACCAGGCTGGTGTACTTACCGGATCAACTTCCGGTCCTTGAGCGGAAACGGCCGTTGGATTTTGGAGCTTCAACGCCCAGTGGACGAGATCCATGTAGTGACAACCAAAATCACCCAACGCGCCCGTTCCGTAGTCCCAAAAGCGACGCCAGTTAAACGGGTGGACGCCTTCGCTGTACGGTCGTTCGACTGCGGGGCCGAGCCATAGATCCCAGTCTAGATTCTTTGGCACGGGCGTTCCCGTTGTGAACTTGCCTCCTGTATAAACGGCGCTGGCCCAGACATGCACTTCTTTGATCGGGCCGATCGCTCCCGTTTCGACGAGTTCAACAACGCGTCGATAGTTGTCGAGCGAGTGAATCTGAGTACCCATCTGCGTGACGAGACTATTTTCCTTCGCGAGATTCGCGAGCGTTCTTGCTTCGTAAACGGTATGCGTAAGTGGCTTCTCGCAGTAGCAATGTTTCTTCAATCGCATTGCCATTGCGGCGGCAGGGGCATGCGTATGGTCGGTCGTTCCAACAACAACCGCATCAATGTTGTCCGCTTCCTTTTCAAGCATCACGCGAAAGTCACGGTACTTGTTGGCCTTCGGGTATTTAACGCAACCCTTTTCCAATAGATCTGAGTCGATATCCGCAATCGCGATAATGTTTTGTGAAGACACCCCCGCGATGTCCGCACCAGCTCGGCCCGTTGCTCCAACGCCCGCGATGTTCAAACGCTCGTTTGGCGACTTGGACGGCTGCGCTTGCGTGGGGTTAACGAAATAGCCAGCTGTTGCGGTGAGCGCGGTTGTTTGTACAAAACGACGGCGACTGATTTGCCTAGGCATCAAATGGCTCCTGACAGTGTCGTTGGCGACGGAATGATTGTTGGTAGGAGACAGTTGTGTCAATTTCGACTCAACTATCTGCCCACACGATAATGCTGTCGCTTGCGATTTGCAAACAAATTGCAACGCCAACGCTCATTCGCTTGATTTGTATTGTAATGCGATTACCGAGGCGAGGGCGACGGCCGCTGTCTCCGTACGCAACACGCGCGTTCCGAGTGATACGTTGGTCCAATAATGATCGTTCGCGAGAGCGATTTCTTCTTCGGTAAAGCCGCCTTCCGGTCCGACCGCGATGATAGCCGCACCAGCATTCGTGGACCAGGACGTGGCACCTTCGTCAGGCGTGGGTGGATGTGCGATCAGCTTCGTGGCCGACTCGGTAGCCTCGGCCAGAAAGCTGTTAAACGTAGTCGCATGACCGACCGCCATGAGCTGATTACGACCACACTGTTTCGAGGCTTCGATCACTGCCCGACGCAATCGCTCTAATGTGTTCCCGCTCGGCTGAGCCACACTGCGCTCCGTAACGAGCGGTACTAACTCGGACACGCCAAGTTCCACAAGTTTCTCGACAAGCCAACGTTGACGATCTCCCTTGGGCAACGCGGCTCCAACAACGAGTCGAAACGGAAGCTCACGACTGATGTTGCGTCTCTCGATGACTGAAAGCTCGATTTCAGATCGTCCAATCTTCGCGATCCGCGCAGGAAACTCGCCACCCTGACCGTCGAACAAGATCAACTCGTCACCAACCTTCGCTCGCATCACTTTGCTCAAGTGGTGGGCTTCTTGCCCTGTGAGCGTTGCAGTTTCGCTTGTGATTGGCAAATCAACGAAGAATCGGCGGCTCATTAGTTCGTTTGGATCGAGGGAGAGTTTGGGTGCAGCTAGCGTTCAGGCAACAATATACGGGGATTCCAAGCGAATACAGCCCTGACAACGCAATTGATGATGCTGAGCGCAGACCGCAATGTGACCTAGCTTGCGGATTCAACTTGACTAGAATGAGCCGTTTGAATCTGAACTCGATAGTCCGACCAGCGAAAAGCGTTTTGCACAGTTTGGAGGATCGGCGATGCCGACCGAAGACGGTACGCCTGCAGCCGACGAAATGATCGAGGTTGATCTGCGCAATCCCGCGGTCGCCGCGGTATGGGCGTGGGTCTGTCCTGGCGCTGGCCACATCTATCAACGTCGCTATTCCAAAGGCATCCTGTTTATGGTTTGCATCTTGGCGACTTGGTTTTTTGGTTTGAGTTTGGGCGGCGGACACGTCGTTTATGCATCGTGGAAAAAGAACGATCATCGCTGGCAATACTTCTGTCAGTTGGGCGTTGGTACGCCCGCGTTGCCTGCCATCGTTCAGAGCCAGCGCGCGAAGAAAGGCCAAGAGCCACTAATGGATGGTTGGATGGCTCCGCCCAGGAATGTCGCCAACTATGAAACACCAGAAGACGAACTTTCGCAGTGGCACTTGGAATACCATTCGTTCTTCGAACTCGGCACGCTTTACACGATGATCGCCGGCCTGCTGAATGTGTTAGTAATTTATGATGCCTACGCGGGTCCGATGGTGATCATTTCGGAGGAAGAGTCAGACAAGCCGCCACCCGATAACCAAGACGATTCGTAGATGGAATCAGTGTACGATGGCCCTCCGAGGCCGTCGATTGTCGGAATCACTTGAGCGCGACGGCCTCGGAGGGCCATCGTACGAAGAAACAACATGATCGATTTATTGGCTTTCGTGGCTGACACAAACCGTTTGTGGTATGCGCTGCCGCTCGTCGTTTCGGTGAGCTTGGTATACGGAGCGACTCGCCATGAGTTAATGGGACCAATTCTGAACAATGCGTTCCGCGCGGCAGTTTGGATTGGCGGCTTCATGTCAATTATCTTTGCTGTGTTGATGTTGATTTCTTGGGCGGTGTAGTTTCTTGGCGACTTAGAGCGACTGCGTCTTTGCAGCAATTGCCGTTTCCGCTGCTCTTCGAATCAATCAAATCATGTCCGCATTTACCCATCACATCTTCATCTGCGGCAATCAGCGCAGCCCAGGACATGCGCGCGGTTGCTGCGACGCAGATGGTTCCGAACAGTTACGAACCGCTTTCAAGGCAGAAGTAAAGCGTCGTGGCTTGACTCCGCTGGTGCGAGCGAACAAAGCCGGTTGTCTCGATCAATGCGAGCTAGGCCCAACCGTGGTCATCTATCCACAAGGAATTTGGTACGGAAATGTTCAGCTTGAAGACGTCTCGCGAATCATCGACGAGACCGTCGTCGGTGGAAAGGTTTTGGAAGACCTGTTGATCGCTGACGAGTTGCTCAACACTAAAGGAGGAACGATCCAGCCCTCGAGTTCTGATGACTCGGCAGCTGAGACCGGAGCGAAATGAGAATCGTCATTCTGGGAGGCGGAACGGTGGGAACATCGATCGCCGGCCTGTTATGCCATCACGGTCACAGTGTGACCGTGGTCGATCGCGACGCGGCTCACGCACGCGAGATCAACAACGAACTCGACGTGCGAGCGGTCACCGGATCGGCTTCGCAATCCAGCGTGTTGTTTCAGGCCGATGTGCTGGGCGCAGACATTTGTCTTGCCGTGACCGGTGACGACGAAGTGAACATCGTCGCGGCCAGCATGGCGAAAGCGATGGGAGCTCGTCGCGCACTTGCACGCGTCTATGCACCAGTGTTTCGCGACCTGAGCACGTTTGACTACAACCGTCACTTCAACATCGACCGGATGCTAAGCTTGGAGCATCTGTCAGCGATGGAGTTGGCTCGCGGTATTCGAAATCCGGGATCCGTCGTCCTCGAAAACTTCGCTCGCGGCGAGTTGGAAGTGCAGGAAGTGGTTATTCGCGAAAGTTCCGATGCCGTCGGAGTGCCGCTCAAGGATTTGCAGCTTCCGAAGCAAGTTCGGATCGGTTCCCTCTGTCGCGGTGACAAGACTTGGATCGCTGGCGCCGCGGATACGATAGAACTCGGAGACCGCGTCACGCTGATCGGTCGCCGCGAAGATGTTGAAATTGTTCACGAGTTGATCCAGAAAGAACGAGCCGCGAAGCAAGGCGTCGTGATCGCTGGGGGCGGCGAAACCGGCTACCATTTGGCTCGTACGCTGGAGAACGAACATTACTCTGTTGTCCTAATGGATCAAGCACCTGATCGGTGCGAGTATCTCGCGACCCATTTGGATCGAACGACGGTTGTTCAAGCCGATGCGACGCGGCGCCGAGTCTTGGAAGAAGAGCGAGTTGGCACGGCAGACTACTTTGTAGCGTGCACCGGCGACGACGAAAACAACATCATGGCCTGCGTCGAAGCAACGGATACCGGTGCCGAACATGTCATGGCGATCGTCAGCCGACCTGACTACGCCGGAGTTGTTGGCAAGCTGGGGATCGACCTCGCGGTCAGCCCAAGAAACGTGATGGCCAAGCAAGTCCTTGGCTTCTTAAATAGCGGACCCGTTGTTTCGCGAACCTCATTGACCGGCGGAAGCATTGGCGTATACGAGATCGAAGTTCTTGAGGGTGCCCTCGCCACCGAACATGTGTTGGCAAATGTCCCGTTGCCCGCGTCGTGTCTGATCGCGGCAGTCATGCGAGACGACTATGTGCGGGTCCCCGGAGCTGACGATCGACTTTCGCCAGGCGAAGTTGTTGTCGCCTTGATTGACGATGTATCGCTCGAAGCCACTTTGACGCAATTCACGGTGAACGGCAAGTAGGTTGCTATCATGAACCTTCGCGTGGTTAGCAAATTGCTTGGCATCGTCGCTATGCTGATCGGCGGCATGATGGTGTTCAGCCTGCCGTGGGCACATCCCGCATTGGGGCGGCGCAACATGGGCGACGTCGCTGGCTTTCTCGAAGTGCGTGGATTTGTCGCGCTTGTATTGAGTATGGCAATCAGTTTCTTAGTTGGCTGGTTGCTGATTCGCTATGGCCGTGGAACAGAGATTCGTTTGTATCGCAAAGAGGCAATGGCGGTTGTCGGACTCAGTTGGATCTTGGCCACGGTACTTGGTGCGTTGCCGTTTTGGCTGCGCGGAACGTATCGCGGCCCTGCGGTGCGACTCGCGGCGGATAGCAAGACTTGGCAAGTATACGATTCAGAGAACTATCTATGGCGACACTGGGACACGAAGGACGGAAAGCAACAGCTCGGTAACGTCGAGCATCAGGTGGTCTTGGCTTTGTATAAGGCGGGCGCGAAGGGCCTGGCGCCAGACGAGTTCGCGCGAAACGTCACCGTCGACAGCCCAGTTCAACTGCTCGAAAGACTCAAGCGTGGTGATGGTGATTGGCAAGCCGCGATCATTTTCCCGGACGAAGAGGAAGCTCCCGATGCGCGCCGAGGAAACTATCGGTTGCGATGGATCAGGATGGGAGTTGCCGACGCGCTCTTCGAATCGCAATCTGGTTTCAGTACGACTGGCGCGACCGTTCTCTCCGATCTCGAAGATCCCGTTCTTGTTCCGCACTGCTTACTGTTTTGGCGAAGCAGCACGCACTTTCTTGGCGGACTCGGAATCATTGTTTTATTCGTTGCGATTCTTGGGCAGGGTTCCGCTGGCAAGGCGATGATGCGAGCTGAAATGCCTGGCCCGAGCAAAGATGGTTCGCAAGCGCGGATGCAGCAGACCGCATGGCTGTTTGCCGCGATCTACTGCATTTTGAATCTGGTGCTGACGATCATCTTATGTATCCAGGGACTTAGCTTGTTCGACGCGCTATGTCACGCGTTTGGCACCATGGCGACCGGAGGATTCAGTACCTGGAACAAAAGTCTCGGCCACTTTGATAGCGCCATGATCGAGTACACGGTCACGCTCTTTATGATCATCGCAGGAACGAATTTTACGCTGCTATACTTTGTCGCGTTCGGCCAGTTCAAGCGCATGTTCGAGGACGTTGAATGGCGAACGTACCTTGGAGTGATCGCGGGCGTTACGCTTCTCGTCGTATTGACGGGACTTCGCCATGGCAACTTCGAAGGTCCGAGCGAAGCGATCCGATACGGTTTGTTCCAGGTTGTCGCGATTGTCACGACGACGGGATTCGGAACGCACGATTTCGATCAATGGAGCAGCTTCGGACGAGGCGTGTTGTTCTTGTTGATGTTTGTTGGCGGCTGTGCCGGCAGCACCGGCGGTGGCATGAAAGTGATCCGCCATATCCTATTCCTGAAAATCATGAAACTAGAGATTGAACAGGCATTTCACCCGAGCGTCGTCCGACCCCTTCGACTTGGCGGCAGGCCCGTCGAAGATCCAGACCTTCGTAAGAACATCCTCGTCTACTTTGGATTGATCTTGGTCATCTTCGTCTTCAGTTGGATGTTCGTCGTGGCGATCGAGCCTGATGCGACTTGGGGCACCACGATCGAACACAAATTGATCGACAGCGCTAGCGCCGTCGCCTCAACACTCAACAACATTGGTCCGGGCCTAGGCACGGTTGGCTCGACTCAAAACTATGGTCACTTCAGCTCAACCACCAAGTTCCTATTCGTCTGGCTGATGATGATCGGCCGAATTGAGATCTTCGCGATCCTCGTGTTGTTCATGCCGTCGTTCTGGCGCAATCGATAGGTAAATCCTCCCTAAGCGCCCGCCAGGACTGCTTTCCGAACGGTGGCGAAGTGACGTTTGGAGCTTTCGAAGAAGGCGGTCGGAAGGACGTTGTAATCTTGGAGAGCCGCTTCCACGAGTTCCCAGCCGACTGCGGCAGCCTCATCGAAAGCTCGAAGACCCTTTTCGATTCGCTCGTTCTTATCCGCAAAGTTGCGGAAGATGAACGGGCGTCGGCCCTGGAAGTAGGCGAAACGTATTAACGGTCGCAGGGCGAGGAGTTTCACTAGCGGCCAATCAAACCGTTCTGTTGCATCTTGAATGCGCGGCCCCACGACCGTCTCTTGTTCGTTCAGGAAAAACGCCTTGAACACATCACGTTTCTCAGCCGTCGAAAGCTCCTGTCCGCTACGTCGCGCCGCGTGACAACGTTGCAGCGAGACGAGCAGTGACTGTGGTACGAATTGTTCTGCTTCCGGGTGATCACCGAATCGTTCAGTGAAGTGATAGGACGTATAGGTTTCGATGCAGACGCGTCGATTGATTTCGCGAAAGGCATCGGCGAACGCGTCGAGTTGACTGAGTCGAGCCACTCGCTTGCTTGGCGAAAACGCATATTGCCACGAACACCACCACCCCAACTTTAGTCCGAAGTGAAAGTAGCCTCGCGCCCACATCGCACCGTGAGCAGCAATCAACGGGAAGATGAGATTCCGCTCCGAATGCTCGTACAAATGATGGTAAACAGTTGCACGTTGGCCAAGATCGGTTAACCCGCCAGCGAGTTTCTCAGCTTCCGTGTGCAGGGAATCGAAATAGCTCCTGAGAGCTGGATTGGTCGGCATTGTTCGAGGCTCCCGGACGTTTTGAGTTGATGTACTGTCAGCACAACCGCACAAATTAGACGTCGTTAACAGGGCTCCCCGAATGGTGAGCCAGACAGTTCTGTCTCGCAGCCCGCGCGCGAGTCGTTCTTGCACTGAGAAAACGTCGCCAAGGGGACCGATGCGAACGAACGCCTCTCCGGTCGCGGCTGGGGTCACCTAGTTCAGTCGCTATTCCAAGTTACCGGGAGCGTCCTGAAGCGCTTCCGGGTGACCATTTCCGGCTGCTTCCAACCGAGCGATCACCGCACAACCGCATGAGTCGCTCCAGACGTTGACGCTCGTGCGGCACATGTCGAGCACGCGGTCGACGGCGATGATGATGCCTTGCATTTCTACCGGTAACTTCACGGCTTGCAGGATGATCACCATCATGACCAATCCCGCATGTGGAATGCCCGCTGCGCCGACGCTCGCTAGAAGAGCCGTAAATGCAACGATGACTTGCTCGCCGATCGGCAAGTTGTGGCCGTGATAAAGTTGTGCGATGAACAGCACGGCAACGGCCTCGTACAGTGCCGTGCCGTCCATATTGATCGTGGCACCCAACGGCAACACGAACGAACTGACTCGGTTACTCACGCCAGCGCGTTCTTCCACGCTGGCCAGCGTCAACGGAAGCGTCCCGTTGCTGGACGCGGAACTGAATGCGGTCAGCAACGCCGGGCTCATCGCCTTTACGTATTCCAACGGGTCACGCCTAGCGACAAACTTAATGATCAACGGCAATGTAATGATCGCGTGAAACGAAAGCGCGCACACCACGGTCAGCATATACCAACCAAGCGATTTGAAGACTTCGATGCCTTGCGTGGACGTGACGTAAAGCATCAGAAACAACACACCAAGCGGCGCGAGTTTAATGATCGCCATCGTCATCGCCATCATGACCTCGAACGCAGCGCCAAAGAAGTCACGGACGATTTGTGCAGTCTTTCCCCCAACGATCAAGGCAAAGATCGCGAATGCCAACGAGAAACAAATGATCGACAGGAAGTTGCCATCGGCCAAGGCTCCGATCGGGTTGGCCGGGATCATCGTCTCAACTTGATTGAACAGCACTTCACCCAAGTTGCCCGAAGTGACTTTGGCTTCTTGAGCTTGCTCGTTCATCTCGCCGCCAAGCCCTGGCCGAATGATATTGACCATCGCCAATCCGGTGACGATCGCAAGCAGACTGGTGATCATGTAATAGGTCAGCGTCCGCCCAAACATCTTTCCGAGGCGCTCCGCGTGTCCAAGGCCCATGACGCCGGTGACCAGCGACGTCGCGATCAGCGGCACAGCAACCATGCGAAGCATCCTCAAGAACAGCCCGCCCAATCGCTGCGCGGCTTCGCCAACCCAACGTGACCAAGAACGTCCATGCTGATGAAAGATGTCAAACGCCTGCGCATCCTGCGCGTGAAGTTTCTCTAGCGTCGCTACGGAGTTAGGCGTACGTCGAGTCCCATCGATGACGAATCTCCGCTCCGAACCATCCTCCTGCGTTAGCTCGATGGTGATCAGGTTCGCGCTGTCGTGAAGCGTGGCCGCCGTAATTCCAGCGGGCAGTTTGTCGTCCGCAACGGTCGTGTTTCGATCTGAAACCGTAAAGTTGAGCGTCAACCCAATCGCCGCGCCTAAGACCATCCCACCGAGGATCTGCCAATGAAGAGCGAGTCGAGACATGAGTTCCTTCTCCGGGGGATTCGCCTCGAATTTGTGGCGAGACGTGATGAGCTCTTTTCGTGCGGAAGTCGCGAAGACGCAGCGTGCGGTAGAATCTGGTGATGCGGATTATAACGCGAAGTATTCCGCGAGCGACAGGGCGACTGGTGAATCGTGTGACGTACAATTCGAGAGACGAAGATCTAGAATCATCTGGTCGGGAGAGTTGGTATGGGACGCTTTCTAGCAATTGCAGCGATAATGGTCGTCACGAGTCTAGCGAGTATGGACAATGCTGACGGCGCACCACGCGGTCGCTTGCGGCTGTTTGCTCGGAGCTATTCATCGAATGGTCCGATCGCCTTTGGCGCGCCGACGTTTCCGAATAACTACGGCACTCGTTATCGCTCGCCATCCGTAGAACAGCTATACCCGAAATACTACGGCAGCTTTCACTACCGTCATCTCGACAACATCGGTATCCCGTCCGGAGACATCGGCCTCCGTGGAAACGGATTGTACATGTCGCCGTGGTAACCGAGTTACTTTCGCAATAGCCGCATACCGTTGAAGACGACAAGTAACGACGCGCCGGTGTCGGCAGCGATGGCCATCCAAAGTGATGCGAGCCCGCACGCGGCGAGTGCGACGAATAGCAACTTGAGTCCCAAGGCAAACGCGATGTTTTGCTTGATCGTACCGAGCGTGCGTCGCGCTAGCCGGATTAACCAGGGGATCTTCGAGAGATCATCGGACATGAGCGCGATGTCGGCGGCTTCGATCGCTGCGTCCGTGCCGATAGCTCCCATGACGATGCCGACAGTCGCTGCGGCCATCGCCGGTGAATCGTTCACTCCATCGCCAATCATCGCGACTGAGCCGTATTCTTGGTGCAGCGATTTAAGTTCGCGAAGTTTGTCTTCCGGCAATGCCTCGGCCAAAAAACCATCGACGCCCACGGCATCGGCGATCGCCTGCCCCGTCTCTTGGTTGTCGCCGGTCAGCATTCGGATGTGCTGAATGCCAAGTTGCCGAAGTTGCTGAACAACACGATCAGCTCCTTCTCGCACCGTATCACCGACACTGATCAAACCGCAGACATGCGCCTCGCTTCCTATTGCGATGACCGAACCGCCTGCGGCCTTGAGGTCGACACTGTGGCTGTGAGCTGCCTCGGAATTCGGCATTCGTTCGAGCATCAGCCGATGACTGCCAATCCAATAGGGCTTTCCGTCCACGGTTCCTTCGGCCCCTCGCCCAGTCAGGCTTTGATAGTCGTCGGTCTCGGCGATTTGAATACCTTCCTGTTCGGCACAATCTAAGATCGCTTGGGCAATCGGATGCGTACTTTGCGATTCGAGGGCCGCGGCCCGATGGAGCAACTCGGCTCGCGAATGATCGTTCAGCGGAACAACCTCTCTCACCACAGGTTCACCACGTGTGAGCGTACCGGTTTTGTCGATCGCGATCGCGTGCAAGCCTGCGACAGCCTCCAGGTATCGTCCCCCTTTGATCAAGACGCCGTGATTGGCGGCACGTGTTAAAGCTGATACCACACTGACGGGCGTCGAGATGACTAACGCGCACGGACAAGCAATTACAAGCAAGACGAGGGCGTTGTAAATCCAGATCCCCCAGGAAGCACCTCCAAGCAGAGGCGGGCCAATCGCGATCAGCAATGCTAGAGCCATCATCGCCGGAGTGTAGTAACGAGCGAACTTCTCGATCCATTGTTCTGAGGGAGCTCGGCCTGCGTGAGCTTCTTGAACCAGGTGAATGATTCGCGCCAAAGTCGTGTCGCTGGACTGACGGGTGACTTCAATCTCAAGGGTGCCGCCACCGTTAATCGTGCCAGCGAACGCGTTGTTGCCGAGTATTTTCGCGACGGGAAGCGATTCACCAGTAATCGGCGCTTGATTTACAGACGACTCGCCCGCGACGACTCGCCCGTCCAATGGGATACTCTCCGCGGGATGCACGATGATCTTTGCGCCGATCTGCACGTCAGCGACGGGCCGTTCATGGGTGTGATCACAACTGGGGTCAAGAACTCGTGCGGTTGGAGGCGTGAGGCTCAGCAGCGAACTTACAGCGCGGCGCGCTCGTTCCATGCTCCAGTGTTCGAGCAGCAGAGAAACCTGGAACAAGAAAGTGACGACCGCGGCCTCCAGCCACTGCCCCAAACAGATCGCCCCCGCGACGGCGACGCACATCAGCAAGTTCATGTCGGCTCGAAGTCTCCGCAGGGCGAGCCATGCCTTGGGAAGCACGAACCAAAGTCCGAGGCCGATGGATAGCGAATAGAACAGCTGCGAAGCGAGCGGCGTCGCGTGTTCGTTACTTAGTAACTCCACTTCGAATGGAGCGAACGGATTGCCTGCAGTAAGAGCATGCGCACCGAAGCCGAGTGCGACGGTCACTGCGGCGACAAGCGTCAGCAGAAGGCGTACGTTTTGGAATCCGGTCGATGATTTCGGCTCACTCGGCTGATCCTCGCGGCTGGCATGCATGCCGATCTCAGTGACTTGTGCGATGATCTTGTCGACGGAGGACGTAGCGTCATCATAGGAAACCAACATGCGACCATTGATCAGGTCGAAGTTCAGATCTTCGATGCCCGGCTTGCTTCGTAGTTGCTCGCGAAGCTGTGCCGCCTCGTCCGCGCAATCAAGCTCGGCGACTTGCAGGGCGATTTTAGTGGTGGCCATGCTCGAATGATTGAAGAAGTGTTCTGGTGCGTCAAGCTCGGCTTGCTTCCCCGGATCTGGCCCTTGTAACGCGGCTGCATTCGCCTAAGCTGGCGTGTTTCTTCATTTCGCAAGCTTTTTGACCTGCCGTCCGCCCCATATGTCGCCCACCTTGCTGCTCGTCGTCTACTGTGTCCTGATCGTCTCAGCTTCGTTGCTGGGCGGTTGGTTGCCGTTTTTTGTGCAACTGACTCATCGCCGGATGCAAGTGTTGATGAGCTTCGTCGGGGGGCTGATGCTCGGGGTTGCGTTGTTGCATCTGATCCCACACGCCTTATTGGCCCAGGCGAAATCGGCACATCATGACGCTGCATCCGCGGCAACGTCGGTCGAACACGACGCTGTGATTGAAGCGGCAGCGATCGATCAGGTCGCCTATTCAGTGGTCGCGGGAGTTTTGCTGACTTTCTTCATGATTCGCTTCTTTCACGTGCATCAACACGGACATGAAGTGGGCGACGGACACGAGCACCATGATGACACTTGTGATCATGGGCCGCATGACCATACCCACACTCAGGCGCACACGCACCATCTCAGTTGGTCAGGGCTATTCTTCGGATTGGCACTGCATACCTTCTTCGACGGACTGGCGCTAGGTGTGAGCGTCAAAGCTGATGCGCTCGACGGAGTTGCGGTTTTGTTCGGTTTCGGTACGTTCTTGGCGATTGCTTTGCACAAGCCGCTGGATTCGCTGTCCTTGACGTGTGTCATGAGCGGCGGTCGCTGGACTCGCAAGTCGATCAGCATGGTGAATTTAGCATTCGCGTCGATGTGTCCGTTGGGCGCGGTCGCCTCTTATTTCACGCTGGGCTTATTTGGCGGCTCGCAAGCGATGGTCCTTAGCTGCGCTCTTGGTTTCGCAGGCGGGATTTTTCTGTGTATCGCGCTCGCCGACATCTTGCCCGAATTACAGTTCCATCAACACGATCGCGGTTTGCTATCCGCTGCGCTCTTGTTTGGCGTGTTATTGGCGTATCTGATCGGATTTGTTGAGCCAGCGCATAGCCACGCGGGGCCGCATCCACCGAGTGTTCCGGGACAGTCCTCGGACGATCACGTCGGGCATGATCACTCGAATTAGGCCGCTGCCATCTGGGAACTTACTCGCCGACCGATTCCTCGGCGGGAAAGCGTAATCCCGCGCAGATTGCGTAGGCGGCATCGCGGCTTTCATTCAACTTATTGGGCATAACCAACAAGTTGATTTTGTAGAAGCGTCCACCGTGAAGTAGCGCCAGCGTTTGCCGCTCGACGAGGATCGTGCCTTCACCTATCTTCAGCTTCAAATTACTGACGTAGCGGGCACAGGGGACCGAACCGATCACCATGGGAATCGGCGGTTCGAGTATTACAGTTTTGCTCGCTTCTAAATCTTTAGCGACCGCGGCGGTGAACTCGCCCACATTGGCCTCCGTCACGTCGTCGAAACCGCCTAAGCTGTTTTCCTCGACGACGACATCGATTCGCGGCAAACTATTGCGGCTCTCGTTGTGGAACCGCACAACGTACTTGCTGTCGCGTGGCATCGGCTTCCAGTCGACTGGCGAACCGATCTCGATTCGCCCGCCATCAAGCGGTGGCAGGTATTCGCTCAGCGGCAGGGACGGCGGATCGATTCGTTTGATCTCAGGTGTCGCCGGAGCTGCAGGGACGGGTGCAGAGACTTCTGGATCGTTGGTTTCGGGGGCGGTGCGGGAAGGTGCGGCGTTACTGGCCGCGGGCTTTGGTTTGCCGCAAGCAGCGAGCGTCAGTGCCGCGAAGAGAACCATGAACGAGCAGCAAGCTCTCATTCGATCCGCCTTTTGCTAGAGAACATGAACGCGGCTTTTTTGCTCCGCGAAAATGCGGGCAATTTGGGAACGCTCGTTCGTCGTGCGAACGGCCACGTACTCGACACTATTCCTCGATCGCTTCCTTGACCTTTTGGACGAAGTGCGGCGTCTTGCCGTCTTTGCTGAGTTCAACAGCCTTCTTTTCGGCCTGCTTCTTTTGGTTGAACTCGTACAGAGCGACGCGCTTCAGCGATTGGTTGAAGACGCCGTAGAAGAGTTTGATCCGGACTTCGGCTGCGACCTTCTTCTTTCGCTTGGCGGGCGCCTTCTTTTTCTTCTTCGGAGCGCCTTCGGCCTTTTCCTTGGCTTCCGCAGCTTCCACTTCTTCTCGTAACGCTTTGCGACTGACTACTTTGCGTGCCATAGAATACTGCCGAGCAACAAGGGGTCAAGCTATCGAGTCCCCTCCGGTGAAGGGGAACCTCATCAATTAGGCTCTCATGATAACGAATTCGCTATTGATTCGCCAGTTGGCGCTGGATTACAGAATGATGCGTACAGAATAATCATTTCTCGCCTGATTAGTCATTCTGTGTCGAAGACCGGAGTCGCTCCCGGCGGTGGAGTACCACCGCCTTTGCGGACATAGCTGCCCCGTTGCTTGGCATACTCTTCAGGCGTGGGAATGTCAGCGATCGTCTCGCCGTTGCTGACGCCTTCTTCGAATAGCTTCTCGAGAAAGGGGCGGCACCAACCGCAGCCCGTTCCCGCGCCAAAGCATTCGCTCAACTGGCCCGGACGCTTCGGTTTCTCGATTCGAATGAAGTTTGTTACTTTGCGTCTGGTCACGTGGAAGCAGAGGCAGATTTCGTGATCGAGATCCATGATTAGGACTCCGTCGCGGTAGCGAGCCGCAAACCGATTCGACATGCTGCTTCGAATTCCTTGACGTTCAATAACTCGCTCACCATGTGCTGGTTCTTCTGGCCGCAACCAAGTGTGACCGCTGGAATGCCGTGCGCCGTCAGCCAATTTGCATCGACGCCTCCGTTGGCGATGGCGTGTTGCGGTTCCTGGTTGATCGAACGTACTGCCTGCGCGGCGATCTGTACGCTAGGCTCGGTAGTCTTCAAGAGGAACGATTCGTAATCGAGGCGGCCTGCGATCTTGACTTTGCCGCAAACGCCGTCGACGTTACGAACTTCCTTCGCCGCACGACGGAAGGCTTGTTCGAACTCGCGGACGATGCGTTTGCGAAACTTTGGGTCGTGGCTGCGAGCTTCGGCTTTCAACGCGACGTGATCGGTCACGACGTTCGTTGCTTCACCACCAAAGATATAGCCGACGTTGCTTGTCCCGTGCTTGCCACTTTTATGAATGTCACCGTGCCAACCGTTGCGCTGGAGATCCGCAATGGCCAGCGAAGCGATCGCGATTGCGCTGACTCCCGCTTCGGGAGCTCCTCCCGCGTGACTGGCGACTCCTTCGATCTCGATCAACATGCGATAGCCGCCGGTCGCTCCGATCGTTAGCTTGGTCGGAGAGCCCCCATCGAAGTTGAACGCGAGTTGCGGATTGGCGAGCAGACTCTTGGTTAGATGTCGCGAGCCGTTCAATCCTGTCTCTTCTTGAACGAACCAACAGAGAGTAAGTGGCGGATGCGGTAGCCCGCGAGTCAGAATCTCGATCGCCGCGCTGAGTAGCACTGCGCAACCCGCTCGATTATCAGCTCCGATCCCCGATCTGGGGTTTGCCGAACGAACCAAGTTACCTTTGCGAACCGGTTGCGAGCCGACACAGATTGGTACTGTGTCGAGGTGGGCCGACAAGAGTCGGCGTGGGCTACGTGCTGTTCCGGGAAGCCGCAGGGCGAGGTTGCCGAGTTGCCCCGGTACAGGCGTTCGTCGATGAGCCGTGTCGGTCTTGATGGCCGAAGCCGGCGCTCCGGCGTCTCGGAGGTGCTTGATGATACAGTCCGCGACTTCCTGCTCCTGGCCCGTCTTGCCGGGAATCGCCATTAGTTCCATGACAAGGTCAAATGCTCGCCCAAGGTGCGGTTCGAGCGACTCGTCAGTCGAAGTCTTTGGCTGTATGCTGGATTTACGTTTCGACATTCGCTTAGGTCCGAGGCGTAGGTCGCGGGAAAGGCCGTCGTCTGTCCACCGCATCTTAGCGAAAGCAGCAGTAATCCGCGATGAGCTGTCTCATCACGATCTAGGGTCACGTCATGCGTTTTTTCATCGCCGGTATCATGCAAGGTTCGCATCGCGACACCGTCATGCATGAACAAGATTACCGGTCGCACGTGAAATCATTGCTGGTGCGTCATTTTCCCGAGGCGGATGTATATGATCCTCTCGCGAACCATCAAGACTCGCTTGACTATGACGATGCGATGTCGCGGGAAGTCTTCTATCAACACAATCGCCTGTGTCGCGAAGTCGATGTCGTTGTTGCGTTTGTTCCCGAAGCTTCGATGGGAACTGCCATCGAAATGTGGGAAGCCCATGAGCATGGTTGCGGGATTGTCATTGCGATCAGCCCGCTGTCGCACAACTGGGCAGTGCGATTCTGTAGCCATGTCATCTTTCTTGATATCGAGGCATTCGAAGCGGAATTGACATCCGGAGTCTTGGAAGAGGAGATCGAGCGGTTACTCGCCGAGAAACGGCAGGGCAGGGGATCATGAGGCACGTGCTAGACCTGAACAACGAGTTGTCAGCTTGGTTGTCTGAACACGGGCACCCTGCATTTCGGGCGAAACAACTGCGTCAGTGGTTATTCGAGACACGCGCCGTCTCGTTTGACGACATGACGAATTTGTCGAAGCAATTGCGAACGGAGCTGGCGGACGAGTTTCAAATCTGGACTTCGCAAATCGCGAAGCATTTGGAAGCCGGTGACGGGACAGAGAAGCTGCTGTTAGAGCTGGCCGACGGTGGAAAAATCGAGTGCGTTTTATTGCGAGATGAATCACGCCGCTCGATTTGTATTAGCTCGCAAGTTGGCTGTGCCATGGGTTGCGTGTTCTGTGCGAGCGGCTTGGACGGAGTCGACCGCAACCTGACAACTGGCGAATTGGTCGAGCAGATGTTGCGACTTGCCAGACTGTTGCCGGTAGAAGAACGGCTCAGTCACGTCGTCGTCATGGGAATGGGAGAACCGCTCGCCAACTTAGATCGCTTGCTTCCCGCGCTGGAAATTGCGAGCAGCCCGGCGGGACTTGGCATCAGTCCGCGACGGATCACGATTTCGACGGTCGGTTTGCCGCCAGCGATGCGGCGACTGACGAAAGAGTGTTCGCGTTATAATCTGGCGGTCTCACTTCACGCACCGAACGACGAACTCCGAAATCAACTGGTTCCCGTAAATCGCAACACGGGATTGAAAGACATTCTTTCCGAAGCCGATCGATACTTCGAGGCATCAGGGCGCAGGCTGACGTTCGAGTATGTGTTGC
Source organism: Planctomycetota bacterium (assembly GCA_014381825.1). Taxonomy (GTDB): domain Bacteria; phylum Planctomycetota; class Planctomycetia; order Pirellulales; family Pirellulaceae. The sequence goes on from JACNKX010000100.1 coordinate 29,041, forward strand.
TGGGTGGGTTGAATGATCTGCCGGAGCACGCGCAGCAACTCGTCGCGCTGTTGCGTGGGCGACCGGCACTGCTGAATGTGATTCCTTACAATCCAGTCGCTGGCTTGTCTTACAAGACGCCTTCCGTGGCCGCGCAACGTCGATTCCGCGAGATCCTGGACAAGGCGGGTCTAAACGTTCAGTTTCGCGTACGCAAGGGTGACGAGATTAACGCTGCCTGTGGTCAATTACGGCGATCGACGCCAAATGTTGTCTCAATCAAGGCGTAGTAATAGCTCAGAGACCTTGGTCCCGAAACGCCGCATTCGAGGCAAAGGAACTTTTTTGCGTATGCGGGGTTTCGTACATTGAAGCGAAACAGCAAGCAATTCTAAATGGGAGCTTCAATACTTCGTGTCGGTTAGCGAGTCATCGATCCACAAGTACGAGTTGCTCGACCCGGACGTGCGACTGATGCTGCAAGTGCGCGATGACGACGCTGCTGCGTTTGAAGAGCTCGTGATGCGTTACCAGAATCGTGTCGTGGGGATTCTGACGCATCTGACTCGCAAGCGCGAACAGGCCGAAGATCTCGCCCAAGAAGTCTTTTTGCGAGTCTATCGCGCGCGGAAGCGATACACACCGAACGCCAAGTTCTCGACGTGGCTGTTCACGATCGCGAACAATGTCGCCCTGAATGCAAAGCGGTCGTTGGCTCGTCGTCGGGAAGTCAATCTTGGAGTAGATGCTCGCGGTGATGACGGGCCTCCGGCGTTAGATCAGATGGCGTTAGAAGCCAGTGGCTTGATGCCGGCTCGGCAATTGGACAAAGCCGAGCGGGCCGAGATGGTTCGGCTAGCGATCGAAGCGTTGTCCGAGCGACAGCGGGTCGCGTTACTGCTGTCGAAGTTCGAGAACATGAGTTATGTCGAGATCGCGGAAACGATGGAGATGACCGTGCCGGCGACCAAGTCCCTGTTGTCCCGCGCTCGAGAGAACCTACGCGCGATCCTCGAACCTTATATGCAAGATGGCCAGAGCCCGACGGAGGCCGCTGACTGATGAGCGAGCCCAACGATCAACACGAAACGACCTTCGACGAAGAAATCATCGCTTACTTAGACGGCGAGTTGGACGTTGAAGCTGTGAGACGCTTTGAAGCGCGTTTGGCCGATGATGCTGAGTTGTGCCAGCAGGTGAAGCAGCATCAACGCACCTGGGACTTGCTTGATGAATTGCCTCAAGCCGACGTTGGCGAAGGTTTCACTCAAACCACGGTCGAGATGGTCGCGATTTCGATCGGCGAGCAAGTCGAGAAGGCGAGTGATCGCGATTCGCGTCATGCGAAATTCAATTGGTTGCTCGGCGGCAGCGTCGCGTTGGTCGCTTCACTCGCGGGATATGCTCTGGTCGCCTCGATCGTTTCCGCACCGAATCGCCAGTTGGTAGAAGATCTTCGCGTCATCGAGAACTTGGATGAGTATCGAGTGGTGGAGGATATCGAGTTTCTGCGAGCCTTGGAACGTGAAGGCCTGTTTGCCTCGGAGGTGAACGATGGACTGTAAGTGTCAGTCAGTTCGATGCGTTGTCATGGCCGTTGCCCTCTGTATTCCGGACGTCGCTTTCGCTGACGATGTCGCCTTCGAGCAGCATCGCGAGCGGCTAAGCAACATGACAGCGACCGAAAAGGAAGCGTTGCGCCAACAGCAGGAACGTTTCGCGCGACTTGCACCCGGCGAACAGAACAAGCTGCGGCAACTAGATACGGCGATCGTCGCAGACCCGCAAGGCGATCGGTTGCGGCAGGTCATGCGAGGCTATAGCGAATGGCTTCGCGCTCTTCCCTCAAGTCAACGAATCGAGCTGTTATCTTTGCCAGCCGCGGAGCGAGTAGAGCGAATTAAAGCTTTGCTCAGCGAGCAAGAGAAACAACGCTTTCAGGATTTGTTCGGTTCCAAATTGCAACCGAGTGACCAGAAAGTGTTGCTTGACTGGGTTCATGGATTAATCATGCGAGATGAATCGCGGATCATGCGGCAATTGACACCGATGGAACGCCAGCGATTGCTTCGAGTCGAGGACTCGATGCAGCGACGGGTGATGATGGCGATGACGTTTCGCTGGAAGTCGGGCGGGATCAGGCTGTTTGAATTGCTCCAGCCGACCGATGCCGACGTGAAGCAGCTTGCTACAAAGTTATCGCCGTTGGCTCGCGATACGCTGGACGCTGGCCGCGACGACAACGAACGCGAACAACTGATTCAGATGTGGGCCCGTGCCGTGATCGACAGCCGAGTTCGTCCGCAAGTTGCGAAAGACGAGATACAACGTTTCTTTGAACAGAAAGTTACAGACGAGCAGCGAGCGTACCTCGAAAGCTTGCCGCGCGAACGAATGCGGATCGAACTTCAGCGGTTGTACTACCAGTACCGCTTCAACGGCTCAGGCAGACGAGGGCCACGTAGAGACGCAGGAAAACGACCCAACCCGAACGACCAATGACCTAGAAGATGTTGGTCATTATCCGACTACGTAAACTCTTGGTGCGTCGGTTTGATCACGATGTCCGAAACATGTGCTCGCGGTGGCAGTGCAGCGATTGCGACGATCACGTTACCGAAGTCTTCCGGCTGCAGGATCGCTGCCTTGTGATCGTCGCTGACGGGATTCGGGCGATTGTCCAGGATTGGTGTATTGACTTCACCAGGATAGACCGACGTGACACGAATCCCTTCCGGGCCAAGTTCGTTCGCGACCGCCGTGCTGAGCGCGGCCATAGCGAACTTGGATGCGGCATATGCGACTCCACCCAATGCCGAGGCGCGAAGACCAGCGATTGAGGACACGTTGATGATTAAGCCATCTCGCCGCTCACGCATCTGCGGCAGGACCGCGTGCATGCAATTGTAGGCACCGGTTGAGTTGATTCGCATGACTTGGTCCCATTGGTCGGGCGTCATGTCCGTCATTTTACGTGTTTTGATATTGATGCCAGCTGAATTGACGAGAACGTCAACGCGTCCTAGTTCGTCCGTCGCCCAAGCCACGAGATCGTTAACACTCGCGCGTTCACCAGCGTCAGCAGGGTGGAAGAGCAGCGGAGTCTTTGTATTTGCACTCGCTGATGCCTCCCGCAGCGTCTCTTCCCTGCGACCGCTGATTGCGACCCGGCAACCTGCATTTGCCAACGCCTTCGCGATTCCGTAACCGATGCCCGTGCCGCCGCCGACGACTAATGCTGTTTTGCCTTCGAGATTCATTTTCGTGTGCCTTTCGTTGCAGCTACGCCAAAGTCGTCTCATTTGTACGAATCCGCGACACAAGAGCAAGTAGGCGCGTGGTTGCGGAGCGAAGCGCCTTGGCGAATAATCTAGTCTCTTGCATTACTCTTCCAACTGTGGCTCCGGGGGCCTGGATGGCAACCAAGTCTGCCCAAATTGATTCGACGGTCGAGATCGTCACTCCTGAGAACATCGCGTTCCACTACCAAGTGGCGGGCCCGTTCAGGCGTTTTCCAGCCTACTTGTTGGACCTGCTGATTCGCTCGGGACTGATCACACTCGTGGTGATCGTTCTAGGATTTGCCGGTGCCTTGACAGGCATGGGAGGCATTATGACGGCCGGGATCTTAATGCTGTTGTTTGTTACCGAGTGGTTTTACGGCGGTGTGTTCGAAACTTGGATGAACGGTCAAACGCCAGGGAAGTGGATTCTCGGCATTCGAGTACTCAGCACGGACGGCCAGCCGATCAATGGCTTGCAAGCGACGCTGCGGAACATTCTCCGAGCGGTTGATATGTTTCCACCGATATTAGGAATGTGCTCGATCGGCTTGCTATCCATGACGCTCACTCGGCGATATCAGCGACTCGGAGATATCGTTTGCGGAACGATCGTCGTTGTCGAGGAGCGCAAATGGCTGACGGGCGTAGCCAAGATGGATGACGCTCGGGTTGCACAACTTGCGAGCTATATCCCGGCGGACTATCGAGTCAGCCGTACGCTGGCCAAGACGCTGGCAGCCTATGTCGACCGACGGCGATTTTTCTCGATTCCGCGTCGGCGTGAAGTGGCGCGGCATCTCGCCGAGCCGCTGCTCGCACAGTTTGGTTTTCCATTGGACACAAGTTATGACTTGCTGTTGTGCGCGCTGTACTATCGCACGTTTGTGGCGGATCGTGGCAACGAAGAACGCGGCGCGAGTGCCATCGGGACGTCTCCCTTTAGCCCGTCTGCACCTGTGAACGCGCCCGCCGAGACGCCGGCGAATCCTTTCGACATCATTCCGACTCAGACCGGAAACTAATTCATGAAAGTTGCCGATCTACTCGAACAACGCCGCAAGAACTGGCAAGAGCTAGAACAGCTTTGCGAGCGAGCACAGACGCGCCGCAAGAAGAACTTGCCGCCGGCGATGCTGTCGCATTTTGCTTCGCTTTACCGTGCTGCATGCGCGGATCTAGCGTTGGCGGATTCCTATCAATTGCCACCAAATACCGTTGCATACCTTCACCGCTTGGTGGGGCGAGCACATAACCAGCTGTACCGCAGCCGCAACTTTAACTATCAAGCGTGGGGCCAGATGCTGTTGGTTGATGTGCCTCGACGGATCTTCAACGACCGATGCGTGCAAACGTCCTTTGTCGTGTTCTGGGGAATCTTCATTCTCTCTGCGTTTATTGCCTACTCAAAAGACACGTGGCCAAGTTATGCCGAAGACATGCTCGGCGACAGCATGATTGAACAGTTAGAGACGAGCTTCGCCGACCCGATCAATGGACGGAACCCGCAAGCGAATTTCCTGATGGCTGGGTTCTACATTCGGCACAATACGGGTATCGGACTGAAGTCTTTTGCCGGTGGTATCCTGATCATTCCGGGATTGTTCGTAACCGTGTTCAATGCAGCGTTTCTTGGTGCCTCGTTCGGATATATGGCGAGGCCCGATATTCCTGAAGGTCAAAACTTCTTCCACTTTGTAACGGCCCACGGTCCGTTCGAGTTGACGGCGATCGTACTGTCCGCCGGGGCAGGACTTCGGATCGGTGTTTCGTGGATTTCCACGGGCGGTCTGACGCGTGAGTCTTCGTTGCGCAAAACTGCTGCAGACGCTATGCCGATCATGGGAGCCGCGATCGGCCTGTTCTTCCTGGCCGCGCTGATCGAAGGCTTCTTATCGCCATCGAGCGCTCCGTACTGGATCAAGTCGATCGTCGCGATGCTTTCAAGCGGGCTGCTGATGTTTTACTTCGTCGTCCTCGGCTTCCCACGCCGTGGCGATGTCTTCTGACCTAAGACTACTGACCTCTTCCCCCTCCGAACATGCAGCTCGACACCACCCGCATTGCGATTCGCGAACGCAACCTGCTCGACACGTTCGATCTGGCATTGCACGTGCTGCGCGATTACTTCAAACCCTTGCTGATCACATTCTTCGTCGCGGTGATTCCGCTGATGGTGATCAACGACCTGTTGATCGGGTGGATGCTTGATGTCGAATATCGCGACACATTCTTCTACATGGAAGAGGCAGGATCTATTTGGCGTTTTTGGTGGTGTATGACTTGCTTGGTGTTCATCGAAGCGCCGCTCGCCTCGATCTTCACAACGTCATTTCTCGGGCAAGCTGTGTTTGTCGCTCAACCGCCGTATCGCGAAGTGTTTCGCGACGTCGGCAAGATGTGGGCCCGCGTCGCTTGGTGCCAATTGCTCGTGCGGGCGATCTTGCCAGCTTGTCTCGTGTTTCTACTCGTCGATCGGTATGACGAATTCAATCCGACCGTCGAGTTACTGCTGTTGGGATCGCTCGCGGTCTATGCCGCATTTGTCCGAGCGATTCGCCCATTCATAAACGAGATCGTGTTGCTCGAGAAGAATCCACTTCGCTCGCGGAACCCGACAGCGATCACAATCGGAAAACGCTCGAAAGACTTGCATGGCCCGAGCGGCGGAGATTTGTTCGCGCGTTGGCTGGCGACAGCGATGTTCGGTGTCCTGTTAACGATATGCGCGTTCGGGATGTTTCTGTTCTGTAGTGGTGTCTTTCTGAACGATTGGCAGCCCGGTCCGACGATGCTTCGTTATCTTTATCCACTCGCGATGTGGGTAGTCGCCGGATATCTTTCCGTGGTTCGCTTTCTGGGTTACCTCGATCTGCGCATCCGCCACGAAGGCTGGGAGGTCGAGTTGCGTTTGCGTGCGGAAGCAGCAAGACAGGCGGCGAAACTGGTATGAGTCTACGCGAACGCCAATACGAAGCGGGATTTGAGTACAGTGCTTGGGCACGGAAGCTTTGTACGGTTGTCGTGATGGTGCTGCTTGTCCCTCCGTCGTTAGCCGGTCAACTTTCCGACACCGAAGCGGTTGAAGCGGGACGTGAAGCATTGGACGGGGCGGCGCGTTTTCCTTGGTACGATTCGGATTCCGATGGCATTCGACGTTTTGATGTCGAGCCACCCGCGGACCTGAAGAATCGCGGATCCAAATGGGAACGAAGGATCAAGCCGAAGAATCTTACGCCGTGGTCGATGCCGGTTTGGCTGTGGACCGTGTTGGAAGTACTAGGGTGGACGTTGCTTGTGATGGCATTGGTCGCGGTTGGGTATTTCTTGGTGCGAGCATTCTTGATAGCCGAAACAGGACATGCCAACGGTGGATCCTTCACCGAGGGCGTACTCGGCCCGGGCGATGCTGACCGAGTAGAAAGCCTGCCGTTTCAGTTGAAGGCACCGCAAACCGATCTTCTCTCAGAGGCCCGTCGGCATTACGAAGCCGGCAATTACAAAGACGCGATCATCTATCTCTACAGCTACCAGCTGGTCGAATTAGACAAACATCAGCTGATCCGCTTGACCAAAGGAAAGACGAATCGCCAATACCTCCGCGAGGTCAGACGGCGCGGTGATTTGTTCAGCTCGCTCCGAACTACGATGTACGCTTTCGAGGACGTCTTCTTTGGTAATCACGCGCTCGATCGCGGTCGATTTGAATCTTGCTGGAGCGGTCTCGATCTGTTCCGACAGAGCTTGGAGCAAGCGACCGTATGAGCACATTACAACCGAATACAGTTCGCGGAATTGGCGGATGCTTCTCTCGTGCGTTATGTCACGAAGCGGCAATAGCTTTGGCACTGTTGTGCGCTGGCATCGGTTGCGCTCCTACGGACGTCGAGAGTACGTATGGCAAACGCCGTGGCTCAGAAGGCGGACCGAGTGTCAATGGAACTGCGGTATTGGCCGGCATGTTCGAAGAAGCTGGACATCGTGTTTCGACTTGGCCACGTCTGTCGCCTAAGTTGGAAGAGTGCCAGACGATCGTTTGGTTTCCCAACGACTTCGAACCGCCAAACCTCGAGCAACGCGACTTTTTGGAGGGGTGGTTGGACAACGAGCCGGGCCGGACGATGGTCTACGTCGGTCGTGACTTTGATGCAACGTCGGCATATTGGAAGCAAGTACTTGCGAGGGCCCCGCCCGAGCAGAAGATGGAAGTGATGCGTCGCGAAGCAACCGCTCGGGCGTCGCATGATGCCGCCAGAAACAGGATGCCTGAAGCGGACCTCGCCGAATGGTTCAACGTTTATCGTGACGAGCCTTATCGCACGGTGACTTCTTTGAAGGGACCGTGGAGCGAGAAAGTCGATGCCGCCCAGATCGAGATCGAATTGGCCGGTCGACTGGAAGTTCCAGGCGAAGCAGATATCGATGCGTGGGTCGACCGTGACGACAATTATTGGGATGATCGCCCTGGGTTCACGCCTTTGTTGGAGTCCGAGAGCGACGCCGAATTCGACAAAGATGCGATTGTCTATCAGGTCAGCTTTGATGAGTGGATTGATAGCAAGATCATCGTCGTCAACAATGGTTCGTTTTTGCTGAACGAACCACTGGTCAATCGCGAGCATCGTAAGCTCGCGGGGCATCTTATTTCGACCTGCAGTACGGGCAGAGTCGTGTTCCTAGAGAGCGGGCAGGGCGGCCCAGAAGTTTATGACGAAGAACCCGGAACCAAGATACCGACTGGATTCGAAGTCTTCACCGTTTGGCCGCTCGGCTTTATCATCATGCATCTGACAGTACTTGGTATTCTTTGCTGTGTTGCGATCTATCCGATCTTCGGGCGGCCTAAAACGGCTCCGATGGCCGAATCGTCGCAAGTAACTTTCGCGTCGGATGTTGCTGATTCAGAAGACGCAGCCACCATCATCCGCGCCGACTTTGGAAAACATATCGACGCATTGGGCGAATTGCTTGAACAGACCGAAGATCGGCAATACGCTCGCGAGCGAGTATCCTATTACCACGAACACGTTAGCCGCGACTCCGGTGCCAGCCATCGAAGTACGAAATAATCGAGGAAATTCATGAGTACGACGCCATCTGAACCAGAATCTCCAACACCTGCCGCGAGTGACACGATCGAATTCGGCTGTTCGGCCTGCGGCCGCATGCTCAAGGTGCCGCAGCAGGCTGCCGGACGTCAAGCCAAATGTCCGCAATGCGCGACGGTACAGATCGTTCCCACTACGGATAACAGCGCGGCCACGTCACCGCAATCCATGGATTCGTACGGAACTGCTGCGCCGCCCGTAGCGACGACCAACGTACCGATAGCCTCAGCTAGTCCCGCGACCAGTCAGCCGGCTGCGCCTCCCGCAGCATCACCTTTCCCCGTTGCAGCGCCAATTCGACCGACTGAGTCCGCGGCCTTCTCGTTACGTGAATCACTGTCCGGTGGACACGAGGGGCGCGAGACGCCGACGAAGCAATTGTTCGACAACGTGACAGAGGAGATCGCGAAGATCTACGTCGGTCAAGACGAGTTGGTCTTGGGGGCTCTTGTCGCATTGTTCTCCAGCGGACACGTGCTGATCGAAAGTGTACCCGGTTTAGGGAAGACCCTGTTTGTTCGGACGCTTGGAAAGGTACTCGGCTGTCAGTTCGGTCGCATTCAGTTCACGGCCGACTTGATGCCATCAGATATCACTGGCGCTCCGATCTTCGACATGAAGAATCAGGACTTCAGATTTCGTCCCGGGCCGGTGTTTACCCAGTTCCTGCTCGCTGACGAGATCAACCGCTCGCCCGCGAAAACGCATGCAGCTCTACTTGAGATCATGCAGGAATATCGGGTTACCATCGACGGCGAAGCACACACGATCGAACGACCATTCCTGGTGTTGGCGACGCAGAATCCGATCGAATCGGAAGGCACATATAACCTCCCGGAGGCACAGCTCGATCGATTCATGTTCAAGCTGTTGGCCGACTATCCGGTGGAGCAAGAGGAAGCCGAGATCTTGCGGATGCACAGTCAGCAAATCGACATCAACAAGCGGTTGGACGAAGAACTTCAGACGATCACGTCGCCCGCTGAGATCATGCGAATCACCGAAGAGAACGGAAAAGTGCGTGTCGACGACAAGCTGGTGGATTACATCAACAAGATTGTCCGGCTCACTCGCCAATGGCCACAGTTTCACATGGGAGCGTCGCCGCGAGCTGGATTGGCCTTGATGCAAGGCGCGCGAACGCTCGCCGCGTTCAATGGCCGAGACTATTCGGTTCCCGATGACGTCGTACAGATCGTAATTCCCGCGTTACGTCATCGCGTGATACTGACGGCCGAAGCGGAAGTCGAAGGGCACGAAGTCGATTCGCTGCTCGCCGACTTGGTCCGCTCTGTTGAAGTACCCCGTATCTAATCGGGCAGCAGGATCTATGAACGATTATCTCGATACAGCTGGCGAGGGGATGAAGCTGCTGCAGGCGCTGCCGTGGCTGACGCTGGTCGTGATCTTTGCGCCGATCGTCGCGCTGGCGTCGTGGCGGAAGATTTATCCGCACGTTCCGCTCGTGTTGATGATGGTCGCGCCTTGCTTGCTGACATTCGCCTTGTTGATTTGGGAAGACTTGTTTCTCGTGGTGGCTCTTGCGGATGTGGTCGTTGTGCTGATTGCGTTCGGAGACTTTTGGACCTTGCCACGTACAGAAGCCTTCTCGGCCGAGCGGACCGCGACGCGAGTTGCTTCGATTAACATGCCACATCGAATTACGCTCTTGATCAACAATCATTCGAAGCGTCCGTTCTTCGTGTCTGTGCGTGACGATATCCCCGATGAATTCATTGCTGAGCCGGAAGAATTTTCGACGCTGATGGAGTCCCGCAGTCGAGTCACGATGCATTATGAAATCCGTTCGCAACGTCGCGGAGCATTTACCCTGACGCAAGTTTACATCCGGACGCGCAGCTTCCTCGGGTTATGGCGGCGATTCCTGAACTACCCGGTCGAGACGGTCATTCATGTCTATCCCGATATGAAACAATTGTCGGAGTACGCAATTCTAGCGAGAACGAACCGATTGAGTTTGGTGGGAGTGCGTCGGACGCGAAAGATTGGCCAAGACAATGAGTTCGAGCGGCTTCGCGATTACACGCCGGACGACAACTACAAACATATCGATTGGCGAACAACAGCGCGTCGTAACAAACTGACCGTCAAAGACTTTCAAACGAACCAAAGCCAGAGGATCATCTTCCTGCTGGACTGTGGTCGCATGATGACGAACAACTCGTCCGGACTCAGTCTCCTGGATCATTCGCTGAACGCAATGTTGATGTTGAGCTTTGTTGCCTTGCGGCAAGGCGACTCGGTCGGGCTTGTCTGTTTCTCCGATCAAATCCACACATTCGTACCGCCGCGCAGTGGCATGGCGCAGATGAATCGGCTGCTTCACGCCGGATTCGATCGCTTTCCCAGGCTGGTCGAATCGCGCTACGACGAAGCGTTTGTCTATCTCGACACGCACTGCAAGAAGCGGTCGCTCGTCGTACTGATGACGAACTTGATCGATGAAGTCAATTCACATCAGGTCCATCAATACCTGACGAATCTTGTCGGACGTCATTTGCCGCTTGGGGTGCTGTTACGCGACCATAGCTTGTTTGATGCTGCGGATGCCGTCGACCCGCGAATTCCGGCAACGGATCGAAAACTGTTTCGCGCCGCCGCCGCCGCCGAGATTCTGACATGGCGGCATCAAGTTCTCACCGACCTGGAACATCGCGGCGTGCTTTCACTTGACGTGTTTCCCGAGGACATGACTGCTCCTTTGGTCAATCAGTACCTTGATATCAAGGCTCGGCACTTGCTGTAGGCTGTTGACTCGTTCGGTTGATTGGCTTCGTTTTGGGATGCTGATAAAACCGGCATAATCCCTGCGAAGTGTGTTCGAAACGCAGGTCACTTAAAGTTTGACCATTTCGTGGTTTGCAACGATAATCGAACTTGAGTCTCAGTCGCTGGAACGCGTTGATTGCCTTCACTTTGGGGCGCGGCAGGGATGATTTTTCTCTTCAATACGTTGGATCTGCGATGCAGTTGCCGAACTGGTCCCGAAATTTGTTGCTGCGTCGCCGACGTCAACGCGAGAAGTCCGCGAGACAGCAGTTGTTCGCACCCGTTCGACTTTCACTTCGCAAGCTTGAAGAGCGACGTGTGTTGGACGTCTCGGCGGCGTTCATGACCGGGACCGGGGTTCTGGAACTTGACGTCACAAACACAAGCGACGTCGCGACGCTTCAGGAATCCGGCGGCGACATTTCCATCCGCGACGCTGGCAACAATAGCATCGACATTGAAGTCGATGGCGGTACTCCGATGTCCGTTGCCTTGAGTGACGTAAAGCGAATCGTCGTTCACGGCGATGGGGCAGCAGGCCAGGAAGTCGTCATTGATACGCCTTTGGCTCCGATGGACGGCGTTTTCGTAGATAGTTCAATCGAATTGACTGTCATCAACGATCCGATCACGCGCGTCGGCAACAACGGCATCGCATTGAATTCGTTGTCCGTGCAACTCGGCGCGGATCTCGAAGCTCCCGGCTTGGACATCACGTTTGGCGGCGATGTGAGACTGGCAAGCGACGTGTCGGTGACGGCTTCGAATGTTGTATTTGAGGGAATGGTGGACGACGACGGCGATCTTGCGACCAATTCTAACTTGACGGTCAATGCAGACGGTTTGACGCTCTTTGTCGGAAAAGTTGGCAGTAACGATGCGCTCGACGGCATCAAGACGGACGCCGCTGGGCACAGCGAGATTAATGCCGATATTAACGCGTCCGGTAACACAATCACGTTCAATGACCCGGTAGTGCTTACCAACAGTGTCAGCTTGACCGACACCGGTACCACCGGCATTCGGTTCAACGATACGGTCGATAGCGCTTCCGACGCTCAACACAGCCTGACCGCGACGGCGACGAACGGTCGCGTGACTTTCAGCGGCGACATAGGCGACGGTGCGGCAGGGGATCAGAGTCTCGGATCACTGACAATCACCGAAGCCGCTGAAGGCGTAATCTTTGGCGACATGGCTGGTGTCGCCCAAATTCGGACGGCGAACGGCGGTATCAACATCGGCTCTGTTGCTGGAGGTATCGGCGGCGTTGGCATTCAGCTCAACGGTGGCGCTGGAAACCTGCTGACAATCACAACCAGTGGTGGCAACGTCCGTTGGAACGCCGCGACCGCGTTGGTCACGGATGTCGATGTGTTCACCGACGGTGGCACGTTGACTCTGACGGCCGACGCGCCGCTGGACAGCCAGCCCAACGCCGTTCGCAAGTTGAAGGTGAACGCAGGGTCGGGCGCGGTCGAGTTCAACGAAGACATCGGTCGGGCCGTCCCTTTACGCGGACTCGAAATCTCGCGCGCCGATGCTGGAGTCACGTTCGGTGGTGCCAACGTCGAGACGCCCGGAATGGGCGGCAGCGGACCAGTCACATTGATCAACTCAACCGGCCCTGTCTTGATCGGATCGACAGATGCCATCGGCGGTTCGGGCGTCGTGTTTAACGCCGGTGCTAACTCGACACTTCGGATTGTCACGACGAGTGACAACGTCACGATCAACGGGGCGGTAAAATTGCAGAGCAACGTATCGATCAATACGGGTAATCGAGGCGGTGACATTACGTTTACCGATGCTTCGCCCATTGATAACCAAGCGGCGGAACTGAAGGATCTGACCCTTGCTGCTGGTGAAGGATCGGTTTTTCTAGATCAGAATGTTGGCAGCGATCCAATCGGTAAGTTGACCGTCACACGTGCGTTTGGTGGCGTTACGATCGGCACTGACGCATCCCCTGTCACGATCGTGCATGCCGCTCGCGGAATCGACATCGGAGTTGGATCGAACCAGGTTGCGGGTTCGGGAATCGTGTTGAACGGCGGTACCGGCACGCTGACTTTGGAAACGAACAACACAAACATTCGACTAAATGGGCCAACGACTTTGGCGGCTAATGTCTTGTTCGACACAGACGCTGGAATTGGAGACGTGACACTAACCGGTGATACGCCGGTAGATAGCGAAACAGGCGAGTTCAATGATCTTTCGTTCAATCTCGGCGCGGGTGCCGTGTTTATCAACGAAGATTTGGGCCGGACGAACCGCCTTGGATCGCTAACGGTGCTGACCGCCGGTGGCGGAGCGATCTTTGGCCAAGCAACGACCGAAGTTCCAGGTGCTGGCGGCACAGGTCCCGTTGAGATCATTAACACCGAGGGTGAAATCAGAATTGGCGAGACGAGCGCGATCGGTGGAGTCGGCGTCGTGTTCCGCGGTAGCGCGATCGCTCGATCGACGATCACGACAACGGCTGATGATGTTCTCGTCAACGGTCCCACAACGCTCGGCACTGACCTCACCGTCAAGACAAGTTCGGGAGGCGGCAATCTCACGTTTACAGGCAACTCGACCGTGGATGGCGTCACGGGTATCACCAGCAGCCTCACGCTTGACCTTGGCGACGGGGCGTTGTTCTTTAATGCAGACGTTGGAAGTAGCACGGCGCTCGGGCGATTGACCGTCGTTTCAGCGAAGTCCGGAGTGACGTTTGGCGACTCCGATGCGGTTAACCTTGTCCGCGCGAGCCAGCCGATTGATATTGGAGTTGGCACGAATGTCATCGACGGTGGTATCTCGTTGAACGGCGGCAGCAGTGAAATGTTGATCGCAACATTGAACGCCCATGTTCGCTTGAATGGCCACGTTCGCGCGCAGAGTGATGTCGCGATCGATACGGGGGATGGCGGCGGAGCGATTACGCTGACGAGTAGTGCAACTGTTGACAGCGACGATGGACCGATCAACGCAACGAACGTTGAACGTAACTCGATACGACTCGATGCGGGTAAAGGATCAATTTCCGTCAACGCCAACTTCGGCAGCCAACAACGTTTGGGGGCGTTCACCGTCGAACGCGCCGATGGCGGGGTCGTTATCGGCGGAGCGGATACAAGTTCGACCGGAGGAGCCGGGCCCGTTACCGAGATCGCAACGGACGGACCGATCAATATCGGTTCTACTTCGGTGATTGCCGGAGGCATTGAGCTTAACAGTGGCGGTGCGACGCTGTTGATCGATGCCGCTGCGGCCAACATCGATTTTAATGGACCGATTGAACTCCAATCAAACGTCGAGATTAACACCGGCGCCGTTGGTGGTGATTTGACATTGTCCGGTGCTTCGACACTCAATAGTCAATCGGGCGAAGCAAACGGTATAGCGATCACTCTCGGTACAGGGAACGCGATTTTCGGTGCGGCGGTTGGCGCGTTGAACCCGTTAGGAGAACTGCGCGTAGCAACGGCAAACGACGTAACAGCAAAGTCCGAAGTCAATGCCGGGCGTCTAGTCCAGCAAGCGGGCAGTGGGACTACGACCTTCGACGGAGCAATCAACACCACTTCCCCATCGCTTTCAGGCATCGACCTTGTGGGCAATGCTTTCGTTTTCAATGGCCTTGTCATGACGACCGGCGACGGTCGCGTCTCGATCATTCATTCAAGCGTGCTCGATATCAACGCGTCGGCAGACATGCGACTGGAAGGAGCCTTTGACGAGAGTGGCACTGGCAGCGTCGAGATCGCGGCAGACATTGTCACGAGTGGTGACGCGATTCACTTTGGCAGTCCGGTCACGTTGACGGACGGTGTGACGGCTGATGTTCTCTTCGATACAACTTCGTCCGGCAACGCAGCGGGAGCGGATATCGTTTTTGACGCCACCGTGAACGCCCAGAACGTCGGGGCCGAATCACTCACGTTGAACGCGGGTACATCCGGTAGCATCACGTTGGGCGCTGCAGTCGGCGACGTTACTCGCGCTGGCCATGTGCGGATTATCGAGGCGAACGATGTCACATTCTCCGGTTCGCTTGTGGCTGACGGTATCTCTCAAGATGCCGGCCATGGTTTCACGGCCTTCAATGGAACTGTCAATACAAATGATGTGACCGCCGCAGGCATCGACATTAACACGACGGATGTCTCGTTCCTTGATGCTGTGTCCACCTTGGGTGACGGACGCGTCGAAGTGACGGTGACGGGCGTTCTCGATATCGGTGCTGCGGCTAATCTGAGCCTTAGCGGTGCCTTTGCTCAAGACGGCGATGGCTCGGTTCAAATGTCGGCAGATATCACAACGAGCGACGACGATATTTCATTTGCAGATGAAGTGACCGTACGTGAGTCCGTTCGATTCGACACAGACACTGGGGCAGGAAACTTGCTGTTTGCGAGCACGTTGAACGGCACGAACGATTGCCTAGAAGACATGACGCTCGCCATCGGGACTGGCAATGCATCGTTTCAGAGTGCGGTCGGCAGTTCCGTTGGACTAGGTGATATTCTCATCGACGACGCAGCCGACGTGCGATTTGATTCCACCTTGCGTGCAAGTTCTATCAAACAGTCCGCCGGCACGGGCGAGACTCGCTTTGATGGCGCGGTGACCTTAAAGACTGCGACTGGCGTTGACGTGACGACAGGTTCGGTGACGATCAATAACACCTTCGATACGTCCACCGTCGCGGGGCCGATCAACATCGCGGCGTCTGACGAAATTGCCGTTAACGGTTCGGTAACTTCCGGTAACGCGACCGTTCAGCTATCAGCTGACGATGACATCTTGTTTGGTGGCGCTGGAGCAGTCACTACGACCGGCGCCGATGTCACGATTCACGCAGATGCGGACGCTTCGGTCAACGGCAGCGGCGGTGCCGTGCTGATGAACGATGGAGCTGGTATCGAGACGGGTGCTGGTGTTATCGATGTTGGTGCGGACGAGAACATCCAGTTAGGTCGCCTTGTTACGACATCGTTAGTTCGGTTGACCAGCACCAGCGGCTCCGTTGTTGATGGTGGCAACTCGGGTGGTGCGGACATTGTTGCGGATCGGCTTGCCATCCGCGCGAGCACAGGCGTTGGGACCGTGGATCCGCTCGATACTTCGGTCAACACGATTGCTGTTGAGAACAAGCGGTCGGGCGGTGTGAGATTCGAGAACGCGACGGGCGGCTCTCTGTCTGTCGGTGATGTCGATGGATTGTCCGGAATCATGAACGGACCCATTGGAGTGCCGGAGAAGCTTGTCGGTGACGTCGAAGTCATTCATGTTGGCGCGATTAACGTGGTAGCTCCTATCTTGAACGATGGCGGCAGCCACACGATCGTTCGAGCCGAATTGCCGGGCGATCTGACGATCGACGCTCCGATCCAGAACCGTGGTGGTAACGGCTGGATATTTTTGTTCTCTGGCGGCGATCTTGTCATCAATCACAGTCTTCCGGAGCCAGAAGCCGAGATTTCGGTCGAGAACGAAGGAGCGATCCGAGGCGAAGCTCGCGGCGACGTGATTATCGACAATACGGATACGGATTACGTCATCGTGCGAACACATTCCGAACGATTTCCAAACGCGACAACGCTTCCAACGCTATCCGCCAAATTTGTGGACCCAGCGCGATATCCCGACGAAACGGACACCGCTTTTTACACGGAGCTAGAAGCCGAATTACGAGTGATTCGCGAATCGATCTCAGGTCAGGCCACGAATTTTTCTCCGATCTTCGACATCGAAGCCGTTGACCAAGGTGGATCGGACGTTGACTCCAACGGTCGCGGCATTGTGAAGATTACGATCGGCGATAGCGTGCATCTTGAAACGAACTGGCACTTCACGATCAACTGGGGCGATGGCAACATCGAAAACTATTCTATTCCCGGAAATCCACAAGCTAGCCTAGCGTTTTTGACTGCGAACAATGCCAACACAAACATTGTGCCGGATCTAACCAACATGCCGCGCATCGACAGCGGTGTCGGAGGCGAGCCAGGTGTTTACTATGTTCATCACAAGTACCTGAGCCCACCCGACCCCAGTGATCCGGCCGCTCCAACTCCGATCTCTGCCGAGTTGCGTTATGACGCACGAGAGGAAGGTGAGCAGGCATTGGATCTTGGTCGTCCTGATGACGGCTCAGGCATCTTTAACGGAATTCGGTTCTTTCGGAACGGGACCGAGCCAGTCATCTCGACTGACGAAGACGTACTTACAAATCCCGGCGAAGGCGCGTTCTTCGCCATTAAGATCGTTGAAAGCGTGATCATCCCGGTTGAATCCCGGCAATCCACGACGGTCTATGTGGCGACGAGTTCAACGACAACGACTGTAGCGTCCGGATCGACTTTTGAGTTCGTCGCGGCTTCGTTCGAGGCAGAAACGTTCGAAGACTATCGATTGTTTATGCGAGTCGTCGACGATGTCATTGCTCGCGCAAAACAGACACAAGCTGAGCCGCGAGCGGCTACCGCAGGTGAAGGCATGGACGAGTATGCCTTGCCGCTGGATTTGTTGAATGATCCGCTCAGCATCTTTCGCGAGCGAAAGTTCCCGAACGGACATTATCGTATCTACTTGGAAGAAATTCGCACCGGACGCATTCGTCTGATCCTGGATGTCCACATCTATGAAGGCCGCGTTGTACCTGAGAACTTCCGAGATGGTGCCGCCGAACGACAACCCGGTAGCGACGATAGCTCACAGTTGGAAAGCGCCAGCAATCCGCTGGCGAGCACAGTAACGAAGGAAGCCGACTTCGTCGTTGAAGCCGGTCGTGGCGAGATGACCGTCGTTCGAGCAGTTGCCACGAACGATGCAGCGGAAGCGACCGCGAGCGATAGCACCGATACGCCTCGTCGATCAAGCTTGCTGTTGCCCGTTGCCGTGGCGACTTTGCCTTGGCGATCACGAGTTCGGAAGGCGCTTCAATCCCAAGAGCGATCGATTAGTCGAGCGTCGTTACGACTCCGAAGGCATCGTTGAGTTGAGTACGTCGATCAGCTGACGCAATCTCCCGAGATTTCTACGATTGAATTGAAAGACCAAACGCGGCTTGTCATCAAGTTCCGGTTCATCACGTTCGGCTCGCAACGGAGAAGTTTGGCGAATCACGCCTTCCACGACGATGCTCGAAAACTGCGTGTTGATCGTATCGAGTTGTTCGTCAGACAAGGGGTCGTTCAGACGCAGCACGAGCTCTTCTCGAACGTATCTCATGCTGTGATATCGCTTGTAGAAACCGAGGATTTCTTCCAAGGTTTCTTCGCACGAGTCGGTCACTTTATAGAGCTGGAGATCTTCGGGTGATATCATCCCGCCTTGGAGTAGTTGCTCATTGATAAACTGGTTCAGCGATTCCCAGTAGGTGCCTCCCGGTGCGTCGAGGAAGATGACTGGGACCATGTCGTGTTTGCCGGTTTGAAGCAGCGTCAGGACTTCCAGCCCCTCGTCAATGGTGCCGAATCCTCCTGGCAAGCAAACAACCGCGTCACACTCTTTGACGAACATAAGCTTTCGCGTGAAGAAGTATTTCATGTGGACTAATTTGGGGTCGCCATCGATCACGGCGTTGGCGGATTGCTCGAAAGGCAGCATGATGTTCAAGCCCATCGAATGGGCTCGACCCGCGCCCTCGTGACCCGCTCCCATAATCCCATCGCCAGCGCCGGTGATCACCATCCAGTCCTGCTCCGCCATCGCGCGACCGAGATCGACCGCTTGTTGATAGGCCGGCGCGTCAGGCTTGGTTCTGGCCGATCCGAAGATGGTCACCTTGCGGCGATGACGATATGGCGCGAAGACCTTGAAAGCATAACGTAACTCGCGAAGCGTGCGGCTGAGGATCTTTAAGTCACCCCGTGTCGAACCGTCTTCTCGCAGCTTCTCGGCGTAATCCTTGATTGTGCGTATCAGATCGGCTGTTCGCAGCGTTCGTGAAGCAGAAGTTTCTTGCGATGAATCGGACGAAGGTGATGAACTATTCTCGTTGCTGCTCATGGTTCCCGTCTCATGCCTACAGATTGGCCAATATAGGAAAGTGTAGCGATGGGCGTTTGGCGCTGTTCCACCACATTATGAGTTAATCGTTCGGCGCATAAAAAAACCCGGTCGCAACCGGGCTCGTACTTCATCGGCGGCAGTCGCTATGCCGATGGGCGGCGATAGTGCTGGTAAGCCAAGATCACTTCGTATAAGTCCGTAGAGATCGTAACTTCATCATCCGCAAAGTCTCGCAGCCATGTCCGTTCACTCTGAACGGCATCAGCCAGCAAAGGAAATACCTCACTCAAAGGAATTGTGACGTCCTCACGAGTGGGAGTTACGGCTTCTAGTGTTTGCGTCGCCTCATCCGTCGGACCGTAGAAGATCCGAAGCCTTGGTTGACCCATACGAGTTGACCTTCCTATCGCAACTGTGTTGTGGGAGGACGTCCGTCACCGCGAATCTGCGGCGTGCGTGCATCGTTGCTACTCGTGCCTGTGTATCGGCGTTCCGGTTGTAACGGTTTGAATTAATCTGCCGAGAAAGTCGAATTTCTTTTTTGTGACCACTGCTCTGATCGATCGTTGTGCGCCGAAGACGCGACTCACGACATGCTTGGACGGTGGACCGGCCGCTTCTGATCCTTGACAATACTCGCTAGAAGCGCTAGATTGCCGAGCTGTTAACCTCTAGCGAGATCAACCTTTGCGTCGAGCGGGTAGGATGTCCGCCCACTTCATTTATGCCGAACTCACCGAGTATCGATCTGGACCCGATCGCCGGCAGGATCGGGGTCCCCACTGACCGGGCAGAGAAAACGCTAGCGTTGCTTGATGAAGGCAACACCGTCGCCTTCATCACACGTTACCGCAAAGACCAGACCGGCGGATTGGACGAAGGCCAGATTCGATGCGTGCTGCGCGAGGCGACACAAGCTCGACAACTCGCCGAACGTAAGGCGTCCGTGCTCAAGCTGATCGACGCTCAAGGAAAGCTAACGTCTGGTTTGCGAAAGCGAATCGAGTCGTCCAAGTCGTCCAAGGCGCTAGAAGATATCTACGCCCCGTTTAAGTCGAACAAGCAATCGCTCGCGTCGCTCGCTCGGCAGCGAGGACTCGCTCCGTTGGCGGGCGAATTGATGGCCGCCGACGGTTGCGATTTCGCGACGCGTGCGGAAGCGTTTCTGTCGCCCGATCACGAGTTGGCAAGCGCAGCGGACGTCTTGGCTGGCGTGAAGCAAATTATCGCTGATAGCTTTTGCGAACGGACAGATGTTCGTATCAAGCTGCGCGAGATTCTCGCTCGAACCGGAAAGATCGTCTGCACGAAGCAGGACTCAACCGACGCGGCTCAAGCAACCGTGTCGGAACTTGATCCTTCGACCGACGTCGTAACCTCCGAAAATACGCCGGACCAAGAGGGCGATCGTGAAGTCGCGCCGGGTCCGAAAGTCTCCGTTCGTCAGCGGAAACGAAACAAATTAGAGAATTCGCTGCGTGACTACTTCGACTACAGCGAGTCGATTGGAAAGATCCGTGCTCACCGTATTCTCGCGATTAATCGCGGAGAACGCGCGAAGATCCTACGTGTACGCGTCGATGGCGACTTGGAAGCCTTGACTGCGACCGCCACGAAGATGCTTGTTGAAGAGACGCATCCCAATCGGGAGGTTCTGCTTGAATGCGCTCTGACTGCATTGAATAGGTTCATTATTCCGAGCCTCGAACGCGAGATGCGGCGCGAGATGTCAGAAGCTGCCGAGTCACATGCCGTGGCAGTCTTTGCCAAGAATTTGCGCAAGCTGTTTCTCCAACGCCCCGTTCACGGGCGGCGAGTGCTTGCGATCGATCCAGGATTCAAGAGCGGCTGCAATTTTGCAGCGCTTGATGAGTTTGGCGCGGTGCTGCAACATGAAACGGTTTTTCTTATCGGCGATGATGAAAGACGCGATGCGGCGAGAGCGAAGGTCGTCGAGTTTGTTACGAATCACGATCTATCGGTCATCGCGATTGGCAACGGAGCGGCCTGTCGCGATGCGGAACAGGTCGTCGCTGCGGCGATTGAGGGCGAGTTGCAAGATCGCGGCGTCGAGTATGTGATCGTCAACGAAGCTGGAGCAAGCGTTTACTCGACGAGTGTGATTGGTCGCGAGGAGCTGCCGGAGTTCGACGAAACACTTCGCAGTGCCGTTTCCATCGGGCGAAGGTTGCTCGATCCGCTCTCCGAATTGGTTAAAATCAATCCGGCCAATATTGGCGTCGGGATGTATCAGCATGATGTCAAGGCAAAACACTTGCGCGAGTCGCTTGATGCGGTCGTCGAGTCTTGTGTGAACTTCGTTGGCGTTGATGTGAATACGGCGAGTCCTTCCTTGTTAAGTTATGTCTCTGGTCTGAATCAGCTGACGGCACGGAGAATCTACGAATATCGACTCGAACACGGTCCCTTTCGCAGCCGAGAACAGATCCGTGAAGTGCCCGGCGTCGGTGATACGACGTTTGTCCAGGCGATTGGATTTCTGAAGATCACCGGAGGTGACAATCCTTTCGACGCAACGTGGATTCACCCTGAGAGCTACGAGGTTGCGAAGCAAGTGCTGGAGCGGATGGGTAGCAGCATCGAGGAACTTGCCCGAATCGTTTCCAGCGATGTGAGTGCGACTTCGACCGAAGATAACTCGCCGTTGAAAGACCGTCCGTCCAAGCTAGATCTCGGTGATTTGGCGAACGAACTTGGCGTCGGGGAGTTGTCATTGCGAGATATTTTAGACGCATTGGCGAAGCCCGGGCGCGACCCGCGAGAAGATTTACCGGCCCCAACGTTTCGTTCGGGCATCATTAAGATCGACGATATCGAACCGGGAATGGAATTGTCCGGGACCGTGTTGAACGTTGTAGATTTCGGCGCGTTCGTCGACATTGGTATCTCCGATACTTCGTTGGTACATATCAGCCGCCTTGCCGACCGCTATGTCAGAGACCCACATGAAGTCGTCAGTATCGGTGATGTCTTACGGGTCTGGGTATTGGAGGTTGACCGCGAGCGCCGACGTGTCGCATTGACGGCGATACCGCCAGGCAATCGGTCCCGTGAGCCGCGAGACGCCAACCAGGGAAAGTCCCGACGACCGAAGCGGCAAGCAGCCAAACACGTGACGATGAAACAGAAGCCCGCTGGTCCACGTCCTCCGAAGTTTCGCCAAACTGCTCGCCGAAAGGAAGCCGCGAGCCGTCAACCGGCGAAGCCGATCACGCAGCAAATGGTCCAGGGAAAGGAACCCATGCGAACCTTCTCGGATTTGATTCAGTATTATGAAGTAAAGCAAAAGGATGATTCGAGCGAGAATTCCGACGAGTAAAGGGCGTCATGGGTTTTGAAGAACGGTTAAACGAAGCGATCCAACGAGGCAAGCACCGCGGTACCGCTAAGCAGGCCGAGGCCGAGGCGAAGGCGCTGAGCGAAGATGAGCTGAAGCGCCTGCACAATCAATATCGGCTGCAGCTGTCGGAGCAAATCGAACAGTGTCTCGATAAGCTACCGCATCACTTTCCGGGGTTCACGTTCGAGACGATTTTTGGCGAGCGTGGCTGGGGCGCCGCGTGTCGGCGTGACGACATTCGTATGTCACCAGGCGGCAAACGCAACAACGAATACAGTCGACTAGAGATGACGATTCGACCGTTCAGTTCCTATCACGTCGTCGAGTTAGCGGGAAAGGGAACGATTCGCAATAAGGAAGTTTTCAATCGAACTTATTTCGAGAAGATCCAAGATATTGATCTAGCAAAGATCAGCGAGTTGATTGATCTATGGATTCTGGAGTACGCGGAACTCTACTCGACCAAATCGTAGCGTTACCACTCTTGAGGTAGCGTGCTGTCGGAAGCCGCACCGAAGAACAACTACGATTTCCCAACGCGATCGTGCCATTCTAAACTGCCGGACAACTCTTCCGCCGCATACTCGATGTGAATGACGCGACGATGCCGAGGTTGATTGGATTTCGCGGAAGCATGAAGCACGAGCGGATGCATCGCGATGATGTCGGTGGCCCGGACATCGCAGATTACTTCGGGAGTGTTAGCTTTCCAATCATCGATCTCGTCGTCGAGCCAGCCGTGCGAGTGTGAGCCAGGCAGTACTCGAAGCGCGCCGTTATCGGCAGGACAGTCGTCCAAGTGAACGCGGATCGCTAACATCTTCGCAAGTACATCCGCCGGCGGCTGGACTTGCCAGACGCCCGCTTTCTCAGACCACGCGACGAAACCTTCGATATCGAGGCGCTCACGAACTGCAATGACACTGTCCTGATGCCAGCCGAGCGACCAGTTCGCATCGGGAATCTTGTCAAAGAAAACCGCTCGCACGGCGAAGCAATCATCGCCAAGGATCGGACAAACTGACTGCCGAATTGCTTCACTGGCAGCGAGTTCGCGTACTGCGGGGCACACGTCAAGAAGGTTGCGAACGCCATAGATACCTCGCTTACGACGGACGGATTCGCCCGCAGCGAGGTCTTGTATGTCGGACGTCAGCCTGAGGACCGTCGCTTCGCTGAGGACTCGTTCGATGATCGCGAATCCGTTGCTTTCGACTTGGGCAATGTATCGTGAAGTCGCGAGACTCGATCCCCGGAACCTCATTTGCTCGTCAACTCGTTCCATAGCTCATCAATCCGATCTGATCCGCTGACCGGTCCTTGGCAGGCGAAATTCTCGCAGACAAAAACGGTAACCGACTCATTGGCGAGTTGTTTGCCCCGGAACATTGGGTCGAGGTGAGCTGAATGTGCCGCCTCGTCAGTCGTTCGAGCGGCGACGACGTGATTGGGGGCGTAGCGTCGAGAAAGATCTGCGGCGACGAGAGATACGTCCGCTTTGCTTGCGCCAAGAATCGCGATCTCCTTGGTCGGACCAAAGAGCATGTCGGCGGCGATCAGCAACTGGCCAGCTGCTGTCGGCGATTGACGCATGACTCCAACGGTCGATTCAAGAGCGGAGCGGGCTGCTTCAAGATAGTCGCTCCTTCCAGTCAGCTTTCCAAGTCGCAGCAACCCCGTTGCCGACATGGCGTTGCCGCTGGGAACGCTGCTGTCGTGAACATCTTTGCTGCGGGTGATTAGTTGCTCGTGATCGTCGGCTGTGAAGAAAAACCCACCGCCAGCCGAGTCTGTGAAGTGAGCGATGACTAGGTCGGCAAGCGTCACCGCTTCATCGATCCAACGTTCATCGAAGCTCGCTTCGTACAAGCTGACGAGAGCATTGATCAGGTAGGTGTAGTCATCGAGATACGCATCGAACTTCGCTACTCCGGCCCGCCAGGAGTGTAACAGCCGACCATCGTTGCGTCGCATTTCGCTTAAGATGAAATCAGTGGCAGCACTTGCAGCGGCGAGATACTTCGATTCGTCCAGGATGCCCGAGGCGCGCGCCATCGAGTCGATCATTAGAGCGTTCCAGCTAACGAGAATCTTGTCATCTTTGTCTGGCCGGATTCGCTGGTCTCGTACGGCGAGCAGTGCCGCGCGGCTCTCGGCCAATTCGTCGTTCAGTTCGTTCAAGTCCCAACTGCGAAGCGCCGCGCATTGAGCGATCGTCTTCGGCAAGTTGAGGATGTTGTTGCCCTCAAAATTCCCAGACTCCGTGACGTCGTAAACGTAACAGAATCGTTCAGCCTTCTCGTCGCCTAGTATTTCCTTGATCTCGGCCAGCGTCCAAACGTAGAACTTTCCTTCGACGCCTTCGCTATCGGCGTCCTCTGTACTGTGGAAACCGCCTCGCTCGTCGGTCATATAGGAAAGAATGTAATCAAGCGTTTCGCGAGTGGCTTGTGCATAGGTCTCGTCCCCGGTGATCAAATACCCATCGAGGTAGGCTGCGGTTAGTAGAGCATTGTCATAGAGCATCTTCTCGAAGTGCGGAACCAGCCACCTTGCGTCGACGGAATAGCGGGCAAATCCGCCTGCCAAATGGTCATAGATTCCGCTTCGCGCCATCTTATCGAGGCTTAGCTTTACCATGTCGAGTACGCCGTCTCGGCGCGTTCGGAACCAGACTCGCATGAGCAGTTGCAGATCCATCGAGTGCGGAAACTTCGGAGCCTGGCCAAAGCCGCCGTTGGTAAAGTCGAAGATCTGCTCCAGCTTTGCCGTCGCGTTCCCCATTAGTTCCGGTGTGAGTTCTCCGGCAGCTTCGTCTGTCCGCCCGACTTGCTGTAGGTGTCGAGTCAACTCGTCAGCCTGCTCGATCGCTTGTTCGCGTCGATTCAGCCAAGCATCTTCGACGCCGACGATCACTTGGGCAAAGCCAGGCATCCCCATGCTTGCTTCCGGCGGCCAGTACGTGCCGCCGAAAAACGGTTGTAGATCGGGAGTCAAAAAGACCGACATCGGCCAACCGCCGCGACCGGTGATCAGTTGCACTGCATTCATGTAGATTTGGTCGAGGTCGGGCCGCTCTTCGCGATCAACTTTGATGTTGATGAACTTGTCGTTCAAGGCCGTCGCGATCGACGCATTCTCGAAGCTCTCGTGTTCCATCACGTGGCACCAGTGGCAAGCCGAGTAGCCTATCGAAAGAAAGATCGGTTTCTGTTCGGCTTTGGAGCGTTCAAGTGCCTCGCGTCCCCACGGATACCAATCCACTGGATTGTTCGCATGTTGCAGCAGGTAGGGACTGGTTTCGTTGGCGAGTCGGTTCGGCATGGTCGACGGTACTCCTCGGCTCCTGCTACCGTTACTTGTAGCTTTCGGCGTCGCCGGGAAAATCTCCGTTGCGAATATCGTCTCGGAACTGAGCGACGGCATCGGTGATAACGCCTTCCATGTCGGCGTATTGTCGTGCGAAGCGAGGTACGTATCCGCTTGTGAGCCCGAGCATGTCATGCACGACCAGGACTTGGCCATCGCAAGCCGCGCCGGCTCCGATTCCGATGGTTGGTACTTGGAGTGTCTCTGTGATTGTTTTCGCCACCCGTGACGAAACGCATTCGAGCAAGACCGAGAACGCGCCGGCTTCCTCAGCGGTTTTCGCATCCTTCAATAGACGCTCTTCGTCGCGTTGAACCTTGTAGCCCCCCAGTTGATGAACTGCCTGCGGGCTGAGTCCCACGTGCGCCATGACCGGGATGCCGGCAGCGACGAGCGCCGAAATGGTATCTGCCTGGTCTGCTCCGCACTCGAGTTTGACCGCTTGGCAACGCGTCTCCTTGATGATCCGAGCTGCGTTCTCGATGGTCTTGTGGATACCAAGGTGATAGGCCGGAAAGGGCAAGTCGACGACGACAAAAGCCTGCTCGACGGCACGACCAACGATCTCGGCATGATAGATGATTTGATCAAGCGTGACGGGCAGCGTGTTCTCGTGCCCTTGTACGACCATCGACATGCTATCGCCGACGAGAATCGCCTCGACGCCAGCGCGATCCAACAATCGAGCTGTTGGAAAATCGTACGCCGTAAGCATCGTGATCTTATGCCCACGAGCTTTCATCGCCGATAAGTCTCTTACGGTAATTCGTTGGCTGGACGACATTAAGGCATTGTGACGCGGAGTTGCAAGGCTGACAACGGGCCGTTCCTCGCTCTGTGGTGAGGTTCCGCTGGCCGAGAGCGGCGACGTGCGTTATTCTGGAAGTGGCGAGGAAAACCCATTAGTAAGGTAAATCAAATGCGATTCGCTTACGGCATTACCCTGTTGATCACGTTCTGTGTGGCGAGTTTTGCATGGAGCCAGGAAGGTACTCCGCGCGAGAACGTGACGGCGAAGGGAATCGTGAAGGGCGTTCGTCCCGGAGTTCTCGCGGTTGTAACCGAGCAAGGTCAGCAGTGGCTCGTTAAAACGCCCGAGCGTCCACAGGGTATCTCGTTTGTGGCGTCCGCTAATCGAAGCTGGTTGCGTCCGGGGATGCTCGTCAAGTTCAAAAATTCTTTCGACGCAAAAGGAAAGCCCGCTGCTCTTGTCCGACAACTCGAAGTCATCTCGCTTCGTGCTGACACGCAAATCGGATTGACTCCAGATGCGAAGCTCGCCGGAGGCGGAGCTGGATTGTTTTCGGACGACGAACCGGCAAAGAAATCCACAGCTCCGAAAACGATGTCGTTTACTGTTGTCGGCACACTGCGTGGCTTCAAGGATGGCAATATCCTTGTCGCGGCAGGTCGCACGACCGTCCAAAGCCAATTGGATGAGAAAGCCAGCATCTCCGTTGATGTGTCAGATTATTCACTAGCACGTGATGGCGATTCCGTTCAGGTCAGCGGTTGGTACTACTTAGGCCAGCGTGACCGCGTGTTCAGCACCCGGCTGACGATTTCATCCAAACAGAAATTAGGCATGGAGGAAGGGCCGGATAAAAAAGCCTCCGCCAAGAAGCAGCCTCCAAAGAAGGAAGATGTCGAAAAGGCTCTTGAAGACCTGTTCTCAAGTTAGCTCGGTTGCGACTCTCCTCATCAAGTCGCGTCGCTCTCGCGATGCCTTCTGAGACACAGCCGATTGTCAGGCGGCGCGATGCTGTGCTTGAATCTCGTCGGAGCAAACGTCGCTATAAACTTTAGATAGACGTGTCGTCCAAGCTTCGATTGAGAACTCGCGGATGGCGCGGTCGTATGCAGCGTCGGCAAATCGCTGTCGCAAGGGTTGGTCGTCGTGTAAGCGACGAATCGCATCGGCGATCGCTTCGACGTTCTCGGTGGGTACGACCAGGCCGTTCGTTTCGTCCTGGACCTGTTCAGGCAATCCACCGGCGTTGCTTACGACGGGACAGACGCGTTGCGCCATCGCTTCCATGATCGACATGCTAAGACCTTCCATTCGGGATGGAGATGCGTAGATATCAAACAAGCCGGCTAAGTTGCCAGCGCCGGGGCGAGGGCCCGTCAGTCGGACGCGATCTGCGATTCTCGTGTCGGCAGCAAGAGCTTCCACGCGCGAGTCGCTGACCTGCCCAATAAGCAACCAGTAGACATTTCGTAGATCGGCAAGTTGTATTGCGGCTCGTAACAGGAGGTCGATACCTTTGACGGGCCTAATGCTCGCCACAAGGCCCACGACAAAGGCGTCGTCCGGGATGCCAAACTCGCTTCGCGCCGAAAGAGGCGGAGTTTGAAGACTGTGGGGCGAACAGCCTTCCCAAACGGTTGCCAGCTTGCTACGAGGGATGTTTGATGCCGCCAGTGCCTCTTCGGTTGTGTGGCAAACGCAGAGGATCTTCGAAACTCGAGGATGCCAGAAGGTGATCCAGTTTGCAGGGTCGAGCAAACGAAGTTGGTTCACAGTGCCACGGTATCCAATAATTTTAGGCTGCTCGCGAAGTCCGCGACATGCGCCAATGACGTTCGCCAAGTTCCTGCTGGTGTACGCGTGAACAATATCGTAGTTGCCGCTTTGTATCCGTGCACGAATAGCGCGGCGTGCGGCGAAGTCGAGCTTGTTTCGGCAATGTAAAAACGTGAGTGGGATCGCGGAAGAATCCACCGGTGGCTCTTCGTTCCAGCGACACATTACATCCAGCGAGATATCCGGTCGCGCCGCGAGCATTGGCGCAACTCGTTGAACCTGTGCCGATAGATAATCAAAGACCCAAAGGACTCGCATCCGAACGCTCCGCGCGTAAGTGGTAGTTTCCCATCGCAGAGATGACAGCGAATGCTATCGGATGGGTCAAGGTCAGTCGTCGGAAACCGGTTGCTAGCACACGACTATAAAGAATCTGCCTTAACGTGATTTAAGCTGCCAGCTACCATACACCTCGACCCGTTGGGACTCTTCGCCCGCCGCACCAGGAGTGAATTCATGCTACGACAGCTCAACAACCTTTGGCGGTATGGGCGATTGCGCACGAATAGTTCGACGCCACGGAAGCGAAAGCCGAAGATTCTTTGCGAGCGACCCGAGCTTGAGATCGGAAACATGATCGATTTTGTTCAGGCCCATCATGGCAAACGCGGGGAGGACTTCTTCTTTGTCCAAATCGGTGCCTTCGACGGCGTCACGGCAGACCCGATCTATGGCCTTGTCAGGAAGCACGGATGGCACGGGGTTTTAGTCGAGCCTCAAGTCGAAGCGTTCGATTTGCTCCAGAAGAACTACGCCGATCAATCGGGCTTGCAGTTCTTCAACATTGCCATCGGAGCCGAGGACGGCGAGATCTCGCTGTTTACTAGAACGGATGGAATGGTTCAGGCGGCGAGCTTGGAGAAACACCTGATGAACAAGCCGGGCCGTCGTCGTCGGTTACTCCAAGAACGTCGTGTGCCCTGCTGGACGTTCGGTCGATTGTTGACGGAATCAAACGCGCCTCACGACATCGACTTGCTTCAGATCGACGCAGAGGGATTCGACTATGAAATCATACGCTCCATCGACTTCAACGTAGTGAAGCCGGCGATCATTCACTACGAACACATGGTTCTCTCCGAGCCGGATCGGAACGCTTGCCTGGAACTTCTTGCCAGCGAAGGATATCGGTTTGTGTTACAGGACAATGACACGCTGGCGTATCGCGATGCATCTTACGTAGGGGAGCATCGTTCATCGACTGCGGCTCGCGCCGCCTAAGCCACCGCTGATTCTTGTGGACCAGGAGAAGGATCGCTAACGTGCCATCCGTTGTCATTGACGTCGAGCGTTTGAAGAACATTCATTGCGGATTGGGGCAGTTTAGTCTGCATCTGAGTCACGCGATATTGGATGCGGCGGGTAAAGACTTCGATCCGATTCTGTTGCTTTGTCCCGAACAACAGAAATACTACGCCGATCGTTCGGTACGTTTTCTCGACGTGACGACAGTGCGTCGCGAGCCGGTTGCCAGTCTTGCACGACCGTTGCTTGGTGCAACGGGTTTTCAAGAGCGATGTAACCTTTGGCACACCACGCATCAAGATTCGAAGTGCTTGCCGATGGATCGACGTACACCACTAGTATTAACGATCCACGATCTGAACATCCTGCGCGAAAAGAAGCCCGCAACCATACGCCGACGCTTGAAGTCGCTTCAACGCAAAGTAAATCGGGCGACCGTTCTAACAACCGCGTCCCAATTCGCCGCCGGTGAAATCCGCGATAACCTTGACGTTGGCGAAAAGGAGATCGCAATTATTCCGCATGGTGTATGTGTTGATCCTCAATCGGACAGGAGCCGTCGACCGGAGTCTCTTCCAGAGGGGCCGTTCCTGTTCACGATCGGCGACATCACGCCAAAGAAGAACTTTCATGTATTGGTTGATATGGTCAAGCAACTCGAATCGTCCGGGACGCCAAACTTGCGACTCGTTATCGCCGGGGCGAAACGAGATGATTATGCCTCTCGAATCGAAAGAGAGATCCAAGGGGCGGGGCTCGCTGGTCGGATCATTCTTCCCGGTACGGTGTCCGATGAAGAGCGGAGTTGGTTATATCAGAACTGTGACGCGTTTCTGTTTCCCTCGATCAGTGAAGGGTTCGGCTTACCGGTGATTGAAGCGATGAGCTGCGGGCGACCGGTTTTCCTATCGAGTTCGACGAGCTTGCCGGAGGTTGGAGGTCGGCTAGCGTTTTATTGGCACGATTTTTCAGCTCGCTCGATGGCGCAAGTTTTCGAGGATGGCATGGCTGTCGTCGGTCAAGAGGCGCGCTACGAAGAAAGATTACGTGAACATGCTTTGCAGTTCACTTGGAAACGGGCGGCGAAAGCTTATCTATCGCTCTACGGTCGCGTGGCGGGACGAATTGTCGGCGGTAAATCGCAGGTCGCGCGGCGCGCCGCCTGAAAGCGGCGACTTGGCAGCATAGGTCACTTTTTCAATGCGACGATTGAGGCAAGTTTGTCTTCGACGAGTGTTGTTCTGGCGAGTTGCTGCTGAACTGCCGCATATACTCGGTCGACCGTGTGTTCACTCATGCAACGATGATGTTTTAGCGGGCAATCTGATTTGCCGCACGGCCGGCATTCGACGTAATTCTGTAGATTGATCGCGAGCGGGTGTCCCGTATCACTCCACCGATAATCGATCGGACCGAACAACGTGACGACGGGTACATCGAAGGCCGATGCGATGTGACGAGGGCCGCTGTCCGTGGTCACCATCACTTGGCTGCGTCGAATACAAGCCTTTGCTACGCCGAGGCTCAGGTCCTGTTCCGCCATACTCACGACGCGAGGATGATTCGCGAGATGTTCGATGGCGGCCGCCGTTTCGCGTTCGCGAGGCCCGCAGATTACGAGAACGGCCGAGGTTTCATCGCGAGCAATTCGCTTGGCGAGCTCTGCAAAGTGTTCTGTTGGCCAGTCGCGGGACGTTCCAATCGCGCTACCCGTGTTCAAGATCACAACTCGCGAGGCTTGATCGAGTGCCAAGTTCTTCCAAACGCGATCCGCGCTTGTTTCGTCTGTTGGCAGTGTCGTGAGTTCGAGGTCGGGCGATTCGCGCGGACAGCCGAGAGCGTATGCCAGTCCGAGATAGTAGTCGATTGGAGCGATCGGTTTCAGCTTGCCATTCTCGCGTGGTGCGCGGAGCTTCTTTGACAACAAAGGGCCGCGAGCGTTACGAGCATATCCGACGCGCTCTCTTGCACCGGATAACCAGGCCAACAAACCGGCTCGCAGCGAGTTTGTGAGCAATACCATGACATCTGGCTGCCATTGCCTCAGCTGTCTGACGACGGCAAGGCTGTGAGCGCTGCGATCCGAGGCTTTTCGATCAAAGTAAATCGACCTGTCAAGCCAACGCGTGCCATCCAACACGTTCGAGACGTAGGGGCGCATGATGCCAACAAACTCGGCTTCAGCTCCATAGTGCTGTCGCAGTGCGCGAAGCGTCGGTGTTGCCATCACGACGTCACCGATCCAGTTCGGAAGAACGATACCGATCTTCTTTACCCGAGGTTTTCTGCTCGTGCGGGAGTCGCGACTTAGCATGAGAAGTTTCACGCGATTTTTCGTTGTCCTGGTGGTGGAATACCTACCGCCGTGGCGGCGCACGTCGGAACAATTGTGTCAGCGAGTGGTTGTTGCTTGCCGTGCCACTGCTCCCAAAGTCGAGCCTGTTTCTGAAACGAGTAGAACGCGATCATCATGCAGATTTGAAATCCGACCGCGCCGTCGAGAAATCCGAGCCGCAGCACGTAAGTTTGCAAAAACCTAGTCGGTGCGATGAGGAACATGCGGATTCGACTTGGACGCTTGCCTGCGGCATACCATCGCTCAGCTTGAAGCCGCGCATAGTGGTGCATCTTCTGGAGGTATTGGTCGTACGTCCAAAACGTGAAATGCGTCAGTCGATTACGGAGAGAGCCTACGCGACCACGATGCACGCGCACCGCCGCGTGGTCGGTATCGCCGACAAAGCTTGCACATGTTCGGTCGAACAACCGCAGCGCCTTGTCAGCGCCCCACTGGCCGAAACGAGCGCGGTGTCCCATAAAGTGGTTCGCGCGATAGATCTGATATCCGCTTCGCTGCGGATCGACCATGACTCTACGGATTTCCTTAGCGAGCTTCGGTGTCACACGTTCGTCGCCGTCGACGATGAGGATCCAATCATTTGTGGCTTGTTTCACCGCCCAGTTTTTGAAATCGCACGCCGTGTTCCATTTGCGTTCGATGACACGACAGCCTCCCGACTCGTGAGCGATGGCAACTGTCGCGTCGGTTGATCCCGAATCGGCAATGATCAACTCGTCGGCAACATCGCAAACGCTATCAATACACGCGCAGACGTTTTGCGCTTCGTTCTTACATGGAATGATAACCGTCAGTCGGTTGCTCATAATCGGCGGCACATCGAGTTGCAGTCGACGCAAATGGTCTGCTGCTCCACTTTAGGGAGCAACCCAATCCGCACGAGTCTAGTCCATACCGAAAGACACGAACAAGATCACTTCGGGGAGGCCCGATGGAGAAGGAACGTCGTCTCGAGACCGCCAGTTCAGGCGGTCTCGAGATCGGTTCGCTATTCGCTGTCGCTGGCGGTAGGTTCGTCAGGCGTGAACAAGCTGTCGAGGACGCTCGTGGCCTCGGGAGCAGGTTCGGTTTGCACTGCTTGCTCGGCGGGCGCTGTCTCACCAGTAGCACCGTTGCCATCGTCGCCACCTTCGAGTAGCGGGAAGCTGGTAACAAGGGCTCGCTCTTTCTCGGCAGCCATCGCTTGAAGCGCCTCGGGGCGGTAACGCACTTCGGACTCTTGGAACGTTCGGAAGCCTGTTCCAGCTGGAATCAAGTGACCGAGAATGACGTTTTCTTTCAATCCAACGAGTTCGTCGCTCTTGCCGGCCAACGCAGCTTCGGTGAGAACTTTTGTCGTTTCTTGGAAGCTGGCCGCTGAAATGAAGCTGGCACTTTGAACCGATGCTTTTGTAATGCCAAGCAACTGAGTACTCGCCGTTGCCGGCTTTGGTCGAGTTCCCTTGGCGGGTTTGCCACCCATCGTCTCAATGCGAGCGTTCTCTTGCTCGAGCGCCTCACGTGGCACGATGGTGCCCTCCTCGAACATCGTTTCACCTTTATCCGAAACCTTGAGGCATCCGGACATGGCTTGGTTTGCTTGACGAAACTCGAAGCGATCCATATCCAGTCCCGGGAGCAACGTCGTATCGCCAGGATTCTCGATCTTCACCTTACGCAACATGCGAGCAATAATGATCTCGATATGCTTGTCGTTGATTTCAACTCGCTGGCTGCGGTACACGCTTTGGATTTCGTGGACGAGGTACTGTTGGACCGCTTCTTCACCGGACACTCGAAGGATGTCATGCGGGACCAACGGGCCATCGACCAGCGCTTGACCAGCCTTCACGATGTCGCCTGAATGCACGAGGAACCGCTTGCCGTGAGGCACTAAGTGTTCACGTTCGATTCCGCTTTCGCTGCGGATCACGATCGTTCGCTTTCCTCGTCGCTTCTCACCCAAGATTTCGACTGTGCCATCGATCTCCGCGATGACGGCCGGATCCTTCGGCTTACGAGCCTCGAAAATCTCCGTGACGCGTGGCAGACCACCCGTGATGTCCGTGACGCCTGAGGCT
Organism: Planctomycetota bacterium; assembly: GCA_014381825.1. GTDB lineage: Bacteria > Planctomycetota > Planctomycetia > Pirellulales > Pirellulaceae. The sequence continues at coordinate 63,190 of JACNKX010000100.1, forward strand.
TCTCGGGGCATTTCGGCGATTACCGTACCGGCCGAAACCTTCTTGCCTTCCTCGATGAGAATGTGAGCCCGCTCCGGCAGGTAGTAAACGTCCAACGGCTTGCCATCGGAATCTTCCAACACGACTTGCGGATGCAACTCGCCCTTGTGTTCCGTGATGACGGTACGAACGTGACCGCTTGGATCTTTTTCGAGTGACATCGTCTCGCCTTCGACGATATCTTCGTAGCGGATCTTACCGGCAACTTCAGCCAGAATCGGAATCGTGTGCGGATTCCATTGACACAACTTTTGGCCGGACTTGACCTCTTGGTTTTCTTCGACCAACAACGTCGCACCAGTCGGAACTTCGTACTTCTCGATTTCGCGTCCCTTCGCATCAAGGATCGCGATTTCACCATTTCGAGTCAGGACGACGTCAATGCCTTCTGAACTTCGCACCACTTTCATGTGTGTAAAGCGAACAGTGCCTTCATGCTTTGAAAGGGTTTCACTTTCCTCGACGCTCGTATTCACGGTGCCGCCGATGTGGAACGTTCGCATGGTTAACTGCGTGCCGGGCTCGCCGATACTTTGTGCACCGATGATACCAACCGCCATGCCTTCTTCGACCATGTTTCCGGTCGATAGATCCATGCCGTAGCATCCTCGGCAGACACCAAGTGCGGCGTCGCAGGTCATTGGGCTACGGACTTGAATGCGCTCCAGACCGAGATCCTCGATCCGACGAGCGATCTCCGGCGTGATTAGTTGGCTCTCCTTGACGATAACTTCGTCGGTGATCGGATTGACAATGTTCTGACGACTGACGCGCCCGATAATTGCATCGGTCAATCGAACTTCGACCTTCTCGCCACGGTAGATCACTCCCTTGGTGATACCTTGAGTTGTTCCGCAGTCTTCCATCGTGATCACGACGTTCTGAGCAACGTCAGCCAACTTGCGAGTCAAGTATCCGGAGTCAGCGGTCTTGAGGGCCGTGTCAGCCAGTCCCTTTCGAGCGCCATGAGTTGAACTGAAGTACTCCAACACCGTTAGACCTTCACGGAAGTTCGCCTTAATTGGCGTTTCGATGATTTCGCCAGTCGGTTTCGCCATCAGACCACGCATACCGGCCAATTGGCGAATTTGTTCAACGCCACCACGAGCACCCGAGTTTGCCATCAGGTACACTGGGTTCACATAGCCGAGACCTCCGCGATCATCCGACTTCATCGCTTCCATCATCTCGCCGGTAATTGCCTCGCGAGTGTGCGTCCAAGTATCGAGAACTTGGTTATAGCGCTCTTGGTCTGTAATCACACCACGCTCGTAGAGCTTCTTAAACTTTAGGACCGTCTTCTCGGCTTCGCCGATGTACCGTTCTTTCGCGTCAGGCGTCACTAAATCGTCGGTTGCGAATGAAAGACCGCTTCTAGTGCTCTCACTGAATCCAAGGTGGTTCATGTCATCAAGCAACTTGATCGTCGCGCGACGGCCCAGTCGCTGGTAGCAGTCAGAAATCACCGATGCAAGGTCGCCAGATTTAAGCGGCGAGTTGTAGTAGTCCATTCCCGGCGGCAGCATCATATTGAAAAGGATGCGTCCGTAAGTTGTCTCGATCAACTCGCCAGGCTTTGCCGAATCATCATCGGTCTTCAGCTTTCGACCTGTTTCTAGCCTTACCTTGATGATGGCATGGATATCGATCACGCCTTGCGAGTAAGCCAGATCGGCTTCGTCCGGCGACGAGAATGTCATCCCTTGACCCTTCCGATTAGGAAGCGAGAGGGTGACATAGTTACAACCCATCACGGTGTCCTGGGAGGGACTCATGATCGGGCGACCGTTGGACGGTGCGAAAATGTTGTTCGTCGCCAGCAGCAACGTGTGCGCTTCGACCTGAGCTTCGATCGACAGCGGTAGGTGTACCGCCATTTGGTCACCATCAAAGTCGGCGTTAAAACCTTTGCAGCTGAGTGGGTGCAAATGGATCGCGTTGCCTTCCACCAGGATCGGTTCGAAACCTTGAATTCCCATCCGATGCAACGTGGGGGCACGATTGAGGAGTACGGGGTGATTCTTGATCACCTGCTCAAGGATATCCCAGACTTCCTCGTCTTTACGCTCGAGCATCTTCTTTGCGCTCTTGATCGTGTCAGCATGGCCAAGTTCTTTCAGGCGACGAATGATGAACGGTTGGAATAGCTCCAACGCGATCTTCTTTGGCAAGCCGCACTGATGGAGCTTCAGCTTCGGACCAACCACAATCACGCTACGCGCAGAATAGTCGACGCGTTTTCCCAAGAGGTTTTCGCGAAATCGTCCCTGCTTGCCCTTGATCATGTCGGTCAAGGACTTGAGCGGGCGATTACTGCTGCCCAAGACTGGACGTTTACAGCGATTGTTATCGAACAGGGCGTCGACCGATTGCTGCAACATCCGCTTCTCGTTGCGAATGATCACCTCCGGCGCGTTCAAATCGACGAGCTTGCGGAGCCTGTTGTTTCGATTAATGATTCGGCGATAGAGGTCATTTAGATCGCTGGTCGCAAAGTTGCCGGAATCGAGTAGTACGAGTGGACGCAAGTCGGGCGGAATGACTGGAATGACATCCAAGACCATCCACTCTGGACGATTGTCGCTGTCTCGAATCGCTTCGACGATCTTCAATCGGTTCGTTAGGTCTTTGCGCTTTTGCTTCGAATTGGTTGTCGCCAAATCGGTACGTAGATCTTGTGACAGCTTCACGAGATCGAGAACACCGAGCAACTTGCGGATTGCTTCGGCACCCATATCCGCCTCGAAAGCATTTTCTCCCCATTGTTCGCGGGCGGCTCGATATTCTTCTTCGGTGAGAAGTTGCTGACGCTCCAAGCTTGTTTCGCCTGGATCAACGACGACGTAGTCTTGAAAGTAGATCACCTTTTCCAGGCTGGTCGTTTTCATCTCGAGCAGGTTGCCGAGACGGCTGGGCATGGCCTTGAAGAACCAGATGTGGACCACAGGTGCCGCCAGTTCGATGTGTCCCATCCTTTTGCGACGAACGCGCGAGTGTGTGACCTTCACACCGCATCGATCGCAAATCATTCCCTTGTACTTCATGCCACGGTATTTACCGCAGGCGCATTCCCAGTCCTTCTCTGGGCCAAAAATTCGCTCGCAGAAAAGACCATCTTTCTCCGGACGATAGGTCCGATAGTTGATGGTTTCGGGCTTCTTTACTTCGCCGAACGACCAGCTGCGAATATCATGAGGCCGGGCCAAGCTGATCTTGACGGCCGCGTAGTCGTTAATTCGATCGTAAGAGCCTTCACCGATGGTCATAAGCCCGTGCTCCTGTTTAAGTCACCGTACTGAGTTACTGGGTCTTTCGGAACGAGGCTGTCGCTCCGAGTAACCGTGAGGTGCGATTCGTTTATGTAAAAGGCGTGTCGCCGTGGATATCGATCGACTAGGGAACTGCTAGACGCGTCGCTTCTCAAGTTGCATGTTCAGCGCCAAGCCGCGGATCTCGTTTGTCAACACGTCAAAGCTGGCAGGCGTCCCGGCTTCGAGTGTGTTCTCTCCCTTAACCATCGACTCGTAAATCTTGGTACGACCTTCAACGTCGTCACTCTTTACAGTGAGCAATTCTTGAAGAATATATGCTGCACCGTACGCTTCCAACGCCCAGACTTCCATTTCACCGAAGCGTTGACCACCAAAGCGAGCTTTGCCGCCTAGCGGTTGTTGTGTGATCAGCGAGTAAGGTCCAGTGCTTCGAGCGTGAACCTTGTCGTCGACCAAGTGGTGCAGCTTCAGCATGTAGATGTAGCCGACCGTTGTCTCTTGCTCCATTGCAACGCCGGTTCGACCGTCGTGCAGTGTCACTTTTCCGTGCCGAGGGAGCCCGGCTTCTTCGAGACAATCGTTGATCGTCTCTTCCGACGCACCGTCGAAGACGGGGGTAATCGCCTGAAATCCAAGCTTCGCGCCCGCCCATCCAAGATGTGTTTCGAGAATCTGACCAACATTCATACGGCTGGGAACGCCGAGCGGGTTCAGCATGATCTGGATCGGGGTTCCATCCGGTAGGAACGGCATGTCCTCCACAGGCAGGATCTTGGAGATCACACCCTTGTTACCGTGACGTCCGGCCATTTTATCGCCGACCGAAATCGTTCGCTTTGTGGCAATGTAGACCTTCACCATCTGAAGCACACCGCTGCGAAGCTCGTCGCCCCGCTTCATGCTATTCAGATTGCGATCGCGAACGTCGATTGCTTCTTCGACCGGACCCCACAGATCCTTGTAGACCTGCTGTACTTGCGCGATCAGACCTTCGCTACGCATATTCGCCGTGATCGTCTCCATGCGAAATTGCTGTGCTCGCTCGGCGACAAACTTCGGGTCTTGATCGCGGACGAGCGGCGTGCCATCTTCGTCGGTCAGTGTTCGGCCAAGTACTTTTTCCATCTCGCCAACCAACTCGCCGAACACTTCGGCGATTCGAGCGTTACCTACCGTCTCGGCGTCTTTCAACTCCTTTTCGAATTGCTTTCGCTCTTCGTCACCGAGGCTCATTCGTCGGGAGAACTTCTGGGTATTGATGACAATTCCTTCGATACCAGACGGTACTTCCAAGGAATCATTCTTTACATCTTCGCCAGCTCGTCCGAAGATTGCATGGAGGAGCTTTTCTTCAGGCGTCAACTCAGTCTTTGACTTGGGCGAGACCTTGCCGACCAAGATATCGCCGGGCCGAACATAAGTTCCGATGCGAACGATACCACTCTCGTCAAGATTGCGGAGTGCCTTCTCGCTGACATTCGGAATGTCTCGCGTGAATTCCTCCCGACCGAGCTTTGTTTCACGGATCTCCACATCGGACTCTTCGATATGAATCGAAGTGTACGTGTCGCTCTTGACCAACTCTTCGCTGATGATGATCGCGTCTTCATAATTGTAGCCGTCAAACGACATGAACCCGACCAGAACGTTTCGACCCAAAGCCAGTTCACCATTAAAAGTTGCGGCGCCATCGGCCAGAACTTGGCCGCGATCAACCTTGTCGCCCAATCCAACGATCGGCTTTTGATTACAGCAAGTCCGTTCGTTAAGGCCCACGAATTTCTTTAGAGGGTAAACATCGTTACCGACCTCGATTCGATCGGAATCACAGTAAGTTACTTTGCCCGCACGATCGGCGCGAACCAACATGCTTGAGTTTTGAGCCACCTCGCGTTCCATGCCTGTACCCACGATCGGCGGCTCCGTGATCAACAGAGGAACGGCTTGGCGTTGCATATTCGACCCCATCAAGGCTCGGTTCGCATCGTCATGCTCGAGGAACGGAATCAAACCCGCCGACACGCCAACCATTTGGCTTGGAGCGACGTCAATGTATTCGACTTGATCAGGATGAACGATTTCAAAGTCCGATCGGTGTCGTGCGATCAGATTCGCGCCACCGACCAAACTGCCAGCCTTTACTTCGGTATCCGCAGGCGCGACATAGGCCTCAGACTCTTCGTCCGCCCGCAACCAGACAACCTCATCGGTAAGCCTTCCTTTCGTGACCTCGCGATAGGGCGTCACTAAGAAGCCGTAGTCATCGACACCTGCATAAATCGCAAGACTAGAGATCAGGCCAATGTTCGTACCTTCAGGCGTTTCGATTGGGCAGATTCGACCGTAGTGCGAGATATGAACGTCGCGAACTTCGAAGCCAGCTCGCTTTCGATTCAGACCACCGGGGCCGAGTGCTGAGAGTCGGCGTTCATGAGTCAACTGCGATAACGGATTCGTCTGATCGACGACCTGAGACAATTCACCACGTCCGAAAAAGTACTCGATGGCGGCTGAAACACTCTTTGGGTTCACCAGACTTCGAGGAGTCATATCCTCTTGATCCTTGAGGCTCATGCGTTCCTGAACCGTTCGGCGAAGCTTCAGGAATCCCTTGCGCAACTCATCCGACGCCAACTCGTCGATTGTTCGTAGTCTTCGGTTACCAAGATGGTCGATGTCGTCGATTTGGGCACCACCTGAGACAAACAAACTGAGGAGATAGGTGACTGCCGAAATCAGGTCGTCGGGACGAAGTGTCATTTCCTTTTCAGAAACACCGAGCTCCAGCTTTCGGTTAATGCGGAAACGTCCTACGCGACCGAGGCGATACCGATTGACGTCGTAAAACTTCTCTTGGAATAGCGTGCGAGCTTTTTCCAATTGCGGCGGGTTGCCGGGGCGCAGACGTTGATAGATCCGCAGTAGAGCTTCTTCGTGGCTCGAAGTGACATCTTCGGCAAGGCTGTTTGTGATCAGAGCCGACGATGGGGGTGACATGACCTCCACCTTCTTGATGCCGGCAGTACAAATCAATTCCGCGGCGTTCTTGGTGATCTTTTGACCTGCTTCGATGACGATTTCGCCCGCGCGTTCGCTATTGGCCGGATAGACAATGTCATCGACGGCAATCTTTCCGTCGATTTTGGTGACGCTGCGCCCGTCAACAATCTTCTCGGAAGATGTTTCGTAAAACGCTCGCAGAAGTTCGGCGTCGGAACTGTACTTCGGGTCCATCGCTCGTAGCAGCGTCATCGCCGAGAACTTTCCGCTTTGGTCGATGCGAACTGACAGCGCTTCCTTCTTCGTCACGTTCAGTTCAATCCAGCTGCCACGTTCAGGAATGATTCGGCAACTCGGCAGTTTTCGATCCGACGTGCCGTCTTGTTCCAAGACAAAGTCGATACCCGGGCTACGATGCAACTGGCTGACGACAACACGCTCGGCACCGTTGATGATAAATTCACCACCACCGAGCATGATCGGGATGTCGCCCAGATAGACCTCTTCCTCAACAGGTTGATCCTTGTTCAGGCGAAGCCAGACGCGAAACGGCTTGCCAAAGGTCAATCGAAGTTGCCGGCACTCTTCCGGGGTGTAGCGTGGTTTGCCGAGTTCGTATCGAAGGTACTCAAGCGTGATTTGCTTGTCGTAGCTTTCGACCGGAAATATCTCGCGCAGCACGCCCTCGAGACCTTGATCCTTGCGTTTTTCGGACGAAAGGTTCTCTTGGAGAAAGGCCGCATAACTCGCTGTCTGAATCTCGGTTAGGTCGGGAGCCAGGAAGGACTCGCGTCCACTTCCAAAACGACGAACCTGGGTTGGCATCAAACGTCGTTCTGCTGAGGTAGCCATAAGCGTTCTCTCTCCGCTAAATAGAATTGGTCAAACTCGGAACGACACGTCTGTCACCGTCTTGTTGTGGCCCAATAATTGGCGTCTAAACAAGCACATATCAACAGCCATCAATTCCAAGGGCGACTCGGGAACTGGCGCGCACCACTCCCAAAGGCAGGCAAATACAGCGCGGACAAATACTCCAAAGTACTGTGCGCCGCAAACCGTACGGTAAAGATCAAACAAACGTCTCCCACTTACGTTCCGGCACACGTAGTCGCTGACCGAAACGACACTGTGTTAGAACCGTTACGCCTTGAGTTCGACGGAGGCACCAGCTGCTTCCAACTCCGCCTTGATCTTTTCAGCATCTTCCTTGGCAGCCTTCTCTTTGATCGTCGCGGGTGTCGCTTCGACCAACTTTTTGGCTTCCATCAGAGTCGATCCGGTGATGGTCTTTACGACCTTCACGACATCCAGCTTCTTGTCACCGAAGCCAGTCATCACGACGTCGAATTCAGTTGGCTCAGCAGCAGCTTCGCCACCGCCTTCGGCAGGAGCCATCATTACGGCACCACCACCCGCAGCGGGTTCGATGCCGTATTCGTCTTTGATGTAATCACTGAGTTCTTTGGCTTGCTTGAGTGTCAACTCAGCAATCTTATCGCCAATTTCCTTCAAATCAGCCGAGACTTCAACAGTTGCGCTTTCGGACATTTCTGCTAACTTCCTTTCCCGTTACCTTCGCCACCCAACGGGTGGCTAATTAATTGTGAGCTGCGTTTTGCTGTGTATGAATGACTCAGCACAAAGCTGAGAACGGACGCTACGAACTTTCGCGAACCTATTCCTCTTCGGACTTCTGTTTGATCTGACTGGCGAGTGCGCCACCGGCAGCCGTAAGCTGAGACACCAAGTTGGCCCCCGGCGCCAACACTTGGCCCATCAGTAAGCTGAGTTGCTCCATACGGTTCGGCCACTTGCTGATTTCTTTGACTTTCTCCGACGTAAGATGTTCACCATCCATCACGCCGCCACGAGGCTCAAAGTTTTTGAAGTCCCCGCTCTTATCAACACTTGTGACTTCCTTCACTAGCGAGATAAAATCTTCACCGCCCCAAACGACCGCCAAGGCACCTTCAGTACCTTCGAAGGCCGCGCTCAAGGGAGTTCCTTCGGTCGCACGTTTCGCCAGGCTGTTCTTTACGACCAACAGGCCGATGCCCTTGTCGCGAAACTGCTTGCGAAGCGAGACGGTATCGTTGGCTTCCATTCCGATGACGTTCACCAAAACCGCGTCGTCGACGCCGTCCAGCCGTCGCTTCAAATCCTGGACAACTAAGTCCTTTACGTACTTACTCATAATTCCACGCTATTGAATTCGTTAAACCGCTACCGCAACCCCGGGGCTCATCGTTGCGCAGATTGAAATGCTCCGCAGATAGGTCCCTTTGATTGAGATTGGCTTCAGGCCATTGATGTGATCGAGAAACGACTGAATGTTTTCCTGCAAGAGAGTCTTGTCAAAGCTCAGTTTTCCGACGACGGCATGCACGTTTCCGCCGGAATCGTTTCGGAACTCGACTTTACCCGCCTTATATTCCTGAACAACTTTGGCTACGTCAGGGGTAACCGTACCGGCACGCGGTGATGGCATCAAACCACGTGGGCCGAGCACGCGACCTAAGGGGCCAACCAAGCCCATCATGTCGGGAGCAGCAATACACACGTCAAAGTCGAGCCATCCGTCCTTGATACGCTTGGCCAAATCTTCCTGACCGACCTCATCGGCACCCGCTTCTGTGGCGGCTGCTGCCAGGTCACCTTTGGCGAAGACAACCACTCGCTGCGTTCGACCGATCCCGTGCGGCAATACGACCGAACCACGAACAATTTGGTCGGCTTGCTTGGGATCGATCCCCAACCGCATGTGAATTTCGACCGTCTGATCGAACTTTGTAGTTCCAAAGTCCTTCAACGTTTCAACGGCAGTCGTCAACGCGACTGGCTCCGGTGACTTTTGCTTACTCTCAAGAGCTCGATATCTTTTCGATTGTTTTGGCATTTCTAACCCTCCACCTCCAGGCCCATGCTGCGCGCTGTACCTTCGATCATCCGACGGGCGTGATCGAGATCACGGGCGTTTAAATCCGCCATCTTTTTGTGGCAAATGTCTTCCAATTGAGCGATCGACACCTTGCCAACCTTGTCGCGATTCGGGACACCCGAACCTTTCGCAATCCCGGCAGCTTGCTTTAGCAATGCAGCAGCAGGAGGGCTCTTCGTCTCGAATTCGAAAGAACGGTCGTTAAAGACGCTAACGACAACAGGAATCGGAGTTCCGTTGTATTCCTTCGTCCGGTCATTGAACTGTTGAACGAATTGCCCGAGATTAATCCCGAACTTACCGAGCGACGTACCAACCGGAGGAGCAGGAGTCGCCTGACCACCCGGCACTTGAAACTTCGCTTGTCCTACGAGCTGCTTTGCCATTACCTATGTTTCCAGTCTCAGAATCGAGCCGCTAAACTGCTTCGATTTGCCAGTGTTCCAACTCCACCGGAGTCGAACGGCCAAAGATATTAATCATCACCGTGACGCGACCGTTCGCTTCGTCCACACCTTCGACATCACCTTCAAAATTCTGAAAGTAGCCGTCCTTCACGCGCACACGGTCGCCGACGCTAAACGGAATCGCGGTTTTCACTTGCTGATCACTGTCATCCTCGTCGGCACCAAGCTTGAGAATCCGCTCGACATCAGCCGGGTCCATTGCAGCGGGACGACCAGCCGATCCCGTAAAGTCACCGATTCCCGATGTCTCACGAACTGCGAACCAAGTATCGTCATTGATCGCCATATTGACCATGATGTAACCTGGATACAGCTTCTTTTTGACAACTCGTCGCTTGCCGGTCTTCGTAAATTCGGCAATGTCTTCCGTCGGCACGATAACGTCGCCGAAGTAGCGTTCTAAGCCTTCAATCTTGACCTTGCGTTCCAACGCGGCGCGAATTGATTCCTCGCGATTCACCTGCACCTTCAGGATATACCACTCTGTCTTGATCTCTTCGTCCGCAATCGACTCTTCCTGAATCAACTCCAACGGCTCGACGTCGACGTCTTCATCCAACTGATCGTCTGCTTCCTCATCGTCTTCGTGCTGATCTTCTGCGGCATCGCTAACCGGCTCCGTGGTCAAGTCGCCGTCGGTTGCATTTGATGTGCCTTCAGTTGCGACCGTTTCGTCTCGATCAGTTACAGCCTCCGTAACCGTCGACCCGTCAGCAGTGACTGCAGAGTCTCCAACTCCGACAACCGTATCGCCGGTTTCAGTATCTTGCGGGACTTCAGGCGTCTCTTCGCGACTGTCTGATTCGACGTTCACCGACAAACTCCTAGATCAAACGGAAAGGCCTACCGTAGCCAGTCCTACTTGAGCACACCGAGGACGTTTTTGAACAAGTACTGCCATAAAACGTCATAACCGAAGAGCACCATCGCGAGCATAAAGATGACAAAGATCACAACCACCGAACTGCGAATTAATTCGCCTTTCGACGGCCAGGAAACCTTGTTCATCTCCGCTTCAACAGCGATCAAAAAGTCCGCAAATCGCGGATAATTTACTCCGCGATAGGCGGCCCAAAAACCGACTACCAACAAGGTCAACGGCCCGACATATTGCCAAACATCTGCTTCATATAGCGTCTGATACAACCTGAGGGACGCCAATGCGATTACGGCCCAGATCACGGCGCACGTAACTTGACGGGTAATTCTTCCCTGGCTTGGCTTGTACAAGCCAAGCTGAAATATCTCGCCTACGAAGCTACTTGCTGGCATTGCTTTCTGTTTTGACATCTGGCGTATCACCTCCGCAGTCCATGCGTTTTGATCGCGTCCTTGCGAATGTTACTTAACCGTGAATCGTGTTCCCACCAAAGTCACTCCCGGCCTAAGAGGCGATGATCACGCCTCTTAGCACCAGGAAACTGAATGGCAGGGGCGGCGGGACTCGAACTCGCGACCGCTGGTTTTGGAAACCAGTGCTCTACCAACTGAGCTACACCCCTCCGTGTATCTCCAATAGTTACTCGACGATCTTGGTCACAACTCCCGATCCGACAGTTCGGCCACCTTCACGAATTGCGAAGCGGACACCGTCATCCATCGCAATCGGCTTGTGCAACTCGATGCTGACCTTGACGTTATCACCAGGCATGCACATCTCGGCACCTTCGAGATTCGCAGTTCCGGTTACGTCCGTCGTACGGAAGTAGAACTGCGGGCGATAGCCGCTGAAGAACGGGGTATGACGACCACCTTCGTCCTTCGAAAGGCAATACACCTCGGCCTCGAACTTCATGTGAGGCGTAATCGAACCGGGCTTGGCCAAAACCTGCCCACGCTCAATTTCATCACGCTTCACACCACGAAGCAAGCAACCAACGTTGTCGCCAGCTCGGCCTTCGTCGAGAATCTTGCGGAACATTTCGACACCCGTGCAGGTGGTCTTCCGCGATTCTTCATGAAGACCAACGATCTCAATCTCTTCACCGGTGCGGACGATGCCACGCTCAATACGACCGGTGGCGACTGTACCGCGACCTTCGATTGAGAAGACGTCTTCGATTGCCATTAAAAATGGCTTGTCTTCTTGTCGCTCTGGTTGGGGAATGTAGGAATCGACGGCGGCCAAAAGCTCACCGATACAGGCATTTGCTGTCTCGTCTTCTGGTGTTTGATAAGCGGGCAATGCCGAACCACGCACGATCGGAATGTCGTCGCCCGGGAAATCATACTTGCTGAGCAACTCACGAATTTCAATCTCGACCAGATCGAGCAATTCTTCGTCGTCCACCAAGTCGACCTTGTTCATGAACACGACGAGCGCTGGAACGTCGACTTGACGTGCCAACAAAACATGCTCCTTCGTTTGCGGCATAGGACCGTCCGCAGACGAAACCACCAAAATCGCACCGTCCATCTGTGCGGCACCGGTGATCATGTTCTTAATAAAGTCAGCATGGCCGGGGCAATCGATGTGGGCGTAGTGGCGATTCTCCGTTTCATACTCGACGTGAGCGACAGCGATTGTGACTGTCTTCGTGGAATCACGAACAGTACCGCCTTTGGCGATATCCGCATAAGACTTGAACTCCGCCAAGCCCTTCTTAGCCTGAACCGCGACTAACGCTCCTGTCAGAGTCGTCTTGCCGTGATCGATGTGGCCGATCGTGCCAACGTTACAGTGCGGTTTAACCCGCTCGAAAACCTCCTTGGCCATGCTTTTGTACCTATATCTCGTGTTTTTTCAGGGGTTAACGGAACTTACTCAACTAAACAAATCAACTCGCTTCAATCGGGAGAGCTGCTGATGGGACTTGAACCCATGACCTCGTCCTTACCAAGGACGCGCTCTACCAACTGAGCTACAGCAGCAAAACCACTTGCGCTACGCGCTGTAGCTTAAAGTGCTGCAACCAAAGTGCTTCAGCCACTCCGTCAAAGCCACCGCATCGCAGCCTTTAATCGTCTATCAAAATCAAGAGCGGGTGAAGGGAATCGAACCCTCGTCTTCAGCTTGGAAGGCTGTGGCTCTACCATTGAGCTACACCCGCAATTTGCATTCACGCACTGAATATAAGAGCAATTCTCCCGATTGCCGCTTCTTTCTCAACATCAAACCTACAGCGTGTAGTAAACCAGGGTGTAGTAAACTCTGGTTTCAGTAAACACTGGTTTCAGTAAACACTGGGAACTCATAAACCAGTGGGGGGAACAGGATTCGAACCTGTGAAGGCGTAGCCATCAGATTTACAGTCTGACCCCTTTGACCGCTCGGGAATCCCCCCAACAATAAATCCAGCCTTCAAACAAGATCTTATATGGAGCCAGCGGAGGGACTTGAACCCACAACCTGCGGTTTACAAAACCGCTGCTCTGCCAATTGAGCTACGCTGGCATTTCCTAAAGCCACTCTGGCACTTTGTAAAATTGCACTTCGCGTTCGTGGTACACGACTCTCTTGGCGATCACACAACGACCGACCGGGACGATGGTGAAAACCAGCTAATATACCGAAGCCACGAAGACACGCAATACGGATGCCGACAATTCGCGGATGCCAAAGGCTCGCCAATTGCCAATAACGGACGAAATGATGCGGGTTCGTCGCGACACCAAATAAAAAAAGGAGTTGCAGCAAGCCTTCAGCAGAAATACCAAGCAAGCAGCTCCCCTTTGGGAAGCACTTTCTAGTACCACTCTGCCTTAAAGCCTTACTGCAACTCCCTATCGCAATTCCCCTACTCGTGGGGATTCCTGTAATTAGTCCGGCAACTCGAGGCTTTCCTCTTGGACTGCCTGTCGTAGCTTATTAAGGGCTCGGGCTTCGATTTGGCGGACACGCTCTTTGGTGACCCCCATCTCGGCTCCAACTTCCTTCAAGGTCTGTGGCTCTTGACTGTAGTCCAGACCGAAGCGGCTAATGATAATCTTCTGCTCTCGATCGTCAAGCCGAGACAGGATTTTGCTAACTTGTTCGGATCGAAGTCGCTGGGCGCTCTCTTCGCCAAGTTGATCGCCGCGACCGTCCTCTTGACTGGTGAACAATTCGTCCAAACTGGTTCGGAAGCGATCGCGATGCTTGAATTCGTGGGGGATGGTCCGAGCAAAGTTTTTCATGATTGCCCAACTCGCGTACGTACTGAACTTGTTACCCCGTGAGTAGTCGAATTTCTCCACCGCCCGAATCAACGACATATTCCCGTCGCTTACGAGAGTGAAAAACTCGTCCGTTGCGTTTACATGCCGCTTGGCAATTGAAACGACAAGTCGCAGATTTGCCTGCACGATCAGGTTCTTGATACGGACTGCTTGCTCGTACAACTGCTCAATTTCCTCCATCGTCGTGCTTTTCGCGCGTGCGGGATTCATTCCCTCGCGCAATTGCAATGCTTGGTACTTGAGGTAATTGAACTTTCGGAAGAGGTGATATTCCTGCTCCCGATTTAGCAACGGCGTGTCATAGAGTGATGCCAGATACGGCGGCAGTCCCGAAGGCGCTCGCGATTTACGACCCGGCGACTCGGGCTGCGGCATCGGGCCCAGGATCTCCGCTCGCAACTTCTTCTTCGCGAAGCAATCGTTGTGGATGTAGTCAAGCGGCAACTCCAAAATGCGATTGGCACGCATTTCATTCACGACGCGGTAGATGCTTGTCCGCGTGCGGCAGTAGCGTCTCGCAAGACTATCAATGGATACGCCACGTCGATGCTGCTGATAGATCTTTTGCTTTGCTTCTTCGGTCAGCGGGCCTGTTCGGCTCGGAAACACCGCTAAATCAGGATGTTTGTCATCGAACTGCTTCAGCGTGTATCGTATTGTCTCGACGCTGCGATTAACTTGCTCGGCGATGCGGCGAGCTACATCAGAAGGACACGCTCCTGCGGAAGCCAGCCGGCGAGCCAGATCGACGATGTCGTCCCGCTCTTCTGTCGAAAGCTGGCTGAATCGTTCGCCTCGCTTGACCCGGTCATGATTCTTGGCAACAAAGCGATCAACGCTGCTGCGGAGAAATCCAACCCGCTTGCGACCACCGAAGATAAAGCGTCGGCTGACCAATCCTTGCTCGCGCCATCGCGAGATGGTCTTCGTTGAGACTTTGAAAAGCTTACTCAAGTCATCAACCGTGTGAACTTGCTCGGGCATCTCATCGGCGCGGATATCAGCCGCATCGGAGACGTCTTCGACGAACAGGCGTAGATCGTGCCTTACCGCGGCTCCTAGCATCGTGCTGCCGGGTACGGCGTCGGGACGATAGTCCGTGATCCGATAGCAGAGGTACTCGTAGCTATACGTCTTCTTCGGATCGATCTCGCTAATCAGGCGTTCGGCCCGATCGATTTGCTCGACCTTCTTATGTCGAGGGGCATATCGAACCTGCTGATCCCGCAATTGCTTCAGGGTGACGTCTTCATAATCCGCATGCATCGCAGACCTCTTCTCACTCTATGATTCGACCAGTGCTCCCTGCGATTCCAATCGCCCGGTCAAATCAGTCTCCACTTCGGGTAGGCGGGCAGTATCCCTGCCGCCGCCGCAATCAGTCTGTTCCGCCGTCTGTTACGCCGAATCTGACTGAATTGTTCTCCATATCAATTGGACTTCAAACTCCAAAAACTCTCGGTGTGACATCGTACCGACTGGCGGCAGCACGAATTTACATTTACCGAAAACGTTGTCCTGCCTGTACTTCTGAAAAATCTGACAAGTGGCTCTATTCTCCATTTGTCACAGGATTCATACCAAATGTTCGCGCATCCTGCCAACTTCTCTTATCGGCGACGGTTCGCTGTTTTGTTCCATCGACGAGGCATCTTGTAGTGTAATAACGATTTAAGGCGAATCATTACGCCATTTTCACAACGAAACCTCTTTCAAGGAGATGTATCACCGGAAACACGATTTTGTTTCACACTTGATGCCATGAAATTGAATTTCCTCAGTCAAAGGCGTCGATCTACGGACTAGACCAACGATTCGCCATGGGTCTTTACCGCCAAACGCCAACGATATTCACACGATCAGGGACGACTTCATGCAATTCGACGGGCTGCACCCCATCTTGGTTTCCTCTCCGCCACAACTTGTCGCCGTAATCCGCAAGATGTTGTGGGTAGCCGCTTTGGTGGCCGTCTCGGCGTGCGCAACACCGGCACTCGGTCAGATCGCAAATGAAATCAAAAAGTTCGATTTGTCGGCACAAGACTCAGCCGACGCTGTGCGAGATGTTCATCTCGTCATCGAAGTGACTGGGGACTTGAAGCTGAACGCCGACGGCAAGCAAGTTAGTCGAGTTCCGATGCGTGTCAGCGGCAGTTCGCGTTATGACGAGCGAACTCTTCGCCCTGGATCTGGCAGTACTTCCAAAAGAGATGCTCGATTTTACCGCGAGGCGGAGGCGACGATCGCAATTGGCGAAAGCCGACTTAAGATGCGACTCAATGAAGATCGAAGGCTCGTCCTTGCCGACTTGGCGTCGACGAAACTGACGCTCTACTCGCCACTCGGGCCGCTGACACGAGACGAACTGGAACTGATCCAAACACAAGGAAGTTCGTCGCTACTCGATCGCCTGGCACCAGCGACCCCGGTCGCCATCGACACAACGTGGACGCACGAGGCGAAGGACTTGGCACTTCTTCTGGGATTAGATGCCATTGCGCAAACCGACGTGACGAGTACACTTCGCCAAGTCGAAGGCGATGTCGCGATCATCGATATGTCAGGCAAAGTCAGTGGCGCGATCGATGGCGTTGCCAGCGACATTCAGTTGAAAGCGAAGTACAACATCAGCCTGTCATCGCATCGTGTGACCTGGCTCGCGATGTCGATCCGCGAGGATCGAGCCATTGGCCACGCGACGCCTGGATTCGTGGTGACGGCACGCGTGCGAGTCGAGATTAACGAGCAGCCGACATCTTCTGAGTTGAGTGTTTCGCTTCTTAACGAGTTGCCGTTGGACTTGAACTCGGGTTCAACGCTGCTCCGCTTCGATTCGACCGTGAGCGGCTTCAGCCTGCTTCATGCGCGAGATTGGCAAGTGATGGTCGACCGCCACGACGTCACGATCTTGCGAATGATCGATCAGGGCGAGCTAATTGCTCAATGCAACATATCCTCGTTGCCGGACTTACCAGCAGGCAAACGCGTTCAGCTTCCCCAGTTTCAAGCGGACATTGAGAAGGCGTTAGGTAAAACGTTCGGCCAGTTCGTCGAAGCATCGCAAGGGAAGAACGAGAGCGGGCAGCGGGTATTGCGAGCGGTCGTGTCGGGACTTGCCTCCGAGCTACCGATACAGTGGATCTATTATCACATCTCAGACGACAAAGGTCGCCAAGCGGCAATGGTCTTCACGATGGATGCCAAAGTCGTCGAGAAATTTGGCGGCGAGGACCAATCGATTGTCGGTACGTTTGAGTTCATCAAACGTGCCGCACCCACCCCGGCAACCGCCGAGACCGCGGTGAATCCAACCGTTGAAGGTGGCTCGACCTCGCGATGAGCCGCAGGCAGTCCTCGGTCTTTCGTAGCTGAATTGGCAAGATTCAGCCCTTCCTGGGCGGCCGTCGAATGTGCGAAAATCCCGCCATCGCGTGATATCTGCGCTCCGAACAGATCTAAATAGCTGGTCTGTTCGTTTTATTCTGTAACGCTCGTCGCCCGCGTGCGTTAAACAGACAGTACCCGAGCCAGCACATAGGTCGACGATGCCACACGAAGGAAACGGCTGCGATCAGCGTCAGTGGGTCTTATCGGCGCTCGATGAATACGAATGCCGTTTGACGCGCTATGCAATGCGCATTGCTGGCGACGAAGAGGCCGCTCGCGATGCCGTACAGCATGTGTTTCTGCGGCTCTGTGACCAAAGCCCTGTCGAACTTAATGGACGCCTTTTACCTTGGTTGTACACCGTTTGTCGAAATAAGATCGTTGATCAACTGCGACGCAACGGACGCCACGAGACCCTTGACACCCCACAGTCGCAGGCGATCGTCGGTCGAGAGCCTGATCCGGCTTTGACTGCGGAACAGCAAGACCTAGGAGCGTGGCTTCGTGAACTCGTGGAAGCCTTGCCCACGAGTCTTCGCGAAGTCACCGACCTATGGCTGGAGGGTTTTTCACACCCTGAAATTGCAGAAATCACGGCTCGTACGCCGGGCCATGTCCGAGTGTTGGTTCATCGAGCTTTGACAAAACTCCGCGAACACCCTCGCACCCGCGAGATGCTGGCGGAAGATGTGTCCCCTGAAAAACTATCGCAGCCCTCCAACTAGCGAGACTTGTGATGAGCGATCACTCCGAACACACCCCCGAAGAAGAGCAAGCTGCTCGCCTGACCGCATTTGTATTAGGCGAATTGAGCGAAGAAGAGCAAACGCAGGTCGAGAGCGAGCTGAGCGAAAGTGTGCGCGAGGAGTGTGACGAGCTCGAGCGATTGGCCGTTGCAGCGTTGAAGGCCGATCGGGCTGAATCGCTTCCTAAACCATCAGCAACACTAGTAGAAGCTGTTGAATCGAAGTTGGCGAACGACGCAGCAACGGTTGAGTTGAACAAGTCGGCACCCGCAGGCAATATGCGTGGGCAATCGTGGGCCGCTTGGGCAACCGGCTTGTCGCTGTTGTTGGTCGTGATCGCTGTGCCGAGTTTGCTGAGGTATAACCTCGTTCGGTCTCCTTCGTCGAAAGTTAGAATCGCTCAATTGAGGCAGCAAAACGCGGACCTTCGAGCGGGAGCCCAACGGATGGGCGAGGAGCTTGCAAGGGTGCAAGCTCCGCGGTCGATTGTGGTCACGGATCTCCAGCATGAGGGCGAAGAGGCCCGCGATTTCGGTTTGATGGTTGAGAATGGCCTTGTGACCACCAAGGTTACACCTGAAGGCGTCGAACACGCTCGCCAAGAAGTGCGAGTGGCTCCAGGCGAGCGAGATCTAAAGTTTGGCGCGATGCTGGTTGCGAGCGATAGCGAGCGAGCGAAGGCTGCGTATAAGGAAGCTGCCCCCACATCCGAAAAGACATCAGAAGCTCTTGCTCAAAGTTACGTCGCAGGACAACAGTTGCCGTCAACAACCGTTGCTCATCCGACGACAGCACCGGGTACGACCCCGAACTACACGACGCCGTCACCTTCCCAGTTGAGTAAGACTTCTGAGCGAAAACAAGTTGCGCGGGGGCTCAGTGTGGTGGAGGGTGTTCCCCCGTCGAATCAGCTCGCGTCTGGACCGAATGCACGAGGTGGAAGGGCCGCCGTTGTCACTTGGGGAGACACCGTGCCGCCGCCCACAACTTGGAGTGAGCCGATCCCACCCATGCGTGGACGTCGCGCCAAAGAGTTGCACGAATTAGCCGAGTTGCAATATCGAGTCGATTGGTTTAGTACCGTGGCGGAAGGTGAAGGCAACGAACAGTATTCGCAGATCGTCGAAAACCGCTTTGTAGCCGTCAGCGACGAGCCGCTCTCGACGTTCTCGATCGATGTCGATACGGCTTCGTACGCTAATGCTCGACGATTTCTCACGCAGAATCAGATGCCTCCGATCAACGCGATTCGGATCGAAGAGTTCATCAACTACTTCAGCTACGACTATCCTGCGCCACAGGAGGGCGAGCCCTTCTCGGTGAATCTGGAAGTCGCCGAATGTCCGTGGCAGCCGGCACATCAGCTGGTGCGCATTGGATTGAAAGGGAAAGAGATTCCGCAAAAGGACCGTCCCGCGTCGAACGTCGTGTTCCTGCTGGATGTTTCTGGCTCGATGCAGGATGCGAATAAACTGCCGCTGCTGAAACAGGCGATGAAGCTGCTGACCGATCAACTGACTGAGAGCGATCGAGTTTCGATTGTCACGTACGCAGGCAACGCCGGCTTGGCACTCGATACAACCAACGGCGAAAGCAAGCAGACGATTCGCGACTCCATCGACGCCCTGAATGCAAACGGTTCGACGAACGGAAACGCCGGCATTCAGCTGGCTTATGAAAAGGCTACCGAGTCGTTCATCAAAGACGGAGCAAACCGCGTCATTCTCGCGACGGACGGCGATCTGAACGTAGGAGTTACCGGTGACGATGCGTTGGTCGAATTGATCAAAGAGAAGGCCGGGAGCGGCGTGTTCCTAACCGTGCTTGGTTTCGGTGAAGGCAACTTGCAGGACGGAAAGCTCGAAAAGCTGGCCGACCACGGGAACGGAATGTATGCCTACGTCGATTCACTCCGCGAAGCTCGTAAAGTCCTCGTCGAGCAGATTGCAGGCAGCTTGGTGACGATCGCCAAGGACGTGAAGATCAAAGTCGAGTTCAATCCCGCCGAAGTCTCTGGGTATCGGCTGCTGGGCTACGAAAACCGGTTGATGGCAGCCCCTGACTTTGACAACGATGCAAAAGACGCTGGCGAGATCGGCTCCGGGCATACGGTCACCGCCCTGTACGAGATCGCCCCGACGAAGATTCCCGAACAGCTTGCTTCAACGGCCCCATCGTTGAAGTATCAACAAACGGTTAGGTCAGCGGAACCTCCGAAAGAGCTGACTGCGGCGGCCGAGACAGGCGAGTTGCTGACGGTGTTCCTGCGTTACAAACAGCCGGATGCCAACGAGAGTACGCTTAGCGAATTTACCGTCGAGAACAAACAACGAGCGTTCGACGACGCCTCAATGGACTTTAGATTTGCTTCGGCGGTCGCTTCTTTCGGCATGGTGCTTCGCAATTCCGAGTTCCGAGGCGACGCGACGCTTGCTGGTGTCGAAGAAGTCGCCAGCTCGTCTATTGGAAGTGATCCGCAAGGTCATCGCACTGAGTTCCTCGATCTTGTCCGCAAAGCGAGCGCATTACAACCACAGCAGAGGTGATCATGACCAAGTTAAGATGGTTTGTCGGGCTACTGGGCGTTGTCGCTGTTGTCACGATCTGCGTGAACCTCGTGACGGAACAACGCAATTCGGCCTTTGCCGCCGAAGAACCCGCTGACTTGCTGGCACGCATCGAAACGCTCGAAGCACGCGTCGCCATGCTGGAGGGACAACTTACACGCACGACGCGCGCGCTTCCTCGACCGACGTCGCCTTCGCCAACGGAGCCGAAGTATTGGAGCAAAGGGGAGTTCAACGGTGCGCCAGTCTACATCGTCCCATTGGGCGTGGTTGAACCGAAGAACTGACGGGCCGCAGCGAATTAGTTCGAGTCGTCAGGCAACTCACGTAAGAAGACACTACGAAAGTAAAGCGTGTTGCCGTGATTCTGCAATTCGATCTGGCCCGTTTCGTAGATCGGCTTGTCACGCTCCCAGTAGTTTTCGAGTACGACGTTGTCGACAACGAGCTTGCCGTTCAGCTTGATCGTCACTCGCTCGCCGATCATCTTGATATAGAACGTGTTCCACTGGCCGATTGGCTTGTCGGCCTTCACTAGCGGCTTGCTGGGGTTCTTCTGGTTGTTGTACAAGCCACCGGAACCGATGTCTTTGCTGATGGCTGGATCCCAGATCTGCACCTGCGGCGAACCGCGCAGATAGATGCCGCTGTCACCTTTGTCTTTGATCTTCCAATCCACATACATCTCGAAGTTGCCGTAATCCTTTCCTGTGCAAAGACTCTGGCCCTTACCATCAAAAACCAAAGCACCATCAGCGACCGACCAGTGTTCTCGCATCTGGTCGTCGGCTTTCTTTTGAGCTTCGGCCAACTCGCTTTCCGACATCTTTGCTCGCGAAGGCGGACTGCCGACTAGGCCTTTCCAGCCGCTAAGGTCCTTGCCGTTGAACAATGCATCAAAGCCCTCGGGCGGTTTATTCTGCGTTTCGGCGAAGGCGGTGTTAGCAAAATACGCCAGCGCGATAAAGGCGATGGCGAGACGTTCGGCTAAGGATCGAAGTGGCATGATGGGTCCCTCGTGAATGCGTCGGTGGAAGTTGTTCGATCACCATTATCATTGACCGAAGCGGCACTTGCCACCTGTCGAGTGAGTGAAACGGCAATGCCGTCAGAATTGGCCACAAGAAACACAAAAAGACACCAAAAGAAGACGTGCCAGTCTGACTGTCTTCGTTTCGCGTCTCTTCATCTTCTTCGCGTCTTTTTCACCACTACTGCAGCTTGTAGTAACCGTTGCCCGACTCGACGTTGATCGTCAATCGCTTCACACCTTCGACTGTCTTCCACTGGTCCCAACTCTTGACCGTCTCCGGAAAATTAGCGATCTGTGTGTTCACAGTGCCGACCGTGACATCAATTGTCGTCACGCCCCGCGCTTTGATGTCTAACGGCTCGCCATTAATTTGTAGCTTCAAGTCGTAGTCACTTGGGTTGTTGATAACCAGTTCGCCACGTTCCGGCTCGTTCACGGCTGGAGGAGCTGGCTTTTCTTCGGAGGGATCAGATTCTTGCATCGCATCGACGACATCTGTTTCGACGTTCGCGGGCTGTACCGGAGAAGCTTCGCGCTCGGGAATTTGCGGGCGAGCAGCGATCGTCGGTGCGTTGTCGGCCCCCGTGTCGCGGGCTAGTTTCGCGGCGAGTTCGTCCGCGAGTAAATCAACGCGTTCGTGGAAAGCCACGTTTTGTACTTCCGCCGACCTCTGAAGTGCAATCACCGTCTCCGCGAGTTGATCGAGTAACAAGCCGTGAGCTTTCGAATCGTCTGTCGCGGTTTGCTGGGATGCGGCTAATGCTTGTGTCACTTGATCGAGCTGCTGAGTATAAGGCACCATCGCGGCTTCGAGATCAGCACGCACATCGACCGGTGTCGCCGCGGCGTCTGGAGTGGTTACTGTCTCCGAGTCGTACACAGACATGCCGGCTGCGCCGATCAGTAACGAGCCGATGGCGCTGGCTACCGCAGTTAGTGGCGAGATACCTGGTTTCGGCCTCGGGCGGCGCTCGATCGTTCCCGCGAGCCCACGGACATCACGTCGTATTTCGTCTCTCAAATCCTGAATCGCTTCAGAAAACTCGCGAGGACTGACCTGAGGATCTTTGTTCATTGCATCTACCTTCAGTTACCGGGAAATCTACTTGGCCGCGTACTTCCGATTATAACGTCCGGTCAAGTCGAATGTTCAAGTAGGGGACAGGCGATCGCCGGGCACACAATCCTCAAAGGTTTCCTAATCGCTACGTCCGGTAAATCCGTTACACTTTACGGATTGAGTCAACGTAGAGCGAATGTTCTTAATTGTCGGAGCACCTGATGAAGAATTCAGCAAAGTCGTGTCACGCCATTTGGGTTTTGTTGTTGAGCTGCCATTTGCAAGCCGCCGAGCCTGAAATCGATCTGGGAGATATCACAGAAAAGCACGTCATGGTTCCGATGCGAGATGGTGTTAAGCTCTCGGTCTACTTGTACATGCCGAAAGGCAACGGTCCTTGGCCTGCGTTGTTAGAGCAGCGCTATGCGAATGCTCGCGCAACGAGAACACAACAAGAGTTGGCGAAGCTAGCGTCTCACGGATACGTTGTAGCGCTGCAGAATTTTCGCGGTACGCAGCTGTCGGAAGGACGCTACGTCGGCTATCGAGCGCTTGGTTGGGGAGAGAAGCAGGACGGCTACGACACCGTCGAGTGGCTAGCAACTCAGTCGTGGTGTGATGGAAAGGTTGGCACGTTTGGCAGCTCGCAGGCGGGCTATGCTCAAAATTTCCTCGCCGTCACCCAACCTCCACATCTCGTTTGCCAGTACATGATCGATACTGGGCTGAGCCTGTTCCATGAGGGCTATCGAATTGGCGGCGCGGCGCGGCCTGAACGATTCAAGGGGATGGCCGCCGTCTGTCGCGACCCAGCGGACAACGATCGCATGTTGGCCGAGTGGTTTGAACATCCGAACTATGATGACTACTGGGCCGACGAGAACTGTGCGCTGCACTTCGACAAGATGAACGTTCCGTGTTTCACCGTGGGCAGCTGGTATGACTTCATGTGTCAAGGTTCCGTTGAGAGTTTCATCGGCCGACAGCACCATGGCGGCTCGAACTCGCGCGGAAAGCAGCAGTTGCTCGTTGGTCCATGGTTGCACGGGCGCTTTAACAAGCAGAATAAAGTCGGCGATCTTGAGTATCCCGAAAACGCCACGTTCGACATGCTCGGTCACATGGTTCGTTGGTTTGATCATCACCTCAAAGGCGTCAAGAACGAGATCGATCAAGATGCGGCCGTGAGCTATTACACCATGGGCGCGGTCGGCGAAGCCGATGCACCGGGGAACGTCTGGCGAACGACCGACGACTGGCCGATCGCTGGCAAGTCGACTGGCTACTACCTGCAATCTGAAGGCAAACTCGACAAGAAGCCGCCGACGACCAAAGTGGGACGTACTGCGTTCCTTGCTGATCCGCTGAAACCCGCCGAAATTGCTGGTCGCTCGTTTCCGGGAGCACGAGACGCTCGGGTCGTCGAAGAGCAAAAGGAGGTTCGCACGTTCACCACGGAACCGCTTAGCGAGCCCATCGAATGGACGGGTGAAGTCCATGCCGAGCTGTTCGTTTCTTCCAGTGCAAAAGACACCGACTTCATCGTGCGAGTCAGCGACGTCTATCCGGATGGTCGTTCGATTTTGATCGTGGACTATATCCGGCGGGCTCGCTATCGCGACGGTTTTGAAAAGGAAGTGTTCATGGAGCCGGGCGAGGTCTACAAGGTCGGCTTTCACGTTGGCTGGTTGAGCCAGATTTTCAATCGTGGCCATCGTATTCGAGTGACCGTAGCAAGCACTGGCGCGCCGTTCTACGAGCCGAATCCAAACACGGGCGAGCCGCTAACGATTGAGTTTCCGGACAACGCCATCGTTGCAAACAACATCGTTCACCACAATTCGCAGCATGCCTCCCGGATCATCGTGCCGTTGATCTTGCCGCAATAGTGACCTGCGTGGCCTTCCGAAAACTGATTTAACGGTCTTCGCTAAGGGCAACCTGCGGACAAATCAACACTCTCCAGTTCGCTCGCGTGGTGCCGCAGAGCACTCGACCGACGCCGGGTACATCGCAGAAGCGGCCTGCTCCCTCTGCTATCGCTCCGAGACACAACTGCAACCTCCGTCTACCTCCTTTGTTGCCTCTGCAACTCAAGTTTCCGGTCGAACCAGTTTCATCCCTTCGAACAAGCAGACACAGAGTGTCAATCCAGCTTTGTTTGGTGATAGATCCTGAAGGTGGCTGCAGACGAACATTTGCTGGGCTTGGTTTCGCGTGACTTCGATGCGCATGAGTTGTCGCCATTGGTTGTTTCAGACGCGCGCCGGTCTGGTCGGAGAATATGCTCGGCGCGCCACCATGCTGATAAACTATCGCCCGGCACCGGTCCAGCCAAAACTGCTCTCGGTCGTGGACACCGCCGCGTGGGAAGGGAGGCAGTTCGAATCTTGCTTTCTCAGGCTCCTTGGCGGGGACGGAAAGTACCGAATGACCAGCCGCAAGCGGCTCAAGAAGTGGTCCGCGTCGGCCGAGAGCTACTCTTGCTTCTCGCTGTCGGCCTTCTCCGGCTTGGCTCCGTCTGACTTCGCCTCTGGCTTGATGGTCCCGCCGTCCCAGTCGATCTCGCACTGTGGTAGGGCTCTGCTCAGGGCAGTGACTCCGGCTTCCGTTACTTTCGTGCCGTGGAGGTTCAAGGCACGAAGGTTCTTGAATCCGTGCAGATGCTCTAACCCGGCATCTGTGACTTGCGTATTGCCAAGTCCGAGTGACCAAAGTTTGTTCAGACCACCAAGTTGTTGGATTCCGTCGTCGGTTATCTTCGTACCGCCGATTCCCAAGTGCTCCAACGAAGGCATTTGACTCAGATGCTTGAGGCCCGAGTTGCTAATGTTTGTGCCATCCAAAGACAGGTTCTTCAGCCCTAAGCCTGTGAGGTGCTTGAGTCCAGCGTCGGTAATGTTCGGGCAGTTCCGTAGGCTGAGAAGTACCAGATTCTCTAACTCGGCCACGGACTTTAAGCCATCATCGTCTACCACGGTATTGGAAATCACGAGTTCCCCGAGAGGAAACCGCCCAATTTGCTTGATGGCCTCCGCTGTCACGGGCGCGCTGTCCAGGTAAATCTCCCAAAGATAGTTGCCTTCAAATTGCTGCCAATCGGAGTCAAACAACGGAAAGGACTGCATGTGTGCTTCTACAAGAGCGAACGGTTCTTTGAAAACTTCGGACTGACCGCCCCGAAAGTGTTCGCGATCCCGGTCGAGTCGGCGAAATTCGGAATCGTCCGAAACTTTTCCGTTCTCATCAAAGCTGGCAATGTCGGCGCCTCCACCTACAGCGATCAGCCAGTGGGCTGCGCGGCGGTCTGCGTCTTTGGAGGCGGGATTGAACCTGCTGACGACCAAACAATTCGGCAACGCCTCTTGCAGCGACTTGATGAAGGTTGGGGGAATCTTCGTGCCGGTGAGGTCAAGGTAGCGAAGGTTGTTGAGCTTCTTGAGGGCTTCGACTCCATTCTTGCCGATGGTTGTGTTCCGGAGTTCGAGGAGCGACAGGTTCTGGTGCTTCGCGAGGCTGGCAAGCGACGCATCATTTACCACTGGGTTGTCGTTGAGCGAGAGAGCATTCAGCGTGGAGAAAGCGTCGGTAACGTGACGCGGAGCCACACGAGTGCCAGAAAGATCCAAGCGACGTAGACCAGCCAGTCCGCCGAAGTTGGATTGTCCGCCGTGGTCGAGTTGCGCGCTGTTAAGAGCGATCCCTGTGATGCGGAATTCCTCGTCGGGAATGTCATCAAGCTTTTGCAGCGTCCGGGAATAGGCGTATCCCGTATCGAATCTGAATTGGGCAATCACGGTGCCACCGCAAGCCAACGCCCAGTCTGCTGTTCGTCGATTCGGTTCACGATTCCAGTCCGTCAAGACAGCCACGTTGGGGTTCGCTTGATGTAGTTTCCGAATGCCTTCTTTCGAGACCAGCGTCCCTGCTAAAACAAGCTGTCCATAGATCTTGGTCAGCTGGGTGAGCCCAGCGTCGGTAACTTGTGTATTTGCAAGTTGCAGGCTGACCACGTCCGGCCAGTCTTTTAGGTGCTGCAGCGCATCATCCGTGATCCCGGAGCAGTCGTTGAGGTGCAGCGACCTAAGTGGGCGATCAGCAAGTGCCGAGATCCCTTCATCCGTGACGGAGGTATTCGAGGCGTTGATCGTATGAAGCTTCGGTGCTGCACTGACATACTTGAAGCCCTCATCACCGATGGCCGTGTTTGGCACGTAAAGCGTTCCCAAGTCACGCAGATTTAACTGCTTGATCCCTTCGTCGGTGAGGATGGTGTCCTTGGCGTACAAGCCGCCTAACGCCAAGGATGAGATTCCTGCGAGTGTCGCATCCGAGACGTTGGGATTCTCGCCGATTCCAAGCATTTCAAGCGATTCAAGTTGGTTAAGCAGTTCAAGTCCCGCCGAGTCGATTTCGATATCGCCACCACCCAGGATGACCTGCGTGATCTTGAACTTGCCATCGGGCAGGTCATCCATCTTGCGGGCTTCCGTGCTCTGATTATCACCGTTCGTGGCGGTCAACCAGCCACCAACCTTCAACACCCATTCAGCCACCTGCTGGTGAATGTCGCTGGTCGGTTCAATAACGCCGCCGTCCCATTCGATGCGGCAGTTGGGCAGGGCTTTGCTCAGAGCGGTGACGCCGGCTTCGGTGACGTTGGTCTTTCCTATATATAGAGAGCCGATTCCTTTCGAATTACTCAAGTGCATCAGACCCGCATCGCTGACCACAGTATCCGAGAGACCCAGGTGGTCAATTCGATATCCAGTCAGATGTCGCAATCCCTCGTCTCCAACTCGTGTGCTATCCAGTGAGAGCTGGTGCATCCAGGGGCGATCCCGGAGGTAGACGAGACATTCATCGGTGATCTCCGTATGTTCCAATTGCAGGCTGTTGAACTTCAGTTTCGGCAATACTGCAAGGTGTTCGTCGGTCACACTCGTTGACGTGAGAATGAGCCAGTTCATGTGGAGATTCGCCAAGTACCGTAGGCCAGAGCCGGTGATTCGGGGCTCTTCGACAAGAAACAGATCTGCCTGCAGCTTGCTACTGGCAAGGATCTGACTGACGATCGACATTTCTTCGTCAGTGACCATTGTTTCTCTGAATTGCAGCTGTTGAAACGACGGTGGGACGCGATTTGCGAGTTCGCGCAGGTCGTCTGCGCTGACGTGCTTGTTGGCCCAGCCGGCGCCGAAAACCGTCAGTTCGCCGTCCGGAAGTACATCCTGGTCATCAATCTCGACAATCCCTCCTTCTGGCTTGGCGATCAAAACATAGCCTCCTTTCGACAAGACCCACTCAGCCAGTTCACGATGTTGTGCCGGCGTGTTGTACGGCTGAAGCCGCAACGACTGGCCGATCCGCTTCTGGAACTCACTTGGTTTAAGCAGTTCCAGCGAGCCGTCTTCGTTTTCGACGATGTAGACGATTTGGTCCTGGACCTCATCGCCAGTGGAATGCAACAGTTGACCTGCGCCGCTGAAAGTGGCGACTTGTTGGTCGGGCAGGAAGACGGAAGCCCACGCCGGCTGCTGCGTTTGAACGTCCCACGCGATGACGCCAGAGGATCCGTTAGACACGACATGGCGACCGCCAGCGGACCAAGTGACGAAGGCGTTGTAACTCCGCCAATTGTCTGGTGACGAGAATACCGGTCCGGCGGTGCCGTCGGTGCGCCAGAGTCGAACGGTTGCGTCCGAACTGGCTGAAGCCAGCCACTCGCCATCGGGACTCCAGGAAACGGATGTGACGCGATGTTGATGTCCCTTGAAGACTGGACCGGGTGACCCATCCGGCCGCCAGAGGCGAACGAGTTCGTCGTCTGAGCTGGCGAGCCATTCGCCGCCAGGATGCCAATCAAGGCTATAGAACGTCGAGGATCCCTGAGTTCCTTGCAGTTCGATCGTGGGTTGACCCTTGTCGGTCCAGAAGCGGAGCATAGCGCCCTGACCGGCAGTTGCCAAAAGCTCGCCCTTGGGATGCCAGGCGACTGCATTGACGGGATGATCGTGTCGCAACAAGATGCTCTGCGGTTCGCCGCGAGTCCAGATGCGAGCGGTCTTGTCTTGGTTGGAGGCGGTGGCGACTTTCGTTCCGTCTCGACTCCACGCCACATCCACAAGTTGCACGGCTTGCCCTTGAAACTGTTCCAGTTCCTTGCCCTCTGTATCGACAATCACAGAGGCGTTTTCACTCCTGCCAACGAAAAACTCGCCATTCGCCGAGCATGTTGTAGAGCCGTTAAAGTCACGAACCGACAACGGCGCCCCATTAGCCGAAAGCCTCCAACGCAGACTTTGACCCCCGACGAAAAAGTCACCGGCGTTCGACGCATACCGTCCCCAAATAACGTTGGCCTCGAATCCTTTGGCGCGCCGAATCGACGCGCCGTCGACATCAAACATTTCGATCCCGAAGTTTGCATACCAATCGATGGCTGCCACAATTCGCTGTGAATCGGGGCTCCATGAGAAAGAAACCGCGTTCTGTTTGATCTCGTGAATCCGTGTTCCATCGGCTGTGAAAACATCGAGAAAAGGGTAGCCACTGACCGCAAAGCTCCGCCCATCGGGACTCCACTCGGCTAATACAAAATGGCCGCCAGACAAAGGAAGTTCTTTGATTTGGTCGCCGTCCGATGTGTATATAACGGCCTGACGGCCTCCAACCGCAAGCAGCCGCTCACCATCCGGGCTCCACGAGACCGATTGCACTACATTTGTGTCACTAAACTTGATCGTCGCCTGGAGTTCTCCATCAATCGAGTAGATGAGAACATTCGAACCACTTCCCACAACTAGTCTATTCCCGTCAGGACTCCAGGCAACGTTGATGTATGGAGGGCCGGGCCTTGCAATAGTTGCCGCAACTTTCCCGTCTGGAACACGCCGGATTGTCACCTCACCAGGACGAAAGCACGCCAGTCGGTCTCCGCCCTTGTTCCACTCAATGCCACACGAACTCGCACCTGTAGAAAACTGCGAGACCAAGTTGCCATTAGAATCTTCTAAGTGGACTTCGCCGTCACGATCGCAGGTAGCCAAGAGAGAACCGCTGGGATTCCACTTGGCATGGGAATGCCCGGGAAGAATACGCACCAACTCAAGAGTTGCCGGATCGTATAGTCGCACGTTTCCAACGGAGGTTGCGCACGCGATCAGTTTTCCATCGGGATGCCAATCCATCGACAACGCCCGAGCCCTTAAGTTGCGAGTTTCAATCTGCCAGCGTTTGACGCCGGGCAGCGTGGCCGGTCGCGGAACGATGCCCGGCAGTACGTCTTCGGCGGGACCAGGCTGCCACTTTGCGACCTGTGGTGCTGGAACGGGTTCGGCCGAAGCTACTTGGCGCTCGCGAGTGATCTCGACGAGCACGTCCTTGCCGCGAGTCAGCTTGAACTCTTCGTTTGTGATTGAGACTCCATCCGGCATACCGCCCTTGATCTTGATTTCGTAATCGCCGGAGAAGTAGGATGTCGCCCCGTCACGCTGCTTGACTTGAAAACCGTCGACGACTTTGCTGTTGCGCCGGATCGTGACTTCGATGTCGGGAACGTGGGAGACAACTTTGATAGTTCCCTTGTCCGTCTGAATCGTGACCACAGTCAAAGCGGCAAACAACGCCGCCATTCCCGCAACCGCGGCAACGATCTTGGTGGTGCGATTCCAGACACCAGATGGCTGCGTCGATCCTGTAGGGTGTGGCGAGCCTGCGAGCCGTACCTGCCCTTCGGAATCAATTGCACCGGTGCGGCTATCGCCACACCCTACGCCTACGCCGACTTCCTCGCCTGCTGGGCTCGCGTTCTCCCATTCGACGGTCGAGGATTCTGCGACTGGCTGTTCCGCCAAGGGCTCAGACTGCAAGGTTCGATCGAGAGTCGGTTCGGTGTCCTTCGATTCCGACGTGATGTGCTCGCGCGTGCCGACTGCCGATTGGTCGACCGGCGTTTCGTCTTCTTTGCGCTCGCCACGATCCAGCAATGAAGAAAGATCAGCGTCATGGGCGAACGGAGCAAGCGCAGCTGCCAATTCTTGAGGCGTCGCGAAACGATCGGAGGGCTGCTTGGCCAACATGCGATCGACAATGCTGACCAATCCGCCAGGTAGATCGTCGCGCTTCGTTGCAATCGAGGGGATGTCGGCGGTGGCCAGTGCGGTTAGCAGTTTGATCGGTGTGTTGTATCTCTCGCTGGAAAACGGTGCTTCACCGCATAACAGCTTGTATAGCGTAGCGCCCAGCGAGTAGATGTCGGCCCGGATATCAACTTCATGGCTGTCGCCGCCTTGCTCGGGAGCCATGTAGTCCAGCGTCCCCATCATCTGGCCCGTGGAAGTCAATTCACGTCGCTCAGCCTTGCTTTCGTCCAAGAGCGCCAGGCCAAGATCGAGAACCTTGACCACCGGAGGTTGATTTCCTCGCCCCACATTGGCCAGCATCAAGTTCGACGGCTTGATGTCGCGGTGAACCATGTTGTGTTCATGAGCCTCTTGCAGCCCAATCGCCGCTTGGCGAGCGATCTCGCAGGCGTCGGCGGCCTGTAGTGGGCCAACCCGTCGAACGAGCGCCGAGAGATCGAGACCGTCCACATACTCCATGACGAGGTAATGCATCTCAGCCGCCTCCCCGGCATCCATGGCACGCACGATATTGGGATGATCCAACTTGCCAACTGCCCGCATTTCCCGCTCGAACCGCTCGACGGCATTGGTGTCTTTCATGCGGTCGGCGGGGAGCACCTTAAGCGCCACGATCTTTTCCAACTTGGTATGCAGCGCCTTGTAGACGGTGCCCATGCCTCCCTCGCCGAGCTTGGCCGCCAGTTCGTACTGGCCGATGGTGCCAAGCACTTGCGAGATGTCTTCGTCCGCTGCTTCGTTACCGGGAGCGCCCGCGAACGAGGGCTCGCGGCCAACGGCGCGGATCAGTGATTCGGCTCGCGCAAAGGCGGACTCCTCGGCGTATTCATTCTGGGGCGCGGGCCGAGCTAGTGCGGAAGCAAGCGTGTCGCCGCTATCACCAATCGTGTCGATCAGCGCTCGACAGTCGTCACAACTGTCCAGGTGTACTGCCAGGGGGCCGACCTGGTCTTCGGCAATCTGTCCCTGCAGAAGTGCTGTCAGCTCACGACTTGTGGGGCAATCCTGTTTTCTCATCAGCTGCGTTCCAAGTGAAAGGTGTGAGTTGGCGTCTCGGTTTCGCTCTACCTAGTTCAACGAAACTACTTCACACGTTTTTTCTGAGATTTCTTTGCCAGACACGGCGAGCGGTCGCAAGTTGAAGGCAGACAATGGTTTTCGCCATCTCCCGAGCGGGAAATCGTGATTCAGATGAGATCGTCGAGCTCTTCGCGAAGCCGCCGGAGCACTCGCCACTTTGCGGTGCAAACCGCGCCAACGCTAATCCCCAGATCCGCGGCGACATCGGCCGGTCGCTGCCCGCCGATGGCCACTCGGAGAAAGGACTGAAAGGTCCGCTCTTCGAATTCGGCTCGGACCAGTTCCAATGCTCGGTGGGCGACGCTGCTCGTCGCATCAAATTCGCCCGGTGCCGCTTGGTCATCGGGCAGATCGTCCGGAATACTCTGCAGCCGCAGATGAGCGTCGGAACCACCAACCGCACCCGGACGTGAAGCAAGCCAACGATAATAGTCGCGAATCTTGTTCCGCGTAATGGTCCAAAGCCAGGCGCGAAAGCCGCCACCCGTCTGATCGCGACGAAAGCCGCCAATGCCGGCTGCCACCGCTCGGAATACCTCTTGGGACACGTCGGCGGCATCATTGTCTTGTAGTCCTGCCTGCCTGCACCAGCGGTATACAATCGGACCATAAAGCTTTGTCAACCGATCCCATGCATCCGCATCAAACTCTCGGACGCGATCCAGCAGCGTCGGCGATGTCGAGCTTGAACTTTGCTGAGTCGGCATTTCCGCTCCGGCCAGCCAGAGAAGTATTCGGGTCCAGATCAGACTACTATAGCCGATCCCACGATGAATCAAGGTAGTGGCAGCGGCTCATAAGCCAAGAAACTGCGCCCATTATTCGCAGTTTTTGATTGCGCTAAAACTGCGTCGGATTGGCACGCCGAAGCAGTTGCGCGACCTGCGCTTGCGCGCTTCGGGGAAACAAACCGAAAGCAGTTAACGCGCGTAGGCATCCTGATTGTCGAGCGTTTCAATGACCCCTGAGCGAGCATGATCAAGGCGATCCATTCGCGACTTCGGGAAGTACAAAGGTCAAAACGACCGTGGCCACGAAGACCGAGGACATGCGGAGTTTTCGCCAGGAGCGCGCAACGACAGCGCCAAACGACATCGGTTGCGCGCAGTTATAACGGTTCACGGAATTGCGATTGCGGACGACTCGACCTCGGCGCGCAACGGCCCCCACGGCCAAGTGGGCGAGAACCGCGTTGGTACACCATCTGAACGCCATCATGTCCAACCCTTCGTGGCCTGTTGCAAGAGGCCGGCACCAGCGGAAGGCCGCATCGTAATTGCGGAGCGGATGGGTGTTGCCGCGCTGTTTGTTGGGATCGATGTTTCTCAATCATCACAACCAGCTCGAAGTGATGATCCCCGGCAAAGCAGCACTCTCCTTCACGCGATGCGTCAGGGGACTCGAAGACTCGACCGCAGACGCCCGCCAGAAAGAGTTTGTGTCACTTTGGCTTGCAGTACGAAAGTGCGAGCAGCGCGTAACCCGTAACAAGATTCGGATCGCCTTCGAGCCAACGATCATTCTCGTTAAGCCACGATCCGTCCGGCTGCTGCCGCTTGGCGAGTTCGCGAATCAACTCAGCACGCCAATTATGCTTCGCGCCCGCTTCGTCCTCGACTTGCTCAACACGCATTGCGTCGAGCGCTTTGGCGAACGTGTGGTAGTAGTAGTAGAGCCCCGAGCTTCCCATGCCTGGGTTCGACGCCAAGTCGTAATTTTTACCGATCCAGGTGTAGGCGGCTTTCACGCGTTGATCCTCAGGGCCAACGCCAGCGTAGATCATGCTCTTCAAACCGGCATACGTCATCGAGGCGTAGCTGCGAAGTCCACCGGAGTCGGTCGTGCCAGCTTGGCTGCTGCCGCCCGCCGCCGCCGTGTAATAGAAGCCGCCGTCGGGATTCTTTGTGGCGAACGCGGTTGTATTGTGTTCGCTCTCTAGATTCTGACATCGCGACACGAAGGCCAAAGCGCGTTGCATCGCTTCGCTGTCGGCTCCATTGCCAGTCGACTTGAGCGCTTCGATCAGGAAAGTGGTGTTCGACAGATCCGGACGTTTGTGCTTGCCATAACCAGCTCCGCCATAGCCAAGGTCCGACTCTTCCTTCCCTTCGCTCTCGTCCCACTGTATTCCCTTCAGGAATGCGTCGGCGTGCTTAAGGGTCTCGTCATACTTCCCATCACGGTTAACTTCGGTGAAGCAAAGAACTGCCAGACAAGTTTCATAGTTGCGGTAGAGCGAACCCGTCTGGTAAATGCCGCCATCCGGCTGAATCCGCTCGCGGATATACGCCAGACTTTCCGCGATGCGCGGATCGGAAGGCGAAACGCCATTCCGCAACAGCGCGGTCGTCACCAGCGATGTGACGCCCGGCCCTGAGAAAGAACTGTACGAGCCATCGCTGGCGCGGCCCTTGTTCAACAGAAAGCTGATTGCCTTGGCGGCGATTGCTTCGTGTTGCGACCGCAACTCCCCAGCCGACGGTTCAGCTGCTGGCAGAACCGAAGCGGTTAAAACTGCGCCGCTAAGGACCAGCCCAGCGAGGCATGATTGCTTGAGCTGACGCATCTTGTCTCTTCTCCAATTTCAACGATTCGATGCACTTCGCTGGGCTCGACGAAACGGGTCAGTCGAGTACCGCGAGGATGTCTTCTTCACTCATGATAAGCAGATCGACACCGTCTACTTCGACTTCAGTGCCGGACCATGCAGAAAATAACACACGATCGCCTTCGGACACTTGGTGTTCGGCTCGTTCGCCATCTGGCAGCAACTTGCCATCGCCGACGGACAGCACGCGACCCTGCTGTGGTTTCTCTTGTGCCGAGTCCGGGAGGACGATTCCACCCGCAGTGGTTTCTTCGGCTT
Source organism: Planctomycetota bacterium (assembly GCA_014381825.1). Taxonomy (GTDB): domain Bacteria; phylum Planctomycetota; class Planctomycetia; order Pirellulales; family Pirellulaceae. The sequence continues at coordinate 97,950 of JACNKX010000100.1, forward strand.
CTAATCGCTTCACTACCACTTTGTCGCCTAAAGGCACTACTTTCATCCAACCGAACTCCTGTTCAAACATAACTCGCCGCGAGCCGTGGATCACACGTTTCGTCAGGGCAAGCGAAAAAAGCGAAGTCGCGATTGTCTCACGCGATGAGCAGACATTCAAGCGTGTGGCGAGTCGAGAGCGGCAAGTTTGTAAGACGCAACCCCCAGCAGCAAGTTACTTTACAGCATTCGGGCAGCCAATTGCGGTGGGTTAAGCAGCTTGATAACGTAATGCCATGTGGAAGATTCTCTTAATCGGCGCATTCGGTGGCGCAGGCGCTATTCTGCGATACCTTATCAGCAGTTGGAGCGTGCATTGGTTCGGAACTGGGTTCCCGATAGGAACACTCCTCGTCAATGTTGTCGGCTGTTTTCTGCTGGGATTACTCTACGCGGTGACCGAAACGACCGCGCTGATCCCCAGCGAATGGCGCCACGGTCTTGGTGTCGGCTTCCTCGGTGGTCTGACGACGTTTTCAACTTTTGGTTACGAAACGCATCACCAACTACAAAATTCACTGTGGCGGCATGCCGCGACGAACGTCTTGTTGAATGTGGCGTTGGGTCTCGTGGCGGTTTGGGCTGGAATTAGCATCGCCAAGTTCATCACAGCTCAAGTCTGAACGGCGAATGGCCCCGGCCCTCGGTCTCAAATCATGGGCGTTGCTCGCTTGACGAGTTGAATCGCGAACCCCCACGGGTCACGGAGCATGGCGAGTTGATCGCCGTTGGGAGCTGTGTCGATTTCGCCGACTTGCGTCGAGCCGGCCGCGATCAAACGACGAACGTCCGATTCAATGTCCTTCGAGACGAACGCCAAATGCAATTCGCCGGGATTCATGTTTCGATAGTCGGGTAGAGGAACGGACCTGTTGCCGTAGATCTCAATCATCACCGTGCCGCTGTCGTCCGCCAGAAAGTGTGCGTAGGGTTCGTCGACCGTGCGGCGCTTTACTTTCAGCCCCAGATGCTCGACGTACCAACGACCCATCGCCAGCGGGTCTTCGACATTGTACGCGATGTGTTCGATTTTCATGGATGAAGCTCAGTTAATAGGACAAGGAGGAAGTGGCAGGACCACCGCAAACAGAATCATGAATCACGCGACCGATACTCTCCTGCTTCGGTCACAATCAGTCGTGCCGCGCAGTCCGGGAGAGCCCCTCTCTGATGGAATCGTTCATCGATAAGGCAAATGGAATGCAGTGAGCGGGCGATTGATCTATGCTCGTAGCGGCACATTCGAACCGGTCGGTTGTCAGGTGAGACGAGTATAGGAATCGACGCGCATCGAAATAAGCCGGTAGCATTCGATTTTCTTAAAATCGCTTATGATGCGCGAGTCCCCAATAGTCGAATCAACATTTCGCGGATACTACGCGTTCTTCCCTCACCCTCGGGAATTTCTCAATGAGTCATCACCGAAGCGTCACCGTATTGCATTTGGCCAATCTATGTCTACTGCTAAATCGTGGTCTCACGTGGGATCTTGCAACCGAACAGATGATCGGCGACGACGAAGCCAACGCCCACCAATCCCGCTCTCAACGCAAAGGATATGAGATCACGGTTTAAGGAGGTTGGCAGCCGACGATATACGGTAGCGAAACTTACCAAGAGTTTCGACGGATCACGCTGAAGTCTTGGCGAACTGGGCGGAGTCGCTCAGCATGAGGTGCCTGGTTACACGACGCGCATCCTGGACGGA
>JACNKX010000205.1 GCA_014381825.1 Planctomycetota bacterium
ATACCGGTCTCGGCAACGATTTCTCGGGCTGGGAGTTCTACAAGGACACGCGGGTTCTCTATGGAAGCGTTGTGATTGACCAGAAGACTCATCGTCATCCGGTCCCCACGCGGATGTACTGGCGACCGGACCGGATGATCTGCGAGTACGAAGTTGGTGGTGTCCGCTTGCGGGAAGAGAAGTTCATTGCCGCCAACGATGCCGCCTGTTCGATGATCACCGCGTCCCGCCCCGTCACATTGCGACTCAACGGTCAGAGCTTCTTTGGTCGTCACAGTCTGACGAGCACTGCCACGATTGAATATGACGCGGACCACAACGCGATTCACATCGTCGAAGGCGGCACCACGAAATGCCGACCGGAAACGGACCGCTCCGAGCAGGTCGGCCCGATTATGTATCAGGGCATGAGTACCGTTCTCACCGCGTCGCGGACCTTCGCCAGGAGCCACCGGTTCGTTAAGGGCAAACACGGTGAGATGCAGTATGAGTTCGAAGTTCCCTGCGACAGCAATCCAGTGGTACTCGTCTGGGCGATGCATGATGACTACCGCCAGGCGATGAAAGACGCGACGGCAGTGCTCGGTGAGCCGCGTGAAACGATGATCGCGAAGACGCACGATATGAATCGTCAACTCAACGAAGAGATTCCGTGGTTTCGCTGCTCGGATCGGAAGTTTGAAGATATCTACTATTACCTGTGGTCGCTCTACCTGATGTATTACGTCGACGTCGGGCGCGGGTGGGAGACGGAGCCTCACACCCAGACGGCCGTCAATAACTTCCTCGGCATGCACCGCTACGACGCGACGTTTCAGATCGCAGTGGGAGCGTGGACCGGCACCAAGTCACATTACGCTTACGGAAACGTCCTGACGTGGAAGCATCTCTTCAGCAATGGCCACTACCGAAAATCACCGAACGGCGAGATTGCGCTGGCCGACAACAAGGGCCCGACGTGGCACTCCGGTGTGTACGGTGTTGAACTTTCGGAGCATGTCCTTGGAGCGTGGCAGATCTACCAGCACACGGGCGATGTCGAATTCCTGCGCGGCTGTTACGAGGGCTACTTTCGAGAGGTCTTTCGCGAGCGGATTGCCCCGTTCTTCTCCAATCACTTTGAAGTGGCAGAAGCCTTGATCACGATGGCCCGCCTCACCGGCCATGTCGAGGACGTCGAACACTGGGAACGGCTCGTGCCGCTTGGCGATGACCAGATCCGAACGTGGTTTGATCAGCGCTGGCAGGCGAATGGTCACGAAGATTTCTTCGGCGGACCAAAGAATGGGATGCTGATGACGACGGGCTTCTGGCACATCCGTTCGAAGCATTTTCCGCGAGAGTACGCTTCGAAGATGGTTGAGTCCTGGGCGATTGATCAAGACAAGGGTTTCGATGGCGGCAACTTCTTCCCGCTCGCCATGTCCCGCCAGGCCATGAAAACATTCGCGACGGACGTCGATCATTCGTTCGGCTACACACCGGATACCGCGTACTTCACGTTGAGCGGCATGTTCCGACAACGACTTGGCGATCCAGCGTGCCGGCTGACGCTGAATCATCTGGAGAACTACAACTTCAGTGCTGACTGGAATATTCCGGTCGCTCCGGAAGCCTACACGCGCAGCGGCAAGCTGTTCGGCGACCAGTACTCGAACTTCAACGCGGGCAAACTGCTGCTCTACCTCGAAGGGCTCGCCGGGTTGGAGTATTCACTCCCTGATCGCCGGCTCGTCGTCCACGACACAATGCCCACAAACTGGAAGTGGATGGAAGTTCGCCTTCCGATCCGGATGCCAGGCGAGAAGCAGACTCGCTGGCCTGTGATTCGGTACGAGCGAACTGAGATCAAAAGCGAGAGTGGGAGCGAGATCACCAAGTCGATCCGTGTCACCGATTGCCCGCTACGAATCACCATTGAACCGTGGTCAGAAGAAAAACGCGTGATCCGTTCCGACACGCAATCAGCCAATGGCCCGAAGCCAACAGCATCCAAATACCCGCACTACAGCAGGTACGTTTTCGATGACGCGCAATCGACGGCTCACGTAAAACACCATCTGGCCCCCACCTCGGCCAGTAGGTGATACAATGGCTCGCCACCCATTCTGAACTGGATGTCAAGCGATGAGCAGTGTTACTTTATTCGCCCTCGCCGAAACGGCATTGCGAGAATGTAGTGTGCGATTGATCAAAGCCGAAACTTTCGTCTCTTGTTTGCGTGGGTATTGCCAATGTGCCGCCGTCACTTAGCTGAGGAGGCAATCATGAAATCCACCATCGTTTTGTTCGTTTGCCTGTTCACCTCTTCCGCCATCGCCCAGGACACGCAAATACCCAAGCACGAGGGGTCTGAAGAACTGCAACAGATTAAAGGCCTCGTCGGTATTTGGGTGGGCGAGATGGATCATGGCCAAGGTCCGCAAAAGGTCCAGATCGTTTACCGCGTCACCGCCGCCGGCAGTGCAGTGATGGAGACGTTTAATCCCGGTACGCCCATGGAAATGGTGACCATGTATCACGATCAAAAAGGCAAGCTGGCCATGACCCACTACTGCATGCTGGGCAACCAGCCCAGAATGCGTCTGGTTCGTGCGTCTGACAAAAAGCTTGCGCTCGATTTGGTGAAAAATTCGGACATTAAAGAAGACGAGCCGCACATGAATGCGTTGACCATTGATTTCCTCGACGCCAACCGTATCCGGCATACCTGGGGCTGCTGCCAAGGCGGCGACAAAATCACCAACATGTCGGTTGAGTTCAAGCGGAAAAAGTAGATCACTGCCCGCAAGGATTATGAGGATTACTATCCCCAGCTAGTTGATGGTGGCACCAGCAATAGCTGGGGATTTGTAGGCCTTCTTGATCAGCTTCTTGAGCGTTGGGACGTGGACGTCCTCGAATTTCTTGATGTAGAGACATGACTTGCCGATCTTGTGCTTTCCCACTTTTTCCAGCAGGGCGACTTGCTTTTCCAATTCGCCGTGTAGGTAGAGAACTAAGTCCTGTTTGCGGGGCGAGAAACCGACATGGAACCAATCTCCCTCGGAAGTTTTGCCACGGTAGTGAAAACTACCAAAGCCGACCTTTGCGTTTCCCCATATGACGGCTGGCTCCCCCGTCAGCTCCTTCATCAGTTCGAGAATGGTTAAGCAATCAGCGCGTTGCTGGTCGTCCTTAATTCCGGCAAGAAACTTGTCGACGCTGGCATCGTTCTTTTGTGTTTTCGGTTTTGTCATTGGGAATTCCTGGTAGAGAGTACTGACGACAATGTTTGCATGGATCACATCATGATAATCAATCGTCGCGGAGCCGATTCAGCATGTGTACGGTTGCTGCGCCCTGCTGTTGTTGCAGCCTGTGGCCTGGGCAGAGGCGGCCGAGCGATCGGAGCGGGGTGGGCCAAATGTCCTGTTTGTTGTTGTTGATCCAGGCACACTCAAAATCTTATAGGCACGGTCGAGGCTGCGGCTATTGTCCCGAGCCTCGCCGGGCAACTCGACGCACTGGTAAAGTTAGCAGAACCCATCAAAAGTCAAGCGAAGTTGAACCGGTGAACAGACGCTGAATCATCTGGAGAACCAAAACTTCAATACGGACTGGAACATTCCGGTCGCTGCGGAAGCCTACACGCGTTGCGGCAAGCTGTTCGCCGACCAGTACTCGAACTTTAAGGCAGGCAAACTGCTGTTCTATCTCGAAGGGATCGCGGGGCTGGAGTATGCACTCCCTGATCGCCGGCTCGTCGTCCACGACACAATGCCCACCACCTGGAAATGGATGGAAGACCGCCTGCCGATCCCTATGCCGGGCGAGCAGAAGACTCGCTGGCCTGTGATTCGGTATGAGCGATCGCACGGCGACGCAGACTGAACGAGTAACGACAAAAAACGCACGAGCCTGCTGACTTGTGCGCTGTTTTAATTGTCAGTCGGGGCAACAGGATGTGAACAATTCTGAAGTCTGTTGGATCGAGCCACTGACTACGCTCCCGTTTCAACGTACTTAGTACGTGACAATCCGAGCCGTTGGAATTAGGCGATATTCCCTGCGGCGATTCCATTTGTGTTTATTTGTTTAGCGAATACAGCTCGAACGGATGATCGCATGGCGTGCCGCGCGTGACGTACATGCGACCGGCGGTTGGCTGGATGACCAGCGAAAACACAGTTGTCCAAAATCCGTGCTCTGGATGGTCGTTCTCGTGGCGGCAAATAGATCTCGGATGGTTGTCGTGATCGGAGAGCATTCGCTGTACGTCGTTGACCGTGAATGAATCGCTGCGATCGCCGAGCAACGTCTCAAGTCGACTTATACGCGGATGCGACTCGATCAATTCTGGGAACTCGCCGTTGTGACAGAGCAAGTCGGGGTGCACGCAGTGATTTGTGTGTGCGACATAGCCACGCGCTTCGTCGCGCAACACGTGGACGTCGTCGATCGTGACTTCCAGGTCTGCCGGTCCTTGGGGCGTGGCCATCATGATGTTTGCAGGAATCGCGCGATGCGCGCGGCGGACTGCGTTGACAGCTTCGTCGAGCGACGTTGCTTCGTAGACCTCGCGGAGCGTGAAGTAATGCGGGACACCGATGTCGCGCGCTGGCGCAGGCAGCGTGTTCACGCAGGCTCCGATTCCTGTTTCGCTGCAGCCAAGATAGGAAATGAGCCCGGCTTGCGTCGCAGTCAGTAACGCCGGGCGAGCGGTCGGACGTCGTGTCAGCATGATCGTGAACTCGTCGAGTACTGGGTCGTTGTCCCAGTTTTGTGCGACGATTGCATGTCCATCGGCGGATGATTCGGCTGCAATCGAAAGCGATGTGCAACCGGCATCAGCGTCCGGATGAAGTTGATTGCGAACTTGCAGCAACATCAGATTTTCAAGCGTCACGTCCGCCGCCTCGGCCGTGCCTCGTAGCTCTTCGAGTAGATCGGGGCGGTACGCTTCCGCGAATGGAATACTCTCAGCAGCGATTTTCATCGCCCGCTCGCGCGAAATTGGCACGGTTTTGTTCACTCGTTCGAGGGCCACCTCGCAGAAACCTCGGACCTCTCCGCGAGCCTCCTCGCCGATCTGTCGTCCCATATCGCGAGGTGATCCTGAGACGGTTACTTCTCGATATCGAGTTGGCTTTGTAGTCGATGGTCCGTTCAAGTTGGGCTCCAAGTAAGGGGAACAGGCATACTTCACACCGAGTGGCCGTTCGTGTGAATCCCGAAACGCCTCGATGTATCCGGCGAGTTGGTTAACTCGGCTGAATCATATCAGTTTCCGTTGATGCGAGCGACGTGAAGACTTAGACTAGTGGACGGTCGAATAGCGTTCGTTGTCTGATGTGTCTTAGGCCAAAGCTGGCTCGTTCGGGCATCGTCAAGGAGACTCGTTGAAATGCAACATGTTGGTGATCAAGCCCTCCGGCGAACAGGACATCGCGGCTTCACTCATGCCGACATGTCGCGGCGTGCTGCGATTCAGGCAGGTAGTATCGGGCTGCTTGGTCTTGGAATGAATCACGTCGCTGGACTGCGAGCACTAGCCAACGAAGAACCAGTTTCCAGACCACACAAGTCGGTGATCTACATCTTCTTGTCCGGCGGCTTGGCCCAGCATGAAAGCTTTGATCCAAAGCCTGACGCTCCCGAAAACATTCGTGGCGAGTTTGCTCCGATCGCGACACGGACGCCCGGCGTTCACATCAGCGAACACTTGCCGATGCTGGCGGCATGCAGCGACAAATGGGCGCTAGTCCGTTCTCTGACGCATCCGTTCAACGAACACTCGATCGGTCATCACGTGATGCTCACGGGCCGCAGCCCACAGCCCGTTGGTTTCGACGGCAATCGGCCGACACCGAATGACTTCCCGTCGATCGCGTCCGTTGTCAATGGCGTTGTGCCGGCGCGCAACAACTTGCCACCTGCCGCTGTGCTTCCGGAGAAGTTAATCCATGTCAGTGGTCGCACGATCCCGGGGCAATTCGCGGGACAGATGGGTTGGAAGTTTGATCCGTGGATGATCGAGGCGAGCCAATTCCACGACACAAAATATATTCACGGCGCGTTTCCCGAATATGGCTTTCAGCGGTGGGAAGGTCCGAACAATCCGAAAGACTATGTGTTCGAGGCACCGCGATTGGAATTGCCGCAAGGCATGTTGCAGGATCGCTTCAACGGTCGGCTTCGTTTGCTGCAAACGCTGGACGAGCAAAGACGCCAACTGGACGCAGCTGGTCAGGTCGGCGCCTTCGACCGACTTCGCGAGAACGCGGTTTCGATGCTGAATGATGGCCGAGTTCATCAAGCGGTTGATGTCCATTCGGCCCCCGACGCGCTGCAAGATCGCTATGGGCGCAATTCATTCGGTTGGTCGCTATTGATGGCGCGGCAGCTGGTCGAATCGGGCGTCAGTCTCGTGCAAGTGAATCTAGGCAACGACGAATCCTGGGACACGCACGAGAAGGCGTTTCCAAATCTCAAGGACTACTTGTTGCCACCGACAGATCGCGCTGTATCAGCGTTAATCGGAGACCTTGACGATCGCGGAATGCTCGACGACACGCTGATTGTTATGGCAGGCGAGTTCGGGCGAACGCCAAAGGTTTTCACCTTCAAAGGTGCCAAGTCAAACCTACCCGGACGAGACCACTGGGGCGCCGTCCAGTCGGTCTTCTTCGCAGGTGGTGGCGTGAAAGGTGGCACCGCGATTGGCTCATCCGACCGGATCGGCGGCTATCCAGCGACCGATCCTCAGAAACCGGAGAACATGGCAGCCACGATTTACCAGTCTCTGGGCTTGCCGCCGACGATCACTTGGAAAGATCGTCTCGATCGCCCGCATCAGGTCTACCACGCCGACCCCATCAAGGGGCTGGTATGATCCGTCGGTCCACTCTTGATCGGCGTGGCGCGGCTGTGAGCATCGCAATCGTGTTATTTGTGTACGCGCCTCTCACGGCGGCGGCCGAAGACGACGCGGAGTTCTTCGAGAAACAGATTCGACCGTTGTTGGTCGATCGTTGCGAGATTTGCCACTCAGCGGCGAAGGGGAAGACCAACGGTGGCTTAGCGCTCGACACGCGCGAAGGATGGCGCAAGGGAGGCGACAGTGGATCGCCAATCACACCCGGGCAGCCTGAGGCCAGTTTGCTCATTCAAGCAGTCCAGTATGGTGACGATGGGCCTCAAATGCCGCCACAGGAGAAAGGCGGAAAGCTGTCTGAGAAAGAGATTGCAGCGCTGATCGAGTGGGTGCGCCGGGGAGCGCCCGACACGCGCACGGCGGCAGCGAAAATCGGAGGCATGACCGCAGACGAGGCTCGTGATTGGTGGTCGTTTCAATCAGTGCAATCGGTCGAACCGCCGGTCGTGCAAGATGCGTCATGGCCGAAAAATGAGATCGATCGTTTTGTGCTTGCCGAGTTGGAGGAGCGCAAGCTGAGCCACGCGAGTCCCGCCGACCGTCGAATATGGATTCGCCGCGCAACGTTTGACTTGACCGGTCTGCCGCCCACGCCCGAGCATGTTGCCGCTTTTATGAGTGACTCGAGTACCGAGGCCTTCGAGCGAGTTTTGGATCGATTGCTCGATTCGACCGCGTACGGTCAGCGTTGGGCGCGTCATTGGCTCGACGTGGCTCGGTACGCGGACTATCACGACGCCAATCCCAAAGCGCGGCAGGCGAGTTGTGAACTGACCGAGGCATGGCGCTATCGCGACTGGGTCGTAGATGCGTTCAACGACGACCTGCCATTCGACCAGTTTATTGAGCATCAAATCGCAGGCGACTTGTTGCCGAGTCCAACGGGCGACGAGGTTTATCCTGCCGGTTTGATTGCCACCACGTTCTTAACCAATGGTGTTTGGGACCGTGGTGATGCGGACAAAGAGAAAATCGTCAGCGACATGGTCGACGACAACATCGATACGATCGGAAAGGCGTTTCTCGGCTTGACGCTTGGTTGTGCGAGGTGTCATGACCACAAGTTCGATCCGATTTTGGCGGAGGACTACTACGCGCTGGCCGGCATGTTCTACAGCTCGCACATTCTGGCGGCGCTCGGGACAAAAGGTGGCGAGTACACCGTGAATCGCGTGCCGCTCGTCCCCGCTGCCGTTGTGGAAAAACGGGGGGAGCAAGTAACGCGGATCAATGAGGTCAATGCAAAGCTGGCGGAGCTCGACAAACAAACGCCAAAGCCATCGGATGACGATCCTCGGCGCGTCCAGCTTATTGCGCAGCGCGACCAATTACAGGAGGCACTGCTTCCCGAACCGCCGTTGGCGATGGCAGTCCAAGAGGGAGGCACGGCAGGCGGGTTGTTTCCGAAGATTCAAGACGTGCCGATCCACATTCGCGGTAGCTATGCAAGACTTGGGCCGGTCGTACCGCGCCGCTTGCCGCGCCGATTTGCGGGCGACGATCAGCCGCCGATTACTAGCGGCAGCGGTCGACGAGAACTCGCCGACTGGGTTGCGTCCAGCGACAACCCGCTCACCGCGCGCGTGATTGTCAATCGCATTTGGCAGTGGCATTTTGGCGATGGTCTTGTGCGCACTCCGAACAACTTCGGCAAGTTGGGAATGGCCCCGACGCACCCCAAGCTGCTCGATTGGCTGGCCGCTAGATTCATTGAAGATGGCTGGTCGCTCAAGACGTTGCATCGGCGGATCATGCTGTCGGCGACCTATCAGCAGTCAAGCCGCGTGCCGCCTCAGCAGGTCGAACAAGATCCTGGTAACGAGTGGATCGCGCGATTCTCACCGCGACGTTTGGAGGCTGAAGCGATCCGCGACGCCATGTTATTCGTCGCGGGAAAGCTTGATTCGGCGATGGGTGGTCCAGCGGGAGACGATTTCACGATCACTCGTCGATCGCTGTACGTGCAGACGGCTCGCTGGAACCGCAGCAGCTATGCGATGCTGTTCGATGCGGCGAATCCGGATTCATCGACGGAGCGGCGGAACGTCAGCACCGTTGCGCCGCAGGCGCTGATGCTACTCAATCATCCGTTCTCGCAGGCTCAGGCACGGCACGTCGCAGAGCGGTTGCAGCATGAAGTTCCTGAGAACGAAACGGCTCGGATTGAGCAGACCTATCACTTGCTCTTCGGGCGTCCGCCGACCTCCAAGGAGATTGACATCGCTCGGCAAGTCATTGCACAAGGAGCCGCGACAGGTTGGGTCGACTTGGCACATGTGTTGCTGTGTAGTAACGAGTTCGTGTACGTCGACTAAACTGGAACGTACTGGAGTGACTGTGTTGAATCAAAGCTTACACTCGCGACGAGAGTTATTGCGTCGAGCTGGCTGTGGCTTCGGTTCATTGGCGTTGACTGATCTGCTTGTTCGTGAAGCGCAGGCGGAGGTTGAGCCGGATCGCTCGACGCAACCCTACGCGGTTCGCTCGCCACATTTTGTGGCTCGCGCGAAGCGAGTGATCTTTCTCTACATGCCAGGCGGTCCGTCGCATGTTGACCTGTTTGATCCAAAGCCGCGACTAGTCGCGGAGGCGGGACAGCCGCTGCCGTTTGAAAAGCCGAAGCTCGAACGCACGAAGACGGGCAACCTGCTCCCCTCACCTTGGAAATTCTCGCGGCATGGCGAGTCGGGAGTTGAGGTCAGCGAGTTGCTGCCGCGAGTCTCGTCTCGCATCGACGACATCTGCGTTATTCGTTCGATGCTGGCCGACAACATCAACCACACTGGTGCTGCGTTGCAAATGTGTACTGGCGAGCAGGCCTTCTCGCGCCCCAGCATCGGATCATGGTTGACTTATGGCTTAGGCACCGAGAACCAGAACCTTCCGGGATTCGTTGTGGTTTGTCCGGCAGCCGTTTTTCAGGGCGCACAACTTTGGGCTTCGAGTTTTCTGCCGAGTGCATATCAAGGGACGCTGATCCGCGATTTGAATAAGCCGATCGCAAATCTCGCGGATTCGTCCGGCGATCTCGCTCGACAGCGGACGAAGCTTGATGCGTTGCGGCAACTGAACGAACTGCATAAACGAGAGCGCGCTATCGACAGCCAGCTTGAGGCCCGAATTGCGTCGTTCGAACTGGCGTTTCGAATGCAGCGGGAAGCGCCAGAGGCGTTTGACTTGACCCGCGAAAGTACATCGACTCACAAGCTCTACGGAACTGGCGAGGCGGCGACGGAACTATTCGGCCGACAATGCTTGCTGGCCCGACGGCTGGTCGAGCGGGGCGTTCGATTCGTCCAATTGTTCGATGCACCCGTTAACAATGCCTGGGACCAGCACGCTGGTCTACGCGAGAATCTGCCGAAGCGTTGTCAAGCCGTCGATCAGCCGATCGCTGCGTTACTCACCGATTTGAAAAGTCGGGGCATGCTTGACGACACTTTGGTGGTCTGGGGTGGTGAATTTGGACGGACGCCGACCGCTGAAGGGAACAACGGACGCGAGCATCATCCCTTTGGTTTCACGATGTGGATGGCTGGCGGCGGTGTTCGAGGCGGCATGGTTCACGGCGCTACCGACGAATACGGCTGGCACGCCCAAGACAACATCGTTCACGTCCACGACCTCCACGCGACGATCCTGCACTTGATGGGATTCGATCACGAGCGCCTGACATACCGTCACAGCGGTCGCGATTATCGTTTGACCGACGTGTATGGAAACGTCGTGAAAGAAGTCATCGCCTGAGGAGATGTGCGTCGGACCATCTTTCGAATTGCGAGTTAGGTGGCTTTCGGCTCAGAGTCCAACGCTGGTACAGGCGCGTAGGGATAGTCGACCGGTTGATACCGAATCGCAAGCTCGGGCGTCGCGAGTCTGTCGTAGCCCTGCACTCGTGACGTGAGTGCTCGGTCCAGAATGCCGCTTGTTAGCAACGTGCGCTCGACCGGATAGCTGACGTGCCCTGTGTGGAACATTCGTTCAATTCCCTTCAGCAGCCAGGCAAAGTGCGGATGGCGTGGCTCCGTCCGTTCGTCGAACCGTGTCGCCAACAATTCGTTTTTGTCCTTTAGTTTCAGCGCAACGGATGTACCGCCGGAATACGTTGGCAACATAAAGACAGCCCCTAGCAGACCGTCGTTGTACTGAAAGAGGAAGAGTGCCGATCGTTTACTTTGGCGTACGTCACCAGAGTGGTGTGGAACTGCAGAGAGTGCGGCATCGAACAAATCGATTGGAACCACCCCGTCGTCCATCGCCTTCCAAACGGCCTCGCCTTCTAAACATTCCACCCATTTCACTCCGGTTTCGGCACCTCGTCTTCGTTCCACGTGGCATTGGAAGAACTCCAGGGCGTGGCTGCCATAAATGTCGAGGCCGGAATAGCCGATCCCAACGGCGGCTTCGATCTCGGAGCCCATCGGAATCGTGATCGTAGGTTTCCGATAGCCAACCGTCATCGACGAACCGGCCATGAACGGGACCTTCATTTCCTGGGCGCGATCGTACATCCACTTCGCGTCCGACCACACCGGCCCGAGATGTTTGTCATTGAAAACAGGGACGACGCGTTTGTATTTTCGAAAGGTGTCGGTGATCTCTTCGAAGAAACGGCGGCGCGGATAAAGGTGTTGCCCTTTGCCGTTGGTAGGATAGCTGCCGTGTTCGCCGATGCTGATCACTCCATCGACGGGAACCCGGTCGCTGCCAACGGTGATCGCTTGCTCGATCGTATCGAACAGAGGCACGTTGAACTTCTTCGCCATGGGGCGGGCCATGTCGCGTGCCGTGAACTGTTCGACATACATTGATGCCAGCGTCAATCGCGGGCCTGGTCCGCCGTCTTGCTCCCAGCCTTCCAGGATCTTGCCTATCAACACATCAGCGTGGAGACCCTTTTCATAGGCCGTAACCACTGCCGCAACCGACTTGGGCTTGCTAGGTTCGGATCGCTGTGCGACGGCGGCTCTTGATATGCCACCCGACAGTGTGACGGTCGCTGCACCGGCTAACAAGTCTCGACGAGTTATCTCATTAATGTTACTCATTGGTGTTTCGACTCTCGCTACTTCAATGCACTGAGGTACGCCACAAGGTCGGCGACTTGCTGAGCCGTCATTTCACGAAACAGCAAATCGGGCATTAGCGATTTCTGCTGTGTCGCGAGTTGTTCCACGTCAGCTGCGGGAATTTGAACCAGCATGTTTGTTGCATCGCGGAGAACAACTTCTTTCTCGTCCTTACTGACCAGCAATCCCGTTAGAACGCGCCCGTCCTTTGTCTCGACTAGATAAGTGACAAACTTTGGATCGATCCGTTTTGATGGCTCGAGAATGCTTTCGAGTAAATCAGCTCGCTTCTGTTTTTCGCCGATCTTCGTCAGGTCTGGTCCAACTTCTTTTCCCTCTTTTTGGACGCGGTGACAGTTCTTGCACGAGACGCCCGCCGTGTTGAAGAACACCCGCTTGCCTCGCGCCAGATCGCCCTCGAGCGAGAGGATCTGATCGGGCCGGACAAGGCTTCCCAAGCGTTGGACGCGCTCTCCCGGCGGGAGAAATCGCTCGAACAAGTCGCGAATGCTTACGTCACTGTGCTGTGCAGCCTGCTGAACGGTTAGAGAAACAACCGAATCTGGCAGCGCGTTCTGATCGACGGATTTCAAAAGCATCAGTGCGCCGCTGGTTGTTGATAAAAGGCGTTCCACGAGTTTCGCATGATCCGATGCTTGCTTCTCGACTAGTTGTTCAAGAGCGACTGCCGCTTCAACGCGTCGCGTTGAAATCGTTAGGTTCCTCGTGGCTTCTTTGTTGAGTGGCATATTGCGAATCCAGCTTTCGATCAACTCGACACCGGCCAAATCGACTTCTGACGACCCGATGTGAGGCATGCGGCCTCCGCCCAACTTGGCCATTCGGTACAAGAGAACCGACCGGAATGGATCCCCCGGAGCGATGACCTGAGCGGTGTGGATGCCGAAGGTGCCCTGCGTTGGCCGAACGTCGACCATGTTCGTCTCGCCTAATGCCACGTCGTAATGCATCTTCGACAGGACGGCCCCACCGGCGTGCTGCCGATGGCAGTGGGCACAGTTGACTTGCAAGTAGGCGCGGGCTCGGCCATCGAGTTCCGCGGAAGAATCGCTCGGATCGGCGAGGCGCGGTCGGTTCTCGGCAGCGACCGGCTTCTCGATTAGACGAATGTGCGCAAACGTGTCGAGTTGCGAAGCGGTAAGGTCGCCGTAGTTGTGTTCCCGATTCAGTTGTGGGGTGTTAAAAGCCAGAGGTGGCCCAGACCATTTGTTGTGGCATCGCTGGCATTCAGCTCGGCCTGAGAAACGCCACACTTGCTTGCGCACCCCGTCAATTGAATTGGGATCGACGACTTCGAACGTGCGTTCCGTACCGGCAGCTCCCACGAGCACTGCGTCCGATTGCTCTTCGTTCCACTGATAGGTGTACGGCTGCCACTCGACGCCATCGAAATGCAGCACCTGCGTTTCGACTCGCCGACGAGTCGTCGAATTGCCATGTTCCATGTCGAGCGAGAGTGTCTTCGCAAGCACGGAGTCTTTGGGAAACGACCAAGTCGCGCCATTGGCCTGGATCGATAGTTCGTTAGGCACGCCGACGAATCGCTCCGCAACACTATGGTCCGCCCAAGGCTGAGCGTTGATCGAGTAGGGAAGAACGCCAGGTGCAGGTTTCTGCTCCGTGATTGACGCAAAGAGTCCTGTCTCGCTGAGCTTTCGTGGAAACGTACTCGATTGATCTTTTGACGGATTCGGCACCAACCGATGGATCGTCCCAGCCGTGTGATCCAGGATAAAGAACTCGCCCTGATGGTCGTCGCCGAAACCGACGACACGGTGCGTCGTATCGGCAAGTTCTCGATGATCGACAACTTGCCCGTTCTCGTAACGAAAGCCCCAGAACTTGCCCGTGTCGTAGTCGCCGTAGATGTGCGTCCCGCGGAGTTCCTCGAGTCGTGATCCATAGTAGGTCAAACCGCCGGTAATCGAAGAGGACTCCGAGTGCGGATGGTCGATCGTAGGTGGCAGGATTGGGGTGGGGCCACGAGACCATTCTTGATTGGTCGGATGGTGGCCTTCGGTCACTGCCCAGCCATAGTTGCCACCTCGCTCGATGCGATAAAGCATCTCCCACAACTCCCAGCCAACGTCACCGACCCACAGGTCGCCAGTCTGTTGATCGAAGCTCATTCGCCAAGGATTGCGCAGGCCATACGCCCACACTTCGCCGCGTGCTCCGTCCGTATCAACAAATGGATTGTCCCCAGGAATTCCGTAGTTCATCCCGTCTTCGTGGTGGTCGACATCGATACGCAAAATCGACGACAGCAAATTGCTGATATCTTGCCCAGAGTGCAGCGGGTCAGGCGGGTTCGCCGGTCCGCCGTCGCCGGTCGAAATATAGAGGCAGCCATCGGGACCGAACTTTAGGCAGCAACCGTTGTGGCCTCCGGAGAGCCACGTGATCAAGGTTGTTTCACTGCTCACGTCGATCGTTGGCGGGTTCGCGTCCGACATCTGAAACCGAGCCACGTGCGTTCCATCGGGCAGATTCGCCGCTTTGATATAGCAGATGTAACAGTAACGGTTACGCTCGAAGTTTGGATGAAAGGCGAGCGCGTACACCGCCTTCAAGCCGTCGATCTCTTTCGCGAAGTCCACAACAAGATCAGCCGTCTTCACGTCGGGAATGTTTGGAAACGAAAGTAGTTTCCCCGACTGCTCGACGACAAACAGACGATCGCTCCCAGGTGCGCTGGTGATGTCCAAACACTGACTAAACTTGAGCCCTGAAAACGCTCGTTCCGTCACGTACGGCGGCGGTGGATCGGGCGATCCCGCAATACGCGAGGTGGTCCATGGAATCCGCGTGTCGATGCCGACACTCGGCGCGTCTGCCCGCGACCGCCTGTCTGTGCCGACAAGGAGAAATGTAACGAACACTATCCAACCGAAGATCCTCACGGCCTTACCGGTTTCCAGATGATACATGCAAGCAATCTTTCCAATTTGGTATGTGGCTGTTTGCGTTAGCGCACGAATGGTGGACTCCTCGCCACAGATACTACCATCTTTGAAAGGAGAGATCATGAGTAGGCCGCTACGAGGCGAACCACGTCCTTTCAGTCAGAAGTTCCAGCGGAATGCGGCGAATCTGTTCCTGTTGCAAGGCTACACGGTCAGTGCAGCGGCACGTGCGGTTGACGCGAGGTCATATCGTCGCCTGTGTCCGATGTTCCAGCTCTCTCATCAGCCGCCTTTCCCACGAGTATTCGGCGCTTTGATGTCCGAGATAGCGATTCGAGACTGATTCGCCGAAGTCGTTGCTGGAGTTAGGAAAACGACCAGCGCGTCGCGTAGCGAGAACAATACTTGGGACGCCAGGCTCTACCCGTGACCAGCCGGCGATGCGACTTTCATCCCGATGGGAGTATTATGGACTCGAAGCGACCGATAGAATCTGCCTGTCCTATTCGCCCCAGGGCCAGCGATCCCCATGCAACGTTACGTTCGACGAGCGTTTTGGATCTGCATCCTTGGGGGAGTGGTCTGCCTTAGTAGTCGCTTGGTGTGGCTTTCCTCCGACACCGAAACAGGGCTTCAAACATTGCGAACCCAATGGTGGGACGCAACCCTCGGTTTGCCATTGGGTAGCGATCAACCGATCGCTTCGCGCGAGCCCGTGGTCCAAGCGGAGTTCTGGCTTGGCGAGACGGACCGAGTGCTGAAATTGAATTCCGATGACGCGCAGGTGGCGATGGGCGCGGCCTTGGTGCTGGATGGTCCCGGTACCGACTTCATGGGCAGGTATCTCCGTAACATTGACAGGTTCGGAGGAATAGGTTTTCCCGAAATCGACAGGGAAGGAATCAAGCAAGCAGAGGATGCCTTCGAAGTTCGCTGCAAGGACCGCTGCCTGCAATTGGCCGCGAAGGCCACCCAACTTGACGGCGATCATGTCGAGTGGTGGAGACTTCGAGCGCTGCTGCTCTTTCACGAGTCAATGTATACGCATGGGGAATCTCCCCGCGACGCAGACTGGCTGAAAATTCTCGACGAATGTGCTCGGCACGACCCTGAGAATGCCCTGTACGATTATTTGGTGGCGAATCACTTTTGGGACAATAGCGCTGACGTAGAGTTCTCCGGCGAAGATGATCGCCTGATCGTCAAAGATGTAGAGCGTTTCGAGCAAGCCATTTCCCGTTTTGAACGTGGACAAGCTAAGCCCGTCTTTGCAGTTGGTGATGCAGGATTTACCGCCACTGCGACTTTCCTCGACCATAGTCGCCTTCCACTGACGAGTCATATCAGCATTATCAACAGCCGAACCGTTCATTATCAACGCCAACTCCTGCTCAGGGACTTATGGCGATGGCAGGATTACCGGGCGCAAGAAGCAGCCGATACTGGCAACATTCCCGACGCGGTGAACCTCCATCGTCAGAACCTCGACTTGATCGCTCAGTATACGAACACCGGCCCCACGCAGGCTTATGACAACGTCCCCATCTACTGCAAAGTCGCCACGACCACCTCGATGCGAAAACTTTCGGATTCTCATCCGGGAGAAGTGTCGTCGGGTCATTCGGAAGACATCATCGCCCTTCAGAAAGAGGCGATGCTACGCCAGAAAGTGGTTGAGCGAGCCGGACGGGCACTGGCGAAAGGCAAGCCGCAACGACGAAGCGGCCTGACGATCTCCAACGACCTGGCTTCGGTATTGGCTGCCGTTTTCGTCGGCATCGCACCGACGTTAGTGATTCTCCTGTTGGCCTTCGGCATTGCTGCCACGGTTGCGCTACGCTGGTTGGCCGGCGACAATGCCCCGGTCGTTGGTCTAGCCGGTCATCTGCTGGCAACGGCTTCCGCATTTGTCGCCACAGTTGTGTTGTTTGGGTTGGCTCCGGCCCAGATCATTAGCGGCGACGTTCAAGCTTGGAGTCTATCCATTCTTCTCGTGGTGACGCCCTTCGCTTTGGCTTGCTGGATCGGATGGAGTTGGCTTCGACGACGCGATTTCAAGTTTAGCCTACGCGCAATGTTGATAGCCGTCTTCGTGGCTTGCTTACTGTTCGGTCTCATATCCATCGCTCGCCCTGATAAAGATGCGTTCTCCGACTTTCCGTTTGCGCTAACAATCCCAGCACGCGGATTGGAGGGTCTTGGCGTAGACACTGCCAGCTTGGGTCGCGAATTTGACGCCATCAACGGTCAATGGTTTTGGGCTCTTTGTCAGTGGACAGCATACTTTGGGCACTACTTATTTCTAGTTCTGTGGGTAGGCCTTGTGGCGACTATTTGTGGGCGGAAGATCAGAAAGCAGCGATCGGAAGACAGCACGGTCGCAATGGGACACCTAATGACCGGGATACTGCGATCCTTCGGCCAACCAGCGCTCGCGTTCTCAGTCGTGCTATTACTGGTTTATCTTATCGTGACGCCGCAAGTGGTGTTGACGATCGAGAAGGCATTCCAAGAGAACATTGCGTTCGCGCGTCGCCCTGCAAGTCACTGGGAGAAGGTGGAAAACGCTGTGCGCGCAGTTGTGGCGGACGAGCAACAAATGAAGAACGATCTACAAAATGTTGAGGCCGAAGTTCAGGAAACAGCAACGCAAGATTTCGACCCGGACCACGAGTTGCGGTAGTCTGGCACGAATGATGAGCATATGGGTGGCGACCGGCTGTGCGGACGATTGATTGATGATTTGCGTCGAGAAGTGTGAGCGGGTTGTCTCGGACCGCCGTGCCTTAGTTGACGCAGCCTGTGCGACTCGGGCTCTCGTTCTCTTGACCATATAGCGCACATCTGCCACAACTCCCTGTCGATGAATCAATAGTTGGGCGGAGGAGGCTTGCCGTTTCGGACCAGGCAAACTTTGCTTACGACAATTGCAAGAGGAGCAGGGACATTGAAACGCTCACTCGTGTTACTGTTTGGTGTACTCTCCTACGGCGTCTTCTTTTTTACCTTCGTCTACCAAATTGGTTTCGTCGAGGGCATGGTGGTGCCGAAGGCCATGAATGACGGGGTGGTGCTTTCCGTGACGCAGGCAGTGGTGATCAACCTCGTACTCCTGAGCCTGTTCGCGATCCAGCACACCATCATGGCACGGCTGGTGTTCAAGCGGTGGTGGACCAAGATTGTGTCCGAGCCGATCGAGCGCAGTGTGTTCGTCCTGCTGACCAGCCTTCTTCTTCTGCTCATGAACTGGCAGTGGAGCCCACTTCCTGAGCACATCTGGCAGGTGCAGGGCTCCGGCGGGCGCGCGGCTCTGTACGTGATATCGTTCGCCGGTTGGGGGCTCGTACTCTATGCCACGTGCGTCATCAATCACTTCGACCTATTCGGCTTGCGACAGGTGTGGCTGTACTTCAAGCAGCGCGAGTACACGCAGGTGGAGTTCAAGGAAACCGTACTGTACCGCTGGGTCCGGCACCCGATTATGCTGGGGTTCATCATCGCCTTCTGGGCCACCCCCGACATGACGCAGGGCCACCTGTTGTTCGCCGCAGTCACGACGACCTACATTCTTATTGGCATTCAGATCGAGGAGCGTACTCTGCTGGCCCTTCATGGCGAGAACTACCGACGGTATCGGGAGCGTGTCTCGATGATCATCCCCACGCCGCCAAAGCCAATGTCGTAATGGGCGCTAGACGCCCTGGAATCGGTTTAAGCTCTTTCGGGATCTCCATCAATCGACCGTTATTGAAACGGTTTGCGACATTCTGAATGCGACGAGTTGGGAACCGCGTATCGCAAACAAAGACTTCGCTTAACGACGAATATAGCGGTCCACAGCGCTCTTTCCGAGATTCGTACATTGATTGGACCTGCGCTCCTCTCAAGATATACTCGTCCAGCGCGCCTGTTGTAGAGTTTTCAAAACCCCAAACGAAAACTATTCATCCTCTTTCGATTCCAGTGCTCCGGCCTTCTTTTCGGCGCGCTCTTTCGGATCGATCACCTTGGATACGGTCAGATAGATGGTGTTGCCGTCGACCTTGGTCAGCGCGCCAGTGGCCACCTTGGGAGCACCGGAGCAACGGGCCTTGAATAACGCCTTGGCCGCGTCGCCATCCAGCAGAACTTGGAGTTCACCGGCCTTCAGGGCGGCGGCACACTCACCGATTTTGAACTCGCATTTGCCGCACACCAGCTCCCCAGCCAACGAGAGGCGAGGTTTGGCCTGCTGATTCTTGACCTCAGTCGACTTCGCACTCGTGATCGTGGCCAGCCCATCCTTGAGCGTCACAGCACCAGAGATACGAACCAACTTGCCGCCGCATCGAGCGTTGAACAGGCTTTCACCAGCCTTGCCGGAGACCAGCACAACCTGTTTCTCGTCTAACTTCAGAGCCGTCTGACATTTCTCCGTGGCTTTGAAGTTGCACTTGCTACAGACCAGGTTGCCCACGACACTTCCCCGAGCGGGCTCGACCTTCGGCTGCGTCTTTTCCTTGTCGTCGGCCTGAACAAAAAGAGCTACGGCAAGCGTGGCAACCACCGCTGTCAACGAATGTTCGCACATCGCAATTCCTCTTACCTGAGAAGGATGTTCATTACGGAAAACGGAACGATCCATTTCACTTTCGGTTTCTAGGAGGTTCATCCTGACGGTTCCCTCGATGCAAGTCAAATGAATGAATTCTCCATTCCCAAGGAAAACGCTGTGGAGTGGCGCGGCATCTTTGAAACGACGAGCCTCGGCTTACGGTATCCGCCTGATTGCCTGGCTTGGTTGGGGGAATTCTTACTGTCCAGACGATAGTTGTCTTAGGAACTCGTGTGGCGCGAGACACGTCAAGAACGGACCGGGCGTGATTGTCGTCGGCAACACGAAGCGCCGAGTCTTCGATCGACAGCATGCTTCGATTCATTCGACGGTCACTGTTTGACTAGGGCTTTGTGTCTTTCGTCTTGATCGACTTCACGAAGGTGATCACATCTGCCAGGTCTTGGCGCGTTAAGTCCTTCTCTAGTCCTTCCGGCATCAGCGAGACACCGGTCGAAACCAATTCGTCGATGTTACTGCGAAGAATCACATCTTGTTTCGCTTCAGCGCGGCGGAGTGTGATGCTGTTGGCGCTCTCTGCCGCAATGATGCCGTTGAAAGTGCGGCCTTGTTGCGTGAGGACGTTGTAGACGTTGAAGTTGGGTTGCGCTTCGCGGTTAGGATCGAGAACGGAAAGCAACAAGTCAGCGGGAGACTTGTTCTGCACCGAAGCCAAGTCCGGAGCGACCTGGTGACCCACTCCGCCAACCTGATGACAGACGGCGCATTTTTTACCGAAAACGATTTTGCCGCGCGCCATGTCGCCATCGAGTTCCAAGACGTTCTGATACTCAGCGACGACCTTGGCGCGGTTCGTGTTCACTTCGCTTCCGAACAATTTACGACTCCGTTCTCGTACTTGCGCATTCGAGTGATTCAACAGGAGTTGTTTCTTATCTCGTTCCAGATCACCTCGCTTCACGGAATTTGCTTCCACGGCGGCAAGTAACGATTGGATTCGTGCCGGCTTCGACATCACCGCATCGACAACGTCGCGACGGACCTGAGGGCTGTATGTACGCCAACCTGCCAACAGGGTGACTGCAATTTCGTCCGATGCCTGCTGCGCCAGTGACGAAACGGCAGCGCGCTGCAACGATTGCGAACTCTGAGGTGATAGGAAATCGGCAAGATGTTCGATCGCCGTCTCGAAATCGGCAAAGGCGAGCAGCCGAACGGCCAGTTCGCGGTCGTCAATAGAACGGTTGTCGTCACCAGCGAGTTCGGTCGCACGCGCAAAGAGTCGAGCCACTTGATCGCGTTGCGATTGTGAAGCGGCGGGATCTGCCAGTAGTCGCGGGATCGATGCACCTCGCCGGTCGAGGCCCTTGCCGAGCGCGGTCAGCACGACCTGCTGTATTGACAAGGAAAGTTCAGCCGACGTCGCCGCGGAGAGCAGTCTCAGCGACGGTCCAGGATTCGGATTCGCACCCACAATCAACGCCAGCTGGGTAAAGACCGATGCCGACTGCTTTTTCGCCACAAATTCGCCATCGGCCAGCAGCGACAAGGCTAACTGGTCCGCTGATTCGCCAACCGACGACAAAAGTGCGGTTTGGACCTCACTGCCATTTCGCCCATCGCGCGCCAAACGCGCCAGGCCATCGAGCGCTGCAGCGCCGGTTGATTCGCCAAGTGAAAAGGCCAACTGAAAGCGAACGTGTTCGTTGTCGTCGTCGCACAGCGCCACGAGATCGCCAACAAGATCGGCAGACTTTCGGAGTAACATTTCGGACAGTCGAATTGCGTGAGTTCTGACGCGCGGATGTTCGTCCTTCAATCCACGTCGGATGTGATCAGCAGTTAGAGCGTTGAGCCCGCGTAGCGTGCAAAGCGCATGCAATCGCCCTAGAGGATTCTTAGCCGTACGCAACAGCTCGTCAATCAACGAGACGATCGTCTTGTCTTGTCGTTCCCACAGCAGCCGTTGTGCCGTATCGCGATTCCAGCCGTTCTCTGAAGCGAGATGCGGGACGAGTTCTGCGTTGGTGAGATCTCCGAGTCGAGTTGGACGAATGCGTTTCATGTTAGGGCTAACAAGTCGATACACACGCCCACGATCCGAGCCGCTCGTCAAGTGAAGAAACTTCTTGATCTCGTCTGGGATCGAATAGGGATGTTCGACCGTCTCGCGATACATGTCCAGAATGTAAAGCGAGCCATCGGGCGCGTTGACGAAATTCACGGGTCGGAACCAGTTGTCCGACGACGCCAGCAGCTCTTCGCCTTGATCCGCTCGATCGGCCTTGTAGATTACGCTGTTTGTGTTCACGAATTTGCGATGGACAAGATTGCCACCCACGTCGCCGACGAACGCGTTGCCACGATACTCCGACGGATAGGCATTGCCGCGATAGATCGTGATACCGGTAGCGGAAGTGAAGTAACCTACCGGGTATTCTGTCGGAACAACTCCTTTCTTTTTGGATGGGTCCAACGGAAGAAATTCCCAACCGCCATCGGCGTTGATGACCAGCTTGTAACCCTTGTCTGCGGCGCGCCACTTCTGCCGAATGATCCGCCACGGCTCAGGCGGGCTAATACGAAAGACTCGCGAGCTGGCACCGTCGGCGGCGATGCTGCGAATCGAACTTGATGCCACAAGCAGCGGGTTCCTAGCCAGGTAACCTTGCGGATAGATCACTTGCTGAATGTGGTTGCTGTTGCTGCAGACAAAACGCGTGCCCCAATCGTCCATCGAATGGCCGAACTGCAGACCGCCAGTTATCGGTTCAAATTCTTCCGTCTTTGGGTTGAATCGCAGATCACCGCCGATCGTTGGCATTGGCTTGCCACGATGCATGATGTTCTTGGGGTTGCGACCGGCTGCAAAGGCGATTCGGTTATCGAGATCCCACTTCAGTCCGTTGGTTACCGATTGCACATTGTCGCGACCGAAGCCGGACAGAATCACTTCGCGAACATCCGCCTTGTCGTCGCCATCGGTATCCTTGAAGTAGTACAAGTATTGTGGCGCGATCACGAACACGCCGCCGTTGTAACAGCAGATCGACGTCGGCCAGCTGATTAGATCCGCGAAGACGATGCTCCTGTCCATGCGACCATCGCCGTTGGTATCCTCTAGCAGCCGAATGATCCCGGCGTCCTTCTTGCCTCCACCGTTGGGGTTCAGTTTGGTGGGCTCTTGCGAGAATGGATAACCGTGCATTTCGGCGATGTACATTCGACCGAATTCATCGAAACATGCGTCGACCGGATCACCGACCAGCGGCTCGGCGGCAACCAGTTCAACGCTGAAGCCTCCAGCCAAGCGAAACGTTTTGACAGCGTCGTCGGCTTTCGTATACGGTATACGAGGCATGTCGGCCGCCGTGACTTGGCGACTCGCGGGATTGTCATCGGCGGCGTGAGTTGATTCGACAGTCGCCACATAAAGGAAACTCCAAGTGAGAATCATCGCGGTGCATAAGTGTGGGCGGAACATAGGTCGCCTTCGAAATAACGAATGGAGTTTGGGGTTCGTCAAGGTTGTTGGCCGACTGCCGATCGCGTCTTTTGGGGCAGAAGCATGATGCAGGAGGGCTTGGGCATTGCAATTGGTGTGCCCGCGGATTTTAACATGCCAGACTGCGAATCAATTCGAAATACTGCGACATTGTCGCCAGGCATATTCGCGCACAATAGCAACTTGCCGTCAGGTGTTATCACAAGGTTTTGAGGCCCTTTGCCTAGGCTCGGCTCGATTCCGATCAATGTGAGTCGGCCGTTTTCGCTGATGCGATATGCAGCGATGCTGTCGTGACCTCGATTTGTGCCGTAGAGGTATCGTCCGTCTGGCGTAATCTTCAAGTCCGCACAGTGGCTCGTCCCGTCGAATTCTTCAGGCAGCGTCGCGATTGTTTGCTGTTCGATTAGCATGCCCGTTTCGGCTACGTGGTCGAACAGCGTGACCGAGTTCTTCAACTCGTTGATCACATACAGATGTTTACCGTTCGGGTGGAACGTCAGATGTCGAGGACCCGCACCGGGCGGAGTTCGCACGAACGGTTGATCATTCGGCGACAGCGTTGATGTCTTGGCGTTCAGTCGATAGCTGAGAACTTGATCGAGCCCTAAATCTGCCGCGTAAGCAAAACGATTGTTCGGGCTGGTGATGATACTGTGCGCGTAAGGACCCTTCTGTCGGCCCGGATCGACGCTCGACCCGGCGTGTTGAATGAACGAAGCAGCTTTGCCGAGTGCGCCGCTTTCTTCCACTGGAAGCGCCGCCACGCTCCCTGTCGAGTAGTTCGCCACCAACACGGTCTTGCCGGTTGCGTCGACGTTCAAATAGCAACTTGCCGATCCTAAAGTTGATTGTCGGTTCAGCAGCCTGAGTTGTCCTGCGTGACCCGTGATCTCGTAGGCGGCGACTTGCTCGGTGTCTTTGCTGCCGAAAGCCGCGGCGTGAATCGAATACAAGAATTTTCGATTCGGTGCCAGCGCTAAGAAGAAAGGATGCTCGACGTCCGTCGTCCGATGAATCAGTTTGAGGACACCCGTTTCATTGTCAAGCCTATATGCGTGAATGGCCCCTTCTTCGCCCGCCGCGAAGGCAGAGATAAAGACCAGTGGATCATCGGCGTTCGCTTCTTGCATTGAACTACTCAGCATGGCACCAACTAAGACAGAAAGCATTGATCGCACTAGGAAGAGGTTCATATTGGCTCCGACTGGGCAAGTGGGTATTGCGCGAGGCAGATGATTACTAGGAGTTTTGACTGCCGCCGCTTCGGTTGCAACCCTCTCACGCCCCTTCTGGCGAACTTCCTCTCTGCTCATCAAATGTACTCTCGGCTCGCGCGCTGCCGGAACATCTGATGGAAGCGGTCGGTGAATCAGTGTGTGGCTTGTTGTTCTCGAAGCGATCTGAGATGACTGTCGAACACTTCGGCAACGGCGGGTATCCCGGAGATGGCGTGAGCGGGGCGAGGATGCTTGTCGTTGAACGCCTCCATTTGTTCAGGCGATTCGATCGTGATCTTCGTTAAGTCCTCCGCCAGCAGCGATGTTTTGGAAGCGACCGAACGACTCGGTTCCATATGCAAGTGTTTTGCAAAGAACTCATACACGAGCGTTCGTTTCGACGGGCCGAAGTCGTGCCCTTCATCCGCGAAGTGAACATTGCGAACAGCGTCCAACGCGCCGGCGACACGATACATGTGCTTGATAAAGGGAAAGCCGACTTGCGGAAAATCCTCCGTCGGATCGTTTCCGACCGAGATGATCAATTGCGGGCGCGGCGAACTCGCGGCTGCTAACTCAATGGCGTTGGTCTTCGCAACTTGCATGACTGGTAAACCGCCTTCGCACAAACAACCTTGAGGCGCGGCCCACGGATAGACAATCACCAGCGGTGCCGTTGCCTTCACACGATCGTCAACGAGCGACAGAAAAAACGTCTGTGTTCCACCACCGGAAGCACCAGTAATTCCGACCCGGTCCGCGTCAACTTGCTCAAGACTTGCGAGGTAATCAACGACGCGGATACTGTTCCATGTTTGTAAGGCAAGTACGAGTGGATCATCGTGCGTAGTTTGCTGCGAGTCGTGCCAGCCGACCATGCTGTACGAAAATACCGTCGCCCCCATTCTCGCCAAGTGTGCACAGCGGACTTGATGGCTTTCGCGGAATCGTCCCAGCGGCCGGAAATGACCATGCGGACAAAGGATCGCCGGGCCAAGATCTTTGCGCCCGAGAGGACGATAGAGGTTGCCGGTGCAGTAGAAACCGGGAAGCGTTTCTAAAGCGACGTTTTCGACCGAGTATCCATCGTGCTCGCGACGACTATGAACGATCGCTCGTACGATTGGACGATTCGGCAGTGGCCAGAGGCGAGCTCCTTTGAGGAAGTCCTCGCGCAGCGCGGCACGCCGCGTTGCCCACGATTCGGCGGTCGTGTACTGCGTGGTTGAGCGTTGCAATTGCTTGCGAACCTCCGCTTCATCGCCGGTCGCGATAGGAGATGACGTTGTGAGCAAGAGTAAGACGCTCGGCAGAAGCCAATCGCTTGTGATCCGTGACTCTTTCATGGGAGATGTCTTCGTCGCTATTTCTTCAGCACTTCGTCAAACAAGGGGAATGCGATTCTTCCGCTCCATTCATGACCGCCTTCGAAGCGATCGAAATGCAATTTATCGGCGGCACGGAGCGCCTGATAAGTGCGTCGCAGGCGTTCGCGAAATACTTCGTCCCACTTCGGCACGATCAGACCATCGGTCGAACCAGTTTCCCAGACGCAAGGACGGGGAGCAATCAGCGAGCCAATTTCCGAGTAGTCGCCGTATTCGAGCAATCCAGGAATCATTTGCGAACCGCAGCTGTGCCGTACCGTCATCCGTTCTTGCATGAGGTTTAACGCGCCGCTTACCGAGGCAACACGAACACGCTGGTCGATCGCGGATACCATCATCGTCATCCGACCGCCGTAGGAAAGTCCAGCACAGCCAATCGCATCCTTGTGGACCTCGGGACGACTTTGCAGCAGATCGATCGACCACCGTAGATCTCGGAGGTTGCTTGCTATTGGCAACTTGCCAAGCGCTTGCATGCGGACGAACGTTACGGCGCAGGGATCTTTTCCGCCGTAGCTATCTCGGTTCACGCGTCGTCCGAAGGGGACCATGCATGGCGCAGCGACAACGTAGCCTCGCTCCGCGAACTGTACGCCGTAGTCGTAATTCAGTTGATCGATATGCTCGGCCGCGCCTTCCAAGTCGCGTCGCCCCACAATCGCATCGTTACCGTACGCGCCGTGTCCATGCACACAGAGCACCCCCGGCGCGCGACGACTCGCCGACAATCCCTTTGGCACGAGCAAATAGACTGGCAGCAACGGGACGCCCTCCGCCTTGAGCAGTAGTTCGAATCGAGTGTACTTTGTAAACTCTTGGTGACTCCCTTCGATCATCGTCCATTTCGGTGGCGGTGTCGAATCACCTAATAGCTGCTCGAGCTTGATACGAAACTGCCTCTGCCACGTTTGACACTCGGCCTTCGAGCTACCGCGAAACAGCATCGACAACTTTGCCTTCTCCATCGCCAAAGCCAAATCGTGATGCACGATCGTCGCAGATTCTTCTCCCCAACTGCTCGTCGGCAGCAGTGTAGACGCTCCGGCAGTCAAGAGCGTGTGCTTCATAAACTCGCGGCGACGAATTGATCCTGACTTCGCTTCGGAGTTCATAACAATGATTCCTGGTAATGGTTTGCTGCAGGTGATGTGCAACGGAAGTACGTTCGAACTCAATAGCGCGGGTCCCTACACTCGGACAAAGAGTTTCTTTCGATACAACCAAAAGGCGATCAACCAAAAGACGACAAAAGCAAGCGTGGGACCAGTGAGTCGTCCGTACATGTCGTCAGCGGTCGCAGCGGGTCCGTAAGCGGCTTCCAGCAGCGAACCGAAGTGCGTTAGGCACGTCCGAGTGGTCCACGGGCGCATCAGCTGACCCATCAGATACATCACAATCGAGTTCATGCCGACCACGACCAGAGGAAACGCGAGCCATCGTAGTACCCTTAGTTTCTGTCCCCAGAGATCAAACACTAGATAGAATGCGGCCAGCATCCAGATTACCCACGCACCGCTGAACAACACCCACGACGGTGTCCAAATCTTCTTCACAATGGGGCAAGTGAACCAACCGGCGACCAACCCCAACAACATGCAAGTGGCTCCGCCCATCAAGAGCAAAGCGAACTTATCCCATGGCTTTCGATCACCGCGAAGTAGCTGTCCGCAAAACGCACCTAAGAGCATCGTTGCGATTGACGGCACAAAGTTCAACGTCAGATAACCACCAGTATTAAAGCGGTACTCGCCGTCGGGCCGTGGAAATAGATTAAGGAACCACAGATCAAATTGATAACCCGCGTTCGCATTCTTCGACCATGAATTGAATCCACCTTCGAACACTGCTTCTTCGGTGGCGCTCACTGCGGCGTAGTCGTAGTCGGCGGGCGGCGTGTACGTCTCGAAGTATACCCAATAACCGACCAAGATCGCTACGAATGCGAATCCTTGCACGGGCAACTTACGGGGCATGAGGATATACAAGAAGAGGTATCCCAGGCCAATCTGCGATAGCACGTTGGTAAAGATCCAGTTCGTTTGATCCGCGCGTTGCGACTGTAAGAACACACCCAGCAACACCAGCAAGACAGCTCGCCACGCGGCATGAACTAACTGCCGAATACCGGAATGTCCTATGCTCTGGCGCCGCGCGTAGGAGTACGGCATCGCCACGCCGACCATGAACATGAACGCAGGTTGAATCAGATCCCAAAACGAGACGCCAACCAGATTGAACTGGCTGATCCACTCCGGGTGGTTGAACTGAAACGCGATGCGTTGCCAGATCGGATAGTCGAGCACCAGCCAGACCGGCGCATCTTCGGGCAGCCGCGCGAGGCGTGCGACGCCAAAGCCGCTAGCCGCCAACATCACCATGATGAACCCGCGATACGCGTCTAGCGAGACGAGTCGTTGCGGCTGCTTATCGCTTGGCGTCAGGTCATCGCGCGAGTTCATCTGTTTCACCTGATGGTTGTTCATTCTAAAAACGTGTATTGAAACACGTTCTAAGAATAGATCTCGACGGAAGCTAAACTCACAATCCGTCCCAGTCGCGGGAACCTTCAGCATGACTCATCGAGGCGGCACGTTCCAGTGTGCAGCCGATGACGCGAGATGTCTATATGCAGCCAGTGATCTCGAAACAGCAGATCCTCAATCGTTATGGCATCGGGATCATCGCACGCGCGGTACGGTCACCGACAACGAAATGACCTAATGGCTGGCCTGCGGCGTCGGTAATGAGCCACACCGCTCCGGGCCGAGTTCTTTGCCGTTTACGCTTCCCGGCGGCGATTGGACCGTAAGGCTTCGGCTTACCCTCGCGGTCCATCCAGGAAAGCTGCACCGGATCCTTGCGACTATTGAAAAAGACCACGTCGAAAGAATCGCCGTCTGGTTGCGACGCAGGCGCGGCTGCGTTGTCTGTTGGATGCCATTTCAGTTGTATTAACGATTCGTCACTTGCTTGTACTAACGGAGCAAACTTCTTCGGACCGAGTTCCCGAAGTGAGGCGAGTCGGTCTGCGTGTTCGGGCTGCGCTGCCAGATTCGTCCATTCATGGCGGTCCGTTTGGTTGTCGTACAATTCTTCGTCGCCATTTGCGTAGTGGATCAGTCGCCAACGCTCTGCACTCAGGCCATAGCTTCCCGGTTCACCCAAGTACGTCACAGAAGAGTGAGGCCATTCGGTTTCTGGGTCTTTCAACAGAGGAACCATACTCGGACCATCGTTATCGGATTTGGTGGGCAACCCCGCGAGTTCGGTTAGTGTCGGGAAGAGACTCACAAGGTTAACCGGCTTTGAACAAGTGGCTCCAGCTTTCGTGCCTTTCGACAACCCCGGCACGCCTTGAGGGACGCGAACGATCAACGGAACGCGCGTGCAAACTCGCCAAGCGGTAAATTTTTGCCAATGCTGCTTCTCGCCTAGATGCCAACCGTGATCGCTCCACAGCACGACGATCGTATTGTCACGATTCGGGCCGTTCTCCAACGCCTCGATGACACGTCCCACCATCGCGTCGGCAAAGGCGATCGACGCCAAGTAGCCTTGAATTCCCTGCTTCCATTGTGCGTGTTCTCGGATGTGTGCGAAGTAGCGATTGGGGCCGCGCTTCTTTCCTGCTGGCGGCAAGTCGTCCAGATCGTCTTCTTTGTAGCCAAGCGGGAGCTGGATTCCTTCGATCGGGAAGAGATCGAAGTACTTCTTTGGCACGAACCATGGCTCGTGCGGACGATAGATGCCGCAAGCCAGAAAGAACGGTTGGTCGTGTTGTTCGCTCAGCTGTTCGCCAATCCATTTGGAAACGAGCCAGTCGCCTCCAAACTCTTCGTCCGTCGCGTCGAGCGCGGCCCAATCCGTTTCGACATATTGCCAGGGGCCTCCGCGTGGCAAATTGACGGGACGATTCTCCGGATAGAGTGTACGTGGAAATGGATCTTCCTTCTCTTTCGGCGGGTAGTATTCGTCCCACGAGTGCGCATCGATGAAGTAGTGCAAGATCTTGCCTGACCCAGCGGACCAATAGCCGTTCCGCGAAAAGTATTTCGGCATCAGTTCAGCTTCGGGCAGCACTTCACGCATTTTCTGCCGGTTATCGTACAGGCCCGACTTGTGCGGTGAGATTCCAGTCATGATTGCCGTGCGCGACGGATTACAAGCCGGAGCAGCACAGTGGGCGTTTGTAAACAGCACACCGCTTGCCGCGAGACGGTCGATATTCGGTGTCTTCGTTTGCGGATGTCCGCCAAGACAACCAATCCAGTCATTGAGATCGTCGACCGAGATGAACAACACGTTAGGGCGCGAGCTTGGTTCCGCGCTAGCCGTGCTGAACATGCTCAGAAGAAACACGCTGATAAACGCGGTAACGTGGAATGGATATGTTGTCATTCGAGAATTCGCGGATCTTGGCTCTTTGTTAATTCGGTGTCCAGTTGTTGTCGCAGTCGTTGTTTCGTTGCTACATATCCTACATCGGCCGCGACGTTTTGCAGCTGATCGGGGTCTGTGCGAAGATCGTACAGCTCCTCGCTCGGATGCCGCAGGAAAGCCAAGTCGGCAAAACGCTTTGTACTCTTATCATTGCGATGCAGCCGAAGAAACTGCTTAGATGGTGAAGGATCGATATTGAACGAAAAGGCTCCTTTTCCTGTTGGCCACGGTTCGTCCGCGAAATCGTATTTCGGATTTTCTCCAGCGACTTCACCTGTGGGCCATTTCTCTGGGCCAAAATTGCGGATGTAAAGAAAGTCCTTCGTACGCAACGCTCGCGAAGGATACGCGTACACATGTCGCTCCATCCCGGTCAATATGAACGTTCGCGTCGGATCGATCTGACCAGACTTCTTTGAACTGAGAAGCGGCATCAAGCTCCGGCCACTCATCTGCTCCGACGGCTTCACGCCAGCCGCTTCCAAGAATGTCGGAGCCATGTCACAAAGACTAGTAAAGTCGGAAACGTTCCGGCCACGTGGGACCTTCGCTCCCCAGCGAATCGCCAACGGCACGCGCGTTCCTTGATCGTAAAGTGTCGCTTTGCAACGAGGAAACGGCATCCCGTTGTCACCGCTGACCACGATGATCGTGTTATCCAATTCGCCGATTGCCTCAAGTCGCATCATGACGTCGCCGACTTCACGATCAAATCGCTGGACTTCCCAAAGGTAATCGGCGACGTCGCTAAGCACTGTCTCGTTGTCAGGCAGACAGGATGGCACCTTAACTTCTGACAACTTGATGCCGCTCTTCACTCCGACGTTCAGCTCATACGGGCGGTGAGGGTCCTGGCCGCCGTGCCAATAGCAGAACGGTTCGCCCGCTTCGCGGTCTTTAATGAATTCCTCGAAGGAACGAAATCGCTCGCCGAATGAATCGCGATGGCGGAAAGCATGTTTGCTGGGCCAAACACCTTTGCCAAATCGACCGATGCGGTAACCTGCCTGCTGCAACATCTCGGTATAGACATCAAAATCTTCTCGCAGTGATCCACCGAGACTGTCGCCCTCTTTCAATCGCCAGTGATGTTGTCCGGCCAGAATACTCAGTCGGCTGGGAGTACATGAAGGCGTCGAGACGAACGCATTCTCGAACAACAGACCTTCGCGCGCGACGCGGTCAAAGTTCGGAGTCTTTACGACCGGATCACCCAACACTCCCGCATGCGGCCAAGACCAGTCATCCGCCATAAAGAAGACGATGTTCGGTCGCGACACGAGGCCGCGAGTGTCATCGCTCCCAGAGACAGCTGCAGCGCCAATCGTAACCGCCAAGAGGATCAAAAGTAAACCGAAAGTTCTGAAGACGCACGTAAGAGGAATACACATGCTCCGCTATCTCGTTCCTGGAACCAGTTTAGTTCAATTGCCGGGTTGGTGTGAGAGAAATGGGGGTTGCGTGAG
>JACNKX010000123.1:0-24808 GCA_014381825.1 Planctomycetota bacterium
GAATTCGGGCGATTCTACCCCTTATTGCCCTGTCCAGTTATTGGGGTCCACTTCAGTCAGCACAAAGACGAGAGTAATCATGTTGCACGCTACCGAGACGCCAGCCAATGATTTTGTTGACCGCCGCAGCTATGAATCTGCACAAGACGTGCCGGTTCGCGAACGGCGACAATTCACCAACAGCCACGACGGGCTGAGCGACAACGCTCGCGAGCTGGCACTGGCGATCGACGAGTACAAGCTCCGTCATCGCCGCCGCTTCATTACCTTTGAGGAAATGCTCTCGGTTGTCGAGTCGCTGGGATACGCCAAGGCGTAACCTTGGCTCTTGTCGTATCGCTGCGGAGCTCCAAGCGATTAAGGATCGCGGAAAAGCGGTTCTGTCAATTCGCTCGCATACAGCAGCCCGACGGTTACACCTTCGGCATCGACGACGCGGGCGAGTTCCTCTTTTCCAGATTGCATTTGAATCAACGCGGCGATATGTGATTCGCTTGCCAAGATGCTTGGAAGTGGACGGTATGTCTCGATTCGTTCGTTAGAATCCAAGTACAAGTCGATGGTTCGCACGTACCCAAGCAGCTCGTGTCCCATGGCATCGACGACGGGCGATACGGAGGCCGCGTGGCGCTTCGCGACGCGCAGCACTTCGCTCTTGCTCGCCCCCAGTCGGATCGATGCCATACGACCGAGCGGCGTGCAGACGTCTTGCACTTTGTGCGAAGCAACTGCGAACAGATTCTGAGCCAGCTGGCGTTGAGCGGGATGCAAGATGCCGATGTCCTGGCCCTCTTCGAGGACTTGTTGAAGTTCCTTTCGTGCCAGCGCTAGCCGTACTCGTAGTGGGGCTTCTCCCAGTAGCGCCTGTAGTATTCGGCCTAAGCCCCATAGGATCGCAGAAATCGGCGCGAAGACCGCTACAAAGAATAGAAAGACCGGGCCGCATCGGCGGAGAAGCAAGTTCGGCGAATAGTAAAAGAGATTCTTCGGCAGCAACTCGCCGTATACGAACACGATGGGAGAGAAGACAACAGGCGCGATGATCTCGGCCACAGCGCTGGGAGTTGCGGTGATCTGTTGAGCCAGCAAGACGATCGCGAATGAAGTGAGGTAATTCGCAAAATTGTTACCGACCAATGTCGTTGCAACAAAGAGCGCGGGGTTATTAGTCAGCCAAAGCAAACCGCGAGCAACCGGATCACCTGCCAAGCCGTCTAGTACGAGTCGCACACGAGTCGCGCGGTAAAAGCCAGTCTCCGAGCCGCTGAAGAAAGCGCTAAGAAGAACGCCAACGAAGAACAAACCAATGCCGACGCTCATCGCCATTCTCCTCGATGGAGGAGTTTCAATTCGATGAGCATATGGCCGCGTTCGGGGGCTTCGAGTACTTTCATCCTAAACGGACCCCAGTTGCAAATGTCGTCCTCTTCGGCGAGCTTGCCGAGTTGCTCTTGGATCACGCCTCCGACGGTTACGTTCTTGCTTGCCGGGAGACCAAGCTCGAGATACCGTGACAGACGCCTAAGCGGTGTGACTCCCGCGACCAACCACATGCCCGGACCAAGGTCGTGGATTGGCTTTTGGTCTAGCAATAGTCTGCTGCGGCTGGGGCTATAGCTGAACACCGTATCGAGAATGTCTTCAAAGGTCAGGATACCGCACGTCTCGCCATACTCATTCACAATGGCTGCGACCTGCCGATTGCGGCGCTGCATCTCTTGCAACGCATCCGCGACCGTCGCGCACCACGGCACGTAGATCACCGGCTCGGCGTGATGCTCCAATCGTTCGTGCGGAACGGTGAACAATTCCTTCAAGTGAATCGCCGACTCAACTTCTTCGCTGTCACGTTCGCTGATCAGCATGTACCCGCTAGGCGTCATTTGACCGTTCAGGTCTTCGAGCGCGACAGGTGGACAGAACGTTCGGAACTGCGTTCGTGGGCGCATCCACTCGTCGGCGCGAATGTCTGAAAGCAGGACGATGTTCTGGAGCGCCGCCTGTTCCTGTGCAACGAGTTTCGCGTCGGTTGTTGAAAGCGAGATCGCTCGCTCAAGGTCAGAGACTTCCAAATAAGGTTCACTCTTGAAGCCAGGCCAGATCATTCGGCGGGAGAGCAGATTCACGAACCTCAGGATTGGCATGAAGGGATCTAGCAGCCGAACCGCGACGGTCAACGGTGCGCCAAGCAGTCCGGCAAGCTTTCGGTTAATCAGAACTCCGACGCTTTTTGGCAGCATCTCGCTAAAGAAGATGATGACCAGCAGCGCAGCCGCGGCAAACGCAGCCGGATAGGTACGGCCAACCGTCAGCTCCCTTTCCAGTCGCAGGCTCACAACCGAAACGATCGCGAAGTAGACCATGTTGATAACGAGATTCCAGAACAGAACGGCACTGAGCAGTCTGTCCGGATCGTCGAGTAACCTTGCAGCCATCTGCTGCGATGCACCGCCAGTCGCAAGGCGTTCGCGATCTCGCAGACGTAGAGAGAAAAGAGCCGCTTCACTGGCCGAGAAGAAACCCGAGCAGCCGATCAAGACAACCATGGCGACCAGCCACGGTAGAAGTTCAAACAGCACGTTCATGCCTGCTAATCGTCGTCTCCTCCGGACCGTGTACGTCCCATCGCAAAGTCAAACTCGCTGATCGCTGGAACCAACATGGCGGTCGTTGTGAATCCGTAGGTTCCTGATAACACAAGGAAGATCGTCAGCTCACGATTGCCGAGGACAAAACTCACGATCGCAAAGAAAGTTGCCATCGGCAGTAACAGCGTGGCCCAAAAGATCGCCGCCGATGGATTACGACTTCCCAGCGTTGCGTACAAACCGACACTTCCACCGCCGATGAACGCCAGGAACGGTGCGTACTGTCCTTGGAACGATCCGCTGAACGAAACCATAATCGCGAGGCAGGTGAGAACGCCGACGAACAGGAAGAATACGGTGCCTAAGCTAACGCCGATTGCGGTTCGCGAGTTGGAATACGTCATTCCGCAATGCAATCCGAGCGTCGTCACAAAGACATTCATGACAATCAGTCCACCGAGCAAGAACACAAAGTTCTCGGTGCCGATGCCCTTTTGCCACCAGAGTACTGCGCACAACGCCATCGGTAGCACGACCATTTCCTTCGTCACCCATAAGACTCCCCACAGCTTTCCGAAGACAAACTCTTTTGGCGAGATGTCGGTCGCGAGCAGAATGTCGAGTGCTTGTCCGTCTCGCTCGTTAGTGACTGAGTTGACTGCCAAAGCGTTGATTATGACGAGGCTAACGAGAAAAAATGGTGTCAGTGAGTTTGCCATGGCCGGGATCAGTCCTGCCGCAGACCGCTCTGTTGCAGCGCCCGTCGCGATCGCCCAATACAGCGCCCCCGCAGCCATCGCGAAGAAGACGAGATAGGCAAACCGAATGATCAGTACTTTTCGCCCGTAGGCCCACGTACACATCTCGCGCCACAAGATAGGATTGTCCCAGACCTCACGAGACTTCATCGCCGCCGATTTGCTTCTCGCATCAACATGTCCAGAGCGAGCTGCCTCTGCGGCATCTTGTTTGTCAGCGTCGGCGTCCCCTTGCTGTCCGAGATCGTGTTCAGCGCCCCAAATGCTCGCCTGTTCGTTTTCATCTGCCTGCCCAGGTCGCAACTCGCGAGACGGATTCCAGACACGAACTCGCAAGATCGCCCACCCGTTGAGCGCAGCGGCGACGCCCACGGAGATGAGAATATAGAGGCTTACACCTTCGGATAGAAAGCTGAGCCAGTCGGTTTCGGCGAGCCGTGGCTGCGCACCGGCAAGGATTGCACGGAACGGGCTGAAAGCGGTCGCAAGTGTTTCACACGATAGCCCCGCGATGGAATCGAAGAGCAAGCCAGCATGAACGGATTCCCAAACTGCGGACCAAAGAACGATCGTCAAGGCAGTCAACGCTAACGTTTGAAACGTCTTCTCCCGCCACAGGCCAAGCATGCTGCCGAGGCTGCCTGCGGCGAATCCCGTCGTCAGTGTAATTAGGAAGACTCGTGCGACTTGCCCGTTCGACACACCGCCAAGCAATGTAATGAGTAAGAATACGGGTAGCGCGGCCAGGATCATCACGAAGATGTCGAGCAGACTTGCCAGTAGTTTGCCGATGACAAGTTCGCTGTTACTCAAGCGTGTCATTAAGAGCAGGATCAGCGTACGCCGGTCTTTCTCTTGTGAAACAGCGCTGGCAGTGCCAAATGCAGCGAGGAATGTAATCAAGGCAAGCTGAACTGGTGCGAGGATCTGAAATAGCAAGGCCCCGAACCTTGCCATGTCACCAACAGTTCGAATAATCTGGACGCCCGCAAGGACGAACCAAGCCGTACAGATCAGCACGAGCAATGCCAGGACATAAATCGTGCGATACGCGTAATGGCGAGGGCGGCGCGGCGTCGTTTCTGCCTCGCGAGTGAAGACCGGCCCAACAAACAATCTGATGCTCCTGCTGACTGGAATTCCTGCTCAATGGCCGCTCAGCCAGGGGGCTCGTTGAGCGAACCGAGACGTGTCATTATAGTCAGCCATCTCGGACATTGCCGAGGAGCCTGCTGGCTGCCAATGACTGGCATTCAGATTGGCGAAACTGGCGACGATATCACACCTTACGTCGAGAAGTCGAAAAAGTTCGCAGCGCCGGCCAATAATGCGATCCGACCGCGCATCTAATTTGGAAGGCGTCGAAGGCTGGGAACAGCAGGAACACCGCTTTGAGCGCCGCTGACGAAGGCAAACTTGATTCTGCAGTTGTCGCGGCCCTGTTCGAGCAGCACTCAGACGAACTGTTGCGGTTTTTGACCGGCGTTCTTCGCGATCATCAGTTGGCGAGCGATGCTTTGCAAGCCGCGTTTACCAAAATGGTTGAGCGAGGTCATGAGACGAGTGAGGAGTCGCGGAAGGCGTGGTTGTTTCGAGTAGCTTATAACGAAGCGTTAGCTGTTCGTCGAAGGCAGAAGACGGGAAAGAATGTCCTAGAGCGAGTTGCTTGGAGTACCGATCTTTACCGAAACGATGACCCGCTTGTCTTAAGCGAGAGTATTGAGCAGGTTCGAGCCGCGATCGGCGAGTTGCCGCTGGAGCAGCAACGCATCGTCCGGATGAGGATTTACGAAGAGAAGACATTTGCAGTCATCGCCGACGAGCTAAAGATTCCACTTGGCACTGCACTTGGAAGAATGCGAGCGGCACTTGCGAAGTTGCGGAAGAAGTTAGAGTCGTATTAGGAAGATAGGATTTAGGGCTGAGCTGAAGCATTATGAGCGAATCACAATCCGAACTGAATTGGTTGGCATTTCAATACGTCGCGAATGAACTGGATGCGGCAGAAACGACTGACTTCGAGTCGCTTCTACTGACAGATCAGTCTGCTCGCGAGGCCGTCGCGAAGATGGTTGGGGAATCCGTCGAGTTGCGTTCGGCTCTCGGGACGGCAACGGTTGCTACTGCTTCGTCACACGAAGGAAGTTGGAATCGTAAAGCGAGTCGCGTCGCCATTGTCACCGTTGGATCTTGCCTGACGCTCTTGTTGGCCGTGTGTTTTATTCGGCCAATGACGCCAGTTTCGGATCGAGTTGTTGATAAGAGTGTCGAGAGTGATTCGCCTGCTCAATTGGCCTACGCT
Organism: Planctomycetota bacterium; assembly: GCA_014381825.1. Classification (GTDB taxonomy): domain Bacteria; phylum Planctomycetota; class Planctomycetia; order Pirellulales; family Pirellulaceae. The sequence continues at coordinate 5,649 of JACNKX010000123.1, forward strand.
TGGGCCGAGTCTCGTCAAGGCCTTGACGATTTGCAATCGTCGCTCGGCATTGATCTCTCGGATACGTTGGGCTCCGCACTGAGTGACGCGCCCGTTGCCGAATCAGATCAGCCCTTGGTTGCTCCGAGTTGGATGCTGGCCGCGCTGACGAAGCAAGGTGCAGGATTCGATTCGGAACTGGATATTCAGGAGTAAATCGGTCGTGCGTCGTTTTCTTTGCATTTTGATCTCAGCTCTCGTTGTCTTGCCTTTACTAGCGTTAGCGGACGACGATGCGCCAAAGAAGGCATCGAAACGTGGCGATGCCGTGGCGCAACGTGCGGAATCAAACAAGCCATCGCGCGGTAAGAAGGCTGCTGTGAAGCCGATGCCGCCGATTACGTCCGAACAGGAAGCTGCGGCAGTTGCCCTTGTCAAGAAACACCACAACGACTTGTTCGAGTTGTTGATCTATCTCAAAGAAAATGTGGCAAAGGAATACGAACGCGCCATTCGCGATCTGTCACGGGCTAGCGATCGGCTCGCTGCGATCAAGAAGCGAGATCCACAGCGTTTTGATATCGAGCTTCGGTTGTGGAAGGCCCAATCGCGGCGGCAGCTGTTGACCGCGAGATTACAGATGGAGCACGACGACTCGCTGTTGAAGGAGTTGCGCGAGACGTTGGCAGAGGAACTCAAGCTGGAACTTGCGATATTGCGACATGAACGCGAGCGTTTTGCGGCTCGAGTTGCCAAGATTGACAAACAAATAGAGACGCAGAAGACGGACCCAAAAGCGTTGGTCGAAAAGAAGTTCGCGGCGTTGATGAGAGCAGCGAAGATCTCGGGACGAAACGTCAGCAGCAAGAAGCGCAAGTCCGCTAAGGACAAAGACACCAAGGACCCTACCTAGCATCACTGTTGTGTTATGCAGTGACCTGCCTTAAAGACACGCCCAAAAGGGCATGACCGAATAGATTAGCCGAATTCCGGGAGGGAACGATGCGAGTAAAAGTCTTCTTATCGACAGGCGTTTGTACGATGTTGTTGGCAGCGACGCTGCAAACAGCCAGGGCTGCCGAGTTACTGGCCCCGATCACTGAGCGTTTTACTGACGCGGATGTTCAGGAGACGCCCAACTTCCAGAAGCACGTTGTGCCGCTGTTCGGTCGGCTGGGCTGTAATGGCCGCGCCTGTCATGGATCGTTTCAGGGACAAGGCGGATTTCGCCTGTCACTGTTTGGCTACGACTTTAAGCTAGATCACGACGCGCTTTTTGAAGAAGACAGCCCGCGTGTTGATCGCGAGAATCCGCTGGACAGCTTGATCATCGCGAAGCCGATTGACAAGGATATGCACGAAGGTGGTATGCGATATGAAAAGGATTCGTGGCAGTATCGCGTCATCCGTCGTTGGATCGAAGGCGGGGCCGAGTTCGAGAAGGAACAGATCCAGAAGCTCGCCGAGCTGAAAATCGTTCCGAACGAATTGCTGCTCAGCAAGACTGGTGAAGAACTGCAACTCAAAGCGATTGCTGTCTGGGAGGACGGCACGCAGGAAGACGTCACACCGCTTTGCCGTTTCCAGACAAACGATGATCAAGTTGCCGATGTTGATCAAAACGGTCTGGTCACTGCCGCGAACGGCGGCGACACACACTTGGTCATTTCCTATGACAAGGCAGTCGTACCAGTTCCTGTCATTCGACCTGTGAGTGATCGTTTTGGTGAGAAGTATCCGCAAGTCGCGGCGACGACAAAGGTTGACGAACTCGTTATCGAGAAACTGCGGAAGTTGGGAGTCGTTCCCTCCGAAGTCTGTTCCGATGCAGAATTTTTGCGCCGGGTTCGCCTTGACTTAACCGGTACATTGCCGACCGCCGACGAAGTCGAAGCGTTCCTCGCCGACGAAGACTCTGGAAAGCGAGCGAAGAAGGTCGACCAGCTGCTTGAGACGCCCGCTTATGCCGCTTGGTGGACGACCAAGCTGTGTGATTTTACTGGCAACAACACTCAGAATCTTAACAACGTGACGAACGTTGGCCGCGAATATCCGCCGAGCCAAGATTGGTACGACTGGATTTATCGCCGAGTCGAGCAGAACGTAACGTACGACAAGCTCATTGAAGGGATTGTCGCCGGGAAGAACATGCAACCCGAGCAGTCCTACACAGAATACTGCGACATGATGAGCGATTTGTATCGCGACGATGATCAGTCCTATGCCGATTTGCCAGCGATGGAATACTACTGGGCACGTCGCGACTTCGCTAACAACATGGAAGCGCGAGCGATTGGGTTTGCCTACTCTTTCATGGGCTTGCGAATTCAATGTGCTCAGTGTCACAAGCATCCCTTTGACCAATGGTCGAAGGACGACTTTCATCAGTTCAAGAACTTTTTCGCTCGAGTTAATCAACCACGGACAAACGCTCCCCCAGAGTTCCGCAAGGAATATAACGCGATGGTCGAAGAGTTGGGAGTGAAGGGAAAGCGAGGTGGTGAATTACGCCGTGAATTTCCCAAGCTGTTAAAAGATGGAAAGACTATCCCGTTCGGTGCGATCTCGATGAACGCCAGATTGCTACGCAGCCGCAATCCGGACGAAGAGTATCCTGAGTTTGACAATGGTAAGTTGCTTGGCGGCGACGTGGTGGACGTCCTTGGTGTTGACGATCCACGGCAAGTCCTCATGGATTGGCTCCGTGGTCCGGATAACCCGTTCTTTGCGAAAGCGTTCGTGAATCGTGTTTGGGCCGCTTACTTCAACGCGGGCATCGTTGATCCACCCGACGATTTGAATCTTGCTAACCCACCTAGCAACAAAGCGTTGCTCGATCACCTATCGAAAGGCTTCATCGAGAGCGAATTCGATATGAAGTGGGTTCATCGGACGATTGCCAACAGTGATACCTACCAACGAAGCTGGACGCCAAACGCGACCAATAAATTAGACGAGCGAAACTTCAGCCGTGCCGTGCCCCGTCGGTTGCCTGCCGAAGTTGCCTATGATGCGATTCAACAGGCAACGGCCTCGAACGAGAAGGCAAAGTTGCTTTGCGAAAGTATCGACGGGCGTGCAATCGCGATCGCGACGGCGGGTGCCCGCACGGCGAACGGTAATGGTCCTAACTTTGCCCTGGCCGTATTCGGCAAGTCGACTCGCGAGAGCAACTGTGATTGCGATCGTTCGTCCGAACCAAGCTTGTTGCAAACTGTCTTCTTGCAAAACGATCGTGATGTGCTCGGCTTGGTCGACTCGAATCGAGGTACTTGGCTTGATGGGGTCGCTCGCGATTTGAAGCCAGCCCAGGCTGATGCCACCACGAAACAACGAAAGGTCGTGGGTCAGCTCAAAGCTGCCACACAGGCGTTGGCTCGAGCCAATAAAAGCAAAAACGAAAAACAAATCGAAAGGGCCAAAAAGCTTGTCGCGCAACGTAAGAAACAGCTCAGTGATTTGGACGCCGAAATTGCGATGGCAATCGAACAAGTCGAGGCGAACGCCGACGAGAAGGTCTCCAACTATATCGTCGATGCATACCTTCGCACGCTGAGTCGCTATCCAAACGAGAGCGAACTGACTCGAAGCGTAGCTTACGTTCGTGAAGCGGATAATCCCGTGGACGGACTTGGCGACGTCCTGTGGGCTCTACTCAACACCAAGGAGTTCATTGTTAACCATTAATCGTTTGGTGCAAAATCAGTCGGCCGGGTTCTGCTCACTGATTTTGTTACCTCGATGGTGGGCACCGCCCGCCCTACAGCTAAAACAACTCAGCGCGTACACAACGCGCTTTCAGCGAAAGGATTAAATCATGAGAATTCACAAGACATGCGACGGAGTGAAGCGGCGAGACTTCCTAAAGGTGGGCGTGGCTGGCGGTGCTGGACTAACGTTGGCCAACTATCTGCGACTTGCGGAAGCAGGCGAGATTGCGGAGAAGTCTCGCGGAATGTCCGCCATCTTCGTCAACCTGCCCGGCGGTCCATCGCACATGGACACGTTCGATCTCAAGCCGAACGCACCGAGCGAAGTTCGCGGCAAGTTCAATCCAATCGACACGAACGTTCCCGGGATTCAGATCAGCGAGCATCTCCCAAAGCTTGCCAGCTGTATGGACAAGTTTGTAATCTTGCGTGGCGTCAGCCATACGCTGGGTGCTCACGCTCTCGGGCAAGAGTATGTGAATACCGGCAGTCGCCCGTTGCCATCGCTTGAGTATCCTGGTTATGGAGCGGTCGTGGCGAAAGAAACCGAGCATCACAACCCAACCGACCTTCCTTCGTTTGTTGCCGTGCCTAACAACGTGCAACAACGTCCTGGTTTCCTCGGCGTGAAGTACGCGCCGCTGAACACAGGGGCAACGCCAAGGGCTGGCCAGCCGTTCAGCGTTCGAGGCATCTCGCTGCAAGGTGGTTTGACAGTGGCTCAAGTCGAAAAGCGGCAAAGTTTGCTGAGCGACCTCGACACAACGTTTCGTGCGGTGGAAGAGGACAGCCAGTTGCTGGATGGTCTCGATCGTTTCAGCGAACAGGCACATTCGATCATTACATCACGGCGTTCTCGCGACGCATTCGATATCAGCCAGGAATCTCCCTCGTTCGCCGAACCGTTCGGCGAAGATCCGTTTGGTGCAAGCTGCCTGCTTGCGAGTCGATTGATTGAATCGGGAGTCCGTTTCATTACGCTGAACCTTGGCGGTTGGGATACGCATCAAGATAACTGGACTCGATTGAGTAAAGGCGATGCCCGCAGGCCTGGCTTGTTGCCTCAGCTCGATACTGGGTTGTCTGCGCTATTGAATGGTTTGGAGCAAAAAGGCCTGCTCGAAACGACCGCGATCTTTGTGACAGGTGAATTTGGTCGCACGCCGAAGATTAACACTCGTAGTGCCGAAGGCGGGCGCGATCACTATCCTCGCTGCATGTTCATGTTGCAGGCAGGCGGCTCGATTCGCGGTGGTCAGGCGCTTGGCGAAAGTGACGAGAAGGCTTCGATGCCGGCCAACGAAGGCTTTGCGCCGGATGACGCGGCGGCCTCCTTCTACCACAACGTCGGAATCGACCACATGAAGGAGTACCACACGAGCATCGGTCGACCGATCACGATCGTTCGTGATGGCTCGGTGATCAAAGATATGTTTGCCTAGTGCGAAACAAACAACCTTCCGGTGGGTTCAATCTTCCGGAAGGTTTTTCTATTTGCTGCTCACACGGTTGTGCGCCTGACCTGTCTGTTAGTTAGATTCCGGGAACGAAGGACTGCACCTGGATGAGTTTACAAATTCGATTCTCGGAGACCCATCAATGAAGAATGTACTGAAGACAATGACTTTGTTGGCGTTGGCCCTCGCGATTGCCGCGCCTGTGGCCGCGCAAGAGAAGAAAAAGAAGAAGGGCAAGAAGCGGCCATCGAATCCGTTGGCGGCTGTCGTCAAGAAGGTGAAGGACGCTGGTGCGGATGCGGACACTGTCAATAAGGTCGAAGCGCTTGCGAAAGAGTATGGACCGAAGCTGGCCGAAGCCCGCAAGGGTCTTGGTGATGCAGGCAAGAAGATGAACGAGGCTCGAAAGGCTGCTGCTGCCGATGGTAAGAAAGGCAAAGAATTGCAAGAAGCGGTTGCGGCTGCGGTTCAACTGACCGACGAGCAAAAGGCAGCTCAAAAGTCGGCCCAGACGCTTCAACGGAAGTTCAATACGGCTGTCGTTGCGTTGCTCACACCAGAGCAAATTAAGGCTGCGGGCATTCGGGGTGGTGGCGGTGGAAATAAGAAGAAGAAAAAGAAGAAGGCTGAATAAACGCACGCCTCGCTGAGTTTTAGAAACCTTAGAATCCCTGGTGTCTGCAAGATGCCGGGGATTCTTTGCGTTTTGGGCCGCGATATCCGTTGAAGCTGAGTTTCTGAAGGCGTTTTTTTGGCATCGTGACTACGATGAAGGAGAGCGAAAACAAGAGCCTTTTCCGTGATCCAGTTCAAATCATGTGGTCGAGCGCACGAATAGTTGCTATCAATCTCTAACACGGTCGAAAGTTGTCGACTCCGATTTGCGGACAAGTTACTGGATGAAAATAAATCGCACGACAAATGGCCTACTGCTGATCGTGGTGTTGGCGTTTCTTGGCGTGATGCTGTTGGTGATTCCGCCAAAAATTGCAGCGATCTTCAACTCGCTTCCCGACAATACGCCGCAATGGCTTGTCTATGTTTATGCGGGATTCGTTGGAACTGGGGCATTGCTGCTGCTGGGGTGTACCGTCGCGATCGTCTGGCGGCTGTGGAGTCGTACGAAGCGGAAACGGGCTCGGCATGCTCGTCGCGTCAAGAACCCAAGTGAACTAACACACGAGCAACGCGCCTTTGAAGTCGAAGAGAATTTGAACGCTGTTGATGACTTGCAAGATGAACTCGATATCGACGACGCCCTTCGTCGCGAGTTAGATCCTCTGGCCGAGAAGATCTCGGCGAAACGTGATTCCAAGCAACTAGAGATTGTGGCGTTTGGAGCGATTTCTAGCGGCAAGTCTTCGCTACTTAATGCGCTCGCCGGTAACGATATGTTTGTCACGGATCTCAAGGGCGGGACGACGGCGCAGCGTAACGAGATCCCATGGCCTGGAATCGATCGCGTGATGTTGGTTGATACGCCGGGGCTTGGCGAAGTCGACGGTGCTGCTCGGGGAGCGTTGTCGGCTGGATCGGCAAAGGACGCGGACTTGGTACTGTTAGTCGTCGACGGGCCGCTGCGCGAATGGGAGTTCGAGTTGCTCAAACAGTTGGGTGACATGGAGAAGCGAGTGCTGATCTGTCTGAACAAGGAAGATTGGTATGACGCGCAAGAACGCGAGTCGTTGCTCCGTCAGATCCGGCAGCAGGTGAAGAGTTACGTGGATGCTGACGACATTGTGACGGTTCGGTCGCAGACGACCCAGCGTCCGCGAGTTCGTGTCTTGAGCGATGGCTCGGAAGCCGAGGAGATGGTGGACGTTTCGGTCGACATCAGTCCTTTGGCTGATCGGATGATGAAGATCGTTAAACGTGATGGTCGCGATTTGTTACTCGCTAATTTGTTGTTACAGTCCCGCGGATTAGTTGACGAGGCTCGACGCCGCGTCGAGGACTCCTTGGAACGTCGGGCTTGGGAGACGGTTGACAAGTATATGTGGGGTGCCGGTGGTGCGGCGGCATTAAATCCCTTCCCAATCGTAGATTTGATCGCTGGCTGTGCGATCTCGACAAAGATGGTGGTAGATCTGGGACGCGTTTATCGGCAAGACATTGATCTCAACGCAGCAGTGACTTTGGTTGGGCAGCTTGGAAAGAATCTGGTCTCGATTCTCGGCGTCAGTGCCGCGACACCGATCGTCGCTCCTGCCGTAGCATCGCTGTTGAAGACTGTGCCCGGCGTTGGCACGCTCGCGGGACAACTGCTGCAAGGCATCGTTCAGGCGTTGATCACTCGCTGGATCGGTGCGGTATTCATTCATTATTTCAAGAACGAGATGAAACAGCCCGAGGGTGGACTCGCCGCGCTGGCTCGAAAAGAGTGGGAGAAACTCACAACGATGGACGAATTGCGAAAGCTTGTAAGTGCCGCGAGAACACATTTGTCTTCCAGGAAAGACGAAGACTGACTTCTATGATTGAGCCAACGCTTCTACAGGACGATCACTACCAGCAAGCGATTCAATCGCTTACGCAAACGCTGGAGAAGCTGCGTAATTGCTCGGCTGAAGAAAGAGGCGTCCTGCAGGGCGACCTGCGCCAACTGCAGGAAATGAGCAACAAGTTGACGAGCGGTCGCGTCGAAATTGTTGTCTTCGGCGAAATCAGTACGGGCAAGTCCGCTCTGATCAATGCACTCGTCGGTCGCCAAGTAGCGGCAGTTGATGTTCAAGGTGGTTGGACGAAAGAGATTTGGAAAGTCGATTGGGAAGGATCGGGCTACTGCATTCCAGGACTTGCCGATTCACAAGTTGTCTTAGTCGACACACCGGGTCTGAACGAAGTCGGTGGTGCCACGCGGGCCGACATGGCTCGCGACGCTGCCGAGCGAGCGGATCTGATCCTGTTCGCAACAGACTCGGATCTGAACGAGACAGAGTTTTCGGCACTGTTGACCTTGGCTGGTGTCAGCAAGCCGCTGATCGTCGTTCTGACGAAGAAGGATCTCTATTCGCTCGAACAACGCGACCGACTGCTCGAAGTCTTACGAGACGACCGCTTGGCGAACGTGATTTCTGAAGACGATATTATCATGACAGCGGCTGATCCCCGTGACGTTGAGTACATCATCGAGGATGCCAAAGGCAAAACTCGTAGCGAGTGGCGAAAGCCTGAGCCCGACGTGGATGATCTGAAAGCTCGCATCATTGAATTGCTGGAGCATGACGGATTGGCTCTAGTGACGATAAATGCTGCGATGTATGCGGCGGACAAATCAGACCGCATTGCGTCGCTCCGTGTTCAACTACGTGAGAAGAAGGCGAGCCAGACGATTTGGACCTATGCGGTGGTTAAGGCTGCTGTCGTTGCTCTCAATCCCATCGGTGGCGTCGATACTTTGGGCGGCACTGCGGTTGATGCGACGATGGTTTGCACACTGGCTCATATCTACGGGTTGCAGATGTCGTGGACGCACGCGCGAAAGCTAGTCGCGTCGATTTTGAAAGCCGCCGGTTGGGTGTTGCTGGCGGAGGTATCGACGAATGTCGCAGCGATGACGTTCAAGTGGCTAACGCTTGGTTACGGAACGATCGTCACGGCCGTGCCACAAGGAGCTGCGGCAGGGTACGGCTCGTACATCGTTGGCCAGGCAGCAAAGTATTACCTCGAACACGGTTCTTCTTGGGGGTCCGAAGGGCCCAAGCAAGTTGTCCGGCGCATCCTGGATGAAACGGATAAGCAGTCAGTACTGGATCGACTGAAGGATGAGATTCGGACGAAGCTGCTGTCGAATCGACATGCGGACAACGGCGAATAGCAAGTCGGCTCGGACTTGGTTGATCGCTCGTAACACATTCCCCAATCGGGATTTGCCACGATGGGCAGTACCTTTTCAATTCCCACTGGCCTGCGAATTGCGTTCTTCGCGAGAGCTGCTGACGAAATTCTGCCGAATTGGCAGCGAGATTTCTGATGCCGGTCGTCTGTTCTCCTTGAATTGTGCCGAGCAATCGTCGTAACGAGTGGGAACTGCAAACAGATGCTGATATGGACTTTGATCGTTGGAATCGGTTTGTTGTTGCTGGTAGGAATCGGCTGGCTTTTGCATCGATTTGCGATTCGATTAGAAGACGCCGGATACATTTACTATCGAGAAAAATCTTCGGGTGGAGGCGGTTCTGTTTTTGGAGAACTCGACAAGCTGGTTCGCCCGTCGATCCGCCACACAATCGAAGCACAAGATACTCGCATCGAACAAATAGAAATCGACGGAGAATAAACTCGTGGGAAAGATCGTGCCGACGCCCCCATCAAAGAACCGAAACCTGGGACTTGCCGCGTGTGCCGTCGCCTTCGCGACGGCAATGGGAGGTCCGACGCTCACTTCGGCTGGCGAGCTGGAGGCGATCGACAAGATCCAAAGGTACTGTACGGTCAGCTGGCGTAATGCAGGGATCTCGCAGCAAGAGTGGGACGATTGTACGCAGCAGGCGCTCGTCGAGTTGCTCGATCGAATCTCTCAAGAAGGTTTGAGCGAAGCGATTGGAAACGTCGAATCGCATGAACGGCGAGAATTGAATCGCACGGTATGGCGCACAGTTCAGCGGTGGCGTCGCCGCCCGCGGCCTCATTCGTTGGAGGAATCACAGACTGGCGAGCGGCATGACTCTTCGCGCGGCAGTGAAACAGAAGGGGCGTGGGAGCAGATCGTATCGGCCAGCGAGTCTTGTTTGAGTGATCGACAACAACGAATTCTGTCGCTGATGCGAGACGGATGGCGAGTTGGCGAAATCGCGGAGGAGCTTCAGATACCTCAAGCCCGCGTCAGTGACGAAAAGTACAAGGCGATTGTCAAATTACGCGATGTTCTTGGCGTTGCTTAACGATGGTGCGTCCAAAGACGTCGTCTGGGCTACTTGTCAGACTCTGGGAGCGACTGGACGAGCGCTAGCGTTGCCCAACTGCTCGCGGCGATAGAAATGTATTGATCTTCGTCGTGTGGGAAGCCCGATTCGTAGTACTCTTGGAACGGCTTCGCACGCGTCGTGACGCGCCATGAACCGTCATCGCACTGAGTGTCGAGTAGAAACTTGATGCCCCGTTGCGCTTGCTTGTCAGTGGGGGACGTATTCTTCGTTTGAAGCAAAGCGGCTAAGACCGAGCCTGTCGCATAAGCGTCGCTTTCCATCTCGTCGGTCTGGGACCAGCCACCGTCGTCGCGTTGGTTTGCTAATAGTGTCGCGACCGTCTGCTGAATAAGGTCGTTGTCCGACTTGACGTATTGAAGTGAGCGCAGTCGAAACGCAAGATCTTCGGTGTCTCGTGGCTTTGCTTCGGCGAGCCATTTCGCCACAGTCGCGATACGTGACTCTATTTCTGGTCGTTGTTCGTTGGTGCCGTAAGTTGCCAGTCCTCGCAAAGCCAACGAAGTTGTTGTGAAATCGCTGCCCGAAGAGGGTGGACGATTGCCGGGATGACTCCAGTGATTGGATTTCTTTTGGTATTGCAGCAGAAAACTAGTGACAGCCGCTGTGGTTTCGTCCGGGGCATGCCCACCGGCGTGCAACGCCCAAAGGGCATAGCCAGCGGTGATCGATCTGCCTCCCTGGCCCTTTCCCTCTAGGTAGTTCTTTTTGCCACGCTGGAGGTGCGCCGAGGTGTGGTCCAATTGGCGCGTTAAGTTTGCCTCGTCGATGATAAAGCCTTGTCGTTTCGCTTCGGTCAATGCCAGGATCGGTAAGGCCTGATTGTGGCAAGTAAAACAAGTCCGTTGCTCGGCCGAACCAGCCGACCCTGCCTCGATCAATGGAATCGCCCGTTCGATTGCCGATCGGATTCGCTCATCGGGGCGAGGTGACTCCTCCGCGCCGACGACATGAGTGAGAGTGAGCAGACCGACGAAAAGTGATAAGAGTTGCTGATGCATTGCCGTATCATAACAGACTCACCCGTCCACTCGCTATTCGTAATCTCCCTGGAGACATGAATCCAAATCGACGTTACGAAGGTATGGTTTCAATAGGTACGGACAATGGTGGGAACTGTTGTGGTCACGCGATGACTGAAAAAGTCGATGACGTCAAGTTTGTTCGCGCTTTGCTCGACGATCTGGAATCTGTCGTGAAGGTCGACAAGAAACGGGTCTTTGCGACAGGAATGTCGAACGGGGCGATCATGTGTTACTTATTGGCTTCCGAGATGGCGGATCGAATCGCGGCGATTGCTCTAGTTGCTGGGCCGATGGGCACGATAGGCTGTTCGCCGAGTCAGCCAGTATCGGTTTGCCACTTTCATGGAACAGACGACGCCTTCGCTCCGTTCAACGGAGGCCGTGGAAGTCGTAGCATTTCGCGAACAGACTTCCATTCCGTAGAACATTCGATTCAAGCGTGGGTGAACGCAAATGGATGCCAAGTTCGTCCCAAGACAGTGTCGATTCCAAGTCGAGTTGACGATGGCACAAGCGTGACTCGGGCGACCTATTCCGGCGGGAAGCAAGGCACAGAAGTTGTGCTTTATACGATCCGAGCCATGGGCCACACGTGGCCGGGAAGCGAGAGTCGCCTGCGATTTCTCGGTGCCACGACGAAGAACCTCGTGGCCAACGACGTAATGTGGGAGTTCTTTCAAAAGCACGCCCGCCGGTGAAGTTCACTTGAACTTCACTGCTCTCTGTTCCTCAAACAAGTCGCGACGATACGAATCTCGTCGTAATCGATCTCGCCATTTAAGTGGTCATGTATCGGTTTCAATCGCTCGTTGCCGACTTGTGCGATTGCCTGTTCAATTCGTTGAGCGACATCTTCACGGACCCAAGGCAATGAATCGTCGATCTTGTCGTGTTTCAAGAAGTCACTCAGGTAGCCGGTGACGGTTGAGCGGGCTCGATTCATTCGCTCGGCGACCTCGTCGATCGTTGCACGCTGTCGAAAGAACGCGAACGCAGCGACAGACGACGCGTTCGTTCCGTTGCTTGCGGGCTTTGGCATCTTGGCGGTCATGGTTGGGGCCACGTCTTGGGCCAATTGCTGCCCCGTACAGTAGCTGTTGATCACATTAAGGAACTCTTCGCCGTAATCCACGAGCTTCTTCTCGCCAACACCTTTCACGATTCTAAAACCTTCCAGCGTGGAAGGGCGGCGTCGAGCCATGTCACGAAGCGCCGCGTCGCCGAATACGACGTAAGCGGGCACGCGTTGTTCGGTCGCCTTCGTACTCCGAAGCTCACGTAATGTGTCGAACAACGCTCGATCGACGCCTTCCCAGGAATCTGCCGCCACAGCCCGCGACTCTCGCTGCTTCTCTGCCGGACGTAGCAACTGTGGCTCAACTTCTCGCTTCAACAAGCGTTGGCCTGACTGCGTAAGTTCCAAGACGTTGTATTCACCGGCCTTATCGAGAAAGCCTTGGCCAACCAATTGTTCAATCCAATCTCGAACGGTTCCCGAGCCATCTTCGCGAAGCAGGCCGTATGTGCTGAGTTGATCATGGCCGGCTTGAATGATCCGTTGCTCCTGCGATCCGGCCAGCACCTTGGCGGTATAGTCGGCTCCGAATCGTTGCTCCAATCGCAAAACGCACGACAGGATCTTCTGTCCGATCGTGGTTGGATCGTCAACCAGATCCAACTCGCCAAGACAAACATCGCAAGCTCCGCAGTTGTCACCTTTCAGATCTTGACCGAAATACTGCACGATCGCTCGATGGCGGCAAACGACGCTGGTGCAGAAAGTCTGTATTGCGTCGAGCGAACGCAACGCTCCCTCGCGAGCCGAAGGCTCGGAGTTGTCGAGCATCTTGCGCCAGGTGATAACATCTCCGGCCCCGAATAACAGAGTGCATTCAGCTTCGAGTCCATCGCGTCCCGCTCGACCGCTCTCTTGTTGGTAGTGCTCCAACGACTTCGGCATTCCGCTGTGGACGACAAAGCGAACGTTGGGTTTGTCGATTCCCATTCCAAATGCCACCGTAGCGACGATGACGTCGACTTCGTCGTTGATAAACGCTTCTTGGTTCTTGCGACGATCAACATCGGTCATCCCGGCGTGGTACGGCGCAGCGCGAAAGCCGAGCCCTTCGAGTCCGGTGGCGGTCTTGTCGACTTCTTTGCGACTGATGCAATAGACGATGCCCGATTCGTCGCGATGTCTCTCCAAGACCTCGCAGATTTGTTGAAACTTTCCACTGGCACGACGAATTCGGTAAGACAGATTCGGGCGATCAAAGCCACCGACCAGCATGTTAGGCTCGTCCAAGCCAAGTTGCTCTGCAATGTCCTGCCGCACTTGCTCCGATGCAGTCGCCGTATAAGCATGAACGCTGGCACTCGGAAAACGCTGCTTCAGCACTCGCAAGCCGCGGTACTCGGGGCGGAAGTCGTGTCCCCACGCACTGATGCAGTGGGCTTCGTCGATCGCGATCAGCGAAACTTTCTCAGCGCTCAGAAAACTCAACGTCTGTTCAGACAGCAATCGTTCAGGCGCGACGTAGACGAGCTTTAATTCACGACGGCGGATCTGATCAGTGATCTCGCGCTTCTCATGATCCGTCAACGTGCTGTTGATAAATGCTGCGCGAATGCCACACGATCGCAATGTATCAACTTGGTCTTTCATCAACGAGATCAGCGGCGAAACGACAATCGCCATACCGTCCAAACAGACGGCGGGAGCTTGGAAGCACAATGATTTTCCGCCACCTGTTGGCAGCACCACGACGCTGTCTTCACCGGACATCACGCACGACATTGCCTGTTCTTGCAAAGGCAGAAAGCCGTCGTAGCCCCAGAACTGCTGTAACGTATGCTTCAGAGAAGTAGCGAGTATTTGCTGCTGTGTTGTGGACGCCATGAGAGAAATCTGCCTCGTTATAGCCGTTGGAGTTCTAGCCCGCCGGTCAAGCTAATGCGCGAAGTCGATGGCGTCAAGCATTTCGTTCTTGTTCCCCGGCGGAACCTGGGAACGAGGGCCAGCAACGAAGGCTACGCCTTGTAGATCCGCTCGCGGTGCTTCGTGACATCCTTCGTGGCGTTGCGAGTGTCGATGACGAGCGGCGAGTGCGCGACGATGAAGTTCCAATCGTATGCCGAATGATCGGTGGCGACGATGACGCAGTCTTGCGACGCTAAGAAATCACTTGTCAGTTCCTCGCTGGCGAGATCGGGTACATCGAAATGCCGCATCGGTGGGAGGACCGAGATGTGCGGATCGTTGTAGCTGAGCTGGGCTCCGCGCAATTGAAGCAGTTCCAACAGCTTGAACGAAGGGCTCTCGCGAGGATCGTCGACGTCTTTCTTGTAGGCAACTCCTAGGATCGCGATCTTGCTGCCCCGAATCGGTTTGGCGGCATCATTGAGGGCTTCGGTGACGCGAGCTATTACGTACTCCGGCATGCTCGTATTGATCTCACCGGCAAGCTCGATGAAACGAGTTGGCAAGTCGTGTTGTCGGGCGACCCAGCTTAAATAAAACGGATCGATCGGAATGCAGTGCCCGCCGAGGCCTGGGCCTGGATAAAAAGCCTGGAAGCCGAACGGTTTTGTCTTGGCGGCGTCGATCACTTCCCATATGTCGAGCCCCATCCGATGAAACAACACTTTCAACTCGTTGACCATTGCGATGTTGACGGAGCGGTAAGTGTTCTCCAGAATCTTGCAAGCTTCGGCGACCTCGCAGCTTGATACGGGAACGGTTTCGACGACAGCATGTGAATAGAGAGCGATCGCGAGTTGCAAACTTGCTTCGTCGATGCCGCCAACGACCTTCGGGATGCGCTGAGCCGAGTGATCGGGATTGCCGGGGTCCTCGCGCTCGGGGCTGTAGGCAATAAAGAACTCTTGACCAAGGACTAGGCCTGCCTGCTTCAGAATTGGCAAGACGACGTCGCGAGTCGTGCCGGGATAGGTGGTGCTTTCGAGGACGACCAGTTGCCCCGGTCGAAGTGTTGCGGCAATTTGGCGAGCGGTTGACTCGACGTAACTCAAATCCGGATCGCGGCTATCGGTCAGAGGTGTGGGGACACAGATCAGTATCGCGTCAGCTTCACTCAATCGAGTCATGTCAGCGGTCGGAACAAACGACTCGTTGCGCACACAGGCCTCGATCCACTCGGACGAAAGATGCTTGATGTAGCTCTCGCCAGCAAGCAATCGGTCCACTTTTCGTGTATCGACATCGAAACCGTACGATTTGAAACCGGCTTCGATGAAGGCTTTCACCAAGGGCAAACCAACATACCCCAGTCCGACGATTCCGATGGTTGCTGATTTGTCCGCAATGGCAACTGCTAGCGATTGCTGATGTGTGGCCATTAAGTCCTCCGGCTAACAAACGAATCTCGATGCATGCTTCCAGACTACACGCTGTCCGACGCTTCGGACAGTTGGCAGCTAGCGTAAGCGAACAATGCTCCGTAATGGGCTTCGAGCAACCACCCGGTTTTGCTAGTATCCGCCGCCTCGTCTCATCTCGACTACAACTCTCGTCCGATCGGACGTGCCGGAGTAACACGGATATGTGCGGAATCGTTGGCTATGTAGGGCATCGCGAAGCATGCGAATTCCTGTTGGACGGGCTGCGGCGGCTGGAGTATCGGGGATACGATAGTGCTGGCGTCGCGATCACAGATCAAGCTGGCGACGTTTCGATCTGTAAGACAGCCGGGCGCATCGAGCGACTTGCTTCGGCGCTGGCAAGTTCTCCGTTGCAGGGTTCGATTGGCATCGGACACACGCGCTGGGCGACGCATGGACCTCCGACCGAAGGAAACGCTCATCCACACATCGGAGGCGAACGAGTTGTCACGATCTGTCACAACGGGGTCATTGAGAACTTCCAGGAACTGAAAGCTCGATTGGAGACTGAAGGTTATGTCTTTCAATCGGCGACAGATACAGAAGTGATCGCTCATTTGATCACGGACTGTTTGGAGAAGGAATCTTCGGAGAGCAAAGTTAGCGACTCGGTCGCGCCTTACGCATCGTTGGTGACCGCCGTGAAAGCGGCTCTGAGTCAACTGCGCGGAACCTACGGTCTGGTCGTCATGTTTCGCGACCATCCCGGTGTGATCATTGCCGCACGGCTGGGCAGCCCGTTGGTCCTGGGCATTGGCGACGACGAACACTTCGTCGCTAGTGATGCGTCACCGTTGGCTGGCTACACCGATAAGATTGTGTATCTGAGTGATCATCAGGTCGCTGTGATCACAGCGGATTCGGTTCGAGTCACTCATCGCGATCATGGCGAGGTGCGGCATAGCGTCGAAAACTTACAGGTCGATGCGACCGATGTGGACTTAGCAGGCTATCCGCATTACATGCTCAAAGAAATCTTTGAGCAGCCTGAATCGATCAAGAACGCGATGCGCGGTCGATTGTGTGAAGATGACGCGACTGCGATGTTCGGCGGCTTGAACTTGACGCCACAGCAACTGGGCAGCGTCAATCGAATCATTTTGACTGCGTGTGGCACGAGCTGGCATGCGGCGCTGCTCGGCGAATACTTGATCGAGGAGTTCGCGCGCATCCCTGTCGAAGTCGAATACGCCAGCGAGCTTCGTTATCGGAACCCGCCGGTTGATCCCGGCACGCTTGTCTTTGCGATATCGCAAAGTGGCGAGACAGCCGACACGCTCGGTGCGATTCGGGAGATGAAACGCAAAGGGCATCGAACTTTGGCGATCTGTAACACGGTTGGCAGCAGCATCGCGCAGGAAGCCGATGGCGGCATCTATTTGCATGCCGGACCAGAGATTGGTGTTGCTTCAACGAAAGCCTATACCTCGCAATGTATGGTTCTTTCCCTGTTAGCTCTGTACTTCGGACGAATGCGGCATCTCAGCTTCGATGCGGGGATGCGAATCATCAACGAGTTTCACGCGTTGCCGAGCAAGGTCCGAGCGGCTTTACAGACAGATGAAGAGAGCAAACGGATTGCGGCGAAGTATTCGGGCGCAAATAATTTCTTGTACCTCGGGCGACAATACAACTTCCCAACGGCATTGGAAGGCGCCTTGAAGCTCAAGGAAATCAGCTACATTCATGCCGAAGGCTATCCCGCTGCGGAAATGAAACACGGTCCGATCGCGCTGGTCGACGAGGCAACACCCAGCGTCTTTATCGTGCCGCAGGGATTCGTCTACGAAAAGGTGCTGGCAAATATCGAAGAAGTCAAAGCGCGCGGAGGGCCCGTGATCGCGATCGTTGAACATGGTGATACGCGGGTTGCCGCGTTGGCGGACGATGTTATCTCCGTCCCGAGTGTTGCAGAGTTTGTTCAGCCGATCGTTAGCGCGATTCCACTACAGTTGTTGTCATATCACATCGCGCTCATGCGTGGATGTGATATCGATAAACCTCGCAATCTCGCAAAGAGCGTGACTGTCGAGTGATTTACATTGGTACAATCGCTGGAAGGGCCCGAGATGAAGGAACTTGAACTGAGCTTCAACAGTCGAAAAGCGTTGTCTGTTCACATTGGTGAAGCTGCAGCAGCGGAGATCATCGACTTCCTCGAGAAAATGGCCGACAGAGTCGAGAAGTTGGAGCGAGGCAAAGTCGACGTACTCCAAATCGTTCCAACAACACTGACGAAGGCGAAGACTCCACCGATGCGGAAGGCTGCTTAGCGGTAACTCATGGCGAACTTTCTAGTTACTGGCGCTGCCGGATTTATCGGGTATCACGTTGCGTCGAAACTTGTTGATCGTGGTGATCGCGTCGTTGGGATCGATAGTCTGAACGACTATTACAGCGTACAACTCAAGAATGATCGCCTCGCACAGCTTAATGGCCGAGACGGCTTCGTCTTCCAAGAGTTGGACGTTGCAGATGACGCAGGGCTCCAGAAGCTGTGTTCTCAAGAACGACCTGACGTCGTTATTCATCTCGCGGCACAAGCAGGTGTGCGGTATTCGCTTGAGAACCCCGGCGCGTACGTGCAAAGCAATCTCGTTGGCTTTGCGAACATCCTCGAAGCATGTCGGCATCATCAGGTGAAACACTTGGTTTATGCTTCGTCGAGTTCGGTGTACGGAGCCAACACTAAGATGCCTTTTTCGGTACACGACAACGTTGATCATCCGGTCAGCTTGTATGCGGCGTCGAAGAAGGCCAACGAGCTGATGGCTCACACCTACAGCCATCTATACCAGCTGCCGACGACAGGCCTGCGGTTTTTTACCGTCTATGGCCCGTGGGGCAGGCCCGATATGGCTCTCTTTAAGTTCACCGAGGCGATACTCGCTGGACAGCCGATCGACGTTTACAATCACGGCGAAATGCAACGCGACTTTACGTACATCGACGATATCGTCGAAGGTGTAATTCGGACCGCAGATCGCGTCGCCACGGCGAACACGGCTTGGAGCGGTGTCACGCCCGATCCGGGCACTAGTTCTGCGCCGTATCGAATCTACAACATCGGCAACAACCAGCCGGTCGAGTTGATGCGGCTGATCGAAGTCCTTGAACAGTCGCTCGGCTGCACGGCGCAGAAAAATATGCTGCCAATTCAACCTGGCGATGTTCCGGCGACGTTTGCTGATGTTGACGATTTGATCCGAGACGTCGGATTTCAGCCAAAGACACCGATCGAAGAAGGTGTTCAGCGGTTTGTCGATTGGTATCGCGACTACCATCGTCGGTGATCGGCGCGACTCGAAAAGACTAAGCGCTGATGTCTGGGGCTAATTGCCTTTTATTGCCTTCATCCGTTCGGGACACACTCCGCAAAGATTCCCTCTGCACTGCAACGAACGTTCATGCCGCTTGAAGTCTCGCGCCGATCCTATGCTTCTCGCGGATACGATTGGCACACTTACAGACGACCTGCGACGGGCCTCCGAGCCAGTCGAGCAGAGGTGCAACGCCACCCGATAACGGTATAAATCGGCGAATCGCAGGACATAGTAAGAGCACACTCAAGTCGTCCTCGAGATCACTCCCCCCCCTGCCCCCCCCCCACCCCCCCCCCCCCCCCCCCCCCCCCCGCGCCCCCCCCCCCCCCCCCCCCCCCCC
>JACNKX010000123.1:24818-31178 GCA_014381825.1 Planctomycetota bacterium
GGCCGGGGCACCAGACTCGCCGACACAGCACGAAGAGGGCAGAGCCCACGCGCCAACGCAAAGTGCGGGAGAACGCCGAGGCAAGCGCGAAAACACCACCACCCCACCCCCCCCAACCCCCCCCCCCCCCCCCCCCGCAAGAATCCCGTTGCCCATGCGCTGGGCAGCCCGCTGATGTACCTTCCTCACGGCGCTGCCAGATTTTCCAAGCCGTTCTCCGATCTCTTCCCAGTTATGTCCACCCAAGCGAAAGAAACAAACGACTCGTTCGAGATGGGTCAACTGCGAATAGGCATTCTCTAGTTGCTCGTTCCATGCAAAGCCTTCGAGTTGCTCGGTGGCGTGTGCATCTTCGAACAACTCGGTCGGACACTCGGCGACGTCGCTGGCCATTCGCAAGATAACAGAACGCAGCGTTTGTTGGCATTTGTTGAGTAACGATTTTTCGCAATAGTTGACGAAGTGCAACGGAGTTTTGAATACCGTTTTAATGCGGCCCTCGATGATCCGCGCGAAAAACGAGTCAAACACATCATCCGGGTCGACGGCCCAAGCAATTTTCAGCCGTCGCAACTTGATTCTGATCCAGTCTCGCATATACGGCCCCTGTTCGAGATACAGATTCGCTTGTGCGTCCCGGTCACCGTCGATCGCGAGTTGAAAAAGTTCGCGGAAGGAGTTTTCTTTTGCCATCTGCCAAGTCCCCTACCCATGTGCCGCCTGAATAGACAATCGTTGTTGTAGCGACCGATCGTTTGGATTTCCACCATTTCCGAAAAGAGTTTGAGAAATCCTTCGTCCAAATGTCCAAATCGGTCATCTCGCGCATAGTTACTAATAGAGGCCGATCGCTGTCGAGGCCGCCTCGATACTCCCTGGCGGGATGTCGCACAACAAGATCCATAGGTTTGGAGCCACCGAAATGAGCAAGCAACGCCGCAAGCGAATGAAACGAAACAAGCAGATTCGTAGCCGTCGCAGCCACATTCGCAACGGCGTGGAACAGCTCGACAAACGCGTCCTTCCCGGCGGATTTCTCGACTTGCTGGCCGGTGCGGCCATTGCCTCTCAATTCGATCTACTCCCCAACGAACAACTGGTTCCCGCGGAGATCGAATCTGAATCCAACGCCGTGGTGTCGCGCGATCGGCCCGCCCACGCGTTGCTGCAATCCGACTTGTCCGCCCTGGATGGCGATCTTGAGAAGAGTGAGGTACGCGCCGAGTTGACCGACACCAACGACGACCTCGGTCTGACACGCGAATCAAACGCCACAACAAACACACTCGTCGCGGCATCCTTCGTCGATTCCTTCTTCGCCGGCAACCAGTTCGTCGACACCATTCCCTCTCTCCCCATCTCCCAATCTCGTCCTCTCTCCAACCCCTCTCGTTCCTTCAGTTCCCCCATCAGCCAACTCGGCACCGGCGTCGGCACCGGCTCTGGCCAAGGCTACAACGTGACCGGCGCTGAACTGCCGCAGGCAAATCTCGGTAGTTCCGTCGCGTCGGCCTCATCGATTCCCGCTTGGATGATCGGTGAGGGCGAAGATAACGGTGGCGCGTCGGCAAGTGGATCAGCTTCATCAAGTGGGTCGGGGACGACAACAACCACGGCTACGGCGACATGCGGTGGTAGCGCATCGGGATCTGGTTCGATGGCATTGTCGGCTTCGGGGTATGTTGCCGTCTACAGTGGTGGGGTGTTCGAGGGATCTACGGAACCAATTACGTTCTATGCTTATTTCTCCGGCTACGCTGCTTGCGGGTTTGCGGTTGACTTCAGCACGTCGGATGGTTCTGCAACCGCAGGGGAAGACTATGGGGAGACGCATGGTTCGATTTGGTTTGCTGGAAATACGGGCGGAACTGAGACTGTCGAAATCGAAGTTGGCGTCATCAATGACGACATCGCAGAATCGGACGAAGATTTTACGCTCACTCTTGACTTGGTTCATGATGGGGCCGGTGGCCCCGTCGCTGGGATTGGGATTGGATCGGGCGCGGGATCCGGCAGCGGAAGTGCATCCGGCCCGAGCGGCACCGCGACAGGAACTATTCGCAACGATGACTATGACGTAACTTGGAGTGTATCGGGGACAGCGGAGGAAGGCGGAGCGCCAGCAAAGTTGAGCGTGACCGTGACTCCATATCCTAACGTCTGGGTCGGACTGCGGGCTAACATAATGGGCTCTCCATCGGATTTGGCCGCTACGAGTTCAGATATGGCGAGCGCCCCAATCGATTTCACGCTAGCCGTGCCTTTTTCGAATGGGGTTTCGCTAACTAAAGAGATAGATATCTACGCGGAGGATGACTCCCATATTGAATCCACGGAATCCTTCCTGGTTGACGTTATTTCTACCGGCAATGGATCGCATCCCTATGCCGACGCCGTAAATGTAATAGCATCGACCGCCAATGCGTTTGATGTCGTTGACAATGAATGGCGGTGGACTTCCGTTGGTGGTGGGACTACCTACGATACGCTAGGCGAAGACGTCGAAGATGAACGCGGGGCGTTAACACTATGGAAAGATCACGTTGATGGTGTTTTTGTCGCGAGTCGCACGGGACTCAATTCTATTCACGCACAGATCTGGGCGCAATACTTAGATGCGAATGGTATCTTGATCCCTGATCCGCCGACTATACTTGGGCCGCTCGATCGGCAAATCGACTTGGCCTATGATTGTCAAAGTCATAATGGTCAGATATTGAGATCTCCAGGGCCGGTTCGATCTGGCACTGGTACACAAGACGGACTTCTAACGGCCGGAATATCGTGGGATGAAGAGTTTGATTACACAGATCCCAACATTCATTATGTGAATGCCCAGATTGACGCTGCCATTGGTTATGGCGGCAGTGTGACGGAAGGTGTAGTACTTGGCACCGGCGAGGTGGGCGTAGAGTTCAACAATACGCATGACTGGGGTCAGGCTCATGAGTACGATACCTTAATTCGTTTAGCATGCAAGAAGGGTTCAGCGTAAAGCTAATGGCCATTAACGTATTTCGCCGAGTTGGGCTAGATCTGCGACGTGGTCGACTCCTGTCCCTGCTGAAGGTGATTCGCTTTCGCTTAAGAACTTGGTTTATCTTGCTAACTGTCCTTTGTGTTTGGGGTGGTGGTAATCTACACCACCAAATTATGCTCAAACGCTACGACATGCGGACTCATTTTTGCGACGGTTATCGGATCGAAGGTTCATGGGACTCACTACGCCGGTCGCCCAAATTGGTGTACTTGATTATCAAGATTCGCAAGGAGGGACCTTGGATTAATTCTAGCTCTGGAGGCACTTGCTATAGTGAGCCTATACCTGAAGGGCTGGCCAGAATGCCGCACGCCATTTTTTTGGACGCGAAGAAAATCCCGAAGTCCGACCGAGGGAATGTTTGGGTGTACCTGTATCAAGCCCATGAAGTCGTTCAGATCGATTTAGGCAGCAGTTCTCTCGACATTACGCCTGCAGTCTTTGATTCTTTAGAGACGACCGACGTGTGGAAGATAAGAATTCATCCATTCTTGGAGACGGAGGCAAGACTACTCGAAGAGTATGTTGAGAAGCACACGCCGTGGGGCCCTCCAGGACTCGATCGTATGCCACCGTAACAGAAGAAGAGGGAAAAATTCCGGGAACCGTAAGGCGAACATTGAAGCGGATGCGGGGGTCGGCGGTAGCTTCTCTGTCGGGAGTGAAGTTGGCGTAGGAGTTGGAAAGCTTGCATTCTCCCAATCGGAAGGTTGGGGAGTGAAGGCTGGTCCATTTGGGCCGGACGATACTACGCTTACTTGTCGAAAAGGATCGTCGTAACTTTTGAAAGGAATTTGGCAGCGTGAGAATTTCGCTCCGCACTTTGTTGATCGCCGTTCCGGTAATCGCAATAATCGTCGCAGGGCGATTGACGCATTAAGGTGGAAAAGGTTCCAGGAACCGTAGAACAGAATTGATCGGTGTGCCACTGGCTCTACCAGTGCCGTCATATTGTTGAAGTGATGCCGAAAGCGATTTGGGTGGACCACCTCGATGATGGATAGCGTTTCACAAGCTTGGAAATCTAAGCACTGGCATAGCCAGTGGCACACCTGCGCTGTGACCGTGGTTGTTTCCTCTGCCGTGATTGGCTTCATTGCGGCACCGGGTCAAGAAAGAGCTCCAGGAACCGTAGACTGATTCTGTTCTATGCTCCCACGCCGAGTTCACCTATCGACGTTGATGATCATGGTTGGAATCTGTGGTTTGATTCTCGGCGGCATGATGATCGGGCGTCGCGGTAAGAAAGTTAGTGTCGGGGGCAGTTGGACGGGCTATCGCAAAGCTCCAGAGGCGACGAAGGAATTGACGCACCAGTGGTTGGCGAGACGCGGTTTTCGTTATCTCCCCAATCCTGATGCAGCAGCACAGGCGATTGGACTTCAATATAAGGACCACAATGGAACATCTCTGACGGACTACTTTGTAAAAGAGGGCTCACCAACGCCGCTTTTTGCGATGGTTACGATAGTGCCACATTCCTCGCCCAATCCAAATGAAACGACCCGTCCTGTGCGCATTTACTTCTCGATTGGCTGTAGAGATGCGCCGTGGCCGTGGGAGTTTTCGTCCCATCGTGCCGAGCTGGAGTCACTGCCACGAGAGCTTGGTGAGTGGCTTACGGCTGACGTGACCACAAACTCCAACGAATGAACAACGGGCGAAAATCATGCCAAAGCTCATCGAAAACCTTCCATGCCCTTATTGTGGCGAGCCCATAGAATACACACTTGCGCAGGCTGGTAACGTTGGTGAGTGTCCGTCGTGTGGCGAGCCGTGTCGGATGCCAGATACTGATATCGCTTTGTTGACGGATATTCGCAACTGCCTTCGTACGATCCGAAACGCGGTGATCGTACTCGTTGTCGTGATCCTTTGGTGGATTCTGAGTCATGCTTAGTTCGTGGTAAATATCGAGGGTTGGACCGGCACCGTTCTTTGCGACTTCGCGGCTTTGCGTGATCTTCTTCAACAATTCTCACGCCAAGGCGCGAAGTCGCAAAGAAAAGTGAACTAGCGAACGACCCTCAGGTAGAGGTGGTGGAACGTGGCAGTGAGTGAAGTAGGCAACCAACGCAATCTGGCCGATGCCGTGCAGGAGATGTGTCGCCGGTGGCCTGAGTTATTGGAAGCAGCAGCACAGGATTCCCCCGTTTTCGTACTTGCCGCCGGCTGGCGATCGGGTTCGACGTTGTTGCAACGAATGTTGATGCCCTCGTGTATGATGTGGGGCGAGCCGTATGGGCACTCGTGCATGTTGCAGAGTATGGCCGATCCGTTGCGTTGTATGACGAGCGATTGGCCCGAGCCGCATTTCTTTTACGATGAGGCCAAAGTAGCCGTCACGCTCCGTAGTGACGAGCCCAACACGCGTGCAACCGGATCGCCTCCGGATACTGGTGCGCGAACGAAGTTGGCAGCGGATGAAGCTGGTGCGAATTTGGATCTGACCACCGAAGATGCAACTTGTGGCGGAGGCGATGTCGGGGGGATCGTCACGGCGGAGCGTGATGGCTACTCGACTGCAGGGCTCGTCACGACGGAGCGTGACGGCTACTCGACTGCGGGGCTTGTCACGACGGAGCGTGACGGCTACTTAACAGAACGACTCGTGGCGAATCTTTATCCCAGTGTGAAGTCGCTCGTAGAGGCACATCGAGCATACTTTGAAACGCTGTTCGTTAAACCCGCGCGGGATGCTGGTGCGGAACGCTGGGGATTCAAGGAAGTGCGGTTGTCGGCGGATTATGCGTACTACTTGAAACTGCTGTACCCGAACAACAAGTTCTTGTTTCTGATTCGCAATCCGTACGATGCCTATCGGTCTTGGGCAGCGCGGCGTAATGCGGATTGGAAGTGGTTTTATCGTTGGCCCGATCAACCCGTCACCGCTCGACTGTTTGGGCGGTTGTGGTCTGAGTTGGCGGGAAGTTTTGTTGCCGAGGCAGAACGGCTCGATGCTCACGTTGTTCGCTACGAAGACTTGAAGGCAGGGCAGTACGACGCGATTGAAACGTATCTTGGATTTTCGCTCAATCGAGATGCTGCCAAGGTGCGCCCGAACGATGGGCCCAAGCCGATTGAGGTGATCCCGCATGCGGAGTTGGCAGAGTTGGGTGACGAGATGCATGGGCTGGCTGAATCGCTTGGGTATGCCGTGCCAATGACTAATGCTAGTAGACTGGGTCAGGACTCAACAGCGGATGACCTCGAAGCTGGGTCACGACCCAGCCTACGTAGCTCGGACGAACTTGACGCCGCGCGATGCGTCGTGCTTGTGCCGGTTGGCGGATCGATTGTACCGGCGTGTGAAGAAGCGC
>JACNKX010000037.1 GCA_014381825.1 Planctomycetota bacterium
CCAATTGTGAGCCAGAGATTACGCGGGACGTGCGGTTAACGGCAAGCCGAGTTCGTATTCCTTCGACGCTCGCACACGATAGTACTTGTACCAAGCTTCCGCAGGCGGGTCGGGATCGGCAGCGGTGCTAGTTCCGAATGCCAAACCAATCGTCAGCAAACAAGCAGCGGTCGATTCTCTCTGGATCAGTCGCAAGATAAAGTCTCCGTGCTGAGATTCGCAATCCGCTCAGCTGAGATCAACATTCAGAGGGCGAGATGTCCTTCGCTTCGTCGTTGCGGAAAAAGCGAAACGCTCTTCATTGCTTCAACGCTTTTAGACCTTCTACATCTTCGTCGAAAAACCAGATCCATGTGTCCTGCTTGCCTCGTTTGACAGTCCACTGCTTCGTCCACACCTTGCGACCGTCCAGTTTCGCAGTCAATTCACCTTGAGTCATTCCGGCAAACCCGTACTTCCACGAGTGGTCGCCGTTGACTGCCTTCTGCAGCTCAACAACGAACAGACAATCTGGATTAGTTCCGTTATTGGCGAAACCCAACATGACTCCGTCAATGATCCCCGTGTCCACTTCGGAGTATCGAAGTAGTTGCGTCGTCAACAATCGCATCTCGTCACGCTGCTTAGTAACGATGTTGTAGAGCGAGCATGTGAATCGTCGCGAGATTCGCTTCATTTGAGACAGTCGTGCCGGCTTCGAAGGCGCTGGCCGGGGACCGTCCGGAAGCGCCTCGAGCATTAGCGCCGGCTGTCGAGCCTGCCACGTGATGCCGTGCTTCCACTCTGCACGCACGAGTCCCGGTGAGAAGGACGTCAGATTATCGAGCCATTCGCGCGGGTGTGATTCGTCTTTTCGATACTTTTCAAGCTTGATGATCGCCGCAGGACGCCCACCGTCACTCCACGACCACAGAGTCGCGTCCAGGATTCCACGTGGTTGGTCGTTGTAGCGGAGAATTGGTTCAGGGTTGAGTTTCAATTCCTTAGACGTCTGATCATCGACCACTGAGGCGACCCGGATCGTATTCACGCGGTCGCGCATCTCGTTGAGAGTTGCTCGCCGTATCCGATCCTCAGAATCTGCTTGCTCATTGGAAACAGGTTCGTCGGCACGGGCGGAGCCGATGCCAAGCAAGCAACAAGTGAAAAGAACATGGAGCATAACGAAGTATTTCATAACTCTTCGCTTTCGACCGAAATTTTGTAGAAGAGCTTATAGCCCATTTTTGAATCACGGTGGCGAGGACCGTCCCGTTCGTCCCGCCACACTTCATTCTGTTGGTGCTGCACCGCCAACGTCAAATTCGAAAATCGCACCGGCGCGCAGAACCACTTCGGACCAAGTTCGGTTTCCCGTGATTCGATCACTACAAACACTTCGGGGTCCCATGCCTTGCAAAATGCAAACACCGAGCCGTCGGTAGGCGTCTGTTCGTAGCGATAGAGCGGCTGTGACAGAAGACGAAGCTGATCCTTTGAATCGTCTTTCGAATCTTGCTGCGTGACGGTCAGTTGCCGCGCAATGGTCCGCATCTGCGCCATACGTGTCGTCTTCGGGGATGCCGGTTGTGGCAGATCTAGTCGCGAGATCCACTGAACTCCAGCCTGTGTGGTTGCCCAAACTGATTCTCCCTCCCGCTCGGCAGTTACTGGTTGGTTCGAGAGAGAATGAAACTCATGTGAAACCGCTCGCTGGTTAGGCTGAGGTGTATTTGCGTGCGACCAAATTGCGCCGATTACTTCGCTACGTCCCTCGTAGGTCCAAACGAATACGGCACCGTGTGTCAATCCGCGTGCACCAAGCGGATTCGTGTAAAGCAGCACGGGATCAGTTTCAAGCTTCAATTTCTTCGCACGATCATTGCCATAGCAGAAGTGGTAACTCGCTGCATCTTGCCGGTAGAAATCGATCCAACGCCGGCGCTGCTCCCTGTTGAAGCTGGGATCCACGTTTGACACTTCGGATTTTGCTATTCGTGGCTTGTCGGGCTCAGCGGCGGTTGCTGCCTTGAATGGAGCGCCACAACAAACTTGCCATAGCATGGCAACGAAACAAAGCCTTTGCATTTTCACGTTGATATACCTCGTTTATCTAACCGCAAAGTCTTGTTATTCCGCGCCGTCCGCCAACGACGTCCACGTTTTCAACATAACGATCATTGCGAACTCCTGCCAGCAAAGTCTCTCGCGTTTGCTGCGACGCGCGCGATCATCGTACTCATGGCTGCTCCTTGTCTTTCACTCCGAAGTACCGATCGACGTACGATGCTCCTTTCGCGGTGAAGTAATAATGTTGCGGATCGCGCGTCGGACTTCCCTTCTCAAAAGCCCATACCTCTTTGTCCTT
Source organism: Planctomycetota bacterium (assembly GCA_014381825.1). Lineage (GTDB taxonomy): Bacteria > Planctomycetota > Planctomycetia > Pirellulales > Pirellulaceae. The sequence goes on from JACNKX010000037.1 coordinate 2,348, forward strand.
GTGCTTGACCAAAGCATCCGAAGAGCAAAAGCGAATCGGGGCGTAGTGCCAGCGCCAACCCGCGGGCGTTTCGCGAATTTCGACCAGCAGCAGGATTTCCGGATCCCAATCGCGGAGAAACACGAAGATGCCGCCGTCCAGTGAGTCGTCCGTCTCGGCTTCATATCGGAAGATTGGTTGCGGCAGCAACCGCAACATCTGCCGCTTCGTTTCCACGCGGCCAACAAACTGTGATACCGTAAAATCGCGGGCCAGCGTTCGCATCTGAGTGAGCCGCAAGCGCGGCGACGCTGCTGGGAGTGCCGCGCCTGGAATTAGTTTTGGAGCGATGCCGGCTCGAAGCGGGTGCCACGATGTCTTGTCGTTGCGGTTTGCGTGGAGTGGCCCCAGCGCCAACGAATGAAACGAGTGGCAGATCGTCCGCTTGCCGGGAATCTCGACCTCCGATTTTGACCAAATCGAACCGATCGCTTCTGGCCGTCCATTTAGCGTCCATACGAAGACCGAGCCGTTGAATTCATTATTTACGTGCGGTGCTGCCCAACGAAACACCGGCTCGCGCCTCAACTTCAACTTCGCACTAGGTTCAACATCGGAGGACTCGCCGAGGACGATGTCGTATTCTGCGGCCTCGGCCTGATAGTATTCGACCCAGCGTTTCATCTCTTCCTTGTTAAGCCGTAGTTTATGGATCGACACTTCCCGATCTGTTGCCAGCTCTTGGCCGAGCAACGGACACGCGACTAGCGATAGTAAAAGCAGCATACAACCGTGGACTTGACGAGCCATTGTTCACTCTGAGGAAAAAGCCGTGTAGATCTTTTGACTCTTTGGTCGATATTCAAGTGGCCTCGACCAGACATTTTTGCCGTCGAGCTTCGCTTCGACCCGTGCGACCGTAGTTGGTAAGAAACCATAGCGCCAAGTGTTCTGCGACTGCTTTCGCTGACACTCGACAACCACAATCGTCTCTGGGTTCGTGCCCCAAGCGTATGCGAATAGGGCACCGTCGATCAATCCGGTCGAGGTATCGTCGTAGCGATGGATCGGCTGAGGCATGAATCGCAGTTTGTAGACGGTATCGTCATGGCCGATCTGAACGATTTCAAAACGGCGTGCCAATGCCCGCATCTGTGCTAGGCGCACGGGAGCGCTCTCAGCAAGAGATGGGGCGCTCTTGAACTCAAAGAGTTGCAACCCAGGCTCTTCAGGCGACCATCGCCAGCCGTGGTCCGTAACCACCGCGACACGGTCGGCGGTCGATGCAGAGATCAGTTCACACACCCATTGTCCACCGTACGACTCTTGTGTCAGCAATGCGGTCGGGCGTCCCTTCGTTCCCCAAGCCCACAGCGCTCCGTCTTTGATCGGCGCGTCCTTACGCGCGGGATCGTTCCATCGCAACAAAGGCGCCGGATAGTGTTCTAGGTTAGTCTCCTTGCCGTCGCGGATCAGCGAAGCTTTGTACGCCTGCCAGCGCCTTGTCATCTCGACAAGCCGCTCCGCGCGCACAAGTTTCTCTCCCTCGTCATCATCTCCTCGCAGCAAAGCGCCGGACAAACCAATGAAGGCCAGCACCCCAAGTACTGCCAATCGCAAGTTCATCATGCGTCAATCCTTCCTCTCACGGTCGTCACAACAGTCTTCGGCGCATCAACAACGACGTCGAATAGTATCTCACGCTAAACCAACGCTCCGGCGCCACAACCACTCGACCGTCAGCAACCCAACGATCAGTCCCCACATCCACCAGTTGCTCCACAGCGGACTCTTCCGCACAACGGAAGGGCCTTGCTTAACGTCAATGTTCGTGATCATCGCAGCCAGGTCATCGCTGCTTCTGAGGACTTGTCCGCCAGAGACGCGCGCAACTTCCTTCAGCAGGTCATGGTCCGGGAAAGGATTCTGGTGCTCGAACGGATCGTGTAGGATGTGAACCTCAAGCGACGTGCTGTCAACTTGCGTTTGATCTTCCATCGCCGTCAGTTCGATGCGAAGACCCTCGTTCGCCGCGCCGCTGAGCAGCACGTCGTTCAATTGCAGCTCGATGCCGTAACCGCTCTGTGTTCCGCCCAGCGGACCGGCAGTTTCGGCGCTCATCTTGGGGAGTTCGAATTCTTCGCCCCACATCACCAGCGGACCTTCCATGCCCTCTTCACGTGGAATGCCATTCGGCCAACGGACGGGTGAATAGAAATCATCGGGGTCGAGCAACGCCGATTTGGGCTCGATCATTGCAACGACTCGATAATCTTGCGTCTTATTCGCACCTTCGTCATAGGCGATCGCTCCCAGCGAAACCGTGTCGCCGGGGTTGTAGTATTGCTTGTCATGCGAAGCGATCAGACGCCGGCGTCCGATCGTCGAGTCTTCCGTCAACCAGTAAACGACGTTTCGCCAAAACTTCGCGTAGTAACGGCTGTCGCCTTCGCCCCAATCATTCAGAAATGCGCGAGCCCATGGTTCGGTGATCGCTGTCGCCATCGCCATCGAGCGTCCTTTGCCGTAGCGACCGATAGCGATTACCGGTAGCTCTTCGGATGAGAGCGAATCGTTCTTGGCCGGTAGACTTCCCGTTAGCGGATCGGTTTCGGGATTCGTTTGTTGCGAACCGACGAATAGACCCAGCAGTCCGCTAAGAGCTGTTGTTTGAGTCGTCGAAGAACGACCTAGCGGCGCTGTGACGAGCGCGGTTGCCAAAGCTTCTTTCACCCGCAGACTGCGATTCATTCCGTCGAAGATTGGGAAACTTTCAACGATTGAGCGGTTCTGTTTCGCATTCGAAACGATGTGCCAAATTGGATGCAATGTCGTTGGCATATCGACGTTACTTTTCACAACTGCTCCCGGGTCCCAATCCAGCTGGTTGTCGGCCATCACTACCGGCAGCATCTTCTCGATCGTGTCATCAGCCCAACCGCCCGACGCGAAACTGTCCGGTCCACCCACCATGCATAATCCGGCACCACGTTCGCTGACCCAGCGATCAATCCACTCGACTTGCTCATCCGTGAACAGGTCGCGATTAACATTGCTGAGGATGACTGCATCGAAGGCAGATAGTTCCGCGCTGGTTTGCGGGAACCCTCGCGTCACGTCAAAGCTGCCGCCATAAGTCATCCGCCGCAGGTCGCCAGACGCGCCGCTGACTACTACGCACTCGATGTCGTCGTCTGCAACGAGCGCCTGCTGTAATTCGGTGTATGGCCCGCGCGTGACAACTTTGTCTCCCTGTCGCACGGATCGAGGCAATTGACGCGTTCCTTCAACGTACAAGACGCGAATCTTTGTTTGATCGATGTACGTCTCTGCTTCGATGGAGTTATTCTTCGACGACACTTCATCGGCTTGCGGAGGAATATGAATGAGCAGCCGGCGTGTGTCTTTATCAGCACGGAACGAGAGGCTGACGGGTTGAAAGCCGCTGTGTAGCGTGAGTGGCACCGGTTCTGTGAGTCGGCGAAGCGGGATCCCCTCGTCATCGATCGCCGACAGATGCACTTCAACGCGTCGTTCGTCGAAACCGTAACTGCGCAGAAAGACTTGTACTTCAACGCGTGAATGCCGCCGTACTGACTCCGGTACCACGGCGGCCACAATCGCCACATCGCCCCCTTTGGCCGTATCGCCCACCGGGACGACATGAATCGGAACGTTCAGATCCGCGAAATGCCGAGCCATCACTTCGATGCCGGCAGCATCTCGCGCGCGTCCATCCGAAAACACGACCAACGACGCTGGAGGTGATCGCCCGAAGCGGCTAGTCATTTGTCGCAACGCCATCTGGAATCGAGTATCTGTATCCGTGGGTGTCGCTGCCCCGAGCGCGGCCGTCGTCTCGTCCCCCTGACCTCCGACCTCTGACTCCTGACTTCTCTCTTCGATCGACGACAATCGATTCCCAAATCGGAACAGTTTCACATCGGCAGCAATCTCGTCACGTGTCTCCTTCTCCGCGTCGCGAATGATCTTGACGGCTTCATCCCAGCGAGTCCCATCATCGTCTCCCATCTTCATGCTCTCTGAGGCATCCATCAGATAGAAAACATCAGCGCGCTCGATCTTGCCCGGCGATTCGCTGACCTGGACCGGATTCGTCAATAGCATTAGCAACAAGAGAACCACGATCCCCCGAATGACAAGCAGACCCCAGCGGCGCGCGATATCTGCGGGTGGACCGGCGGCAAATCTCGCAACAAGCAGAACGAAAGCCAGCACACCGACTAGCAAGAAGACGGCGCTCAGCGATACGGGAGATAGTAGGTCCAGAGTCCAGTTCATAGGGGGAAGTTGGAGGTCATGGTTCTGAGGTCAGCCTTCGCGCTGCCCCTGACTCGTGACATCCATTCCTCACTGCTTCTCTCGCACGTCGGACGAGAGTACTTCAATGTAACGTTCCACAAGGTGCTTGTACTTGGGCGGTGTTGCTTCGTTATCGTCAGCGACAAGATCGGTCAGAATCAATTCCTGCATCTGTTGTTGGATATCTTCGATGATCGTACGCATCGCTCGACCGTACGAATCTGGCGACACGTAAATGCCGTTCTCATCTTGTTTCCAGTTCCATCGTTTGCCGTCGGACATCTTGCTCCAGCCTTCCGATTGCATCGCCTCGTACAATTCATCCAATGAACTGCTTGCCGCTTGAGCTTTGTCTAGCTCTTCCATTAACTCAAGCGCCTTGCGATGCCATGTCGAGATCTGTTCGTTCGTCTCCAATTCCTTCAAGTTCTGATCAGCCTCGACCGCGCGCGACTCCAGATTCATTAACTGTTCGATTCGTGGAGTCACGATCGAACGATAGACTTGATCTAACTGGCGAGATAACACATCCAGTCGATCTGCAATATCCTCGCTTTCGACTTGAGCATCTCGATCACGGCGTTCTTCGAGCATCCTGCCAAGGTCCGGCATCCGTTCCACGGTTTCTTCGACGTTGCCTTCATTGAGTACTTCGTCAACTCGCCGCACCGCTTCGCGGTCGCCCTGCGAATTGGTTTCGATCGCGGATTCGAGAATGTCCTCCATCGTCTTCCCAGTCTCGGCGAGTCGATCGGCGCGACGAGCCAACCCGGCTGCGCGCTCTTGTTCATCTTGGTCCGATTCACCGCCACCAGCTCCATCAGACGTTTCTTCTTCGTCTGGAGATTCCGACCCCTGACCCTGGACTTCTGGCTTCTCCCCGTCCGGATCGGCTTCTTCGGCCAATCGTCGCTCCAACGCACCGATCATTCCCGCCAAGTCACGCGACATACCAATCTTCTCAGATGCTTCCGACGCCATCACACCTTCCACATTCAGCGCCAGCTCACGCAGCATGCTACTCGTTTGCCTAGCGGTTTCCACAGCTTCATCGGTACTGCCGCGGCTGAGTGCGCCTGACACTTCGTCCGTGGCATCTGCCGCATCCGTTCCTCGGGAACGAGCCAGATCGCTCAAATCCCGAATGCGATTCAAAATCGTTTCAACATCGCGAGCTTCCACTGCGAGATCTTGCTGGCGCCGTTCGATATCTTCGCGGCTCATCTCGGACGGATCGTCGCCTTGCTCACCGTCATCCATGTTCTCTTCGTCCCCTTCTGACCCCTGATCGCTGTCCTCTGACTTCTCGCCCTCTCCTCCTTCACCACCTTTGGCAAGCGGATTATCCGACTGCCCTTGATTACCCTGCGTTTCAACAGGCTGCGCATTCTGCTGCCGTCCGCCGGTCATGTTCGTCAATGTCTTGTAAACGAAGTCTTGTTCGTCAGCCAAACGCCGGATGCGCGCGACGAGCTGTTCAGGATCTTCTTCATCTTCCTTGTCGCGCTTCGGCCGGCGCAGCTTTTGAATCTGTGTACGGTCGAAGCTTTGCAGCGCTCTTCGCTGTCGGGCGTTAGCCCGAGTCCGCAGGAAATTCTCGATGGTGTCGCGGCCTTCGATCAGTAGTCGCAAGGCATCCTTCTGTTGTTGCGAGCTGATGTCGTACTTGCCAACATTCATGGAATCGATCGCAGTCAGCATGACCGTTTCGGCTTGGAATAGCAGATCACTGCCATCGAATTCTTCTTCATCCAGGAACTCAGCCAACTCGTGCGTCGACTTCGAAAGTTCGTCCTCGAACGTTGCGATTCGATCCACTTCCACCAAGGTTGCTTCGCCGCCCAACGAGGCTTTGCGATCGAGCCGTATCGTGCGATTCAAATTGAATCGTTGTCGAGCGATGATCTCTTGCAGCGAACGAACACGTACCTGATTTGGGTTGTTCATGCCTGGCTGGGCGTTCGGGTCGGGCAAGCGGTAGATGCGTCGGAACGGCCGAATGTCGATGAACCGCAGATCGGTTTCGGTTCGATGGGTTCCGGCGGGAAAAGTGTCTTCGGCGAAGGCGTAGTACGTCACACTGTCCTTCTCTTCCAAGCCGAACAGTTCGAGTGGCAGCAGCCGCTGTAAAGCGTCACGCGTTTGCTGACTTGGTTGACCATCTGCGGCCAACGTTTCGGCTAGATCAGCGTAATCCTTCTCGAGCAAGGTGTACTCTTCTTCGTTGTTGACTTCGAATACGATCCCTGCCCGGCTGAGACCGAAGTCGTCGCGAGCTCGAATACGCAACAACACTTCAGCGATGCTGTGAACTTCCAATGCCTCGTCAGGTTCTTCAAACCAGACTTCAGGTGCTTGGTCGTAACGGACGCGGATGCGGAATTTGTTCTCCGGAAGCTGCATCCCATCAGCGGCTTCAGCGGCGATCGTATATGTCTGATCTTGTCGCAGTTCAAGTGTCGTCGAAAGCGTTGATTCGTCGATCGTTAACGGAATCTCTTCGACTTTCGGACTCTCGCCAGGTCCTAATCGTACGCCGCGCTGGGTGAGGATCATCATCGCAGCCTTGGGTTTGCGGTCGAGCGTGATGTGCAAACTGACCGTCGAGCCGTCGATGACACTCAGGTTTCCTTCGTCGATCGTACTTGACTCGACACCAGTGTATTCCGGAGGCGCGATGTCCGCGCGGATGCTCTCAATGGCCAGCGGGTGTCTGACGTCGATGCGATAGAGTTCGCTTTCAGCAGGCCCAGCCGTCACGCGATAGTCGAGCGGATCGACAATGCTCGTAAAAGTGGTTTCGTATTTGACAAGCCGTTCCTCCGAAGAGACGGCATCGTCGGCAGTCAGCTCTCTCTCGACCCAAGCTCCTTCCGATCCGACGGGACGCGTTGCGACAACAACGATGCGATTTGTACGACCGGCGATATTGATTGCCAGCCCCACGCTCTCGCCTTCGACAACAGCCAAGTTGCCGGGTGCTACGGTCAACTCTGTGTAAGCTTGCTCGCCAAGCAAGGCGCGCAGAGCGGCAACTCGCCATTCCCAGTTCACGGCGATACTCACAATCAATGCCAGAGCGACACCAGCAGCAAGCCCAGCGGCCACTCGCAGTCGGCCAACCGGGACGATCGAATCGAGTTGCAGCGGCGCGGCTTGCTCGTGGGTGTGGTCCGCGAGAGCGGTCACGAGTGACGGCTGAATGCCATCGGCCTGCAGTGACTCGGACGATCGAGCACCGAATTGTACGGACGTTCTTACGGCTTGGCCGAGTTCTGGAAAGCGTTCTTCAATCTCCGTCGCTGCCCTCGGCCGACTCCATCGCTGCACCGCACGAAGGATCCAAGTCGTCGCCAGAGCAAGAGACGCGATCGCAATGACGCCGAGTCCAACTGCCCGATCGTTTCGCGCGACTTCAAACCAGAAATCAGCGGCAGTCAACGCCGTAAAACCAGCCAAAACAATGAGCAGACCCCAGCAAACTCCCTGGCCAATCTGCGTTCTCCGCATTTTTGACCACACAGAATCGAATCGCTCGAGAAACGCCGGTTTGGTTTCGACAGAACTCATAGTTATGACCTCATGCTCCAGTTGCTTGACCGCGTTGTTGCGGTTCAGCTAGGCTGTTGTTCGGTTCCCCAGGAAACTTTCGACGCACAGGACGCCTACTAAGGCAAAAGCTACCCAATGCCATATTTCATCGTCGCGTAATTCGACGGTGGTTGGTGCGACCGCTGCGACCAATTGGTCTGCCGAGGAACTACTCCCACCCACGTGCAAGGCGAAACGGTCGGAGAATTCCGTCGGCGTGCAGCGGTCGGTTTCTGATTCGCGCGGGCTGGGATTGATGACATCCCAATGGCGCGACTTTTCATAAACACCTGGCTTTACGTCCGCGGCCAGACGACTCGATGCGTCAATCGTCAGCCCGCGCACTGGTCCACCTTCATTGAGACCAGTCAAGTGCCCAAGCATTTGATGTATGAAAGGTAAGTAGAGTCGGCTGCGCGGCCAGTCGCTCCATTGGCGATCGCAAGATGATGTAAACCATAATGCACGTCCCTCTCCCTTCGCAACTTCAAGCAGTAACGGATCACCGCCACGAAAAGACGCTAAGACGCTTGCTTGTGCAGAAGGTTCGATCTTTGTGTACGCTTGAAACGCCAAGCGGCGTAGGTCGCCATGTTGCGGATCGTTGAAGGGAGCAAAGATGGAATGGTCCTCGTTCCATCTTTGAGTACGAAACGGCAAGTCGTCTGTGTGCTTGATATCAACAAACCGTCCCGGCGCTAGTCCGACACGTTCCAAGGATTGGTATCCCGCCGAGTCGACGTACTCACCAGAAAAGACGATCAACCCACCGCCAGCATCGACGAAGTCTCCGAGTTGTTTTGCAGCAGCGCTCGGTACGCTTTCGACATTGGCCAAGACGACCAATTCGTAATCGGCGTAGGTGGCTCCAGCGAATTCGCTCACACTGACAACTTGTGGATCGTAGGGCGTGTTGGCATACGTCTGACCGGGCGGAGCGAGTCGTAAGGCAGACTCGAGGAAATATGTTTCGGAAAGCATCGGCGACTCATGTGGCTGGCCATCGACAATCAAGACCTTCCATGCTGGGGCAGCCATCAGAGCCAGAAATCGACGATTATCGAATCGGAGTTCGTCTTCGATCTCGATTTCTACCTGACCTTGCCATAACCCGGTTTCGAGACCTTCAATCTGAAACTCGAATTGTTCAAGCCCCCCCGCCGCGATGCTAACTTTGCGGTCTTTGGTATAAGTGCCATGTTCGCTTCTGAGGTACAACGTGAGCGGAACTTCCTTCAGAGGAAACGGCCCGGCGTTTGCGACCGTCACATTAACGGTAGACACTTCCCCGGGACGCATTAGCGTTCTTGTGACGGCTGCAACCGTCACCGCGACGTTGTTTGGCGAATCGCGACCAAGATCGTGAAGTTCGACCTGCACGTCGTCTGGCATCGCCGCAACTTCGCTCCAGTCGAGACCTGAGCGCTGCAGATCTGTGAAAACATGTAGCTCCTTCTCGGCTCTGCCCGCTTTCACGCAAATGTCACGTGCCCAACTGAACGCTGCTCCAAAATCTGTCGAGCAATAAGTGGCTTCCGGCGCGATCAACTCGTTGATTGCGTCATCGACTCTACCGTTGCCTTCATCCGATCCAACAGGCCGGACCGTGTGGTCGAAGAATGCCAACTCGATTCGAGCGTTCTTGCCTCTTTCTTTGATGATTGTTTTCGCCTGATCGACCGCCTGATCAATCAACCGCTCCCGTCCGGCACGCAATTCCATGCTGGCTGATCGATCGATCAGCACTGCAACGAGCCGATCCGAACTGCCAGTTCCCCGCTCAATGAAATACGGACGGGCGAAGAGAGCAGCCAACAGCGCGATACAAGCCAGACGCAGCGCGAGCAGCACGTACCGCTTGAGCTTCTTTCGACGCGCGTTCTTATGCAGCACTTCACGCAGGAATCGTACCGTCCCCAGGTCGACGCGGCGCGTGCGCATACGGAACATCAAGTGGACGACAACTGGTATCGCCAACGCGGCAAATGCACCGAAGAATGCTGTCTGAACAAAACCCATAGGAAAGGGGTAGAAGTCAGAGTCAGGAATCAGAAGTCAGCAACTCTGACTCCTGATATCTGACTTCTGACCTCTCTCTCAAAAGGCCTTCGATCGTCTTACGAAATAATCCATCAACGCCTGATCCAACGGATCATCCGTCGTCAACTCCACACGATCGACGCCGCGGTTCAGGCAACTTGTTGCCATTTCGTCGCGCCAATCGTTGACGTGGTTCAAATACTGTTCGCGAATACTCTCAGCTTGGGTCGTGATCTCCTCGCCCGTTTCCATGTCGTGGAATCGCACGTTGCCTTCCAGCGGCAGATCGCGTTCCCATGGGTCGAGCACGTGGAACAAAATGACTTCATGGTTCTTGAACTGCATGTGTTCGATGCCGTTCATGACCGTTGGCAAGTCGTCGAACAGATCGCTGATTAACACCACCAAGCCACGATGAGGAGCGAGTTCGGCGGCTTGGTGGAAAGCCCTCGCCACGTCAGAAGTCGGCCTAGCATCCGTCGTCTCAATTGCTTGCAATATTTCCTGCAACTGATGCGGCTTGGCGCTGGGGCGTATATGTGAAATCACTCGATCGGCGAACAACGTGATGCCAACCGCGTCATGCTGCTTCAGTGCCAGATGAGCCAACGCCGCGGCCAACGCCGAGCCGTATTGCAGTTTACTTCGTCCCGTGCTGGCACACTCCATCGACTTGCTGATGTCGAGCATGATGTACACGTTCATGTTCGTCTCAGCGTCGAATTCTTTTACGTACAGCCGCCGATTGCGGGCATACAGTTTCCAGTTCACGTGCCGCAGATCGTCGCCTTGGACGTATTCGCGATGCGAGTTGAATTCAACACTGAAGCCGACGAACGGACTTCGATGCAGACCGTGCATGAATCCCTCGACAACCGATCTTGCACGAAGCTCGATGTTGTCGAGCTGCGAGAAGAAGACTGGGTCTACGAGTTCGTTGGTATTGAGTGTAGCGGGCATAGCGATGGGGAGTTAGCTCTTATCTCTCCTCATTGGGAACTGCTTTCAAAATACGATCGACGAGAGTATCCGAGTCGACGTTGTCGGCTCGAGCGTGGAAATTCAGTACCAGCCGATGTCGCAATACTGGGTGGGCGATGGCTTTGATGTCGGCGAAGTCGACGTGGTACTTGCCGGAAAGAATTGCGCGAGCTTTGGCACCAAGGACGAGGTACTGCGAAGCACGGGGGCTCGCTCCGTACGAGATGTACTTGTGAATCGCCTTGTCTTCTGCAACTTGGCCGGGACGAGAGTGAGACACGAGGCGCGCGACGTATCGGACTACCGAGTCGGCGATCGGGACGCCACGCACAAGGTCTTGAAGACGGATAACTTCTTCAGCGGCCATCACCTTGTTGGCTTCAGCAGTCAGCGTACTGGTCGTGCCCTTGATGATTTGCACCTCTTCGTCAACCGTCGGATACTTCACTCGTAGATTGAACATGAAGCGATCGACCTGTGCTTCGGGCAGCGGATACGTTCCTTCCATCTCGATTGGGTTTTGCGTCGCCATCACGAAGAACGGCGGTTTGAGTTCGAATGTTTGTGTCCCGACGGACACTTCCCGCTCTTGCATCGCTTGGAGTAACGCGGCCTGCGTTTTGGGGGGCGTACGATTTATCTCGTCGGCCAGGAGGAAATTCGTAAAAATCGGACCGGGTAAGAATTGCAATGTGTGCTTTCCAGTCGCGTTGTCTTCTTCCATCACATCCGTGCCAGTAATGTCCGAGGGCATTAAGTCAGGCGTGAATTGAATTCGTTTGAAATCCATTTCTAACGTGCGCGCCAATGTGCGACCCATCAGTGTCTTGCCAAGACCTGGGACGCCGTGAAGTAAAACGTGGCCGCGGCACAACAGACCGATCAGCATGTGGTCGACAATTTCGTCTTGGCCGATGACGACCTTGGCCATTTCGTCTTTGACTCGTTGCCGTGCTTCACGAAGTCGTTTGACAATGTCCGCATCGTCTTTAGAAAGTGCCTGCGCAGCTTTGTTGTTGTCGCTTGACTTGGCCGACGGCGGGGAAGCCGCGCTGGTGGTTTTTGGACTGCTCATGGTGTTATTCAAATTCGTTTCTTCGTTTAACGGCAAGCCGAAGGCGACTTCGTCCTCGCGCCGACGCCTTCGGCTCGCCGTTAAACGATCAATTGGGATCACTCGTTGTTGTCTTGAACAGTTTTTCGGCGGCTACTGCTTCTAGCGGATCAATCAATCTGTCATGGTCGGCATCAAGTTGGTGAAAGATATCGCGAGGTCCGAGGAATTCACTCCACACCAGATCGCCGTCACCATTTCGGTCCATGCGGCGAAACCACATCGGACCGGTTTCAGAGCGCTGTTGAAACGCTGGTGTTTCGCCCGCCGAGTCATTCATCGAACCGTACATTCGATAACTGCCGCGAACAAACTCGACATGAAAGTGCCGAACGGGTTCGCGCATGGAAACGCCAGCCTCGCCATCTCGATCCAACAACGCCAAGGAACGCGCCGACTCGCGCCGCTCGCGGACGCCAATGCGACCGTCGCCATTTGAATCTAGCGCCATAAAGAATCCGTGCCCCGTGTCATAAATGTTCACTCGGCAGGTCGTTGCGGCGGGCTCGCTTCGCACACGGACGTATTCTTCCATCTCTTCACCAAAAATCTTGTCGTCACCGTCAAAGTCGATCGACTCGAATAATCCGCGTGCAAACCGAATCCGCTGCTGCGTTTCTTCCTTTTCCAGATAACCATTCGCGTCGCCGTCCATGTTATTGAACTCGGTCATCGCGTTATCTAACGAATCGGCGATCGGATCGATGCGCCGCCGAGCAAATGTCACGACGGCTCCGTTGAATTCGATCTTGGCAAAGTCAGGTCGATTCGTGCTTTCGATGCGTTTTCCGTTGACTTGCAGAACCTGAACAGCTGGCGTGGCGGCGTCAGCTGGTTCGAGGTCAACGGCCAGTTCCAAAACGACGGGCGTCTGGTGGATGAAGGCAAGCTCGTCCGCGTCCAACAACTTGTCACCGCTCGTGTCAAGGAATCCCACTTGTTCCGAACTCCAACCCAGTTCACGTTGGGACAGGTGACGATCACGGTTGCGGTCGTATTCCCGAACCATGTGTTGCGAAAGATGAGTTTCGCGCGTGTCGCGTAGCATTGTCGATCTGCTGGCTGTAGGGCGCGGAGGTTGTTCTACCTGCGGCAATCCGATGTCTTCCTCGGGATCCGGTTCGGGAACAGGCAGCAACTCTTCAAAACTGACGATTTCATCGCCGTCGAGATCCTTATCAAGAACGCGTTTGGCCGCCGCAAGAAGCTCCTTGCGATCGAGCAGTCCCGACGTGTCCTCATCAAGGAACTCAAATAACGCATTGTCGTTTTCGGACGAAGCGGCATCTTCACGGTACGCGATCGTTTCCCCACCGACTCGTTCGACCGTCCGCATGATGTCGCGGCGATTGCGAGTTTGGGAGGCTCCCAACGACGCGAGGAAACTATCAGCGGCAGGCCGCCGTTTCGCACGCAACAGCGGCGAACGAGCCGTTTCGTCACGAGTCAACTTGCCGTCCTTGTTGGTATCAATCGTCTTGATGAACCGGTCAACGTATTCTTCGCGAACATCCGGGAGCGGCTTGCCGCCCAGCGCGATGTGCAAACGCAAATGCAACGGGCCTTCTCGAAGCATCAAAATGACGTCTCGCAGTTCCCCCTTCGGTTCAGTCGCATTCGACTCGTCATCCGCGCGCACTCCAACTTGAGCATGCAACTGTGCGCACGAGAATAAAAGTACGAGCAATGGACAAAGTCGTTTCATCTACTGACCTCTGACTCCTGACCTCTGACCTCTATCACATCCGCTTCATACTGGCTGTCGTACGCTTCCATGTACGGGTCTTCCTTGGACCGCGGGTTCTTCCAATAGGCATCGGTCTCCCAAAGTTCACGACCGTCCAATCGGACTTCGGAGGGCCGAGATGTCATCCGTGCAATCGTGTATTGCCACGAACCGCCCGCGTCGTCGGCGTGTGCTTCCAACAACAACAGCGCTTCTGGGTCGGTAGCTTCTACCAACCCAAACACAACTCCATCAACAATCCCGACAGCAGGATCGGTGTAGCGATAGATAGGCCTGGAAAGCGCACGGAGTTCTCCTGGCTCCATGTCACCTTTCAGCAAGCGTGCTTCAAATCGCCGAACAATCGCTCGCATTTGGATCAGGCGTTGCGGATCGTTCTTCCCAGGCTGGGGAGCATCGGGAAGGATTGCCCACGGCTTGGCGATTCGCTTGGGCGACCACACCAGCTTGCCATCGCGCGTCGCTCGCAAGGGGACATCTTGCAATAGCGAAGTCTCCCGAAATACCCTGCCACTATCCCGAATGGATGCGGACACCGCGGCAACCGGACGGACACCATCAAGCCAAAAGAACGTTGCACCAGTACCGGTTGCGCTGCGAACGGGGTTCGTGTACCAAAGTGCCGGCTCGACCGACAACGTCAGTTGCTTGGCAGTGTCGTCGACTGTCTCGACTTCGAATCGCGCCAACGTCGTTCGAATGAAATCGAGACGTTGCTGCTTGTTCGTTTCGGCTTCTTCCGCGCGAACAACGCTGCACGCAACCAAAATAAATATGAATACAAGCTCGACACGCATTCTATCTGACCTCTGACTTCTCCAAACCTTAGCCAACAAGTTCCTTGATCGGCGTACCACCTTCGTCCACGATGCGAATCGGACGCCCTTCGGTCGAGATATTTTCTCCTTCGTGATCGATCCCCATCGCAGAGCATATCGTGGCGTAAAGATCCTTTGTCGAGACGGGCTGATTGATGACTTCCATTCCGTCGTTGCCGGTGTCCCCGATCACTTGTCCACCTTTGATCAGACCACCAGCCAACACAGTCGACCAGGCCGCGGGGAAATGATCGCGCCCGCCACCACCATTGGTATTGATGGTCGGCGTTCGTCCGAACTCGCCCATCCATACGATCAATGTCGAATCGAGCAATCCGCGATCTCGCAAATCATCCATTAATGTCGCCCAAGCAGGATCGAGAACGCCGGAAAGTTCGCGCACTCGATTGAAGTTATCAGAGTGTGTGTCCCACGAGACAGGATTGTTATTCACGCGCGAAAGCGCGACTTCGACGAAAGGCACACCTCGCTCGACCAGCCGCCGCGCGAGCAAACAGCCTTGCCCGAATCGATTACGACCGTACTTGTCTCGTAGTTCATTAGTTTCCTCGTCGAGCCGAAACGCGTGCTTGGCTTGCGATTCAACCATCCTCACCGCGCGTTCATAGTTCGCCTTGTGAGCCTTGGCCGATTCATTTGTCGTTTGCGAAGTGAAGCCCCTTTGTAAGAAGTTCAATACGCCGACTCGCCTCTTCATCGACTCCTCGTCAACGCCCAGCGGTAGCTTCAAATTGTCGATGGAAAGGTTCGCACGAGCTTGCGGATTGTCGCTGTTGCCCGAAACAACCAGCGGAGCAAACTGCGGTCCAAGGAAGCCAGCGCCATTCACGTTCGGTGCAAATTGGAACGAAGAAAGGCTAACGTAGTTCGGCAATTCGTTATCCCGAATCCCAACCTCTTTCGCGACCAACGAACCTAGTGACGGATATCGAACGGCGGCGTTGCCTGGACGATAGCCCGTCAGCATCAACTGCGTGCCACGACCGTGATCTCCTTCGGCCGTCTTCATGCCGCGAATAATTGCCATGTCCTTCATTTGTTCGGCAAGACCTGGCAAATGCTCGCTGATCTTGATTCCAGAAACCGCCGTTTCGATTGGTTTGAATGGGCCGCCGTTCGCATGATCCGGTTTCAGGTCAAACGTATCGGTTTGCGTCGGACCCCCGCTCATCCATAGGACGATGCAGGCTCGCGGTTTGTTCTGCTCCGCAGCGGCTCGAGCCAATCTCGGCAGCCAACCCGAATAGGAAACGCCGCAGGCGCTAGCCAGACCGATTTTCATCAAATCGCGACGTGAGAACTCTCGGTAGAAAGGCGATGACATTCAAATGCTCCTTAAGTAGCCATCACTCTCCGAGTGATAGGCCTTCGTTTGAGTTGACGCCATGCGGCGATTGAACCGTCAACTACTTCTTACGTTTGCGTGATGCGCTCATCACTCGGAGAGTGATGGCTACGTTATCGACTCAACACAAATTCCGGACTATTCAACATGCCCCAAAATACCTCTTCATACGCCCGGCCCCGGGCCTTCTCATTCGTCTGATTCTCGACATGCTTGAGTAAGAATTCAAGTTCCTGCTCGCTCGGCTTCCGCGTAAACGCCGCGAGATACAACGTCTCGATCTTATCCGCCGGTTTTAAAAACGGCGCATCGACGGTGGCTCGCAACGTGCGACTTTTTTCTAAGCTTGTCGCATCGGCGGTCACCTTGCCGTTCATAACCATTAACGCTTGCGGAATGCCCGCCCGAAACTCTTCCGGCGACTCGCTTGCGGCTTCGTCCATGCGATTCACGAAAGCATCTCGCAGACCGTTAAACCTAGGCGGATTGTCGACGCGACCAACCGGCAACGAGAGAGCCTCTTCCAGCGAATCGAAGACTTGTTCCGGTGTAAGGGTCTTCAGTGGGCGAAGCGCAAATTCCGCATCGCCTTCGGCGTCTGCCGACAAGCTAACCCGCTGATAGAACTTACTCTTGCAAATCCCCTCGATCAGCCATCGCATGTTGTAGCCGGATTCAGCGAACATCTTTCCCAACTCATCCAAAACAGCCCGCTCCTCATCGGCGACTTGGTCGAGATCGTCTACTTCCGCGACGATTCCGCGACCGCAAAGATGTTGCCAGATGCGATTTACCGCCGTCGATGCGAAGTTCGGATTCGTCGGCGAGACCATCCAGTCCGCGAGCGCTTCACGCGGTGACTTATCTTCAGGGATCGTGATATCTTTGTCCCACAATACCTTCGCCGAGTAACTCGCTCCGGCTTCGTCACTGATCTTTGGCAGCTGGCCGTCCGCCGTCGCATTTGAGAAGAACGCCGCCATTCCCCAGAAGTCTTCCTGCTTCCACGAGCTGAATGGATGCGGGTGGCACTGAGCGCAGCCGATTCGAACGCCAAGGAAGTAACGCGTCACCGCATCCGCCGAACTGACCGGAGTGCCACCATTGGCTTGATAGAACACCTGCAGCGGCGCCATCGCTGGCCGCCTCACCTGATTTTCTGGCATGGGGTTAGGAGTCGGTGTTGAAGTTAGCAACGTGCGGGCGAATTCATCGTACGCCACGTTCGACGCAAACTGATCTCGCAACCACGGTTCAAAACCTGCTGCCATTGCCGCATTCGGACTGTTCTGAGGAATCATGACCCGGCGCCAGATCCGCGCGAGGTGCTCCGCGCTTCGCGACGCATAACGCTCAGGCCGACGATCATTGCGCAATAATCGGTCGATCAAATCTTGGCGCTTGTAAGTTCCCGTGGCATACAGAAAATCACGGACGTGCGGCACCGCAGGAATTGCTCCCACAAGATCCAGATAGACACGACGCATAAACGTCGCATCATCGACCACTGCAGGTGAGGCGATGCCGCTAGATTCCCACTGCTTGGCGAATTGCTCGTCGATCCACTTCGCGAGTTCAAGCGACGAAATCTTCGGCGAACGACGATCTACGACACTGGTTTCCGGGGCGGCGGTATTCGGGGCGGTGGGCTCAGTTTCTTGAGCTCTGGCACTCTCAACTGTGGAACTTGCTAGAACAAGCAAGAGCCACACTGATACTCGACTGGTCATCATCGATTCTCCAGCGAAGCGGACATTCGTCGTTGCGGCTCGAATTAAGATAAGACAAAATGTCTTTAGTGTCAACATGTCACTAAGATTTTCCCGTGAAGACTTCATCTCCGTAATTGTGGGGTGGCACTCTGGTACTCCGTCATACTGCTGGCACCTCGGCACCGAGCGGATGAAGAGGAAACCGAGCCGCGCCAGCGGCACTTCGACTTGCTGAAATCTCGGTTGATGAGGTTAAATCTGCGGGCGGTGAATGATCCGAATCGAACTATTGCGGTACGCGATCAGGCCAATATTTCGCTGGTCGAATGCCGTTCATACTAACGAGATGACGGAGCGACGTTTGAGCGGTTCGATGGACAACTCTAGCCGTATAATCGTCACAACATTAGCGACCGTTTGAACGCCGTGAGGAGTCGCTGATTGAATTGTAGGTTAGATGGCGTCCAGCCTGCCGTTCTTCATTACCTCCGTCGTCAGTTCGATGATAAGATTCGGACTGTCCGGGTGCATGTCCGCGTTGTATGTATGTCGAAGGTCGCGAAACACTGCATCTGCGTCATCGAGAGACTTCGGCGGGTACTGCATCGTGAGCGGACCGGCGACAAGCTTGATCTCCTCGGCTAGCCTCTGCACAGGTATTGTCGTGATCGCTGCGGACGGATCGACTGGTTGATAAAATCGATAGGTTCGATTAGTTACAGGACAGAATGAAAACACTGACGCAAGAGATCTGGATGGAACTTCCGGAGCGGCGCGCGATCGTCTCAATTCACCGCGAAGTCGAACGCTTGGTTAGCGGTGCATGGGATCGAATAGGTCGAATGACATTCCAAGCACGTAAAAGTGAATACCGTTCCGCTGCAGAGTGTCCAAGCCAGTTTCGTTACCTACATTATCACGACTCCATCGGCTTGGATCGCAGACCATCACCGCAGCAACGGCTGGATCGGTTTCTCCGTCGACCACTCATCGGTCTGCCACGAGAGCAGACGAACTGGCACTCCGTGCAGATTCTGGGTCGGCGACATGACAGACCGAATTGCTGCTGCTTCTATAGGAGGATGTTATTCTCTCTAGAGCGTAATCCCCGTGCCAAACGACGCAGCAAAGAAGACGCAGGAGAAAAACTAGGTGCCGGATCATCCGTTGGGCTAACATCGCTATGATAGCGCCTCGCACGCGCCTCCGCCCAAGCTCGATTTCGGCCCCAGCGAGTGGATATCATCAGTGTCCACGTACTCTAGTGTCTCACTGACGTCCTGGGTAATCTGAGTGGACAGTCAAGATTGTCGCAATCGCACTTTCGTCGTTTTGCCGGACCGAAACGGCGTTTCAAGTCATCCCTAGAACCCTTTGGCGGTCACATGACGAATGACGAGAGTGCAACGCCTATCTCAGACGATGGCAAGGGAGATGACAAGCGAAGTGATACCATTGACGAACAAGCTGGTCCTAAGACTCGCTTCGTAGAACCCGGTGGCGGACCCGGGCATGCGCCAACGCAGTCGATGAATCAGCCCGGCGACGCCATCGGTGACCAGATTGGTCCCTACCGGTTGTTGGAAGAACTTGGCGAAGGCGGGATGGGGACCGTCTATCTGGCTGAACAGCGTGAACCTGTTCATCGGCGTGTCGCATTGAAAATCATCAAAGCCGGCATGGATACCAGCCATGTGATTGCCCGCTTTGAAGCCGAACGGCAAGCGCTGGCGATGATGGACCATGCGAGTATCGCCAAGGTGCTTGATGCGGGGACAACCGCCACTGGCCGCCCGTTCTTTGTGATGGAGTTAGTCAAAGGGACTCCTATCACCCAGTTCTGCGATGACCACAAACTTGGGATACGCGAGCGATTGGATCTGTTCAACCAGGTCTGCAGCGCGGTTCAGCACGCGCATCAGAAAGGCATCATTCATCGCGACCTGAAACCAACCAATATCCTGGTCACGCTTCAGGACGATCAACCCATTCCGAAGGTGATCGACTTTGGATTGGCAAAGGCGATGAATCAACGACTTACCGAGAAGACTCTGTTCACGGCACATGGTCAGGTGCTGGGAACGCTTGAGTATATGAGCCCGGAACAAGCTCACTTGAATGACGGCGACGTGGATACGCGCAGCGATATCTATTCGCTAGGAGTCATCCTCTACGAGTTGTTGACTGGCAGCACGCCGCTCAAACGGGAGAGCTTGCGCGAAGCGGGATACATGGAGATTCTCGATCGCATTAAGGAAGAGGAACCGGAGCGTCCCAGTTCACGCATCAGCGATTCCATCGATACGCTAGAGTCGATCTCGTCTGTTCGGCAAATCGAACCTCGCCGGCTAGCGGCGGTGGTCAAGGGCGATCTGGATTGGATCGTTCTCAAGGCGATGGAAAAGAACAGGGCGCGGCGGTACGAGACGGCGAACGGATTCGCGTCCGACATCCGGCGTTACCTGACGGACGAACCGATCGAAGCCCGTCCGCCATCGGCCGGATACCGGCTGCAAAAACTGATTCGCAAGAATCGAGTCGCGGTCGGTTTTGCGGCGACGGTCGCCTTGTTGTTGCTCGTCGGTATCTGCGTCAGCGGTTATCTGGCCATCTGGGCCACCAGCGAAGCCCGCACCGCTCGGATCGCGTCACAGCGAGCGGACGACGAACGAGCCAAAGCCAAGCAGGCCCAGACCGACGCGGAAGAAGCACAGGCAGATGCAAAGCTTGAAGCAGAACGGTCAACAGTCTTAGCCGCCGATACTGCTAGAGCGCGTGATGAAGTCAGTGCAGCGCGTGATGAACTACGCCAGCGTTTGTACTTCGCGCAGATGAATCTTGCGCAACAAGCCTTCGAGATTGCCGCCTTGAGTCGCACAGATGAACTATTGGATCTGCAACGTCCTGGCCCAGGAGAGGATGATCTTCGTGGCTTCGAATGGTACTACTTGTGGCGGCAAACGCACCGTTACTCAAGAACTTTTCCTACTTGGATCTCATTTCGAGATGTCGCCTATTCTCCCGACGGCACGTTGTTGGCAGTGGCTGGCGCCGGCCCCAGCGATATACACCTCAAGCTTTGGGATGTCCAGAGCGGGGCTGTAAGACACACTCTTTATGGTCACTCGTCGAGTGTTAATTCGGTTGCGTTTTCCCCAGACGGACAAACATTGGCATCCGCCAGTCACGACCAAACCGTGAAACTATGGGATGTGGAAACAGGTCAGTTGGAACAGAGCTATGAAGGGCACACCCTTCCAGTCCATGCAGTGTCCTTTTCCAAGGACGGCAGGACGCTGGCTTCGGCCAGCACCGATCGCACCATCAAAGTGTGGGATGCCGGTACTGGCGAATTGAAGACAAGTTTTCAAGCACATGAAGCTCATGTCTGGGATGTTACGTATTCTCCTGACGGAATGACATTAGCATCTTGTGGAAGCGATCGCGCGGTCAAGCTGTGGGATGCCGACAGCTACGAACTTAAGAGGACGCTGCTCGACCATAACGATCAAGTCCTGTCGGTCGATTTTTCGCCAGACGGCACAATGCTGGCCTCAGGTAGTCACGACAAGACGGTAAAGCTGTGGCAAGTTGATTCCGGAGAATTACAACGGACAATTTCGGGGCACACCGACATGGTTCACAAAGTCGCGTTTTCTCCAGAAGGTAACGAGATCGCTTCGGCCAGTGATGATCGTACGGTGAAAATCTGGATTGTCGCTACTGGGATGCTGGTCAACAGATTACAGGGTCATCGCGGCGGAGCACGCGCCGTGGGCTGGAATCCCGACGGACGAACTTTAGCCACTGCGGGAGACGATCAAGCAGGAGGTGTCAAGCTGTGGGATTTGAGTGGCATTGCACGAAACACATGTCTCTTGGGGCACACCCACTTCGTTGATTCCGTCGCGTTTTCCCCAGTGGGACGAGTCTTCGCCTCAGGAGGTGCTGATGGGTCCATTAGAGTCTGGAATGCAAACACGGGTGAGCAAAGTGCGCTTTTGCAAAGTGGCTCTGGCGAGATCAAGTCAATCGCATTTTCTCCCGACGGGAAACAACTTGCTGCAGCTAATAACCAGAATAAGACGGTCAAGTTGTGGAACCTGTCGACAACCAAAGTTGAGAAGACATTTGAAGGGCATTCTGGCTCCGTCCTCTGTGTCGCGTTTTCATCAGACGGCCAGTACATCGCTTCCGGCGGTTCAGAAGTGATTGTCTGGAACGTTGCCAGCGGAAAGGCAACAGAGACGATTCACTGGCCTTCTCAGGCGCTTGCTTTCTCAAATGACGGTGACATATTAGCTATTGCAACGCTTGCTCCGGGTGTACGGCGGATTGAACTATGGGATATGAAGAAAGGCCAGATAGTCCAGAGATTGCCATCGAAGCATGTAAGCGATGTCATGTCGCTCGCCTTGTCGCCCGATGGCAAACTTGTGGCGACCGGCAGCGCGGATAAGACGATTGAATTGTGGGATGTGGCGTCGGGCAAGCTGCTGAAGACGCTCATAGGGCATGCGAACTACGTTGCATCACTCGCTTTTGCACCCGATGGCATGACTCTGGCTTCCGGTAGTAGCGATCGAACGATCAAGCTTTGGGACGTTCCGTCTTGGGAGCTGAAGTCAACACTGCATGGACATTCGGATCACGTATATTCTGTCGCGTTTGCACCGGATGGAAAGACTCTTGTATCCGGCAGTCGGGACAATTCTGTCAGGCTGTGGCGAGCGGCGTCTGAAGACGATGTACTCGCTTTGGATCGCTTCAAGGAACGATCGAAGGAAAGCCGCCTCAACGCACACGCCATCGCGTTGTCGCCAGACGGCAAGACGCTAGCCATCGGCAGAACGAATGGAAAGATCAAACTCTGGGAGATCAACAAGCGGCAAATGCGTTTGGAAATCGTGTCCCACTCGGATTGGGTTACCGATCTGGCGTTTTCGCCGGATGGTCGGTTGATCGCTTCTGCTAGCCGAGATGCGACGGTAAGGATATGGGATTCAAACACCGGCGAGTTGAAGACTACGCTGCGTGGACACCTGGGTCTGTCGAATAACGTCTGTTTCATAGCCAACGGTAAACGAGTGGTGTCCAGTGGCGCTGGTCGCCAACGAAATCTGCTGCTGTGGGATGTTTCAACGGGCAAACTGCTTGGCGAATTCGATGGTCATGAACGCCCTGTTAAATCTCTGGCAATCTCCGCCGATGGACAGACCCTTGTGTCGGGTAGCTTCGACAGAACGATACGACTTTGGGATATTGCCACTTTTGAACAACGGGCGGTCTTTACCGGGCACACGGAAAAAGTGAGTGGAGTCGCTGTTTCTCCCGACGGCTTATCACTGGCTTCGGTAAGTACGGACGCCACCGTCCGTGTCTGGGATATCACCAGCGGTGCGGAACAACTTCGCTTTCCTGGATTCCCACGCGCGCATTACTCCTTTGTCTTGTTTTCGCCG
This sequence comes from Planctomycetota bacterium, assembly GCA_014381825.1. Lineage (GTDB taxonomy): Bacteria > Planctomycetota > Planctomycetia > Pirellulales > Pirellulaceae. The sequence goes on from JACNKX010000037.1 coordinate 25,481, forward strand.
GATGGATCCATGCTCGCCCTGCCGAGTGTCGATGGGCGAGTCGCCCTGCAACCGTTGGATGGGAACAAGGAACAGTTCGTCCTCGAAGGAGTTGCGGATCTAAACGCTGCATTCTCATTCGACGGCAAGATGCTCGCCACGTCGGCGGTGTCCAGCCAGGTCCAACTCTGGGACGCGCATTCGGGAATGCTGATCACGTCGGTCGATGACACTCAGGTTACCGACGACTATCGGATCTTAACGCCCGAGCTTCGTTCGGATCTCGAGCTGTTCGAACTGCAAGCGTTGCGCGACGACTGGAATGACAAACCACTTCCGAGTTACACATCGGATCATGCCTTGAGATTCCAAGACAGCTTTGTCTTCACTCCCACGCTCCGATACGGTGGAGATCATCCCATCACCCTGGAAGCGTGGGTTCGGCCACTAGGACTATCCGATTTTCGCGATGTCATTGGAAACCCTGATGGCGGCGGTATCGCTCTTACTTTCAATAGTAGTGGCGCAGGGATGTTCGTGTTTCTCAATGAACCTGACTCCCAAGCGGTGAGTTCGAATGATCCAGTTGAGACAGGTCGGCTAATTCACATCGCGGGCGTGTTCGATGGCTCGCATGCGAAGTTGTTCGTAGATGGCGTGCTGCCAGATGAGAGTCTGGAATTGCAGGGTCACCCTAAAGATTCAACGCCGATCACTATCGGAGCGAATTTGACCCGCTTGTATCATGCGGTGAATAACTTCTCTGGAGTCATCGACGAAGTCCGAGTTTCCAACGTCGCGAGGTACAGCGAAAACTTCACCCCCGCACTTCGTTTCATGCCGGATGATGACACGATGGCGTTATATCACTTTGACGAAGGCAAGGGTAAAATCGCCCACGACGTCTCAGGAAACGGCAATCATGGGCTGATTCAGAAAGCCATTTGGGTTGACGGTGACGGGATCGCTGTCGGTAGGTCGCAAACAGACTCGAAGACCCCGACCAGTTCCGAGCCGGCCACGCTCTCACCGGCCACGAAGCCCAAGGGCGGACGGCGCGAAGCCGTACGGCTGCTCGACGGAGACTGGGTCAGGCTGTTTAACGGCAAGGATTTGACTGGTTGGCGGGTTGAAGGTGAAGGTGATTGGCATGTGGAAGACGGCGTGCTGGTGGGAGCCGGTAAGAACACTCGGCTCGTGTCGCGCGTAAACGACTTCAGTAATGTCACTGTCCGAGTCGAGGCGAACCTAAAAACAGGCAGTAACTCCGGGGTGCATGTTCGCACCACCTTTGGCGAAGGGTGGCGCAGCGGATACGAAGCACAGATGTCAAACCTGCCATCGCAGAAAACAATGACCGGAGGGATCTACTCATGGGCCGATGTGAAGACGCCACTGGTTAGTGACGATGAATGGTTCACTCTCACTTTCGTCGCCCATGACAGGGATTTGCGAGTGAGCGTCAATGGTAGCGAGACCTCCGCAGTGCGGGTGCCCGCCAACGGTCCTCGGCGTGGTGCGATCTCCCTCCAGGCGGTGAATAAACATGAGGTTTGGATTCGCGAAATCGAAGTTCTCCGTATCGAGAGAGAGGCTGCTTCCAACGAACAAACGGATCGCGGAGTGATCGAACAAACCGACAAGTAAAACCGAGCAGTGGCGGGGACGTGCTCGCGGTTGGCAGAACCGTTTAGGTGTTATCGGGGCATAAAGTGAATCACGGAACTCAAGCAGCCTCCTCGCTACTGGCCAGCTTGGACCAATTCGCAAGCTTGAGTCGAGCCAGAATCCGTCTGTGGCACTTCGAGCAAACACCCGCCGTTTGACCGATGCTCTCGAATGCTTAGCTAACGCCTCCTTCGGTGACATTGGTTTGCGCCTCCGTTTCCGCCTAGAGTAAAGTGTCGGGTGACACTCGCTTCGTCGGCCTGAGGCATTTGTAGTAATGATTTGATCGAATCACGAGGATTTTACTTCGGAGAAACAGATGAAGACATTGACCAAAGAACTCTGGATGGAAGTTCCCGAACGTCGGGCCATCGTTTCTATCCACAAAACGATCGAAGAACTTGTTGCGGAGAGTGGCGTCGCACACGGCTTGGCACTTGTGAATGCAATGCATATCACCGCCAGCGTGTTCATTAACGACAATGAGTCGGGACTGCATCACGACTATGATAAATGGTTGGAAGAGTTGGCACCGTTCGATCCGTCGCCCGAGCGTTATCATCACAATCGGACTGGCGAAGATAATGCGGACGCGCACCATAAACGACAGATCATGGGACGTGAGGTTGTAGTCGCGATCACCGACGGCAAGCTGTATCTTGGGCCGTGGGAGCACATCTTCTACTACGAGTTCGATGGGCGAAGAAGGAAGCGGCTGCTGGTGAAGCTGATTGGCGAGTGAATCTTGGCGTCACTGGGCGATCAAGCTGGCAACGAGCAGCACAAGCATTACGCAACCGACGAGTATCTTGCCGAGCGTTCCGATCAATCGTCCCCAGAACGCGGCATGACCGATACTCAGGCTCTCGTCGAGATCACGTCCTTTCCACTGTTCGCCGATTACCGCTCCAGCCAAAGCGCCGAGACCGGCACAAACAATCGGCCCAACGATTTGGCCGACAACGGGCACGGGAACGAAGATCCCTAAGAATCCACCGACAAGCGAACCGACCAAGGCAAGTGCAGTCCCTCGCTTGCTTGCTCCTGCCTTCGACGCCCCGAGTGCACCGGCCAGAAACTCGATCCCTTCTCCGATCGCGGCCAGAGCGAATAACCCCAGCACGGTCCAAACGCTGATATCGAGTCGCCGTTCGTCCGGCATGAAGTAGGAATAGCCTGCGGCCATCGCAACAACAAGCCAGTTCCCTGGCAAGCCAATCACATTCAATGCCCAACACGCAACCGCAACGACGACCAGCAAAACTGCAGATAGTACGACGATAGTTTCCGTTACCATACGATGTCACCTTGTCCACGTATTCGTCGGGGGCTCGCAACTCTTGGAAGCACCGTTGGCACGGTGAGAAGACGGCAGTATAGCGTGCCACCTTCTGTCGAGACGAGAGACTTCGCGATGCCGCTGCGATCAGTTGCGGTCGCGATAAGTCGCGCGACGGGCACGGCGAGCAGCTGCGCTGCTGCGTGAGCGGCGGCGGGACTGTCCGTAATTGGCGAGCCGAATCTTCTTTGCGCCCCACCGCTGTCCGATGATAACACTCTTCCAATTCGCTGCCACCGGTTCCTCGCCGTGTGCGAACTCGCGGATGTAGTGCCCTCGCGTTGTCGCAGGTGAATTTGGAGGAGCGAGTCGTGTCGCGCGTTCGATGGCTTCTTCTTCGATCAGCTGCGGTGCGAGTCCCGCTGATTGGAGCATGCCAAAGTAGCCGTCTTCGGACAGTTCGTGGTAACGCAAATCGATCTTCTTCCGTTCGGCCCAATTCGCATCTGCACCCGCTTTATCGAGCAAGTACTTCTTCGTGACCCAATCAATCGAACCGACCAACGCATCAGGAGTCTCGCCGATGGTTGCGAGGTGCTCCAAGTGATCGAGCGTTTGCTTCCAGAGTTGCATAACTTCCCAGGCTTCCGCCGGGACGTCGGACTGTTGGTTCAAAAAGGCTCGACAACCGGCTAGGTAATATCGCTGAAGTTGGAGGGCAGATACCGCTTGTCCGTCTCGCAACGTGAACTCACGCGTGAGCGAATCATCGCCGCAAATCTCGTGCAGGGCACGAATCGGACGTCGAACCGATGGTGGCACTTGAAACGTCCCAGCTTCGATGGCATCGATCACCAACAGGGTCGTGCTGACGCGCAGATACTCCGCCGTCTCGCACATATTGGAATCACCCAGTCCGATCTGAAGACGTTGGCGTTCGGCAAATAATTCAAAATACTCGCGAGGGGCGAACCATGAATCTGCGTAAACCGCTTTGAAGAAATGTCCCATCGAAAAAATCGGGCGATCACCGACCATACCGCCGTAGCCGACGATACAGTTGATCGCCGGTGCCTTGTCAGAGATATGAAATTTGCCGTCGGCATCAATCATTCCGGCACCAGCGAAGATGGGGCGGCTGATTAGGAAAGGCACAAGTCTCTTGCGAGCGTTGCGAAACGTCGTCAGTCGCAGCAGAGCGTAGAGGCCGAGAGCCAACGGTGCTGTAAGAATTCGGGTTGCAAGTTGCAGCGACGTTTCAAGCCAGACCGGTACGTGAATGCAAGTCTCTCGGCCATCGACAAGATCGCGACCAAACAGAAGCAACGCCACCGACTCGACACCTCCCGTCGCTAGCTTCAACGGTAAGTAAACGAGGGCAGCGATCAGGAAATACGAAAGCGTCACAAGAACGCAAATTCCGATTCCAAGCCACGTGACCAACGCCAGCGGGAACAGACCAACCAAACCGGCTCGCCACAGGAACAGCCAACCACCCGCGGCGATCGTCGCCTCGTAGTTTTCTTGCGCGCCGTAGACGTTATCGCACGCGTCGCGATCGTTCTTGATCAATTGAAAGTCTCGATCGGACGCGGATTCGGAAAGCAGCCGGTCTTGGGCTCGCTGATACGCGACAGCTTCGCGCGGACTGCGACACTCGGGCGTCGCGCCTTCGATTAAGCCACCACCAGCCGCTGGTCGTTCCGCCTCGAACCAAACGGCACCACCGTTGGCTGTAAACACGCCTTCCTTGAAGTGCTTTGCTGGCACTGTTGGCACGCGTCGATGCAACGCGGACACAAGTGACTCATACAGACGGAATTTTGATCGACGAGAAGTCGCTAAGTCGGAAGAGGAGCGGATTGCGTACTCGGTTTCCAGGCCGAGAAGCCGCTGAAAGACCTCTGCCACTGCTATTCGCCACCGTGTGGGACTTTGGTTTCTTCAAGATAAACCTGTGGTTCGACTTGGCTGTCGCGGCGAACCATGTTAACGATTTCTTGCAATGGCTTTGCTTCGATTGGCTTGCAGACAGCTTGCTCTTCGATGATCTGAGTTTTCGTCGACATTGGCGATTTCCTTCGATCCGGAAAGTAATGGGGCGAGCACGAGGAGAAGACTCCATCGTATCCCGACCATCATCGGGTCGCAAGCAATTTGGTGAGCGAAGAAGTGCCGACGAACGGTTGATCGTGCCGATTAGCCAGAGTTTTTGGGCAGTTCGGCGAATTCCTGCCGAATGCGGATCCCGATGCCAGGGTCGACCATCGCCGCCGTTGCGACATGACACGCCTTGGCACCGGCGGCAAGATAGTCGCGCACATCGTTCGCACGCTTAATACCACCAACACCAATGACTTGAATGTTGAGCCGTCGGTCGCGAATTAGGTCCGAGAACAACTGGGTCTGCTCGATCGACGCGTCACGAATGGCTTCGCCACAGATGCCTCGCCTTTGTCCATCAAAGACCAACGAATCGCCGTCTCGCACGTGCGTAGCAACACTATTTGTCATCGCAAGTGCGTTAATGCTCGAACCGAGCGCATCGAGCAAGTCGTTGGCGGCGTCGATGTTCGGAACGTGCCCGATCTTGGCCACATACGGAATATCGCGCATCGCGGCACGAAGCGACT
>JACNKX010000199.1 GCA_014381825.1 Planctomycetota bacterium
CTCACCAGGGTTGTCGTGCTGGACAGCGATCAACTCCTTGAGCAAACGACTTGCGAGCCGAGTTCCTAAAACATTCATCCGGAAGGCGGCCCCCGAATTCGAATCCAGTGGGTCCATGCACTGTAAAATCCAACGCAAGGGATTTGAGATGCGGTGCGTAGACGATGATGGTCGCGGCATATCCGCGCTGTGGTAGCAAGATTCTCAAGTAGTGAGATTCTCAATGATCGTGATCATGTAACCGCTCTAATCCGCACACTCGTTTCAATCTGGGCATCAAGGGCAGGAAATATTGATTCAGTTGGCGTTCTGGGTAATACCCATGCGATCGTCGTACGATAAATAGGGTGTGGAGGGGAGATAGGAGGTCTGCCTTTCACACGGGATGTTAAGACCGTTACTCCACTGCCGGACGTAGCGGTCGAAATGGGTGTCGAGCGGGTCGTGAACAGGACGGTTTGATCTGGAGACTTACTGAACAAGCGGGGCGTTGCTTCCCTTGCGGCCAAACTGGGGGCCAGTTCAGCGAGCTGCGAATTTCAGACATATCGCCCTGTTCCGACCTTCCCATTTCTTTCTCTCGCGTCGCCAAGCTCCTAGCCGCCAATCGGACGTCTGGCTACCGGCGACCTCCCCGAGATCCGCTAACTCTCGAAGCGATCAATCGATGCGATTTCTGCGCGGCCAAACGCAACTTGCTAGTCAGCATCGGGCCTACCAAGTTCTTGCTCCGCCTCGCCCCATGCAAGGAGCGTTTGTGCGCGTTGATAGCGAGCGGCACGCTTCACTGTTGCACACACTTGGTCCCCGCCAATCGCCCCTCCCCAGCCACGCGAACGCGGGCTGACCCTCCCCAAACAAGTTTGGGAAGGATGAAAAAGGTGGCGTTCAACGAGGAGTTTCGGAAAGAGGCCCATTACTTAACGATCAGTATCAAATCGCCGAAACCAGTCAAACAGTCCCTTGAGTTGCTGATCGTCGACTCGAAGTTCGCGCCCTATCTGGCCGAGACACGCTACATCAAGCCCAACGACGACGCGATCAAGCGCCAGGCAAAGAAGTGGGCCAGAGAAAGCTCGAACGCGTTGGCGACGGTAGCTGACGGCGCTCGGCGTACAGCGATGGCAGCTCGGGCGCGCGGTGCCTGTAGCCGCCGTCCCAGAATTCCTGCGTCTGCGCGTTCTCAATCGACGTGATCAGATCGTTGACGCTCGTCAACCGAGTCTGAAGGTCCGCTAGAGTTGCCACATCGTCGTGCCCCGGTTCGAATTGACCTTCTCGTCTTCAAAGAAAGGTACGCACGCACCGGCGGATCGGACAAGCCGACTTTTGTTACAAACTTTTCGGAAACCGGTTCCTGCGCAACCAGTTGCCCGTTGCTGAAATGACCGGAAATGTTTGCGGACGCATGGGCTGGCGGTAATCCTCGGCAACTGGCATGTAACATTCGTTTAAGCGGCAGGAGAATTAGATATGAACGCTCGCTCTGATGACATTCTTGAACGCGTAGTCCGATTAGAATGCCAAAACGCCCGACTTCGTCGTATTCTGGTGACGACGAGCGTTGTTGCGGCGCTGTTGATTGTTTGCTCGGCTCAAAGCAAAAAAGTCGAAATTCTCAATCCTACAAAGCCAGAAACATTGGCCCACATTGTTCCCTTGCAAAATGTGGCAGCGAGTATCGCCAGCCGTGAGTTCAACGTACTCAATAGCAACAACACAGTCGCCGCTCGGATCGGCAGCACCTCTGATGGGCATGGTTACTGTTCATTGTTTGACAAGAAGCAAAACGAAACCATAAGGTTCGTCGCGGGAGTCGACCCAACGGTAGCCGTCGTGCGAAATGGGCGGCTTGCTGCTTCACTTTCCATTGATTCAGTTGGGCACGGGCTGGTGCAGTCATATAGCGCAAAGGGAGTGCGTAACGTCGTACTTGGCGGTGATCAGGGCGGCGGGAATGATGGTTTTGTGTTCTATTTGAAGAATGGGCAATTTCAATCAGTCGACTGAGGCCCTCACCATGAATATGAGAATGACACTTTGCGTATTAAGCCTAACGTCTGTTTTAGTCTGCCCGTTTGCAGTTGGGGCACCACCGCTCGTACCGCCCGTACCGGGAGAACCTTCGCAACCGCAATCTGATCTTGAGATGATCGATTACCTGCCTCTCCAAATTCCCACGAAATCTTCGAAAGGCGACTCGCCGACGAACGGTTCAGGTGTTGAGTACATACTCTCAGCCTTTGTTCTTGTGTTCGGCGTGTGCATTCTCGGGTTTGTGTTCTATGTGATCTACGAACGCCACGATGAGTGGGATGATGCCTCATTCAAAGCAATGACCGTTCCCCTGGTAATTTTTGCCGGACTATTCTTAGTCACCGCTGGCTATGACCGTGACCAGATGGCTCCGATGTTCGGATTGCTTGGAACCTTGATCGGTTACGTTCTTGGTCAAAACGCGGCGGGCAAAGAGAAGGTGGAGGAGCCAGATGAAGAAGAGGAAGAGTAATCCAGGATAGCGGCAGCAGAAAGCAAGCCCGAGAGCCTGGCGTTGTCACGCACCCTCGCGTCACCGGTCTCTTCAGCCGGGCAATGCAATCGGAATTCGCATCGTTAGGAAGTGAAACGTGTTAAACAGCACGAGCGCTAACATGATCCAATACCCGTAGACGGTGATTTGGTAAAGCGTCAGCCAAAAGAGAACCGAATCGTGAAGTGAGAATTTTACGGGAAGTCCGCTAACGTCCTGTTGCGTTTCGAGACGTTTAGTCTTCCACAGCAACGCACCACGAACGGCGTTATATGCGAAGACGAGACAGAAGCAACCGAACGACCAGACATCCACATTCCAGCCATCACGCCACCCACTGCCTCCATTTACGATATATCGCAACACCGCTTCCCACATTGGAATCGTAGACGCATCGACGTGCGCCGTTCGCTGAAATGCCGCGAGCGACCACTGTTGAATGAAGAACCACACGTAGGGCGAACAGAAGGCCGCCAGAGAAAGCAAATGAATCCACATCCACACGCCGCTGTACTGTGATCGCAACACGGCAATGTCGTCGGTCACTTGTAAATCCATCAGCTGCGCAGGCTTCAAATCGCCACGCAGATATTCCATTGTGTACCGGTCAATCTTGCAGCCTCTGAAATCAGTTGACTCTCCCACTATCGTTGCGGAATCGACTGACGCGTTTCTAAGGTCCGCGGATATAAGTTGGGCGTCCAGAAGATTAGCACCCCTCAGATCGGCGCTGCCGAGACGGGCATTTGAGAGTTTTGCATTGTCTAGGGCTGCGTCCCTGAGGTTAGCAGCCACGAGGCTGGCTCCCTCCAAATTCGCGTGAGAAAGCCTAGCGTTTGTGAGCGTTGCCTCGAAGAGCTTTGCGCCCACCATTGTCGCGGATTTTAGTCTCGCATTGGTAAGGTCCGCATTGGTGAGGTCAACACTTTCGAGCTTGGCACCAGTGAGGTCAGCACCGCTGAGGTTGGCACTCTTGAGGTTGGCATGCCTGAGGTCGGCATCTGCGAGGTTGGTATCGCTGAAATCGATACCAACGAGGTTGGCACCCGCTAGGTCGGCTTTCTCGACGCTGGGGTTCTCCTTCTTATCCACTCTCCGGCTGTTCCAACTGGCGACACCTCCAGCGCTACGCAAGATCGCGCACACTTCCTCATGATGCATGCGATGCTCCCCTACTCCGTAGTGTCATGATGCTCTCGATCTCTGCAGCGTCGAGTGCGGCTTGCTACTTTTTCACCGTCTCCAGAGCCCCATTGGTCGCAGACCTGACTGTTGCAGGTTGCGAATCTCGCGTCCATTCGAGTTCGCCCGCGTCCACTTCGTTCATCTCAACGTCGAACCAAGCGTACTTACCCTTCATCAGTTGCCCCTCACGCAAAATCTGAAGCGTAAATGCTCCCGACCCTTTCTGACTACGGGCAACATTCCAGTAGTAAAGCTGTCAAGAGATCGTTACGCAAGATGCCGGAGAATTCGAAATTCTTGCTCTTCGGCTCAGGCGTCGAAGTGTATGCGATTTGGTACTCCTGTTGACCTTCGATTCGATAACCGAATTGCTTAATATCGATGGTTTCACTGCAAGCGTGACCACTTGGATCTTCGTAGTGCGCGTGCCACCGACCAGAAACGTCTGGTGTGTGGAGGCAAGTGAGTTTTAGATAGAATTTCTCGACCCCGCGCCACCAAAGCATGCGCGTCACACCAATGAGTGCGAGTACGATGAAGCTGGACGTGACTGATATGCCGATAGCCTGAAAAATTGTCATAGCCTCACCCTTCTCGGACCTGCCGCCGATCTGCGCCCTTTGAGATTTACTGTGATGTTGTCACCGTAGCTGACCGCACACGAATAATCAAACGCCGAGGCATCCGGCACCGGCGGTTTCGGCGATACTGCAGGGCACGGCGACAATGACCAAACAACGCGACAATCGCTACCCCGGCGGCAAGGGTCTGGCAGGGATCACTCAGTGGCTTGTGGGCATGATGCCGACGCACTCGGCGCTCGGCGCCGACTACCGCGAACGCGAACGCGTCGCCCGCAAACTTCGTCGCTGGTCGGCGAAGCTGCAAGCGTTACCAGCTCGCGAACGGAAGCCCTGATTTCCAACTTGATTCACGCGCACCAAGTCGCCGCTACTGCGACCTGAGAGTGCGGGATGCGTGTTCTCGACCGAATGCGTTTTTAACAACTCTTTCACCTCGGGCGCTCACCAACGTTTTTTCTTGCTTTGGCTCGAAGCGGCGGATATGGTGGCGTTGCGGCACTCTTCATCCTGCCTAATCCCGCTACCAACCTCACTGAGCGATAGGGCGCAACTATGAACCATGGGAATCTAGGACTGTTGAACTATGGAGATATGGAAACCAGGCCACCGTACCTTCGTCTCCCGTTCGACACCCTCCGCCCGTTGTCGATAACAGTGGGGAGTGTGCTTCACGGATACTATTACCCGTTACCGAATCGCGCGGGATACCCGAAAACCAACATCCGGCACGATTTCATGCTTACCCCGATACCGTATCGCTTTTGGTCGCGTGCCTTGCGAGTTCGCGTTCGTCTAAAACATCAGCCCGGGGCACTTGCCGCTATCTCGGAATGTCTAACCCAGATGGGTGTTTCGATTCTACATGGCGAATCGACGCGGTCGAGTCATCGCTACTGTACGTGGAACTTAATTGTCGCCGTAGAACTCCCTGCAAAGACAAAGCACGTGTTCAATAGCAAAGAAAGTCTGTACACGCCGATGGAGAGTTGGGAGAAGAAAATTGACCACACTCTCGAAAAGGATCTAACGGATGTACTTTTCAAAGACGAGTCAAACAAGAGGCTGAGAGATCCTGTGCGAGTGTGGCTGTTGAATTCACTCGCGTATTTCCACGCCCAGGCGAAGCGTCGAAGGGAACATCGCTTCCAACTGAATTGCCAGCCGCACGGACGACTGCAAAGTACCGACTCCCATTTTCGCGAAATCGTGCAGCACAAGGTCGCGAAAGGCGAATCAACATTGTCGAATGGAGAAATGAGGTCGTGCGTGTTTGCAGAAATGGACACGGCGGATGTCAACCTTCGAGTCATCGTAATCCCGAATTCAAGAGTGAAAAAGTTCTTTAGTGTTAGAGCGTCATATCAAAAATCGGGCGTTCCTGATTCAACCAGGGGATATTTGGCGCATCTCTGTCAGAAATTGAACCCCGAGTACAACCTCTGGACGATGGCAACGCATACCAGTGAGAGCGACACTCGGTTTGAACGAGGAGGCATTCGAATCTTGGCTGAGGCGCAGAGTGATGACAAGATAGTGTCCAATAGCGATGTCAAGTCTAAGGCAACTGACCTAAAGACACAGCTTGAAAGCAATCGATTTCAAGGCGCGCAAGGACAGGACTGGAAAACGAAGGCTTCCGTCGATCCGTTAACCGCGATCAAAGTGGAGAGGATGATAGACAAGGAATGGAAGTCAAATGTTGGAGAGCTGAAGTATGACGTCTTCATCAGTTACGATTCCGACGACAAAGCTAAGGCGGAAAAAATCTACGATGCGTTGGACAGAGTGGGACTATCTGAAGTGGACCCCATGCGCTGGGCGCAGAACGGGGTTGTATAGTGAGTAGTG
>JACNKX010000200.1 GCA_014381825.1 Planctomycetota bacterium
ACGCTGACCTCTACGCGATGCGGTTCAGCCAGCCAAAGAGAAATACCAGTGACAACGAATGAGACAACCATGCAATTAAATACTACACCCGTTGCACTTGCGATTGTTGTTGCACTTGCGACCAGCGCCTTTGCCCAGACCGGCAATGGCTCCGACACCTCCGCGCCGTTCGAGCTGGATGAGTTTACCGAAGTGCTTTACCACTTTGACGAAGGAGAGGGCAACGAAGCGCACTCTGCCTGCGGTGACCCAAAGCTTACACTCCGAGCAATGGGCGCAGCCCTCTGGGGCGAGCGAGAAGGGTTTGGAAACACTGCTCGTTTTGACCGAAGTGACAGTGCTATCCTCGTTGGCCCGGTCGATGACGACCGGGTTCAATTACGCAACTGTGACAAAGAATGGACCGTCGAAGTGTGGGCTGCCTATACGGGGCCCGGAGGGAAAAACAGAATTCTTCCGTTTACTGGCCGAAAAGAATCGACTCCTCACACCTACGCTGCACTGGCAGCCACGGATGAAGAAGGCTTCTTCCTGGAACATGGCTATCGTCAAGGCTGGAATCTCTGTCTCTATCCGTCTCGATTTGATTTGGGCACGGGCAATACGAATCCCGTAACGATCAAGTACGGTGTTCTCCCCGCAGCTCGATTCATGGGCTATCATCGCGGTCGTGATCCGCTAAACGATTCAGCTTGCGGCCCCTACCATCCTCACGCGATCGTAGATCGCGAAGCAGGGACGATTCGAGATAACAAATGGCATCATATCGCCTGGCAGTTCCGTTACCGCGACCAGATGCACTTTATTATCGTCGATGGAAAGGTGTACTATCAGCGAACGTTTCCCGATAAAATACATCCCGCGAATCTGGGAGTTATCAACGACGCTCCCCGTTGCGACGTTCCTCTTCGATTCGGAGGTCATCCTCACTCGCAGGATCCGGTTACTCACTTTAACGAGACCGGCAACCTGGAAGGCGAGATCGATGAGTTCCGTATCTCGAGTGTGATGCGTTATCCGGTCACCGATCGGCTGAGTGTGATCCATGATGTGATCCCTCCGCTGGGGGTGAATCTTCCGTTTGAGCACGCCTTTGGCGTGGATGTACCCGCGGGCGGATCGAAGGGTAAGGTGACCTGGTCGCTCGGCAATCCCGAGAATCTTCCCAGGGGCCTGACCTTTACGCCCGACGGGACGATCAAAGGGACTCCGACAGAGGTGAACGAGGACCCCGGCTCGCTGACGGTGACCGCAACGGATGAGCAAGGCAATACCGATTCCCATGGGTTCAGGCTGTCGGTTGTTCCCGGCCGGATTCTTACCGAGAGTATTGCCCCTTCGTATCAATGGACGCAGTACTACGCTCCGCTTGAGACGAAGAATCTGGTTCAGCCGCTTCATTGGGAGTTGACCGACGGCGAGCTTCCGCGCGGTGTGAAACTGGATCCGAACACCGGTCTTATTTCCGGTGCGGCGGTTTACACCGGAGACTCAAAGTTCACAGTCGAAGTTACGGACAAGCTTGGTGCAAAACTTCAGCAGGAGCTCACTCTACGAGTTCTCCCTGAAGAGCTTCGCCTCATGCCGAAAGATGAACACACGGTTGCTCTTTACGACTGGCAGGGCGAGAGCGGACGTTATTTCCCTGAGCGGGTTCATGACGACAAGGCCTTGACGTTGACCTATACGAACTTTGGCGGAGATCGTCGTTATCACTGGCCCGGTCGCGAAGGACGATTCCCGCAAGAGCCCGGCCACGGTGAACATGCCTACGCTCAGGTCGGCCCTGACTGGGGCGCCTATCCAGATGCGGCAGCCAACTTCAAGTCCTCACCTGTTCTTGACCTGAAGACTTGTCAAGAGTCCTGGACGGTAGAGGCCTGGGTGCGTCGCGGCGGCGACAATTATGCGTTTGGTCATCCCAAGCTGACCGATCCCGGAAAAGGCGGTCCAGATCGTTTTGAGCGAGGTCATGTCTGCGGGAACTATTCAGGCGGCGCGAACGGGATCTGGGAGCTTTATGTTACCGAAAAGAAGTCTCCGAACGGGAAGATGGTTCCTGGAGCCGTGTTCCGTAGCGCCGATCATACGTGGTTGGATCTCGACCCGTGGAACCGCCCGGAAGGAATCGTTGGCGATCCTGCGGAGCTTGGGTTCGACGATATCGAGTGGCACCATATCGCCTGGCAGTATGGCGATGCTATCGACACGCATGAATTATTCCTCGACGGGAAGCTGATCTGGAAGATGACCAATCCGGACGGTAAGAAGCTGGTCAACGATCATGAGCATCGCTGGCAGTTTTCGATATTCACGCGGCTCTGGAAATACACGAAGTACGGCGGCGGGTTCAACTATCTGGGCTCAGGCAACTTCTTCGGCCAGATCGGCGAGATCCGCATCTCGGATGTTCGGCGGTATAAGTAGAGCTTTTGCCTTAAGACCAGATCGTAGAACTTGCCGTCCCTCAACTGTTAATCTTCGTCAAACCAGTAAGAGTAGAATTCCGCATTGCGGAGTGTGAATCGGATGCTGACCACTTCTCCCTCGAAGGCCGCGATCCTGTCCTGCCGCCACTTCACCTCGGCGCGCGCAAGATCGCCTTTCATGGAATCGGACCTTGCCAACACCTTGCCCTTCATGTCCAACACCTCGGCGTGAAGCTCGCCCTCGGAGGCATCGACGTTAACGAAAAGTCTCTTGCCCGGGATCTTGAACGACCTGGTTAAGACCGTGCCTTCCTGCTCACCCGCATCCAGGGAGATGAACCCGTCACGCCGCAACACGGCCAGGCAAATCGCGCCCGCCAGACGGTGCGAGGGGCGGTCCAGGACGACACCGTAGTACCTTCCGGCCGTGTAGTAGAGCCACAGTTCGTCGCCTCGTACGACCGGGCGGGATGGGGCCTTGATATTTGCTGTGTCGTAGGCGCCGCTGCCGAGCCGCGAAGAGCCGATGAACGGCTTGCGGTCGCCCAGGCGCTTCCAGTTCTTCAGGTCGCGGCTGCAGGTCAATTGGACGTCGTGGAAGCCGGCCCAGTCCCCGTCCCTCCGATACAACTTCAGCATGTGCGGTGATATGGGCAAGTCGTCAAATCCCCCCCAGTTGCCAGGCACCTTCCCAGTCTGGTGATACATGGCCGGCATTCCAATGTAGAGCCCCTCATAGACGAAGATAGACTTCATGTAGACGTCCACGTTGTACGTGGCCGGGATGTTGTAGCAGGGATGGTGCAGTGTGGGGTCGGCGTAACGCGCTTTGATGTTCTCCAGGCCGACCTTCTGGTCAAGCTCATCGGCATGGAATACCAGTCCGTGATCCGTCCAGTTCGTGAAGTCCGTGCTGGTGGCCAGCCCCACGGATCGGCCGTGCGGTCCGCCTCTCTTGACGGCGGCAAAGTACGTATGTGATTTCTCGTCAAAGGAGAAGCTGAAATTGTCCGCGCTGGACACGGGCGGCACGTCCAGCATCTTCCAGCGGATCCCGTCGGGCGAGACGGCGAAACCGACGTTGGGCAGGAAGCTCTTGAACCGCTGGGCAGGGTCAGGGGCGGCTGCATCGTAGACCACCATGGTTATTCCGCGCCGGCCCCTGGCGGTCTGCACGGCTATGTAGTTGTTCTCTCGTGAGCCCCGGTATTCGATCTGGCCGACGATGGGTTTGTACCAGTGCAGCCCGTCTTTGCTCTCGTAGTAGCCGCTGACGCCGGGGAGATCTCCCGGGCCGTAAAGGGTCCAGAACTTGAAGACTCTCTTCTCGGAATCCCAGACCGGAGCCGTACGAGTTTGGATGAAATCCTCCCCCATCTGCGGATCGGGCCGGATGACCGCGCCTTTCTTGTCCGGCCGGTGCATCGTCCGCCTCAGATTCTCGATCTTCTCGATGCCGTGGTCATCCAGGAACAATTGCCGTTGCCCCGAAGGGACATGAAAGGCTGTATCAGCTTCCGTTCGGACCTGTTTCTTATCTGCCCCAACGACATTCGTCATTGACAGATTGAGCACCGCAATCATGCAGATTGCGGGAAGTCCATTTCGGCTCTTTCTCAGTTTCATCACTTTCTTGGTTCTCCTCTCCTTCGTCGAACGGCGAGGATCACCGAGTCGCCGGAGTGATCTCAACTTCAAATTCCGCACGGTCGGCGACTTCGGTGGATCCGTTTGGGGCGCCCGGCATGAGGGCATTGCTGCATTGCCTCCGGGCTTCAGGTCTCTCAACTCTTGTAACGGACCCAAAGTTGTATGTCCGTCAGCTGCGGCGCACTGGCAGCATCATCGGTGCGTGCGGTCATCGTCACGCCGAGTTTGTTCCGACCACGTTTGATTGCGGCAACCGGTGGATTGCACGTCAGTAATCGACCTTCCCGCTGGACGTCTTGGAGCTTCTGTCCGTTCAGGAACAGATCGACTTTGTCGCCGGCGCCCAGACCTTCGGTTTCCACACGGAGCTCGATCGCCTTAAGCTTCCCCGCCCGTTCGGCGGCGGCGACGTCATCGCTGACGGGCAGCGACGTCAGACCGGCTTCCTTGTTCAGCTTCAACGTGCAAGGCAAAGTCCCGTTGTTCGGTACAGCGTGATGCATATAGCCACCCGCGACTGTCCAGTCGACGCCGTACATCTTGTCCAGATCAGCCATGACCGGTGGTTCGCCAATCGTCTTCAGGATGTCGTGGAATTTGAACCGCCCACGGTCAACGCTGTACTCAAGGTTGAATGTCAAAACGCCATCGGCGCCGTCGGCGAAAAGATTAGACGCCGACGCGCGCCACGCCTCGGGGATCGCGTGCGGCGGTTTAAGGCCCGAGTGGCTGATGCAGGGATAGGCCGGAACGTTGTGCTTGTGGCTCAGATCGATCAGCGCCTTCGCCGGCATCGTCAGCGGCATGTATCCGCATCCGACCACCAGCACGTCGATGAGGCCCTCTGCCAGCCACGTCTCGATGTCCAAGCCAACATGGTTGCACAATTCAACCGTGACCGGAGTACGGACCGAAAGCAGCAGGGGCCGACCCCGCCTGTCCGACGCGGCGAGCACCTGCTGTCGAACCTTGCGGACCAGCCCGGTCATGATGTCCAACTCGGCGCCTGAAGCGGGCTTGCCATGACGCACGCTGTCGAAGAACAGCGGGTGCCGCATGAAATCCAGATCGATGCCGTCAACGTCATATCGGGCAAGAACATCCTTGATCACGCCGAGCCGTCGATTCCGCACCGCCTCCTGCGCAAAGTCCAATACGCTCCAGTAGTGGCGGTGGTCGGTGTGGGGATAATGAATCGCCCCAGGTCGACCCAGCACGACGTGTGGATTGTCCTGCTTGAACCTGCACCGGTTGCGGACCTCAAAAATGTCGTGGACGTCGTTCATACGAAGCGTCCAGAAGAACTCAAGGTTGTGGCTTTCGCAGAACTCAAGGCTGAGCTGCAGGACGTCCTTACCTTCTTTTTCAGTCAGCATCCGATAGCGGTTGGCGAAATGGAACCATTCTCCGTCCCTTGTGGTCGCTGACTCCAGGAGGAATTCGCCGACCTTTGGGTCAGGGTAATGGCTGTAGCGATCGTCCCACATGGTCGTGTTGAAGTAGACCGTGTCGACGTGGGTGTCCACCACGTGATCCAAACGTCGGGAGAGGTAGCTCTTCAGCGTAGGCTCGCCGTATCGCAGCGTAGCGCCGTCGTCGCTGTAGATCACCCGCCGCTGACGATGCGCGGCCTTCTGCCGGGCACTCTTCGCCCCCATATCCGCCGCAGCGCGCCGTGACGAGATCGCAGTCGCTCCTACGCCTGCGCCCGCGACGCCCAATGCGGATGCTTTCAGGAAATCACGCCGGGAAGGTGGGAGATTCATATGCGTCATAAGGGCGTCTCTGTCGATGGGGCGTAGGGCTGTCGCGGGCCGTCTGATCCGCACCACGAGCAAGGCGAACAGTCCCTCACTTCTCGTATACTTCCAACTCGGCCACGCACATTTGCCCTCCCTCCTGGCCGGGGCCGTCGGGTTTGTAGCTGAGAGCGCGCACGTACCGGACTGAAGTGGGGGCGAAGGTGTGCTCGTATTTCCCGTTCGGCGTTCCCGCTCCGCGGTGAACCTCGGTCCATTCTTTGCCGTCGGCGGAGACCGCGATCGCGTAGT